>NC_015138.1:0-1370542 GCF_000176855.2 Paracidovorax avenae ATCC 19860 | reverse complement strand
TGCGCAAATGCCGCCAGGCCGGGGCACCATTCGGCGTGGTGGCCCTCACGGACGGGCACGAGGTGCGCCAGGCCGGTGCGGCGCCCGAGAAATTCCATGACGTGGGTACGCTGGCAGCCATCTCGGAACTCGACGATTCCCACCCCGGGCTCATCGCCATGAAGGCTCAGGGGTCGGAGCGGTTCCGCATCGTGCGCCGCCAGTTGCTGCCGCACGGCCTCTGGATCGCCGACATCGAGCAACTGCCGCCGGACGTGGCCGTGCCCGTGCCGCCGGACCTGCGCAAGGCCGCGGCGGCCCTGGAACAGGTGCTGGCACGCCTGCGCGACCGCAACCCCGACGACAGCAGCCTGCCCCTGCCGAGCGCCGCCCAGCTGGACGACTGCGGCTGGGTGGCCAACCGCTGGTGCGAGTTGCTGCCGGTGCCCATCGACCTCAAGCAGCAACTCATGCAGCTCGACAGTCCGCTGCTGCGGCTCGAGCTCGTGGGCGACGTACTGGACCGCACGGGCATCGCGCCATGAGCAGGCTCCACGCCATCCGGCCAGCGCCCGGCATGCGTGCGCCGTGAAAGTCCTGCAGGTCATCACCAAAGGCGAAACAGGTGGAGCGCAGAGCCATGTGCGCACCCTGTGCGCCGCGCTCTCCGCGCAGGGTGTGGCCGTGCAGGCCGCCATCGGCGGAACCGGCCCGCTTTCCCCATTGGGCAGGGATCTGGAAGCCCTGGGCCTGCAAGTGCATGGCATTCCCTGGCTGGACAATGGCTTGCGGCCGGTTCGCCTCCTGCGGGCCACGCGCGATCTGCTCCGCATCGTGCGAACACAGGCCCCGGACCTGCTGCACGCCCATAGCGCCATGGCGGGCGTGGCAGCGCGTATCGCTGGAGCGTTGTCGGGTGTTCCCGTGATCTACACCGTGCACGGCTTCGCATTCAAGGCCGGCAATACCTGGCCGCGCCGGGCGATGGCCTGGACCACCGAGGCGCTGCTGGCCCCGCTGACCAGCCGCATGGTGTGCGTCTCGGAGCACGAGCGCGCACTCGCACGCAGCCTGCCGCTGCCGGGCGGGCGCCTGGTCACTGTCGTGAATGGCGTTGACGACGTCGCCGTTCCCGACGATGCCGCCGCATGGAAGCGCGAAGGCACCTCGATCGCCATGGTCGCCCGCATGGCCCCGCCGAAGCGGCATGACCTGCTGCTGTATGCCCTGGCCCGGCTGAGGGACATGACCGGACAGGCCGGCTCCGCCAGCCTCCTGGGAGACGGCCCCGACAGGCCGGCCCACGAAGCGCTGGCAGCCCGCCTGGGCCTGCAGCCGTCGGTCGATTTCCAGGGAGACGTGGATGACGTACCCGCCCAGCTCGCACGCCACGGCATATTCGTGCTCATGTCGGACCACGAAGGATTGCCCATTTCGCTCATCGAGGCGATGCGCGCGCGCATGGCGATCGTGGCCAGTGATCTGCCCGGCGTGCGCGAGCTGCTGCCCGACCCCGGGCACGCCCTGCTCGTACCCGCGGACCCGGAAGCCCTCGCCGCTGCGCTGCGACAATTGATGGAGTCCCCCGCGCTGCGCGCCCGGCTCGGCGCCGCCGCCCGGCAGCGCTACGAACGGCACTACACCGCCGAGCGCATGGGTTCGGCAGTGCGCGGCGTCTATGCCGCCGCACTGCGGCATTCCCGCTCCCGAATGGCATGAACAGCATTCCCCAACGCGAACTTGGCTCTTCCACGGCGCACCGGCAGGGCTCGGTGCTGCGCTGGTCGCTGGCGGGAGCGGTGACGCTGCTCGCGGCCTACCTGATCGGGCTGGAACTTCAGCGCCGCGGCTGGGCGACCTACCAGTTCCCCGCCACCGTCCTGTGGTGCACCATCCCCTATGCCATCGCGTCCTACTGGCTGTACAGCGGCGCCCACCTGCCGCGTTTCGAGGGCAGGAGTTTCCTCTTCGTGGCGACGGCCGTGCCGTATCTGACGGCTCCGCTCGGCTTCGCGCTGCTGCAGCGCCCCTATTCCCGGGGAGCCGTGTTGCTGTCGTACCTGCTGTCGCTGGCGTGGTTCCTGGCCGGCCATTGGCGCGACCTGCGCCGCCACGGACTGTGCCTCATCTATCTGGACGATACCGTTCCGAAGCGCCTGCAGGCGCTGCTGGGGCCCGGCGCAGACGAAGCGCGCAGGAAGGACATCACGCTCGTGCCCTGGCCGGAGCGGGGCCTGGACGACGCAACGGCCCGGGGCTGGGCCGGCGTGGTGCTGGACCGGCACGCCCCCTCCCACGCGGTGCGCGACCGGAAAATCAGCGAACTGCGGCTGCAGCACATCCGCCTCTACAGTGTCGAAGCGGTGGCCGAACTGCTGAGCGGCCGGATGGTGCTGCCTGACGACCATGCGCAGGATTTGTGGGCGCTGGACGGCAACCCGGCCTACGACACGGTCAAGCGCATCGTGGACCTGGCCGCCACGCTGGCCACGCTGCCGCTCTGGCTGCCCCTGTGCCTGGTCGCCGGCCTGGCAGTGAAACTGGATTCCCCCGGCCCCATGCTGTTCTCGCAGTTGCGCGTGGGCCGCAACGGGCGCGAATTCTGCATCTGGAAGCTGCGCAGCATGCGCCATGCGCCATCGGAGCAAGGCGCGCGTTTCGCGCAGCCCAACGACGACCGCATCACGCCGGTGGGCCGCTTCATACGCCGCACACGCCTCGACGAGCTTCCCCAGTTGTGGAACGTCCTGCAGGGCGACATGAGCCTGATCGGCCCGCGGCCCGAACAGGCGGAATTCGTACGCAGCTTCGCGGAGCGTATCCCCGCCTACCCCTACCGCCACCTGGTGCGCCCCGGCCTCACCGGCTGGGCGCAGGTGCAGCAGGGCTACGCGGACAGCGAGGAGCAGACCGCCGTCAAGCTCAGCTACGACCTCTACTATGTTGCGCACTATTCCGTGGCACTGGACCTGCTGATCGCCTGGAAGACGCTGCGCATCTTGGCCAGCGGATTCGGTGCGAGGTAGCAGCGTGGCGTCAGGGCACCGTCACCCGCGCGCGCGCGACCAGCACGTCCGCCCCCAGCGGCCGCCGGCGCACGAGCCCCCGCAGCAGGCGCCCCTTGAGGCTGCCTGCCGGGCTGACCATGCAGCCGCGCAACTCCTCGACCCGCAGGCCGGCATCGGCCAGCACCTTGCTCAGGGTGTAGGGCGAGAACCATGCCCGGTGATCGGTATTGACGCGCTCGACGCCGTTCAGCATGTTCACCGCGTTGCGCAGCGCAAGTCCGTTCGGCACGGACACCACGAAATCCGCGGCGGGAAAAATCTGCGCAAGCCGCGCCATGAAAGCCGCCGGATCGCCCAAATGTTCGAGCACGTCGGGAACCATGACGAGATCCACGCCGAGCCCGCGCAGGAAGCCTTCGGAATCCGCGGCGTGGATGTCCAGCGCGTGCACGTGCTGGAATCCGAGCACCCGGGCGGCCTCCACCGCCTGCCGGTTGATATCGATGCCATGGCATTGGCGCGCGCTGCGGCTCAGGCGCGCATGCAGCCAGCCGCCATCGGCCACCCGCGCGGCGATCAGCGGCTGGTGGTCAGCAAACCCCACGTGCAGCACCGATCGCCCGGCGCACCATTGTTCGAGCAGGTCGCCGCGCGCCAGCGGAGCGAAGGCCATCCGGGGCTGGTACCGGTAGTCGTCATCGAAGTCCTCGCCCGATAAGTATCTGGAGATTGCGTCCATGTCCCGATTATCCCCAGGCACCTGCACACCTCCACGGATCTGCCTGCTGCACGATGCACCGGCGGCCGGCGGCGTGGCGACGGTCACCCGGGCACTGGTGGAAGGGCTGCGCGCAGCGGGCTGGGCGGTGGACATCCAGCATGCCGCGGCGCAGAGGGGGCTGGCCCTGCTCGCAGCGGCCCGGCGCAGCGATGTGCTGCTCGCCGCGCACAACTTCCGCCCGGCCTACGTGGCCTGGGCCCTGGGCCTCGCGACGCGCAGGCGCGCTGTGGTGTGGGTGCACGGGCCGGTCGATACGGTGCTGGAACAGGCCCGTGCCGGGGCCGGAAAGCAGGCATGGCTGCGCTGGCTCTACGGGCACGTCTCGCATTGCGTGTTCGTCTCCGGGTCATCGCAGGCAGCGTTCCTGCGGTTCATTCGGGGAGGCAGCCGGAAATCCCCGGCCCTGCGCGTCGTGCACAATCCCGCCCCCCCTTCCTGCGCCGCTGCACAACCGGCACAGGCCACGGAAAGACACGGCCCCGTACGCATGGGCTACATGGGACGCCTGTCCGCCGAAAAAAACCCGCAATTGCTCCTGGAGACCCTGCGCAGGCTGCCACCCGAATTCCACCTGTCGCTGGCAGGCGACGGGCCCTTGCGAGGCGACCTGGAAGCCGCCTCGCAGGACCTGCAGCAGGCGGGACGGCTTCGATGGCTGGGGCATGTCGAGGACAGCGCCGGGTTCTGCCGTGAACAGGATCTGACCCTGCTCACTTCGCGCTATGAGGGCTGCCCCATGGCCGCGCTGGAATCGCTGTCGATGGGGGTGCCCTGCGTCGGTGTACCCATCCCGGCCCTGCAAGAAATGCTGCAGGGCCACGCGCCCTACCTGCTCGCGCGAGAGAGCTCGGCGCAGGCCATGGCCGATGCCGTACTCGCCACGCTGCGCACGCCGGCCGAGATCGTGCAGGCGGATCTGCAACGCATTCTGGAGCAGTACCGGCATGCGGACTTCCTGGCGGGGTGGCAGTCGGTGCTGCGGGAGGCGTCGGGGCGATGCTGATCCATTTCATCCATTCCGGGCAAGCCTACCTGCCGGAACTGGGAGCCTACTCCGCGTTCCTGCAGCAATACGGACACCAGGCCGTGCTGCACAACCATCCCGGCACGGTACCCGGCAATGCCGAGGTCCTGTGGTGGATCTGCGGGCTCGTGCCCCCGGCCAGCGCCCGGAGCCATCCCGGGGCGTTCCAGGTGCACGAATACGCGTCGGCCTCGGTGCCGCCCTGCGCCTGGCTCAAGGACAGGATCAAGTCCTGGCACCAGCCCACCCCGGATTACCGGATCTTCCAGAACGCCTGGGTGCGCCAACGGCTCGGGTTCAGCGACGCGATTCCGTTCGAGTACCGCGACATGGGCGTTCCAGAAGCCTTCCTGTCGCGCCCGGGCACGCAGCGCAGCAAACGTTTCGATTTCGCCTACCTCGGAGACATGCACCGGCTGCGCGGCTTCACGCCGCTGCTGCAAGCCCTGGCGCCGGCCGGACGCACGCTGCTGCTCATAGGGGAGCCGCCCGATGACCTGCGGGCCGCTCTGGGCCGGCTGCCCAGCGTGACGATGGTGGGACGCGTGCCGCAGGGCGACGTCCCGGCCCTGCTGGCGCAGGCGCGCTACGGCCTGAACCTGGTGCCGGTGCGCCCCCCCTACGACCGGCAGACCTCCACCAAACTGCTCGAATACTGCGCAGTCGGGCTGCCTACCGTCTCCACCGACTACCGCTGGGTGCGGGAATTCGAGCGCACGTCGGGCGCACGGTTCATCTACCTTCCCGCCCACGCGACGACAGCGCGTTATGCGGATCTGCTGGGACCCGGCCTGGACGAGCAGCCCCGCACCGTCCCGCCGATGGAAGCGCATGCGTGGAATGCGCTGCTGGCCCGCATGCACATATGGCGCAGATGGCAGGAGCGCGCATGAAACTGCTCGGCACCACGACGCATATCGCAGCCGCGAGCGCCGTCTCGCTGGCAGCCCAGGGTCTCTTCGGCCTGCTCATGCTGCGGCTTTTCCAGCCCCGGGAGGTGGGACTTTTCACGGTGGTGAGCCAGATCGGCTTCTTCTGGATGACGCTGGCGCTCGCCCAGAGCCAGTTGCGGTTCCTGGCCAACATCCACCACTCTCCCGGTCCGGCACTGCGGGAAGCGATGCGCGCCAGCCTGCTGCGCTGGAGCCTCCTGCTTCCGGTCGCGGCGGCGGCCGTCTGGCTGGCAGGCCTGGGCCGCCCCGGCACATGCCTGGCCTGGGCCGCCCTCCTGGCGCTGCTGCAGCTGGGCTGGTACATGGCACAACCGTGGGCCCTGCGCACGGCATCCGCTCAGTCGGCCGCGCTGGCCCGGTCGGTCCCGCCGCTCGCCGCGCTCGCGGTGGCCGGCAGTGCAGGGCTGCTCCTGCCTGGCGCAGGTGCCACGGCGCTCTTCGCGGCAGCCGCTGGCAGCTACGCGATCGGCGCGCTCTGGCTGTTGCGCCCCGCGCGCGATGCACGCACCTTGCCGGCCCCGCCGGAGGACGACCATCACACACCAGGAGCAACGCGCCCGTCGCAGCAGGATGACCGGGGCCCGCTCCTGCGCATCGCGCACACCGCCGCCGACGCCGCGGCAGGCATGGCGGTCCTCGTCATGTGGCAGCGCTTCCACGGGGCCGCGGAGGCGAGCTATCTGGCCGTTCTGCTCCGGCTGCTCGGACTGCTGCCTGCCGTGGTGTACGCCGCCTGGCCCCAGGTGCTGCTCTCCCAGGGGCGCGAGCATGCCACGCTGTCGCTGCGCATCGGCCTGGCGGGCGCGGCCTGCACCCTGCTGGCAGGCCTGGCCGCCGCCTGGGCGCTCCATGCAGCGTGGATTCCATCCGCATGGCAGGGCCTGGAGGGCTATCTGGCACCGCTGGTCATCTGGCAGGGATGCGCCTGCCTTTTCGCCGCCTACGGCCATTTGCCGTTCCAGCGCGGACTGGCGCGCCCCTTCTCATGGGCAGCCATCGGGTTCGACGGGCTGCAAATGGCCGTCCTGTGCATTCCGCTGGCCTGGCCCGGCATCGATCCGGTGGCCCACATATGGACCCTGGCAGGAACATCTGCCGCCGTTCTGCTGGCCATGGTGCGCTGGATGACGGGCAAAAAACTAAAATAGCGGGTTCAGCCAGTCCACCAGCCGCTACCACGGCGCATACGTTCGCTTCTATGCTCCCCCCCCAGAATCCTTCCGCGCCCACCGCCGCCCCCTCCGACGACAACCAGCTCATCGCCGAGCGCCGCGACAAGCTCAAGTCCCTCCGGGAGGCCCAGGCACAAGGCAAGGGCGTGGCCTTCCCCAATGACTTCAAGCCCGCGCACCATGCGGCCGACCTGCAGGCGCAGTACGCGGAGACCGAGGCAGAGACGCTCGAAGCCAACCCCGTGCCGGTGAGCGTGGCCGGCCGCATGATGCTCAAGCGCGTCATGGGCAAGGCCAGCTTCGCCACGGTGCAGGACGGCTCGCTCGGCGCCACCGGCGGCCGCATCCAGCTCTACGTGACGCGCGACGCGATCGGCGAAGAGGCCTACGCAGCCTTCAAGCACTGGGACCTGGGCGACATCGTGGGCGCCGAAGGCACCCTCATGAAGACCAAGACCGGCGAGCTGTCGGTCAAGGTCACCACGCTGCGGCTGCTCACCAAGAGCCTGCGGCCGATGCCCGACAAGTTCCACGGCGTGGCCGACCAGGAAGTGAAGTACCGCCAGCGCTACGTGGACCTGATGACCGACGAGGCGGCTCGCAAGCGCTTCATCGCGCGCAGCAAGGCCGTGAGCGGCATCCGCGAGTTCATGGTGCAGCACGGCTTCCTGGAGGTGGAGACGCCCATGCTCCACCCCATTCCCGGCGGTGCCAACGCCAAGCCGTTCGTCACGCACCACAACGCGCTGGAGCAGGAGATGTACCTGCGCATCGCGCCCGAGCTCTACCTCAAGCGCCTGGTGGTCGGCGGCTTCGAGCGCGTGTTCGAGATCAACCGCAACTTCCGCAACGAAGGCATCTCGGTGCGCCACAACCCCGAGTTCACGATGATGGAGTTCTACGCGGCCTACTGGAACTACCGCGACCTGATGGACTTCACCGAGCAGCTCGTGCGCGATGCGGCCACGAAGGCGGCGGGCAGCCTGCAGCTGACCTACCAGGGCCGTGCAGTGGACCTATCGCAGCCCTTCGAGCGCCTGACCATCCGCGAGGCCATCCTGCGCCACACCGAGGCCGGCGAAGGCGTGGACGATGCCGCCTGGCTGGTCGCCGCGCTGCGCAAGCTGGGTCTCTCGGAGGAGAAGGACCGCCTGTCCACGCGCACGCTGGCAGGCCTGCAGGTGCTCTACTTCGAGGAAACGGTGGAGGACAAGCTCTGGCAGCCCACCTTCATCATGGAACACCCGACCGAGATCAGCCCGCTGGCACGCGCCAACGACACGCGCCCCGAGGTGACGGAGCGCTTCGAGCTCTACATCACGGGCCGCGAGTTCGGCAACGGCTTCTCCGAGCTCAACGACGCGGAAGACCAGGCCGCACGCTTCCAGTCCCAGGTGGAGGCCAAGGACAGCGGAGACGACGAGGCCATGTATTTCGACCACGATTTCGTCCGCGCCCTCGAATACGGCATGCCTCCCACCGGTGGCTGCGGCATCGGCATCGACCGGCTTATGATGCTGTTGACCGACAGCCCCAGCATCCGCGACGTGATTCTGTTCCCCGCCCTGCGCCGGGAACATTGAAGCCGCCGCGGCCATGCCCCTACCGCCGCCCGGTCCCTAGAGAGGAAGGCCGATGACCGCCATGCCCCCCACTTCTCCCGCCGCCCCAGGGCAGCATGGCGAGCCCCCCCCCTTCGGCGGGGCCCTTCTCCGTCATGGTCGTCGAAGACCAGGCCTCCGTGCGGGCCGCCCTCGTCGCCGAGCTCAGGCATGCGGGAGTGGCCGACGTGATGGAGGCGGCCTCCAGCGACGTGGCCCTGCAGCTTTTCAAGCTGCGCCGCCCCGACCTGGTACTGCTGGACATCCGGCTCTCGGACGAAAAAGACGGCTACTGGGTCGCCCAGCAGATGCGCGAGGCCGAGGCCGGCGGGTGGACACCGATCATCTTCCTGTCCGGCCTGGACAGCGACCTGGATGTCTGGCGCGGCATCGAGGCCGGCGGGGACGACTACCTCGTCAAGCCCGTGAAGCCCATCGTGCTGGTGGCCAAGCTGCGCGCCATGCGGCGCCTGCTGGACATGCGCCGCAGGCTCGTGACCATGTCCGAGGAGCTGCACCTGGCCAACCAGCGCCTCAACGAGATGGTGGAGGTGGACACCCTCACCGGCCTCGTCAACCGGCGCGGCTTCGACCGCATCCTGCACAGCGAGATCCTCGCCGCGCGCCGCGACGGCATGCCGCTCACGCTGATGCTGTGCGACCTCGACCACTTCAAGCGCTTCAACGACGCGGTGGGCCATGTCCAGGGCGACGCCTGCCTGCGCGAAGTAGGCCGGCTGCTCAAGGAAGTGTGCGTGCGCCCGAGGGATGTGGCGGCACGGTACGGCGGCGAGGAATTCGCCCTCATCCTGCCCAACACGCCCCGCTCCGGGGCGATGACCTTCGCGCGCGCGCTCGGCAAGCTCGTGAGCCAGCGCGCCATCGCGCACCCCGACTCGCCGCTGGGCGCGAGCCTCACGGTCTCGGGGGGCATCACCACCTGCGTGCCGGACGACAGCACCAGCGCCGAAGCCATGCTGATGCGCGCAGACGAAGCGCTCTACGCCGCCAAGGCCCAGGGCCGCGCGCGCTTCTTCAGCTTCGAGATGCAGATGGATACCATCGAGCAATTGCGCGGCTGACCCCGGCGCCGCGCGCAGCACCCGCCCGAGCGGCAGGGACGGCACGCGGAACCCTTGCCGGCAGCGATGCTCCCTCTGTGGGTGAGCAATCCTTCCGTTATTTCCCGTTCCTTCTCCCAGACGCTGACCGCCTTGCATCCCCTGTCCATGACCCGGCTTCGCACCTACCTTCCCGACTGGATGCAGGAGTGGCTCGACATCATCGTGCCAGGCGTCCAGATCGTGCTCATCCTGGTGCTGGCCATGCTGCTGCAGCGGACGCTGCGCCGCCTGCTCGAACGTGCGGGCCGCCACTACCATTGGCCCATCGAGCTCATGGTGCCCATCAACGGCCTGGTGCGCTGGGTCATCATGGGCAGCGCCGTGCTGCTGGTGCTGGAACGCCTGGGGGTTTCGGCCACCGTGCTGTGGACCGCATTCACCGGCTTCGCGGCCGTCGGCGCAGTCGCCTTCTTCGCGGCGTGGAGCGTGCTCTCCAACCTGTTCTGCGCCCTGCTGATCTTCACCGCCGGCCCGTTCCGGCTGGGCGACTACATCGAGGTGCTGGACACCGCGGAAAAGCCGGGCGCCAAGGGCCGCGTCGTGGACATCAACCTGCTCTACACGACGCTCGAGGATTTCCACGGCACGCCGGATGCGCCCGTGCTGCTGCAGATTCCCAACGCACTCATCTTCCAGCGCGTGGTGCGGCGCTGGACCAGCGCGCCGCCCCGGCCGGCGGATGCGGCGGAGACACAGCCCCCTGCGCCCGCGCACGCCACGGCCCCGGTGGCGCCTGACACCCCATCGGCGCCAGCAGCCTGACGGAGAGCACGAGCCGCCACTCCGGCCCGCCCTCCATTCAGCACCTCAGCCGCCTTCGTGCGGCTTGTGCCCGCCTCCGTGGTGCGGAGGCTGCTGCTGCGGCGCGGGCCGGGATTCGCGCAGGGCCTCGTGCATGGCCGGCCGTAGCGCAGGCTGCTGCGGCGCATGCATGGCCGCGACCGGCATGCTGCGCGGCTCGGCATGCATGGTCTGCGGCTGCACAGGTTGCGGCATGTGGACGGGTTGCTGCTGCATGTGCGGAGCAGGCGCCGCCATCTGGCGAGGCTGCTGCAGGGCATGGGCCATCGACATCTCCGCCGGCATCTGCGGGCGCTGCGACGGAGCCGGCATGGGAGCTGGAGGCGCCACGAAGGCGGCATGCGGGTTCCGGTTCTCGGGCATCGCCGGGTTGGCACGCCCGCTCTCCGGTCGCGGCTGCAGCCCTGCCGGAGGCAGCCCCATGGCGGACGCCATGGCCGGTGCCGCCGGGTTGCCCCGGTGTTCGGCGGCATGCTGGGGTTCGACGGAGCGCTGCAGCTCCGGCGGATGCTGAGCTTCCGCGGGGTGCATGCCATGGCCGGCGCGGCTGTTCTGGAACGCCGCGGACAATGGGCGCGGCGCGCCGGGCACACCCGCAGCGCCCGGCTGGGCGAAAGCGTGCGCGGGGGCAGGCTGGCCCGGCGCCACCGGCATCGGTGGCCGGCCCGGGGCCTGCATGAGCGCCTGGGGCTGGTGCAAGCCATTCCGGTCGCCGGCCAGTGGCGGGGCCTGCACATGGCGTTGCTCGAACGGCATGGGACGCTGCCCTGCCGCATGGCTATCCTGCAGCGCCGCGGCCAGCGACTGGCCGTGCGGCCCGTTCGGGCCCATCGGCGGCACCATGGCAGCGCGCACGGGTGCAGCCGGTCCGCCTGCGAATCCCAGGGCGGGCGCACCCGGCGCAGGCAGGCCTGGCGGCTGGCCAGGGGCATTCACATAGACATTGCGGTTGTTCACCGTGATGCGGTTATGAATGTTCTCGATCACCGTGGGTGAGTTCGACACGTAGGTGGCTCCACGGTACACGACCGCAGGGCCCCAGGCAGGTGGCGGCGGCGCGGGACCCCAGGCGATCGGCGGCGGAGGGGGCGGCCCCCAGTGCAGGTTCCAGTCGTTCCATCCCCAGCCATGGTGGTGGCTGGTGGCCAGCGCGCCTACCAGGACGCCGGCACCGAAGGCCAGCGCGCCCACGGCCACGGGGTCCGGCCCCGCGGCGACCGCCACCGGTGCAGGCTGCACCGGCACGGCCCAACGGTAGCTGGGATACACGGCCACCGGCGTGCCGTACACCACGGCCGGGTCATAGCGCGGCACATAGACCGTCTGCACCTCGGCAGGCTCGATGGTGATGACGGTGGGTGGCGGTGCGACCACCGCCGGCCCCTGGTACAGCGCCACGGGCGCCTGCGACGGCGGCAGCGGCGGCGGCAGGGAACGGGCTTCCACCGTCGCCACGCGCAGGCGGGGTGAGCTCTTGAGCGTACCGGCATGGGCGGCACGGGCGCGCATGGCCTGGATGGCATTCATCACGTCCGCGGGATCATGGTAGTAGGCCTTGCCCAGAGCGGTCGTCCAGGGCAGGTTGGAGGCCATCTGCTCCAGCACATTGGGAAACGCCGTCAGCGACTTCACGCTGGGATCCCAGGGCTGGGGATCCACCGCATTCACCAGGGCGCTGCCCTTCAGCCCCGGATTCTGGGCGAGCCAGGTTTCAGCGGCAGAGACCTGGTCCGGGTAGGTTGCGCCGGCGAGCACCTGGGCCACGAGCTTGTCGGGATAGAGTGCGATCGGGGCCACCATCTGGTAGAGGACGTCTGCGGACGGCGGCGTGTAGGCCACCGGCACCGCGGCAGGCGCGGCTGCCGCGGCGGGCGCAGAGGCCGCGGGCTCCGGTGCGGGCACGCTGGCAGCCGCCTGGGGCGCGGGCGTCGTGACACGTTCGCAACCGGCCAGGGCGCATGCGGCCGCGATGCAGGTGACGGCCGTGCCCCATATGGCTCGGTGGGGCCGGGCGGAGACGGCGACTTCAGGGAGAGCAGGATCACGCACCATGGAAAGACCTCCGGCAAGGGCCGCGCCGCCCTCATGGCCGCGGGCACTGCTTGCTGTTCGTAACGCCATGCTTGGGCACGCGTTGACGCAGTGTGTAGCCCGATGTGTCCGGCCAGCGGCCGCGCAATGCCATCCACGGCGCGGTTTTCCCATGCGCCCCGGCTTGTTGCGAAAAACAAGCCATGCGCGGTACGAGAATCATTCAGTTACAAACAATCTGGCCCTCAGGGCAGGCAATCCAGCGCCCTCAGGTAGTCCGGTTCCAGCATGAGCTCGTCCCACGGATGGGGCAGCGTCTGTGGAAGCAGGGCGAGCCGGCGGGCCTCGCTGTCCGGGCTGGGGCGCCAGCGCCCTTCGCCGCGTGCGAGCTCCAGGGCATCGAGCACATCGTCGAGCGCCCTGCCCTGCTCACGCCCCTCGCCTACCAGGCTCTGATTGCACAGCAGCACGAGGTCGCAGCCGGCATCGAGGGCTGCGAGCGTGGCGGTCGCGAAGTCCACCGCATCGCCATCGATGCGGCGGGCGCCTTCCATGCTGAGATCGTCGCTGAACACCGCTCCGCTGAACCGCAGGCGCTGGCGCAGGACGTCCTGCAGCCAGCGGCGCGAGAAACCTGCCGGAAGCCGGTCCACACGCGGATAGATGACATGCGCCGGCATCACGCTGGTCAGCGTGTTCGACAGCCAGGCATACGGCGCGGCGTCATCCGCCAGGATCGCGCCCAGAGGGCGCCGGTCCACGGGGATGTCGGTATGCGAATCGGCCGCGACGAAGCCGTGTCCGGGGAAATGCTTGCCGCAGTGCGCCATGCCCGCCTTGAGCATGCCGTGCGCCACGCTTCTGGCCAGCATCGCCACCACGCGCGGGTCTCGGTGGAAGGACCGGTCACCGATCACGCTGCTTGCCGAGGCACTGCCCGAAGGCCCTTTCCCACCCGACGGCCAGTCCAGGTCCAGCACCGGTGCGAACGAGAAATCCACGCCGCAGGCGCGCAGCTCGCTGGCCAGCACGTAGCCGGTCGCGCTGGCGGCATCCATCGCGCGCATCGCGCCGGTGCCCGGCCCCTGGCGACCGTCGTCCATCCACAGGGCGCCCAGGGCCCGCATGGGGGGCAGGTGGGTGAACCCGTCGGTGCGAAAGCGCTGCACCCGGCCCCCCTCGTGGTCCACGCAGATGAGCAGGTCGTCCCGCACGGCCTTGATCGAGGCCGTGAGCTCCAGCAGCTGCGCCCGGCTTTCCCAGTTCCGGGCGAAGAGGATGATCCCCCCGGTGAGCGGATGGGCCAGGCGCCTGCGGTCGGCCGGAGTGAGCGCCGTGCCGGCGATGTCGAGGATGACGGGTGCGTGTTCGATGTCGGCGGTCATGCAGTGAACGGGGTACGTGCGTAAGAAGGAAACGATGGATGCAGCAGTGCGGCTCAGGCCGGAGGGTGGAGCACGGCCTCCGGGCGGGCGCCCTCGCCCGGATCCCCGCGCTCCACCACGCAGAAGCTCGCCGCGTAGTCGCTCTCGTCCGTGACGCTCAGGTGGCAGTGCAGCCCGCGCTCCTCGAACCAGGCCTTGAGTGCGCCGTGCAGCACGATGACGGGCTGGCCGCTGGGCAGCTTGGCCACTTCGCAGTCCCGCCAGGTCATGGGCATGCGCATGCCCATGCCGATCGCCTTGCTGAAGGCCTCCTTGGCGGAAAAGCGCGTGGCCAGATAGCGCACACCGCGCTCGGGCCAGCGCGCACTGCGTTCGCGCCACGTGTCCAGTTCGCCGGCCGCGAGCACCTTTTCGGCGAAACGGTCCCCATGGCGCTCCAGGCTCGCCCGGATGCGGCGGACATCGCAGATGTCGGTGCCGATGCCGTAGATCATGCGCCGGCCTGCCGCTGCGCCATGCCGGCATCGATGCAGCGCTGGTAGGCCTGCACGGTGGCGGCGTAGCCCAGTTCCAGCGCATCCGCGACGAAGGCATGCCCGATCGACACTTCCATCAGGCCCGGCACGCGTGCCACGAAGGCCGCGAGATTGTCCCGGTTGAGATCGTGCCCCGCATTCACGCCCAGCCCGGCCTCCAGCGCCGCCCGGGCCGCCTCCGCATAGCGAACGAGCTGCGCCTCCTGCGCAGGCGTGCCCCAGGCCGCGGCATAGGGTTCGGTATAGAGCTCCACGCGATCGGCGCCCACGGCACGCGCGGCAGCCATCTGCGCCGGCTCCGCGTCCATGAACAGGCTCACGCGCACGCCCAGCCCGCGGCATTCGGCCACCAGGGGCGCGAGGCGCTCGGCGTCCTGGGGAAAGCTCCAGCCGTGGTCGCTCGTGAACTGGTCCTCGCCGTCCGGCACGAAGGTGGCCTGGTGCGGACGCACGGCGCGGATGAACTCCATGAGGTTCTGCGACGGATTGCCCTCGATGTTGAACTCGCGGTCCGGCCATTGGCGCAGGAGCGCAGCCAACGCTGGCACGTCCTCCGCGCGAATGTGGCGCCCGTCCGGGCGCGGATGGATGGTGATGCCCTGCGCGCCCGCCTCCAGGCACAGCAGAGCGGCGCGCTCCACGCCGGGAATGCCCAGGTGGCGCGTGTTGCGCACCAGGGCCACCTTGTTGACGTTCACCGACAGGGCGGTACGCACGGAATGCTGGGTCATAGGGATTGGAGATCGATCATGAGCTGCCGCGTCCGCAGCAGGGGACTGCCGCAATGGTATTGCAGCAGGGCGCGGAGCTGTGGCTTGAGGTCCGCGGCCGGAGAAGCGCTGGCGGCGAGCCCCGCCACGATCGCACGCAGCGTGGCCGTGTAGGGCTGGGCGTCGCCCAGCGAACGCTCCAGCTGGCGCCACTGCGCACCGCCCAGCGTGCTGCGGTCCGAGGGAAGGGCCGGACGCAGGCCGGCCTCCGGCACCAGCGCGTAGCGGGCCGCCGGAGCCAGCGGCGCCAGCGTGGACGTTTCCACATCCAGCGCGGGCAGCAGCCCGATCTCGCGCAGCAGCAGCAACTCGAAACTGCGCAGCACGGGCTCCAGCGCGTCGCCGTGCTCGCTGGCCAGCACCCGCACCACGCCGGCATAGGCGTCGAACAGCGCGGCATGCGTGTCCTCGCGCGCCAGCAGCCGCATCAGCAATTCATTGAGGTACAGGCCCGAGAGCAGCGCGTCGCCCGTCGGCATGACGTGCCCCCCCACCCACTCGGCCCCCTTGAGCCCATGCACCTCCTCCCGACCTTCGCCGTTCAACGTATAGGTGACGCGCAGCGGCTGCAGCGGCAACAGCACGGGCCGGAAATTGGACGTCGGCTTCTTCGCCCCCTTGGCCACCAGCGCCACCCGCCCATGGTGGCGCGTGAACACATCCAGGATCAGGCTGGACTCGCTCCAGTCGTAGCGGTGCAGCACATAGGCGGGTTCGTCGGAAATGCGGCGTACGGCCATGGAGGGCTATGCAATCGATGGCGAGTTGGCGCTGGAAATGAGGAAAGAGGAGAAGCGATTTCACTCGAAATCAAGGCGCCGGCACCCTTACCCCGGGACAGCCATCGCCAGCGGGCTTGGTGCCGCCTCGGGGCCGATGGCCGCGGAGCAGGCCACACCAGTGGACGCCGCGGAACCGGCTTCGCCGGGCCGCTGGCGTCGTCCCCCCTCCCGCAGGAGAGGGGGGAAGGCGCGCAGCGCCTCAGGGGGGTGTTCCTCACTCATATCCGAAGGAGCGCACCCGGGCCTCGTCGTCGGCCCAGCCCGAGCGCACCTTCACCCATACTTCCAGGAACACCTTGGCGTCCATCAGCCGCTCCATTTCCTGCCGTGCCTCGGTGCTGATGCGCTTCAGGCGTTCGCCCTTGTCGCCGATCACCATGGCCTTGTGGCTGTCGCGCTCCACCACGATGGTGGCGGCCACGCGGATGAAACGCTTGTGCGTCTTGCTCGGCTCTTCCTCCATCTTGTCGATGACGACGGTGGAGGTGTAGGGCAGTTCGTCGCCCGTGAAGCGGAAGAGCTTCTCGCGCACCGTCTCGCTCGCAAGGAACTTCTCGCTGCGGTCCGTCAGCTCGTCTTCGCCGTAGAACCAGGGCTGCTCGGGCAGGTACTTGGCGCAGATGCCGAACAGCCGCTCGATGTCGCCCTTGTTCTTGGCCGACATGGGCACGAACTCGGCGAACGGATGGCGTTCCTGCATGCCCTTGAGCCAGGGTGCGATCTCGGCGCGGCGGTGCACCTCGTCGAGCTTGTTGGCGATCAGCAGCGTGGGGATGCCTGGCTTGAAGAGCGACAGCACCTTGGCGTCGGCCAGCGTGAAGCTGCCCGCCTCGACCACGAAGAGGATGAGATCCACGTCGCCGATCGCGCCCATCACCGTCTTGTTGAGCGACTTGTTGAGTGCCGTGCTGTGCCGCGTCTGGAAGCCGGGCGTGTCGACGAAGACGAACTGCGTGCCTTCGCGCGTGCGGATGCCGGTGATGCGGTGGCGCGTGGTCTGCGCTTTGCGCGAGGTGATGCTGATCTTCTGCCCGACCAGCGCGTTCATGAGCGTGGACTTGCCGACGTTCGGCTTGCCCACGATGGCGATGAGGCCGCAGCGCTGCGGGCCCTGCGCGGCGGTGGCCTCCGCGGCGGCACCGGTGCCGCCCGGCTTTGCGGGCGCGGCGCCCGGGCGCGCCGCGGCCAGCATGGCCTCCAGGTCGTCCTGGGGTGCCGCAGGGTTAGCGGGGTTGCCGGAAGCGGGGGGAGCGGAGGAATTCATGGGTGTTTCGCTTTCAGGGTGGCCAGCATGGCGGCGGCGGCGGCCTGCTCGCCCGCCCTCCGCGATCCGCCGATGCCGCGCTCGGTCAGGCCCAGTTCCGGGATATCGCATTCCACGTCGAAGGTCTGGCGGTGGGCCGCCCCCACCGTGGCGACCACGCGGTACTGCGGCAGCTTCATTTTGCGGCCCTGCAGCCACTCCTGCAATGCGGTCTTGGCATCCTTCTCGGCCGCCTGCATGCGCGGATTGATCTCCACGTCCTTGTAGAGCCGGTGCACCAGTGCCTCGGCGCACTGGTAGCCGGCATCCAGATAGACGGCGCCGATCAGGGCCTCCAGGGCATCGGCCAGAATGGACGGGCGCTGCTTGCCGCCGGACTTCGTCTCGCCCTCGCCCAGGCGCAGCACCTGTGGCAGCTGCAGGCCCAGCGCCAGGTCGTGCAGCGCCTCCTGGCGCACCAGGTTGGCCCGCACGCGGGAAAGATCGCCTTCCGGCAGGTCGCGCAGGCGCTGGTAGAGCAGGCTCGATACGGCCAGACTCAGCACCGAATCGCCGAGAAACTCCAGGCGTTCGTTGTGGTCGGCCGAGAAGCTGCGGTGCGTGATGGCCCGCTGCAGCAGGGATGGATCGGAGAAGGCATGCTGCAGGCGGTCCTGCAGGGCGGAAAGGCTGGGTGAAACCAAAACGGAGAAGGAAGGAAGAAAAGGATCAGTTGGTCTGCTCGTGGAAGCGGTACACGAGGTAGGCGGGGCCGACGAGCGCGATCTCTCGCGAGTAGCTGAAGGACACCACGATCTTGTCGTTGCGCTTCGTCACTTCGAGGTCCTTGCCGGAGATGGAGCTGATGTTGTCGATGGCGGCGGCACGGTCGAAGGAGGCCCGGACCTCCGGCACCGTGGACGCCTCGCGCGCTGCCTTGGCTGCCGCCTTGCGGATGGCCTGGTACTCCAGGAAGATGGGCACGGACTGGCCGCCGATGGCGAAGGCGGCCACCGCGAACACGGCGAGGAACACCAGGCCGATGAAGGACAGCCCGCGCTGGCGGGATCGCCGGACCGCCCGCGGGCCGTTCGATGCGGAGCGAGGCAGGTGGTGCTGATGCAGACCCATGGTACCAGACCCTCTTCTGAGCTTTAGGTGTGTCTTGGGGCGCGCCGCGGTCCGCGGCAGGCCGCTATTGGAAACCGCCGATGCGCTTCAGGTTGCTGAAATTCATCCACACGAAAAAGGCCTTGCCGACGATGTTCGCGTCGGGCACGAAGCCCCAATAGCGTGAATCGAGCGAATTATCGCGGTTGTCGCCCATCATGAAATAGTGGCCTTCGGGCACCTTGCACACCACCCCCTCCACGCTGTAGCGGCAATTCTCGCGGAAGGCGTAGTCGCTGGCCCCCTGGATGAATGCCGGCACGTCGGGGTTGTTGATCATGCGGTGCGGCTTGGCACCCAGGTGCTCGTCGTACTGCTTGAAATAGCGCATCGTGTCCTCGTCGAGGAAATCGGGCAGCGCCGTGGTCTCGACCGGCTTGCCGTTCACCGTGAGCCGCTTGTTCAGGTAGGCGATCTCGTCGCCCGGCACGCCGACCACGCGCTTGATGTAGTCCATGCTGGGCTGCGGCGGGTAGCGGAACACCATCACGTCGCCGCGCTGCGGTGGCGTGCCCTGCGTGATCTTCTTGTTGATCACCGGCAGCCGGATGCCGTAGGTGAACTTGTTTACGAGGATCAGGTCGCCCACCAGCAGGGTCGGGATCATCGATCCGGAAGGGATCTTGAACGGCTCGAAAAGGAACGAGCGCAGCACGAAGACGATGGCGATCACAGGGAAGAGCCCCGCCGTCCAGTCCAGCCACCAGGGCTGCATCAGGATGCGGTCCTTGGTCTCCTGCACGTCGCCGTCCACCTTGGCGATGCCCATGCGGTCCAGCTCGGCGCGCCGCTGCACGGCAGCCTCCTCGATGGCCTGTGCCGCCCGGCGGCGCCGCGGCAGGAAGACGAAGCGCTCGGCCAGCCAGTAGGCGCCGGTCACCACCGTCGCCAGCAGCAGCAGCAGCGCGAAATTGCCCTCGATGGCGCCCACATACCAGGCGCCCACGTAGCCGACGAAAGCCGCCAGGATCGCGGCGGTCACATATTGCATGGCTTGCATCGGATCACTCCTCCACTTGCAGGATGGCCAGGAAGGCTTCCTGCGGCACTTCGACGGAACCGATCTGCTTCATGCGCTTCTTGCCCGCCTTCTGCTTTTCGAGAAGCTTGCGCTTGCGGGTGATGTCACCCCCATAGCATTTCGCCAGCACGTTCTTGCGCAGGGCCTTGATGGTCTCGCGCGCGATGATGTTCGCGCCGATGGCCGCCTGGATCGCCACGTCGAACATCTGGCGGCTGATGATCTCGCGCATCTTTGCGGCCACCGCGCGGCCACGGTAGGCGGACTGGCTGCGGTGGACGATGATGGACAGCGCATCCACCTTCTCGCCGTTGAGCAGGATGTCCACCTTCACCACGTCGGAGGCGCGGTACTCCTTGAACTCGTAGTCCATGGACGCATAGCCGCGCGACACCGATTTCAGCTTGTCGAAGAAGTCCAGCACGATCTCGCCCAGCGGCAGTTCGTAGGTCAGCATGACCTGCCGGCCGTGGTAGGCCATGTTCATCTGCACGCCGCGCTTCTGGTTGGCCAGCGTCATCACCGGGCCCACGTATTCCTGCGGCATGTAGAGATGCACGGTCACGATGGGCTCGCGCACCTCCTGGATGCGGCCCTGGTCCGGCATCTTGGAGGGGTTCTCCACCATGATGACCTCGCCGTCGCCCTTGACTACTTCGTAGACCACGCTGGGCGCGGTGGTGATGAGGTCCTGGTCGAACTCGCGCTCCAGGCGCTCCTGCACGATCTCCATGTGCAGCAGGCCCAGGAAGCCGCAACGGAAGCCGAAGCCCAGCGCCTGCGACACCTCGGGCTCGAAATGCAGCGAGGCGTCGTTGAGCTGCAGCTTCTCCAGCGCGTCGCGCAGCTGGTCGTATTCGCTGGCCTCGGTCGGGTACAGGCCCGCGAACACCTGCGGCTGGATTTCCTTGAAGCCGGGCAGCGCCTGTTCGGCCGGGCCCAGGTTGTTGGGCAGCTTCTTCTCCAGCGTGATGGTGTCCCCCACCTTGGCGGCCTTGAGCTCCTTGATGCCGGCGATGATGTAGCCCACCTCGCCCGCATTCAGCGCATTGCGCGACTCGTTGGCGGGCGTGAAGACGCCCAGGTTGTCGGCGTTGTAGGCCGCACCCGAGGCCATCATCTTGAAGCGCTCGCCCTTGAGCAGCCGTCCATCGACCACGCGCACCAGCATCACGACGCCCACGTAGGGATCGAACCAGCTGTCGATGATCATGGCGCGCAGTGGCGCATCGGGATTGCCGCGCGGCGCAGGCACCTTGGCGACGATGAGCTCGAGGATCTCGTCGATGCCCATGCCGGTCTTGGCGGAGCAGGGAATCGCATCCGTCGCGTCGATGCCGATCACGTCCTCGATCTCGGCCTTGGCGTTGTCGGGATCGGCCTGCGGCAGATCCATCTTGTTGAGCACGGGCAGCACTTCCACGCCGAGGTCCAGGGCGGTGTAGCAGTTGGCCACCGTCTGGGCTTCGACGCCCTGCGAGGCATCGACCACGAGCAGTGCGCCCTCGCAGGCGGACAGCGAGCGGGAGACCTCGTACGAGAAGTCCACATGGCCGGGCGTGTCGATCAGGTTGAGGTTGTACACCTGCCCATCTTTGGCCTTGTATTGCAGCGCCGCGGTCTGGGCCTTGATGGTTATCCCACGCTCTTTTTCGATATCCATCGAATCGAGCACCTGTGCTTCCATCTGGCGCTCTTCCAGGCCGCCGCAGCGCTGGATCAGGCGGTCGGCGAGCGTCGATTTGCCGTGATCAATGTGCGCAATGATCGAAAAATTTCTGATGTGATTCATCAACGAGAAGCGACAAGTAGTTGAATTAGAACGGCGCGCACAAGAAAAAAGGGCGCGTCAAGTGGTGACGCGCCCTGAACCAACAATCTTTGGCAACTGCGATGGTTGGAGCTTCATTGTAGGCAAAAAGGCCGACAGGGAAAGCCCGCATCATGACCGGCAGGGCGCGTTGCCACCCTGCAACGCGGTATTTATGCACAGCTTATTCACAATATGCCGGCACATCATGAGAACAACTTGTGGGCGATCTGTGGAACACCTGTGCATGAAAAGGGGCGATCCCATATGGTGATGTTAACGGCTTTGCATATACAAGCAGAGCGCTGAAAACGTGCAGCATTCTATCCAAATGTATAGATAGAACTTTTTTCCCGCCCGGCGCGCCCAAAGCCTCTGCCCAGAGGGAGATCCCAAGGCAGCGGAAAGGCCCCAATTCCCACTCCGGGATGGGGCCTTTGCCTGTCATTGCCGTGTCTTACCGGCTCGGGCGGATGACGGCGTACTGGGTCCAGTCACCCCGGCGGAAAAGCACATTGATGGGCTTGGACTTGTCCGCCTTGGCCAGCACGGCATCGAAGTCCTTCATGCTGGAGACCTCGGTGTTGGCGACCCCCAGGATCACGTCGCCCTCCCGCAGGCCCGCCCTGGCCGCGGCATCGGTCACCCCCGTCACGCGCACTCCGCCCTTGACCTTCAACTCCTTTTTCTGGGCATCGGTCAGGTCGGCGGCCGCGAGGCCGAGCTGCAGGGCGGCGGGCGACGCCTTGGGCTTCGCGCCGCGGTCCCCGGCTGCGGCCGTCGGCTTGTCGTCGGGCTCCACCTCCGCCACCGTGATGGGCAGCTCCTTCGTTGCACCGCGCCGGAACACCGTCACGGTGCTCTTGTTGCCAGGCTTGGTGTTGCCCACCAGGCGCGGCAGATCGGAAATCTTCTCGATGTTCTTGCCATCGAAGCGGGTGATGATGTCACCGGCCTCCACGCCAGCCTTGTCGGCCGGCGAGCCGGTTTCCACGCCCGTCACCAGCGCGCCCTGCGTCTTGCCCAGGCCGATCGATTCCGCCACGTCCTTCGTGACCTGGCCGATCTGCACGCCAATGCGTCCGCGGGTCACGCGCCCCGTGGCCCGGAGCTGGTCGCTCACCCGGATCGCCTCGTCGATCGGGATGGCGAACGAGATGCCCATGAAGCCGCCGGAACGCGAATAGATCTGGCTGTTGATGCCCACGACCTCGCCGCGCATGTTGATGAGCGGGCCGCCCGAATTGCCGGGGTTGATGGCCACATCCGTCTGGATGAACGGCAGGTAGTCGCCCGTGTCGCGCTGCTTGGCGCTCACGATGCCGGCGGTGACCGTGTTCTCGAGGCCGAACGGCGAGCCGATGGCCATCACCCATTCACCGACGCGCAGCCGGTTCATGTCGCCGACCTTCACCGCGGGGAGCCCCGTGGCGTCGATCTTCACCACCGCCACATCGGTGCGCTTGTCCGAGCCCACGATCTTGGCCTTGAACTCCCGCTTGTCGGTCAGCGTGACCAGCACTTCCTGCGCGCCCTCCACGACGTGGGCGTTGGTCATCACGTAGCCGTCGGAGGTGAGGATGAAGCCGGAACCCACGCCGCGCGGCTGCTCGTCATCGGGACGCTGGGGGCGCTGCTGGCGCGGCGCGCCCGGCATGGGCAGGCCGAAGCGCTTGAAGAACTCCAGCATCTCCTCGTCCATGCCATTCGTGGAGGAGCGGTCGGGCGCCTTCTCGATGGTCCGGATGTTCACCACCGCCGGGCCCACCTGGTCCACCAGGTCGGTGAAGTCCGGCAATCCCTGCACCACCGGCGGCGGACTGGCCGTGGCGGCCTGCGCGTGCAGCGCACCGGCGGGGACCAGGGCGACAGCTCCGGCGGCAGCGAGGGAGCGGACGAGTGTCCGGAAACGCGATGGGTTACACGGCATGGTGAACATGAAAGACCTTTCTTTCTTTTCGGGGCAAATCGTCGATGTTGTGCAAAAACGCATGTGAAGGTGTGAAGGACAAGGCCGTGTTTGGTTCCGTGCGCAACGGCCGGCACTCTACCGGCCGCGCACGGGTCAACGCACGGGCTCGATCTGCTCCACCAGTTGCCGCAGGGTCTCCTGCGGCACCTCGCCTACGGCGGTGAGCCAGGTGGAGCCTCCGCCCACCCGCTGGGCGAGGGTCTGGGTGGCACCCATGTCCATGCGGCGCGGCTCGCCGGCATGGCGCGCGGCGTCATAGGGCTCGAAGAACAGGGACACCGTTGCCAGGCCGTCCGAGAAAATGCACTGCAGGGGCGGCATGGGCATCCTGGCCAGCACGGCCGGATCCCGCTTGTAGCAATCGCCGGGGACGAACCCGGCCACGGGCCGGCCCAGCTGCCAGCCAGCGTCCCGCGCCGTCGTCTTGACCAGCGGAACGGCCAGCAGCCGGAACCCGCGGGTATCGTCCATCTGCGCCGCCAGCTGCGGCACGGTGGGCGGCGTGTCGAAGTCGATCTGCGAGAACGCCGCCTGCTCCAGCACCTGGCCACGCAGGCCCAGCGTCTGCAGCTTGACGACCAGGCCGCTCGGCTGCGCCATCCAGATACGGTAGCCGAAGCGCAATCCGTCCCGGGGCTCCAGCCACAGGACGCTGGCATCCTGGCCCGCCACCCGGTCGCTGCCGAGGAACCGCGCCCGGTAGTGGCGCAGCACGGCACTGCTTTCGGCCTGTGGCAGATGGGGGAACAGGCCTGGCATGTCCCGCCGCTCTTCCTTCACGACCTGCGCCCGCGGCAGGAAAGTGCGCACCAGATCATCCTTGCGGAACACGGTGCGCGGCGAGCCATCCAGGGCCTCGATGCGCTCGATCTGCACCTTGCCGTCCGTGGCGTGCCAGATGCGCGAACTGGTCATGCCTCCCGCGGAAGACCAGACCACGAAGCTCCCGCGGTAGCTCTGCTCGCGCGATGCCCGGTGGATGCGCTCCACCCAGTCGTCGATCTCGGCGCGGACCTGCGGGGCAGAAGCGGTCGATGCTCCGGCCCGGGCCACGGCACCGGCGCTGCCGTCCCCGGTGCCCGCCCAGGCGCCGGGCCACGGGGCGCATGCCAGCCATACCGCCAGGCCCGCCATGGCCTTCGCCCGGTGACAGCACCGGACCCATTTCCCCCAGCCACCGGCGTTGCGCGGACCTGCCAATCCTGATCTCCGGTATTGCAAGCGCTCAGCGCTGGGGCGTCTCGAAGGTGGCATTGCGCAGGAAACCTGCCGGCATCTGGAGCGCCGAAGCGCCCCCGTACTGGCGGTGCGCTGCCAGCAACTCGTCCAGGCGCGGGTCGCGCAGCATCACCTGCGGCTCGCCCGCGGGATCGGTCGCGGACACCAGCGTCGTGGTGGCCGGCGCCTCCAGGCGGGACGGAGCAGCAGCCAGCCGGGTTTCGCCACCGGCCGGCAGCCCGCCGGACAGGCCACTCCAGCCCAGCACGCCGACCGCGGCCAGCGATGCCAGCCCGGCGACCATCTTCCAGCGGAACACGGCGGCATTCGCCGCCTCGCCCTGGGCCTGGACAGCAGGAGCCAGCGGAACCGCGTCCGGCAGGGCCACCTCGGCGGCCGGCCGCTCTTCCCGTGCCAGCTGGGCCATCACGCGATCGGCCAGCTCGGCATTTCCAGGACGTGCCAGCTCAGGGGAGCGCAGCACGTCGCCGATCAGGTGATAGACGGCCCAGGCCTCCTGGCCTTCGGCGGTCTGGGCATAAGCAAAGGTCTCGCTCCACTCGGCCTCGCCGATGCCGCCATCGGCCAGCGCGGAAAGCTGCTCACGCATTGTCGGATCGTCTTTCATGCTTCTCACCTGCTATCGTCCTTGGGCCGGCACGCTGCCCCGGCTCCCCGGGCACGCCTGCGTCACCAGCGCTTGCCTGTCTGCTTTTCCAGCAATGGCCGTACCCGGGCGGAAATCGCCTCCCGGGCACGGAATATCCTCGATCGCACCGTTCCTATGGGGCACTGCATCACCTCGGCGATTTCCTCATAGGTCAGGCCTTCGATCTCGCGCAGCGTGACCGCCTGGCGCAGATCCTCCGGCAACGCTTCCATGGCCGTGTTGACCGCAGCGGCGATCTCCTGCGCGGCCATCACGGTTTCCGGCGTTTCGTCGGTGGTTAGTTCGTGTCCGATACGGGAAGTTTCATCCTCGTCTTCTCCGCCGCGCAATGCGTTCTCGGAAATGACGGGATTGCGCTTGATGTCCATCAAGGCCTTCTTCGCCGTGTTGACCGCGATGCGGTAGAGCCAGGTGTAGAACTGCGCTTCCCCGCGGAACTGGTGCAGTGCACGGTAGGCGCGCAGGAAGGTTTCCTGGGCGATGTCCTGCACCAGGTCCGAGTCGCGCACCATGCGGCCGATGAGGCGTTCGATGCGGCGCTGGTATTTCACGACCAGCAGCCCGTAGGCCCGCTGGTCGCCGGACACGGTGCGCTCCACGAGCTGGAGGTCGCTGTCGGCAGGGGAAGGCGGGGGCAGGGAAGCGTTCATGTATTCGTGAGCTCACGCATCGAAGCGATGAGCAGGGGGCATCGTCGGCCCCTGGGCTGCGGGCTCCCGTCTGGGGCGCGAATATACCGCACGGCGGAGCGCGGCCCATCCGGCGGCATGGCGGCCCGGCTCGAGGCCCAGCCATGCCCGCCGGCCATCCTGGCCCACGAGGCGAACCAGCAGGAACCGCTGCAGGTCCAGCGCGACCTCCAGCCGCCCGCATACCGGGGGATGCGCCCTGCCACGGTCCAGGGACCACAGCAGTCCATCCCAGGCCAGAACTCCGGACGGCCACCGGGACACCGCATGCCAGCCCTGCAGCAGGATCAAGCCCCACAGCATCAGCCCGCAGGCGGCAGTTCGGGCGGACCCGCTACTTCCGAGGAGTGCCCATGCCGAACACGCCATGAAGCCCGCGAGACCGGCTCCGAGCACCCAGCTGCGCACCCGGTGCCCCGCGCCTGCGGGATGGCGGAGTACCGGGGCGAGGAACTCCTCCTGCGCGGAATCGGCCATGGATGCAGGCGCCTCGGAGCCGTGACGGCGGTGCAGCCGTCAGATGCGCCGGAAGACCAGCGTGCCGTTGGTGCCGCCGAAGCCGAAATTGTTCTTCACCGCGATATCCATCTTCATGTCTCGCGCAGTGTTGGCGCAGTAGTCCAGATCGCACTCCGGATCCTGCTCGAAGATGTTGATCGTGGGAGGCACCTTCTGGTCATGCAGCGCCAGCACGGTGAACACGCTCTCGATGCCGCCGGCACCGCCGAGCAGGTGGCCGGTCATCGACTTCGTCGAGCTCACCACCATGTTCCGGGCATGGTCGCCCAGCGCCGCCTTGATGGCATTGGTCTCGTTCAGATCGCCCAGGGGCGTCGAGGTGCCATGTGCGTTCAGGTAATCGACCTCGTCGGCATTGATGCCGGCATTGCGCAAGGCCGACAGCATGGCGCGCCGCGGGCCGTCCATGCTGGGAGCGGTCATGTGGCCGGCGTCCGCGCTCATGCCGTAGCCGGATAGCTCGGCATAGATCTTCGCGCCGCGGGCCTTCGCATGCTCGTACTCTTCCAGCACCAGCACGCCGGCCCCCTCGCCCAGCACGAAGCCGTCGCGGTCCTTGTCCCACGGACGGGATGCCGTGGCGGGATCGTCGTTGCGCGTGGACAGCGCACGCATGGCAGCGAACCCTCCCACGCCCAGGGGCGAGACCGTGGATTCCGTGCCGCCCGCGACGATCACGTCGGCGTCGCCGTACTCGATCTTGCGGGCACCCTCACCGATGCAGTGCAGGCCCGTGGTGCAGGCGGTGACCACCGAGAGATTCGGCCCCTTGAAGCCGAAGCGCATGGAAACATGCCCCGCCACCATGTTGATGATGGACGCGGGAACGAAGAAGGGAGTGATGCGGCGCGGGCCGCGGTTCTCCAGTTCCGCATGCGTGTTCTCGATCAGCGGCAGGCCGCCGATGCCCGAGCCGATGATGCAGCCGATCCGGGTGGCCAGCTCCTCGTCCAGGGCTTCGCCCACAGGCAGGCCCGCATCGCGCACGGCCTGCTCCGCCGCGGCGATGCCGTAGTGGATGAAGCTGTCCATCGTGCGCGCATCCTTGGCGCTGATATAGGCATTCAGGTCGAAATCCTTGACCTCGCCGGCAATCCTGCAGGCAAAGTTCGAAGCATCGAACTTGGTGATGAGGCCAATGCCGGATTGACCGGCAAGGATTTGGGCCCAGGCTTCCGCCACCGTGTTACCGACGGGGCTGACGCAACCCAGGCCGGTCACGACGACGCGACGACGGCTCATGCGCTAAGACTCTTTCGTGCTGATACCGGACCGCAGGGCGATCCGAGGGGAAGGCGAGACCGCAGGCTCAGGCCTTCTGGTGGGTGTTCGCGTAGTCGATGGCGTTCTGGACCGTCGTGATCTTCTCTGCGTCTTCGTCAGGGATCTCGATGCCGAACTCGTCTTCCAGCGCCATCACCAGCTCCACCGTGTCGAGCGAGTCGGCACCCAGGTCGGCCACGAAAGCCTTTTCATTGGTGACTTGCGACTCTTCCACGCCGAGTTGCTCGGCGATGATTTTTTTGACACGTGCTTCGATATCGCTCATGGTTTCCCTTTGGGGGTTGTGAATGAATCCGCGATTCTAGCCGTATCGGGATATACCTCGAAATGGCTCGCCGGGCGGAACAACCGGCGTCAACTTTCATCAATTACATGTACATGCCGCCATTGACATGCAACTCCTGGCCGGTCACATAACCCGCGTCGTCCGAAGCGAGGTAGGCGACGGCCTTGGCGATGTCCGATGGCTGGCCCATGTGGCCCAGCGGGATCTGCATCTGCAGGGCCTTGTGCTGCTCTTCGGAGAGCTCGGCGGTCATGTCCGTGCGGATGAAACCGGGAGCCACGCAGTTCACCGTGATGCCGCGGCTGCCCAGTTCGCGGGCCAGCGAGCGCGTCATCCCGGCAAGGCCTGCCTTCGCTGCAGCGTAGTTGGCCTGGCCCGGATTGCCGGAGGCGCCCACCACGCTCGTGATGTTGACGATGCGCCCGTAGCGCTGCTTCATCATCGGCCGCATCACGGCGCGGCAGGCCCGGAACACCGCCTTGAGGTTCGTGTCGAGCACGGCGTCCCAGTCATCGTCCTTCATGCGCATGGCGATCTGGTCGCGCGTGATGCCGGCGTTGTTGACCAGCACATGCAGTCCGCCCCGCTCCTTCACGATGCTGTCGATCAGTGCGTCCAGCGCCGCGGCGTCGTTCACGTCGAGGGCGGCGCCACGGCAGCCTGCATGCGCGGACAGCGCCTGGGTGATGCGTTGCGCGCCGTCTTCGGTAGTTGCCGTGCCGATGACGCGGAAGCCCCGCGCCGCCAGTTCGGCGGCGATGGCGGCACCGATGCCGCGGGAGGCACCCGTCACCAGGGCGATGCGGGCGGTGTTGTCGGAAGAATTCGAAAGGGTCATGGAGTCTCTCCGGGCAGCCGTCTCAGGCCAGCAGTTCGCGGGTTTCCTGCAGGGATGCGGGGTCGTACACGGAACCGGCTACCAGGGTCGCGTCGATGCGCTTGGCCATGCCCGTGAGCACCTTGCCGGGGCCGCACTCGATCACGTGGGTGGCACCCAGCGCCTTGAGCGCACCGATGCACTCCACCCACCGCACGGGGCCGAAGGCCTGGCGGTAGAGTGCATCGCGGATCGCGTCCGCATCCTGCACCACGGCCACGTCGATGTTGTTGACCACGGGGATGCGGGGAGCGGCCAGGGACAGGCCGGCCAGTGCCTCGCGCAGCTTCTCGGCGGCCGGCCTCATGAGGCTGGAGTGGAACGGCGCGGACACGGGCAGGGGCAATGCGCGCTTGGCACCCGCCGCCTTGAGCATTTCGCAGGCCTTCTCGACGCCCGCCTTGGTACCGGCGATGACGGTCTGGGCCGGGTCGTTGAAGTTCACCGCCTCGACGACGTCCGTGCTGCCCACCCCGAAGGCGGCGGTGGCCTGGGCGCAGCCCTCGATCACCTTCGCGGATTCGAGCCCGAGGATGGCGGCCATGGCCCCCATGCCCACGGGCACGGCCTCCTGCATGGCGGAAGCGCGCAGCCGCACCAGCGGAGCCGCCTGCGACAGCGTGAGCACGCCGGAGGCCACCAGGGCGGAATATTCGCCCAGGGAGTGGCCGGCCACCGCGGCAGGCTGCGCGCCGCCTTCCGCGAGCCAGACGCGCCAGGCCGCCACGCCGGCGACCAGCATCACGGGCTGGGTGTTGGTGGTCAGCGCCAGGGCTTCCTTGGGGCCTTCATGGATCAGGCGGCCGATGTCCTCGCCGAGCGCGTCGGAGGCCTCCTGGACGGCTTCGGCCACGGCGGGATGGCCGCCCCAGGCGTCGAGCATGCCGACGGATTGCGAACCCTGTCCGGGAAAGACGAATGCGAAGTTCTTCGTGGTCATGAAAGGAAATTCAGGTCATGCGAGGTACCGGGCCCGCGCTTCGGCGCAGGCCACGGCAGTCCTCAGAGCGTGAGCAGCACGGCGCCCCAGGTGAAGCCGCCCCCCACGCCTTCGAGCAGCAGGTTCTGGCCGGGACGGGCCTGCCCGGTGCGCACTGCGTGGTCGAGGGCCAGGGGAATGGATGCGGCCGACGTGTTGCCGTGCTGGTCCACCGTGACCACCACCTTGTCCATCGGCAGTCCCAGCTTCCTGGCCGTGCCCTGCATGATGCGGATGTTGGCCTGGTGGGGAATCAGCCAGTCCACGTCCGACTCCTTCAGGCCGGCCTTGTCCAGCACGGCGCGGGCTGCCTTGTCGAGCACGCCCACGGCCAGCTTGAACACCGCCTGGCCATCCATCTTGAGCAGCGGGTCGCCGAGGATCTCGCCGCCATACACGTTGCCCGGCACGCACAGGATGCCGACGTGCCTGCCATCCGCATGCAGGTCGCTCGCGAGGATGCCAGGCGTCTCGGAGGCCTCCAGGACCACCGCACCCGCACCGTCGCCGAACAGCACGCAGGTGGTGCGGTCGTTGAAGTCGAGCAGCCGGCTAAACACTTCGGAACCCACGACGAGGGCGCGGCGGGCGCCGCCCGAGCGGATCATGGAATCCGCCACCGCCAGCGCATAGATGAATCCGCTGCACACCGCCTGCACGTCGAATGCGGGGCAGCCATTGGCTCCCAGCTTGTTCTGGAGGATGCACGCAGTGGAGGGAAAGACCATGTCCGGCGTGGACGTGGCTACGATGATGAGGTCGATGTCCGCAGGCTGCACGCCCGCGGCATCCAGCGCCTGCCGCGCCGCCTCCAGCCCCAGATCGCTGCTGCACACGTCCCGCTCGGCGAAATGCCGGGCGCGGATGCCCGTGCGCTCCACGATCCACTGGTCCGAGGTCTCAACGCCCCGCCCGGCCAGTTCGGCCACGAGGTCGGCGTTGGTCAGACGGCGCGGGGGCAGGCTGCTGCCGGTGCCTGTGATGCGGGAATAACGGCTCATTCATTGGGGCCCAAAACGGTCCGTCAGGGCGACGGCTGCGCGGCGGCGGGCCCCAGCAGGGGCGCGGCATGCGCAACCCGCGAACGGACTCGATCGAGCAGGTTGTTGCGGGCCGCATCATACGCGCGGATCAAAGCCTGCTCGAACGCCAATATGTCAGCGGACCCGTGGCTCTTGAAGACAAGCCCCCGCAGCCCCAGCAGTGCCGCCCCGTTGTAACGGCGGTGGTCCATGCGCCGCATCAGCGCAGATAGCACCGGATAGGCCACAACTGCCGCGATTTTCGTGAAGATGCCGCGTTTGAACTCCTGCTTGAGCGCGCCGACGATCATCGATGCGACGCCCTCGCTGGCCTTGAGCGCCACGTTGCCCACGAAGCCATCACACACGACGATGTCCACGGTGCCCTTGAATATGTCATTGCCTTCCACGTTGCCATAGAAGTTCAGGTCACCGGATTCGGACGCGGAACGCAACAGCTCGCCGGTGCGCTTGATGACTTCATTGCCCTTGATGACCTCTTCGCCAATGTTGAGCAGGCCGACCGCGGGCTCTTCCGTTCCCTCGTGCAGCGCCGACACCAGGGCCGCGCCCATGACAGCGAACTGCAGCAGATGCTCGGCGCTGCAATCCACGTTGGCGCCCAGGTCCAGCACGGTGGTCGCACCGCCCCGGGCATTGGGCATCTGGGTGGCGATGGCGGGCCGGTCGATGCCATCCAGGGTCTTCAGGAGGTAGCGCGCAATCGCCATCAGCGCGCCGGTATTGCCCGCCGATACGGCGACCTGGGCTGCACCGTCCTTCACCTGCTGGATCGCCACGCGCATGGAAGAGTCCTTCTTGCGGCGCAGGGCCACCTCCACGGGGTCGTCCATCGAGACGACCTCGCTGGCCGGGACGATCTGGGCGCGCTCGTGCGCGAACCCGCCCAGGCTCTCGGGCTGGCCCACCAGCAGCAAGCGCGCCTGCCGATGGTGTTCGAGGAATTGGCGGCAGGCCGCCAGTGTGACGCGGGGGCCGTGATCGCCCCCCATGCAGTCGACAGCCAGTGTGATCATGGGCGACTCGCCGGATCGCACGCGAGCGGGATCCGGAAAAAAGAAGCAGCAGACAAAACAAAGGCCCGCGCTACCGCATGTGTAGCAGCGGGCCTCGGCGCGCGGGCGAAGATCAGGCTTCGGACTTGTTCTTCAGCACCTGGCGGCCACGGTAGAAGCCGTTGGGGCTGATGTGGTGGCGCAGGTGGGTTTCGCCGGTGGTGGGCTCGACAGCGATGCCGGGCACGTTCAGGGCGTTGTGCGAACGGTGCATGCCGCGCTTGGAGGGGGACTTTTTGTTCTGTTGAACAGCCATGGTGGCTCCTGGTCTTGAAAGGGTGGGTTGGTAAAAACGCGATCAGCCCATTGAAGACACGAGGGGATTCGCGCGAAGCCCATGATTATAGCCCAAATGGTTTTTCACCCCCCGGGCTTGCCGGTCTTGAGGGAGGCGAGTGCAGCAAAGGGGTTCGGTTTGTCCGCGCTGGCCTCCTCGAAATCCTCATCGCTGGAGGCCATCCGCACGGACGAAGGACATTCGTCGTGCCGCGGCACGAGCGGCAGTGCCATGAGGAGCTCGTCCTCGATCAGTTCGCGCAGGTTGAATTCGCGGCTCAGGGCCAGCAGGTCTTCCTCGCTCTCGTCGTCGAGCGCCTCGGCCGTGGCCTCGTCGGCGACGAACCGGAACTCGCGATCGACCTCCAGGGGGACGTCCACCGGCCCGAGGCAGCGTTGGCAGGTCATGGGGAAAGCAGCGCGCACGCGCAGCCGCAGCCATACCTGGCCGCCGATGCCGTGCGTGGTCCGCACTTCGCCGTCGGCCGTCCAGTCCACGAGCAGGTCGGGGTGCAGCCCTTTGGCCTCCTGGGCCAGCCGCTCGTATTTCAGGAGCGAATCATGGCCGGACAGATGACCGCCCGCCTGCGCGAATGCCTTGACGTCGAGGCGCTGGGGAGAGAATTCCTTGGTCATGGCGGCAGTGTAAGAGAATCGCCGCCATGTCTGCCCCCGCCTCCCCTCTCCGCCCGCTGGTACTGGGCTCCACCTCCCGCTACCGGCGCGAACTGCTCGCCCGGCTGGGAGTGCCTTTCGATGTTTCCGCGCCCGATGTGGACGAAACCCCTCAACCCGGCGAGTCGCCACGCGATCTGGCCCTGCGGCTCGCGCAGGCCAAGGCGCGCGATGTGGCACGGCGCCATCCCGACGCGGTCGTCATCGGCTCCGACCAGGTGGCGGACCTGTCCGGAACCCCGCTGGGCAAGCCGGGCACCCATGAGCGGGCCGTGGCCCAGCTGCAGCGCATGCGCGGCCGGACCGTGGTGTTCCAGACGGCCGTGACCGTGGCCTGCGCCGCCACGGGTTTCGAGGCCACCGATCTCGCGCCGGTGGAAGTGCGCTTCCGGGATCTCTCCGATGCAGAGATCGAGCGCTACCTGCGCGCCGAGCAGCCCTATGACTGCGCAGGCAGCGCCAAGAGCGAAGGCCTGGGCATCAGCCTGCTGGACGCCATCGTGAGCGACGATCCCACGGCGCTGGTGGGCCTGCCGCTGATCCGCACCTGCCGCATGCTGCGCGACGCGGGCCTGGTACTGCCATGACGGAGCAGGCCCGCCCTCCCCTGCCGCCCGGTGCGGCCGGCACGCCCCGCGGCACGCTGTACCTCGTCCCGGCACCTCTGGATTTCGGGTGCGATGAGCAGGCGCCGCTGGAGGATGCCCTTCCCGCAGGCACCCTGCGAAAGGCGGCAGGCATCACCCACTGGATCTGCGAGAACGCGAAGAGCACGCGCGCCTACCTCAAGCGCATCGATGCACTCCATCCGCTGGCGGCGCCGCTGCAGGGCCAGTCCATCACCGAATTGCCCCGCGAGGTCCACAAGAAGGGGGACCACCAGGGCGCTCCCGGCGGTGCGGCCGGCTTCGATGCCAGCCCGTTGCTGGCTGCGGCGATGGCGGGCCACGACATGGGGCTGGTCAGCGAGGCCGGGATGCCCGCCGTGGCGGACCCCGGCAGCTCGGTGGTGCGCGCAGCCCATGACCTGGGCGTGCGCGTGGAGCCGCTCACCGGCCCCGTCTCGGTGCTGCTCGCCCTGGCGGCCAGCGGCCTCAACGGCCAGAATTTCGCGTTCAACGGCTACCTGCCGCAGGATGCGGCCCAGCGCGCGCAGCGCATCCGGGAACTGGAGGCGCTGGCGCTGCGACAGGGGCAGACACAGCTGTTCATCGAAACACCCTATCGCAACCCCGCGCTGTGGCAGGCCCTGGTCAAGACACTGCAGCCCCACACCCGGCTGGCATTCGCCAGCGGCCTGACCCTGGCCAGCGCCCGCACGGCCAGCCAGCTCGTGCGCCACTGGCGCCAGCAGCCGGAGATGCTGGACAGCCGCACGCCCGTCGTGTTCGCCATTGGGCGGTGATCTCCGGCGGGAACGAAAAAGAGGCGCCGCGGCGCCTCTTTTCTTGCTGAAAGCGAACCCGCCTGTTCAGCGCACTGCCGGCAGGCTGGCACCCAGGGCGCGGATGGCGGTTTCACCCATGGCGGCGCCGAACTTCTTCACCAGGCGCTCTGCCACGTTGTCCCGGCGCGTGTAGTCGATGATGTCCTCGGCCTTGACGACCTCGCGGGCCACGTAGTCAAGGTTGCCCAGGTGGTCGGCCAGCCCCATGTCGACGGCCTGCTGGCCCGTCCAGAACAGGCCGCTGAACGTATCCGCCGTGGGCTTGAGGCGATCGCCCCGCCCCTTCTGGACCACGTGAATGAACTGCTGGTGGATCTGGTCGAGCATGGCCTGCGCATAGGTGCGCTGCTTCTCGGACATCGGGCTGAACGGATCGAGGAAACCCTTGTTCTCGCCCGCCGTCAGCAGGCGGCGCTCCACGCCGAGCTTTTCCATGGTGCCGGTGAAGCCGAAGCCGTCCATCAGCACGCCGATGCTGCCCACGATGCTGGCCTTGTCCACGAAGATCTGGTCGGCGCCGGCTGCGATGTAATAGGCGGCAGATGCGCAGGTTTCCTCGACCACCGCATAGACCGGCTTGTTGTACTTGGCCTTGAGCCGGATGATCTCGTCGTTGATGATGCCGGCCTGCACGGGGCTGCCGCCAGGGGAGTTGATGAGCAGCACCACGGCCTGGGAGCCGGAGTCCTCGAAGGCGCTGCGCATGGCGGCGACCACGAATTCCGCGCTCGCCTCGGCACCGGATGCGATCTCGCCCTTGATGTCCACCACGGCGGTGTGGGGCGTGCTTTTGCTGGGCGCCGCAACGTCGCGCGCAAGCAACACCCAGGCCACGGCGACCAGGAAAACCAGCCACGCCATGCGGGTGAAAACACGCCAGCGGCGCGCGGAGCGCTGTTCGGAAAGGGTGGCGAAGACGAGCTTTTCCAGCACCTCACGCTCCCAGCCGGGGGGCCTGTCGGCCGCGGTCGGGGTGTCTTTCGCTATTTTTTCAGGAGCACTCTGGGCCCACAGGTCAGGCGTGGGCGACGGATCAGCTTCCAGGCCGGAGGGTTCTTTCCGGGTCGGATCGGTCATGGGATGTCTCAGAATTCCACGGGTTGCAACTGGGAGCCAGTATGCCAGCGCACCACTCCGGACTCTTCCGAAATTGCGATCTTCACCAGTCCGCCACGGCAGGGGCCGCCCGCACAGGCGCCGGTATCGGGACGGTAGGCCGCGCCATGCGAGGCGCAGAGCAGCCAGTGCCCCGTGTCATCGAAGAAGCGGTTGGGCTGCCAATCCATCTCCATGGGCACATGGGTGCACTGGTTCAGGTAGGCATGGACCTGCCCCTGGTAGCGGATGGCGAAGGCACGGCAGGACTGTCCGGCCCACACGACATCGAATGGAACGGCATCGCCGCCCTCCCGCAGCGCATCGCTCGGGCACAGGGGAATGGCCGGTCCCGGGGTGTCGGTCATGGTCGGTCCTACAGCAGCGCGCCGGGCAATCAGCCGTTGCGCACCAGCCAGTCGTGCAGATCGGCCACGGAATGGGCGACGTGCAGCGGCTCCAGCGCATGGAATCCGGAGGGCTCGTGCGCTCCGTAGCTCACTCCCACGCTGGCGCAGCCGGCCGAGCGGGCCATCTGCAGGTCGTGGGTGGTGTCGCCGATCATCAGCAGCCGCTCGGGCGGCACGCCGAACTCCGCCATCAGCTCCTGCAGCATCAGGGGATGCGGCTTGCTGGCGGTCTCATCGGCCGTCCGGGATCCATCGAACATGCCCCGCAGCGAGACCGAGTGCAGGACTTCGTCGAGCCCCCGGCGGCTCTTGCCGGTGGCCACGGCCAGCAGGTGGCCGGCTGCGCGCAGGTCTTCCAGCATTGGCAACACCCCCTCGAAGAGGCTCAGGTCGTTCTGGTGGCGCGCGTAGTGGTAGCCGTAGCGGCTGCGCAGTTCCGCATGCCTTTCGCGCGGCACGTGGGGTGCGGCATGCGCCAGCGCCTCCATCAGCCCCATGCCGATCACCCAGGCGGCGTCGCGGTCGCTGGGCACCTGCCCGCCCACGTCGCGCACGGCATCCTGGATGCAGCGCACGATGATGGCGGTGGAGTCGAAGAGGGTCCCATCCCAGTCGAAGGCGATGAGATCGAAGCGGCGGGCACGGGTGGCGGACATGGGGCGGCGGGCGTCAGGTGGGAGCGGGAGCGGCGGGCAGGAAGCCGGACAGATCCGCCGGCAGTTCGGCATGCAGTTCGACGCGCTCGCCGCTGGCGGGGTGGCTGAACTGTAACCGCCATGCATGCAGGAACATGCGGCGCAGGCCGTGCTTCTGGACGCGGCGGTTCAGATCGAAGTCGCCATATTTGTCATCGCCCAGGATCGGGTGGCCCCGGCTGGCCAGGTGGACCCGGATCTGGTGGGTGCGGCCGGTCTTGATCGTCACTTCCAGCAGCGCCATGGCGGGCAGCCCCTCGGCCGGCCGCGCCGGTATGCGGCTGCGCACTTTCACGAGGGTGATGGAGCGCATGCCGTCGGGATCGTCTTCCGTGGTCACGCGCACGCGGCGCTCGCCGTCGACCTGCAGGTACTTGTGCAGGGGGGCGTCGATGACCTTCAGGCGCTCCGGCCACTCGCCCGACACGAGGGCCAGATAGGTCTTGCCGGTTTCGCGCTCGCGGAACTGGTCCTGCAGGTGCGTGAGCGCCGAACGCTTCTTGGCCACGAGCAGGATGCCCGAGGTTTCCCGGTCCAGGCGATGCACCAGTTCCAGGAAGCGGGCCTGCGGGCGTGCCTGGCGCAATTGCTCGATGACGCCGAAGCTCACGCCGCTGCCACCATGCACGGCCACGCCGGCGGGCTTGTCCAGGGCGATCAGGTGCTCGTCCTCCAGCAGCAGGGGGAACTCCCTGGCCGGCGCGGGCCGCTCCGCCCTGGCAGCCACCTTGTCGGAAATGCGCACGGGCGGCACACGGACCACGTCTCCGGCCTCGATGCGGGTGTCGGCCGCGGCCCGCCCCTTGTTGATGCGGACCTCGCCGCTGCGGATGATGCGATAGACGTGCGTCTTGGGCACGCCCTTGAGCTCACGTATCAGAAAGTTATCCAGCCGCTGTCCCGCGGACTCGGCATCGACCTCCACCCAGCGCACGGCCACGGCACCCGGTTCGGAGTCGGCGGGGGGACGGCCGGGTGCCGGTTTGGCCCCTATAATGTGTTTCACCTGTGCGACGTTGTGTAAGTGGTTGATTTGCCTGGAGTTTAGTCCACCCGATCCGACACGCCGTACAGGAAGGTCGATGCCAACGGGCGTCGTGCGCGCAGATTGCAGGCCGATTGCCTGCGAAGGCCCGCATGCCACCCGGCCCGGCTGACAAATTGAAACACCCAAACGGAATCCCCAACCGGCAGGCCGCCTCTCCACGGAGATCGCCCCTGCCGCGGATCAAAGCGAAAAACATGCTGGCGCTGATGGCTTGGATCATGGCACTGTGGCAGGGGCACAAGCCCCTGGCGCGAGCCGTCCGCATGCCCGACGTGCCCGCATGGCGCGCCCTGCCGGCGACATTCTTCCCGGCCAGGAAGCGCGCTTCCTTCATCGCCCCCATCCACGCCCCACCACCCCGGCTGCCGAGCTAGTCAACAGCTTCGCGGCCGCCTGGCTTTCAGCGGCAATTCCCTTCGTTTCAGTGCGTCGGCCCCTGGCATCCATGGCTCCTGAAGAGCCTGTGTCAACGGTTGAACCCGGGACGCATGCAGCCCCTGTGCTGCGCGGCGTCCCGCACCCATACGAAGAAGGAAACGCATCATGAAGCGGATGCTCATCAATGCCACGCAGCCTGAAGAACGGCGCCTCGCCATCGTGGACGGCCAGAAGCTGCTGGACTACGAGATCGAGATCGAGGGACGCGAACAACGCAAGGGCAACATCTACAAGGCGGTCGTCACCCGTGTCGAGCCCAGCCTGGAAGCCTGCTTCGTGGATTACGGCGAGGACCGCCACGGCTTCCTGCCCTTCAAGGAAATCTCCCGCCAGTATTTCGCCGAGGGCGTCTCGCCCAGCCAGGCCCGCATCAACGACGTGATCCGCGAAGGCCAGGAACTGCTGGTCCAGGTCGAGAAGGAAGAACGCGGCAACAAGGGCGCGGCCCTGACCACCTTCGTGTCGCTGGCCGGCCGCTACGTGGTGCTGATGCCCAACAACCCGCGCGGCGGCGGCGTGTCGCGCCGCATCGAGGGCGAGGACCGTGCCGAGCTCAAGGAGGCGATGGACCAGCTCGAGTACCCGAAGGGCATGAGCATCATCGCGCGCACCGCCGGCATCGGCCGCTCGGCGCCCGAGCTGCAATGGGACCTGAACTACCTGCTCAAGCTCTGGACCGCCATCGACGGCGCCGCCAGGGGCGGCAAGGGCGCCTTCCTGATCTACCAGGAGTCGTCGCTGGTGATCCGCGCGATCCGCGACTACTTCAACAACGACATCGGCGACATCCTCATCGATACGGACGACATCTATGAACAGGCGCAGCAGTTCATGTCGCACGTCATGCCCGAGCATGCCGCCAAGGTCAAGCGCTACCGCGACGACGCGGCGCTGTTCAGCCGCTTCCAGATCGAGCACCAGATCGAGTCCGCCTACGCCCGCACGGTGACCCTGCCCTCCGGCGGCGCCATCGTGATCGACCACACGGAAGCGCTGGTGTCCGTGGACGTGAACTCGGCCCGCGCCATCAAGGGCGGCGACATCGAGGAGACCGCCACCCGCACCAACCTGGAAGCCGCCGACGAGGTGGCCCGCCAGATGCGCCTGCGCGACCTGGGCGGCCTGATCGTGATCGACTTCATCGACATGGAGGAGAGCAAGAACCGCCGCGAGGTCGAGAACCGCCTGCGCGACGCGCTGCGCCACGACCGCGCCCGCGTGCAGTTCGGCACGATCAGCAAGTTCGGCCTCATGGAAATGAGCCGCCAGCGCCTGAAGCCGTCGCTCAGCGAAGGCGCGCACATCCGCTGCCCGCGCTGCGATGGCACGGGCCACGTGCGCGACACGGAAGGCTTCTCGCTGCAGATCCTGCGCATGATCCAGGAAGAGTCCATGAAGGACAACACGGCCGCCGTGCACTGCCAGGTGCCGGTGGAAGTGGCCTCGTTCCTGCTGAACGAGAAGCGCACCGAGATCGCCAAGATCGAACTCAAGCAGCGCGTGAGCGTGCTCATGGTACCCAACAAGACCATGGAGACGCCCAAGTACAAGCTCGAGCGCCTCAAGCACGACGACCCGCGACTGGACCACATCGCCGCGAGCTACAAGCTGGCCGAGGAGATGGAAGACCCGACCACGGTGACGCGCCGCTCCCAGGAGCCGACGAACAAGCAGACCCCCGTGATCAAGGGTGTGCTGCCCGATGCGCCCGCCCCGATCGCCGAGCCGCGCCCCGAAACGCCGCGCACGGCAGGCCCACGCAACGGCTCGCACGCGGCCGCCGCGCCCGCCCCGGCACAGGCGCCTGCACCGGCCCCCGCTCCGGCACCGGCGGCACCGCAGGAACAGGGCTTCTTCGCATGGCTCAAGAGCCTCTTCGGCTTCGGACCGAGCACCGCTCCGGCACCGGTGTCCGCACCGGTGCCGGCGCCGGCTCCCGCGCCTGCCGCCGATGCCCCGCGTGACGGACGCCGTGGAGGCCGGCGCGGCGGACGCGACGGCAACGGTGGCGGCCGTGACGGGCAGCGCGAGAACGGTGGCGCGGAAGGCCGCGGACGCCGTGGCGAGCGCGGAGAGCGCCCTGAGCGCGCCGAAGGCGAAGCGCCGCGCAACGGCCGGGGTCCACGCGATTCCGAGGGCCGCGAAGGCCGGCCGGCGCGAGAACGCGACCGCGACCGCGAAGGCGGGCGCGAGAACGGACGCGATGCATCCGTTCGCGCCGAAGGAGATTACGCGCCCCGCAATGGCCGCGAAGGCCGTGAAGGCGGCCGCGGCCGCCGGGAGGCCGGTGACGCTCCGCGCCAGCAGCCGCTGGGCACGGACGCCGGCATGGCGGCGGCCCAGGACGTCGGCATCGACGGCCAGGGCGCCGCACCGCAGGAGCGCGGCGAACGGGGTCCTCGCAACGGCGAGCGCCGGGAGCGCCGTGAACGCGGCGGCGACCGCCGTCCGCGCGGGGAGGAAGGCCAGGCCGAGTTCGTGGATACGTCCCCGATGGCCTCGTTGCCCGATCTGGACCTGACCGGCGGCGAAGCCGGCGGCCCGGCCGCGGGCTCCGCCTCGGGCGAGGAGCCGCGCCGCGAGCGCCGGTCGCGCGACCGCTACGGACGCGACCGCCGGGAGCGCACACCGCGCGAAGGCGCCGAAGCGGAATCCGCACCGGTGGACGAATCCACCACGGCGCAGGCCGTGCAGGAGGTGGCTGGCGAAGGAGCTGCCCAGGAAGCGCCGCGCCGCAGCTACTTCAGCCAGGGCGGCAGCGCACCGGCGCCCATCGCCGCGACGGCGGCTTCCGAAGCAGCGCCGCACGGCCAGGCCCCTGCAGAACCTGCGCAGGCCCCGGCCAGCATCCCGGCGGCAGCGCCGGCACCTGCAGTCGCCGCCGTGACCCCAGCGCCAGCGCCCGCCCCGGTCGCCACGCCAGCGCCTGCGCCGGCCGCGGCAGCCGCCGTGCCGGGACTGCCACGCGTGCAGGCCTTCCAGCTGCCGGTGGAGGAGCTGAACCGCATCGCCGAAAGTTCGGGCCTGCAATGGGTGAACTCCGATGCGGAGAAGATCGCCGCCGCCCAGGCAGCGATCGCCGCGGAGCCCCGCCCGGTGCACGTGCCTCGCGAGCGGCCCCCGGCCGTCGTGCTGGATGAAGGTCCGCTGGTGCTGGTGGAGACCCGCCGCGACCTGCGCGACCTGAAGCTGCCGTTCGAACAGCAGCCTTCGTCCGTCGCCTGACGGACCCGGACGGCCGGCGGCGCCATGTGCATGGCGCCGCCGGCCGTCCGCATTTTTACGCACCATCCGTTCGCCCCGAGGGAATCCGCACCGATGCTGTTCCTGCTGTCTCCCGCCAAATCCCTGGATTACGACACCCCGCTGCCGCCAGGGCTGGCCCACACCCTTCCCCCTTTCATTCCCGAATCCACGCAGCTCATCGGCGTGCTGCGCGAGAAGTCTCCGCAGGAACTCGCGTCCCTGATGGATATCAGCGACGCGCTGGCCGGGCTCAATGCCGCACGCTATGCCGCATGGTCGCCGCGGTTCACGGCCGGCAACGCCCGCCAGGCGCTCTTCGCGTTCAACGGCGATGTCTATGAGGGCCTGGATGCCCGGAGCCTGGACGGCGACGGATTGCGCTGGGCACAGGACCATGTCGCCATCCTGAGCGGCCTCTACGGCGTGCTGCGCCCCCTCGACCGGATGCAGCCTTACCGCCTGGAGATGGGCACGCGGCTGGCCACCGAGGCTGGTGCCAATCTCTACCGGTTCTGGGGCAAGCGCATCGCAGAGCACCTGAACCAGCGCCTCGCGGCCGACGCCACGCCGGTGGTGGTGAACCTCGCCTCCCAGGAATACTTCAAATCCGTGGACACCGCCGTGCTGAAGGCCCGCGTGATCGAATGCGTGTTCGAGGACTGGAAGGCAGGCCGCTACAAGATCATCAGCTTCCATGCCAAGCGCGCCCGCGGGCTGATGGCGCGCTATGCCATCCAGCACCGCGTGGTGGCGCCCCGCCAGCTGGAAGGGTTCGATCTCGAAGGCTATGCGTTCGACGCGTCCGCCTCGGCGCAGGACCGCCTCGTCTTCCGCCGCCGGGACGCCGGCTGAGGCACGCCCTAAAAACCGCACTCCGCGGCCGTGTTTGGCACGGGGGTTAACGTACCCGGTTGCCGATGGCTGCATCCCCACCCACTTTCCCGACCGAACACATGTCCGCCAACCGCCCCGTTGCAGCGCGCGCCGACACGGACGCCGCCCTCTCCCAATCCATCACGCCGGAACTGCGCACCTGGATCGTCGCGCAGGCGCAGGCCGGCTTCGGTGCGCCCGCCGTGCTGCAATCCATGCTCGACGCGGGCTGGAGCGAGGAGGTGGCCACCTATGCGATGGAACACGTGCTGCGCGAGCACCTGGACACGCTGGCGGTGCAGCAGGGCCATCCAGCAGCCTCGCGCGTGCCCGAGCCGGACCTGGCGGAATCCCCCGGCAGCATCGACGTCGGCGACCGCCGCGTGGACGTGCTCATGGCCATGGCCCAGCCGCGCGTGGTGCTGTTCGGCAACCTGCTGTCGCCGGAGGAATGCGACGCCATCATCGATGCGGCCCGCCCCCGCATGGCCCGGTCGCTCACCGTCGCCACGCGCACGGGCGGCGAGGAAGTCAACGACGACCGCACCAGCAACGGCATGTTCTTCCAGCGCGAGGAAAACCCCATGGTGGCCAAGCTGGAGGCGCGCATCGCCCGGCTGGTGAACTGGCCCCTGGAAAACGGCGAGGGCCTGCAGGTGCTGCACTACCGGCCCGGCGCCGAATACAAGCCCCACTACGACTATTTCGACCCCACGGAGCCCGGCACGCCGACCATCCTGCGCCGGGGCGGGCAGCGGGTGGCCACGATCGTCATCTACCTCAACGATCCGGAAAAGGGCGGTGGCACCACCTTCCCCGACGTGCATCTGGAGGTGGCTCCACGCCGCGGGAACGCGGTGTTCTTCAGCTACGAGCGCCCCCACCCTTCCACGCGCACGCTCCATGGCGGAGCCCCTGTCGTCGCCGGCGACAAGTGGATCGCCACGAAGTGGCTGCGCGAACGGCGCTTCGAATGACGCCGGCGGACACACCATGAATACTCCCGACCAATCCCAGCTGGGCCGCGTCTCCGGCTACGCCGACCAGTACGACGCCTCGCTGCTGTTCCCCCTGCCCCGCCAGCCCAAGCGCGACGAGATCGGCGTGACGGGCGCCCCGCCCTTTTTCGGGGCGGACCTGTGGACCGCCTTCGAGCTGTCATGGCTGAACCTGCGCGGCAAGCCGCAGGTCGCGCTCGCGCACATCACCGTGCCCTGCGAGACGCCCAACATCATCGAGAGCAAGTCGTTCAAGCTCTACCTGAACAGCTTCAACAACACGCGATTCGCGGATGCCGCGGAAGTGCAGGCGCGCATCCGGACGGACATCAGCGAGGCTGCGTGGCGCGGTTCGGACCGCCAGGCGACCGTGGGCGTGAAACTGGTGCTGCCCGAGATGTTCGACCGCGAGCCCGTGCAGGAACTCGACGGCCTGCTGCTGGACCGCCTGGACGTGGAGTGCACGCACTACACCCCCGCCCCGGAGTTGCTGCATGCGAACCACGGCGAAGCCCCCGTCACGGAAACGCTCACCAGCCACCTGCTCAAGAGCAATTGCCTGGTGACGGGACAGCCGGACTGGGGCAGCGTGCGCATCCAGTACAGCGGGGCCCAGATCGACCAGGCCGGCCTGCTGCAGTACCTGGTCAGCTTCCGCAACCACAACGAGTTCCACGAACAGTGCGTGGAGCGCATCTTCATGGACCTGTGGACGCGCTGCCGCCCGATCAAGCTGTCGGTGTATGCGCGCTACACCCGGCGCGGCGGGCTGGACATCAACCCGCTGCGCACGAGCCATCCCCAGGCGCTGCCGGCCAACATCCGCACGGCGCGGCAGTAGGGTCAGTCGCCGGTACGCCGCAGCTGCTCGAGCCGCGCGGCGATGGCATCGACGTCTAGCGCGTCCTCGGCATGGGCCAGATAGGTTTCGAGGTCCGACACCGCCCCTTCCGCATGGCCGAGTTCGGCCCGCGCGAGGCCGCGGTCCCGCCACTCGCCCCAGGCGTCGGGCAGCAGCAGCACCAGCCGTTCCTGCACGGCCGCGAGGCGCCCCCAGTCCTGCTGGGACCGGTGGATTTCCTTCAGGTTGCGCAGCATGCGGGCGATGACCTCGCGGGCCGGGGCGGCCTGCAGGTAGAGCCCCAGGGGAACTTCGAAATCGTCCACCAGGCCGCTGCGCCGCCGGAACGGCTCCAGCCGCTCGGCCAGGTCTTCGCGGGACAGGGACTGGCCCGTGGTCGGATCCAGCACCACCTGCCCGCGCGGCAGCAGCACCTTGACCATGAAATGCCCGGGAAACGAGATGCCCCGCGCATGCAGCCCCAGCCCCTGCGCCAGCTCCATCCACAGCACGGCCAGGGAAATCGGAATGCCCCGGCGCGTGCGCAGCACGGCGTTCAGATAGCTGTTGTCCGGGTCGTAGTAGTTGTTGACGTTGCCACCGAAGCCCAGGTCGTGGAAGAAGAACTGGTTGAGCGACCGCAGCCGCTGCAGCGACGAAGCATCCTCCGGCAACCGGCGGCGCACACGCGCCAGCAACTGGTCCATGTCGCCAAGCAGCTGCTGCACGTCGAATTCGGGGTATTCGTCGTGGGCGATGCAGGCCGCGGCTTCCAGCAGGGGGAATTGTTCGTCGCTCTGCACGAGGGCGGCGAAGTATTCGAGCGGTGTCGGGAGGGAATAGCTCAGAGCCATGCCAGTGGTTGTACGGGCGTGCGCCGGGGGGCGTCAAGCAGACGCATCCCACGCATTGGTAAATTTTTTGCAGGGCTTCAGCGGCGCAGCAGTTGGCGCAGCTTCATTCCCGCCGCCCACAGCGCGCCAAAGTACAGCACCGCGGCCCCCGTCAGGAACACCGCAAGCCACCCCACGCGCTGTGCCTCGTGGGCCCGCATCGCGATCCAGTCGATGTACCGGCTGGCCCAGATCAGGAAGATCGCCAGCAGGGCGCTGGCTGCCACGACCTGCAGCAGCAGGCGCCCCCAGCCGGGCTGCGGCTGGAAGCTGCCGCGGCGCAGCAGCCCCACCAGCAGCCACGTGGCATTCACCAGCGCGCCCAGCCCGATGGACAGCGCCAGGCCCGCATGTTCCAGCGTCGGCACCAGGACGGCGTTCAGCAGCTGGGTCACGCACAGCACTGCGACCGCGATGCGCACGGGAGTGCGGATGTCCTGGCTGGCGTAGTACCCGGGAGCGAGCACCTTGATGGCGACGAGACCCAGCAACCCCACGCCATAGCCGGCGAGCGCCAGGGCGATCTGCCCCACGTCGCCATCGTGCAGTGCACCATGGTGGAACAGCGTGGCCACCAGCGGCTGCGCGAAGGTGAGCAGGGCCACGGCGCACGGCACGGACAGCACCACCACGATGCGCAGGCCCCAGTCCAGCATGGCGGAATAGCGCTGCGCGTCACCGGCGGCACGGGCGGCCGCCAGCTGCGGCGTGAGCACCACGCCCAGGGCGACGCCCAGCAGCGAGGTGGGGAACTCCATCAGGCGGTCCGCGTAGAACAGCCAGGTGACGCTGCCCGGAGCCAGGTAGGACGCGATCTGCGTGTTGATCATCAGGGAGATCTGCGCCACGCCCACGCCCAGCAGCGCCGGCCCCATGAGCGTGAGGATGCGCCGCACCCCCGGCGCCTGCCAGGCGGTCCGGACCGCGCCAGGAGTCATGCCGATGCGCGGCAGCAGCCGGAGGCGATGGAGCGCCGGCAATTGCACGGCCAGTTGCGCGATCCCGCCCAGCATCACCCCTCCCGCCATGGCGTAGATGGGCTCGATGCCGCGGGCGGCCAGTTGCGGCGCGCCCAGCCACGCGGCGAGGATCATGCAGAGGTTGAGCAGCACCGGCGTGGCCGCCGGCACGGCGAAGCGCTTCCAGGTATTGAGCACGCCGGCGGACAGTGCCACCAGCGACATGAAGCCGATGTAGGGGAACATCCAGCGCGTCATCAGCACGGCCGCGCCGTAGCCCTCGGGGTTCTGCCGCAGGCCGCTGGCCAGCAGCCAGACCAGCAGCGGCGCGCCCAGCACGCCCGCCAGGCAGGTGAACAGCAGCACCCAGAAGAGCGCGGTGGCCACGCTCGATACCAGCGCGCGCGTGGAGTCCTCGCCATGCTGCGCCCGGTGCGTGGCCAGCACGGGCACGAAGGCCTGGCTGAATGCCCCTTCGGCGAAGAGGCGGCGGAACAGGTTGGGAATGCGGAAGGCGACGTTGAAGGCGTCGGTGAGGGCGCTCGCGCCGAACATCGATGCCATGAGCAGATCGCGCGCCAGCCCCGTCACGCGGGAGGCCAGGGTCAGCAGGGAGACGGTGGAGGCGGCTTTGAACAGGGACACGGGCAGGAGTGTATGCGCTGCGCACCGTGGCCCGCCGCCCCGCGGCAGGGGCCGGTGAAGGGCCCCGCGGCGGCGTGGGCTATAATCGCCGGCTTTGCTGACATCATCCTCAGACACCTAAGGAACACATCATGGCATCTGCCAAGCCCAAGAAAAAGAACCCCCGCCTCGCCTCCGGCCGCAAGCGCGCGCGCCAGGACGTGAAGCTGAACGCAGCCAACACCTCGCTGCGCTCGAAGTACCGTACCGCCGTCAAGAACGTCGAGAAGGCCGTTCTGGCCGGCGACAAGACGAAGGCCTCCGAACTGTTCGCGAAGATGCAGTCCGTGGTCGATACGATCGCCGACAAGGGCATCTTCCACAAGAACAAGGCCGCTCGCGACAAGAGCCGCCTGTCCGCCAAGGTGAAAGCCCTGGCACTGGCCGCCTGACCCTCTTCAGGCAAAACAGCCCGGGTGGCCTTGCCGCCCGCCGTTTGCAACGGGTGCGCTGTCAGCAGGAAAACGGAAAACCGCCTTCGGGCGGTTTTTTCGTTTCCGGCCCCTGCCGCCGGCAGCGTCGGTTGCGCATTGCCCACTGTATTGATACCCCCAATACCACGAGCTGGGAAAATGAAGCTTGATTTTCGCCAAGGTTTTCACTTTGATGGGAGAATCCCGCTTCCAAAAATTCCCGTTCTCCGGTAGCACCGCCCGGCCTGCCCCTTCCTGACGGCAGGCTTTTTCGCTCGCTGCCTTCGTGCTCCATGAAAAAGACGATCAAAGCCTTGTCCGGCACCCTGCTGGTGCTCGCCCTGGCCGCTGTACTGTTCCTGTACTGGCCCCTCTTCCCCCGCTCCGTCCCCCCCGCCGAAAACGACCAGCCCATCGATGTCGCGATGGTCGGCGCAGGCACCATGAGCACCACGCTGGCCACCTACCTGCAGGAACTGCAGCCCGACTGGAAGATCCAGGTCTTCGAGCGCCTGGACGGCGTGGCCCTGGAAAGCTCCAATGGCTGGAACAACGCAGGCACGGGGCATTCGGGCTTCGCGGAACTGAACTACACACCGCAGCTTCCCGACGGATCCATCGAAACCAAACGCGCAGTGGGCATCGCCGAGCAGTTCGAGGTGTCGCGCCAGTTCTGGGCGCACCAGATCGGCCGGGGCGCCATGCAGGCGCCGGGCACCTTCATCAACCCGACGCCCCACATGAGCTTCGTCTGGGGCGACGACAACATCGCCTACCTGCGCAAGCGCCACGCCGCACTGGTGCGCAATCCGCTCTTCTACGGCATGCAGTACTCGGAGGACCAGGCCCAGATCCGGAAGTGGGCTCCGCTGATGATCGAGGGCCGCGATCCTGCCCAGAAGGTGGCCGCCACCTACATGCCCCTGGGTACCGACGTGAACTACGGCGCGGTGACGAACCAGCTCATGGCGGGCCTGCGCAAGAGCCCGAACTTCACGCTGAGCCTGCAGCAGGAAGTGCGCGCGCTGCGCCAGAACGCCGACAAGACCTGGAACGTGACCGTGGCCCAGCTGGCCGAGGGCGGCAAGGAAAAGACCATCAAGGCCCGCTTCGTCTTCGTGGGCGCTGGCGGCGCGGCCCTCAAGCTGCTGCAGGCATCGGGCATTCCCGAGTCGAAGAACTACGCAGGTTTCCCCGTGGGCGGGCAGTTCCTCGCCACAGAGAACCCCGAGTTGACCGCGCGGCATGACGTGAAGGCGTACGGCATCGCCTCGACCGGCTCCCCGCCGATGTCGGTCCCGCACATGGACGCCCGCAACCTGGACGGCAAGCCGGTCGTGCTCTTCGGCCCCTTCGCACTGGCCACCACGAAGTTCCTCAAGAACGGCTCCTGGTTCGACCTGTTCTCCTCCGTCACGCACGACAACCTCGTGGGTATGCTGCGCGTGGGCATCCATAACCTGGACCTGGTGAAGTACCTGCTGCAGCAGGCGGAACTTACCGACGAAGACCGCTACAAGGAACTGCAGGCCTACTTCCCGCAGGCCAGGCGCGAGGACTGGCGCCTGATCACAGCGGGGCAGCGCGTGCAGGTGATCAAGCGCGACCCGGAAAAAGGCGCGGTGCTGCAGTTCGGCACGGAAGTCGTGACGGATGCCGACGGAACCATCGCGGCCCTGATGGGCGCCTCTCCTGGCGCATCGACGGCGCCCTACATCATGCTGAACCTGATGGCCAAGGCGTTTCCCCGGCAGATGACGGACGCCGGCTGGAAGCCACGCCTGCAGCAGATCATCCCGTCGTATGGCCGCAAGATCAACGACAGCCCGGCCACGACCAACGAGATCCGGCGCATGACCAGCACGGCCCTGCACCTGCCCTACCTGGATGTTCCGGCCGACCTCGCTCCGTCCGCCACGCAGCCGGCAGCGCCCGCCGCTGCGGCACCTGCGGCACCGGCATCGGCCGCTCCGCGGGTCCTGAACAAGGACATGCAGGCACTCTGAGCTCGACGCTCCGGTGCCGTACCCGGCCGCGCTGAATGGCTTCCGCCGTCAGCGCGGTTTTTTTATGGATGGTGAGAGTGGCTGCCAGCGGCAGAGGAATGAAGACGCGGACGCCGACCCGGTGGCCGGCAGCCGTGCCCGGAGCACAGCGCGGCGGGCAAAGAAAAGCGCTCAGGCCTTGCCGGGAGCGGGGTTGCCGTCCGGCAGCAGGCAGGCCTCGGCCACCTGCAGGCCGTTGTCGCGCGCGAAGTTCATGACGAAATCCCAGGCCATGGGTTCATGCGTCTGCAGGTCGCGGTGGACCACCACGCACTTCACGCCATTCATGGTGGTGGGCACGCACCAGGGGGAATAGCTCAGGTGGCTGCCCGGCCGGGCGCCGCCGGGCCGGAACTGGCCCATGACGCCCGCCAAGCGCTCGGCCCAGTCGCTGGGGCGGAAGGTTTTCCCGTCGTGGGTGATGCCTTGGATGAAGACTTCTTTCGAGTTGGGGGAAACCATGGGGGATCGGGGGGTCGTGGAGGGAAGTCGCCGCAGGATCGCCGCCAGGCGCTACTGACCAGTATTCTAACTCTTATATAAGAGCTACCCACCCCAAAGACCCTGGCGATCCCGGCGGCTCGCATGGCTGTGATGCGCAATCGGCAATGGCGACGTCATGCCCTGCACCTAGAATCGTGCCTTCGCGCGCCGGGCGGCCTTCTCCCCGGACCGGCGCATTCTTTCCCGATACGCATCGAATGCCAGGAGATTTCCGCATGAGCGCTTCCGCCCAGCCCGCCTCGCCCCACGTGATGAACACCTATGGCCGCCTGCCGATCGCGCTCGAGCGAGGCCAGGGCTGCAGGGTCTGGGACGTGGACGGCAGGCAGTACCTCGACGCGCTGGGCGGCATCGCGGTGAACACGCTGGGCCACAACCACGCAAAGCTCGTGCCGGCGCTGCAGGAGCAGGTGGCCAAGCTGATCCACAGTTCCAACTACTACCACGTGCCCCTGCAGGAGCAGCTCGCCGCCCAGCTGGTGGAGCGCTCCGGCATGACTAACGTGTTCTTCTGCAATTCCGGGCTGGAGGCCAACGAGGCCGCGCTGAAGCTGGCACGCAAATACGGCCACGACAAGGGCATCGAGCGCCCGCAGATCGTGGTCTATGAAAAAGCCTTCCACGGCCGCTCCATCGCCACCCTGTCGGCCACGGGCAACCCCAAGGTGCAGGCCGGCTTCGGCCCGCTGGTCGAAGGTTTCATCCGCGTGCCGATGAACGACATCGAGGCCATCCGCAAGGCGACGGAAGGCAACCCGGACGTGGTGGCCGTGTTCTTCGAGACCATCCAGGGCGAAGGCGGCGTGAACCCGATGCGCATCGGGTACCTGCAGCAGCTGCGGCAGCTCTGCGACGAGCGCGGCTGGCTGATGATGATCGACGAGGTGCAGTGCGGCATGGGCCGCACCGGCAAGTGGTTCGCGCACCAGTGGGCCGGCATCGTGCCGGACGTGATGCCGCTGGCCAAGGGCCTGGGCTCGGGCGTGCCGATCGGCGCGGTGGTGGCCGGCCCCAAGGCGGCGAACATCTTCGCGCCGGGCAACCACGGCACGACCTTCGGCGGCAATCCGCTGGCCATGCGCGCGGGGGTGGAAACCATCCGCATCATGGAAGAAGAAGGCCTGCTGCAGAACGCGGCCGACGTGGGAGCACACCTGAAGGCGGCCCTGCAGCGCGAGCTGGGCGGGTTGCCCGGGGTGAAGGAGATCCGCGGCCAGGGCCTGATGCTGGGCATCGAACTCGACAGGCCGTGCGGCGTGCTCGTGGGCCGTGCCGCCGAAGCCGGCCTGCTGCTGTCCGTCACTGCGGACAGCGTGATCCGCATGGTGCCCGCGCTCATCCTCACGCGCGAGGAAGCCGACGAGATCGTGTCCCTGCTCGTTCCGCTGGTCAAGGCCTTCCTGGCCGAATGAAAGCCGTCTCCGACATGAAGCACTACCTGCAATTCAAGGACCTTTCCCCCGAGGACTACGCCTACCTGTTCGAGCGCGCGGCGGTCATCAAGGGCAAGTTCAAGAGCTACGAGAAGCACCATCCGCTCACGGACCGCACGCTGGCCATGATCTTCGAGAAGGCCAGCACGCGCACGCGCGTGAGCTTCGAGGCCGGCATGTACCAGCTCGGCGGCAGCGTGGTGCATCTCACCACGGGCGACAGCCAGCTCGGACGTGCCGAGCCCATCGAGGACAGCGCCAAGGTCATCAGCCGCATGGTGGACCTGGTGATGATCCGTACCTACGAGCAGACCAAGATCGAGCGCTTCGCTGCACATTCGCGGGTGCCGGTCATCAACGGCCTGACCAACGAATTCCACCCCTGCCAGATCCTGGCCGACATCTTCACCTTCATCGAGCACCGCGGCTCCATCCAGGGCAGGACGGTGGCCTGGGTGGGCGACGGGAACAACATGGCCAACACCTGGCTGCAGGCGGCCGAGCTCCTGGGTTTCACGGTGCACGTGAGCACGCCCTCGGGCTACGAAGTGGACAGCCGCATCGCGGGCGTGGCGGCCGGGTCGCACTACAAGGTGTTCAGCGACCCGCTGGAGGCCTGCCGCGGCGCCGACCTCATCACCACCGACGTGTGGACCAGCATGGGCTACGAGGCCGAGAACGAGGCCCGCAAGAAGGCCTTCGCCGACTGGTGCGTGGACGCCGAGATGATGGCCGCAGCGCGCCCGGACGCGCTGTTCATGCACTGCCTGCCGGCGCACCGCGGCGAGGAAGTGGAGGCCGACGTGATCGACGGCCCGCAGTCCGTCGTGTGGGACGAGGCGGAGAACCGCATGCACGTGCAGAAGGCGCTGATGGAATACCTGCTGCTGGGCCGGATGGCCTGAAGGCGCCTTCCCCGCGGCCTGCCACCGCCATGGACTCCCGCCAGGACGCCCTGCTGGGCCGCTGGGAAGCACTGGGCCGGTCGCTGTCCCGGCACGGGCCCGCGTGGGCGGCAGAGGGACGGCGCCTGCTGCGCCACTGGTCGTTCTGGCCCCGCGCCTACCACGACACGCACCACCTGCGCGCCTGCCTGGACCACTGGGAGGCGGCGCGCATGGCTGCCGGGCCGCAGCCCATGGAGGATCCGGAGGCCATCGCGCTCGCGCTCTGGTTCCACGACGCCGTCTATTGGCCCTGGTCGGGGCGCAACGAGGAGCGAAGTGCGCGCTGGGCATGCCGCTTCCTGCAGGGCCAGGGCTTCGGCACCACGGTGGTGGAGGCCGTGGAGCGGCACATCCTGGCGACGCGCCATGGATCGGGCCCGCATCCCGCTGGAGATGCCTGCTGGGTGGTGGACATCGACCTCGCCATCCTTGGGCAGCCTCCGGCCGTCTATGCGGAATTCGAGCGCAGCGTGCGGCGCGAATACCGGTTCGTGCGCTGGCCGCGTTACCAGGCGGGGCGCTGCGCGGTCCTCCGGTCGTTCCTGGAACGGCCGGCCGTGTATGCCACGCCCTGGTTCCGCGACCGCTATGAGGCCCAGGCGCGGGAGAATCTTCAGAATGCGCTGGAGGTGCTGAGTGCGGGAAAGTCTTTCTAGAAAACAAAGGCCCAGGCCCGCCAAAACAGAGACAGCATCATGGCGATGAAGATGCGTTTCATCACTTTCACGGCCACCGCAGCCATGGCCTTCGGCACGGCGCTGGCCGCAGGCCGGCCGACCCAGGAATTCTGGCGGCCACAGCAATTGCGCCAGGTCACCATCGACCAGCCTGCGGCACGGAGCTTCGGCCAGGGCCAATGCAGCCACCTGGTGCTCGACGAAAAGCGCCTGCGGTTTTTCCTGGAGCACGCCCGCGCGGCTGCGCCAGAGCGCTACGACCAGGAGATGCTGGTCGATGACTGCAATGCCGAAGGCCGCGTGGAGTTGAAGGATGGACGGCGGTTCAAGGTATCCATCGACAACTGGACCGGCTGGGGCTCCATCAGCGACGACCAGAGAACGCAGTTCCTGTACTGCCGCAGCTGCACGGACATCCTGGAGCCGGGCTTCGGGTTCCAGCCGGCCGGCCGCCGGGGAAGCGGCAGCAGGGATTGAGGTGCGCGGCCCCCGCAGCCCGGGGCAGCCGGCTCAGGAAGAGGAAGGGCCCTGCTGCGCCCGGGAGGGCCCGGCGCCCTGGCTGCGCACCGGGGGGTGGAACACCACCGGCTGGCCGTCGCCGCTGCCGGCCTGCGGCTGCGATGTCGCGCAGCCGCCACCACCACTGCTTCCGCAGCTGTCGCAGCCCCCGCAACCGGACGATGCCGCCAGTGCCGGGTGGACGCCGCCCAGCCGTGCGCGCCAGCGCGCGGGCATCCACTTCCAGGCGACATAGGCCGCGGCCAGGGCCACGGCCGCCGCGACGATCCACTCCTGCGACGTCATGTTCATCCACCTCCGGAGGTCAGGGCGAGCGCCACGCGGTAGGTGACGAAGCTCGCGGCATAGGCCAGCGCGAACAGGTAGGCCGCCATGATGAGCGGATAGCGCCAGCTATTGGTTTCACGCCGCACGGCGGCGATGGTGGAAATGCACTGGGGTGCGAACACGAACCACACCAGCAGCGACAGCGCCGTGGCGAGCGACCAGGTCTGGCCGATCAGCGTGCCCAGTTGCGCAGCCGCCTCCTCGCCCGTGGCGGACAGCGCATAGACGGTGCCGAGCGCGCTCACGGCGACTTCGCGCGCGGCCATGCCGGGCACGAGGGCGATCGCGATCTGCCAGTTGAAGCCGATGGGTGCGACCAGGGGCTCCAGGAAGGCGCCGATGCGACCGGCGAAGCTGTAGCCGATGGCGGCACCCGTGGCGCCATCCGGCGGGGCGGGATAGCTGGAGAGGAACCACAGCAGGATGGTCACCGCCAGGATGATGCCGCCCACGCGCTTGAGGAAGATCACCGCGCGTTCGTAGAGGCCCTGCGCCAGGCCCCGCAGGCTGGGCCAGCGGTAGGCGGGCAGCTCCATGAGCAACGGTGTCGCGCCCTGCTGGCGCCGCGCAAGGCGGGCCACGGCCGCCACGGCCATGGCGCTCGCGATGCCGCCCGCATACAGGGCGAACAGCACCAGGCCCTGCAGGTTGAACACGCCAGCCACCGCGCGCTCGGGAATGAACGCGCCGATCAGCAGGGCATAGACCGGCAGCCGCGCCGAGCAGGTCATGAGCGGCGCGATCATGATGGTCACCAGCCGGTCGCGCCAGTGGGTGATGGAGCGCGTGGCCATCACGCCCGGAACGGCGCAGGCGAAGCTGGAGAGCAGCGGGATGAAGGAGCGCCCCGACAGGCCGACCGTGCCCATGACGCGGTCCAGCAGGAACGCGGCGCGCGGCAGGTAGCCGGAGTCTTCCAGTGCGAGGATGAAGAGGAACAGGATCAGGATCTGCGGCAGGAAGACCAGCACGCCCCCCGTGCCGGCCAGGATGCCGTCGGTGAGCAGGCTGCGCAGCGGCCCCTCGGCCATGTGGGCGTTGATCCAGCCCGACAGCGCCGCCACGCCGTCCTCGATGAGGCCCTTGGGGGCCTCGGCCCAGCTGAAGACGGCCTGGAACATGAGGAACAGGGTCACGGCCAGGAGCACCAGGCCCCAGAACGGATGGAGCACCACCGCATCGATGCGGTCGTCCGCGCGCAGGCTGGCGGCCGCGGGTTCGCGCACGGCCGCCGACATGATCCGCCGCACTTCCTGGTGCAGCTGCATCGCGCGCTCGGATGCGGAAGCCGGGCCCTCCACAGCAGCCGCGAGGGCTGTGGGAAGCGGTGGCGTGGCCGTGTCCAGCCAACCCAGCAGTTCACGCGCGCCGTCGCTGCGCACGCCGACCGTGGAGATCACCGGCATGCCGAGTTCCCGCGACAGCGCCTCGCGGTCGATGGAGATGCCCTGGCGCTCGGCCATGTCGCTCATGTTGAGCGCCAGCACCATGGGCAGGCCCAGCGCGCGGGCTTCCAGCACCAACCGCAGGTTGAGCCGCAGGTGCGTGGCATCGGTCACGCACACGAGCAGGTCGGGCAGGGCCTCACCCGCGCGGCGTCCGGTGACGATGTCGCGCGTGACGGCTTCGTCGAGGCTGTGGGCGTTCAGGCTGTAGGCGCCGGGCAGGTCGAGCACGCGAACGCGCCGCCCGCCGGCCGTCTGCAGGTGGCCTTCCTTGCGCTCCACGGTCACGCCCGCGTAGTTGGCGACCTTCTGGCGCGCGCCGGTCAGCAGGTTGAAGAGTGCGGTCTTCCCGCAGTTGGGATTGCCCAGCAGGGCGATGCGCAGCGGCTGGGCGCCAGCGGTCGGGGCCTGTGCCGTCATGCCGGCACCTCCCCGGGCTGCACCCGGACCAGGGCCGCTTCATGGCGCCGCAGGGCGAAGGTGGCCTGCCCGATGCGGACGGCGAGGGGATCGCCGCCAGGAAAGCCGCTGGCCACGATGCGCACGGGTTCGCCCGGCAGGAAGCCGATTTCCATGAGGCGCTGCACGATCGCCTGCTCGCGCTCGTCGCGTGCGGGCTGAAGGGACGCCACGTGCGCGGCCACCCGGCGCGGCAGCTGGTCCAGCCCCATGGGCGCATGCGGGGAGGAAGGCCGGGCGTGCGCGAGCCCGGCCGCATCGTCAGCGGACATCTTCATGGGAGCTATTGTTAGCAATGATATTAATTCTCATTCTACCTGGCAGAACCTTTTGGGCCTTGCGATGGATCACAGACCCCTATCGCGCACAAAGGTTCTCGCACGGCCGTGATTTTCTCTCGCTCCGGCGCTGCCCGCGCCATGCACCGCGCGGCATGCGGGCGAGACGGGGCACAATCGCCCCGCCATGAGTCTCCACCCCTGCCTGACGTGCGGTGCATGCTGCGCGAGTTTCCGCGTCGATTTCTCGGTGTACGAGTCGCAGGAGGAAGGCGGCTGCGTTCCTGCCGGACTCGTGGTCGAAGTGAATGCCGGCCTGCGCCGCATGCGCGGCACCGACCACGCTGCACCGCGCTGCGCCGCTTTGTCCGGACAGGTGGGCACGCGAGCCGCGTGCGGCATCTATGAATGGCGCCCCTCGCCCTGCCGAGAGTTCGAGGCGGGCAGTGGCGCCTGCGCGCAGGCCCGGCGGCGCCATGGCATGGTGCCGCTTCCGGAAGGCTTCGTCCTTTAGGGCACGGGCAGGTCGCCGATGCGCCCCTTGAATTCCTGCAGCGAGAAGTAGCTGTGCACCCGGCGCACGCCGGGCAGGCGGTGCAGGCGGTTCTGCAGCAGTTCGGAATAGGCGTCCAGGTCGCGGGTGACGACCACCAGCATGAAATCCTCCGGTCCGGAGATGCCATGGAACATGACCACCTCCGGAATGGCGCACACCGCCTCCTCGAAAGGCAGGGACGATGCTTCGGTCTGGTGGTCGATGCCGATCATCACGAACACCATCACCCCCAGGCCGAGCGCGCGCCGGTTGAGGGAGGCGTGGTAGCCCGCGATCACGCCGTCTTCTTCGAGGCGCTTCACGCGGCGCCAGCACGGGGATTGCGAGAGATGGGCCATCTGGGCCAGTTCGCCGGAGGTGAGGCGGGCGTTGTCCTGCAGGGCCGAGAGCAGCTGCCGGTCCGTGCGATCCAGCTCGGTTTGCATAAATATTCCCTCAGAGCACCGAAATGGGAAGGATTTTCCAATTTTCCGGCATGTAGGGATTAAACGACACCACGCAGGTACGGGTTGCCTAGGATGCGCGCGTTGGCGGCGTTGCCGCCGCAAGGACCCTCCCCCATGACCACGCCCCGCTCTCTTTGGGATATTTCCGCGCCGGTGCATGCCGGCAGTCCGGTGTTTCCCGGCGACACGGCCTATGCGCAGCAGTGGTGCGCCACCATCGGGCCGCAGTGCCCGGTCAACGTGAGCGCGGTGACGATGTCGCCCCACGTGGGCACGCATGCCGATGCACCCCTGCACTACGACCCGCAGGGCGCGTCGATCGGCGACGTATCCCTGGACGCCTTCATCGGCCCCTGCCGCGTGATCCACGCGATCGGCAAGGGCCCGCTGGTCGCATGGGAGCACATCGCCCACGCGTTGGGTGCCGACCGGCCCGCCCTGCCGCAGCGCGTGCTCGTTCGTACCTATGAACGCATGCCGGTGGACCGCTGGGATGCCGCGCTGGCCGCCTACGCCCCGGACACCATCGAGCGCCTGGCCGACCTGGGCGTGGTCCTGGTGGGCATCGACACCGCCAGCATCGATCCCGCCGACAGCAAGTCGCTGGACAGCCACCAGGTGATCCGCCGGCGCGGGCTGCGGGTGCTGGAGAACCTCGTGCTCGATGCAGTTCCGGAGGGCGACTACGAACTCATCGCCCTGCCCCTGAAGCTCTCCACCGCGGACGCCTCGCCCGTGCGCGCCGTGCTGCGGGCGCTGGCCTGACGCAGGCTGTCGCCGTATCCATCCATTCCGATCCGCTTCCGACCCTTTCCTGGCCCTTCCCTCACCATGACGACACTCGACGATTGCCGCGCCCTGGATGCGCACGACCCGCTGCGCCCCCTGCGCGGCCATTTCCAGCTGCCCGACGGGGTGATCTACCTGGATGGCAACTCCCTGGGCGTGCTGCCGAAGGCCGCCCCCGCGCGCATCGCCGAGGTGGTGGCGCAGGAATGGGGCACCGACCTGATCCGCTCATGGAACAGCGCCAGCTGGTTCGACCTGCCGCAGCGCCTGGGCAACCAGCTCGCGCCGCTGATCGGTGCCGGGGCGGGCGAAGTCGTCTGCACGGACAGCACCTCCATCAACCTCTACAAGGTGCTGAGCGCCGCGCTGAACATCGCACGCGAGGATGCGCCCGCGCGCCGCCGCATCGTGAGCGAGCGCAGCAACTTTCCCACCGATCTCTACATCGCCGAAGGCCTGTGCCGCGAGCGCGGCCTGGAGCTGGTGCTGGTGGAACCCGAAGAGATTCCTGCCGCGCTCACCGGCGACGTGGCGGTGCTGATGCTCACGCACGTCAATTACCGCACGGGCGCGATGCACGACATGGCGGCCGTCACCGCCGCGGCGCATGCGCAGGGCATCCTCTGCGTGTGGGACCTCGCGCACAGTGCCGGTGCGGTGCCGGTGGACCTGCGCGGCGCGGGCGCGGACTTCTCGATCGGCTGCGGCTACAAATACCTCAATGGCGGTCCCGGCGCCCCGGCGTTCGTCTGGGTGCATCCTCGCCATGCCGACCGTTTCTGGCAGCCGCTGTCGGGCTGGTGGGGCCACGCAGCGCCGTTCGCGTTCACGCCGGACTACCAGCCGGCCCCCGGCATCTCCCGCTACCTGTGCGGCACCCAGCCCATCATCAGCCTCTCGGCACTGCAATGCGGGCTGGACGTGTTCACCGCCGCGCAGCCGCTGGGCGGAATGCAGGCGCTGCGCGCGAAATCGCTCGCGCTGACGGACCTGTTCATCCGCCTGGTGGAAGAGCGCTGCGCAGGCCACGGCCTGGGCCTGGCGACGCCCCGCGAGCATGCGCGGCGCGGCTCGCAGGTGTGCCTGACGCGCGACGAGGGCCAGGGCGTGGACGGCCAGGGCAGCGGCGCCTATGCCATCGTGCAGGCGTTGATCGCGCGCGGCGTGATCGGCGACTTCCGCAAGGGCGATGGCGGCCAGGGGCCGCACAAGGACATCCTGCGCTTCGGCCTCACCCCGCTCTACCTCGGCTTCGAGGACGTGTGGAATGCCGTGGAGCACCTGCGCGCCGTCCTGGACGGCGGCGAGTGGCGCCGGCCCGAGTTCAACCAGCAACACGCCGTGACCTGAAGGCCGGCAGGAGACATCGCACCATGTGCCCCCACGCCACGCAAGCATCCAGCGCGCCTCCGTCCGCGGCCTCCACCCCTTCCGCGCACGCGTCCCAGCCCGAAGCCATCGTGCACGAGGAGCGCGCGCAGCTCGATTTCAGCCGCGACATGAGCTATGGCGACTACCTGCAGCTCGACGCGATCCTGAATGCGCAGAAGCCGCTCTCGCCCAACCACAATGAAATGCTCTTCATCGTGCAGCACCAGACCAGCGAGCTGTGGATGAAGCTCATGCTGCACGAGCTGCGCGCCGCGATCGACCATGTGGCGCGCGATGACCTGCCGCCCGCCTTCAAGATGCTCGCGCGCGTGTCCAAGATCATGGAACAACTGGTCCATGCCTGGGACGTGCTGGCCACGATGACGCCGCCCGAGTACAGCGCCATCCGGCCCTACCTCGCGCAGTCGAGCGGCTTCCAGAGCTACCAGTACCGCTGCATCGAGTTCTCCCTGGGCAACAAGAACGCGGCGATGCTCAAGCCGCACGCGCACCGGCCGGATCTGCTCGCGCAGGTGCAGGCCGCCTATGAAGCACCCTCGCTCTACGACGAGGCACTGCGCCTGCTGGCCCGCCGGGGCATTCCCGTGCCGGCGAGCCACACGGACCGCGACTGGACGCAGCCCTATGCAGAGAACGATGCCGTGGAGGGCGCGTGGCTCGCCGTCTATCGCGATACGCAGCGCTACTGGGACCTGTACCAGCTGGGCGAGAAGCTCACGGACCTGGAAGACGCCTTCCGCCTCTGGCGATTCCGCCACGTGACCACGGTGGAGCGCGTGATCGGCTTCAAGCGGGGCACTGGCGGCACGGGCGGCGTGAGCTACCTGCGGCGCATGCTGGATGTGGTGCTGTTTCCGGAGATCTGGAAGCTGCGCACGAGTCTCTGACTCCCCCGGAGTCGTCTCAGGCGCATTGCCAGAGCGGGGAGTTCGCCCCGGGGCCGGCCAGGCGCAGGCATGGGACCGCGCAGGCACACGGCCGCTCGCGGCGTGGCACTGGTGCAGTGGGTGACAGGGCGCGCGGCCTCCATGACGGCAGTGCTGTGCACCATCGCCGGGCTGCTCGCCGCAGGCGCGCTCGCCTACCGGCTGCTGCCGGGACCTGCGGCCATCGCTTCCGCGGCCTCGCCCCGGTAGAGCCAGGGCTGGTCGAGCAGGCGTGCCCCGAGCAGGCGCAGGGAGGCGTCACGGGCCCAGCGCAGGGGGCCCCTGGCATGGAAGATCCTGCCGTTGCGCTCGGCCCTGGACTGCACGCGCGCGTTGCGTTGCCACCGCGCGGCCGCATAGCGCGCCAGGCGGCCCGGCACATCGCCGCCGCCGGACAGGGCGAGCCCGAGCGCGGCGGCGTCCTCGATCGCCATGCCGGCGCCCTGGGCCAGATAGGGCCGCATCGGGTGGGCGGCATCGCCCAGCAGGGCCACCCTGCCGCGCGCCATCTCGTGCGGTCCGGACAGCGGGGGCCGGTCGGACAGCGGCCAGAGGCGCCAGCCGCCACCCGCCTGCGGCACCGCGCGCACAAGGTCCTGCAGCGCCGAGCAGGTGGGGCGCAGCGCCCCTTCCAGGTCCCCCGCGTTGCCGGCGTGGTCCCAGTGGTCGAGGTCCTCCGGCGCCCGTCCATGGCGGATGGCGACGATATTCATGAGCTCGCCACGGCGCACCGGGTACTGGACCACATGCAGGCCCGGCCCCAGCCAGGCCGTGACCTGCGTGGTGCGCAGGCGCTCGGGCAACGCCTGCTGGGGCACCACCGTCCGGTAGGCCAGATGGCCGGATATCCGTGCGGTCTCCGCGCCCAGCAGCCGGGCGCGCGTGGCGCTGCGCAATCCATCGGCGCCGACGAAGGCGGCCCCCTGCACCGGGTGCCCCGCCACCGTGCGCACCATGATTCCCGCCGCATGCTCCCCGTGGTCGGCGATGGTCTCGCCGAGGTGCAGTTCGACGCCGGGCCGTCCGCGCACGGCCTCCAGCAGCAGGCCATGCAGGTCTGCGCGGTGGATGGCCACGTAGGGGGCTCCGTAGCGGGACGCGATGGCCGTGCCCAGCGGCATGGCCGCCAGCACCCGGCCGTCCAGCGCGCTGCGCACCTGCAGCCTGTCGGGATACGCGGCGACGGCCTGCAAAGCGGCCTCGAGCCCCCACGCATGCAGCAGCCTCACCGCATTCGGCCCGAGCTGAACGCCCGCCCCCACTTCGCTGAAAACGGGCGCGCGCTCGTACAGGTCCACGGACCAGCCCGCGCGCGAGCCCGCCAGGGCCGCGGACAGGCCTCCGATGCCGCCGCCCGCGACCAGAAGCACGGTCTGTCGTGTATGTTGCATGGGCCGATTGTGCGGGCTGCCCCGCGCCCCCGGGTCGAGGCAGGTCAAAGCCAGGCCCTGCCCGGGCGGCGTTTCAGAGGGCCGGACGCAGCGCCCGCTCCAGCACGGCGGCTGGCGCCGGCCGCCCGAAGAGGTGGCCCTGGAATGCCTTGCACCCGTGGCGCTGCAGGAATTTCAGCTGGCCCGTGGTCTCCACCCCTTCGGCGACCACGTCCAGATCGAGGCTGCGGGCCAGCGCGAGGATGGTGCGCACGATGGCGGCGTCATTGGGGTCGGTCAGCACGTCGCGCACGAAGCTCTGGTCGATCTTGAGCTGGTCCAGCGGCAGCCGCTTGAGGTAGGCGAGCGACGAGTAGCCCGTGCCGAAGTCGTCGATGGCGAAGCCCACCCCGTGCGCCCGCAGTTGCTCCATGCGCGCGATCACCTCCTCCACGTCCGCCATGAGCAGGCTTTCGGTGAGCTCGATCTTGAGCAGCCGCGGCTGCGCTCCGCTGCGGCGCAGCGTCTGCAGCAACTGGTCCACGAAGTCGGGCTGGCGGAACTGGCGCACGCTCACGTTCACCGCGAGCACGAGCTGTGCCGTGGCGGCGTTCCGGCTCCATGCCACCAACTGGGCACAGGCCCGCTCCAGGACCCACTGCCCCAGCGGGACGATCAGCCCACCCTGCTCCGCCGCCGGGATGAAATCACCGGGCATCACCAGGCCGCGCTGGGGGTGGCGCCAGCGCACCAGCGCCTCCGCGCCCAGCATGCTGCCGTCGCCGTTGACCAGGGGCTGGTAGTGCAGCAGGAGTTCGTCCGATTCGAGGGCGTGCCGCAATTCCGACTCGAGTGCCGCGCGCGCGAGCACCGCCTGCAGCATCGAGGGATCGAAAAAGCGGATCGTGTTGCGCCCCGCGGCCTTGGACTGGTACATGGCGAGATCGGCATGCTTGAGCAGGTCGTCCACGCCGGCCGCATCCCCCGTGCCGCCGCCGAACAGCGCCAGCCCGATGCTGGGCGTGCTGTGGTGGTATCCCATCCCCCCGACCGCGTAGGGCCTGCCCAGCGCCGCCGTGATCCGGTTGGCCAGCACGGCCGCATCGGCGCGGGCCCGGTGCATGTCGCCCGGCAGGCCTTCCGCCAGCACCACGAACTCGTCGCCGCCGAACCGGCTCACCGTATCGCCGGCACCGACGCAGGCGAGCAGGCGCTGCGCCGCCTGCACGAGCAGGCGGTCGCCCATGTCGTGCCCGAGCGTATCGTTGAGGTCCTTGAAGTTGTCCAGGTCGAGGAAGAGCAGCGCGCCATGGCTGTGCTCTTGCGCCGCCGTGCCGATGGCCCGGTGCAGGCGGTCGGTGAGCAGGCGCCGGTTGGGCAGGCCGGTCAGCGGGTCAAAGAATGCCAGGCGTTCGATCTCCGCGTCCACGCGCTTGCGCTCGGTGATGTCCCGGCCGACGCCGCGGTAGCCCAGGAAGGCGCCGTCCGCGCTGAAGACCGGAATCCCGCTCACGGACACCCAGTAAATGCGACCGTCGGCCGCGGTACGCTGCAGTTCCAGATCCCGGAACGGCTGGCGCGCCGCCAGGAGGCGCCGGTGCTCGATCCAGTCCTGCGCGGAGAGATTGTTCGCGCCCAGTTCCCACCGCGTCCGGCCGACCACCTCGTCTTCAGAAATGCCCAGGCCCTTGATGCCCTGGTTGACGTGGACGAAACGGTGCTCGGCATCCTGCTCCCAGTACCAGTCGGACGACAGGTCGCACAGACTGCGGAACCGCGCCTCGCTGAGACGCAGTTCCGACTGCAGGAGCATGTGCGGGGTCACGTCGGAAAAGGTGCGCAGCCACTCCCCGCCCGGCAGGGGCGCAGTGAAGACCTCGAGCATGCGGCCGTCGGGTGTCTTGCGCCAATAGACGCCGGGGGGCGGAAGGGCGTCGCCGCTCTCCATGTACGGCCGCCCCCGTTCGTCCACCCGCTCGAAGCCCGGACCGAAATCGCCGCGCCGTTCCTGCCATTGCTTGAGTTCCGCCAGGGTGGGGGCGGAATCGAGCAGGGGGCGCGGAAGATCGAGTATCCCGGGCAGGCGGTCGTTATAGAAGCGCACGCGGCGGTCCGCCCCGAGGATGAGCAGGCCGGACGCCATGTGGTCGAGCGCCGTGCGCAGCATTTCCGGCGGCGCGGCATGGCCGGGCGGGCTGGCGGCACCGTCCCCCTCCGGCCGGGCCACGCCCTGCCGCATACCGTCGATGCCGCCCCGCTCGCAGGCAGCCAGCAGGGCCGAAAGCCGCAGGGCCAGGTCGCGCACCGTGCCGTCACCCGGGCCCGAGCGCAGGACATAGTCTCCAGGGCCGGCGCGCAGCGCCCTGGCCGCCAGGGCCTCCTGCTGGGGCTGTGCATCGAGATACAGCAGCAGCGGCAGTCGCCGGCCGGGCTGTACGGACCAGGCGGGCAACGTCACCGCGTGCGGGGGCGGCACCAGCACCACCGCGTCGAACCCGGCGCCCGGACCGGGGCCGTCGCGCATCGCCATCCAGGACATCGGGAACACGTCCCACGCATGCCCCCAGTGCCCGCCCTCCGATGCCAGGGACGCTGCTGCCGCGGAACTCTCGCCGTCCGCGGCGGAATCGATCCACCCGATGCGCATGTTCAGAGCACCGCGCCGGCGGTTCCGCGGGCCGCGGCAGGCTCTGCTGGAACGGGAAGGTCGTGCTCGCGCTCGAAGGTCTCCATCGGCACCGGCCTGCCGAACAGGTAGCCCTGGAAGCCTTCGCAGCCGTGCAGCTTGAGGAAGCTCAGCTGGCCCGCGGTTTCCACGCCTTCTGCAACGACCTGCAGGTCGAGGCTCTTGGCCAGCGCCAGGATGGTGCGGACGATGGCTGCATCGTTGGGGTCGGTGAGCACATCGCGCACGAAGCTCTGGTCGATCTTGACCAGGTCCAGGGGCAGGCGCTTGAGGTAGCTCAGCGACGAGTACCCGGTACCGAAATCGTCCAGCGCGAAGCCCACGCCGACCCGCTTGAGCTGCGCCATGCGGCCGATCGTGTCTTCCACGTCGCCCAGCAGCAGGCTTTCGGTGAGCTCGAGCTTGAGCCGCTGCGGATTGGCCCCGGTGGCCGCGAGCGTTCCCAGCACTTCCGCCACGAAATCGGGCTGGCGGAACTGCCGCGCGCTCACGTTCACCGCGATGGTGAAAGCGGCCGTGGCGGGATGGGCAGCCCAGCGCACGAGCTGCTCGCACGCGGTCTGCAGCACCTGCCGGCCGAGCGGAAGGATGAGGCCGGTCTCCTCGGCGAGCGGGATGAAGTCGGCCGGGCTCACCAGGCCCTTCACGGGATGCCGCCAGCGCACCAGCGCTTCCGCGCCGCACAGGCGCGTGCTGCCGTCCACGATGGGCTGCAGGTGCACGGTGAGTTCCTGCCGCGCGATGCCCTGGCGAAGATCCGACTCCAGTTGCGAGCGCGCCGTCACCTGGGCCTGCATGTCCGGATCGAAGAACCGCTGGGTGTTCCGCCCGGCCGCCTTGGCCTGGTACATGGCGAGATCGGCGCGCTTGAGCAGCTCGTCCACGCTGCGCCGCTGGTCGCCGAAGAGGGTGATGCCGATGCTGGGCGTGCTGTAGTGCTGCTGCGCCCCCATCTCGAAAGGCCGGTTGAGCTGGGCCAGCAGCTTCTCCGCCACCTGTTCGGCCTGCAGCGCCGCCTGCGCGGTGTCGGCATCCAGGCCTTCGAGCATGACCACGAATTCGTCGCCCCCGAACCGGGCCACGGTATCGGAGGTGCGCACGCACTCCTGTAGCCGCTGCGCCACCTGCACGAGCAGGCGGTCCCCCATGTCGTGGCCGAGGGTGTCGTTGAGGTCCTTGAAATTGTCCAGGTCGATGAACAGCAGCGCGCCCAGCTTCTCGTTGCGCTGGCACGCGGCACCGGCCCGCTGCAGGCGGTCCAGCAGCAGGCGCCGGTTCGGCAGCCCGGTCAGGGCATCGAAGAAGGCCAGCAGTTCGATCTGTTGCTCCGCCTTCTTGCGGTCGGTGATGTCGCGGCTCACGCTGAGCAGCCCCGTGACGTGCCCGTGCATGTCGCGGATCGGGGTCTTGATGGTCTCGAAGTAGCCGGCATAGCCGTCTTCGGCGAAGGTGAGCGTTTCTTCGTACACCACGGGCTGCCAGGCGGCCATCGCCCGCTCGTCGAGCTGGCGCACGCGGGCGGCTTCGATGGGGGTCATCAGTTCCTCGTCGCCCAGGCCGACGATGTCGCGCTCGCGCCGTCCCAGGTAGCGCTCGAAGACCGGGTTGCAGGACAGGTAGCGCCCGGACGCATCCTTGAGGAACACCACGTCCGGGATGGCGTTGACGAGGCTCGCGAGCCGGGAGCGCTGCTGGCTGAGTTCCAGCGCCAGGTGCTTCTGCTCCGTCACATCGACGGCGAACACCATGATCGCCACGACCCGCCCGTCCGGCCCGGTCTCGGGAATGATGGTGGTGTGGAAGAACTCCGGGCCTTCCCCCCTGAAGGGCGAACGGTAGTCGAACACCACCGGCCGCCCCTGCAGGGCCTGCAGCATGTGCGGGTGCAGGGACTGCACGAGCTCCGCGGACAGGACTTCGGAAGCGCGTCGCCCCTCCAGTTCCTGCGGCGTGCGCCGCAGCCACTGGGCTTGCGACGGGTTCACGTAGAGGATGCGCAGGTCGCGGTCGAGCCGGGAGATGCCCCCCGGCATGCGGCCCAGCAGGCTGGCGAGCTGGATTTCGTGCGCCCGGCTCAGATCCTGCGCCTCCCGCTGCTCCGTCACGTCGGTGAGGACGCCGTCCCAGATGACCCGGCCGCTGCCACCCTTCAGCAACCGTGGCGAGGAACTCAGCCGTATCCACCGCGGCGCGCCGTCCATGCGCCGCATCCGCACCACCGACTCCCCCACGCCCATCGTGCGGTAGGAGACTTCATCCGCCTCGGCCTGGGCCGCCCGGTCTTCGGGATCGATGCGGTCGAACAGGCGCTGCGCGTCCTCCATGACGTCGGCGGCGCTCACCCCCACGAGCCGCTCCAGCGCTTCGCCCATGTGAACGAACCGGCGACGGCCGTCGGGCTCGCGGACCATCTGGTAGAGCACGCTGTCGGGCAGGTTGCGGCCGAGCAGCTGCAGGCGCGACTCGCTTTCGCGCAGGCGGGACTCCGCTTCCCGCAGCCGGGCATAGGGCATGCGGACACCGGCGATGAACACCGCCTGGAACAGCAGGGCATAGCCCACCACGTGCAGGGCGTGCGCCAGCATCCGGGCCCAATGGAACCGCTCCGGCGGCAGCGCCATCAGGAACTGCGCCGTCGCCATCGCCACCGCGGCAGCGGCCATGGTGCGGCGCCGGCCATGGCGCGCCACCGCCGCGTCCGTGCGGCGCTGGCGCATTCCATAGAACAGGCAGGCGGACAGGACCATGAACGCGCCGGACACCAGCGCGGCGACACGCATCGGCGCATGGCCCGAAGCGACCAGCCAGTCGCGGGGGCCGTCCATCGTGGCCGTCCAGACGATGGCCAGGGACAGCAGGGCCGACACCAGGGCCCAGGCCATGCCGGGACCTGCGGCCGAAGCGCGCAGCGCGAACAGGAGCAGCGTCACCGACTCCACGCCGTGGCCCCAGAGGGAGAAATAGTGCGAAACCGCCACCTGCGCGTCCTGGCCCACCCCGAGTGGCTGGTGCGACAGGACCCCGTGGAAGAAATTGCAGACGGCAGCGGTCGCCAGGCCCACCACCAGGATGTTGGCGCGGCCCTGCGCGCTCTCGTCCAGCATGTGCAGCGACACCGAAACGGCCAGCACGCCGATCAGCACCGCCACCATGTCCAGGAACTGCTCGACGCCATGGGGGCCGTCCAGCCCCGTGCCCAGCAGTTGCATGACCGGGGAGAACATCGCCGCCATGCCAGCCACCACCAGCACGGCGGTGACCGCCGGGCTTTCGGAAAACAAGGTGCGGCGGAAGGAGCCGGCAGACGGCGGGCGGAACAGGCGCATGGAAAGGGTCGAAGTGGCCGGCTGTGACGGATTTATGGCTTGAACATATCGTCACAAGTGTATCGATCCCGCCGGGCGGCCGGGTACCGCCGGTCCGCCCGGCAGCGCGCTCGTCAGGCGGTCAGCAACTGGCGCAGCACGTAGGGCAGGATACCCCCGGCCCGGTAGTAGTCCACCTCGATGGGCGTATCGATGCGCAGCGTCACCGTCACCTCCTTCCGGGAGCCGTCGGCGCGGCGGATCACGAGCTGCGCATCGCTCTGCGGCGTGAGCGCCGGATCCGGCACCACGTCGATGGTCTCGTCGCCCCGCAGTCCAAGGGACTCCCAGGAGTCCGAGCCCCGGAACTGCAGCGGCAGCACGCCCATGCCCACGAGGTTGGAACGGTGGATGCGCTCGAAGCTGCGCGCGACCACTGCCTTGATGCCCAGCAGCTGCGTGCCCTTGGCCGCCCAGTCGCGGCTGGAGCCGGTGCCGTACTCCTCGCCGGCGAAGATCACGGTGGGTGTGTCCTGCGCCATGTACTGCATCGCCGCGTCGAAGATGAACATCTTCGCGCCCTGGTGGGAGCCCTCGTTCTGGAAGATGGTCAGCCCGCCCTCCTCCCGCGATCCGTCCTCCTTCGGCGGGATCATGAGGTTCTTGATGCGCACATTGGCGAACGTGCCGCGCATCATCACGTCATGGTTGCCGCGGCGCGCGCCGTAACTGTTGAAGTCCTGCTTCATCACGCCATGCTGCAGCAGCCACTGGCCGGCGGGCGAGGTTTCCTTGATCGACCCCGCGGGCGAGATGTGGTCGGTGGTGATCGAGTCGCCGAAGAGCGCCATGATGCGCGCGCCCCGCACCGCGGCATTGCCGCTCTCCGTCGCCTCGAGCGCGAAGTTCGTGAAGAACGGCGGCTCGGCGATGTAGGTGCTGGCGGGCCAGTTGTAGGTGTCGCCCGACACGCCCTGGATCTTGCCCCAGAGGGCTCCCGGATCGGTCTTCACCTTGCCGTAGTTCTCGCGGAACGCCTTGCCGTTCATCGCATGCTTCATGAGCTGGTGCACCTCGTCGCTGCCGGGCCAGATATCGCCCAGGTACACGTCGCGCCCGCCGCGCCCCTTGCCCACCGGCTCGGTCATCAGGTCGCGCAGCACCGTGCCGGCGATGGCATAGGCCACCACCAGGGGCGGGCTCGCGAGGAAATTGGCCTTGATGTTGGGATGGATGCGCGCCTCGAAATTGCGGTTGCCCGAAAGCACGGCGGCGCAGACGAGATCGCTGCCCGTGATGGCATCGTTGATCTCGGGCGCGAGGTCACCCGCGTTGCCGATGCAGGTCGTGCAGCCATAGCCCGCCACGGCGAAGCCCAGCTTCTCGAGATAGGGCAGCAGGCCGGTTTCGCTCAGGTACTGCGTGACGATGCGCGAACCGGGGGCCAGCGAGGTCTTGATGTGCGGCTGGACCTTCAGGCCTGCCTCCACCGCCTTCTTCGCCAGCAGGCCCGCCGCGAGCAGCACGCTCGGGTTCGACGTGTTCGTGCAGCTAGTGATGGCGGCGATCAGCACGTCGCCGTTGCCGATCGTCGGATCGCTGCCCTTGGCCGGCAGGCGGACGGACGGATCGGCATGCTTGACCGCGAGCTTGGGCTTGTTGTGCTCCATCTCCACGAGGAAGCGAGGGCCGCCCGCAGGTGCATCCTTCTCGGCGGGTACGTCCTCGCACACGTCCTCCTCGCCGCGGTGGATGTGGTGGCGCGTGTGCAGCAACTCCGCAGGCCGGTTGAAGCCGCTCTCCGCAGCCGGCCGGGAGAACAGCGTGGTGAACTGCTCCTTCACCTTGCCCAGCTCGATGCGGTCCTGCGGCCGCTTCGGGCCGGCCAGGCTGGGAGTGACGTCGCCCAGGTCCAGGCGCACCACCTGCGAATAATCGATCTCGCCGGCCTGCGGCACGCCGAACAGGCCCTGGGCGCGGAAATACGCCTCGAAGGCCTCGATCTCGGCCTTGGTGCGGCCCGTGCCCTTGAAGTAGTCGATGGTCTTCTCGTCCACCGGGAAGAAGCCCATGGTGGCACCGTACTCGGGTGCCATGTTGCCGATGGTCGCCCGGTCCGGCAGCGCCAGTGTGCGCGTGCCCTCGCCGAAGAACTCCACGAACTTGCCCACCACCTTGTGGCGGCGCAGGATCTCGGTCACCGTCAGCACCAGGTCGGTGGCCGTCACGCCCTCGCGCAACTGGCCCGTCAGCTCGAAGCCCACCACGTCGGGCGTGAGGAAGTACACCGGCTGCCCGAGCATCGCCGCCTCGGCCTCGATGCCGCCCACGCCCCAGGCGACCACGCCGATGCCGTTGATCATGGTGGTGTGGCTGTCCGTGCCGACCAGGGTGTCGGGGTAGTGGACGCCGTCGGCGCGCTTGTGCACGCCGCGCGCCAGGTATTCCAGGTTCACCTGGTGGACGATGCCGAAGCCCGGAGGCACCACCCCGAAGGTGTCGAACGCCTGCATGCCCCACTTCATGAATTCATAGCGCTCGCGGTTGCGCTGGAATTCGAGCTTCATGTTCAGGTCCAGGGCCTTCTTCGTGCCGTAGTAATCGACCATGATGGAGTGGTCCACCACGAGATCGACCGGCACCAGCGGCTCGATCTTCTTGGGTTTCCTGCCCAGGCGCTGCGCCACGCTGCGCATCGCGGCCAAGTCAGCCAGCAGGGGCACGCCGGTGAAATCCTGCAGCACCACGCGCGACACGATGAAGGGAATCTCGTCCTTCCGGTCGGCGACGGGCTGCCAGTTCGCAAGCTGCTCCACATGCTCGGGCGTCACCTTCAGGCCATCGCAATTGCGGAGGACGGACTCCAGGACGATGCGAATGGAAACCGGCAGACGCTTGACGGACGGGTACTTCCGCGCCAGTGCGGGAAGGGAATAGAACTGGCCGCTCTTACCCGATGCGGTCGTGAATGTCTGCAAAGTGGATGCGAAAGCGTGGCGCGGAACCACGGGGGACTTCGAGGCCATGTAGCACTACTCCTTTAATGGGGCGACGCTCCCATTTTGGCAGTCCGGGATTTCGATGCAAATGTAGGGCGAAGGACCTGCAGCCACGGCGTTCGCCGGCAGCGTCCGGGGAAGCGGGCACGCAGCCGGGAGTGCGGTTGCCGCCGCCCCCGCGGAATCATCCGCAGGCATGGAAAGCGCCAAACTCCTGCATTACCACGGCAGAAAATGTGGTAAGGGCCACATGGAACATAAAGCCGGAGTGCCACCGGCCTTGCCCGCATATCGCGGCGCAGCAACCATCCGGGGCACCGCGGCCATTGCCCGCGTGGAAAGCACCCGCCATCTCCATGCAGTAACGGCATCCGGCACGCATTCAACGAACGCTTTTCCGCCAGGGGAATCGGGGGCACAGGCATTTCGCCCCGGCACCGCCGGAAATGGATGCGCGGCCCGCACGCAAACCAGGCCCGGGCAATAAAAAACCCGCCGAAAGGCGGGTTGAGTCAGCTCTACAGGAAAGACCGGCTGGCCCAATGGCCAGGGCGAAAGTGCCAGCCGGATCGCGCCATCAAATGGCGAACTGTTCGCGATTTTCGTTCTGAATCCACTTGGGCGCCTTGCCGCGGCCCGTCCAGGTCTGGCCAGTGGCGGGATTGCGGTATTTCGGAGCCACCTTCGTACCGGCGCTGGCGCTGCGGGCACGGCCGGACGGGAATACGTCTTCCGCCTTGAGGCCATACTCGGACACGAGCGAACGCACCTGGGCGATCGCATCCGACAACTCGCGGCGGCGTGCCTCGTTGATTTGCTGCTCGAGTTGTTCGCGCTGCTTCAGCAGTTCCTTGTAGCTGGTGTTCATGTCGGTCATGCGTGTGGAGTGGATAACAAGAACCGCATTATAGAAACTATTTTCGATTACGTGCAGGCTTTACGGAGATTCATAAAGCCAACCCGACGGGCCGCATCCCGGGAACTTTGAAAGCGGAAACTCCTCGAATCCCGCCCTCCGGGCACGGCCTGGCAGCCTGCCAGGGCTTTGCAGCCGAATCACAATAGCGCCCTTCCATAAACCCGCCGCGCGCCGCGGCACCACCCCCATGGCTCTCTACTGCATTGGCGATATTCAAGGCTGCGACGCAGCACTGCAGCGCCTGCTCGACACGGTGGATTTTTCCCCCAGTCGCGATATGGTTTATCTTCTGGGAGACCTCGTGAACCGGGGCCCGCAATCGCTGGACGTGCTGCGGCGCTGCACGCGGGCCGGCGACAGCCTGCGCTGCCTGCTGGGAAACCATGACCTGCATCTGCTGGCCGCCGCCCACGGAGCCCGCAAGCCGTCGCGGCGCGACACCCTCGCCGGGGTGCTGCAGGCGCCCGACCGGGATGCGTTGCTGGATTGGCTGAGGCACCAGCCCCTGGCCCGCGAACACCGGCTGGCAGGCGAGCGGCTGCTGATGGTGCATGCAGGCGTGCTGCCCTCCTGGACGGCCGACGCAGCGCTGGAGCACGCCGCCGAAGTGCAGGCGCAACTGCAGGGGGATGCGCTGCCGGCATTCCTGCAGGCCATGTACGGCAATACCCCGGACCGCTGGAACGACGGGCTTTGCGGCATGGAACGCTGGCGGGCCATCGTGAACGCGCTGACGCGGCTGCGCTTCTGCACGCCTGACGGCCGCATGGATTTCGACAGCAGCGAGGCGGCGGATGCCGCGCCGGACGGCCTCGTCCCGTGGTTCGATGCACCCGGCAGGCGCACGCGCGGCACGCTGGTGGCATTCGGCCATTGGTCCACGCTGGGCTGGATGAACCGGCCGGACCTGCTGGCACTGGATACGGGCTGTGTCTGGGGAGGCTGCCTCAGCGCCGTGCGGTTCGGCGCCACGCTGGCGGAGCGCGAGCACATCAGCGTGCGCTGCGAGCAGGCGCAGGCACCGGGCTGAGATCCGGGCCTGCCGGAGGCCCGGACGTGCCGCCGGTCACTGGCCGGACGGGGTTTCCACGGCCGGCATGGCGGCCTTGAAGAGCGCGGCGACCTTGCGCTTGGGCTTGATGTTGGCGGAAATGCCGCTGCGCGCGGGCTGCTGCCGGGAAGCGGACTCCCAGGAAGGCGCTGCTTCGGCGGCCGGGGCCTCGTACGGCTTGTCGAAGAAGGGATCACGCGACGCCGCGGGCGTGCGGTAGCCGCCCGGCGGCCGGGAGTCGCGGCCTGGGCCTTCGCCACGGCTTTCCCGCCGTCCACGCGCATCACCGCCGGACTCGTCGTCGCGCCAGGCGCGGCGGCCGTCGTTGAAGCGGCCGCGCGGGCGGTCCTCTTCCACTTCCAGGGCTTCGAGATCGATCTTCTTCTTCGTGAGCTTCTCGATGTCGGCCACCAGGCGGGCATCGCTGCTCGACACCAGCGTGACGGCGAGGCCGGAGGCGCCCGCGCGGCCCGTGCGGCCGATGCGGTGCACGTAGTCTTCGGCGTTGAACGGCACGTCGAAATTGAACACCGCGGGCACGTCCTTGATGTCGAGCCCGCGGGCCGCGACGTCGGTGCACACCAGCAGGTCCACCTCGCCGCGCTTGAAGGCGTCCAGTGCCTTCAGGCGCTCGTCCTGGCTCTTGTCGCCATGCAGCGCGGCGGCCTTCAGGCCTTCGCGCTCCAGGGTGCGCGACAGGCGCGCGCAGCCCAGCTTGCTGTTGACGAAGACGAAGGCCTGCTTGACCCCGCGCGTGCGCAGCACGTGGTGGATGGCGCGGCGCTTGTCATCGTCGTTCACGCTGTAGAAGCGCTGCTCGACCGTGGAGGCGGTCTCGTTCGGGCGGGCGACCTCGATGGTGACCGGGTTCTGCAGGTAGCTGCCCGCCAGGCGCTTGATTTCCGGCGAGAACGTGGCGGAGAACAGCAGCGTGGTGCGCGTCTTGGGCAGGTAGCTCAGGATGCGCTGCAGGTCGGGCAGGAAACCGATGTCCAGCATGCGGTCGGCCTCGTCGAGCACCACGTACTCGACCTGGTTCAGCACCGCGTTCTTGGCCTCGATGTGGTCCAGCAGGCGGCCCGGCGTGGCCACGAGGACTTCCACACCTTTCTTGAGCTCCAGCGTCTGGGGCTTCATGTCCATGCCGCCGAAGACCACGGTGCTGCGCAGCTTGGTGTACTTGGCGTAGAGGGCGATCTGCTGGGCGACCTGGTCGGCCAGTTCGCGCGTGGGCAGCAGCACCAGGGCGCGAACGGGATGGCGCGCCGGGGAGGTGGAGCTGTTTTCGTGCTTGAGCAGGCGCTGCAGCAGCGGCAGCGAGAACGCCGCCGTCTTGCCGGTGCCGGTCTGCGCGGCGCCCATCACATCCTGGCCGGTGAGCACCACGGGAATGGCTTCGGCCTGGATGGGGGTCATCGACGTGTAGCCCATCTCGGCCACGGCGCGCGCCAGCGGCTCGGCCAGCGATAAATTGGAGAAAGAACTTGTCATGTGCGGCCGTTATTGTCGCACCAGCCCTTCCCCGAGGCCACGGGAACGTCCGCACGGCCGGCGGGGTGGCAGTTTTTGCTGCATTTTCAATAGCAGAGAGCCGTTGTTTTCAAAGGCTCCTGGAGGAGAAGGTATCGCAGGCCTTGATGCTTCCACTCTGCAGCCCGGTCTGGAACCAGCGCTGGCGCTGGGCGCTGGTGCCGTGGGTGAAGCTGTCCGGAACGACCGCGCGGCCGGCCGCGCGCTGCAGCGCATCGTCGCCGATCTTCGCGGCAGCGTTCATGGCTTCCTCGACGTCACCCTGCTCCAGGATGTGCCGCGCGTTCTGTGCATGGTGGGCCCATACGCCCGCGAAACAGTCGGCCTGCAGTTCCAGGCGCACGGACAGGTGGTTGTATTCCACCTGGCTCACCCGGCCGCGCATCTGGTCCACCCGGGCGCTGATGCCCAGGAGGTTCTGCACGTGGTGGCCCACCTCGTGCGCGATCACGTAGGCCTGTGCGAAGTCGCCAGGGGCGCCGAGGCGGTTCTTCAGCGTTTCATAGAAGCCGAGGTCGATATAGACCTTGCGGTCCGCGGGGCAGTAGAACGGGCCCATGGCCGATTCGCCCCGCCCGCAGGCGGTGGGCGTGGCCCCGCGGAAAAGCACGAGCCGCGGGTTCTGGTAGGTGGATCCGTTCTGGCGGAAGACATCGGCCCAGACGTCTTCGGTGTCGGCGAGCACGGTGGAGACGAACCGGGCCATCGTGTCGTCTGCGGGAGGACGATGGGCCGGGGGCTGCTGGGTCTGCACATGGGCGGGAGGCGCGCCTCCGCCGCTCAGCAGCCCGAGGATGGTCAAGGGATTGATGCCGAACACCCATCCACCGATCAGCGCGATGACGATGGTGCCGATACCGATGCTGCGCCCTCCGAACACCGGGAAGCCGCCCCCTCCTGCGCCACTGTCGCCTTCGTCACGGCGGTCCTCGACGTTGTCCGATTCGCGATTGCCTTCCCATTTCATCGTGCGCACCCTGAAAGATTCATGCAGTGCGGATGGTACGCCCGGCGGAGCGGGTTCAGCGGGCCGCGAAGCTGGTGCCTGCCGTCCAGCCGGCGTCGGCCTGCAGCGCCTGCTGCCCGGGTACCTGCGCCGATCTGTCGGCCGGAGCCTGCAGGCCCCGGGCCACCCAGGTGTGCTGCTGCTGCTCGGCGTGCCGTACGTGGTCCTCGAGCACCCAGGCCATGGCCGCGATCTGCAGCACGATGACCGTGGCGCCCGCAGCCAGAAGACCCGGATGGATGGCGGAACGGCGGTCTTCCCCGTTCCGGGCGGCCGCGGTGGGCGCGTGTGCGTCAAAGTGGTCCATGGGGATTCCTTGGCGGCGGCCGCTTCAGCGGTGGGACCAGTGCAGGCCGGCGGCGGCCGGCTCGGCGTCTTCGAAATACGCGGAAAGCTCCTGCACCAGTGCCTGCAGGGTGTCCCCCTGCAACTGGCGTGCACGGGCGATCTGTTCCAGTGCGTACTGGCGGTCGCCGAGCATCATCGCGGCGCTGATGCAATGGCCCCGGGCCGCCATCTGCAGCAGGAACGCATCCAGCGTCTGAGCGGGCCAGTAGCGCTGGCCGCAGGGGTGGGCCCCGTCGGCGGGGTGATCGGCGGGGTAATCGGCGGGCGCGCCTGCCCGGGCGAAAGGGAGCGGGAAGGAGGCAAGCATGGCGAGGTCCTCGGCAAAAGAACGTATGTGTCAGTTTGCCGGCGTTTTGTGACAACCATCACGACATGCAACGGCATACCTTGATGCAAATGCTAGAGCCCCGCCCCGACCCGCGCATCGGAGAAACAGGCCGCCCGCCTGTAGGACACACGCCAGTCGCGCACCCTTCTCGCGCAGTTCAGGCCTTGGGCAGCGTGACGCCGACCTGTCCCTGGTACTTGCCGCCGCGGTCGCGATAGCTCACCTCGCAGACCTCGTCGCTTTCGAAGAACAGCACCTGGGCGCAGCCCTCGCCCGCGTAGATGCGCGCCGGCAGCGGCGTGGTGTTGCTGAACTCGAGGGTCACGTAGCCCTCCCATTCGGGCTCGAAGGGCGTGACGTTCACGATGATGCCGCAGCGGGCATAGGTGCTCTTGCCCAGGCAGATGGTGAGCACGTTGCGCGGGATGCGGAAGTACTCCACGGTGCGTGCCAGGGCGAAGCTGTTGGGGGGAATGATGCAGCTGTCGCCATGGAAATCGACGAAGCTTTTCTCGTCGAAATGCTTCGGGTCCACCACGGTGCTGTGGATGTTGGTGAACACCTTGAATTCGGGCGCGCAGCGGATGTCATAGCCGTAGCTGCTGGTGCCGTAGCTGATGATCTTGCGGCCATCGCTTTCGCGGATCTGGCCGGGCTCGAACGGCTCGATCATGCCGTGCTGTTCGGCCATGCGGCGGATCCATTTGTCGCTCTTGATGCTCATGGGTTCTCTCTCCTCGTGCGCGCCAGTCGAAAGGCGGCGCGCGGACGCGATACTACTCTTTTCATAGCTGAATGAAACCGCTGCACGGGCCCCACAGGCTCATGGGGTCGACGCGATCACCGTGCTCTCGACGAGCCGGTCATCGCCCAGCACGATCATCGCGAACAGCAGTTCGTCCAGGCTGGCGGCCTGGGCCGTCTTGCGCGCGAGCAGCGGGGTGGCGGCAGGGTTCAGCACGACGAAGTCCGCCTCGCAGCCCGGCTGCAGGTTGCCGATCACGCCTTCCAGCCCCAGCGCGCGCGCCGCGCCGGCCGTGTGCTGCCACCAGAGGTGGCCGGGCGGCAGCGAGAGGCCGGGCTTGGTCTGCCCTTCGCGCCCCACGTAGTAGGCCGCGAGCATGGTGTGGAACGGGCTGAAGCTGGTGCCCCCGCCCACGTCGCTCGCGAGGCCGTAGCGGAAGCCCACGCGGTCGGCGCCCTCGTAGTCGAAGAAGCCGCTGCCGAGGAAAAGGTTGCTGGTGGGGCTGACGGCCGCGGCGGTGCGGGTGTCGCGCATCAGTGCGCGGTCCTCGTCGTCGAAGTGGATGCAGTGGGCATAGACGGCCCGCTCGCGCATCAGGCCGAAGCCGTCGTACACGGAGAGGTAGCTGCGGGCCTGGGGAAAGAGTTCGAGCGCCCAGCGGATCTCGTCGCGGTTCTCGGCCACGTGCGACTGGATCCATACATCGGGGTACCGGGCCGCCAGCTCCCCGGCGCCGCGCAGCTGGGCCTCGCTGCAGCTGGGGGCGAAGCGCGGCGTGATCGCGTAGCCCAGCCGGCCACGGCCATGCCAGCGGCGGATCAGGTCTTCGGTGTCGGCGAGCGACCGGGTGGTCTCGTCGCGCACGCCGTCGGGGGAGTTCCGGTCCTGCAGCACCTTGCCGGCGATGAGGCGCATGCCGCGCGCGGAGGCCTCTTCCATCAGCGCATCCACCGACGCGGGATGGGAGGTGGCGAAGGTGAGCGCCGTGGTGACGCCGTTGCGCAGCAGTTCGTCGATGAAGACGGTGGCCACACCCCGGGCATAGCCGGCGTCGGCGAAGCGCGACTCGTGCGGGAAGGTGTAGTTCTCCAGCCAGGGCAGCAGCCCTTCCGCGGGCGAGCCGATGACGTCGGTCTGCGGGAAGTGCACGTGCATGTCCACGAAGCCGGGCGCGAGGATGCGGCCGGGGGTGTGCGTGACCGGAAGGCCGGCGAAGCGCGGAGAGAGCGTGCGCCAGTCGCCTGCAGCGACCACGCGCTGCACGCCGTCCGCACCGGGACCGATGGCGAGCAGGCCGTCTTCGTCGTAGAGCGGGAGGCCTTCGGCGTCGAAGCGCAACAGCGCGGCCCGGTAAACGTGGGTGGCGGCGTCAGGGGTCGGGGGCAAGGTCGGCGTGGGCATGCGGGAATGATGACATGGCGGCCCTTCGCGGGCGCACGGTCAGGCAGATGAATGGATGGGTGGGTGGATGAGCGAGGGGGACGCGGCTGCGGCGTGATTAACGTGCCTGGCGCTGCACGCCTTCCACGAGCCAGTCCATGCGCAGGATCTGCTCATCGGTCAGCGTGCGGCCGGCGGCGATCACCTCGCGCCCGGTGTTGTCCCGCACGGGCGCGGCGCCGGCCGCGAACGGGTGCAGGCGTCCGCGGGCGATGTCGTCCTGGCGTGCAAGCACTTCCTTGCGCACGGCGGGGGGCACGCGGCTGCCGAAGCCCTCCACGCGCACCATGCCCTCGCGCACGCCGCCCCAGAGGTTGCCGCTCGTCCAGCGGCCGTCGCGGACGGCGCGCACGCGCTCCGTGTAGTAGGCGCCCCACTGGTGCGTGACGGCGAGAATCTGCGCGTCCGGACCGGTGCCCCGCATGTCGGAGTGGTAGCCGATGGCCAGGCGCCCGCGCTCCTGGGCGGCGGCCATCACCGCGGTGGAGCCGGTATGGAAGGCCACCACGTCCACGCCCTCGTTGAAGAGCGCCATGGCCGCGTCGCGCTCCTTCGGGGGATCGAACCAGACGTTCAGCCATACCACCTTGACGGTGGCCTTCGGATCGACCGAGCGCATGCCGAGCGTGAAGGCGTTGATGCCCTGCAGCACCTCGGGGATCGGGAAGCCGGCCACGAAGCCCGCGACGTGCGAGCGCGTCATGCGGCCCGCCGCGACGCCCGCGAGGTAGCGGCCCTCGTAGTAGCGCGCGTTGGCGGTGGCGACGTTGGGCGCGGTCTTGTAGCCGGTGATGGATTCGAACTTCACCCCGGGGAAGTCGCGCGCCACCCGCAGCGTGGGCTCCATGTAGCCGAAGCTGGGCGTGAAGATGATCTGGTGGCCGGTGGCGGCGAGGTCGCGGATCACGCGCTCGGCATCCGCGCCTTCGGCCACGTTCTCGACATAGGTCGTGCGCACCTGCGGCCCCAGGGCCGCCTCGACGGCGCGGCGCCCTTCGTCGTGCTGGCGCGTCCAGCCGGCCTCGGTGATGGGCGATACGTACACGAAGCCGGCTTTCACCGGAGCGGTGTCGGCCGGTGCGGCGGGCTTGGCGGGCGGCTGCGCCCCGGCGGTGGAAGACAGGAAAAGACAGGCGGCCGCGAGCGCGGCAGCGAGGTTTTTGTACATGGTGGTCCTCTACATGGTCCCGGAACTGGAAAAAGAAAAAGGCTGCCGGGACAGCAGCCTTTTGTCCGCTTCTGCGGAAGAAAGGGGAAGGATTTTACCCGCGGCCCGCCTTCCGCGGGCCCGGTGGGGCCTTCCGGATCAGACCGGCGACACCACGCCGCGCCCGGAGAAATGCCCTTCCGCATTCGCCATGAACCGGTCCACGCTGGCCTGCACGGCCTCGGGCGACCAGCCGGCCACGTGCGGGGTCAGCACGATGTTGTCGAACCCGACGAGGGCCTCGGGCGGATGCGGCTCGCTCTCGTACACGTCCAGGCCCGCGCCGGCGATGCGGCGCTCGCGCAGCGCGTCGGCCAGCGCCTCGGTATCGACCACGCTGCCGCGAGCGATGTTCACGAGGTAGCCCAGCGGGCCGATGGCGTCGAGGATCTCGGCATTCACCGCGTGGCGCGTGGACGGGCCGCCGGGCGTGGCGCACACCAGGACGTCGCACCATTCGGCGAGGTCGCGCAGGCTGGGGAAGTACTGGTGCGGCACGCCTTCCCGCGGATTGCGGTTGTGGTAGCCGATCTGCATGTCGAAGCCGGACGCGCGGCGCGCGATCTTCTGGCCAATGGTGCCCAGCCCGAAGATGCCCAGGCGCTTGCCGGACACGTTCGGCGGCAGTCCGATGGCGTCGCGCCAGACGCCTTCGCGGCAGAGCCGGTCCAGCGGACGCAGGCCGCGCACGATGGAGATGAGCAGACCGAAGGCATGGTCGGCCACGCAGTCGTCGTTGGTGCCCGCGCCGTTGGCCACGGCGATGCCGCGCGCCCTGGCGGCGTCGAGCGCGATGTTCTCGTAGCCGGCGCCCAGGGCGCAGATGAGCTCGAGGGCGGGCATGGACTCGATTTCCTGGGCCGTGAGGCCGATGGAGCCGATGGTCAGCACCGCGCGGAAGCGGCCGCCCTGCGTGGCGATCGCCTGCGTGCGGTCGTTGGGGGTGGGCGCGTAGTGCAGGTCGTAGGCGGCGGCGATCTGGGCCTGGTGCTGCGGCGACAGGGTATTGAGGGCCAGGAGGGGAATGCGCGGGGTGGACACGGTGGAAGCTTCCAATCCAACAATCAAGGTCGGCATGCGCCCGGGGATCGGGCGCGGGCATGCCGCGGCGGCCGCAAGGGCCGCGGCGGCACACCGGCCGGAGTGACGAGATTGTGCGCCAGCCCGCGGCCCCGGGGAACTACGGCCGGACGGTCTGGGTGCGTAAATTCGCATCCGCGGCGATCTCGGCCTCCGTGAAGGGCACGCGCACCCACTGCTTCGCGGAATAGGCCTGGGTGTAGTCGCCCTGGTGCGCAGAGCCCGGGTCGTCCGAGAGGGAATGGGTGAGCAGCGTATGGGCCTGCACCCCGCCCGCGGGGAACGTGACCACCTGCAGGTAGCTGTTGCCGTGCGGCTGGCCGTCCATGGAATATCCGCCCTGGTCGATGGGGTTCTCCGAGCAGGTGATGGTGAAGTAGCCCACTCCGGCGCAACCGCCGAACAGGGGTAGCTTCTTTCCGCCGCGCACCGAGAACAGCACGTCGCCGCGCCGTGCGTCCACCGCGAAGCCGCTCTGCGCGACCTTGGCCACGGCGGCACCGAAGGCCTGCTGCAGGGCGCCGGCCGCCGCGGGATTCAGGTCGCGCGGCGTGTTCAACGGATCGGCCGGGTCGAACGGCGTGGTGTAGAGCTGGGCGGCGGGCACCTGCACGCGGCTCCAGAATTCATCCCACACGTGCGAGCCGCGCGCATCGCTGTTGCCGGTGTTGTCCCAGGCCCGCAGGGCGGCGCAGGCGGAAGCCACGTCCACGGAGGAGCCGCCCACCGTGACCTGTGGCGAGGCGCAGACCAGCGCGAGCGCCTGGTCCTTGAAGCGCTCGGCGCTGAAGACGCGGCTGTTCAGGACCATCTGGCGCACGATGGTGCTGGTGGCCTGGCGGCCGCCGTAGCCGTCGCTGCCGGCCAGGCGCTGCAGCGCCATCGTGTGGCCCAGGCGCGTGCGCAGGCTCTGCTGGGCACCGGTGGCACCGAAGATGGGGGCGTAACCGGTGAGCGGCGCGTTGGCGTTGGCGAGCCAGTAGCTGTCGTTCATGTTGCCCACGTAGTCGTCGCGCTGCAGGTTGGGCATGCGCGACGGGCCGATGGCGCCCTTCTGCACGGAATCCGGATCGGACTGCCAGTCGCAGGCGCTGCGGGAGCCGTCGAAGAACGGCACGCCCGGCAGCGCCGCGGCGACGGCCTTGCCGTAGGCCGTGGTGCAGGAGGCCAGCTGGCTCGCGGACACGTTGGGTACCGCGCCCATGTCGGCATACCAGGCGCGGGCGCTGCCGCGCCCCACGGCCACGGTGTTGACCCAGGGAATGGCGGACTCCTCGCGCTGGATGGCGATGAATTCGTCGAGCGAGCGGGCCTGGTTCCAGCGCATCCAGTTGCGGAAGGTGCGGTAGTTCTCGCCGTTGATGTCGCGGATGACGAAGGCGGTGGTCTGGTTCCAGGCCAGCGCCGGGTTGAGCGTGGACAGGTTCACCAGCGGGCCCATGTCGGTCTTGTAGAGCGTGCGCGTCACGTCGACCGTGCCCGATGCCGTGCGGTTCTGCACCGTGATGGTAGTGGCCGCCATCTTCACCGGGGCGCCGTCGCGCAGGTAGCTCGTGGGATCGCCCGCGGCCAGCGTGAGCTGGAAGAAGCCGAAGCGGCGCGCGGTGGAGACCGTATGGCTCCAGGCCACGTTGTCGTTGAAGCCGATCAGCACCACCGGGATGCCCAGGAACGACACCCCGCTCACGTTCAGCTCGTTGCCGATGGTGAGCTGCGCCTGGTAGAAGCGGTCGGGCCCCTTCCAGTACCAGTGCGGGTTGCCGAAGAGCAGCGGGCTGCCCTCGCCCGTCCCCGCCGTGCCGAAGCCGTACATGTTGCTGCCGATGCCTGCCGTGCCGCCGACCTGCAGCTCCGGGGCACGGGACCGGGAGGCATCCAGGGCCGCGAGCGAGGTGGAGCCATCCTTGCGCTGCGGCGTGGCCGCGGCGGTGCCAGACCGGGTGGCGGCCGGCGCGGTGGCGTTGGCGATGGCCGCCGCGAAGTTGCTGTAGCCGCCCGCCAGGTTCGCGGCGTACATGCGCCGCCATATGTCCTGCGCGGTGACGGGCTGCACCCAGGCTTCATTGCGGCAGGCTGCATGGGCGCCGCTGTCGACCTGGAGGTCGCCCAGGTAGCGGTTGTAGCCGGCGGCAAACCCCTCGACCATCTGCCGGAGCTTCTCCGGCTGGGCCGCCATCATTTTCTCCACCACGTCGGCGGAGATGACGTGGCGGTGGAAGAAGTCCGAATCGATGTTGAGCGGCCGGCCCAGCGTGCTGTTGTAGATGACCTGCGCGGACCCGCCGAAGTAGCGGGAGCGCTCGCCGCGGTAGGTGACGAAGGCATCGGCGAGGGTGCAGAGATTGTCCTGCGCCTGTGCGTAGCCGTAGCCGAAGCCCGCCCCGCCCCAGGTGGTGGCCTTGATGTGCGGCATGCCCATGGCGGTGCGGCGGATCTCCGCGGTGTAGGGGGCCAGTTCGCCGTCGCCGCGCCCGCCGCCACAGGCGGCGAGGCTGGCGACGAAACAAAGGGAAAGCGGCCTCAGGCCGCCACGGAACGTAGTGCGCATGGTTGCATGTCTCCTTGTGGGCCCTCTTGTCGGCCGGAATGGCCGGGGCCGCCAGAGCATAGGAAAAATTGCCGCCGGGCGCTTGTACGCAGCGGCTACGCAACCCCGGCAGGGAACGCGTCAGCAGGCCTGCGCACCGCGCCAGGCCGTGTGCGCGCAGTCGTCCACGAACACGTCCACGCGGCCCGCGTCCGCCAGGAAGGACGGTGTCAGGCCGAAGCAGCGCTGGAAGGTGCGGCTCATGTGCGCGCCGTCGGTGAAGCCGCCCGCGAGCGCGATGCCGGTGAGCGGCATGCCCGAGGCCATCATCTGCACGGTGCGGCGTATCTTGGACCACAGCAGGTAGCGCTTGATCGACAGGCCGGTCTGTTCATGGAAGAGGTGCGTGAGCCGCCCGGGCGACAGGCAGGCCACGGCCGCCAGGTCGCACAGCGGAACCGCCATGCCATGGCTTCCGGCATCGCGCATCCGCTGCAGCACGCGCTCCACGCGCGGATCCAGGCACGGCCGGTCGCCGCCGCGGGAGCGCTTCACGGCACAGCCGCAGGCCGCGTCCAGCATGCCGCCGCTGAGGCGGCGCAGGGCCGGGCTGTCCAGCTCGCCATGCAATGCGCCCTCGAAGTCCTCGCGCAGCGCGCCGAAGCCGGCCGCATCCAGCGGCAGGATGCCCCGGCCGTCCAGGCGCGCGGCCAGCCTGCGGAACGTTCCGGACGCCGGATCGACGTTCAGCGAAAGCAGGCCGCAGCCATCGGCGTCGAGCTGGCGGGGAACATGCGGCGCCACCAGGGCCGCGGTGCAGCGCAGCACCGTGCCATCGAGCGCGACGAGGACAAAGGGGCGGCCGGTGGCGGATGCCAGCAGGGTGGCGGAAGCCCGGGCGGTGAGACCGGACTGGATCGCCTCCGTGATGTAGAAGAAGCGGTCGTCCCAGAGATGCAGCTGGTTGGTGGTGGACATGCGGTGTGCGGCGCGTGCCCGGACCGGCGCCAGCTTGCGCGCCCGTGATTCTCACGCAACAGACTATCGGCCGTCGATCCGCAATGACCCGCGGGGCCATGCCGTTTCAATGCGGCGCGGCGAAGCGGTCGAAGCAGGCCCGCAGCGCGCGCTGCCAGGCCTGCTTGTCCGCGTCGGGAACGAAGCTCGCCTCGAAGCTGTTGGACGCGAGCTGGTAGGCATGCGCCGCCGTGAGCGTGGGGACGGCCTCGAACAGGCGCACGAAATTCGTGTTCAGGTAGCCGCCGAAATAGGCGGGGTCGTCAGAGTTCACCGTGGCCGCCAGGCCAGCGTCCAGCAGGGCCTGGATGTTGTGGTCGGCCAGGTCGGGAAAGACGCACAGCTTCTCGTTGGACAGCGGGCAGACGGTGAGTGCCACCCGCTCGGCGGCCAGCCGGCGCATCAGCGCCGGGTCGTGCACGGCCTGCACGCCATGGTCGATGCGCTCGGCATGCAGCACGTCGAGCGCGCTCCAGATATAGGCCGGCGGCCCCTCCTCGCCCGCGTGGGCGACGCGGTGCAGGCCCAGTTCGCCGCAGCGCGCGAACACGCGGGCGAACTTCTCGGGCGGGTGGCCCACCTCGCTCGAGTCCAGGCCCACGCCGATGAAGCGGTCCCGGTAGGGCAGCGCCTGCTCCAGCGTCTCGAAGGCGTCTTCTTCGCTGAGGTGGCGCAGGAAGCACAGGATCAGCGAGGCGCTCACGCCCAGTTGCGCCCTGGCGTCCTCGCAGGCACGGTGCAGGCCTTCGATGACCGTGCCGATGGCGACGCCGCGCGCGGTGTGGGTCTGCGGGTCGAAGAACATCTCGGTATGCACGATGTGGTCGGCGGCCGCGCGCTGCAGGTAGGCCCAGGCCATGTCGTAGAAATCCTGCTCGTGCAGCAGCACGCTCGCGCCGGCGTAGTAGATGTCGAGGAAGCTCTGCAGGTTGGTGAAGGCGTAGGCACTGCGCAGCGCCTCCACGTCGGCATAGGGCAGCGCCACGCCGTTGCGCTCGGCGAGCGCGAAGATCAGCTCGGGTTCGAGCGAGCCCTCGATGTGCATGTGGAGCTCTGCCTTGGGCATGGCGCGCAGCAGGTCGGGCAGGCGCTCCGGGGCGATGGCGCCGGCATGCGGCGGGAGGGTGGTACGGGAATCGGTCATGGGAAGCCTCGGGAAGGCGCGGCACGGATGCGCGCAGAGCACAGCATAAGGCCGGCCGGGGCCGCGCGGGCTACCAGGCCGAGTCCTGCCCCTGCAGCGCGCGCCGGGCCAGCAGGAAGGTGGCCGCGTTCCAGCTCTGGCCGGCCATGCCCATGGGCGCCAGCGTGCGGCCGTGGAACCATTCGGTGAAGCGCCAGTCGTCGAGCGCATTGGCATGGGCCAGCTTCGCCAGCCCGGACCAGCCGGCACGGTGCAGGCCCAGGCGGGCCAGCGCCATCACCCAGAAGCCGCCGACGAAGGGCCAGATGCCGCCGTTGTGGTACTGGTGCATGAGGTTCTGGCGGTGCCGTCCCATGTACGCCCGCCACAGGTCGTGCTCGTGGGACAGCGGGTGCAGCACCACGCGCACGGGCAGGGAGTGGCCCGCATGGGCGGCCTCGATGGTGTTGACGATGCTGTGCGCCATCGCCTCGTCGGCAAGGCCGCACTGGATGGCAAGCAGGTTGCCGAACACGTCGCCCTCGTCGCCCACCACCGCCAGGTTCACGAAGCTCAGGAACAGGCCCGGGTCGCGCCGGCCGCGGCGGGCATAGTGCTGCAGCAGCCGGGCGCGGTGGTACTCGGGCAGGTCGCGCTGGAAGGGGTTGAAGAGGTGGTTGAAATGGTGTTGCGTGTCCTCCGCCTGGCAGAGCGAGAAGCGGCGCTTGACGTCAAACCACAGGGCATTGGTGTAGAGCACGTAGCCCGAGCGCGGCATGATGTCCGCCCAGTCGCTGGCCTCGTTCTGCTGCAGCAGGCGGAAATGCTGGTGCTCCTGCGCGAGCAGCCAGCCGATGGCACGCTCGACGCCGTCCGCCCAGCGGCCGGCGCCCACCGCTCCGTGGCGGCGCACGTGGTCCACCGCGATCAGCCACCAGAGCGTGGCATCGATGCAGCCCAGGTACCAGAAATCCGCATCGCGTCCTTCCGGATCGACGTATTTGGGAATCTGGCCGTTGGGGGCCTGCTGCGAGGCGAGCGCATCGAGGCTGGCCACGGCGCCCTCCTCCAGGGACGGCACGCCGCTGCCGCACATCGCCATGACGCACATGGCTGCGTCGCGCCCGAAGATCCGCGTGTAGCGCCGCGCCACCGCCGCCGCGGTGCGGCTCGCGGCCAGGATGCCGTGGGGCGTGAGGTTGCGTTCGAGCAGCGCGAGGGAGGCTTCCGAACAGGCATCGATCAGCGCGAGGGATTGGGCGTCGAGGGAATGGTCTGTCATGGGCATGCAATGGGCAGGCGGGCAGGCAGGCGGGCAGCGAGGCGTGTCATGCGCCAGGTGGCCCCGCGGGGCCGGATGGCCGGGCGACCACGCACCCTCCCGGGCATGGAGCATCGGAGCCGGCACGGGTTCCATTGTGCAGCCGGACGCGGAACTGTCCAGGCCCCCGCCTGCATCCGGCGTGGCCGCGAGCGCCTCAGCAGACGCCGAAGGTGATGCCGCAGCCGCGCAGGTAGCGCCGGTAGGCGGATGAGGCCTTGTCCGCGGCGGTATGCAGCTCTGCACGCAGGTCCAGGGGCAGGCGCCTGGGCTGCTGGGATTCGAGCACCGGCTGGTCCTGCGTGAAGATGGTGTGCTGGAAATCGCGCAGCTTGCTGTCCGGCGAATCGAAATCCGCCACTGCCAGGCGGAACCACACGCGGCTCGATTCCGGCGTGAGCGGGCATATGTAGAGCGCGATGGACTCGCGCCAGCCCTCCACCGCGGTGGTGCCCGCTTCGGGCAGCTTGGTGAGCACCGCCGTGTAGGGCCCCGTGACCTCGTAGGTGTATTCGACCTGCGCGGCGGCCGTGGAATGCAGGTTGGACTGCGGCTGCCAGGCCTTGCAGCCGGTGGCCAGCAGGCCGGTCGGCGTGGGCTCCACGCGGTAATCGTCGATGGCCGCGGCATCGCGCGCGCCCAGCCAGCCTTCGTGCACGAAGCCGAAGTGGGACATGTCGAGGAAGTTCTCGACGATGCGCGGCGCGCTGGCCGCCACATCGTAGGGTCCGCAGTTGAGCTTGCGCAGTCGTGCATCGTCTTCCGCAGTGAATGCCGGCAGGGCGGCGTCGCCCGGCGCCAGGCACACCCACACCAGGCCGTGGGCCTCCCGCACGCCGAAGCATTCCACGCGGTGGCCGGCCGGCGGCTGGAACTGCGGCAGCGCGGGCACGTGGACGCAGCGGCCACCGCCCTCGAACTGCCAGCCGTGGTAGGGGCACTCGAGCCGGCCGTCGTGCACGCGGCCGAGCGAGAGGCGTGCGCCGCGGTGGGGGCAGCGGTCGGGGAAGGCGTGCGGCGCGCCTGCAGCATCGCGCCAGAGGACGAGGCGCTGGTCCAGGAGCAGCGCGGCCAGGGGTGAGGAGCCGACGTCCTCGGCCAGGGCGACAGGGTGCCAGTGGTGGTGTTCGATCATCGTGGGACCGGATTGTCAGGCCAGCGCGCGCACGGAATTGCTCAGCGAGCGTGCGCAGGCGATCAGGGCCGGCGCGAGGCGTTTTTCCGCCTCCTCGGGCGTCCAGCGGCTGGTGGGCGCCACGACATGCACGGCCGCCACGGGCCGGCCGCGCCCGCCGACGACCGGCGCGGCCAGGGTCATGTCGCCCAGGAACAGCTCTTCGCGGTTGACCGCATAGCCGCGCTGCCGGGCCAGCTGCAGTTGCTCCAGGATGGCGGACTCATCGGTCAGCGTATGGCGGGTATGGGCCACGCGCTCGCCCTGGCGGATGAGCGCCAGCGCATCGGCCTCGGGCAGTGCGCTCAGGAAGGCCCGCCCGGAAGCGGTGCAGTACATCGGGATGCGGCTGCCGATGGGCATGTGCACGGGCACGAACTGGGCGCTGACGAAGCGCGCCACATAGACCATCTCGGCGCCGTCGGCCTCGGTGAGGCAGGTGGTTTCCGTGGTGACGTTGGTGAGTTCGGACAGGAACGGATTGGCCAGGTCGATGAGCGGGTTGCCGGCCAGGTAGTTGAACCCGATGCGCAGCACGCGCGGCGTGAGTTCGTAGCGCCGCGTCTGCGGATGCTTGCGCACGTACCCCAGTTGCTCGAGGGTGTAGACCATGCGCTGCGCCGAGCTGCGGTTGATGCCCGCGGCCTCGGCGACCTCGGCGAAGGTCATACCCCGGCGCTGGGCGCCGAAGGCGCACAGCACGTCCAGCCCCTTCTCGACGGACTGGTTGAACAGGCGGCTGACGTCATCTTCGGAAGGGGTGGAGGCCATGGAAGCAGTATAGCCCGGACGCCTTAAAAAATCGCATATCGATTTCATATTGGCGACTAGTAGTTTTCACCGATTACAAAACGCTCCATACAAATCGATGATGGCACCGATCTTGCACCGTACTCCGCCGTGCGGACCGGCACGCCCCAATGGCGTGCATGGCGCACACCGTGGTCCATTCCGCCTTTCGTTCAAGGAGCCCCTGCCATGCGTTTCCTCATCCGCCGCCTCCGCCATCTCACGTCCGGCCTGCTGGCTGCCGCCGCCGTCACGGCTGCCTGCGCACAGGGGGCCGCGCCCGCGAGCTACAACGCCGGCGCGACCGCCACGGGCATTCCCTTCACCTTCCTCGACATCAAGACCAACACCATCCAGGGCATGATGGTGGACACCGTGCAGGCGGTGGCCAAGGCAGGTGGGTTCACCGTGAACGTCCAGCAGACGGTGTTCTCGGCGCTGATTCCCTCGCTCACCGCCAACAAGATCGATATCGTCTCGGCCGCCATGCTGAAGACGCCCGCGCGCCAGCAGGTGGTGGATTTCAGCGACCCGGTCTATTCCTACGGCGAAGGCCTGATCGTGAAGGCCGACGACGGCCGCGCCTACACCTCGCTGGACGACATGAAGGGCGAGGTGGTGGGCGCGCAGGTGGGCACGGTGTTCCTCGACATGCTGCAGAAGAAAGGCATCTTCAAGGAGGTGCGCAGCTACGACTCGGTGGCCGACCTGACGCGCGACCTGGCCCTGGGCCGCATCAAGGCGGGCCTGGCGGACCAGCCGATCCTGGCCTACCAGATCCGCCAGAACACCTTCCAGGGCGTGAAGCTGGCCGAAGGCTACAAGCCGTCGAACGTGGGCGACGTGTGCCTGGTGGTGCGCAAGGGCGATGCCGAGACGCTGCAGCGCCTGAACAAGGCGATCGCCGCGATCAAGGCCGATGGCACGCTCGCGCAGATCACGAAGAAGTGGGGCATTTGAGCCCCATGTCCAACTTCCTCCAGCATGCGCGCGACTTCCTGCCCATCCTGCTGCAGGGCGCGGTGGTCACGGTACAGGTCACCGTGCTCGCCTTCCTGCTCAGCAGCGCCCTCGGGCTCATCCTCGCGCTCGGCAAGCTCTCGCCGGTGCGGGCGGTGTCGCTCGCGGCCTCCACGTTCATCAACGTGATCCGCGGGCTGCCGATCATCGTGCAGCTGTTCTACATCTACTTCGTGCTGCCGGATTTCGGCGTGCAGCTCACGGCGTTCCAGGCCGGCGTGATCGGGCTGGGCATCGCCTATTCCGCCTACCAGGCGGAGAACTTCCGTGCCGGCATCGAGGCGGTGGACCCGGGCCAGCGCGAAGCGGCGCTGGCCATGGGCATGCGCCCCGCCCTGCTGATGCGGCGGGTGATCCTGCCACAGGCCTTCCGCATCGCGCTGCCCCCCTACGGCAACACGCTGGTGATGATGCTCAAGGACTCGTCGCTGGTCTCCACCATCACGGTGGCGGAGATGACGCGCGCCGGCCAGCTCATCGCTTCGTCCACCTTCCAGAACATGACCGTCTATACCCTGGTGGCGCTGCTCTACCTCGCGATGAGCCTGCCGCTGGTGGCCTGCCTGCGGCGCCTGGAGCGCCGGCTGGGCGCGGGGAGCCGCCGATGATCGAGATCGAAGGCCTGCAGAAAGCCTACGGCGCGCACCGCGTGCTGCAGGGCGTGAGCCTGCGCGTGGCGCGCGGCGAGGTGGTCTGCCTCATCGGCCCCTCGGGCTCGGGCAAATCCACCGTGCTGCGCTGCATCAACGGGCTGGAGTCCTACCAGGGCGGCGAGGTGCGCGCCTTCGGCGAGCGCGTGGACCAGCGCGGTGCCGGCATCCACCTGCTGCGCCGCCGCATGGGCATGGTGTTCCAGCGCTTCAACCTGTTTCCCCACCGCACCGCGCTGGAGAACGTGATGGAAGGCCCTGTGCACGTGCTGGGCGCGCCCTCCGCCCAGGCGCGTTCCGAGGCACTGGCGCTGCTGGAGAAAGTGGGCCTGGCCGACAAGGGCGGGCACTACCCGGCGCAGCTCTCGGGAGGGCAGCAGCAGCGCGTGGCGATCGCGCGGGCCCTGGCACTCAAGCCCGAGGCCATGCTGTTCGACGAGCCTACTTCGGCGCTGGACCCGGAACTGGTCGGCGACGTGCTCGGCGTGATGCGCACGCTGGCGGATGAAGGCATGACGATGGTGGTGGTGACGCACGAGATGGGCTTCGCGCGCGAGGTGGCCGACCGCGTGTGCTTCCTGCACGGCGGCACCATCGTGGAGGGAGGCGACGCGGCACAGGTGCTGGGCGCACCGCGGCATGCGCGCACCCAGGACTTCCTGCGCCGGGTGCTGCATGCCCCCACGGGGAGCACGGCATGAGCGGCGCCGCTTCGGCACGCCCGATCGGCACCCATCCGGCCGCGGACTCGCTCTGGGCCGCCACCGCGCCGCCGGCGCCGGAGGCACCGCCGCTCCAGGGCCGGCAGACGGCGGACGTGCTGGTGGTGGGCGCCGGCTACACGGGCCTGTCCACCGCGCTGCACCTGGCCGAGGGCGGAGCGCGCGTGCGCGTGCTGGATGCGCACGGCATCGGCTGGGGCGCCTCGGGCCGCAACGGCGGGCAGGTGAACCCCAGCCTCAAGCACGACCCGGACGAGCTGCTGCGCATCTACGGCGCCGCACGCGGGGAGCCCCTGATCCATGCCGTGTCCGGATCGGCGGACCTGGTGTTCGACCTCATCACGCGCCACGGCATCGATTGCGCACCAGTGCGCGCGGGCTGGCTGCAGGTGGGTTACACGGAAAAGGCGGTGGCGGGCATGCACGCACGCGCCCGGCAATGGGAGCGCCACGGCGTGCGCACCGCCATGCTGGGCCGCGCCGAGGCGGCCGCGCGCATCGGCAGCCCGGCGTTCGCGGGTGGCTGGTGGGACGGGCGCGCCGGAGCCGTGCAGCCGCTCGCCTATGCGCGTGGCCTGGCGCGTGCGGCGCAGGGCCTGGGCGTGCACCTGCACGGCGGCTCGCCGGTGGCGAAGCTGGAACGGCAGAGCACGCGCTGGGTGGCGACCACGGCTGCGGGCCACAGCGTGGAGGCGGGCCAGGTCGTGCTGGCCACCAACGGCTATACCGACGGCCTGTGGCCGGGTCTGGCGCGCACGGTGCTGGCGGCCAACAGCTTCATCGTCGCCACGCGCCCGCTCGGCCCGGGCGGCAACGCCATCCTGCCCGGCGGAGAAACCGGCTCCACTTCGCAGCGGCTGCTGCTGTATTTCCGCAAGGATGCGCAGGGCCGCCTGCTGATGGGCGGGCGCGGACACTTCACGGACCCCGCCGGCGCGGCGGATTTCGCGCACCTGGAGCGCGCCACGGCGCTGATGTTTCCCGGCCTGGGTCCGCTGGAGTACGCATACCGCTGGGCTGGCCGCATCGCGGTCACACGCGACTTCATGCCCCACCTGCACCAGCCCGCGCCGGGCGTCACCCTGGCGCTCGGCTACAACGGCCGCGGCGTGGCGCTCGCCACGAGCATGGGGAAGGAGGTGGCGGCCCTGGTGGGTGGCGGCGCGCCGGAACGCTGCCCCTATCCGGTCACGCCTGTCCAGCCCATCCCGCTGCACGGGCTGCAGCGGTTCTATGTGGCGGCGGGCGTGGCGTGGTACAGCCTGCTCGACCGGCTGAACACCTGAGTTCCCGGCCGCTCAGGCGGCCTTTCCCCGACCTGCTGCAGGCATAGCGTTCCGCAGCATGGCAGCGCGCGGCCGGCATGCGGTGCGCGCACGCCGCAGAATCGGGCCATGAATCTGCGACAGATCGAAGCCTTCCGGGCCGTGATGGTCACCGGGTCCGTCAGCGGGGCGGCGCGCCTGCTCCACGTGTCCGTGCCCGCCATCAGCCGGCTGCTGTCGCACACCGAGAGCCGGCTGGGCTTCGCGCTGTTCGAGCGCGTCAAGGGGCGGCTGCATCCCACGGCCGAGGCCCGGCGGCTGTACCTGGAGGTCGAGCAGGTCTATGGCGGCGTGCAGCGCATCGGCAGCCTGACGCGGGAGCTGGCGGTGCGGCGCCGGGGCCTGGTGAGCATCCTGTCGAGCCCGAGCCTCGGGCAGATGATCGTGCCACTGGCGATCGCCCAGCTGCGGACGGCGCTGCCGGACCTGCAGGTGCACTTCCACTGCCTCAATCACGACGCGCTGAAGGAGCGCATCCTGCAGCAGCGGGCCGACCTCGGCATTTCCACCTTCCCGGTCGATCATCCGAACCTCGTCACACGGCCCCTCGCGGCTGCCCGGCTGCTGTGCATCTGCCCGCGCAGCCATCCCCTGGCCACGTACGAGGAGGTCGGCACGGAGGAGCTGCTGCCGCACGAACTCATCGGCTATCCGCACGGCTCGCCGCTGGGAATGCGCATCGACCAGATGTTCGCGGCCGGCGATGCGGCGCCGCGCTTCAACATCGAGGTCACCTCCCCCCACTACGCCTGCGCGCTGGTGCGTGCGGGCGCGGGGGCCGCGCTGGTGGACGAGTATTCGCTGCAGGGCTGGCTGGAGTCGCGCTTCAAGGTGATTCCGGTGCGCGGCGCGCAGCCCATCGTGGCCGACCTCGTGCACCTGCAGAGCGAGCCGCTTTCGCCTGCGGCCCACGCGCTGTTGCGTGCGCTGCACAGCGTGCTGCTGCAGTGCGGGCTGGCGCTGCCGTTCATGGACGACGGCGCGCCCGGCTGAGTTCCGCCGCGCAAGGCAGGCAGCGGGCGGCGCACCACGGTGGAGTGCTGCCCGGGTTTTCCGCCCCCTGCCGGTGCATGGCCCGCCCGCGCGCACCGCGGGGATGCGAGGGTTTAACACCCGGTTAAACCTGCGCGACAAAGCGTCATTCGACGCACCGGACACCGCTTCGAATAATCGATTGCATCTCCCCGCTGCAACGAAAGAAGAAGGTTTCCATGACATCGCGCCCCGCCACTGCCCGCCGGTTCCTCGACCTGGCCGTCGCCCAGATGGGCCCCGTCCACCTGGCCGACAGCCGGCCCTCCGTGGTCGCACGGCTGGTCGCGATGCTGCGCGAGGCGCACGGCCGGGGCGCGCGGTTCGTGGTGTTCCCCGAACTGGCGCTGACCACGTTCTTCCCGCGCTACTGGATGCCGGAAGCGGAGGCGCACGAGCGCTTCTTCGAGCGCAGCCTGCCCGGACCGCAGACGCAGCCGCTGTTCGACGCGGCGCGCCAGCTCGGCGTGGGCTTCTACCTCGGCTATGCAGAACTGACCGCCGAGGGCCGCGGCTTCAATTCGGCGGTGATCGTGGGGCAGGACGGCGCCATCCGCGGCCGCTACCGCAAGATCCACCTGCCCGGCCATGCGGACCACAAGCCCGATGCGCCCTTCCAGCACCTGGAAAAGAAGTTCTTCGAGGTCGGCGACCTGGGCTTCCGCGCCTTCGACACCGACGGCGTGCGCATGGGCATGTGCCTGTGCAACGACCGCCGCTGGCCCGAGACCTACCGGGTGATGGCGCTGCAGGGCGCCGAGGTCGTGGTGCTCGGCTACAACACGCCCTCGGTCAACATCCACTGGGACGAGCCGGCCCACCTGCGCACCACCACGCACCTGATCTCGCTGCAGGCCAATGCCTACCAGAACGGCATCTGGGTGGCCGCGGCCGCCAAGTGCGGATCCGAGGACGGGCACCACATGATCGGCAGTTCGGTCATCGTCGCGCCCAGCGGCGAGATCGTCGCGCGCACCACGAGCGAAGAGGACGAGGTGATCTGCGTGCGCGCCGACCTGTCGCTCGGCGAGCACTTCCGCGAGCACGTCTTCAATTTCGCGAAGCACCGCCGCCCCGAGCACTACCGCCTGATCGTCGAGCGCACCGGCGCGGGCGATCCGCTGCCCTGAACCGCCCCCGGCCGCCGCCGCATTCCCATCCCCCTGAGAAAGCCCACCATGATGCACCGCATGCTGTCCCGCTCCCTCGCGCTCCTGGCCTCGGCCGCCTGCCTGGCGGCGGCCTCCCTGCCCGCGCAGGCCGCCTGGCCCGAGAAGCCCATCACCTTCGTCGTGCCCTCCGCCGCCGGCGGTTCGCCCGACGTGCTGTCGCGGCTCGTGACCAACGAACTCTCGAAGACGCTGGGCGTGCCGGTGGTGATCGACAACCGGCCCGGCGCCGCCGGCAACATCGGGATCATGCAGATCAGGAGCCGGCCGGCGGACGGCTACACCATCGGCTACGGCAACGTGAACACGCTGGCCGTGAACCGCACGCTGTTCAGGAAACTGCCCTACGACGTGGACCGCGACCTGGTGCCTGTGGCCCATGCGTTCGATCTCTACAACGTGCTGATCGTGCCCAGGGAATCACCCATCCAGGACGTGGCCGGCCTGATCGCCGCGGCGCGCAAGGCACCGGGCAAGCTGTCGTTCGGCGCACCCGGCGTGGGCACCACCGGGCACATGGGCGGCGAACTGTTCCGCAGCATGGCGGGCATCGACGTGCTCTTCGTGCCCTACAACGGCGGCCCGGCCGCGCTGCAGGACCTGATGGGCGGGCGCATCGACTACCTGTTCGCCAACTCTTCCGAAGTGGGCCCGCTCGTGGCCGCGGGCAAGGTGCGCGCGCTGGCCGTGAGCAGCGCGAAGCGGATCGCCCTGCTGCCCAACGTGCCCACGCTGGACGAGTCCGGCGTGAAGGGCTACGAGACGGTGGCCTGGGGCGGCGTGGTCGCGCCGCACGGCACGCCGCCCGAGATCGTCGCCAAGCTGAATGCCGCGATCAACGCCGCGCTGGCCACGTCCGCCGTGCGCGAAGGACTGGCGAAGCTTGGAGCCGTGCCGGCCGGCGGCACGCCTGCGGACTTCCAGCGCACCATCGATCGCGAGACCAAGCGCTGGGCCGAAGTGATCGAGCGCAACAAGATCGAGAAGCTGGACTGATGGCCGGGCCCGCATCCTCTTCCACGCCCGCGGCCCCCACGCGCCTGCTGCTGCGCGGTGGCCTGCTCATCGACGGCAGCGGCGCGGCGCCGCGGCCCGCCGACCTGCTGGTCGAGGGCGAGACGATCGCCGCCGTTCTGGAGCCGGGCACCGGCGCGGCCGGCCCGCATGCGGTCATCGACATCGCCGGACGCGTGGTCGCGCCGGGCTTCATCGATTCGCACACCCACGACGACGGCTACCTGCTGGCCCACCCCGGGATGGTGCCCAAGGTCTCGCAGGGCGTGACCACGGTGGTGACGGGCAATTGCGGCATCAGCCTCGCGCCCGTACCACCCGGCCGCGCCCTGCCCCAGCCGCTCGACCTGCTCGGCCCCCCCGATCTGTTCCGCTATCCCGGTTTCCATGCCTGGATGCAGGCGCTGCGCGATGCACCTGCCGCGGTCAACGTGATTCCCCTGGTGGGCCACGCCAGCCTGCGCGTGAGCGCGATGGACGACCTGCAGCGCGCCGCGACGGCGGAGGAATGCGAACGCATGGCACGGCTGCTGGAGGAAGCGCTGGATGCCGGTGCCTTCGGCCTGTCCACCGGCACCTTCTACCCGCCCGCGCAGCACGCCACCACGCAGGAGATCATCGACATCGGCGAGGCCATGCGCGGCCGCGCGGGCATGGTCTATGCCACCCACCTGCGCGACGAATCCGACCGCATCGACGAAGCGATCGAGGAAGCCCTGGACATCGGCCGCGCCCTCGGCGCCCGCGTCGTGTTCTCGCACCACAAGCTGGCCGGCGAGCGCAACCATGGCCGCTCGGTGCAAACGCTCGCGCGCATCGAGCGAGCGGCCGCACTGCAGCCCGTGTGCCTCGATTGCCACCCGTATCCCGCCACCTCCACCATGCTGCGCCTGGACCGCGTGCGGCTGGCGCGCCGCACGCTCATCGCCTGGTCGACGGGCGCCCCCTCGGCCCAGGGGCGCGACTATGCGGACCTGCAGCGCGAATGGGGCCTGGACGACGAGGCCATGCTGCAGCGGCTCGCGCCCGCGGGCGCGATCTATTTCCTGATGGACGAGCGCGACGTGGAGCGCATCCTGGCGCACCCGCGCACCATGGTCGGCTCCGACGGCCTGCCCTTCGATCCGCATCCGCACCCGCGCCAGTGGGGCACCTTCACGCGCGTGCTCTCGCGGCTGGTGCGCGACCAGGGCCTGCTGACGCTGGAGGCGGCCGTGCACAAGATGACCGGCCTGGCCGCGGAGAACTACGGCCTGGCCGACCGGGGCCTGCTGCGCGCCGGCTGGAAGGCCGATATCGTGGTGTTCGACCCTGCGCAGGTGCAGGATGTGGCCACCTTCGACCGCCCGGTGCAAGCCAGCCGCGGCATCGAGGGCGTGTGGGTCAACGGCCTGCGGGTCTGGGATGGCCGGGAGCCGACGGGGCTGCGGCCGGGCCGGGTGCTGGAGCGCTGACCGCGGCCAGCTTCCAGCGCCCGACCCCTGCGCCCGCGACGAAAAAGGGCCACCCGTCGGGTGGCCCTTCTGCCTTGGCGATGGACTGTGCTGCTTACTTCTTGTCGCCGCCCGGCACGGTGCCTTCCACGCCCTTGACGTAGAAGTTGATGCCCGAGAGGAACTTGTCGTCGGCGACGACGTCCTTGGCGAGCAGTTCCTTGCCGTCCTGGCCGAGGATCGGGCCCTTCCAGATCGCGAACGAACCGTCCTTCAGGCCGGCCTTGACCTGGTCCACCTTGGCCTTGGTCTCGGCGGGCACGTCGTCGGCGATGGAGACGAGGTCGATCGCGCCTTCCTTCACGCCCCACCAGCTCTGGCCGGTGGTCCACGTGCCTTCCAGCACGTCGCGCGTGGCCTTGATGTAGTACGGGCCCCAGTTGATCACGGCCGAGCCCAGGTGGGCCTTGGGGCCGTAGGCGGTCATGTCGCTATCCCAGCCGAAGGCGCGCTTGCCCTTTTCCTGGGCGGTCTTGAGCACGGCGGGCGAATCGGTGTTCTGGAACAGCACGTCGGCGCCGCCGTTGATCAGCGAGGTGGCGGCCTCGGTTTCCTTCGGCGGGCTGAACCATTCGTTCACCCACACCACCTTGGTTTTGATCTTCGGGTTGACCGACTGCGCGCCCAGCGTGAAGCTGTTGATGTTGCGGATCACCTCGGGGATCGGCACCGAGCCGACCACGCCCAGCGTGTTGGTCTTGGTCATGGCGCCGGCGATCACGCCGGCCATGTAGGCGCCTTCGTAGGTGCGGCTGTCGTAGGTGCGCACGTTGGGCGCGGTCTTGTAGCCGGTGGCGTGCTCGAACTTCACGTCGGGGAAGTCGGGGGCGATCTTCTGGATCGTCTCCATGTAGCCGAAGGTGGTGCCGAAGATCAGCTTGTTGCCCTGGCCGGCCATGTCGCGCAGCACGCGCTCGGCATCGGCCGATTCAGGCACGCTCTCGACGAAGCTGGTGACGACCTTGTCGCCGAATTCCTTCTCGATGGCCTTGCGGCCGTTGTCGTGCGCGAACGACCAGCCGCCGTCGCCCACCGGGCCGACGTAGGCGAACGCGATCTTCAGCGGCTCGGCCTTGGCCGCGGGAGCCGAGGCGGCGGGCGCGGGTGCGGGCGTGGATGCCGGTGCCGGCTCGTCCTTCTTGCCGCAGCCCGCGAGCGCGGCGGCAGCCAGGGCGGAAAGCGCGGCGGCCTTCATCAGCGAGCGCTTGTGCAGATCGGTCATGTCGAATGTCCTTCCAGGGGAAACAGGTGAGAGAAGAAATCGGAAACGTTTGGAAACGGCAATGATGGCACGGCGCGCCGCCCCGGTCAGCCCCCGGGATGGAACGGCTTGCCCAGCGAGGCCGGCATGTTCGCCCGGATCCAGGCCGGATTGCGCGAGATCAGCGCCAGCACCACGATGGTCGCCACATAGGGCAGCATGCTCAGGAGCTGGCTGGCCACCTGCACGCCCGTGGCCTGCAGGTGGAACTGCAGCATCGTCACGCCGCCGAACAGGTAGGCACCAAGCAACACCCGTGCCGGGCGCCAGGTGGCGAAGGTGGTGAGCGCCAGCGCGATCCAGCCGCGGCCGGCCACCATGCCCTCGACCCAGAGCGGCGTATAGACCGTGGAGATGTAGGCGCCCGAGAGGCCGCACAGCGCGCCGCCCGCCACCACCGCCGCGAGGCGGATGCGCCGCACCGGGTAGCCCAGCGCGTGGGCCGATTCGGGCGATTCGCCCACCGAGCGCAGCACCAGCCCGGCGCGCGAGCGGTAGAGGAACCAGGCGAGGCCCGCGGTGAGCGCCATCGCGCCGTACACCAGCGGATGCTGGCGGAACAGCGCCGGGCCCACCAGCGGCAGGTCGCCCAGCACCGGCAGCGCATACTGCGGCAGCGTGGGCAGCTTGGCCTGCACGTACTGGATGCCTGCGAAGGCCGAGAAGCCCGCGCCGAACAGGCTGAGCGCCAGGCCCGTCGCGTACTGGTTGGTATTGAGCCAGATCACCAGCACGCCGAACACGGCGGCGAGCAGCGCACCGGCGCCCATGCCGGCCGCGAAGCCCGCCCAGGTGCTGCCGGTATGCACCGCGGTGGCGAAGCCCGCGATGGCCGCGCAGAGCATGATGCCCTCGGCGCCGAGGTTGACGATGCCCGCCTTCTCGTTGATGAGCAGCCCGAGCGCGGCGAGCGCCAGCACGGTGCCGGCGCTGAGCGTGGAACCCAGGAGCAGTGCGTAGGCTTCCATCACGCGGCTCCTTTCCGGGCCGGCGTGCCGACCCAGCGCACGCGGTAGGCGATCAGCGTATCGCAGGCCAGCAGCGTGAACAGCAGCAGGCCCTGGAACACGCCCGTGAGCGATTTCGGCAGCCCGAGGCGCGACTGCGCGAGCTCGCCGCCGATGTAGAACATGCTCATGAGCAGCGCGGAGAACACCATGCCCACCGGGTGCAGCCGCCCCACGAAGGCCACGATGATGGCCGCGAAGCCGTAGCCCGCCGGCACGTAGGGCGTGAGCTGGCCCAGGGGGCCGGCCACTTCCAGCGCGCCCGCCAGGCCGGCGGCGCCGCCGGAGATGAGCAGCGCCGTCCACAGCGCGCGGCGCGACGAGAAACCGGCGTAGCGCGCGGCGGCCGGGGCGAGCCCGCCCACCTGCTGGGCAAAGCCCGCCCGCGTGCGGAACAGGAACACCCACAGCGCCGCCGCGGCAGCCAAGGCGATCGGCAGGCCGATGGTCACGCGCGAGCCCTGCATCAGGCGCGGGATCTGCGTCACCCGCTCGAAGGTGCGGGTCTGCGGGAAGTTGTAGCCCATCGGGTCCTTCCAGGGGCCGTAGACGAGGTAGCCCAGCACCAGGGTGGCCACATAGACCAGCATCAGGCTCACCAGGATCTCGTTGGCGTTGAAGCGGTCGCGCAGCAGCGCGGTGATGCCGGCCCAGCACATGCCGCCCAGCACGCCGGCCACCAGGATGGCCGGCACGATCCACGGCCCGGTGGTCTTGTCCGCCAGCAGCGCGATGCCGCCCGCGGCCACGGCGCCGATCACGAACTGGCCCTCGGCGCCGATGTTCCACACGTTGGAGCGGAAGCACACGGCCAGCCCCAGCGCGATCAGCAGCAGCGGCGTGGCCTTGACCATCAGTTCGCCGATCGCGTATTGCGTCTTGATCGGCTCCCAGAAGAACACCTGCAGGCCGCGCACCGGGTCCTTGCCCAGGGCGGCGAACAGCAGGACGCCGATCAGCACGGTGAAGGCCAGCGCGAGCAGCGGCGAGCCATAGGTCCACAGGCGCGAGGCCTGCGGACGCGGTTCAAGCTTGAGCATGCACGCCCTCCGGATGGTCCTGGCTTTCCCGGCGACCCAGGTGCGCCTGCACGTCGGCGTTCCACAGGCCGCTCATCCATTCGCCGATGCGCTCCACCGTGGCGTCGGCCCGGTCGATGGAGGGCGACAGGTGCCCCTTGGCGATCACGTGCAGGCGGTCGGAAATCTCGAACAGCTCGTCGAGCTCCTCGCTCAGCACCAGCACGGCGCAACCCGAGTCGCGCAGCGCCAGGATCTCGCCGCGGATCTGCGCGGCCGCGCCCACGTCCACGCCCCAGGTGGGCTGCGAGACGATCAAAAGTTTGGGGCCGGCGTCGATCTCGCGCCCGACGATGAACTTCTGCAGGTTGCCGCCGGAGAGCGACTTCGCCGCCGCCTGCGGGCCGCCCGCCTTCACCTGGAAGCGCTCGATGATGCGGCGCGCCTGCGCGGCCAGCGCGCCGGTGCGCACCCAGCCGCCCGCGCCCACGCAATCCGAGCGCGTGAGCAGCAGGTTGTCCGCCAGGCCCATGGTGGGCACGGCGCCGCGGCCCAGGCGCTCCTCGGGCACGAAATGCAGGCCCAATGCACGGCGCGCGCGCGGGCCCATGCGGCCGGCCGGGCGGCCCGCCACCCGCACCATGGCGGGCGCGGCGCGCGTGTCCTCGCCCGAGAGCGCGTAGAGCAGTTCCTTCTGGCCGTTGCCCGACACGCCCGCGATGCCGACGACCTCGCCGGCCCGCACGGAAAAGCCGACGTCGATCAGCTCCACGCCGAAAGGGTCTTCGCGGTGCAGGCTGAGTCCTTCGACCTCCAGCACGGCGTCGCCCGTGCGCGCGGGCCGGTGCTGCAGGGCCGGCGGCTCCGCACCGATCATGAGCCGCGACAGCGAGGCGTTCGATTCCTCCGACGGATTGCACACGCCCGTCACCTTGCCGCCGCGCAGCACCGTGCACGCCGTGCACAGCGCGCGGATCTCGTGCAGCTTGTGGCTGATGTAGAGGATGCTGCAGCCCTCGGCGCTCAGCTGGCGCAGCACCACGAAGAGCTTTTCCACCGCCTGGGGCGTGAGCACCGACGTGGGCTCGTCCAGGATCAGCAGGCGCGGCGAGGTGAGCAGCGCGCGGATGATCTCCACCCGCTGCATCTCGCCCACCGACAGGGTGTGCACCGGGCGCAGCGGATCGATGTCCAGGCCGTACTGCGCCGCGGTGTCGCGGATGCGACGCGTGACCTCGGCCAGGGCCAGGTGCTTGTCGAGCCCCAGCCAGACGTTCTCGGCCACCGTGAGCGTGTCGAACAGGCTGAAATGCTGGAACACCATGGCGATGCCCAGCTGCCGCGCCTCCTGAGGATTGCGCACCGCCACCGGCCGGCCGTCGAACCACACGGCGCCCTCGTCGGGCTTGACCGAGCCGTAGATGATCTTCATCAGCGTGGACTTGCCGGCGCCGTTCTCGCCGAGCACCGCGTGCACCTCGCCGGGCTGCACGGTGAGCGACACGCCGCTGTTGGCCACCACGGCCGGATAGCGCTTGGTGATGCCCGACAGCTGCAGGCGCGGCGGCGAACCGGTGGCAGCTGGCGGGGAGGGGGGAGCATTCATGCGGACGATTGTCTCTTGGATTGAATTGGGCGGCGCAGAAAGAAGAGCGCCCGGCGGGACCATGCAAGCCCCGTGCCGTGCCGGTGCGTGGAATGCCGCTCCGGCGCCCCTCTATCATCGGGAGAGTTCCTCCGGCCTCCATCCGGCCTTTCACCGACGACGCCATGGTTCCCTCTCCGTACCGCGGTGCCCTGGTGCACCGCTTCGTCCTCCTGTGCTCGGCCCTGTGCGCCGCTGCCGTTCACGCAGGCCCTGCTCCCACCCCGGACCTGGCCCCTGCCCAGGCGGACCAGCGCCGCACGGAAGCCCGCCCCTACCCCCACGCGCTCGGCCCGGTCCAGGGCATCCGGATCCGCAGCACGCGCTACTTCGATGCCGACAACCGGCCCTGCGCCGCGCCGCCGCCGAAGTCCCGCAGGGTCACGGCCCGCCATGTGCGGACGTTCCTGCGCAAGGCCGTGCCGGTGTCGCAGATCGACGTGATGAACTATTACGGCGCCTTCGGCGAATGCATGAGCGACTGGGTGGACGTATCGTTCGCCGATGGGCGGCGCGTGCGGATGACCTTCGCGGCAGACAGCGGCGTGGCCTACCTCGCGCGGCTGGTGGACGGGAAGGAAGGCGAGGTGTATTTCTACGTCTGCGAGGACTGCGGCCGCTAGCGGGAGTGCGGGTGCTGGCATCGAATTTGCGGTGGCAGGCGGCGCCGGGACCGGTTACGCTTCCAGTCCATGGCCCCATGCCCCCGTCCGGTTCCTGGACGCCGGCGCCCGCCCCAGAAAGCCCCGCGAATGACCGTTGCCTCCCGCCCGATCCGCTTCCTCCGCCGCGGCCAGCCCGTGACGCTGGCCCATGTCCCGCCCGACCGCACGCTGCTCGAGGTGCTGCGCGAGGACCTGGGCGACTGCGGCACCAAGGAGGGCTGCGGCGAGGGCGACTGCGGCGCCTGCACCGTGGTGCTGGGCTCCGAGGAGGACGGCCGCCTGCGCCTGCGGGCCGTGAACAGCTGCATCCGCCTCGCGCACGCGATCGATGGCATGGCGCTCTGGACGGTGGAAGACCTCGCGCAGGATCCGCTCATCCAGCGCGGCGCGCCGGCGGATGGGAAGGAAGGCGGCTCGTCCGCACCGCTGCACCCCGCGCAGGAAGCCATGGTGCAGTGCCATGGGTCGCAATGCGGCTTCTGCACGCCGGGCTTCGTGATGAGCCTGTTCGGCATGTACCAGAACCATGTCTGCCAGGGCCGCGCCGTCACGCGCGAACTGGCCGTGGCGGAGCTTTCGGGCAACCTGTGCCGCTGTACCGGCTACCGCCCGATCCTGGACGCCGCCGGGCGGATGGCCGAGTTGCCGGCCCGGCCGGTGGATGAAGCCGCGGTGCTGGAGCGGCTGCGGGAGCTGCGGGCCACAGGGTCGGCGCCGCAGGATGCCGCACCCGGCTATCTGGCGCCGGAGACGCTCGCCGGACTGCTGGCCGCGCGCGCCGCGCATCCGGACGCGCAAATCGTCGCCGGCACCACCGACGTGGGCCTGTGGATCACCAAGCAGCACCGCCGCTTCGAGCGCGTGCTCGATGTCACCCGTGCCGGGGAACTGCGGCGCATCGGTACCGCGGACGGCCACCTTTCCATCGGCGCGGCGGCCACGCTGGACGATGCCTTCGCCGGGCTGGCCGCGCACTGGCCGGCGCTGCGGCGCTTCGCCGAGCGCTTCGCCGGGCTGCCGGTGCGCAACGCGGGCACGCTGGGCGGCAACGTCGCCAACGGCTCGCCCATCGGCGATTCGATGCCGGTGCTGATAGCGCTCGGCGCGCGCATCGTGCTGGCCAGCGTGCGCGGCGAACGCAGCCTGCCGCTGGAAGATTTCTATACGGGCTACCGCCGCAACCTGCTGGCGCCGGACGAGATCGTCGCGCGCATCGACGTGCCCCTGCCCGCTCCCGGCGACCGGCTGGCGGCCTACAAGGTGTCCAAGCGCTTCGACGACGACATCTCCGCCGTCTGCCTGGCCGTGCTGCTCACGGTGCGCCATGGTGCGGTGCAATCGGCCCGCATCGGTGCGGGCGGCGTGGCGGCGGTGCCGGCGCGCGCACGCGGCGCCGAGGCCGCGCTCACCGGCCAGCCCTGGAGCGAAGCCGCTGCGCTGCGCGCGGGCGAGGCGCTGCAGGCGGAGTTCACCCCCATTTCCGACATGCGCGCGAGCGGCGCCTACCGGCGCGCCGTGCTGGCCTCGCTGATGCGGCGCTGCTGGCTGGAGAGCCCGGAATGCCCCGCAGGAACCGAGGCACTGCCCGTGTCGCTCGAACAGCTCGTGCCGGTGGCGCAACCGCCATCGCAGGCACGGGCCCACGCGGAGGAACAGGCATGAACCGCCGCGATGACACCCTGCCCACCAGCACCGCGCCCGAGGGCCCGCTGAGCCGCGATGCGGACGCGGACCCGGTGGCGGCACGCGCCGATGCGCAAGGCGCGGCCGGCCCGATGGCTGGCGAGGCCCCACCGCCCGGCCTGGACGGCACGCCCCGCAGCGCGCGCCGTGCCGTGGGCGTCTCCCAGATCCATGAAAGCGCCCGCGCCCAGGTGGCGGGCACGGCACAGTACATCGACGACCTGCCCGAATGGAAGGGCACGCTGCACGCGGCTCCCATCCTCTCGCCCGTGGCACACGGGCGCCTGCGCGGCGTGGATGCCGCAGCGGCCCGCGCCCTGACAGGCGTGCGCGACATCGTGCTCGCGGCCGACGTGCCGGGCGACCCGGTCCTCGCCGCCTTCGCGCACGACGAGCCGGTGTTCGCGCAGGACACGGTGCAGTTCGCCGGCCAGGTGGTTGGCCTCGTGCTGGCCGACACCGTGGCGCAGGCGCGGCGCGCCGCCCGGCTGGTGCAGCTGGACATCGAGGAACTGCCGGCCGTGCTCTCGGTGCACGACGCGTTGGCGCAGGAGAGCTACGTGCTGCCGCCCGTCACCGTGCGCCGCGGCGATGCGGCCTCTGCCCTGGCCGCGGCGGCGCACCGCCTGCAGGGCACGCTTGAAGTGGGCGGCCAGGAGCATTTCTACCTGGAAGGCCAGATCGCCTACGTCCTGCCCCAGGAGCAGGGCCAGTGGCAGGTGCATTCGAGCACCCAGCACCCGGGCGAGGTGCAGCACTGGGTGGCGCATGCGCTGGGCATCGACAGCCACCGCGTCACCGTGTCCTGCCGCCGCATGGGCGGCGGCTTCGGCGGCAAGGAGACGCAGGCCGGGCACCTGGCCGTCTGGGCCGCCGTGGCCGCGCGCAAGGCAGGGCGCCCCGTGAAGCTGCGGCTGGACCGCGACGACGACTTCATGGTCACGGGCAAGCGCCATCCCTTCGCCTACGACTGGGACGTGGGCTTCGACGGCAATGGCCGCATCCAGGGCCTGCGCCTGCGCATGGCCGTGAACTGCGGCTTCTCGGCCGACCTTTCCGGCCCCGTGGCCGACCGTGCGGTCTTTCATTGCGACAACGCGTACTTCCTCGAGAACGTGGAGATCGCGTCCTACCGCTGCAGGACGAACATGCAGAGCCACACGGCCTTCCGCGGCTTCGGCGGGCCACAGGGCGTGATCGCCATCGAGACCATCCTCGGAGACATCGCGCGCGCGCTCAGGCTGGATCCGCTGGACGTGCGCATGGCCAACCTCTACGGGCTGGAGGATCGCAACGTCACCCACTACCAGATGGCCGTGGAGGACAACGTCCTGCACGATCTGCTGCCCCGACTGGAACAGACCGCGCAGTACCGCGCGCGGCGCGAGGCGGTGGCGGACTGGAACGCGCGCCACCCCACCTTGAAGCGGGGCCTGGCCGTCACTCCGGTGAAGTTCGGCATCAGCTTCACGGCCACGCTCTTCAACCAGGCCGGCGCGCTGGTCCACGTCTATACCGACGGCAGCGTGCAGGTGAACCACGGCGGCACCGAGATGGGCCAGGGCCTGCACACCAAGGTGGCGCAGATCGTGGCCGACGAACTGGGCGTGCCGCTGGACCGGGTGCTGGTCACGGCCAGCGACACCAGCAAAGTGCCCAATGCCAGCGCCACCGCGGCATCGAGCGGCACCGACCTCAATGGCCGCGCCGCGCAGTTCGCCGCGCGCCATGTGCGCGACAACCTCGCCGCCTTCGTCGCCGGCCTGGACCACTGCGGCGCGGGCGCGGTGCAGTTCGAGAACGGCCGGATCACTTCACCGACGCGTTCGCACGCCTGGCGCGACGTGGTGCAGGCCGCCTATGCCAACCGCATCCAGCTCTGGAGCGACGGCTTCTACCGCACGCCCAAGATCCACTACGACAAGACGACGCTCACGGGGCGCCCGTTCTACTACTTCGCCTACGGTGCGGCCTGCACCGAGGTGGCGATCGACACGCTCACCGGCGAGAGCCGCGTGCTCGCCGTGGACATCCTCCACGACGCGGGCCGCAGCATCAACCCCGCCATCGACATCGGCCAGATCGAGGGCGGCTTCGTGCAGGGCATGGGCTGGCTGACCACCGAGCAGCTCGTCTGGGACGGCCGGGGCCGGCTCGCGACGCACGCGCCCAGCACCTACAAGATCCCCGCCACGGGCGACATCCCGGCCCACTTCCGGGTGGACCTGTGGCACGAGGCCAACCGCGAGGACAACGTGGGCGGCAGCAAGGCCGTGGGCGAGCCGCCCTTCATGCTGGCCGTGAGCGTCTATGAAGCGCTGCGGGATGCCGTGGCCGCGGCACGCGCCGATGCATCGGAGGGTGCCTCCGCGGACGGCCCCGTGCACCTCGTGGCGCCGGCCACCGCCGAGAACGTGCTGCGCGCGCTGGGTGGCGTGGCGGACTGACCGGAGCGCGAACCCTCAGGGAGCCGCCGGGCCGGCGCGCCGCGCCGAACGCAGCTGCCACGCCCGTGCCTCCGCCTCCCGGCCGTGGATCTGCAGATACCTGCCATAGGTCCGTTGCGCCGCGCTTTCACCCCGCTCCGCGCGCTCGCGCACCTGCATCAGGCACAGGCCGTGCAGCGTCGCCGCCTCCTGCCGGGGGCAGGTACGGGCACTGTCGATCCACCACCAGCCCGTCCACGCCCCGAACACCGACAGGAAGGTGATCAGGAACTTCGCGCCGCTGCCGCACCGCCGCCACCACGCCGCCATCGCCTTCGACCCCTGCCCTGCTGCCATGTCAGCGGTCCAGCGCATCCAGCTCGCGCGACAGCGCATCCAGGTCCGCCTGGCGCACCGGCATGAACTCGCGGACCGTATCGGCGATGGGCGGTGGATGGGCGACCTCATGCGCGCACAGCGCCATGTTCGACCGGATGGCCTGCCGCGTTGCAGGAGCGACGCGGTGGCCGGTGTCCCGGGCCGCCCGCAGGTAGTGCGCCAGCGAGAGATGGGCGCACTGGGTAAGCAGCGGAATCTGTGCCGCGGCCTTGTCCAGGTCGAACGCGCCGCAGCGCGGGTAGGTGTGGAGCTGCAGCAGCCGCAGGTGGGCATCGGGGCTGTCCGCCGCCACGCGCTGCATGATGGCTTCGACCGTGCGTGCCTCGAAGCCGGGGACACGGTCGCAGTAGCCGATCATGTTGTCGTGCAGCTCAACCCCTTTCCTGGCGCCGTGCATGGCGCGAAGCTGCCAGCCATTCCCCTCCTGCTTCCGGTCCTCCCCTTCGAGATAATTGCCGTAGATCCACTGGGCCAGCACCTCGCCCTGCTCGGCACTGTCACGGATCTGGATCAGGCAAATGCCACGCAAGGTGAATTCGTCCTGGCGATCACAACGCGCGCTGTCGGCCCACCACCATGCCGTCCAGCCGCCTGCCAGCATGAGCAAGGCCAGGAGCAGTTTGGCAGCCAGGGAGGACTTCCTCCACCAGAGGAACATCGTCATGGTTTTTTCATCAACACATCTGCCAGCGGACCCTTGACGAGTTCGCCCCCGTCACGCGGAGAGGTCCGAGTGATGGCAATTGGCTTCCCATCCGGCCCCCAGGTACGCCAGCGCCCGGGACGGAACAAATCCGGAAAAGGCAGTCCAGCCAGTACGCCCGGCAGCTTCTCGAAAGCGCCCTGACCGATCGCCGAGCCGCCCATGGCGTAGTTCCAAGTGGTCGTGGTCGGAGCTGTGACGAATGTGCGCAGTGCCAATGCAAGGGAACTCGCAATACCGTCCGGCTCAGCGCCGGCATTGCATGCATCGATCATGAGTGGCTGCCCATGCCATATTCCGCTGCGGTGGATGAGATCCACGATGATGTCCTGCCGCGTTACCCCTTGAAGGCTGTTCGACCGTGCGTGGGCAAAAATGTAAACGTATCCCGGAACGCCTCTTTCTCTCAGGCCAGACAGGTACAGAGCCTTGTCCGAAGGCTGGATCAGGATGATTTTTCTCCGCACCCGGTCCACGGTCGCGATTTTTTTCACGATGGTCCTGGAAGCATCCAGACTCTGAAAAACCAGCTTGGGCAACCCCTTCCCCGGCCCATGCTGGATACGGCCCTCCTCGACGGGCTCTGCAGGCTCCTCCCGAAGCCAGTACGCAAGCGACATTCTCTTGATTCCTCCCTGTGGCGCACGCCGCGGCAGCGGTGCCGCCGGCTCCCTGGAAGCGCCGGAACGGGCGCCCGGCGTGCGGCACGCACTATGCCCGACGGAGCCGCCGTTGCCGATGCCGCAGCCGCCCGTGTTCCGAAGAACAGAATGTTTCCACGGCCGTCATGGACAAGACGGCTGCTCCGCGGTAAGGCTCGGCAATTCCCGCTGCAGTGCCCCGGTCAGGCCTGCACGCTGCCGTCCGCCGGCGTGCTTTCGTGCGGGTGTTCGGGCCGCAGCCACCGCACTTCGACGCGGTTTCGGCCCGCGCGCTTGGCCTCGTAGCAGGCCATGTCGGCTGCATGCAGCACGGTGGGCACGTCGTAGGCGTCCCCATCCAGCGGCACGAGCCCGATGCTCACGCCCAGCGTGTACGTGCGGCCGGCATAGGCCGGCTCCCAGGCATGCACGGCCGCGCAGAGCTGGGTGGCGATCGCCAGGCCGCGCGGCAGGGCGCAGCCGGGCAGCACCACCGCGAACTCGTCCCCGCCCAGCCGCGCGGCCCACCCGACATGCCGCACCTGCGTCTCGATGAGCCGGCCCACGTGGCGCAGCACGTCGTCGCCCGCATCGTGCCCGGCGATCGCGTTCACCACCGTGAAATGGTCGAGGTCCAGGAACAGCAGCACGCCCGATTCTGGTGCGGCAGGTGGTGCCACTGCCTCCGCACGGCCGGAAGGCTCCTGCAGGGAATCCGGAGGCAATGCACCATTTCGGATCAATGGTCGCACCATCATGGAGCGTTTCGCATGGTTCGCCAGCAGGGCGTGCAGGCGCTGCTGGAATGCTTCGCGGTTGGCGAGTTGCGTGAGGGGATCATGCCCCGCGGGCCAGTCCTGCTGGCGCCGCGCCTCGCGCGCCGCCGTCAGGTCCTCCAGCATCCACACGGTGCCGCCCCCTTCCGCCACGGCGCCATCGCGCACGGCCCGGCCGAGCACCCGTGCCCAGACCGCGCCGCCGTCCTTGCGGACGAAGCAGACATCGCCGTCGAAGGCACCGTGCGCAGCGAACTCGGCGCGCACGCGCCGGCCCAGTTCGGCATAGGCCGCATCGCTCGCGTAGAGCACCCGCGCAGGCTGCCCTTGCAGTTCATGCGGCTCGTAGCCGAGCAGGCGGCAGGCCTCCAGCCCGACCACCACCACCTGCCCGGCACGGGTGATGACGATGCCGGCGGGTGCGTGGTCCAGCACGGCCTGGAACTGGTCCTGCAGCACGCCTGCGCGGTGCTGGGCCAGGCGGCAATCGTCCACCAGCGCGCGGCAGACCTGCGCGAGGTCATCCACCTCGCCGGCCCCTGCCGGCCAGGGCGCGTCGTCGGCCATGCCGGTGGGATGGGCGCGCGCCACGCGCCGGCACAGCCGCGTCAGGGGCTGGGCCAGCACGGCGATGGCAATGGCCGCGAGCAGCGCCGCGCAGGCCGTGGCGGCCGCCGCGCGCCCCAGGCCGCGCTGGCCGCCGCCGGCCAGCAGGTCCAGATCCGAGGCGCGTGCATCGCTCACGCGCGCGACCAGCCACTGGGGCAGCGGCACGCCCGCGACGCTCACGACCTGCCCGGCCACCACTTCCGAGAATCCGCGCCCCGCCACCGCTGCCTGCCCGCCCTGCAGCGCCCGCTCGTACACCTGCGACAGCCCGGTCTCGTTGCGCACCAGCCCGAGCACGCGGGCCGGGTCCGGGTGCGCGAGAATGGCGCCGTCGCGCGAGAAGACCACCAGCGTCGAGCCGGCCCGTGCCGGCAGCGCCATCGACGGCGGCAGCAGGCCCTGCGACTGCAGCCGCAGCGTGCCCGCGAGCGCGCCCTGCACCCCGCCGTCCTCGGCCGCGCGCAGCGGCAGGCTGAACATGATGCGCGCGTCGGCGGGACCGTTGCCGATCACGCCGGACACGAGCGGCTTGCCCTCCAACAGCGTGCGCCGCAGCTGGTCGCGCTCGGCAGGATCGAGTTGCGCGCCGGGATGCAGCCTGCCGTTCTGCCAGTACAGGCCGAGGCTGCCGTCCTGCCGCGCGATCTGCAGGGCGTCGAAGAAGCGCGCCGCGGGCAGCCGCTGGCCCAGCAGGGCGTCGAGCGCACCCGGAGAGTCGGGCAGTGGCGTGGGAATGCTCTCGGCCAGCGTGGCCAGCACGCGCTGGTTCTGCTCGATCTTGCTGGACAGCAGCAGCGCGACCGCCTCGACCTCGTCGGTCTGGCGCTCCATGAGCCGCTCCAGCGCCTCGTGCTGGGCAGAGCGCGCCACGAGCCAGGCGGCCAGTCCTCCGGCCAGCAGCACGGCCACCACGGCGGCGGCGATCAAGCGCAGCACCAGCGGGCCGGGCATGTGCCAGTGCGCCTCGCGCCCGTCATGCACCGTGGCGAAGGCACGCAGCCGGCCGCGCCCGGCCGCCGGCGGAGCGGGCGGCGCGCTCATGTGCGCCCCACGCTCTGCGCGGGCTTCGGCCGGGAACGGCGGGAACAACGGGACATGCAGAGCGGTTGGTTCGTTGCAGGGATGCACGCCCGGGACAGGCCGGGCCCTTGCAAACGAATATACGCAGCGCTCTGCCGGACGGCTTTGGGTAGAACCCCGGGGGGCGGCCCCGGGAGAACCCCGATGGCGTCCCGTCTTCAGGCCTCGGCGGGCTGGAGCGCAGGCCGCTGCTCCCGGTCCCCGATCTCGTAGAAGAGCTTGTGCACCGTCTCGTTGAACGGGGCCTCTTTCAGCCGGGCCTGGATCATCGCGTGCAGGGAGTCGGACGAGGCTCCTGCATCGTTGCGCACGGCGGCCTGCAGCAGGCTGCGCAGGTACGCCTCGAGTTCCCGCGCACGGCTGTAGGGCAGTGGGCTGCGCGGCTCCTGCAGGAACGCCACCAGGTCGCGCACGCCGACGTCGAGCAGGCGGTCGATGTCCCAGCCCGCCGGCCGCTGAGCATCTTCCAGCACGGAGAACGGATTGCCCTGGTAGGGCGCTGCGCGCAGGCCCAGCTCCGCGGCGATCATCGCCGCCACCAGGGGGGCCATCAGCACGCCGTTGCGGTAGGTGCCGGTCGCGATGTAGAGATCCGGCAGCCGGGTCCTGCCCACCAGGGGCCGCTTGAAGGCGGCGATGGGCCGGAAGCCCACGCGGATCTGCTCGATGCGGCTCGTGCGGATATCGGTGTTGATCTGGTGGATGGCCTCGTCGAACAGGCCGTGCAGTTCGCCCGGCTGCACCTTGGCCTCGGCCTCCTCGTCCACGCCCGTGAAGTTGGTGGCTCCGACATACAGGATGCCGGTACCGGGCCGGGGCACCAGGTGGATCCCGCAGGCGAACGTGCGGTTCGGAGTGCGGATGGTGTGGGCCACCGACGGCGCCTCGCTGATGAGGCAGGAAACACCCTTGCCGAAGCTCAGCGCAGGTAGCGCGGCGTCCTCCGCCAGTCCCGGAGGCAGGCACTCGAGCGAGCGCGAGCCGTTGGCCAGCACTACGGCATCCACCTGCTGCACGCTGCCGTCCGAGAGCGTCGCCTTCCAGGCACGCCCCTCGGGCTGCACCTCCAGCACGCGCGCGTCGCGATGGTGGTAGTGCGGCCGCCGCGAGAGCACTGCCGCCATCGCGTCGAGCAGTTCACCGGAATGCACCGCGTGCTCGTTCTTCAGGTAGAGGCACAAGGCCGGCGCGTGGACCGGGCTCGGCTTCAGGCCAGGCACATCGCCCGGCTCGATCCACTCGGCGGGCTCGCCGCGGCGCGCGGCCTCCGCGTGCATGCGGCGGATGCCGTCGCGGTCCCGCGCCCCCAGGTTGTTCGCGATGATCACCGTGCCCTCGACCTGGGAGACGGGCACGGCCGCTTCCTCCCGCAGGCGCGCCAGCCACTGCGGGTAGTAGCGCTGCGCGGCCAGCCGGAAGTCGAACTCTTCCATCTCCTCGGGGCCGTCGTCGGCGGACATTTCGCCGAAGGCGCCGAGCATCGCGCCGGCGGCGCGGGAAGCGGAAAGCGCATCGCCCTCGCGGGGGTAGGCATGGACCACGTTCGCGCCACTGCCGTTCAGTTCCATCGCGGTGGCCAGGCCCACCACGCCGCCGCCGATCACCAGAATGTTCTTCATGCCGTCTTTCATGCGTTGGACTTTCCTGTTCATGCCGCCTGCCCCGCCTCGGCGGGGGACGGCTTGCGGTAGGCGAATACCCCGTCGAAGTTGCGCGCCAGGTGGGCGCCCATGGTGACGGGCGCATAGCGCGCGGGCTTCGTTTCCGTGACGAACTGCGCCAGCGGCTCGACCACGCAGTCGTGGTCGGGGTCGAAGAAGAAGTTGAGCGAATGGCGCACGTTCCCGGACACGTTCACCACGCGGTGCGGCGTGGCGCGCCAGTGGTCATTTGTCCAGATGCCCGTCACGTTGCCGAGCAGGCAGAGGAAGGTGCCCGGCACGCGCGGCACGCGGGTCCAGCGGCCGGCCGGGTCGCAGACTTCGAGGCCCTCCTCGTCCATCTGCCAGATCACCGTGAGGATGCCGTAGTCCGTGTGCTCGCCGCAGCCGATCGCCTGTGGGTTGCCGCCCGCGGGCTGCTGCGGATAGCGCGCGGCACGCAATTGCGCGAGCGGCTTGAGCGTGCGCTCGGCGAAGTAGGTGTTGGACAGGCCGAGCGCGATCGCGAACAGTTCGCTGATGTCGCCGCACATCGCGAGCCACTCGCGGTAGAGCCAGGACAGCGTGGGCCGCAGCAGCGGCTGCGCCGCCGGCCAGGCATTGGGCCCGTGGAAGAACTTGCCGGCACGGACATCGGGATCGTCGGGCCCCAGCTCCAGCGCCATGTCGAAGGCCTCCTTGATGTCCTGGACGGTGCTGCCATAGGCGGTTTCCTCGCCCGGGGGCACGTATCCGCGGTGGTAGGGCGACCGCGAGAGCTCGATGGACATCTTCTCCGCATGGGGTAGGTCGAAGAACGCCTGGACGGCGTCCTGCGCGGAGTGCAGAAGATCCGCGGGTATGCCATGTTCTTCGACACAGAAGTAGCCGAATTCCCGGCATACCCCGCCGAGCGCCAGCGCCAGTTCCCGCTTCTTCACTGCATCACGCGTGCGCAGCGGGGCCAGGCTGACCACGGGAATCCGCCGGCCGGGCCCGGCATACCGGACATGTGGCGAACCCGCCATGGGAATATTCAATTCTTCCAGAATATTCATTCAAGCCCCTTCCATATTCCCCCGCGAGGAAGGGGCGCTGGCTGGAAGTCAGGCGGGACGCGGCACGGCGCGGGAAACCGTGAATGGGGAGCGGCATGCCATCCCGTCACGAAATAAATCGGTTGGATTTTCATCAGCGATCCGTTGGTTGATAACGCGACTATTATTAGCAGCATCACCACGGAAAATCCGGGCGTTCATAAAATTACAATAACCCGAAATTAAAAATCGGATGAAAATAAATAATCTTGAATACCGCGATTTTCCCCCAATGGAGCATGCGCGCCGGACCGGTCGCGTGGGCCTTCGGCGCAAGACGGAAACGGCGGGACAATGGGGTTGCCTGCCCGGGCAGGCCCGGATCTCAGCCGCCCGCCACCATCTGCAGCTCGCCCGGCTGGGGAAGCACGAGCACATTGCCCGTGCCGGCAATCAGTCCGTGCTCGCGCAGGTGCCGCAGCACGCGCGAGAAGGTTTCGGGCGCGATGCCGAGCTGCGCGGCGATGAGGCGCTTGCGCTGGCTGAGGGTGACGCGCAGCGCGCCGCCGTCGCCGGGCTCGGCATGGCGCAGCAGCCATTGGGCACAGCGGGCTTCCGCGTCCTGCGCCAGGCGGCTCACGGCCAGTTCGGTCTGCTGCAGGTAGCCCGCGGCCATGTCGCGCACCAGGCGCTGCACCGTATCCGGCAGCAGCGCCACTTCGCTGCGGAACGCTTCCAGGGGCACGCGGCGCAGTTGCACGCGCGAATCCGCCACCATGTCCACGGGACAGGGCTGGCCGAGCAGCGCCGATGCGGCATCGAGCCAGAAGGGGCCCTCCACCGCACCGAGCTGGTGCCTGAGCAGCCCCTCCTCGCGCACCCCGAAAACGACGCGGCCGCTGTCGAGATGCAGCACCGAAGCGGACTGCTGGCGGCGCTGGCGCAGCACCTGGCCCGCGGGGGCCACCTCGCACGGCACGGAAGGATCGGTGGAAGGGATGGGGAACATGGTGCGCACTGTGGCGCGCCCGCGCCCCGGGCGTGTTGAGCGAGGTCAAAAGCGCCGCGCGCACCTTCGCACGACGGAATGCGCGAGTGCCCATCCTGCCGGCACGGTAATTGCACGTAACGAATGGCAACCTCCCGAGCACGTGTTCCACGGTCCGCCGTGGTGCATCCAACCGATCCCTTTCTCTCTTTGTTTGTCTTTGTCGTTGTGGACAGGAGTCTTATGAAAAAAAACCTGATCGCGCTGAGCGCTGCCCTGCTGTGCGCCGCCGGTGCCCACGCCCAGAGCTCGGTGGAGCTCTCCGGGCTGTCGGACCTCTACGTGGGCTCCATGAAGATGGCCGGTGACGCGAACCGCCGCTCGGTGGTCAACAGTGGCGGGCTGACCACCTCGTGGTTCGGCTTCAAGGGCACGGAAGACCTGGGCGGCGGCCTGAAGGCCAGCTTCCAGCTGACGTCGTTCCTGCAGAACGACACCGGCACGCAGGGCCGTTTCACCGGCGATACCTTCTTCTCCCGCGATGCCAACGTCAGCCTGTCGGGCGACTTCGGCTCCGTACTGCTGGGCCGCTGGATGGCGCCCAACTTCCTGCCGTCGGTGGTGGGCAACCCGCTGGGCGATTCGTTCACGTTCTCGCCGCTGATCCTGCACATGAACGTTCCCCTGTTCAACGGCACGGGCTGGGCCGCGACGACGCCGGCCGACACGGGCTGGAGCAACCAGATCGTGTACAGCACGCCGAAGATCGGCGGCTTCTCCGCGAACATCCAGTACCAGTTCGGCGAGCAGGCGGGCAACAACAGCCGCAAGAACGTGGGCGCGAACTTCTTCTACTTCGGCGGCCCGCTCACGGTGACCGGCTTCTACGAGCGCGACCAGATCGCCAACCCCGGCCAGGGCGCCTACCTGGGCACGACCAAGAAGGACTGGATGCTGCTGGGCGCCTACGACTTCCAGGTGGTCAAGCCCTTCCTGAGCTATGGCGAGTCCAAGGCGGACAACACCGACAACAAGGCCAAGACCATGCAGGTCGGCGCCTCCATCCCCACCGGCCCCTCGGGCAAGGTGCTGGTCGAGTGGGTGAAGACCGAGATGACGCAGACCGACATCGACCGCAAGACCTTCACCGTCGGCTACGACTACTTCCTGTCCAAGCGCACCGATGTCTATGCGATGCTGATGAACGACCGCATCACCGCGCAGACCAAGGGCAACAGCTTCGGCGTGGGCATCCGCCACCGGTTCTGACCCTGCGGTTGTCTCCAAGGCAAAAGAGCGCGGGAAGCGATTCCCGCGCTCTTTTTCATGGGGCGTGCGCGACGGGTGCGGTCAGATCTTGCGCGAGAGATCCCACATCGCATCGACCAGCAGGTCGATGTCGCGCGCATCGTGCCAGAGGTGGGTGGAGACGCGGATGCCGTAGTGGTTGGACGGCGCGCCGATGACCGGGAAGTCCGCGCTGCGGATCACGAACCCCTGCGCATAGTCGCTCTGCATGCGCGCGACGAAGGCGTTCGCCTTCTGCGCGTTCATCACGTCCGCCTTGTTGGGGAAGGGATTGAAGGACGTGAGCGCGGACAGCAGTTTCGGATCGTCCTTGGGCGAGTACAGCGCGTCGATGCCCCAGCGCTCGGCGATCTTCTCCTTGAGGTAGGACGAGAGCGTGAGGTCGTAGGTCTCGATCTTCTTGCGACCGATGCCGTCCCACTGCGCACAGGCCTGGGCGAGCGCCATGAACATCGGCGTGTGCAGGCTGCCGCAGCTGGTGATGGTGGCTGCGATGTCGTAGGTCTCGGTGCCGTTGGTGGTGCGGTCCTTCGCGGTGTAAGAGCTCGTGTGGACCGGGTACCACCTGGGCAGCGGCAGCGGGTTGGAAGCACGCATCTTGTTGCGCACGATCAGGATGCCGGTGGAGCCCGGGCCGCACTGCCATTTGTGCCCGGCACCGGACATGAAGTCCATGCCCAGCTCCGCATAGTTGTAGGCCATCATGCCCGGCAGGTGCGCCCCGTCCACGATGCTGATGAGGCCGTGCGCCTTCACCACGCCCATCAGGTCCGCGATGGGCAGCATGGTGCCGGTCTTGTAGGTGGGCGAGGACCACATCATCGCGCGCACGCGCCTGCCCTGGGCTTTGAGCGCGCGGATGCGCTCGTCGAACAGGTTCACGTAGGTGGCCGCGGTCTGGTTGTTGCCCACCGGCATCTCGATGCGCGAGACCTCGATGCCGTAGCGGTCCGTGGCGATCTTGAGCGGCGTGTCGCCGCCGCCGTGCTCATGGTTGGTGGTCACGACCACGTCGCCGCGCTGCCAGTCGATGCCGAGGATGGCATGGCACATGCCCGAGGACGTGTTGGCGGAGAAGGCGAGTTCGTCCGCATCCACGCCGAAGCCCGGCGCCACCTGCCTGCGCAGGTCGAGCAGGTTGCCGTAGCCGCTGCCGGAATCGGCGGCCTTCTTGCGGTTCTCTCCATCGAAGACGTCGAGCACCAGCTTGGGCATGGAGCCGCCGGTGCCGATGTTCATGTAGGTCTTCTCGGGCTTGAGGATGAACATGTCCTGCACGCCGGTCCAGAAAGCCTCGTCGCGCACGAGCTGCTCGCGCAGCGCTTCGGCGGCGGTCTGCGCACCGCTGCTGCCGCAGGCGGCGACCAGGGGGCCGAGCGTGGCGGCGCCGGCGCCGTAGCCCATCATGCGCAGGAAGTCGCGGCGCTTGGCGCTCCAGCGGGGTTCGGCCACGGCACGCTCGATGCCATCGGCAGCACGGGCTGCCACGGGGGATGTTTCGATCATGGAAATCTCCTGGAACCGGTCCGCTGGCTCAGCGGCGCCCGACGATGGCCGCGATCTCGATCTTCACGTCGCGCGGCAGGCGCGCGACCTCGACGGTGGCACGCGCGGGCGCCGCGCTGCGGAAGTACTCGCCGTACACCTTGTTCATGGCGGCGAATTCGCCCAGGTCCTTCATGTACACGGTGGTGGAGAGCACGTCCGCGTACGACAGACCCTGGGAGCGCAGCTTGGCGCCGATGAAATCGAGCACGGCGCGGGTCTGCTCCTCGATGGTCGTGCCCTGCACCGCGTTGCCGGCGGCATTGAGGGGCAGCACGCCCGAGAAGTACAGCGTGTTGCCGTGGGCCACCATCTGCGAGTAGGGCCCGATCGCGGGGTAGATCCGGGTGGTGGAGAGCACCTCCCGCTGGGCGGGAGCCGCACAGCCCGCCAGCAGCACGGCCGCGAGCGCGGTGCCGCCCAGCGCAAGACCCCGGGACAGGGGATTCCGAATATCCATGGCATTCCTTCCGTTCAACGACGCAGACGTGGCATGGAAATACCCTTCCATACCGCCACGCGGCCCTCCCCAATAATCGAACCGCAACGGATCGAATATCGACGAAAAGGAGGGGCGCGAAGGAATTCTGTGCGGGTGCAGGCCGGAACGAAAGCACATTTTTCCCTTACGCAGGATTACGCAGAACGGTTTGCGCAGTACTACGCAGGGCATTGCACAGGACATGGGCACGGCACGCATCCTGCTGTCCCTGCAGGAGGCATCCTCCAGGTGCACGGCGGTTTTCCGGTGCACCACCGGCGGGCGCGCCGGCGCATCCAGGTACGTAACAGCACCGGCGCGGGGACGCGCCTCACCACGGCGGTGCGATTTATCCTTTCTCGATCACCAAGGCAATGCAAATCCCGGCTGGATTCCCAAAACTCCATGTGCCATGCATTTTCCCGGCACTCATCCGTATTAACAGCTTGTCACCGTGAGATGGAATACCGGGCCTTACCCCCATAGCCGCCGATCGACTTTGCCGGTATCAGGCGAAATACTTCTCCCCACTTCGCGAGACAGACCATGCAATTGCGGCTGAAACTCCTGCTGCTCTCCACCCTGCCCATCATGGTGGCCCTCGGCTCCGTGGCCGCGACGGCCCGGCACCAGACGCTCCGGCTGGCGCAGCAGGAGCGCGAACTGGTGGAGACGGCCTACCTGCACAGCAAGGAGACCGAACTGCGCCATTACGTGCAATTGGCCCAGAGCGCGCTCGCGCGCATCGCGGCCGAAGAGGCCGACCCCGCGGAGCGCCAGCGGCAGGCACTGGCGCTGCTCTCGCGCATGCAGTTCGGCCGGGACGGCTACTTCTTCGTCTACGACCGCGAAGGCAACGTGCTGCTGGACGCGCGGCACATGGGACTGTCGGGCGTGGACCTGTGCGATCCCGGCGACCCGCGCAGCGAAGCACCGGCGAACCGGATCCTGGCGACGGCGCGCCAGGGCGGCGGGATGGTGCGCTACGACTGGCAGAAGCCCTCCTCGCAACTGATGGCGCCCAAGCTCGCCTATGTCACCACCCTGCCCGGCTGGGAGTGGATCCTGGGCACGGGGCTGTACCTGGACGACGTGCAGGAGACGCTGCGCCACATCGACCGGGCCGCGCAGGAGAACATCGACGGCACGCGCCGACGCATCTACGGCATCGCCGCGCTGTGCATCGTGCTGATCGGGCTCGCGGGCCTGGCGCTCAACCTGAGCGACCACCGAGTGGCCAGCGCCAAGCTGCGCCGGCTCGCGCAGCGGGTGGTGAGCTCGCAGGAGGAGGAGCGGGTGCGGGTGGCGCGCGAACTGCACGACGGCGTGGTGCAGGTGCTGGTGTCTTCGAAATTCCTGCTGGAGACGGCGCAGGTGCAATGGGCCGCACGCGCCGCCCATGCCCCGCGCGACATGCTCGACCATGGGCTGGAGCGCCTCAACGACGCCCTGCTGGAGATCCGGCGCGTGTCCCACGGCCTGCGCCCCGCGCTGCTCGACGACCTGGGGCTCGCGCCCGCGCTCGCGCTGATGGCGCAGGAGGTGGAGGAACAGGGAGCGTTCAGCGTGCGATTCGTGCTGCGCGGGCCGGCCGGGCCCCTGCCCACCAGCCACGGCACGGCGCTGTTCCGCATTGCCCAGGAGGCGCTCACCAATGCCCGCATGCACGCGGGCGCCACCCACGTGGAGGTGGCGCTGCGCTTCACGCGCTGGCGGGTGAGCCTCTCGGTGCGCGACGACGGGCGCGGCTTCGACGTGCAGCGCGTGCAGCGCGACGGCCAGGGCGGCATCGGCCTGCGCAACATGCGCGAACGCATCGAGGGCCTGGGCGGCCGCTTCGCCATCGCATCGGGCCGCGGCGGCACGCGCATCCTGGCGGTGCTCGACCGCCGGGACGCGACCGCCGCCGGGCTGGCCGCCGGCCTCGAACCGTACCAGGTGCCCGCATGAACGCCGACCCCGGCCTGGATCCGATCCGCGTCCTGCTGGTGGACGACCATCCGCTGGTGCGCGACGGCGTGCGCATGCGCCTGGAGGCCACGCCCCACATCCGCGTGGCCGCCGAGGCGGGCGGCGTGCAGGAGGCCCTGGAACTCGCCGCCGCCGTGGCCCCGGACATCGTGCTGACGGACATCCGCATGCCCGACGGCAGCGGCATCGAGCTGGCCGCCGCGTTCCGCGAGCGCTTTCCGCTGGTGCGCGTGATGGTGCTGTCGATGCACCAGGATGCCGAATACGTGCGGCGCGCCGTGGGCCTGGGCGTGCGCGGCTATGTGCTCAAGGATGCGCCGGCCGGCCAGCTGGTGCAGGCCATCGAGGCGGTGCGGGCGGGCGGGCGGCATTTCAGCGAAGGCGTGCGTGCGCTGGTGGACGGCGGCCAGCCGGTGCCGCCGCAGGCGCGGTCGCTCACCCCGCGCGAGGCGGCGGTGCTGCGGCTGCTGGCCGAGGGCCGCTCCAACAAGGACATCGCCGAGCGGATGGGCACCTCGGTGCGCACGGTGGAAACGCACCGGCTCCACCTACGGCGCAAGCTGCGCATCGACGGGCAGGCGGCGCTGGTGAAGTACGCGGTGGCCTACGCGGACCTGCCCACGTAGCGGAATACCTGCGGTGGCACGGAACATGTCACTCCGATGTCATGGACCGGGCGTAACTTCGCGACAATTGTGTATGACTGTAACGAACGCCCCCGTCCATGACAGCGCTTTACAGGCGGTGCTCGCTTCGCTGTCGCCAGCGGTGCGGGACGGCGCGGGCCCGCTCGTGCGGCTCATGCGGGGCAGCGGGCTGTACTGTGTCTTCCAGCCCCTGGCCGATCTGCGCGAGGGCAACGTCTATGCCCACGAGGCCCTGATCCGTGGCCCGGAAGGCACGCCCCTGCACACGCCCGACCGCCTGCTGGAGGCCGCACTCGCGGAAGGCGTGCTGCAGGAGTTCGAGTTGCTGTGCGTGGCGATCGCCCTGCGGCAGTGGGGCGCGTCCGGCGGCGCGGGCCGCCTGTTCGTGAACATCAGTGCGGACGCCCTGGTGAGCGGGGTGTCGCTGTGCCGCGGCATGACGCTGGCCGGCGCGGCCCGGGCCGCGGGCGTGTCGGCGGAGAACGTGGTGCTGGAGATCACCGAGCACGAGCGCGTGGGCGACATGGCCTCGCTGCGCGAGGCGCTCAAGCAGGTGCACGCCTGCGGCGCCCGCATCGCGCTCGACGATTTCGGGGACGGCCGCTCCAGCCTGCGGCTCTGGTCCGAGACGCGGCCGGACTTCGTGAAGATCGACAAGTACTTCGTGCGCGACATCAGCGCCCATCCCGGGAACCTGCAGATGCTGCAGGCCATCAAGGGCATCGCCGACGTGTTCGGCACCACCCTGATCGCCGAGGGCATCGAGACGCAGGACGACCTGCGGGCGCTGCGCGACCTCGACATTCCCTACGGCCAGGGCTACCTGCTCGGCCGGCCAGGATCCGGGCCGCGCGGGCGGATCGAGGCGCCGGCCCTGGACGCCGTGCGCGACCGCCGCGTGGCGGTCCTGCCGCACCGCGGTCAGAACGCGCGGCCGGGCATCCTGCGCAACCTGCTGGTGGTGCATGCGCCCACGGCCACGGCCGAGACCAGCAACGACACGGTGGCCGGCTTCTTCAAGGCGCATCCCGAACTGCATGCCCTGCCGGTGCTCGACGGCACCCGGCCGGTGGCGCTGATCAACCGCCAGCAGTTCATGAACCACTATGCGACGCTCTACTTCCGCGAGGTGCACGGGCGCAAGGCCTGCGCGGCCTTCGCGAACCCGGCCCCGCGCGTGGTGGAGCTCGACTGCGACGTGGACCAGCTCGTGGGCATCCTGACCTCGCAGGACCAGCGCTACCTGAGCGACGGGTTCATCGTCACCGACAACGGCCGCTACGTGGGCCTGGGCACGGGCGAGCAACTGGTGCGCAGCGTGACCGAGGCCCGCATCGAGGCGGCACGGCACGCCAATCCCCTCACCTTCCTGCCTGGCAACATTCCCATCAGCATGCACATGCAACGGCTGATCGACAGCGGCACGGAGTTCGTGGCCTGCTATGCCGACCTGAACCACTTCAAGCCCTTCAACGACTATTACGGCTACTGGCGCGGCGACCAGATGATCCGCCTCGTGGCGCGGCTGGCCGTGGCGCACTGCGATGCGCAGCGGGACTTCATCGGGCACGTGGGCGGGGACGACTTCATGCTGCTGTTCCAGAGCGGCGACTGGCTGCAGCGCTGCCAGCGCATCGTGGAAGACTTCGCGCGCGAGGCGTTCCAGCTGTTCGACGACGCCGCGCGCGCCGAAGGCGGCATCTGGGCGGAAGACCGGCACGGGGTGAAGCGCTTCTTCCCCTGCACGACGCTGGCGATCGGGGCGGCGCGCGTGGTGCCGGGCTCCATGCGCCACGCCGAGGAAGTGGCCAATGCCGCGGCGCTGGCCAAGCACGAAGCCAAGGGCTGCGCGAGCGGCCTGGCCTGGCGCACGGCGGAACGGTCCGCTACCCAGGCGCACTCCGCCGGACCGGTGCCGCAGCGCGCCTGGCAGGGCTCGGACGCCACGGCCGCGGCGTCCGCCTGAGCGGCCGGGGCCGCCCGCCAGCGGTCAGCGGGCCGGCGCGCCGCCCTCGAACCAGCGCCGCACGAGATCGCGCTCGGCATCGGTCATGCCGGTGGCGTTGTTCATCGGCATGAGCTTTTGCACCACCGCCTGCTGGTAGATGGCCTGGGCATGCTGCGCTACGGATTCTGCGGAATCCAGGCGCAGGTTCTTCATCTGCACCTGCTCGCCGTGGCACATGTAGCAGCGCTGCGCCAGCACCGGCTGCAGCTGGGCGTAGCCCACGGGCGCGGCGGCGGCCGCGGACGAGGGCGCCGCCGGCGCGGCGGGCGCCTGCGACAGCCGCAGCCCGGCGATGGTGCCGACGATGACGGCGCAGCCCACCAGCGCGTAGGGCAGCGGGTGCGCGTTGCGGCCCAGCTTCCAGCCGTGGCGCATCACGAAGAACTGGCGGATGGACGCGCCCGCGAACATCATCAGGATGAGGATCAGCCAGTTCTGCGGATGGCTCCAGGTGAAGCTGTAGTGGTTGGACAGCATGCAGAACAGCACCGGCAGCGTGAAGTAGGTGTTGTGCACGCTGCGCTGCTTGCCGCGCTTGCCGTGGATGGGGTCCACCGGCTGGCCGGCCTTCATCTGCGCGATCACCTTGCGCTGGCCCGGAATGATCCAGAAGAACACGTTGGCGCTCATGCTGGTGGCGATCATCGCGCCCACCAGCAGGAAGGCGGCCCGGCCCGCGAACCAGTGGCAGGCCAGCCACGAGGCCGCACACACCAGCACGAAGACCAGCGCGCCGACGATGGCATCGCCGTTCCTGCGCTGGCCGAAAACGCGGCAGATCGCGTCGTACAGCAGCCAGAACACGGCCAGGAACGCCAGCGCGACCATGACGGCGGTGGCCGGCGCCCAGTCCATGCGCGACTTGTCGATGAGGTAGGTGCTGGCGCTCCAGAGGTAGGACACGGTGAACAGCGCGAAGCCGCTGATCCAGGTGCTGTAGCTTTCCCAGAAGAACCAGTGCAGGTGCTTCGGCAGTTGCGGCGGCGCGCCCGCGAACTTCACCGGGTGGTAGAAGCCGCCGCCGTGCACCGCCCAGAGTTCGCCGCTCACGCCCTGGCGCTTGAGGTCCTCATCGACCGGCGGGGTGAGGCTGGAATCGAGGAAGACGAAATAGAACGACGATCCGACCCAGGCGATGGCGGTGATGACGTGGACCCAGCGCAGCAGCAGGTTGGCCCAGTCGAGGAGATAGCTTTCCATGGTGGCTCTCAACTTCGCGCGCGGCCCGTTGCATCGGAGGCGGCCGCGCGGCAACCTGCTCACCACGGCGGGCGCTCTGAGCAGCGGGAAGGCCGCGCACCGGATGCACGCCCTCCCCCGTGGGAGCGGCGGCATCGCCTTGCACCGCTGCGACCTGTGGCCCGAGTGTATGCAGGTTCCGTTCCCGGCGCGACCGGAGCAGCCCGGATGGCGTCATCCGCGCGGCGCGGGCGGCAGGGTGGCCAGCAGTTGGGCCGCCACCGACACCGCGATCACTTCGGGCTCCTTGCCCGCGATGCCCGGCAGGCCGATGGGACAGGTGACATGCGCCAGTTCCTGCGCGCCGAAGCCCCGCGCCTGCAGGCGGTGCGAGAAGGTGGCCCACTTGGTGCGGCTGCCGATGAGCCCCACGAACGGCAGGTCGGCACGGTCGCGCTGCCGGGCCAAGCAGGCGGCGACCACGTCGAGATCCTCCGCGTGGCTGAAGCTCATGATGAGCACGCGCGAGCCCGGCGCCAGCCCCGGCACGGCCGCATGCACGGGCTCGGAATGCTCGCAATGCGCCCCGCCGGCCTCCGCGTCCGGAGGGAAGACGCCATCGCGGCTGTCGATCCAGGTGAGCGCGAAGGGCAGCGGCGCCAGCACGCGCGCCAGCGCATGGCCCACGTGCCCCGCGCCGAAGAGCGCCACCGGCGTGCGTGCGGGCGACAGGCGCCGCGCGAGCGCCTCGCGGTCCGGCGCTTCCACGCGGGTGAAGCGCAGGTGGACCACCCCGCCGCAGCACTGGCCCAGGCTCGGCCCCAGGGCGAACCGAACCACCGGGGGTGCGGCCTGCGCCGGCGCGGACAGGCGCGCCCGCGCCTCGCGCACGGCATCCCATTCCAGCCGGCCGCCGCCGATGGTGCCCAGCAGTGGCCCGTCGGCGAACACGGCCATCCACGCGCCGCGCTCCCGCGGCACCGATCCCTGGATAGACTCCACCTCGACCAGGCACGCCGGCCGTGTGGCCAGCCCCTGGAGCAAGGCGTGCAGGGGGGACGTCAACGCCATGGCGGGCCCCCGCGTTGGGCCATGCAGGGCCTGGCGCATGCCCGTCCATTTTTCCAGCAGCTCGCCACGGACCACCGATGAAGCCTTCCACCCCCTCTTTCCACGGCGCGACCGGTTCCGGACGCCACTGGCTGCTGGCCGGCCTGATGGCGGCCGTCGCCTCCCTCGTGGCCGCCTGCAAGTCGGGGCCGGAGACGGCCCCCGCGCCCGACGAAACCAGTGCCCCCGCCGCCGAGGCATCCAGCGGCGTCAAGGGCCCGGAGCCGGCCACGCGCGGCTCGGCGCGCACCTCGGCCGCGGCCAATCCGCGCGCCTACCGGCAGGACGCCGCCACGCACCTCTACGGCCTGAACCAGGCGCGCATCTACAAGGGCAAGCTCCCGCCCCTGCTCTACGCCATCGGCACGCTGCAGGTGGACATCGACCGCAACGGGCAGGTCACCCGCCTGTCCTGGATGCGCGCGCCGCGCCACGCGCCGGAGGTGATCGCGGAAATCGAGCGCACCGTGCGCGCCGCGGCACCCTACCCCGTGCCCGAGCGGATGGGCCGCGTCACCTACACCGACACCTGGCTGTGGCACAAGTCGGGCCGGTTCCAGCTCGACACGCTGACCGAGGGCCAGCTCTGACGCCTGCGGGCGCCGCAGTTCAGGAGCCACGGTAGGTCGAGTAGCTCCAGGGGCTGACCAGCAGCGGCACGTGGTAGTGCTGGTCTGCATGGGCCACGCCGAAATCCAGGCTCACGCGGTCGAGGAAGTTCGGCTCGGGCAGCGCCACGCCGCGCGCACGGAAGTACGCGCCCACCTCGAACGACAGCCGGTAGGTGCCGGGACGCAGGCTGGCGTTGTCGAAGAGCGGCGCATCCGTGCGGCCGTCCTGGTTGAGCACCAGCTCTTTGAGCAGCCGGGCCTGGCCGCCCGCGGTGTCGTAGAGCGAAACGGCCATGCCCGCGGCCGGGCAGCCGTGCATGGTGTCGAGAACGTGCGTACTGAGGCCCATGGGGCGTCTCCTGATATCCGGGATGCGCCAGTGTATGCAGGCTCCATGCCCGGGCGGCCGTTCCGGGAGGGCCTGTAACGAACCGTGACGTGACTTGCGGGACACCGGCTCTACACTGTCCGCCCCTGCCGGCGGCATTCCGCGCCGGCAGCCATGACAACGACAGGAAAGGGCTTCGACCGATGACTTCCCCCCGCCTCCAACGCCCCTGGCTGCTTGCTGGAAGCAGCATGCTCGCGCTGCTGGCCATCGCGGGCTGCGCGGACCTCCCCGGCGCATCGGCGCCTTCCGCGGACACCGCGCAGGCCCCGCAAGGCGCCCCCCAGCAGACGCCGGCGGCACGCGCTGCGGGCCGCGCCTACGACATGGACATGGATGTCTTCCATCCGGTCGTGGCGCGCAACGGCATGGTGGCCACCGAGCAGGAACTGGCCACCAAGGTGGGCCTGGACATCCTGCGGGCGGGCGGCAACGCGGTCGATGCGGCCGTGGGCGTGGGCTTCGCGCTGGCCGTGGTGCTGCCCAACGCCGGCAACCTGGGCGGCGGCGGCTTCATGATGGTGTACGACGCGAAGAGCGGCAAGAGCGTGGCGCTGGACTTCCGCGAGATCGCACCCCGCAAGGCGAGCCGCGACATGTACCTGGACGAGAAGGGCAACGTGATCGACGGCAAGTCGCTCTACACGCACTACGCCGTGGGCGTGCCGGGCACGGTGGCGGGCCTGGAGCATGCGCTCAAGACCTGGGGCACCCAGCCGCTGTCGAAGGTGATCGCACCCGCGATCGCGCTGGCGGACAAGGGCTTTCCCGTGAGCCTCACGCTGGCCAAGACGCTGGCGCAGGAGCGCGACAACATGGGCCGCTGGCCCGCCACGCGGCAGATCTTCTGGCGCGGCGACGCGCCCCTCAAGATCGGCGACCGGCTGGTGCAGAAGGACCTCGCCCAGTCCCTGCGGCTCATCTCGCAGCAGGGCGCCAAGGCGTTCTACCAGGGTCCGATCGCGCGGCGCATCGCAGCCGAGATGGCGCCCTATCCCGGCGCCCTGAGCCTGCAGGACCTGCGCGACTACGAGGTCGTGGAGCGCACGCCCGTGCGCGGCACCTACCGTGGCTACGAAGTGGTCACCATGCCCCCGCCCTCGTCGGGCGGCGCCCACCTCGTGCAGCTGCTCAACATGCTCGAGCCGATGCCGCTCGCCCAGTGGGGCCCGGGCAGCGCCCAGACCCTGCACATGATGGCCGAGAGCATGAAGCTGGCCTACGCCGACCGCTCCGAATACCTGGGCGACCCGGATTTCGTGAAGATCCCGCTCAAGGGGCTGACCTCCAAGGCCTACGCCGCCTCGCTCGCGAAAACCATCGACCCGAACAAGGCGCGCCCCGCCAGGGACATCAAGCCGGGACAGCCGCAACCCTACGAGAGCGACCAGACCACGCACTTCTCGGTGGTGGACAAGGCCGGCAACGCGGTGGCGGTGACCTATACGCTGAACACCAACTTCGGCAGCGGCATCGTGGCCAAGGGCACGGGCATCCTGCTCAACAACGAGATGGACGATTTCGCTGCCAAGCCCGGCGTGGCGAATGCCTACGGCCTCGTGGGCGGCGATGCCAACGCGGTGGCCGGCGGCAAGCGGCCCCTCTCGTCCATGACCCCCACGCTGGTGCTCAAGGACGGCAAGCCGGTGCTCGTCACCGGCAGCCCGGGCGGCGCGCGCATCATCACCACGGTGCTGCAGACCGTGGTCAACGTGATCGACTTCGGCATGAACCCCGCCGAGGCTGCGGCCGCCCCGCGCATCCACCACCAGTGGACCCCGGACGAGTTGCGCATCGAGAACGGCTTCTCGCCGGACACGCTGGCCATCCTGAAGTCGCGCGGCCACAACCTGGCCCTGAAGCCCTCCATGGGCCGCACGCAGACCATCCAGCGCAAGGACGGCGTGCTGTTCGGCTATTCCGATCCGCGCAACCCGGACGGGCTCACGCTGGGCTACTGATCGCGGCCCGCGCCCACCCGCCGTCAGGCCACGGGCCGCATCGGGTGGGCGAGGAAGAAGCGCAGCATTTCCGCGCTGGCGTCCACGCCGTCCACGTCGGTGAATGTGCCCTGCCCGCTGCCGCCGGACCACGCGTGGCCCGTGCCATGGAGTTCCCACAGCTCGGCGCCGCAGCGTCCCGTGCCGTCCTCATAGACCGTCCGGGTGAACCGGCGCCCTCCCGCCGAGGCACCCGCGGTCGTCCGGGAAATCGTGGCCTGCAGGGTTTCGCTCTCGTGGGCTTTCACTGCCGCATCGATGACGGCTCCGGCATTGCCGGGGTGCACGGTCGTGTCGCCATCGCCGTGGAACACGATCGTCGGCACCGCCCGGGTGCGGCCCGCGCAACCGCCGGGCGCCGGGCTTCCGCTGCGCATCACGGACAGCGCCGACATGGCATCGTTCGCGGCACCCGCCCGCAGGCCGGAATGCACCCCCACGGCGGCGAAGATATCGGGGTAGCTGCACGCCAGGATGTCCGCCATGGCCCCGCCCGCCGACAGCCCCGCCACGAACACGCGGGACCGGTCCATCCGGTGCTCGTGCGCGATCGACAGCGCCAGCGCAGCCAGCACGGCGGGCTCGCCGCCGTCCCGCCCCTGGTGCTGCGGCTTGAACCAGTTCCAGCACCGGTGCGCGTTGTCCCATTGCGCCTGTTCCGGATACAGCACCGCCGCCCCTGCGTCGCGGGCATGGACATGCATCTGCGTGCCGGCCGCGAAATCGCCGGCATCCTGGGTGCAGCCGTGGAGCATGACCACCATCGGGCAGGGCGGCGCGCCTTCGGCACGCGGCGGAAGGCACAGCCAGTAGGCGAGCGTGCGGCCCCGGTGCGTGAACTTGCCGCGTATCCATTGTTCGGGGTCCGGCCCGGCAGCCGGCAGCGGGGCCTGGGGTGCGCGCCCCATGAATCCGGCGGTGATGGTGGGAAATTCATTCATGCGGGCCCACTATGGACGGCGCACCCCTGCTGCAGTGCAGCAATTAGGCCCGTCCCGGCGTGCTCGCCGTCCTACGTACCTGTCCGCCGCAGGCGGCATGGCCACCGTGGCTGCATCCCTAGAGCACCAGCAGCGCGCGGAAGTCGTTCACGTTGGTGTGCGTCGGCCCGGTGACCACGAGGTCGCCCAGGGCGGCGAAGAATCCGTAGGCATCATTGCGCGCGAGATGGTCGTCCACGCGCAGGCCTGCCCGGGCGGCGCGTGCCAGCGTATCGGGTGCGACGAAGGCGCCCGCGTTGTCCTCCACCCCGTCGATGCCGTCGGTGTCGGCGGCCAGCGCCCACACCCCCTCCTGCCCCTGCAGCGCACGGGCCAGCCCCAGGCAGAACTCGCCGGCGCGGCCGCCCCGGCCCCGCGGAGCGCCAGGTGGCCGCTCGCGCACCGTCACCGTGGTCTCGCCGCCCGAGAGGATGGCGCAGGGCCGGGCGAAGGGCTCGCCGTGCCGCGCCACGGATCGGGCGAGCGCCGCATGCACGGCGCCCACGTCGCGCGACTCGCCTTCCATCTCGTCCGAGAGGATGTGCACCGCCAGGCCTGCGGACCGCGCCGCCGCGGCCGCCGCCTCCAGCGACTGCCGCGGCGTGGCGATGAGGTGCACGTCCGGCGCCTGGCCCTCCACGGGCTTGGGCGTTTCCAGCGAGCCGGCCTCCAGCGCCGCGCGCACGGACGGCGGCAGCGCGATGCGGTGGCGGTCGAGGATGCGCAATGCGTCCCCGCAGGTGGTGTCGTCCGGCACGGTGGGTCCGCTGGCGATCACCGCCGGGTCGTCGCCGGGCACATCGCTGATCGCGAGCGTCACCACCCGCGCCGGGGCGCAGGCGGCGGCCAGCCGGCCGCCCTTGATGCGCGAGAGGTGCTTGCGCACGCAGTTCATGTCCGCGATGCCCGCGCCGCTCTCCAGCAAGGCCCGGTTGATGCGCTGCTTGTCTTCCAGCGCCAGGCCCTCGGCAGGCAGCGTGAGCAGCGCGGAGCCGCCGCCGGAGATCAGGCAGACCACGAGATCGTCGGCGGTGAGCCCCTGCGCCAGCTCCAGCATGCGCCGCGCCGCCGCCTCGCCCGCCGCATCGGGCACCGGATGCGCGGCCTCCACGATGTCGATGCGCGCCGGCACCCCGTCCGGCCGCGGCGACACGTGGCCGTAACGCGTGACCACCAGCCCGGACAGCGGCGCCTGCGCCGGCCACAGCGCCTCCAGCGCGTGCGCCATGGCCCCGCCGGCCTTGCCGGCGCCCAGCACCAGCGTGCGGCCCCGGGGCGGGGGCGGCAGGTACGCGGCCATGCGCTGCGACGGCAGGGCTGCCTGGACGGCCACATCGTAGAGATGGCGCAGGAAGCGGACGGGTTCGGTGGCGGGATCGGGGGCGGCTGGCGCGGGAGCATCCGCAAGACGGGGTTGGAGCATGCGGGGATTCTGTCGCAGGCTCGCGTACCGTGGCTCGCCTGCCGGCACCACCGCGGTGCGGGAATGCCCTGAGACGGTTCCCGAATTCGGTGCACAAAAAGTGCATACAAAAATCCGGTCCGCCGCTATCATGGGCCGGATGGAACCCTCCACCACCAGCGCCATCGTCGCGAGCCTGACCAAGGCCATCGTGGAGCACCGCCTGCTGCCGGGCGCCAAGCTGGCCGAGCAGAAGCTGGCGGACCACTTCGGCGTATCGCGCACGCTGGTGCGGCAGGCGCTCTTCCAATTGTCGCAGAACCGGCTCGTCACGCTGGAGCCGGCGCGCGGGGCGTTCGTCGCGGCACCGTCGGCCGAGGAGGCCCGGCAGGTGTTCGCCGTGCGCCGCATGCTGGAAGCCGAGATGACGCGCGCCTTCGTGCGCGAGGTGACGCCTGCCCGGGTACGCGCCCTGCGCGAACACGTCGCGCGCGAGAAGCAGGCGGTGGACGAGGCCGACGTGCCGGGCCGCACCGAACTGCTCGGCGATTTCCACGTGCGCATGGCGGAGCTCATGGGCAACGAAGTGCTCGCGCAGATGCTGGGCGAGCTGATTTCCCGCTGCGCGCTCATCACCCTCATGTACCAGAGCGCCGACGAGGCAGCGCATTCGCACGAGGAGCACGGCCACATCGTGCAGGCGCTGGCCGACCACGATGCCGACCTGGCCGTGCGCCTGATGGACGAACACCTGCGCCACGTGGAAGCCAGCCTGGCCTTCGACCGCGCGCATCCCGCCAACGAGCTGTCCCGCGCGCTCTCCTGATCCCCCTGCAGCCCTCTTTTTCCCAACGCCGCCACCGCCATGACCGCACCGCCGCTCTACGACGCCACCCTGCCCTACCCGCGCGACCTCGTGGGCTACGGGCGCAATCCGCCGCACGCGCGCTGGCCCGGGGGCGCACGCATCGCCGTGCAGTTCGTGCTGAACTACGAGGAAGGCGGCGAGAACGCCACCCTGCACGGCGACGCGGGCAGCGAGCAGTTCCTCTCGGAGATGTTCAACCCGGCCAGCTACCCCGACCGCCACATCAGCATGGAAGGCATCTACGAGTACGGCTCGCGCGCGGGTGTCTGGCGCCTGCTGCGCGAGTTCGAGCGGCGCGGGCTGCCGCTCACCGTCTTCGGCGTGGCGACGGCGCTGCAGCGCCACCCGGAAGTGACCGCCGCCTTCGCCGAGCTGGGCCACGACATCGCCTGCCACGGCCTGAAGTGGATCCACTACCAGAACGTGCCCGAGGACGTGGAGCGCGCCCACATGGCCGAGGCCATGGACATCATCCGGCGCCTCACGGGTGAGCGCCCGCTGGGCTGGTACACCGGCCGCGACAGCCCCAACACCCGCCGCCTGGTGGCGGACTACGGCGGCTTCGCCTACGACAGCGACTACTACGGCGACGACCTGCCCTTCTGGATGAAGGTGAAGAAGACCGACGGCACCGATGCCACGCAACTCATCGTGCCCTACACGCTCGACTGCAACGACATGCGCTTCGCGCTGCCCCAGGGTTACTCACACGCCGACCCGTTCTTCCAGTACATGAAGGACACCTTCGACGCGCTCTATGCCGAAGGCGATCCCGGTGGTGACGACCGCCCGAAGATGATGAGCATCGGCATGCACTGCCGCCTGCTGGGCCGCCCGGGCCGCATCACGGCGCTGCAGCGCTTCCTCGACCACGTCCAGCGCCACGAGCACGCCTGGGTGTGCCGCCGCATCGACATCGCGCGCCACTGGGCCGCGACCCATCCCTGCCCGGAGGCGACGCCATGACCCTGACCCTCGAACAGCTCAACGCCGCACCCGCGGACGAAGCCGCGCGCATGCTGGACGGCCTGTACGAGCATTCGCCCTGGATCGCCGGGGCCGCGCTGTCCGCGCGCCCCTTCCGCACGCTCGCGCAGTTCAAGCACGCCCTGGTACGCGTGCTGGACCAGGCCCCGCGCGAGGCGCAGCTGGCCCTGATCCGTGCCCACCCCGAGCTGGCCGGCAAGGCCATGGTGGCGCGCTCGCTCACGGCCGAATCGACCGGTGAGCAGTCCCGGGCGGGACTCACGCACTGCACGCCGGAGGAATTCGAGCGCCTGCAGCAGCTCAATGCCGACTACAACGCGCGCTTCGGCTTCCCGTTCATCCTGGCCGTGCGCGGCCCGCGCGGCACGGGCCTGCCTCGCCAGGAGATCATCGAGACCTTCGCCCGGCGCCTGGACAGCCACCCGGACGCCGAGTTCGCCGAGGCGCTGCGCAACATCCACCGCATCGCCGAGATCCGCCTGAACGACAAGTTCGGCGTGGAGCCGGTGCTGGGCAACGACGTCTGGGACTGGCAGGAAAAGCTCGCGCAGCACAGCGACCCGGGCTTTGCCGAGAAGGGCCAGCTCACCGTCACCTACCTGACCGACGCGCACCGGGCCTGCGCGCAGCGCATCAGCCACTGGATGCGGGACTGCGGTTTCGACGAGGTCGAGGTGGATGCCGTGGGCAACGTGGTCGGGCGCTACCACGCGGCCACTCCCGCCGGGCAGAAATGGCTCATGACCGGCAGCCACTACGACACCGTGCGCAACGGCGGCAAGTACGACGGGCGCTTAGGCATCTTCGTGCCCATGACCTGCGTGCGCGAGCTGCACCGCGCGGGGCGCCGCCTGCCCTTCGGCATCGAGGTAGTGGGCTTCGCCGAGGAGGAAGGCCAGCGCTACGCCGCCACCTTCCTCGGCTCCGGCGCGCTGATCGGCGACTTCCGCCCCGAATGGCTGGACCAGCGCGACGCCGACGGAGTCACCCTGCGCGAAGCCATGCAGCATGCCGGCCTGTGCATCGATGACATCCCGAAGCTGCGGCGCGACCCGGCCGCCTACCTGGGCTTCGTGGAGGTCCACATCGAACAGGGGCCGGTGCTCAATGAACTCGGACTGCCGCTGGGCGTCGTCACCTCCATCAACGGCAGCGCACGCTACCTGTGCGAGATGCTGGGCGTGGCGAGCCATGCCGGCACCACGCCCATGGACCGCCGGCGCGACGCGGCCACCGCCGTGGCGGAGCTGGCGCTCTACGTGGAGCGCCGCGCCGCGCAGGACGGCGACTCGGTGGGCACCATCGGGCAGTTGCAGGTGCCCGGGGGCTCCGTCAACGTGGTTCCCGGCCGTTGCACATTCAGCCTGGACCTGCGCGCACCCACCGACGCGCAGCGCGATGCGCTCGTCGCCGACGTGCTGGCCGAACTGGAGGCGATCGCCGGCCGCCGCGGCCTGCGCCATACGGCCCGGCGCTCCATGCAGGCCAGCGCCGCGCCCAGCGCACCGGCCTGGCAGCAGCGCTGGGAAGCCGCGGTCGAGGCCGCGGGGCTGCCGGTTTTCCGGATGCCGAGCGGTGCCGGCCACGACGCGATGAAGCTGCACGAGATCCTGCCGCAGGCGATGCTGTTCGTGCGCGGCCAGAACGGCGGCATCAGCCACAACCCCCTGGAAAGCACCACGAGCGACGACATGCAGCTCGCCGTGGAGGCGTTCTCCCATCTCCTGAACCAACTCGCCCAAGAACAGAACCCATGAGCAGCAGCACCTACGCAGACATCGACGCCTGGATCGATCGGCACTTCGACGAGGAGGTGCAGTTCCTGCAGGCCCTCGTGCGCGTGCCCACCGACACGCCCCCGGGCAACAACGCGCCGCACGCCGAACGCACCGCGGAACTGCTGCAGGGCTTCGGCTACGCGGCCGAGAAGCACGCCGTGCCCGACGCCGAAGTGCGCGCCTACGGCATGGAATCGGTGACCAACCTGATCGTGCGCCGCCCCTACGGCGCGGGCGGCCCGACAGTCGCGCTCAACGCGCACGGCGACGTCGTGCCGCCCGGGGAAGGCTGGACGCATGACCCGTACGGCGCCGAGATCGTCGACGGAAAGATGTACGGCCGCGCGACGGCGGTGAGCAAGAGCGATTTCGCCTCGTTCACCTTCGCGGTGCGTGCGCTGGAAGCGGTCGCCCCACCCGCGAAAGGCGCGGTGGAACTGCACTTCACCTACGACGAGGAATTCGGCGGCGAGCTCGGCCCGGGCTGGCTGCTCGCGCAAGGGCTGACGAAGCCCGACCTGATGATCGCCGCGGGCTTCAGCTACGAGGTGGTCACCGCGCACAACGGCTGCCTGCAGATGGAAGTGACCTTGCACGGCAAGATGGCCCATGCCGCCGTGCCGCACACGGGCGTCGATGCGCTGCAGGGGGCCGTGCACATCCTGAACGCGCTCTACCAGCAGAACACCGCCTACCGGCAGGTCACGTCGAAGGTCGAGGGCATCAAGCACCCCTACCTGAACGTGGGCCGCATCGAAGGCGGCACGAACACCAACGTCGTGCCCGGCAAGGTGGTCTTCAAGCTCGACCGCCGCATGATCCCGGAAGAAAACCCCGTGGAAGTGGAAGCCGCGATCCGCCGCGTGATCGACGAGGCCGCCGCTGGCTGCGAGGGCATCCGCGTGGAAGTGCGCCGCCTGCTGCTGGCCAACGCGATGACCCCGCTGGCGGGCAACCGCCCCCTGGTGGACGCGATCCAGCGCCATGCCGAAGCCGTGTTCGGCGAGCGTCCGCCGGCCGTGGGCACGCCGCTCTACACCGACGTGCGGCTCTACGTGGAGCGCGGCATTCCGGGCGTGATCTACGGCGCCGGCCCGCGCACCGTGCTCGAATCGCACGCCAAGCGCGCGGACGAGCGCGTGGAGCTCGAGGACCTGCGGAGCGCCACCAAAGTGATCGCGCGGGCGCTGCACGACCTGCTCGCCGGCTAGATTCCGCGCTCCGGGGATCCGCCCGCCCGGGCGCTCGATACACTAAGCCCCAACGGAGGCGGCGGGCAGTGGACATCATTCTGGCTATCGAGCCGCTGAGGCATTCAGGCAACCGCATCGGCCCGGCGTTCTCCCTGGAAGCCCGGCCCGTGGACACCGCGGCGGGCCGGTTGCGCGCAGAGCGCCGCACCGGCGGCCCCACCAGCGGGCAGAGAGAGGGCCATCCATGAAGGCTGGCCGCCGGGCGTCATCTGAAACGGGATTCCGGAATCTGATCGGCGACGGCATGGCGCTGGCGATGGGCGCGCTCAAGCTCGCCGACGCCCTGGTGGTGCTGGGCAGCGGACTGCTGGCCTATGCACTGCGCACCGGCCAGGCCGAGCTTCCGGACTCTTCGCAGTACTTCTACGCGTTGCTCGCCAGCGTATTGCTGACGCTGCTGGTTTTCGTGCAGCTCGCGCTCTACCGGAGCTGGCGGCTGGCAATGCCCACCATGATGGCGGGGCGCGTGCTGCTGGGCTGGGGCATGGTGCTGGGCGTGCTCGCCTCCCTGAGCTTCCTGAGCAAGACCGGTCCGAGTTTTTCCCGGCTGTGGTTCCTGTACTGGGCCGGGCTCGGCGCCTGCGGGCTGATCAGTGTTCGCCTGGTGCTGGACCGCGCCCTGCGCTGGCTGCACCGCCGTGGCATCGGCACCCGGCGCATCGCCGTGCTGGGGCCGACGGAGCGCGTGGCACAGGTGGCGGAGCGCATCCGCAACGGGCCGTGGTCCGGACTGGAAATGGTGGCGGTACCGGCCGCGATCAACGCGGGCGATCTGGCCGTGCTGCCTTCCTGGCTCGAAGACCATGGCGTGACCGAGGTCTGGTTGACATGGCCCATGCGTGAAGAGGCCTTGATACGCGAGAGCGTGCGCCAACTCGGCGCCAATTGCGTGCATGTGCGCTGGATCCCGGACATCTTCGCCTTCCGAATGATCCACCACGGCATGGCCGAGCTCGCGGGAACACCCCTGCTGGAGCTGTCGGTGCGCCCCCTGTCGCGCAGTTCCCGGCTGCTCAAGGCGTGCCTCGACACATCGGTGGCGGCAACGCTGCTGCTGCTGGCCAGCCCGTTGATGCTGTTGCTGGCCGCTGGCGTCAGGCTGTCCGGCCCCGGCCCGGTGATCTTCCGCCAGCAGCGGCAGGGATGGGATGGGCGCCCGTTCGAGGTCTGGAAATTCCGCAGCATGCGCGTGCACGACGAGCGGCAATTTCCGCCCCAGACGGCGCGCGGCGACGCGCGGGTCACCCGCTTCGGGGCTTTCATGCGCCGCACCAGCCTCGACGAACTGCCGCAGCTCTTCAACGTGCTGCAGGGCCGCATGTCGATGGTCGGGCCGCGCCCCCACGCGCTCGCCCACGGCGCGCAGTACCAGGACCTCGTTCCGAACTACCTGCAGCGCCACCGCGTCAAGCCGGGCATCACCGGCTGGGCACAGGTCAACGGGCTGCGCGGAGAAACCGACACGCTGGAGAAGATGCGCAAGCGCGTGGAGTTCGACCTGTACTACATCCAGCACTGGTCGCTGTGGCTGGACCTGAGCATCATCGCCCAGACCTGCGTGATCGTGCTGTTCGATCGCGATGCATCCTGAACCGGGGCGACGGATCACCGCGGGGGATCGGGATCCGGGCGGCGCGGCATCTTCCGCGCCATCGCATACAGCACTGCCACCGCGAGCGCCGCGTGCAGCGAAAACGGATAGAACGGCAGGTAGAAATCGAACAACCCCATCCCGAGCAGCAGGCAGAGCCAGGCAAGCGCCCAGCGGCGCATGCCGCCACCGGCCTGCAGGAGCGGTGCCCACAGGGCATGCAACAGGCCCAGTCCGGCCAACAGTCCGAACAGCCCTGTCTCCGACAGGGCGGCCAGCACCAGGTTGTGTGCGTGCAGTTCACCGCGCAGGAAGCGGCCGCCGGTGTAGTCGGGCACCAGGAACTGGAACACCCCTGGCCCCAGCCCGAACCAGGGATGGCCGCGCCACGCCTCGACCGCACCGGCCCAGAGATAGGTCCGGCCCAGCGATACGGCGGTCAGCAGGTTTTCCCGCGAAGCACTGGCCATGTCGGCGTAGCGCTGCCAGAGCACCAGCCCGGCGATGGCTGCCAGACCGAGCAGAGCCCCCGTGGCCAGGTGGCGATGCAGGCGCGACAGGCCGGAATGCGGCCAGGCGCACCAGGCCAGCAGGAGCCCGGCCGGCAGCAGTGCGTTGCGCACCTGGGTCAGCGCGAGCGCGGCGGCAGCGCCCAGCAGCGCCAGCGCCAGCGCCGCGCGGCCCAGCTCCCCGCGGCGATGCAACTGCAGCACGAGCAGTGCCACCACCAGCGAGGAAGCGGCCAGCAGCGCCGGATGCTCGTACATGCCCGAAATGCGCGGCAGGTACTTGAACGTGTCCTCCGCATGGAATGCCAGCGAGAAGCGCAGGGCCGGCGGCCACCGCACCAGCACGGCCACGCCCAGCGCCAGGTTGAGCCACAGGGCGAGCAACGCCGCGAGCGTTGCCGCACGCGGCCACCGCGGGCAGGCCACGGCCAGATTGAGCATGGCCCACAGCGCCAGCAGGGCGGTGGCATAGCGCACGGCGAAACGGAACGCGAGCGACGCATGTCCGGACGCAAGCACCGCCGCCGCCAGCACCGCCATGCAGGCAAGGATTGCCAGCAGCGGCCTGAATAGGAAAGGGGGCACGCCTTGCCGCCACAGCGCCCAGGCGGAGACTGCCGACATGCAGCCGAGCAGGACCACCGACCCCAGCGACAGGCCGCCGCCGGCACCGCCCGCAACCACCACCTGCTGCAGGCAGAACAGCAGATAGGCAGCCAGGCAGGCCGCTACCAGCAGGACCTGCGACGGCTGCCGTACAGCACCTCCCGATGGCACAGCCAGCCCCGTCATTGTCCGCAGGGCACGATCGCCCGTGCACGATGGCGCCGGCTCAGGCGGGCACGCAGCAGCAGCCACAGGAACACGGCATTGGTGCGCAGGTAGCGCCATGCCAGGCGACGCGGCTCCTGGATCAGCCGGAACAGCCACTCCATCCCGAACCGCTGCATCCAGTGCGGCGCCCGCGGCAGCATCCCGGACAGCACGTCGAACGATCCGCCCACGCCCATGGCGAGCGCCACGCCCAGTTCGTTCCAGTATCGCTGCAGGAACAGTTCCTTCCGGGGTGAACTGATACCGATGAAGAGGTAGCGCGCGCCCGAGGTGCAGATCTCCCGCACGATGCCGGGCGCCTCGGCATCGGTGAAATAGCCATCCCTCGCACCGGCCATGCGCAATCCGGGGTGGGCGGCGCACAGGCGGGCGGCGGCGGCCTCCACCACGGCGGGCCGTGCACCCAGGAGATAGACCCCGGACCCGGATCGGGCGGCCTGGTCGCACAGGTCCTGCATCAGGTCGATGCCTGCCCGCCGCGGCGGCGGCACGGCGCCCAGCCAGCGCAGGCCGATGCCGATGCCACTGCCGTCGATGTGGACCAGTTCGGCCTCCTCCAGCGCAGCGCGCAGCGGCCCCTGCGTGCGCGCATCGACCAGCTTGGCGACGTTGAGCCCCTCGATGCGGATACGCTCGCCGCCCTCGGCGGCGGCCTGCGCGCGCTGCAGCAGTTGCGCGGGCGGAACGAGATCCAGCGGGCAGCCGAAAAACCGCAGTCGGACGGAACCGGTGGTCAAGGAGCGGCCTCCGGAGCAAGCGCACCATAGAGGTCGAGCACGCGCGGGCGCAACCCTTCCCATGTGAACCGCTCCCGTATGCGCGCCGATGTGGAGGCCGTGACCCGCTGCTGCCGCTGCAGCCCGATGCACCGCGCCAGCGCCGCGACGTCGCCGAGCGGGTAGAGCGCCTGCGGCAGGCCGGCCTCTTCGAGCACCGGGCGATTGCCGGGAATGTCGCTGGCCGCCACGGGACACCCGAGCAAAAGCATCTCTATCAGGACCGTCGGCATGCCCTCGGCGGCCGATGGCATCACGAAAACGTCCGCGCCCGCGGCCATCGCCGCGACGGAGGCATCGGCGACGAACCCGTAAAAGCGCACGCGCGCGGCCACCCCGAGCGACCGGGCGACCTCCTCCAGCCGGCCCCGGTCCGGGCCCAGCCCCACCACATGCAGCACCGCCGCCTCCATTCCCGGATGCGCCAGCACGGCGACGGCATCGTGCAGGCGCTTGACGGCATCGAGCCGCCCCACGGACAGCAATGCGGGAGCGCCTTCCAGCCGGGGCGCATCGCCGGGAGGCGCGACCAGTTCGGCCTCCAGTACGGCATTGGGCAGCACCACCGGACGACGCGGCGCCATGCCGCGCCGGCGAAGGTAATCCACCCAGTAGCCGGACAGGAGCACCACGCGGTCCGCGCCCCGCAGGAGCAGGCGCTCGACCACCAGATCCCAGCCCCACTTGCGCAGGCGCTTCCCCAGCCCGATATCGTCGTCGTAGTAGCAATGGGGCGTGTAGACCAGGCGCCGGCCACGCAGCCAGGCGATCGCCGCGGCCAGTCCGGCGACGGGAACGCGCGCTCCGTGCACGTGCACCACGTCCGCCCAGCCGACCTGGCGCCACAACCCGCCGGCACCGGTCTGCACGGTCACATATCCATGGGCATTGCTGCCCTGCGCCTGCGGCGCGGCCACCCGCAGCGCGTTGCCGCCCCGCGATGCCAGAACGGCCAGTCCATGGATGTGGCGAGCCACGCCGCCGCCGCCGGCATGCGGCGCGAAATCCTTGTACACATGCAATATCCGCATCCGGCTCATCCCCCTGTTCCGCCAGCCGGCTGACGCCCCCGCGCTCCAGCCGGAGCCCCGGAAACTGGTGCCTCCCGGGGGAACACCCCGGGCACCGCGGTCCTGGCGGCAGCGGCATGGCGCAGCACGCCGCCGAGCAGCAACCAGAATCCGCCCGCCCCCGAAACGGTCAGCCCGTTTTCCGAGGAAACGAAGGTGGTCATGATGCCGCAAAGCAGCCAGAAAGCCGCCAGCAGCACGGGGTCGCGCTGCAGCCGGTAGGCCCCCCACAACCGGCGCAGGCACCAGCCCACGATGGACAGGAACAGCAACGCGCCGGGTATCCCGATCTGGTAGGCGATGCTGAACAGCGCGCCTTCTCCGCCACCCAGGTCGGCCAGCGATTGGCGGGCCGCCAGCGCGCTCTGGCGCCCCACCCCCCCGCCCAGCAGCAGCACCTGGTGCAGCTCGGCCAGGTTGCGCTGCAGCGCCAGCCAATGGCCGATCGTGGAGCCGTCGCGGAAGTTCACGGAGGCCACCACGATGCCGACGGAAGCGGCCGCCAATGCCGCGAGCACCACTCCCGCCAGGAAGAGCCGCGCGGCCGCGGACCGGACCAATCCCTTCGATGTCAGAAGGTAGCCCATCACGGCGACGATACCGGCCAGCATCGCGCCACGGGTGCCGGACATCCACACGCCGGCCAGCAGGCCGGCGCACGCCAGCAGGGCGCGCCACGGCCAGCGGCGCTGCCACAGCGCCAACGCGGCCAGGGCCGCGGTCACCAGGAACTGGCCCTGGGCCAGCGGCGCGGCCAGCAGGCCACCCGCACGGCGCTCCATGGCTTCGCCGCCGAAAAAGTTCCAGGGCAGGCCGGTGTCCCTTTCGGTGCCATCGGGCTGCACGCCCTTGATATTGAAAAGATACTCCGGCAGCCGCACGCCGTGGACCCAGAAGTCCGTATGGGCCACATCCCACGCACCGAAGGCGGCACTGGCCACGCCCAGCCAGACCAGGCAACGCACGGCGAGGCGCAGGTCCTGTGAATGCGGCATGCAGACATGCCCGGCCAGCAGGAACAGCATCGGCACGAGCACGATGCCCAGGGACCCGAGCACGATGCCGGCCGGCAGACCGTGCAGGTATCCGGCCGGCGCATGCGCGGCAGCGAGGGCGCAGAAACACAGCACTTGCACCAGCAAGGCCCTGGGCATGCGCACGGTGAGCAGGCACAGGCCTGCCAGCGCCACCACCGCTGCGTCGCGGGCGGGCCGCAGCAGCGCGGCCTCCGGCCACGCGCCGCCGCCGTACAGCCAGGCCACCAGGAAGTCGCCCGCGTGGATCGACACGATGAACAGCACCAGTCCCAGCCGCTTCATGGCTCGCCTCCCAGGCGCCGCGGCCATGCGGGATCGGCGGCGAAGCTGCGCTGCAGCCACAGGTGCTGCCGCTCCAGGAAAGCGGTGCGTGCCCCGGCCTCATGGCACAGGTTGCGGACAAGAAACCCCAGGGCGCCCGGGTCCGCCACCTGCGCCGAGGGGCGCCCCACCGCCTGGGCATCGGCCGACCCGGGCGCGGGCCAGTCCATGCCGATCACGTAATGGCCGCGGACCGCCGCGTCCATCAGTGCGGAAGAGCAAAAGCCCGCCACCACGGCCGGCGGGCCGTCCGCTGCCAGCGCCGCATGCGGAGGCGGCCGGCACAGCGGGGCCAGTTCCGTTCCCTGGTAGGGATGCCCCCGGCGCACCTCCTCCGGATGCAGCAGGATCTGCAGCGCGAGCCCTCCCGGTCGGTCCCGGACGAGGTGCCGGGCCAGGGCCAGGAAATCCTCCGCGAGCGGCCGTCCGTAGATCGGCGTGTGGGTCTGCGAAACCAGGTACAGGGCCGTGGGCGCCTGCGCCCCGGCGGCAGGAGAAAGCATGCGCGCCGGGCCATAACCCAGCGCTTGCGTGGCGACGCCGTGCCGGGAGTACACCTCGGCGCTGCTCGGCCCCCACAGCAGATGGCGCTGCGCATGCACCGGAAAGAACTCATCGGTGGGCAGGCCATGCTGGACGCACACGCTGCGCCAGCGGGCCCCGGCGGCACGCTGTGCAGCCACGGCATACATATCGAAATCGTTATGCAACAGCAGCGTTCCGCACGCGCCGGCATCGAATGTCCGCTCCCACGCACCGCGCCAGAGGCGCTGCCGGAACACGCAGCTACGCACCAGCCAGGGCGATGCCACCAGTACGCCGTCCCGCACCGGTCTCAGCCGCCATGCGCCGAGCGCATGCCGCCAGGCCTGGGCGGACGGCCGCGCGGGTACCTGGCCAGCGACCTGCCCGCGCAGGCGCGGATGGACCACCACCGCGCAGGCGATGCCAAGCCGAGCCAGATCGGCCACGCACGGCGCCAGCGCCCCCCAACCATTAGAGCCCGGCAGCGTGGCCAGTGCCACCCAGCCGGCGAGCGGAGCCGGGCGCTCCGGCAACCGGCCGCAGAGCCACGCATCGCGTACTGCCGCAAGCAGGGCGCGCAGCACGGCCATCCGCCCCCGGCGTGCGAGGAAATAGGCCTCGTGGCGCGTGTCGGCGGCTTCTTCGCCGTATTGGACAAGCAAGGCCTGCCGGAATTCAGGAAACCGCATTGCCCTCCTCTCGCACCATGCGCCGGCGGTTCTTCCAGCGCTGCAGTTCGCCGGGCAGCCCGCTGCCGAGCAGGCGCACGACCGCACGCTTGAGCAGTCGCCGTACGCGGTCCTGCACACCCCAGCGCACGCTGTCCAGGCGCGCGTCCAGGTGGTGGATTTCCTCCGCGGACGCAGGCTCCATGGGGACGGGAGCGCAGCCCGCGTCCGGGCGCCGCAACTGCACCCACAGGTTTTCCGCCAGCACCCCGCCACCCTGCCATGCGCCGCAATGGACCACCTCCAGGCCGGCAGCGACAGCCAGCCGCCGCAGCAGCGGCGCAGAAAAATAGCTGAGATGCGCAGGATGCACGTAGTTGCGCGAACGCCAGCCGCTCATCACGTCCGGCACCTCGATCCAGGCGTGCCCTCCCGGTGCAAGGATATGCCCCAGGTCTTCCAGAAAAGCCCGCGGGTCCGGCAGATGCTCCAACACGTGGAAGGCGACCACGGCATCGGCTTCGCCGCCAGCCAGCGCCTGCCACCGCGGCAGGAAACGCACTTTCGCACCATCGAGCAGGCGCTCCCGGTGCACCAGGTCGGGCTCGCTGGCCGACAACTGCAGATCCGGCCGCTGCGCCGCAGCCGCGCCAAGGAACGCCCCGAATCCCGACCCCACCTCGAACAGGCGTGCGCCGTGGACCAGTGCAGGAGCGATGCGCGCCAGCCGCTGCCGGGCGATGGGACGGTCGCCGCGCCAGGCGAAGAACCGCTCCTCGCTGCGCCAAGGCACCTCCGCCGGGAACAGCCTTCGGTAGTCGCCCGCATAGAACCGTGCCAGCGATTCCTCGGTGAAATCCGGAGCCAGATACGCCGCGGCGCACCAACCGCAGCGGCGCAGCTCCTGGCCGCTGCCGGCATACACCTCGGGCCAGACGGAGCGCTGCGCGCATGTCGCACCGCAGCAGCGGCAGCGGCCGTCATCCGGCGCCCACTCCGATGCCATCATGGTCTTCTCCCTGCCTGGCGGCTACGCATACACGCTCCGGTACCAGAGCGCGACCGACACCGCGAACCACAGCGTGCTGTGGGCGCGCCCACCGGCCAGCTCGCGGCGCAGCCGCGGCAGGTCGAGAAAATCGCCCAGGCCCTGCGGAAGCGACGCCAAGACCTCCTGCAGCGGCATGCGGTCCACCAGGAACTGCTCGGCGTGGCCGAAACCCGTGCTTTTTCGCTGGCCCACGATGCGCGGCGGCACATCGGCGGCGAAGGCCTGCCGCAGCAGCGCCTTGCCGTGATAGTCACCCATGCGCAGGTGCGCGGACGTGGCGAGAGCCCGCTCCACCAGCCGGTAGTCCAGGAAGGGCGCCCGCACCTCCACGCCGGAATGCATGCTGTTGCGGTCGGTCATGCGCAGCACCATCGGCAGGTTGGTCGCCAGCACGTCGCCACGCAGGCGCGCCTGCACATCGCCGCGGCGATCCGACTGCAGGGCCTGCAGTCGGATCGCCTGGTCATGCCACAGGGCCGCCGACATGCTGGCCACACTCGGCCGCTGCTGCCGCAGCAGTGCGCCGAGCGGCCCGACCGGAAGATCCCAGGCCAGCCGGTTGAGCAGCAGCCGCGCATCCACCGCGCCGCCGGCCAGCAGCCGCGCCAGCGCGGGAAGCTTCAACCCGCGCAGCGCGCTGCGCGCGGACAGCGCCAGGTACAGCCGCACGTAGCCGCCGAACAGTTCGTCCGCGCCCTCGCCATTGAGCACGACCTTATAGCCTGCCTCGCGGATCGCCCGGTACATCCGGAAGCTGGCCAGGATGGATGGGGTGCAGAAAGGCTCTTCCTGCGCCTCCACCAGCGACTGCAGTTCGTGTACGTCCGGCAGTGCACGCGCGCGGTGCACGTGGTGGCGGTCGGCGTGGCCCCATTCGGCCATCGACGCGGCCGCTGCGCCGACCTCGTCGAAGCCGGCGTGCGCCGCATCGCTGTACCCGTAGGTGAAGGCTCCGTCGAAGCAGGTGCGCGGCGCAGCACCCGCCTGCAGGCTGATGCGCGTCAGGATGGAACTGTCGAGGCCGCCAGACAGCAGGGTCACGCTCGGGACGTCGGAGCGCAGCCGCAGGCGCGTGGCATCCTGCAGCAGCGAGCGCACCGTGGCGGCATCGAGCGGCGGCCCTTCCCCGGGATGCGGCCACCGGTGGTAGGCGCGCTTCGTGCTGCGCCCTGTCGGCGACACACGGTACAGCCAGCCGGGAGGCACCGGGTGGATGCCCTGGTAGAAGGTCTCGCCGCGGTGGTCGGACAGGCCTGCGACCAGGAAATCGAAGATCGCCCCCAGATTCGGCGCGGGGTGTCCGCCCAGCGCGGCGGCGATCGCACGGATCTCGCTGCCCAGCACCAGTTGCCGCCCGTCGTGGTGCAGATAGAGCGGCTTCACGCCGAGGCGGTCGCGGCAATAGACCAGGTCGCCCGTCTCCTGCTCCAGCAGCACCACCGCCCACATGCCGTTGCAGCGTGGGAAGAATCCCTCCCCCCAGGCGCGCCAGCCGTGCAGGATCACTTCCGTGTCGCTGTCGGTACGGAACCGGTGGCCGAGCCCTTCCAGTTCCGCGCGCAGCTCCAGGAAGTTGTAGATTTCGCCGTTGAACACCACCACGTTGCCGGTGTCCGGGCAACGCATGGGCTGGGTGGCGGCGCTGCTCAGGTCGAGGATGGACAGGCGACGGTGGCCGAGCGCGGTCGGTGCCGGCAGATCCAGGCACAGCAGGCCTTGCGCGTCCGGGCCCCGCCGGGCCAGCGCTGCGAGCGCGCTCTCCGCCCGCGCCCGCAGCGGCGCACCGTCAACGAAGCTGCGCAGCGCGACTATGCCGCACATGATGGTATCCCCAAGCGTGGGGCTGCAGGGCCACGGGTGATGGTGGTGCAGGTCATGCAGCGGCCTCCGCCGCCGGGCGCAGCAGGCTGCGATGGCGCCAGGCGCCCCATGCCGCCGGCACCAGCAGCGCTGCGGCCAGGAGCCACCCGGCAGTGCCCAGCCAGGGTGCTGCAGCCAGGAGCATCGACAGCAGCGCCGCATGGCCACCAGCGCGCAGGCGCAAGCCACACAGGCGCAGGCACGCGACGGCGATGCCCAGCACACACAGCAATCGCCCCCACAGCAGCATCAGCGGCGCAGGCCAGGCGGCCGCGGCCAGCTGCAGCAGTGCGCTGCACACCAGACCGCACACCAGGATCCGCAGCAACGCGCTCTCGCGGTGGCGTCCGATCAGCTGTGCCGACAGCACGCCGGAAAACAGGACGACCGCGCCGGCCGCCAATACCGGCATCGCCCAGGGCAGCCAGACCTGCTGCGCAGGGGTTCCCCACGCCGCGACGGCCAGCAGCAGCAGCTGGGCACCCAGCGCGGACAGCCCCAGCACCAGCGACACCAGCGCGCGCGTCCAGCGGGCTGCGGGATCGTTGCGGGCATCCGCCAGCAAAAGCCGGTTGAACTGGTTGAAAACACCGCTCGCACCATTGACCAGGTAGCCCAGGAACAGATACACCGGAAGGAATGCGGGCGCCACTGAAGCGAGCAGGAAGGGCGTCAGCCGGTCGTGCAACGTGCCGGTGATACCCAGCGCCGAGAGCCGCAGCGCGGCACCCAGCATGGGCCCTCCCCCATTCAGCGCCGGCCTCAGCAGGCCTGGCTGCGCTCCGAACACAGCCATGTTGGCGATCGCCTGGACCAGATACCCCAGGCTCACCGCCATGCCGGCGCCCATGCCGCCCTCCCACCCCGGCTGGTCGCGCAATGCCAGCCAGGCCACGATCGCCACAGGCATCGCCACCTGCTGCACGCAGAACCCGGCCAGCCGCCGCCCTTGCGCGAGCAAGGGAGCGGAATAGCCGACCAGCCCCAGCAGCGTGGCCGGCAGCACGGCCAGCAGGTAGGCGAAACCTGCGCCCTGGCCGTGCCACTGCCACCAGGCGCCCGCCACCCATGCCAGGTCCAGCACCAGCGTGGCCAGCAGCCGGTGCCAGAGCGCCTGGCGCCACCGAACCGCCCAGCCCGCCGAAGCCGGGTCTTCGCGCAGGAACAGCGAGGCATAGCCGAGATCGGCCAGGAACAGCACGGTCAGCAGCCCGAGGTGCGCCAACCCGACCACTCCGTAGCCGTGCATTCCGAACTGGCGGAGCAGCAGCCACTGGAACAGCAGCGTGCAGCCCTGCCCGAGCGCATACAGGGCGGCGCCCGCAAGAAACCCGGCGCGCATCCGGGCAGAACCGTTCATGGGCGGGAAGGCGGCGTCGACTGCGGAACATGGCAGAGGAAGGCACGCGATGCCGCGCCATAGGCGAACCACGGCTCAAACTCGATGCCGGAGCGCTCCGCGCATTCCCGCAGGGCCCGGCGCTCGCCGCGCTGCCGGTCGGCCTGGAACAGGTCGTAGTCGTCGCACAGCAGCACGCTGCCCTGAACCAGCCGCGGCTCGATCAGCGCGAGGGCGTCCCGGGCCGAGGCATACAGATCGCAGTCCAGATGCACGATCGCCGCCTGCGTGCTGCCGATGGCTCCGGCATTGTCGGAGAACAGCCCGGGCACCAGCACCAGATCCGGGGCACGCAAGCCTGCCGCCCTACACCGCGCCATGGCCTGGGACTGCGCCGCCAGAAAGCTGCCCGTGGCCAGGGTGTCCTCCCCTTCGTCGTTGGCCGGCATGCCCGCGAAGGTGTCGAAGCCATGGAACCGGGGCGGCCGGGCGAGAAAATCGAGCACCGTCCCCTGATGGCGGAACGGCAATCCGGCATTGCGCTCCATGCGCTGGCGCTGGTGCCGGTAGCACAGCCAGGAGTGGGCCAGACTGTTGCCGCGGTACACGCCGAACTCGTAATAGTCCCCGGCGAGCTGGGTGGCATGCACGTAGGCCCAGGCACGGTAGAGCGCGCCCAGGGCGTCATTGCGGTGCAGGTTGGCTCCCACCCGAAGACGCCGGTAGGCGAGCTTGAGACGCTCGAGGGGTGTCAGGGACAACGTGGAACTCCTTGGTTCGCCTGGGTTCGGGCACGACTGCATTCCGCCTGTCTCACGACGGATATGGCAGAGCGCAACGGTTGACGGAGTCCGGCATGCTCACACGCTCGGCCGGGCGGCCCCGTCGCTGCCGGGCTCCAGCGTGCGCCGCAACGCCTCGCGCAGGGTCCAGCGGGTGTTCCAGCCCAGCAGCGCCGCCGCCTTGGCCGGATCGCCCAGCTGGTGGGCCCGGTCGTGGGGACGCTGGCGCTTCGGATCCACCTCGACACGGGGCGTGCGCCCCATGAGCGCGCCGATCTCCGACACCAGTTCACCCACCGCATGCTCCACGCCCGAGCACAGGTTGAACACATCGAATGCCGTGTCGGCACGGGGATCGTCGAGCAATGCCGCCAGTCCCGCCGCGGCCTCGTCGGCATGCATGTAATCCCGGCGCGGTTCCAGGTTGCCCAGCCGCAGCAGCGGCTCCGCCGACGGATCGGCGTTGATCTGCGCCAGCACGTCGGGAATCAGGTGTGCGTTCGGATCGTCGTGCGCGATGCAGTTGAACAGGCGCGCGACGCGGCCGCGGCGCCCGGCGCCCAGGCCGCACCACAGGCGCAGCTGGCCCTCGTTGCACAGCTTGGACAGCGCATAGTTGTCGCGCGCCTCCGTGGGGCTGTGGTCTTCCGCCAGCGCTTCGCAACCCCAGGCGTACACCGCGCCGCTGGAAGCGATCACCACCTGCCGCACATCCGCCTCGCCCGCCGCCTGCAGCACGCTTTCGGTTCCCACCACATTCACCTGCAGGCAGTGCATGCGCCGCATCTCGCAGGTGGGAATGTGGTGCACGGCGGCCAGGTGCACCAGCGCATCGGCCCGGAGATCGCGCAGCATCGACGTGACCGCGGCGGTGTCGCGCACATCCGCCACTGCTGCAGCCTCCAGCCCCGGAGGCATCGCCATGCCGCTCGACAGATCGTCCAGGCCCGCGACGGCGTCGCCGCGCTGCTGCAGCACGGCGACCAGCCGCCGCCCGATCATGCCGGCCGCGCCGGTCACCAGCACCCGCCTCATGCGTTGCTCCCCCGTGCCCCACCCTCCGGCAGCCTGCGCCGCAGGCGCTCCGGCAGCCAGGCGAAGAGCGGATCCTGGCGGGCGGACCAGGTCCCCGGCGCCCTGCCCGCACGGCGCAGTGCCACATAGCTCGCCAATGCCATGGACAGGGCGAGGAGCGTACCGGCGAATACCGCCGCAGCGACGAAGGCAGGGCGCCGCGATGGCAGCGGTGCAACCGGCAGCGCCGGCGAAGCCTTGTAGCGCAGCTGCCCGGCCCGGGAGAGCGACTGCTCCAGGTTCATCCGGATCTCGCTGCCGGCCTGCCGCTGCGCCGTGTTCTCCGCGGTATCGGCGGGGAACAGGCCGGCCAGGCACTGCTCCATCCAGCGGGCCAGTTCCTTGCCCGAGGCCAGCCCATCCAGGCGCGCATCGACGCGATCCAGGAAACGTTGCTTCCACTCCAGTTGCTCCAGTTCGCGCACCCCCTTGCGCAGTTGCGACCGAGCATCGGACATGGTGGATTCCAGCGCCACGATCTGGGACAACGGCGACAGGTACCGCCCGCCGCCGTCGCCCACCGACACCACCGTGTTCACATCGCTGCGGCGCAATTCCGGATACTGCTGCAGCAGCCGCTGCATGTCCTCCACCTGCCTCTGGCCCTGCTCGATGGCGAACTGCCGGCGGATCTGCTCGATCTGCAATTGCGAGCGCTGCTCCAGCACCTCCTGCCGCAGCCGGTCCAGGTATTCGCGCAGGTCGCCCCAGAGCATGACCTGGCGGATGTGCGATGCGATCACGGAGAACTGCTGCGCCGCAGCGGCCTCGTCGCGCACATTGAGCGAGACCTCCAGCCCCAGGGCCCCGATTTTCTTGGGATCGATGTTGATCTGCTCGCGGATGTCGTCCCGCCCCACCGTGCTGCGGTAGCCCACCCGCGTGCTCCAGTAGCGCGGCTGCTGGAACAGCCTTTGCAGCCGGGGAGCCACGCCGTCGGGCACGGAGGCATCGGCCAGCGAGGCCGCCACCAGCTGGCGGTCCGACAGCATGGGCTGCAGCCTGCGCCACTGGTCCAGCGACATCTGCGGCGTTTCCAGCAGCGCGGTGGTGCCGTAGAGCGGGTTCCGCAGAGCCAGCCCACCGGCCACCAGCGCGGCGACCAGCGCGATCGGGACCAGCAGCAGGCCGAAGTCCCGATAGAAGCGCAGCAGCTCCAGCAGCAGGTCACCCAGCGACACATCGCTGCTTTGCTCATGCACTTCGTTCATTGCGGGTATAGGGTCAGTGGCGGCGTCCCGGGACGCCAGGAGGCTGCGCCGGCATGGTGCCCGCCCCCCGGGCAATTCAACACACCAGCCAACGGCGGTGGGCCGAGGCCGGTTGTACCATACGGCACGGTGCATACGGCATGCATTGTCACCGCGCACCCATCCAGTGCGGCGCTACATCGTCCCAGCGCCCCTGCATGCGGATGCGTCCCCGCTCCAGCAGCACGACACGGTCCGCCCGCTCCAGCAGGGCGAGCCGGTGGCCGATGACGACCACGGTCAAATCGCCGTGCAGCCGCTCGATGGCCTCGCGCACGCGCGCTTCGTTGTCGTGGTCCAGCGCGCTGGTCGCTTCGTCGAGGATCAGCAGCGCCGGGCGCTGCAGCAGCGCGCGTGCCAGCGCGATGCGCTGCCGCTCGCCGCCGGACAACTGAGCTCCGCGCTCCCCCACCACCGTGTTCCACCCCTGCGGCAGCGCATGCACGAACTGCGCGCAGGCCTGTTCCAGGGCGCGTCGCAATGCCTCGTCATCGGCATCGGGCGCGGCCAGCAACAGGTTGCCGCGCACGCTGTCGTTGAACAGGAAGGTGTCCTGCGACACATAGGCGACGGCACGCCGCCAGGCACGGCGCGCACGGGCGTCCAGCGGCACGCCATCGACTTCCAGCGCTCCCTCGTCGGGGCCCAGCAATCCGCACAACACGTCCGCCAGGGTGCTCTTGCCGGCACCGGAGGCGCCGACGATGGCGGTGGTCGTCCGCACGGGGAACGCCAGCGAGACATCGTCCAGCGCCCGGACCGCACGGCCTTCGTAGCGCACCCCGACGCCGCGCAGGGCGATCGCCGTCCGCGCGGTGGGCACCGCCTCCTGGGCATCCCCTTCGGGTTCGGCCCAGGCGCGGGCCTCGGCCAGCTGGTGCTCCACCCCGGCGAAGGCTGGCGCCGCGTGCAGCCACATCTGCTGTTGCTGGTGGCCCATCGCCAGCAAGGGCAGGAGGCGGGCGAACACCAGCACCAGCGTGAGCAGCTCGGCCACCGGCACGGCCCACACCCGCAGACCCAGGTACACATAGGCCGCCAGCAGCAGAGCGCCGGCGCTGTGCAGCAGGGCCTTGGACAGGCTCAGCCCGGTGGCGAAGCGCAGCTGCTGGTCGCGCAGCCTGCCCGCGTCGCCGGCAATCCAGGCCCGGTAGCGCACCTCCGCACCCAGGATCTTGGCCAGCCGCAACCCGGCCAGGCTGTCGTGCAGGCTGGCATGCAGGCGCTGGCTGGCCACGGTGAGCTGCCGCCCCAGGGCCATCACGCCGCGCCGGTGCCCGGCCAGCAGCACCAGCAGCAGCGCGCCGCCCAGGGCGCAGGCGAGCGCCAGCTTCCAGTGCAGCGTGAACGCGGCCAGCAGGTACACCGCGGCGGTGGCCAGCGACGCCAGCATGCCCATGCCATGGCCCAGGCCGATGCCGATGCGCGCAACGTCGCTGAGCAGGAGGTTCGCCTGCTCAGCCGTGCGCTGCGCGACCACCCAGCGCCACTGCGCGCCGAGCAGTGTCGAGAAGCTGGCCTCGCGCAGCCGGTCCGCCACCTGCTGCTGCAGCCGCGTAGCGGCGCACTCCCGCGCATACTGGACCGCGTTGCGCAGCAGGACCAGCCCGCAGAACAAAGCCAGCAGCGGCAGTGGCGCGCCCGACGGCAGGCCCAGCGATGCCGCGGCATGGACGACGCCGCGCGCGACAGTACCCGATGCTTCCACCGCTTCGCCCTGCAACACCCCCAGCAGGGGCACCAGCAACAGCACGCCGATGCCTTCCGTGGCGCCTGCCATCAGCATCAACAGGAAAAGCACCAGGCGCCGGCGCGCAGGTGCCCAGGCCAGGAGCCGCGCCAATGCACTCCACGGCCCCGTCACGCGCCCTCCGCGCCGACGACGAAGCATCCCGTGCGGGTGAAGCGCTGTGCGCCGACTCCACCGGTCACGAATCCCCGCCCCGCGATGACCCAGGCATGCGCCTGCAATTGCGATGCGTCCGAACGCGCCACCCCGAAACACACCACATGGGGAATCCCGAACAGTCCAAGCAGGCAGCGCGCCGCCAGCGCCTGGGCCAGGCAGTTCGACTGCCAGGGCGTGTGCCGCGCGCACAGGCGCAATGTGCGCCCGATCTGCTGGGCGCGTCGCCCCCCGCGCTCATCCAGGGATGGCAGGGGCGGTGGCTCGGCGACCGGGCGCCCCAGCCAGGGCGCGATCCGACGGAACCCCAGGCAGAGCACGGCCGCCCGCGCGAGCCCCAGCAGCAGCCAGGCCGGGAAGAACAGGCCGCGCTCGAAACGCGGCAGGCGCAGGAACGCACGCAGGCGCCGCAGGGGCAGCACATCAGACACGCAGGAACATCCGTTCGGAGGAATGGGGCGGCACGCCGCCATGGAGGGAGTGCCACGCATTACAGCGGATACGGAGTGTCCGCACAACGCAGGAGAAACACGCTGCATCCCGGTGGCCTCGCACCGTCAGCCGCGCCGGCGCCTGGCGAGGTGGCGCGCAGCCAGCCGCAGAACCCGCACCACCGGGTAGGCCCACTCCAGCCGGCGGGGCAGAGCCAGCGCGGCGCGATCGTCGTCGGTGGGGGCCAGCAGGACCGGAATCAACCGCACGCGCCCGCGCCAGCCCGATTGCAGCGACAGAAGCCATCGCACGTAACGGACCACGCCCATCCGCGCCGCCAGTTCCGCGCCGCGGTCGGAGCCCAGCGCATCCAGGTGCGGCAGCAGCGCCTCGGCCGCTGGACGGGCCGCGTGCAGCAACCCGGTCTGCCGGCGCAGCACGGCAGGCACCTCCACGCCCAGTGTGGCCTCCGCGAGCAGCGCGGCCATCGCCAGGGAACGCTCCACGCCCAACTGACGGGCCAGCGCGAGCGTGGCGTCCCAGTCCAGCGTGGTACTGCGCAACGCCAGGGCCATGTCCACCAGCCAGAAGGCACGGTGCCAGTGGTGCTTGGTGCCATGGAATGCGGCATAGGCCACGGCGGCAGGTGGTGCCAGCGTAGGAACGTCGGTTCCGCCCAGCCGCACCGTGGTGACATGCCGCTCCCACAGTACTGTCCCTTCAAGGCGGAACTGGCTCCGCCGGTTGGCGAGCCGCTGGTGCAGTTCCACCACCACCCCCGTGGCGGCATGGCGCAGCGGCAGGTCATGGTGGCGGATGCCGTAGCGGTCCAGGTCCGCCACCGCCGCGGAGTCGGGCTGATAGCCGAGTGCCTGCAGCGGCGGCAGTGCCCGGGCGATGCTCTCCGGATCGACCAGCACGTCGATGTCGCTCGCCTCGCGGCGCAGGGGATCGCCGAACAGCGCCGCATAGCCCTGCCCCTTCACCAGGCAGTACCGGATACCCGCAGCCCGCAGTGCATCGGCAATGCCGCGCAGTGCCGATGCATGCTGCAAGGCACGCAAAGCCATGCGGCGCTGGCGATCGCGCAATACCGCGCGCAACGCCGGGGGAAAGCCGGCATCGAGCCGGCCTGCGTCCGGCAGCGCCAGGGCCAGCCGGTGCCGGGCCAGGGCACGCACGAATGCCCCGTCCTCCACCGCAGCGCATGCTTCAACGCACGCATCTCCCCGCCAAAGCGCCAACAGGCAGCAGAACGCGGGGGACCAGGCATCACAGCGCATCGGCAACGTAGCCCAGCCTGCGCATCACGGCCCCATGCGCTTCCACGATACGGTCCACCTGCCCGGGCTGCAGCGCCGTGCGCCACGCACCAGACCGCCCCTGGCGGAAAAAGCGCGGCTGGCCTTTCTGGCGCTCGACGAAACCTTCGCGCTCCTCGATGTCGCGCAACGTGCCGAAATCGCATGCCTGCACCGCGCGGGCCACACAATCCGCATCCGCCGGCAATCCCAGGAACCGCGCGAGCCGTGTGGTTTCACCCGCAGGGTCGGCCTGCAGCATTTCGTAGCGCAGCAGCAGCCGGGGTGCCGGCGCACAGTCCAGCCAGGACACCACGTGCCCGGACCACGATCCGTACCGCTGCGGCACCTGAAGGCGGAGCGAGGAAATGCCGCGGCCGACCGTCCATTCGCCGTCAGCCATCCGCGCGATGGCGGTATCCACATCCACTCCCATGTGGTCCGCCCAGGACGGCGCCACGTCGCGGGGATCACGCACGATGTACACCGACCCCAATGACACCTCCTGGGGGAAAAGGTCCGCGTCGCAGCGGTCATGGACCTTGAGCATGCAAAGGCGCCGGGAGCCTTCGTCCCGGTGTGCCTGTGCACGCATCGCCCTCAGTTCGCCGCCCAGCATGTCGGCGCTGTCGATGTCGATGCTGGCTTCGATCCAGGCCCGGGGGGCCGAACTGGGCACGGCATCGACCAGCCTGTCCAGGCGCACGGATGCGCCACCGGACAGCAGGCTCGCGATCAGGCACCGCACCCAGGTATTGCCGGACTTGGGATACGAGGCGATCCAGTAGATGCCGCGGCGCGTCATGGACCGAAGTGGGTCTCGATCAGATCGGCGGTGGCGTCCAGCGCATCGAAGCGGCGCGGACGCTGCAGTGTCCAGACCGGCACCGTGCGGCCGACGGATGCGGCCTGCGCGAACGTGGAGGCCTGCAGCCCCATTTGCACTGCCGCCTTCCCCCTCGACAGCAGGCCGTGAAGAACGGGTACCGCGGCGGCGGGCGACAGTGGCCGCAGTTCCGGACCGGCGCCTTCGCGCAGCACGAGAACGGCATCCAGTGGCACGGGCCGGGGATCGAAACCCGTCTGCGAACGCAGGTCGTATTTATCCAGGCCGTCCCGCACCTTCGGCACCCCGCTACCGTCCATCCCCAGTGCATCCATGGCCTCGCCCCAGAGCTTGAGGCGCGGGAATGCCGGCAGCACCTGGATGCGGCCGTTGCTGGCGGAGACATCCAGCACGGTGAGGTCGTCGCCGAGCAGCCCATGGCCGCGCCGCAGCAGCGCGGCCGCCAGCGTGGACTTGCCGGCGCCACTGTGGCCCGCAATGGCCAGCGTGCGCGACCCGACGCGCAGGCAGGCGGCATGCAGGGGGAACAGCCCCCTCTGCAGGCACAGGCAGGCCAGCGCCGACCCGAGCAGGAACAGGCGCCAGCCCGCATCGCCGGGGCACAGCCGCTCCACGCGCATGGTTCGCCCGCCCTGGACATGGATGCGCACCAGGCCGGGGATCTGCATGAGGACCGCCCCGTCCCCGCCCACCTCCAGCCAGGGCGATCCCGGCGTGGCGGTTCCGGGCCCGCCGGGCACCGACCCTTCCTCGATGAAGATGTCCCCGGGCTCTGCACCGGATCCGGTCCACGCGGGAAGCTCGGGCAACTCCATGCCGCTGCGGACATGCCAGCCGCACACCTGGTAATGGTGAACACTCATGCGCAGCGCTTCTTCACCGGCGTATCTCCACGGCACCGGCTTCCTGCAGTTTGCCGAGCAGCGCGGCCACGTCGGCCTCGATGACCGCCCGTTCTCCCGCATAGATGGCCTGCAGGCGGTCGCACAGCGACGAGAAGGTGCAGGGCAGGGCAATGCACGTCCAGACATCGCGGCCGACCGGATCCAGCGCCAGGTACGTCCCGCGCTCGGCGATCATGATGACCAGTTCCTCACCCATCTCCGCGGCGAGGCTGTCGGGCGCTTGGGCAATCAGTGCCTCCGGTTCAACGTTCATCCGCTACATCTTCCTCGGAAAGGTGGACATCGCCCGGGTGAGCGCCGTCGGGAAATTCTACCGACGCGCCATCACCAGGTGGCGGAAACCGCTTCGCCGCCGGCCTGATCCTTGAGCCGCCGGTGGTCCGGCCCGACCAGTGGGCATAGCCGCGGCCCTCTTTGTCGCGCAATGCGCGGTACAGCAACCCCATGCCCTTCTGCAGGCGCCATCGGAGCCAGGGCACACTCCACCGGGTTCATAGTCACAAGGCCGCCCAATGCATGCATTCCGATGCGCGGCCGGCAACGCAGGCGGCCGCCAGCAGGACGGATGGGTAGAGAGGAAAAACAAGCGGTACTGCCGAGCCACCGGCAGAGCGATGCCATTTAAGATGCACGGCGCGCTCCGGCCCCCACCGCACGTACCCCAAGCCCAGGAAAGGCAACCCATGAACGACGACGCATCCTCGATCTCCGCAGAACTGCTCCAGCAGCCAGCGCGCAAGCCATGGACCACGCCCGTCGTGTCTTTCCTTTCGATGGATCGAACCGAGAACGGCACAAGGGGCGGGGATGATGGTGGTGGCACCTTCACCGGCTCCTGAGCGCTCTCTGCTCGGCCGTCACCGGCTCGGACGTCGATGAGCGATTTCGCCGGCGTCTGGCACCTGGATGGGCGAGCCGTACCGCCGGACATGGTCGAACGGCTGGGCTGCGCACTGCAGGCGCGGGACACAGGTCCCGCACGGGTCTGGCACGGCGGCGACATCGCCATCGTGCACCGGCAGCACTTCTTCACGCCGGAAGATGAAGACGAGGCGATGCCGTACGCAGGATCCGGAGGCGCCGTGCTGGCGGCCAATGTCTCGCTCGCGGCGCGGGCAGAGCTTGCGGGCTCGCTCGGCCCGCCGTTCTCGGCTTCGCAGCCGGACGGCCTCCTGCTGGCGGAAGCGCTGCAACGCTGGAACACCGGAGCATTGCCCCGGCTGTACGGCACCTTCGCTCTGGCCTGGTACCGTCCGGACCGCCGGCACCTGATGCTGGCGCGCGACCCGATCGGCATGTACTCGCTGTTCATCCACCGCGGCCCGCGCATGATCGCATTCTCGACCCGGCTGCGGGCCTTGCTGGCATTGCCTGGCATCCCCAGGGACCTGGACGAACGGGCGCTGGCCGATCAGCTGATCATGGACCGCCGCCGGCCGCAGCGCACCATCTACCGTGCCATCGATCGGGTGCTGCCAGGCCAGGCCTTGCACCTGACGGCGGACACCACGCAGGCCGAGCGCTGGTGGTCACTGCCGGAAGCGGGTTCCCTGCGGCTGGGCAGCGATGCCGAAGTCGAGGCCGCAGCCGCCGAAGTCCTGGACCGCGCGGTGGCCGATGCATTGCGCTCCTGCAGGCCCGTGGGGGCATGCCTCACCAGCGGGCTCGACAGCGGCTCCATCGTATTGTCGGCTGCACGGCAACTGGCCCCCGCCCCGTTGCTGGCCCTCACGCGCAAGCCGCAGGCCGCGACCGCGGCAGACAACACAACGCACTACTACGAGGAATTCTCCCGGGCACGGCTGCTGGCCGCCGCCCATCCCGGCATCGAATGGCACGTGGTCGGCGACGACGGCGGCGACTGGGGCGAACACAGCGCCGAGCGCTGGTGGCAGGAGCATGGCCAGCCAGTGCGCTCGCCATTGAACATGGGCTGGTTCTTCCCGCTCAACCGCTTCCTGCGCTCGCGTGGAGGCAACGTGCTGCTGGGGGGGGAAATGGGGAACTCCTTCTTCAGTTTCGACGGACGGGTCCGCCTGCCGGAACTGCTGCGGGGCGGACAGTGGGCCTGCCTGGCGCAGGAGACGCGGGCCCTGGCGCGCTCCGAAGGACTCTCCTTGCGCAAGGCGGTGCAGCGCCATGTGGTGCGCCCCTTCGCGCCGATGTCCGTGCTGCGGCTCTGGCACCGTCTTCCACGCGAGGCCTGGACACAGCATGCGGCGATCCGGGTGGACTGGGCCCGCGACATCGGCCTGCACCGCGATATGGACCAGGACCGCTACCGGCTGCGCCTGGGAGGAAGCCATTACTCCGTCCACGTCCTGCGTGAATGGCTGCTCGGCCATGCCTCTGCGATGGATGTGTGGGGCACGGTTCGTGCCATGACGGGCGTGGATTTCCGCATGCCGCTCGCCGACCGGCGGGTCATCGAATTCTTCGGCAGCCTGCCGCTGGACCAGTTCCTGCGCGACGGCGTCAGTCGCTCCCTGCCGCGGCGCCTGCTGGCCGCGCGCGGCGCTCCGCCGGAGATCCATGCCAACCGGCAGGTGGGCGTGCAGCACGGCGACTGGTTCGCCCGCCTGAGCGCCCAGCGCACGGCCATGCAGCAGCAGCTCGACGCTCTGCGGGGTTCCGCCCTGGCCAGCCGGGTGCTCGACCTGCCGCGGCTGCAGGCACTGATGGACCGATGGCCGCACGACGCCCAGGCCGCCGAACCGCGGCGCGAAGAGTACCTCCAGATGCTGGGGCATGGCCTGCAGATGGGCGGCTTCCTGGCATGGCATGAAAGCAACGCCTGAGCGTCCTTCATCACCGCCATCGCCGAGGCCGGGCACATGCCCGGCTTTTTTTCGCCTGGGCGACACGTAACCAGGGATTACCCGCATCAGGCTCGGCCATTTACTGTCTACATTTTTTGTATGCAAGACTGGCGCACAAGAAATCGCGCCCATCCCCGGGGGTTTTCCATGCATTTCCTTTTCCGCACCCTGTTCGGCCGCGTCGTGCTGGCCCTCGTGGCCGGCATCGCCGTGGGCCTTTTGTGGCCCCAGTGGGCCGTGCAGCTCAAGCCGCTGGGCGACGGGTTCATCAAGCTCATCAAGATGCTGATCCCGCTGGTGGTGTTCTGCGTGGTGGTGCACGGCATCGCCGGCACGGGGGACCTGAAGCGCGTGGGCCGGGTGGGCATCAAGTCGCTGATCTACTTCGAGGTGGTCACCACCGTCGCGCTGGCCCTGGGCCTGGTGCTGGCCTTCGTGTTCGAGCCCGGCGTAGGCATGAACGTGGACCCGCGCGCGCTGGACGCTTCGGCGCTCAGCGCCTATACGGACACGGCGAACAAGCTTTCGGGCGGCGGCTTCAGCGACTTCCTGCTCAAGCTCATCCCCACCACCGCGGTGAGCGCCTTCTCCACCGGCGACGTGCTGCAGGTGCTGCTGTTCTCGATCGTCTTCGGCTGCGCGCTGGCGCTGGTCGGCGAGCGCGGCGCCCGCGTGGCCGGGCTCATCGAGGATTTCTCGGTGGTGCTGTTCCGCGCCATGGGCCTCATCATCCAGCTCGCGCCCCTGGGCGTGCTGGGCGCCATCGCCTTCACCGTGGGCAAGTACGGCATCGGCTCGCTCAAGCAGCTCGGCATGCTGGTGGGGCTGTTCTACCTGGCCGTGGCGCTGTTCGTGGTGGTCGTGCTCGGGCTCATCATGCGCTTCTCGGGTTTCAGCCTGTTCAAGCTGCTGCGCTACCTGCGCGAGGAACTGGCCGTGGTGTTCGCCACCACCTCGTCCGACAGCGTGCTGCCGCAGATCATGGCCAAGCTCAAGCACATGGGCGTGCGCGACTCCACCGTGGGCCTGGTGATTCCCACCGGCTACTCGTTCAACCTGGACGCGTTCTCCATCTACATCACGCTCGCGGCCGTGTTCATCGCCCAGGCGACCAACACGCCGATCAGCATGACCGACCTGCTGACCATCCTCGCGATCTCGCTCGTCACCTCCAAGGGTGCGCACGGCGTGCCGGGCTCGGCCATCGTGGTGCTGGCGGCCACGCTGCACGCCATCCCGGCCATTCCTGCCATCGGCCTGGTGCTGGTGCTGTCGGTGGACTGGTTCATGGGCATCGCCCGGGCATTGGGCAACCTGGTGGGCAACTGCGTGGCGACGGTCGCCATCGCCGCCTGGGAAGGCGACATCGACCGGGAGCGCGCCCGGGCCGTGCTCGACGGCGAGGACGTGCCTCCGGTGGCCTGACTGCCGGGCCGCATTTTTGCAACAGTCCGGCGTTTTACGTAAACAAAAGAAACCTTCTGCGGTGTAATCGAAGCGCTTTTCTGCCCGAAGGTTTCCCATGCTCCAGACACTGCGCTCCAAGATCCTGTTCATCAGTACCGCCACGGTCGTGTGCGCGCTGGCGGTCACCGGGGCTGCCACCTACACCATCACCCGCGCGAGCACGTTCGAGACCATCGAGCAGGACCTGAACGCGATCGCCGCCGGCAATGCCATGGCGGTGGACCAGTGGGTGGCCGCCAAGGGCACGGCCGTGCAGGCGACGGCGGCGGCCATCGAGCATGGCGACCCGCAAGGCTACGTGCCGCTGATGGGCAAGGCCAACGGCTTCCCGATCACCACCGTCGGGTGGGAGGACAAGACCTTCTTCTCCACGACCAAGACGGCCCCGGGCTACGACCCCACGGCCCGCCCCTGGTACAAGAGCGCCGTGCAGGCCGGCAAGCTGGCCGTCACCAAGCCCTACGGCGACTCGACCACCGGCGTGCCCTACGTGGCCTTCGTGGCGCCCATGCTGCGCGGCGGCAAGCTCGAGGGCGTGCTGAGCGGCGCGGTGCCGCTCGACGGCGTGCGCGAGGTGGTCGCGGCCATCCGCCCCACGCCCGGCAGCTTCGGCTTCGTGGTCAACAGCGACGGGCAGGTCATCGCGCATGCCGACGCCAAGCTGGCGCTCAAGCCGGTCACCGAGATTTCTTCCGTGCTGACGCCGGCCACCATGGCGTCCCTCGCCACGTCGGACAAGCCGCTCGAGGTCGAGATGGACGGCGCCGCCAAGCTGCTCAAGGGCCGCACCGTGCATGGCACGGACTGGACGCTGATCGTGGCGCTGGACAAGGCCGAGGCCACGGCCGGCCTGCGCAGCGTGCTGCACACCCTGGCCATCGCGATCGTGCTGCTGGCTCTGGCTGCGGCCGGCGTCGCCGCCCTGCTCACCGCCACCTCCTTCCGCCGCCTCTCGCAGGTGCGCGACGCCATGGACCGCATCGGCTCCGGCGGCGGCGACCTGACCCAGCGCCTGCCCGTGTCCGGCCGCGACGAGGTGGCCCAGATCGCCTCCTCGTTCAATGCCTTCGTCGAGCAGATCGGCACGGTGCTCAAGGACGTGCGCCACGGCGTGGAATCGATGAAGACGGCCACGGACGAGATCCGCGCCGGCAACCAGGACCTCTCCAACCGCACCGAGGGATCGGCGAGCGCGCTGCAGGAAACCTCCGCGTCGCTGTCGCAGCTCACCGTGACGCTGCAGCAGTCGGCCGAATCCGCCGCGCAGGCCACGCGCCTGGCGAACGCGGCGAGCGCCTCCGCCCTGAAGGGCGGCGAGGTGGTGGCCAGCGCCGTGAACACCATGGACGACATCTCCAGGGCCTCGTCCAAGATCGGCGAGATCATCGGCGTGATCGACTCCATCGCCTTCCAGACCAACATCCTGGCGCTGAATGCGGCCGTGGAGGCCGCGCGGGCCGGCGAGCAGGGCCGCGGCTTCGCCGTCGTGGCCGGCGAGGTGCGCAGCCTGGCGCAGCGCAGCGCGGAGGCCGCCAAGGAAATCAAGTCGCTGATCGACGCCTCGGGCGCCAGCGTGCTCACCGGCACCGAGCGCGTGCGCGCGGCCGGCGAGACCATGGGCGAGATCGTGGACGGCATCCAGCGCGTCACGCAGATCATCGGCGAGATCAACGGCTCCATGGCCGAGCAGAGCTCGGGCATCGCGCAGATCAACCAGGCCGTCGCCGAGATGGACCGCGCCACGCAGCAGAACGCCGCGCTGGTGGAGGAATCCACCGCCGCCTCCGGCGTGCTCAACGACCAGGCGCACCACCTGTCGCGCACCGTGGCGGGCTTCACGCTCGACGAGCACTCCGCGCCGGGCTCCCACGCACTGGCCCTGCCGCGCTGAGCGCGGCCGGCTTCCCCCGACGGCACCGATGGGCACCAGCCAGAGCCAGATCGCACAGCAGGTCGTCGAGTCCATCCTGGCGCAGAAACTGGCGCCCGGCGAACGGCTGGGCGAGCAGGACCTGGCCGACCTGTTCGGCGTCAGCCGCACCATGGTGCGGGAAGCGCTGATGCAGCTGCAGGCCCGCGGTTTCGTCGAGGTGCGGGCGCGGCGCGGCTGGTACGTGGTGGAGCCGTCGGTGGAGGATGCGCGCGACGCCTTCTCCGCGCGACGCATCATCGAATCCGGCATCCTGGCCGACGCCGGCCGGCCGCTGCAGCAGACCGTGGTGCCGCGCCTGCGCGCGCACATCGACGAGGAACGGCGCGCGATCGAAGGCGCGGATGCCGCGACGCGCGCCTTCCTGCTGGCCGACTTCCACGTCTGCCTGGCCGAGGCGCTGGGCCACCGCACGCTCAGCGACCTGCTGCGCGACCTCACCGCCCGCACCACGCTGGCCGCATCGCTCTACCAGTCCCAGCACGGCGCCAGCCAGTCCTGCGAGGAACACGCGGCCATCGTCGAGGCCCTGGAGGCCGGGGACACCGCCCTGGCCCGGGAGCGCATGCTGGCGCATATCGGCCACGTGGAAGACGCGCTCGACCCGGGCCAGCCCCTGGTACGCGACCGGCTGCGCGAATCGCTCGCCCCCCTGGCCGCCGCGGCCCGGCCCGCGGCGGACTGACCGCGCCCCGGCCGGCAGCCCTCCCCCACCCATCTCCTGCACCTTGCACCGCCGGCTGGCAACCGGGTAAGCACCGAGCCGCATGCGCGCTCCAGGCCTTTGAATGCATCCATTTTTTGTATACAAACTCGCATGCATTCTGGGAAGCCAATACAAGGAGACAACCCCATGCAATCCGCCACCAGCCCGGCGCGCACCGCAGGCCACGCCGCGATCGCCCAGCCCGCCACGTCCATGTCCACCCCTGCGCCCGCCGCTACTGCCTCGCCCCACGCCGGCAACGCGCTCATCAAGCCCGGCTATGACCCGCGCCTGACCAACGAGGACCTCGCGCCGCTGAAGAAACAGACCTGGGGCCAGTACAACATCTTCGCGTTCTGGATGTCCGACGTGCACAGCGTCGGCGGCTACGTCACCGCCGGCAGCCTGTTCGCGCTGGGCCTGTCGAGCTGGCACGTGCTGGCGGCGCTGCTGATCGGCATCGTGATCGTGCAGTTCTTCTGCAACCTGGTGGCCAAGCCCAGCCAGGTGACGGGCGTGCCCTACCCCGTGATCTGCCGCGCCTCGTTCGGCGTGCTGGGCGCCAACATCCCGGCCATCATCCGCGGGCTGATCGCGGTGGCCTGGTACGGCATCCAGACCTACCTGGCCTCCAGCGCCTTCATGATCCTGGCGCTGCATTTCTACCCCTCGCTCGACGCCTATGCCGATGTCACGCGGCACGGCTTCGCGGGCCTGTCCACGCTGGGCTGGGTGTCGTTCATGGTCATGTGGGTGTTGCAGGCGCTGGTGTTCTGGCACGGCATGGAGGCCATCCGCCGCTTCATCGACTGGGCCGGCCCGGGCGTCTATGTGGTGATGGCCATCCTCTGTGGCTGGCTGGTCTGGAAGGCCGGCTGGAAGAACATCGACCTGAACCTGGGCGGCGTGCGCTTCCAGGGCTGGGACGCGGTGCCGGTGATGCTCTCGGCCATCGCGCTGGTGGTGAGCTACTTCAGCGGCCCGATGCTCAACTTCGGCGACTTCTCCCGCTATGGCAAGAGCTTCGACGCGGTGAAGAAGGGCAATTTCTGGGGCCTGCCGGTCAACTTCGTGTTCTTCTCGCTGCTCACCGTGGTCACCACCGCCGCCACGCTGCCCGTGTTCGGCGAACTCATCACCGACCCGGTCCACACCGTCGGCCGCATCGACTCCACCACCGCCGTGGTGCTGGGCGCGCTCACCTTCATGATCGCCACCGTGGGCATCAACATCGTGGCCAACTTCGTGTCGCCCGCGTTCGACTTCTCCAACGTGGCGCCGCAGCACATCAGCTGGCGCACGGGCGGCATGATCGCCGCCGTGGGCTCGATCTTCATCACGCCCTGGAACCTCTACAACAACCCGCAGGTCATCCACTACACGCTGGACATCCTGGGCTCGTTCATCGGCCCGCTGTTCGGCATCCTGATCGCCGACTACTACTTCGTGCGCCGCCAGCAGGTGGTGGTCGATGACCTCTACACCATGGACACGCAAGGCCGCTACTGGTACCAGGGCGGCTACAACCCCCGCGCCGTGATGACCATGGTGCCGGCCGCGCTGGTGCCCATCCTGTGCGTGGTCGTGCCGAGCTGGCGAGGCGCCGCCAGCTATGCCTGGTTCATCGGCATGGGCCTGGGCCTGGTCATCTACCTGGCACTGAACCGCAAGCAACACTGAAACCGAAGAAGGAACGGGCAGCGCCCATGCGTATCAAGATCATCAATCCCAACACCACCTGGAGCATGACCGAGAAGATCGGGGCCTGCGCGCGCGCCGTGGCGCGGCCGGGCACCGAGGTCATCGCCGTCAGCCCCGCCATGGGCCCGGCGTCCATCGAGAGCCACTACGACGAGGCGCTGGCCGTGCCCGGCCTGCTGCAGGAGATCGCCCGTGGCGAAGCCGAAGGCGTCGATGGCTACGTGATCGCCTGCTTCGGCGACCCCGGCCTGAAGGCCGCGCGCGAACTGGCACGCGGCCCGGTAGTGGGCATCGCCGAGGCCGCCATGCACCTGGCGAGCATGGTGGGGACGCGCTTCTCGGTGGTGACCACGCTGGGCCGCACCATGGGCCAGGCCTGGCACCTGGCCGAGATCTACGGCATGGAGCGCTTCTGCGCCAACGTGCGCGCCTGCGAGCTGCCGGTGCTGGAACTGGAAGTGCCCGGCTCCCACGCGCGCGAACGCATCGTGGAGGAGTGCCGCCGCGCGCTGGCCGAGGACGGCTGCGACGCCATCGTGCTGGGCTGCGCCGGCATGGCCGACCTGTGCGAGCATATCGGCAGGACGCTGGGCGTGCCGGTGATCGACGGCGTGGCGGCTGCCACCACGCTGGTCGAATCGCTGGTGACGCTGCGGCTGGCGACAAGCAAGCACGGCGAACTGGCCCGGCCGCTGCCCAAAGCCATGGCCGGGGCGCTGGCCGGCTTCGCGCTGGGCGCGGCTCCCATGGCAGCGGCGCCCGCCACCGCGCCGGCGCTGCGGCGCGCATGACCGCGGCGGCGCCGCTTGCCGCGACAATCCCGCCATGCCCCGCGCCGCCCCCACTTCCGCCCCCACTTCCGCTCCTGCTCCCGCCCCCGCCTCTCCACCCGCGCACCAGCGCACAGCCACCGCCGCGCCCGCGCCGGCATCCAAGGCGCGTGCACCCCGCCGCACCGCCCCGGCGCAGCGCCTGGACGCACCCGCATCGCCCACCGCGCCGGAAGCCGCCCAGGTCTCCATCGAAGGCATCGCGCGCGACCTGGCGACCGCCATCGTCGAGAAGCGCCTGCCGCCCGGCACCTGGCTGCGCGAGGAGGCGCTGGGGCGCATCTATTCCGTGAGCCGCACCAAGGTGCGCGCCGCGCTGGTCATGCTGGCCAAGGACCGGCTGATCGAGACCATTCCCGACAAGGGCTCGTTCGTGAGCCGGCCCAGCGTGCAGGAGGCGCGCGAGGTGTTCGCCGTGCGCCGCATCCTGGAAAGCGAGGTCGTGCGGCTGTTCGTGGCCCGGGGGAAGCGGGCCGACTACCAGTTGCTGGAGCAGCACATCCGCTTCGAGCGCACGGCACTCAAGGCCGGCCCCGCCACCGGCAGCGTGCAGGAGAAGCTGCTGGGCGACTTCCACGTCGCGCTGGCCGAGGCCGCGGGCAACCACACGCTCGCCCAGCTGGTGCAGGAGATGGTGGCGCGCAGCTCGCTCATCGCCATGCTCTACCACTCGTCCAACGACGCGCACTGCTCCTCCGGGGAGCATGCCGAGTTCCTGCGCGTGTGCCGCAGCGGCGATGCCGAGGCGGCGGTCGCCTGCATGGTGGACCACCTCGACCGCATCGAAGCCAGCCTGGAGCTGGACAGCGAGCGTGCAGACCGGCAACTGGACCTGGTGAAGGCCCTGCTGTCCTGAGCGCGGCCGCGCGGGTTTTCCATCGTGGCGGCAGGCACCCAAATTGCATACATTTTTTCCATACAGCCGTGTATGCAGTCCAGCCGCCAAGGAATCCCGCCATGTCTTCCCGTTCCACCGCCATCCATCCCGTGGACCAGCGCCTGCCCGCCGGCCAGCTCGCCGCCCTGGGCCTGCAGCACGTGCTGGTCATGTATGCCGGGGCGGTCGCCGTGCCGCTCATCATCGGCCGCGCGCTCAACCTCACGCCCGACCTGGTCGCCAAGCTCATCTCGGCCGACCTGTTCTGCTGCGGCCTGGTCACGCTGATCCAGGCGCTAGGCGCCACGCGCTGGTTCGGCGTGCAGTTGCCGGTGATGATGGGCGTGACCTTCGCGGCCGTCGCGCCCATGGTGTCCATGGCCCAGTCCACCGCCGGCCCGGCGGGCGCGGGGCTGATCTTCGGCTCGGTGATCGGCGCGGGCGCGGTCTCGATCCTGATCGCGCCGCTCATCAGCCGCATGCTGCGCTTCTTCCCGCCCGTGGTCACGGGCACCATCATCGCGGTCATCGGCATCAGCCTGATGCGCGTGGGCATCAACTGGATCTTCGGCAACCCGGTGGGCCCCACGGCGCCCACGGTGGTGAATCCCGATCACGTGAAATGGCTGGCCGAGGCGCAGGCTGCCGCCGGCGCACCGGGCTCGTCGCTGCCGCCCGTGCCCAAGGGCTTCGCGGTGGTGCCCACCGTGCCCAACCCGCGCTACGGCGACCTGACGGGCGTGGGCATCTCGGCGCTGGTGCTGCTGTCCATCCTGCTGATCGCCCGATTCGCGCGCGGCTTCGTGGCCAACATCTCGGTGCTGCTGGGCATCTGCATCGGCGGCGTGGCGGCCACGGCCCTGGGGCTGATGGGGTTCGAGAAGGTGGCCAGGGCGCAGTGGTTCGACCTGGTGCTGCCCTTCGAGATCGCGGCGCCCATCTTCGACCCGGTGCTGATCCTCACCATGACGCTGGTCATGGTGGTGGTGATGATCGAATCCACCGGCATGTTCCTCGCGCTGGGCGAGATGACGGGCAAAAAGGTGGACCAGGCGGCACTGACGCGCGGCCTGCGCACCGACGGGCTGGGCACGCTCATCGGGGGGCTGTTCAACACCTTCCCCTACACCAGCTTCTCGCAGAACGTGGGCCTGGTGGCCGTGACCGGCGTCAAGAGCCGCTTCGTCTGCGTGGCCGGCGGCCTGATCCTCATCCTGCTGGGCCTGGTGCCCAAGATGGCGGCGCTGGTCGAATCGCTGCCCACCGTGGTGCTGGGCGGCGCGGGCCTGGTGATGTTCGGCATGGTGGCGGCCACCGGCATCCGCATCCTGGGCGCGGTGGACTTCAAGACCAACCGCTTCAACGCCATGATCGTGGCCGTGTCCATCGGCGTGGGCATGGTGCCGCTGGTGGCGCCCAACTTCCGCCAGTGGATGCCGCATGCCATCCACCCGCTGATCGAATCCGGTATCCTGCTGGCCTCGATCACCGCCGTGCTCCTGAATGTCTTCTTCAATGGCACCAGCCGCGACACCTCCGCGGCCGTGGATGCCGCCCGGCAGGCCGAAGCGCACTGAGCCCGGCCTGCCCCGGCACAGACCCGCTCCGCATCCGGCGCGGGCATTCGGTCCCCATGCACATATCGCATGGGTACAGGCCCCCCTGGCGCGGGCCCGGCGGTTAAGCTCGACAGGCATCGCCTCTGCGCCCTTTTTTCCGGAAGTCCCCGTATGACCAAGCCACTCTCCGCCGCGGAAGCGGCACTGCGCGAAGCAGCGCTCGAATACCACCGCAACCCCAGCCGCGGCAAGATCGCCGTCACGCCGACCAAGCCCCTGTCCAACCAGCGCGACCTCTCCCTGGCCTATTCGCCCGGCGTGGCCTATCCGTGCCTGGACATCCAGGCCGACCCGTCGCTGGCGTTCGACTACACCTCGCGCGGCAACCTCGTGGGCGTGATCACCAACGGCACGGCGGTGCTGGGCCTGGGCGACATCGGCCCGCTGGCCGGCAAGCCGGTGATGGAAGGCAAGGGATGCCTGTTCAAGAAGTTCGCGGGGGTCGATGTGTTCGACATCGAGCTGGCCGAGCGCGACCCGGACAAGATCATCGAGATCGTCGCGGCGCTGGAGCCCACGCTGGGCGGCATCAACCTGGAAGACATCAAGGCGCCCGAGTGCTTCTACATCGAGCGTGAGCTCTCCAAGCGCATGAACATCCCGGTGTTCCATGACGACCAGCACGGCACGGCCATCATCTCCAGCGCCGCCCTGCTCAACGGCCTCGAACTGGTGGGCAAGGACATCGGCGCCGTGAAGGTGGCCGTCTCCGGTGCCGGCGCCGCCGCCATCGCCTGCCTGGACGTCATGGTCGGCCTGGGCGTGAAGCGCGAGCACATCTTCGTGTGCGACTCCAAGGGCGTGATCTACGAGGGCCGCGGCCCGCTGGACGAATCCAAGGCCCGCTACGCGCAGAAGACCGAGGCCCGCACCCTGGCCGACGTGGTCAACGGCGCCGACGTGTTCCTGGGCTGCTCCACCGCCGGCACGCTCACGGCCGACATGGTCAAGACCATGGCGGACAAGCCCATCATCCTGGCGCTGGCCAACCCCGAGCCGGAGATCCGCCCGGAACTGGCCAAGGCCGTGCGCCCGGACTGCATCATCGCCACGGGCCGTTCGGACTACCCGAACCAGGTCAACAACGTGCTGTGCTTCCCCTATATCTTCCGCGGCGCGCTCGATTGCGGCGCCACGAAGATCACGCAGGAGATGAAGCTCGCCTGCGTGCGCGAGATCGCCGACCTCGCCAAGGCGGAGATGAGCGACGAGGTGGCCGCCGCCTACGCGGGCCAGGAACTCTCCTTCGGCCCCGACTACCTCATCCCCACGCCGTTCGACGTGCGCCTGATCCTGCGCATCGCGCCCGCCGTGGCGCGCGCGGCCGAGGCCTCGGGCGTGGCCACCCGCCCGATCCAGGACTACGACGCCTACCGCGACAGCCTCACGCGCTTCGTCTACCAGACCAGCATGTTCATGCGCCCGGTCTTCACCGCCGCCAAGGCCAGCCTGCAGCGCGTGGCCTATGCCGAGGGCGAGGACGAGCGCGTGCTGCGCGCCGCGCAGGTGGCGGTCGATGACGGCCTGGCCCGGCCCATCCTGATCGGCCGCCCCGCGGTGATCGAGATGCGGATCAAGAAGGCCGGCCTGCGCATCCAGCTCGGCAAGGACGTGGAAGTCTGCAACCCCGAGGACGATCCGCGCTTCCGCCAGTACTGGGAGGCCTACCACCGCCTGATGGGCCGCGACGGCATCACGCCCGAGGCCGCCAAGGCCGCCGTGCGCCGCTCCAACACGCTCATCGGCGCGCTGATGGTGCGACTGGGCGATGCGGACGCGCTGCTGTGCGGCCTGGTCGGACGCTTCGACCACCACCTGGAGCACGTGCGCACGGTGATCGGCCTGAAGGACGGCGCCGCCGGCCTCGCGACGGTGAACGCCCTCACGCTGGACCAGCACACGCTGTTCATCGCCGACACCTACATCCACGAGGACCCGAGCGCCGAGCAGCTCGCGCACATCGCGCAGATGGCGGCCGAGGAAGTGCAGCGCTTCGGCCTGCCGCCCAAGGTCGCGTTCCTCTCGCACTCCAACTACGGCTCGTCCACGCGCCCCTCGGCCCGCAAGATGCGCGCGGCGCGCGACCTGTTCGCGAAGGCCGCGCCCCACATCGAGAGCGATGGCGAGCTGCACGGCGACGCGGCCCTGTCGGAGAAGATCCGCCAGACCGCGCTGGAGGACGGCACGCTCACCGGCTCGGCCAACGTGCTGATCTGCCCGAACCTCGACGCGGCGAACATCCTGTTCAACGTGCTCAAGACCACCGGCAGCCACGGCACCACCATCGGCCCGATCCTGCTGGGCGCCGCCGCCTCGGCCCACGTGCTCACGCCCTCCTCCACCGTGCGCCGCGTGGTCAACATGACGGCACTGGCCGCCGCCAACGCCGTGGCCTCCAAGGCCCAGCGCTGAAGCGCCCGTCCCGCAGCCCGCCACCCGGGCAGCGGGACGGCCACCGGTACGCGGCTTGCATGCGGCCTGCGCCATGGCCGATCCCGTACCCCCTTCCCCGTTCCATTCTCTTTCCCCTGCCGCAGCCCCGCTGACGCCGGAGCGCATCGCCCGCCACCTGCTGCGGGCCGATGCGGTCGCGCGCCGCGCGATGGACGCCGGGCGCCATCCCTTCGGTGCGCTGCTGGTCGCGCCGGACGGCGATACCGTGCTGGCCGAGCAGGGCAATATCGACACGGTGAACCATGCCGAGTCCACGCTCGCGCGCGAGGCGGCGGCGCGCTGGCCCGCCGACCTGCTGCGCGGCTGCACCCTCGTCACCACCTTCGAGCCCTGCGCCATGTGCGCCGGCACCATCTACTGGGCCGGCATCGGGCGCGTGCTGTACGGCGCCGAGGAGACGGCGCTGCGCGCTATCACGGGCGACCACCCCGAGAACCCCACGCTGGACCTGCCCTGCCGCGAGGTGTTCGCGCGCGGCCAGCGCCCGGTGGAGGTGACCGGCCCTGTCCCCGAACTGCGCGATGCGCTCGTCGCCGCGCACCGCGGCTTCTGGGAACACCGCTGACTCCCTGGCAGGCACGAAGCATGCACCATGCTGGTGCAATCCGTGCATACTGCGCCCTGCAGCCGGCGGCGGACAGGCATCGATCTTGCTGATACCCCCGGTATCGATCGACACGAATGGAGACCCCATGACCAAGCGTTCCTTCCTGCAGTCCGCCCTGCTGCTCGCCGCGTCGGGCCTGCTGGTGCCCGCCGCGCAGGCCCAGTCCGGCGCGCCCACCCCCATCAAGTTCCAGCTCGACTGGCGCTTCGAGGGGCCCGCGGCCTTCTTCCTGCTGCCGACGACCAAAGGCTACTTCAAGGAAGCGGGCCTGAACGTGACGGTGGACGCCGGCAACGGCTCGGGCGGCGCCGTGCAGCGCGTGGCCTCGGGCTCGTACGACATCGGCTTTGCCGACCTGGCCGCGGTGATGGAATTCCACGGCAACAACCCCGACGCGCAGAACAAGCCCGTGGCCGTGATGATGGTGTACAACAACACGCCCGCCTCGGTCATGGCGCTGAAGAAAAGCGGCATCACCAAGCCCGCCGACCTGAACGGCAGGAAGCTCGGCGCGCCGGTGTTCGACGCCGGGCGCCGCGGCTTCCCGATCTTCGCCAAGGCCAACCAGATCGCCGGCGTGCAATGGACAGCCATGGACCCGCCGCTGCGCGAGACCATGCTCGTGCGCGGCGACGTGGACGCCATCACCGGGTTCACCTTCACCTCCCTGCTGAACCTGGAGGCGCGCGGCGCCAAGGCGTCGGACGTGGTCGTGCTGCCCTATGCCGACTACGGCGTGAAGCTCTACGGCAACGCCATCATCGCGAGCCCGAAGATCCTCAAGGAGAACCCCGAGGCGGTGAAGGCCTTCCTGAAGGCCTTCGCCCGCGGCGCGAAGGAAGTGATCGCCAACCCCGGCGCCGCCATCGCCTACGTGAAGGAACGCGACGGCATCGTGAACACCGCGCTCGAGACGCGCCGGCTGCAACTGGCCATCGACACGGTGATCAACAGCCCGGATGCGCGCGCCGAAGGCTTCGGCCAGGTGAAGCCCCAGCGGCTCGCGCTGATGGCCTCGCAGGTGTCCGACGCCTACAACACCAAGACGCGCGTCGATCCCGCCACCGTGTGGAACGGCAGCTTCCTGCCGGCGGCCGCCGAGCTGAACATCCTGCCGAAGAAGTAGGCCCTCCCGCCCGGCCCGCCCCGGCACCCCTGCCCTTCCACGCGGCCGCGTGGAGGGAGGGTGTCCGCCGCCGCCTTCCGCCGCCGGACTGCGGCACACCTCCCCTCCCTTCCAGGATGTTTTCCATGCAGGCCACAGAAACCTATTTCGTGGACTTCCGCGACGTCTGGCTCGCCTACAACGAAGAGCTGCTGCGCGCCAACCACTTCGCGGTGGAGGCCATCGACCTGCAGGTGCGGCGCGGCGAATTCATCGCGATCGTCGGGCCGTCGGGCTGCGGCAAGTCCACCTTCATGAAGCTGGCCACCGGCCTGCGCATGCCCTCCATGGGCAAGATCCGCATCGCCGGCGAGCCGGTGACCGGGCCGCTGAAGATCTCGGGCATGGCCTTCCAGGCGCCTTCGCTGCTGCCCTGGCGCACCACGGTCGCCAACGTGCTGCTGCCGCTGGAGATCGTCGAGCCGCACCGTTCGCAGTTCAAGGCCCGCCGCAAGGAGTACGAGGCACGCGCACGCTCCCTGCTCCAGAAAGTGGGCCTGGCGGGCTACGAGGACAAGTACCCCTGGCAGCTCTCGGGCGGCATGCAGCAGCGCGCCAGCATCTGCCGCGCGCTCATCCACGAGCCGCAGATGCTGCTGCTCGACGAGCCCTTCGGCGCGCTGGACGCGTTCACGCGCGAGGAGCTCTGGTGCATCCTGCGCGACCTGCAGGCCGAGCAGCAATTCAACGTCATCCTCGTCACGCACGACCTGCGCGAGAGCGTGTTCCTCGCGGACACGATCTATGTGATGAGCAAGAGCCCGGGCCGCTTCGTCGTGCGCCGCGACATCGAGCTGCCCAGGCCGCGCGACCTGGAGCTCACCTACACCAAGGAATTCACCGACATCGTGCTGGAGCTGCGCGGCCACATCGGGGCGCTGCGCAAGACCGGCGGGGAGATCACGCAATGAACGCACAGCATCGCAAGCGCGTCGAGCGCTGGTCGCCCTGGGTCCTGCTCTTCGCGGTGATCGTGCTCTGGCAGGTCGTCTGCTCGGGCCTGGGCGTCTCGGAATTCATCTTCCCCAGCCCGCTGGCCATCTGGAACCAGCTGGTGGAGTTCAAGTGGATCATCGCGGGCCACGCGTGGCGCACCTTCTGGGTCACCATGGCGGGCTTCGGCATCGCCATCGTGGTGGGCGTGCTGCTGGGTTTCGTGATCGGCTCCTCGCGCCTCGCCTACGCCGCCATCTACCCGCTCATGACCGCCTTCAACGCCCTGCCCAAGGCCGCGTTCGTGCCCATCCTCGTGGTGTGGTTCGGCATCGGTGCGGGGCCGGCCATCCTCACGGCCTTCCTGATCAGCTTCTTCCCGATCATGGTGAACATCGCCACGGGCCTCGCCACCCTGGAGCCGGAGCTGGAGGACGTGCTGCGCGTGCTGGGCGCCAAGCGCTGGGACGTGCTCACCAAGGTCGGCCTGCCGCGCTCGCTGCCCTACTTCTACGGCTCGCTCAAGGTCGCCATCACGCTCGCGTTCGTGGGCACCACGGTGAGCGAGATGACCGCCGCCAACGAGGGCATCGGCTACCTGCTGATCTCGGCAGGCTCGTCGATGCAGATGGGCCTGGCCTTCGCCGGCCTGATGGTGGTGGGCGCGATGGCGATGGTGATGTACGAGCTTTTCAGCGTGCTGGAGAAGCACACCACGGGCTGGGCGCGGCGGGGAACCCAGGGGGAGTGAGGGCTCGCGGGCTGCGCACGGAGTTGGCATAGGATGGCAGGCGTTACGCCCACTACCGTCCAAGCCGCTGCCCATGCCCCGCCGCACCCAGCCCCACCTGCTGCGCGCCAGCTTCCGGCCCGAGGCCGACATCGACGAGAGCACCTACCCCTACAGCATTCCGGCCGTCGCGCAAATAGACCAGATCGACTTCCACCCCAATGTCACTTTCTTCGTGGGCGAGAACGGCGCGGGCAAATCCACCGTGCTGGAAGCGCTGGCCCTCGGCATGGGATTCGGGCAGGAAGGCGGCACCCGGTCCGTGCGGCTGCAGACGACGCTCCAGCAGGCTTCCGTCTCGCCGCTGCACGGCGACCTGCGGCTGGCCCGCATCGCGCCCATCCCGAAAGACGGCTACTTCCTGCGGGCCGAGAGCTTCTTCAACGTGGCGACCTACATGGACGACATGCCCGGCCCCAACGGCTACGGCCACAGGAAGCTGCACGCCCAGTCGCACGGCGAATCGTTCATGAGCGTGCTGACGCAGAAGCTGCGCGGCAACGGCATCTACTTCCTCGACGAACCCGAGGCCGCCCTGTCGCCCAACCGCCAGCTGGCGGCGCTGTGCGCCATCCACCAGCTGGTCGAGGACCATTCGCAGTTGGTCATCGCCACGCACTCGCCGATCCTGCTGTCATACCCGCACGCGAAGATCATCCTGTTCGACGGCACGGGCGTGAGCGAAGTGGCCTTCGAGGACACCGAGCATTTCGAGGTGACGCGGGACTTCCTCAACCACTACCCGCGGCGCCTGGAGCAATTGCTGGCGGACGACCCTCCGGGCGGGTAGGCGCCTGTGCCTGCGCTGGCGCAGGCCGCGGGGCCGGCACGTCGATCCGGTTGTCGATGTGCGACGCCTCGGCTGCTTCCAGGCTGGCCCACTGCACCACCAGATCGATGCCGCGCGTGCGCTGGACCATGTGGCGCTCATAGGAGCGCAGCGAATAGGGCTGCACGGCGGCCGGGTCCGCCCACTGGGATTCGATCCGGGCGGCCAGCGCCTGCGCCGCGCCCGGCAGGCCGCCCGGGTGCTGGGCGCAGAGCTGCAGGGCCGAGCGGTAGGCATCGTCCCGCTGGCGCATGGCGGGCGTTACCGTACAGCGTGCCGCGAAGCTGTGGATCGGCGCCGCATGCTGCCGGACCGCCTGCAGCAGCGCATCCAGCCGGGGCCGTTCGATGCCGGCATCGACCCAGTCCGCGGCCTGCGGCCCCATCGCATCGAGGAACGCCTCCACGTTCTGGTATTCGGTTTCCACGAACGAGAGCGGATGCAGGCGCCCCGCTTCATAGACGGCCTCCCGGCGGAGCGACAGGCCGGAGAAGACATTCTCCACGGCCGCGCCGGCCTGGAGCGCCGCGACCGAAAGGTCCACGCCGCCGGACGCGGCGGTGGCCGACGCGAGCGCCGTGCCGAAGCCGGCGGACACCCTGGCCGCCACCCCGGCCTTGGCGAGGTGCCCTTCGATCGAGCGCTCGACACGCATGTGGCCCGTCGCGTCGGCATAGTGCTTCGTGACGTTGCGCTGGGCCTCGACGAACCCGCCGACGCTGCCGCTGAGCTTGGCACCCCAGCGGCCGGCCGAGGCCGCGGCGTCCACGCCCAGCGCATGCCGCCGCCGGCCGTCGCCGGCCCGGCCGATGCGGTTCACCGTGAGCTCGGGAAACGCCTGCAGCAGGCGCTGCAGCAGCGGCGCCCCGTCGGCCGGTTGCGCGCCGCCGTGGCATCCGTCCAGCAGCGCATCCACCAGGGCAGAGAACTCGGCCCGCAGCTCCGGGACGAGCCGGCCGACGCGCGGCAGGCGCAGCGAAATGCCGCTCACATCGGCGCGATCGCGGCCGTAGAGCACGGTGTCCACGTTGACGCCCGCCTTGGCAAGGCCGATGTCCGGCCCCACGAAGGCACCGACGCCCACCTGCCGGGCCGCCTGGCGCTGGGTGCCGAGCACGATCTCCATGTCGTAGGGCGGCATCGCGATCTCGAAGACGGCCTGCCGGCCGCGCTGCGCCCTGGCATCGACCCGGCCGCGCAGGAAGAAGGCGCTCGCGATCGCACTGACCGACGACGTGATCTGCCGCAGCCCCACGCCCACGAGGCCGCCGCTGCTGAGCCGCAGGCGGCTCGATCCTTCGAGGCGGGCGATGATCTCCTTGAGCGCCGTGCGCACGGTTTCGCGATCGACCTCCGGCACGCGGGTGTCGCGCCCCACCACTTCCTCGCGCGCCCGCGCCAGCGCCGCGGAGACGGCACGCAGATCCTCCGGCCCGTCCCCGGCCGCTTGCGTGGCGGCGCCCGCCACCGCACGGGCCTCGTCGAGCCACTGCCCCATGGTCCGCTCATCCAGGCGCAGCGCGGCCAGCGCCTGCAGCGCAGGCGCACCGGCCAGCCGGTGGGCGAGGCCGGCCCGTCCGTCCGCGTCCAGGCCTGGCGACAGCATGCCGGCGAGGCGCGCGGCGATGTCGCCGCGGGCCTCCGCATCGAAGCCCTCCCGCTCGAGCGGCTCCGGTGCCGGAGCCTGCAGGCAGTGCGCCAGGACCGCGGCCCGCAGCAGCGCCTCGGGCACCTGCCCGGGGCCCGGCGTGCGCATGCGCAGGGCCGCATCGGACAGGTGCGCCCGCAGGCCCTCGGCGGCGTCGCGCAGCGCGGCTTCGCGGGCCCGGCGGTGGCGCGCGATGGCCGGCCCGCGCTCCACGCCCTGCGTGCCATGCCGCAAGGCCGTGAAAGGTGTCTTGCCGACCAGGGGGTTGCGCAGCAGCCTGCCCCGCTGCGGCGCGGCCCGCTCGATCCAGCGCCCGGTTTTCACGAGGCGCGCATCGATCGCGGCAAAGTCCGATCCGGGCCCGGTCTCGAACAGGTCGTTGCGCACGGCCGCCAGCGCCCACCGGTGGGGCTGGGCAGCCTGCACATCGCCGGCCATCCGGGCGGCAGCGCAGGCGATCGCCCGGCCCGGCAGGCAGTCCTGTGCCCCGGCCCGGGCCAGCAGCGCGGCGGGGTCCACACTTTCGATCCGTCCCCCGGCCAGCCCCTCGGCGGTCTCCGGCAGGGTCCGCGGCAAGGTCTGCGGCAAGGCGGCCGCCGCCTTCAGCAATAGCGCGAAATCCTGCCGCTGCGCGGCCTCCACCGGAACGGCGACCACGGCCTGCAGCACGTCCTGCCCCATGGGCGTGGCGGCCAGCGCGGCGGCCGTCCTCCATGCTGCCTGCCTGGCCGCGATAGCGCGGGCCATCCCCTCCGCCTCCACGCTGGCGGAGGACTGCCGCTGCGTGGAGAGGTCCGGCCCATCGGCCTCCAGGGAGGGCCGGGCCGTCCCGTATTCCAAGCCATCCTCGCTGCCCTCCGGGGATTCCGCGGGCGTTCCATACACCGATCCGGTCTCGCCTTCGCAAGCGCCGGCCTGCCGCTGCCGCCAGGCCGTCGCCACCTCGCGGGCCGGGTCCATCTCCTGCAGCACGGCGAGTGCTTCCAGGGCCCTGGCGGCATCTCCTCCGGTGGCCGCGGCGATCGCCTGGGCCAGCAGCACGCGCGGCGCTCCCGGCAGGCCCGGAATCGGCGCCATGCGCGACACATCCACTTGCGACAGGGCGTCGGCGAGGTCCGCCGCCACGCCGAAGCGGCGGGCCGTGCGGTTGAACAGCGAGCGGACGCACCGGGACATGTCGGGCTGCGCCTGCTCCATCGCATCGAGCAGGACATGGGACGCCGTGCTGCCTGCGCTGCCGGTGCGTGCCGTGCCGCCCGGCGCGCCCGCCGTACCGCCCCGGGCGGCATTGGCGGCATGGGCGGCAGCGGCCGGCACCGCGCCGCGCGGAGGGCGGGCGGAATCCGCCCTCGGCTGGCGCAGCGGCCGTCTGGCCGGTGCATCCAGCGGCCGCACGGCGGTGCTGGCCAGCGACGGCATCTGCTGCGCCTGCCCCGCCGGAGTATCGAAGGTGACCCGGGAGATACCGAAACAGCGGGTGAGTTTGCCGAGCAGGGACATGGGCCCATCCTGTCGGCCCGCCACCACTGCGCCCACCGGAGGTGCGAATCAATCCGCAGAAACCCGACTCCGCAGTGCGCGCGGGGTGGCAGGCATTGCCGGCGCACGCGGGGCCGGGGCGCCGGACTACGCGGAGGCGCTTGCGCCATCCCTACAGTGGCGGGATATCCATCGGCTCTTCAGGAAAGGCACCCCCCCATGGTCACAGGACGCCTCGCAGGCCGCAAGGCCCTCGTCACCGGCAGCACACAGGGCATTGGCGCCGCCATCGCGCTGCGGCTCGCGCAGGACGGTGCCGACGTCGTTCTCAACGGCCGCAATCCGGACGGTGCGCCCGGCGGGCTCATCGAGTGCATCGCGGCGCTCGGGCGCCGCGCGGTGTACGTGGCCGCGGACCTGAGCCGCGGCGCGGCCGAGGCGGGCCGGCTGGTGAACGAGGCCGCGCAGGCGCTCGGCGGGCTGGACATCCTGGTGAACAACGCGGGCGTGGAACGCCGCGCCGATTTCTGGGACGTGACCGAGGAAGACTACGACCTCGTGATGGACACCAACGTGAAGGGCCTGTTCTTCGCCACGCAGGCCTTCGTGCGGCACCTGCGCACGCGCAAGGACGGGGGCGCCATCGTCAACATCAGCTCGGTGCACGAGGAGATCGCCTTCCCGCATTTCGCCTCGTACTGCGCGAGCAAGGGCGCGCTGCGCATGCTGGCGCGCAACCTCGCGAGCGAGCTCGCCCCGCTGGGCATCCGCATCAACAACGTCGCGCCGGGCGCCATCGCCACCCCGATCAATGCGCAGCTGATGGACAACCCGGAGCAGATGCGCGCTCTCAATGCGCAGATTCCCCTGGGCCGCATGGGCCAGCCCGAGGACGTGGCCGGGCTGGTGGCCTTCCTGGCGGGAGACGAGGCCCGCTACATCACGGGCGGCACCCACTTCGTGGACGGCGGCCTGACCTACCACTACGCCGAGCAGTAGCACCGGGCAACGGGAAGGAGGCGGCCCGGCACAATGGCGCAACGCCGTCCAGCCCCGCCGCCATGCCCCGCTTCGCCGCCAACCTGTCCATGCTCTATCCGGAGATGGAGTTCACCGACCGCTTCGCCGCCGCGGCCCGCGATGGCTTCCGGGGGGTCGAGTACCTGTTCCCCTATGCCCATCCGGCCGGCCGGCTGGCCACCCTGCTGCACCGCCATGGGCTGCAGCAGGTGCTGTTCAACGCCCCGCCGGGCGATTGGGAGGCCGGCGAACGCGGCCTGGCCTGCCTGCCGGGCCGGGAGGCGGAGTTCCGCGACGGCATCGCGCAGGCCATCGCCTACGCCCGGGCCCTGGCCTGCCCGCGCATCCACGTGATGGCCGGCATCGCGCCCGAAGGCGCGGACCCCGCGGCCCTGCACGCCACCTACGCCGCCAACCTGCGCGGCGCGGCGGCCGTGGCGGCCCCGCACGGCATCACGCTGATGATCGAGCCCATCAACGGCCGCGACATGCCCGGCTATTTCCTGCAGCGGCAGGACGCGGCGCACGCCTGGGTCGAAGCGTTCGGCAGCCCGCACGTGCAGGTGCAGATGGACCTCTACCACTGCCAGGTGGCCGAAGGCGACGTGGCCACGAAGCTGCGCCGCTACCTGCCCACGGGCCGCGTGGGCCACCTGCAGATCGCCGGCGTGCCGGAACGCCACGAGCCCGACGTGGGCGAGCTGCACTACCCCTATCTTTTCCGGCTCGTGGATGCGCTGGGATACGCCGGCTGGATCGGCTGCGAATACCGGCCCGCGCGCGGCACGGAAGCCGGCGGCACCCGCGCGGGGCTGGAATGGATGGCGCCCTGGCGCGCGGCGCTGCCGGAGTGACGGCGGCCACGGCGCCGCGGAAAAGCGCAAACGTTTGCGCGCGCCGCGGTCAGCGGGCCTGCATCTGCCGGCAGATGTTCTGGCCCGTGGCCGTCAGGCGCAGCGCGCCCGCGTTCCACTCCATCCAGGCGCATTGAACGAGTTCGTCGATCACGTCCTCGCCGATCTGGCCCGCCTGGTTGCTGCGCAACAACCGGTCGATGCGGGGCAATGCCTCGCGCAGTTCGCCCAGCCGGGCGGTGGAAGTGGACGCGGTAGCCATGCAACGTACCTTCGGTTGAAAAATCAAGGCACAGGCTAGCACGGCAGCATGCAGGCGTGATGGCCCATTGCCAGCAAGCAACACATGGCCATTGCCGCGCACGGGCCGGCGCGCATGCGCTACACTGTGCCCCGCCCTGGCGACATGCCTGCCTTGCCGGGGCCCACGGCGCACGCATCGTCCCGCATGCCCCGCCGCACAGGGCCCACCACGGCCCGCCTTCCTTCCGGCAAGCTCCTTCCTTTTTTCACGACGCGCTCCGTTCCGGACTCCCGGCCCGCGTCGCCCCTGGCGGCTTCCGCCACCTGCTTCCACGCCGCCGGCCTCCCATCCGGCCGCGCCCGGCCTCCACCGGCGTCCTGTGTTTCCCCGCGTGCGCACGCCGCACGCCCGCTTTTTCTCGTTCCGACATGCACACACCAGTCGCCCTGGCAGTGGGCCGCTACCTCGTCACGCCGCTCATCCGGCGCATCGAGTCGGGCCGCTACACCGCCTCCGTCTCCGTCCGCCGCGGCATGCACGACCGCGTCTTCCGCTTCCTGCCGCAGTTCGACAGCGATGCCCTGGCCTCGCTCTATGCCATCGACCAGGGCCGGCACATCGCTCTGCACGGCGCGGCCTGACGCACGGCCCGCATCCATCCATCCCTTTCTTTCCCACCATCCGAAGGAGTTCCGTGTCCAAAGAAGACCTGATCGAAATGCAAGGCAAAGTGGAGGAAGTCCTCCCCGATTCCCGCTTCCGCGTGACCCTGGACAACGGGCACCAGCTCATCGCCTATGCGGGCGGCAAGATGCGCAAGCACCGCATCCGCGTGCTCGCCGGCGACCGCGTGTCGCTGGAGTTGTCCCCCTATGACCTCAACAAGGGCCGTCTCACCTTCCGGCACATCGAAGGCCGCGGCGGCCCGCGCCCGCCCCAGCGGGGCGCGCGCTGACCCGCGCTGCCGTCAGTAGCGGTTGGAGAAGTTCGCGCTGATGCGCTGCTTCAGGTACTCGCCCGCCGTGATCGGCGGATGCGTGCCGGCGGGGCCCGCGATCACCGCATCCTCGTTGGCCTGGCAGAAGAACGCCAGGCTGTAGCGCGCTCCCTGGTATTCGTGCGGCAGCGGATTGCGCACCCGGTGGAAGTTGCTGGGCAGCACGTCGTCGCTCCAGCGCGTGAGCATGTCGCCGATGTTGCAGGTGATCACGCCTTCCGCAGGCTCCACGGGCGTCCAGCGGCGGCCCTCCATCTCCTTGCCCGGCAGCACCTGCAGTCCGCCCTGCCCCGGCTTCTGGAACAGCAGCGTCAGGCAGTCGAAGTCGGTGTGCGCGCCCGCGCGCCACAGGCCCAGTTCATCCTTCAGCGCTGGATCCACCGCGAAGTAATGCAGCATGCGCAGCGTGCTCTGGTAAGCGGGCACGGACGGATCGTGCGCGCGGGTGAAGAACGCGTCGTCGAACCCCAGCTTCCACGCGAAGCACGACAGCAGGCGCATGCCGACCTCCCAGCACTGGCGCTCGAAGGCCAGCGTCGCTGCGCGGAAGCCCGGCAGTTCCTGCTCCGTCGGCCAGAGGCCTTCCATGCGCGGGCGCGTGACCTGGTAGGACTCCTTCTGGTCCGGCGTGCGGGTGGAGGGGCGGATCTGCGCCTTGTGCTCCCAGCCCGCGTTGCGCGCGAGCGGCCACTGCGCCTTGGTCTCGCGCGGCAGCGCGAAGAAGGCCTCGGCCCGCGCGAAGGCCGCGCGGATGTCCTCGATGGGAATGCCGTGGTGGGACACCTGGAAGAAGCCGATATCGACCGACGCGCTCCAGAGCTGTTCGGCGATCTCTTCCTTGCGGCGGTCGAAATCCGAGATGTCGATGCAGCGCACCTCGCGCTCGCGCGTCTCCTCGCCCAGGCCGCCCATGCGGGCTTCGCGGGAAAGCTCCTCCTGGACGCCGGAGTGGTCGGTCGCCGTGCCGGGGATGGTGGCAGAAGTCATGGTGGTTTCCTTGTCGTTGCAGCATGCAAGGGCCATGGACGCACGCCCATGGTCACCATCCATGGCGCACGCGGCGCAGGCCCTTGAAGTGGGAAAGGCGCCGGCCCCGTGCCGGGCACGGTGCCGGTTCCGGCTTCAAGAGCAATGACCCGCCGGCCACCCTCCCGGCAAACCGGGTGGCGGCCCTGCTGAACGCTTCTACTCTCGCCAGGGCCGGATGCAATCCGCGGGCCAGGCCAAACCGCCGTGCCCCCTGCCGCACAGGGGCACAGCCTGCCCCGCGGCGGTGACAGCGCGCACCAGAACGAGGAATGCGGGCAGGCCGCACGCCGCCGGTGCACCGGGCGGCACCATCCCCCCCGGCATCCGCGCACGCCGTGCGGGCGGCGTCACCATGGGCACGCTTCATGCATTGCCGCCGGCGAGTAGAAGCGTTCAGCACGGCGGGGCCACCCCTTCGCCGCCGCCCGGAAATTGCTCGATCCGCACCGGTCCTGCCCGGCGGTGCGCCGTGCCTTCGCGCGCGGTGCACGGCGCACGGCGCACCGACCCTTTCGCAATGACCACCGAGGCACGGCCATGCAACGACGCCAGTTTCTTTCACGCTCCCTCGCCACCACCGCCGCGCTGGGCGCTCCGTTCGCGCCCTTCGTCCATGCACAGGGCACGCTCGTTCCGCTGAAGTTCACGCTCGACTTCCGCGTCACCAGCCAGACCTCGCCCTTCTTCCTCGCGCTCGCCAAGGGCTACTACAGGGAAGAGGGACTGGACGTGAGCATCGACGTGGGCTCGGGCTCCGTGGCGTCCATCACGCGCGTGGCCAGCGGCGCCTACGACCTGGGACTGGGAGACCTCAGCTCCCTGGTCGAATTCCAGGCCCAGAACCCCGGCACGCCGGTGCAGGCCATCTACCAGTACTACCAGCGCGCGCCCTTCGTCATCATCGGCCGCAAGGACCGCGGCATCACCACCGACTTCCTCTCGCTCAAGGGCAAGCGCGTGGCAGCGGCGGCGGTGGAATCCACGCGCCGCTGCTGGCCCATGGTGGCGCGCGCGCTCAAGACCGGCCCCGACCTCTTCGAGTGGGTGACCACCGACTTCAGCGCCCGCGACAACGTGATGGTGCGCGGCGATGTCGATGCCGCCACGTATTTCCACGACTCCGCCGTGTCGCTGTTCGCGCGCATGCCACCCAGGGACCTCGCCGTGCTCGAATACGGCAAGGCCGGGCTGCACCTGTACGGCAACGCCCTGCTGGCGGGCCGGCTGCTGCAGGAAAAGCCCGAGGCGGCGCGCGGCTTCCTGCGCGCCAGCCAGCGGGCGCTGCGCGAAACCCTCGCGAACCCCGATGCGGCGCTGGCGGCCATCAAGGCGCGCGAGCCCATCCTCAACATGGAGGTGGAACGCGAACGCTGGTCCATCACCCGGCAGTATCTGGCGCCGCCGGACCTGCCCGCCCAGGCCCTGGGCCACGTGCAGCCCGCTGTGCTCGGACGCCAGATCGACGAGGTGGCCACCGTGTTCCAGCTGGCCGCGAAGCCCGCGCCCGAGCGGGTTTTCAACCCCGGCTTCCTGCCCGCGGGCCCGAAAGGCGCCGCATGAGCGCCCTGCCCCTGCCCGCGGAAGTGCCGCTGGACGAACGCGACGGCCGCTACCTGCGTCAGGCCATCGCCCTGGCGGACAAGGCCCGCGCGCGCGGCAACCGGCCGTTCGGCGCGGTGATCGTCGGCGACGACGGCACGGTGCTCGCGGAGGCCTGGAACGCCAACGGAGAAACCGGCGACTGCACGGCGCACGCGGAAACCTCCGCCATCCGCGTGGCGAGCCCGCGGCATGCGCGCGAAGTCCTGGCCCGCGCCACGCTGTACTCGTCTGGCGAACCCTGCGTGATGTGCGCGGGCGCCATCTTCTGGGCCAACATCGGCCGCGTGGTGTACGGCATCGACGCGGTGCGCCTGCGGGGCTTTCGCGGCGAGCGGCAGGACCAGCGCGACGCGGAGCTCTCCTGCCGCGACGTCTTCGCCGCCTCGCCGCACCCGATCGACTGCATCGGGCCCGCGCTGGTCGCCGAAGCCTCCGCATCGCACGAGGGCGCCTGGAAGGCGTGACGCCCGGGCCCGCCGCTATCATGCGGCGCTCGCTCCACCCACCCCATGCAACGACCGCAAGGCAACCACGACCGATGACCTGGCACGCCCGCCTGCAACTGGACTACCGGCGGGAAGGCCCGCGCACCGTGGCCCGCTTCCTCCACGACGGCCCGCTGCGCATCCTGCAGAGCCTCTACCCCGAAGGCGACGGCATCTGCCACAACGTGCTTGTGCATCCGCCGGGCGGGCTGGTGGGCGGCGACACGCTGGACATCGCGGCCACGGTCGCGCCGGGGGCCCACGGCCTCGTGACCACGCCGGGCGCCACGCGCTTCTACCGCTCCACCGGCGCTCCCGCACTGCAGCGCACGCAGGCCACGCTGGCCGCCGGCGCGCGCCTCGAATGGCTGCCGCTGGAGGCGCTGTGCTACAGCGCCTGCCAGGCCGAGAACCGGCTCACCCTCACGCTCGCGCCGGGAGCCGAATGCATCGCCTGGGACGTGACGGCGCTGGGCCTGCCGCACTCCGGCCAGCCCTTCGCCGAAGGACGCTTCACCCAGCACATCGAAGTGCCCGGCATCTGGCTGGAACGCGGCACCATCGACGCCGCCGACGCGCTGCTCATGGACGGCCGCCTCGGGCTGGCCGGGCACCGCTGCCTGGCCTCGGTGTTTTTCGTGGCCGGCGAGGCGCTGCCGCGGGAGCGCCGGGAGGCGGCCCTGGACGCGGCCCGCGCCGTGATCGATGCCCATGCGCTGCGGGACACCGCGGGCGCGACCAGCCCGCACCCGCAGGTGGTGGTAGTGCGCGTGCTGGCGCCCGTGGTGGAGCCGGCCATGGAACTGCTGCGGCAGGCCTGGGGCGCCTGGCGCACGCACCTGTGGGGCCTGCCGGCCCGGCTGCCGCGCATCTGGGCGATGTAGCCGCCGTACCGGCGGCGGTCAGCGCGTGCGTTTGCGCGCAGGCCGGGCGGCCGCGGCAGGCACCGGGGGCGCGGTCTGCGCCGTGCGCCCCAGCTGGCTCGCCAGCATGGCGGCCACGGTGCGCGCCACGGCCTTCGGGTCCAGCGCCTCGTCGAACAGCATCTCCACGGCGGCATAGATCATCTCCACCACCACACGGCTGGCCAGGCGCAACTCGCCGCGGTCCGTCCCGGGCAGCACCTGCGCGAGCAGCTCCGTCTGCGCCTGCGTCACCTCGGCGTGGGAGGCGAGCCGCACCTGCTGCAGCGCGGGCACGGCGCGCATGGCGCGCATGATCCACACCCCGGCGGGGGTGCTGCGCGTGACCTCGTAGGTGTCCAGCAACAGCCCTTCCAGCGCGCTCGCCAGGGCCTGCTCGCCGTGCGAGAACACCTCCGCGCCGATCCAGCGCCCCACGCAGTCGTTCTGGCGCTGCATCAGGCGCTGGCCCAGCTCGGACAGCAGCGCGTACTTGTTGGGGAAGTAGCGGTAGAGGGCCGGGGGCGTCAGGCCCGCCCGCTCGCACACCAGGTTGGTGGACAGCCGCTCGATGCCCACCTCGTCGAGGGTCTGCGCGGCGGCTTCGAGGATGCGCTCGAACGTGTCGGCCGCGCGCTGCTGCGCGGGCTGCACCTTGGTGGCCAGGTCGGGCTGGGGCCGGCGGGGCCGGGAGGCGGCGGTTTTGGTCATGTCGGTTCGGGATTCTCCCAGGGTATCGCGGATGGCATTCCAGGCCCACTGACTATACGATAGCAATCACTATATTTTTGGATGCCCCCATGACCTGCATCAAGCAAGAGATCCGCCCCGTCGCCCTGCTGTCGGCCCTGGGCGTCGGATCGCTCGCGCTGCTGACCCTGGGGCTGCAGCCCATCCTGCTCGGGGAGCTGCTGGAGGCCGGGCGCCTCGGCCTCGACGGCCTGGGCGCGGTGGCCATGGCGGAGATCGTCGCCCTGGCGCTGGGCGTGCTGCTCGGCGACCAGATGCTGCCCCTCAGGCTCCTCCCCCTGGCAACGGCCGGCGCCACGCTGGCGGCCGCGGCGCTGGACTGGGGCACGCTGCACGCCAGCGGCGTCCCGGGCTTCGCCCTGGTGCGCGGGGCGGCGGGCCTGGCAGAGGGCATCCTGGTCTGGGGCACCACGGCGGTGATCGTGCGCAGCGCCCAGCCCGACCGGATCGCGGGCGCTTTCTTCGTCACCCAGACGGCGGCCCAGGCGCTCGTCGGCCTGCTGCTGGCGCACGTGGTCATCCCGGCCCACGGCTGGCAGGGCGCATTCGGCCTGCTGGCCGCGCTGCTGCTCCTGCCGGCGCTGCTGGCGCCCGCGCTGCCCCGTTCGCTGCAGCCCCTGCCGGTGGCGGACAACGGCGGCTTCGCCTGGACGCCCGCGCGCGCGGTCCCCCTGCTCGCGGCCTTCCTGCAGCTGTCCACGCTGGGCGCGCTCTGGGCCTATGTGGAACCCCTGGGCAGGGATGCGGGCCTCTCGGCCACGGGCGTGCAGACCCTGGTCGCCGCCTGCCTGGGCATCCAGGTCGTCGGAGGCAGTTGCGGGTCGGCCCTCGTGCGCACCGTGGGCGCACCGGCGGTGCTGCTGCCCGCCTCCCTGTTGCTGGGGGCCGTGGCCCTGTCGGTGCCGGCCACGGCCGGCGGCGGCGCCACGGCCTTCGTCCTGCTCTGCGGCCTGTTCGCCTTCCTCTGGCTGTTCATCACGCCGTTCCAGATGCGCCTGGCTTTCGATGTGGACCCCAGCGGCCGCGTGGCCTCGCTGGTGCCCGCCGCCCAGCTGTTCGGCATCGCATGCGGCCCGCTGGTCGCATCGTTCTTCGTCGAGGGCGAGCAGGCGCAGGCCGTTCCGCTGGTGAGCGCCGCATTCGGCGCGGCGGCGGTGCTCGTGCTCGCGCTGGGCACGGTGCGCCAGCGCCGGGCGCTGGCGGGCTGACACCGCCGGGGGTCAGGGCCGCCGCGCTCCGCGCTGCGCCAGCCAGGCCTCGCAGTGGGCCTGCAGCGTTTCCTCGATCGGCCGGTAGCGCAGGCCCAGTTCGCTCTGGCTCCTGCGGTTGTCCAGCTCGAAGCGGATGCCCAGGTGCCCCCGCACATAGGCCGGCGACAGCCCGAAGAGCGGCCCGATCAGCCGCACCAGTCCGCCGGGCAGCTGGTGCCGCGGAAGAAGCCACGGCCGGGGGTGCACGGGCCTGACCATGCGCGCCATCTCGGCGAAGCGCACCATAGTGCGCTCCGCCACGATGTAGCGGCCCGAGGCCTGCCCGTTCGACGCCGCGGCGAGGTGCGCGCGGGCGACGTCCCGCACATCCACGGTCGCGAAGCTGAAATCCGGCACCCCATAGAAAAACACGCCCCGCAGGAGCTCGTCCAGCAGGAACAGGCTGCCCGACACCGATCCACCACCCAGCGGCGGCCCCAGCACCAGGCCCGGATGCAGGGCCACCAGGCGCCAGCGGGACTGATCCCCGGCGATGCGCCATGCCTCCCGCTCGGCCAGCACCTTCGAGTAGTGGTAGGGGTTGTGGTGCAGCGTGCTGGTGGTGTTGAACCGGTCTTCGGTCAGCATGCGCCCGGGCGCGTCCATCACACCGGAGTAGTCCCCGAACATGGCACCGATGGACGAAGTCAGCACCACCTGCTCCACGCAGGAAGTGCGGTCCACCGACGCCAGCACATTGCGCGTTCCCTGGAGCGCCGGATCGATCAGCTGGCGCTGCGGGTCCCGGATGCGCTCGGGCAGGTGGAAGGGCGACGCCACATGGAACACGGTGTCGCACCCCTGCATGGCGCCGTCGAAGGACCGCTCCTGCAGCAGGTCCGCGGCGAAGCAATGCAGCCGGCCCGGATGGGCCTGGCCCAGGGCCGACAGCACCTGCATCTTGCGGGCGTCGGACGGGTCCCGGACGGTCGCATGGACACGCCAGCCCTCCTGCAGCAATTGCTGCACCAGATGTCCGGCCACGTATCCCGTGCCGCCAGTGACCAAGGCAGTTCGCATGGATGTCTCCTTCAAGAGTCCTCGACCGGGGATCCCTAGGGTTTTCCCCGCCTTCACACTTCTGTCAAAAATATAGTCATCACTATAAACTAGTCATAACTACCAAAAAACACGGAGCTTTCCATGACGCCACGCACGCGCTTTCTCCTCGCCGCCGGCCTGCTGTCGGCATTCCTGTCGCCGGCCCGGGCGGCCCCCGATGACGCCAAGGGTCTGTGGATGACCGCGGAGAAGGACGCGGTGCTGGAGTTCAAGCCCTGCTCCGACGCGCCCTCCGCACTCTGCGGGCAGGTCGTCTGGGACAAGGACGCCGGCCAGCCCCGCGACACCTGCGGCACGCAGATCGCGCGCCTGGAGCGCTACGACAACGACGCCTGGCGCGACGGCTGGGTGTACGACCCGCGTGACAGCCGCAAATACAAGGGCGCGCTGCGCGTGAAGTCGGGCGAGTTGCAGGTGCGCGCGTTCGTGGGCACCGAACTGCTCGGCCAGACCGAGCGGCTGCAGCGCGTCGCCGAGATCCCCGCGGCGCCGGCCTGCCGGCACTGACACGGCCCGCCCATCCCGTCCCCCATCCACGCCCTGCCCCGCCCCGCTCCAGAAAGGCCCTCCATGCGCTCCACCCTGCTCCCCATCGCCGCCCTCGGTGCCTTCGGCGCCCTGTACGGCGGCGCCGCTGCCGCCGCCCCGGCCGACGAGACTGCCAGCTATGCCGTCGAGACCGAGGTGAAGCTCGTCAGCGACCAGCGCACGCGCGGCATTTCGGATTCGGTCATGCGGCCCGGCGCGCAGCTGAGCGTGCAGGTCGCCCATGAAAGCGGTCTGGTTGCGCAGGCACAGTTCTCCACCGTGAGCAGCAAGGCCTATACGGGCAGCGACGGCTACAACCTGCTGCTGGGTGCCGGATGGCGCTTCGGCGATCCGGACGGCTGGCACTTCGGCGCCGGGCTGGCCACGGAGTTCTTCCCCGGCGCACGCTTCAGCGCACCGCATGGGATCGATGCCGATGCCGGGGCGCCCACGGACTTCCGCACGACCCGCTACGACACCTCGTACGCGGTGCTGGAGATCGGCTGGGGCGCGCTCGAAGGGCGCATCCTGAACGTGATCTCCAAGACCTACCGCGGCGCCGATACCGGCGGCGTCTGCGGCCAGCTCCTGGCGGTATCGGCCGATCCGGCGCACGCGCTGGAATGCTATGCCCGCGGCGAGCAGAACTCGCGCGGCAGCTGGCTGTTCGACCTGGACTACCGCATCGCGCTGGATGCGCAGACCACGCTGAAACTGCACGCGGGCACGCAGAAGATCCGGCACTTCAAGGAGGTGGACTTCTCCGATTACTCGGTGGGCATCCTGCACCGCCGCTGGGGCTTCGACTGGAGTGCCGAATACGTCATGCCGCGCACCCGCGTGCGCGAGATGTTCCAGGTGATGGACGGCGACCGGCTGCGCGCGGCCGACGGCAACCGCCTCGTGCTCGCCGTCTCGCGCAAGTTCTGAGGATGCCCATGCCCCTCGCCCAAAGGCTGGTCCTGGCCATCGATCTCGGCACCTCCGGCTGCAAGTGCGCCCTCGTGTCGCTGGACGGTGCCGTGCATGCCTGGTCCTTCCGCCCCGTGGCCCTGCACGTGCAGGGCATGCAGGCCGAGCAGGACCCGGAACACTGGTGGCAGGCCCTGCTCGATGCCGCCGCCGAACTGCTGCAGGCCGATGCGGCGCGGCGCCGGCAGGTGGTGGCCGTCTGCTGCTCCACCCAGACCGAGGTCACCGTCTGCGTGGACCGCGCCGGCCGGCCCCTCGGGCGGGCGATCAGCTGGCTCGATGCCCGCGGGGCCGCCGCCACCGCCCGGCGCACCCGGGGCCGCTTCGCCAACATCGCGGGCTACGCACCGCTGAAGCTGTGGCGCTGGCTGCGCCTGACGGGCGGGGCCCCCTCCGGCACCGGCCGCGACATCGCCGGCCACATCGCCTATGTGCGCGACGAGCGCCCCGACCTCTACGAGCGCACCGACAAATTCCTCAACGCGCTGGACTACCTCAACATGCGCCTGTGCGGCCGCGTGTGCGCCACGCAGGACTCCATCCTCACGGCCTGGGTCACCGACAACCGCGATCCCCACCGCGTCCGCTACGACGCGGGCCTGCTGAAGCAGCTGGGCATCGAGGCGTGCCAGTTGCCCGAGATCGTGCAGTCCACCGACGTGCTGGGCCCGCTGCGGCCCGAGGTCGCGCAGGCCCTGGGCCTGGAGCCGCATACCGTGGTGGTGGCCGGCGCGGTGGACAACTCCGCCGTCGCCGTGGGCGCGGCCGTGGACGACTACGCCACGCACCTCTACCTGGGCACCTCGTCCTGGCTCGGCGCGCACGTGCCGGCCATGAAGACCGATGTGTTCCGCAAGATCGCCGCCGTGCCCTGCGCGGTGGGCGGCCGCTACCTGGCCATGGCGCTGCAATCCACGGCCGGGGCGAACCTCTCGTTCCTGCGCGACCGCATCCTCTACCACCCCGACGAACTCGCCAGCGACGAGGAGCACCCCGAGGTGTACGAAGTGCTCAACCGCATTGCCGCCCGGGTGCCGCCCGGCGCCCGCGGCCTGATCTACACCCCCTGGCTCTTCGGCGAGCGCACCCCGGTGGACGACCCGCGGCTGCGGGCAGGGCTCGTCAACCTCTCGCTGGAGCACTCGCGCGAAGACATCTTCCGCGCCTTCCTGGAGGGCGTGGCGCTGAACACGCGCTGGATGATGGAGCCCTTCGCAAAGCTGCTCGGCCGCGATCCCGGCACCGTCACCGCCGTGGGCGGCGGCGCGCAGAGCGAGGTCTGGTGCCAGATCATGGCGGACGTCACGGGCCAGCCGATACGGCAGCCCGACAACCCCATCCAGGCCAACGCCATCGGCGCGGCCTTCATCGCCGGCGTGGGCACCGGCGAGCTGGAGTTCTCCGGGCTGCACCGGCTGCGCCGCACGCGCCACGTCTACGAGCCCACCGCTGCGCTGCAGCGCCTGTATGCGGACAAGTTCGAGGCCTTCAAGGAAGTGCGCACCCGCCTGGCGCCCCTCTACCACCGGCTGAACGCGCCGGCCACCACCACCGATGCCGCCGCGGCACCGGCCCCCGCCTCCCCCACGCCCGTTCCGGAATCGCCATGAAGCACTTCGCCCAGAAACAGCACGTCGTGGACCTCTGCCTCACCCTGTCGCGCCTCGGCTATTTTGCCGGCACGGGCGGCAACATCATGCTGCGCCTCGATGCCGGGCACGTGGCCGTCACGCCCTCGGCCGTCGACTACCACGCGATGCGGCCCGCCGACGTCTGCGTGCTGCGCCTGTCGGACCTGCAGCAGGTCGACGGCGACCGCGCCCCATCCGTGGAGGCCGGCCTGCACGCCGGCCTGCTGCGCGCGCGGCCCGATGCCGGCTGCAGCATCCACACGCACCAGCCCGTCGCCAGCGCCCTGGCCCTGCTGGGCCGCGCCGTGCCCGTGCCGCCGCGCTGGCAGGCCACGCTGGGCCCCTTCCTGCCCATGGTGGGCTACGCCCCTTCCGGCACCGGCTGGCTCGCGGCCAAATTCGCGCGGGCGGTGCAGCCCGGCACACAGGCCTACCTGATGCGCAACCACGGCATCCTGTGCTGCGGCCGGGACAGCCAGGCCGCCCTGCAGGCGGTGGACGACCTGGAAGCCCTGGCCCGCGCGCTGCTGGCCGACCGGATCGCCGAGCGCGCCGCCACGGCCACCGCCCTCGCCGACACCGCCGGCAGCGATGCGCTGTGGCGCGTCCACGATGCGCTCCAGGAGCGCAACGGGTCCCCCCCGCCCCATCCGCCCCACGCAACCCACCAGCCCCTGCAGCCCGCCCCATCCCGGGAAGGCCTGCCGGCGTACTGACCACCGGCCAGCTCCCGCTTCCAGCCCTTCCTTTCGCCGCCCACGCCATGAGACACCCCGCCCCCCTTCCTCCCTCCTCCGCCCCTGCCGCCGCCGGCCCCGCCACGGTGCCTTCCGCCATCTCCGCCTGGCCCGGCACCGCAGCGCTCTACGACCGCTTCGCCGAGCTGGTCCGCCAGCCCATGCGCCCCGTGCGGCGCGACGCCATGCCCAAGGTGCTGCGCTGGTTCGACGAGAAATGCGCGGGATCGAAGCGCCTGGCCGAACAGGCCCGGGCCGTCATCCCCGGCGGCATCCAGCACAACCTGGCCTTCAACCACCCCTTCCCCCTGGCCATCGCGCAGGCCGAAGGCGCCTACCTGACCGACGTGGACGGCAACCGCTACATCGATTTCCTGCAGGCCGGCGGCCCCACGCTGCTGGGCAGCAACCATCCGGCCGTGCGCCAGAAAATGCACGAACTGCTGGACGGCTGCGGGCCGGTCACCGGTCTGCTGCACGAATACGAGGTCAAGCTCGCCGAGCTGGTGTGCCGCCACATGCCCGGCGTGGAGATGCTGCGCCTGCTGGGCTCCGGCACCGAGGCCGTGATGGGCGCGGTGCGGCTGGCGCGCACCTTCACCCGCAAGCACCGGATCATCAAGATCGGCGGCGCCTACCATGGCTGGAGCGACCAGCTCGTCTATGGCATGCGCCTGCCCAACACCGGCCGCATGGAGGCCACGGGCATCCCGCGCGGCGCCACCGGCCCCACGCAGGAATGTCCGCCGAACGACCTCGACGCCCTGCGGCGCAAGCTGCAGCTCAACCGCCTGCGCGGCGGCACGGCGGCGGTCCTGCTCGAACCCCTGGGCCCCGAGAGCGGCACGCGGCCCGTCTTCGCGGACTACAACCGGCAGGTGCGCGCGCTGTGCGACGAGTTCGGCGCGCTGTTGATCTTCGATGAGGTCGTCACGGGCTTCCGCGTTGGCATGGGCGGCGCACAGGCCTATTTCGGCGTCGTGCCGGACATCACCGTGCTCGGCAAGTGCCTCACCGGGGGCTACCCCATGGCCGGCGCCATCGGCGGGCGGCGCGACATCATGATGTCGCTGGTGGGCGGCATCGGCACCACCTCGCGCCGGGCCTTCGTGGGCGGCACGCTCTCGGCCAACCCCCTGTCGTGCGCCGCGGGCTACCACGCCCTCGTCGAGGCCGAGCGCACCCAGGCCGCCGTGGCCGCGGGCCGCGCGGGCGACCGCCTGCGCGCCGGGCTGGAAGAGATCATCCGCCGCCGCGGCCTGCCCTACGTGGCCTACAACATGGGCTCCATCGTCCACCTGCAGACCTCGGGCGTGCTGCTGCTGGACACGGGCAGCCTGTGGAAGCTCATCCGGGTGCGCAACGAGGCGAAGGAACGCAAGCACATGATGGAAGAGATCGGCGCGGCCTACACGGCCCACGGCCTGGTCACGCTGGCGGGCAGCCGCATCTACACCAGCCTGGCGGATACGGACGGCGTCATCGACGACGCCCTCGACCGCTTCGACGACGTGTTCGCGCTGGTGTGAGGGAGGCCGCCATGGACGCAACCCTCGAGCAGCTCTGGCACACGCTGCGCGACCGCCTGGAGGCCCGGCAGCTGCTGGGCGGCCGCCGGCCGGCGCTGTCGCTGCGCATTCCCGGCACCGGCGACATGTGGTTCGGCCGCGCGGCAGACGTCGCGCCGCGCCGCCTGCCCCTGCCCGGCCTGGACGAACCGGACGCCCTGGGGCCGGCCGATGCGCGCGCGCCGCTGCATGCGGGCGTGTACGCACTGCGCCCCGATGTCTGCGCCGTGGCCTCCGGTGGCGGCCCGTTCGGGCTCTGCCTGGAAGGCTTCGGCGGCGCCATGCCCGGCGTGTTCGACGAACAGGTGCGCCACCTCGGCCACATGGCACCGCCCCAGCCCGCGGCGTCCGGCGAGCGGCTGCAATCCGCCCTCGGCCGGGGCGGCAACGTGCTGCTGGTGCAGGGCGAACCGCTGGCGCTGGGCATGACCGGCGCGCGGCTCGCGCTCAATGCCGAGCTGTTCGAGAAATGCGCCAAGGCCTACGTGCTCGCCACTGCCAGCGGCGGCGCGGTGCGGCCCCTGCCCTGGATCGTGCGGCACGTGGCGAACCGCCGGCTCATGAAGGACGAGCAACGGGCCCGGCAGCGCGTGCGGCACGGCCTGCTGCCCGAGGAAAGCAAGGGCTACTGAACATGCAGCCGCCCGCACGGGAACCATGTCCCCAGGATGCCCCCGAGGCCGTCGTACGCGCCCTCTTCGACGCCCAGGCCGCCACGGCCCTGGCGCTGCGCAGCTCCGATGCCGCCCGGCGCCGCGGCATGCTGCGCCGCCTGCACCGTGCCGTGCAGGCGCGCCGCGAACGCTGGTATGCCGCCTTCCGCGCCGATCTCGGCAAGCCCGCGGTGGAGGTGGAACTGACCGAACTGCTGCCGGTGCTCGGCGAAGCCGGCCACGCCATCCGCCACCTGCAACGCTGGATGCGGCCGCGCCGCGTCGGCCCCACGCTGGCCACCATCGGCACCCGCGCGCTGGTGCAATGCCAGCCGCGCGGGCGCTGCCTCATCATCGGCCCTTGGAACTACCCGCTGAACACGGTGCTGGGCCCGCTGGTCTCGGCCGTGGCGGCCGGCAACACGGCCATCGTCAAGCCATCGGAATTCACGCCGCACGTGAATGCCCTCGTCGCCGAGGTCATCGCGGAAGTGTTCGAGCCCGCCGAGGTGGCGCTGGTCGAAGGCGGCGTGGCCACCGCCACGCACCTGCTGGCCCTGCCCTTCGACCACATCTTCTTCACCGGTTCGCCCGCCGTGGGCCAGGTGGTGATGGCCGCGGCGTCGCGCCACCTCGCCTCCGTCACCCTGGAGCTGGGCGGCAAGTCGCCCGCGATCGTGGATGCGAGCGCCGACCTGCCCGCCGCCGCGCGCATGCTGGCCTGGGGCAAGCTCGCCAACGCCGGCCAGACCTGCGTCGCGCCCGACCACGTGCTCGTGCACCGCAGCGTCGCGGCCCGCTTCGCCGAATGCTGGCGCGAGGCGGTCGCGCGGCATTACGGGCGCGGCGCGCACGCGGTGGCCGCCAGTCCCGACCTCGGGCGCATGGTGAGCGTGCGCCACGCCGCGCGCGTGGCAGAGCTGGTGGACGATGCGCTCGCGCGCGGCGCCACAGCGCTGGACGGCGGCACGCACGACGCGGCCGCCCGCTACGTCGCGCCCACCCTGCTGGCCGATGTGCCGGAAGACGCCCGCATCGAGACCGAGGAAATCTTCGGGCCCGTCATGCCGCTGCGCACCTTCGACACGCTGGACGAAGCCATCGCGCGCGCCAACGCCGCGCCCAAGCCCCTGGCCCTCTACATCTTCAGCCGCGACCGGGAGGCCATCGCCCGGGTGGCGGCGCACACCAGCTCCGGCAGCCTGGGCGTGAACCTGTGCGTGCAGCAATACGCCCATGCCGGCCTGCCCTTCGGCGGCGTGAACCGCTCCGGGCTGGGCAGCGCCCATGGATGGCACGGCTTCCGCGCCTTCTCGCACGAGCGCGCCTGCCTGGCCGACGGCCCGCTCAACGGGCTGCGGCTGCTGTTCCCGCCCTACACGCGCGCCCGGCTGGCGCTGGCGCGCCTGCTGGTCGGCCTCGCGGGCCGGCACTGAAAGCCCGCAGGCCGCCGCCGCTCAGAACGCACCGGGGTAGGCGCCGCCGTCCGCCAGCACGTTCTGCCCGGTCATGTAGGCCGCCTGCACGCTGCAGAGGAAGGCGCAGATCGCCCCGAACTCCTCCGGCGTGCCGTAGCGGCCCGCCGGAATGGCCGCCTGCTGGGCCCGGCGCACATCGTCCTCGCTCTTGCCCGACTTCTTCACGGCCGCCTGGATGGTGGCCGCCAGCCGGTCGGTGTCGAACTTGCCGGGCAGCAGGTTGTTGATGGTCACGCCCTTGGCGGCGATGCTGCTGCGCGCCGCGCCCGCCACGAAGCCCGTGAGGCCGCTGCGCGCGCCGTTGGACAGGCCCAGGATGTCGATCGGCGCCTTCACCGCGCTCGACGTGATGTTCACGATGCGGCCGAAGCCGCGCGCCGCCATGCCGTCCACCGTCGCGCGGATCAGCTCGATGGGCGTGAGCATGTTGGCGTCCACGGCGCGGATCCAGGCCTCGCGGTCCCACTCGCGGAAATCGCCGGGCGGCGGGCCGCCCGCGTTCGTCACCACGATGTCGAAATCGCGCCCCGGCCCGCCGGGCGCGGCGAACGCCGCCTCGCGCCCCTCCGGCGTGGTGATGTCGGCGGCCACGGCCACCACCTGCGGCGGCGGCCCCTTCTGCCCCGCGGCCGCCGTGATCTCCGCGCCCGCCGAAGCCAGCCGCGCGGCCGCCAGGCGCAGGTCCTCGGGGTTGCGCGCATTGATGACCACGTTCACGCCCTCGCGCACCAGCGCCTCGGCGCAGCCGTAGCCCAGCCCTTTGCTCGCGCCGCACACCAGTGCCCATTTGCCCGTGATACCCAGATCCATAGTGCGTGTCCTTTCGTTCCGCGCCGAGCCGCGCGATGCGGCAACGCAGTGGTTGTCAGTGGCGCGCCAGGCGCCGGAACCGCGATGGTACGGAAGCCCGGCATCCGCGTGGGGCGCCGGGGAATAGCGGATGGCGCCTGCCCTTCAGGCCCGCATTCGCGTGAACACGAAGATGCCCGCCATCACCAGCACCGTGCCGGCCGCCACCCAGAGCGTGAACGGCTCGCCCAGCAGCCACACGCCCATCAGGATCGTGGACAGCGGCCCGATCATGCCGGCCTGCGCCGCCGCACCAGCGCCGATGCGCTCGATCGCCATCATCACCAGCAGCACCGGCACGGCCGTGCACAGCACCGCATTGCACACCGACAACCACAGCACCTCGGGCGCCACCACCGCCGCCGAGAGCGGGCGCAGCGCCGCGAACTGCGCGATGCAGCACACGCACGCCACCGTGGTGGCCAGGCCCACGAGCCGCAGCGAGCCGACGCGCCGCACCATCTCGCCGCTGTACACCAGGTAGACCGCATAGCTCGCGGCCGAGAGGAAGACCAGCAGCACGCCCCAGGCCACGTCCTTGCCCTGCAGGCTTGCTTCGTGGCCGAACACCAGCACCACGCCGCAATAGCTGATCGCCATGCCCAGCACCTGCCCGCGGCGGATGCCGCGCCCGTACAGCAGCCAGCCCAGCACCACCACCAGCGTGGGGTTGAGGTACAGGATGAGCCGCTCCAGGCTCGCCGTGATGTAGGCCAGCCCGGCGAAATCGAGAAAGCTCGCGAGGTAGTACCCCGTGACGCCCAGGCCCACGATGCCCGCCCAGTCGCGGCGCGACAGCGGCGGCTTGCCCCGGCTCGCCCACCACGCCATCACCGCGAAGATCGGCAGCGCGAACAGCATGCGGTACATCAGCAGCGTGACCGCATCCACGCCGTACCGGTAGGCGAGCTTGACGATGATGGCCTTGCCGCTGAAGGCAATGGCGCCCACGAGGGCGAGGACGAGGCCGGTGGCGGCTTTCGCGGGAGGAGGAGAGGCAGCTGCGGTATCGGAGGGCACGGGGCGGGCGCGCGGGCGCGAAGGCGGGGAAAGCAGCAGTGTGGCATGCACCGCGAAGCGCGGCATGCGGCATTGCACAAGGCTGGCAGCGTGGGACGCGATGGGCGGGAGGGCCGTATTTGCACGGGCTGCACAGGACAGTCAAGCGGTGACGGCATGCGTTTCGGCGAGTGGAACTGTTACGTCTCGCCACCTATCTCTACCGTGCCAGGAAGGGTTTGGCGCCGGATCTCTTCGCATAATCCGCGCCGATCATCATGCTGCGCAGTGCAGTACGAGATGAAGAGGGAGGAAAAATGGTCGATCTGATGAAAGCGCCGCAAGAGGCGCTGCAAGCCGTTCTCGGGCGGAGCAACAAGCCCAAATATGCAACGCCGCTGTTCCAGTTGCGCGACATACCGTCCGTGATGCGTTCGCGGCTGGGGTGGCCGGTGGCTGCGGCGTTGATGGAGCGGTGGTTCAATGGGGCGGCGTATCAGATGACCAAGGAGATGAAGTTCAGCGAACCACCCAGTCGTTTGCATCAGCTCGGTCCAGCGCATCTCGACGAAAACACCGTCAAGATGGAGTGGGCACTAGGTTTTTCCCGGGTTCAAGCTGCCTTGGCTCAGCTGACTTCGAAATGGTCCAGTCCTGCAGGCATTGCCCAACTGAAGGACCGCGTGGAGAGCCAAGGCCGAGGACGCCATCAGCAATGCTGGCGCCTGGGAAACCTGGCACAACCGGCGAAGCTCCTGGAAGATACGTGCCAAGTTAACTACACGGTATTCGGCAAATGGGGCGACCCGATGGATGATTTCTATGGGGCTATGGGCGAGGCACAGATGAATGTGGCTGTATCCGGCAATGTCTTTTCTCGAGGCCCAGGAAGAGCCCGGGTTGAGATCGATGAACTGGGTTTTTACTTGCGTGACGCCTACGACTTCAACGACGACGGCAACTTCATCTCGCAACCTTTGGGGTGCTGGGGCTTTGAGGGGGTTGAATGCGGCATTCATACACAAGTGAGCGTGCCCCTCGAGGATTCAGTTATGGATGAGGCTCCTGAACTGGTGCAAAAGCGCAAATACATCGTTCAAAACAAGGATTTTCGCCGGTGGCGCGACAAGAACCAAAGAGGTGGAGATTTCATGATTTTGTCGAATGTTCACCGCGTACGCCTCGCTTTTCCTTTGAAGTTTGAATGGTGACACAAAATTGACCAATATCCATAGATACTGGAAGCGCATCAAGTGGCTTACCATTGGCGCTTCACTACTTGGCGTAATCTGGTATTTAGGAACTCCCAAGTATGACCGCAGCCACTACAGCCCCCGACATTTATACCGTCTGGACTATTACGAAGCCTCATGGCTCCAAAAGCTGGTTCATCGGGACATGCGCTACCCCCACGTTATTCGACTCTACCGTGTCGATCCGAAGACGCTGCTTGGAGAGAGCGACGTAGTAGACCTATGGATCAATGGGCAGATTTATTGGTATCTGTATCCTCCTATGAACAAGGTCCGGGTGGGCCGCGATGTAGTCTTCGAGAATATCCCGCCGGAATGCACGGATTGCCCGCCCTTACCGGATTCTGCCGTCATGCCCTGAGCACGGCGGGAAGCGCAGCATGGGCAATCGTCATTACCATTCTAAAAAATCCCCCTCGTCGCCCATGCAAATTATGGGCATCGAAAACGCTTCTGGCGTTCGCTCTAATAGGAGTGGCTTGCCATGCAGTAACGCCGAAGCACAAAGGACAGTCGATCAGCCCGCGCCACGTTTATCGGCTTGATTTCTACGATGCATCGCCATTGCAGCAGCTCATGCATCACGAAATGAAGTTCCCGTCCTTCGTGCGCATCTACCGCATTCAACCAGAAACCCTGCTTGGAGAAAGCGAAGTAGTGGATCTCTGGATCAACGGCCAGTTGTACTGGTACCTGAATCCCCCCATGAACAAGGTCCGCATCGGAAGAGACGTCGTCTTCGAGAACATCCCCCCCGAATGCACCGGCTGCCCGCCCCTGCCCGATTCCGCCGTCATGCCCTGACCCGCCCGCCCAAGAAAAAACGGCACCCGAAGGTGCCGTCTTTCCCAATCGTGGAAGAGGATGTGCCCTGTGCGGGTCAGTCCTCGACGAAGGCTTCCTCGCGCTTCTTGCTCACGGCCGGCAGCAGCACGATGACGAGCAGCAGCACGGCGGCGGCGAGCAGGCCGGCGGAGATCGGGCGCGTGACGAACACGCTCCAGTCGCCGCGGGACAGCAGCAGCGCGCGGCGCAGGTTCTCTTCCATCATCGGGCCCAGGATGAAGCCCAGCAGCAGGGGCGCCGGCTCGGTGCCCAGCTTGTGGAAGATGTAGCCGATGAAGCCGAAGATGCCGACCAGCCACACGTCGAACGTGTTGTTGTTCGTGCCGTACACGCCCACCGCGCAGAACAGCACGATGGAGGGGAACAGCCAGCGGTAGGGCACGGTCAGCAGCTTGATCCACATGCCGATCAGCGGCAGGTTCAGGATGATCAGCATCGCGTTGCCGATCCACATCGAGGCGATCAGGCCCCAGAACAGCTCGGGGTTGCTGGTCATCACCTGCGGGCCCGGCTGGATGTTGTGGATGGTCATGGCACCCACCATCAGCGCCATCACTGCGTTGGGCGGGATGCCCAGCGTCAGCAGCGGGATGAAGGAGGTCTGCGCACCGGCGTTGTTGGCCGACTCGGGGGCCGCCACGCCGCGGATGTTGCCCTTGCCGAAGGGCACTTCGCCCGGCTTCAGCTTGGTCTTCTTCTCGATCGTGTAGGCCGCGAAGGCCGCCAGCAGCGCGCCGCCGCCGGGCAGGATGCGCAGGGCCGCGCCGAGCGAGGTGCCGCGCAGCACGGCGGGGATCATGCGCTTGAAGTCTTCCTTGGTGGGAAACAGGCCCTGCACCTTGGCCGTGAACACCTCGCGGTCGTCCTCGGGCTTGGAGAGGTTGGCGATGATTTCACCGTAGCCGAACACGCCCATGGCGATCACGACGAAGTTGATGCCGTCGGTCAGTTCGGGAATGTCGAAGCTGTAGCGGGCCACGCCCGAGTTCACGTCGGTACCCACGAGGCCGAGCAGCAGGCCCAGCACGATCATGGCCACGGCCTTGAGCAGCGAACCCGAGGCCAGCACCACGGCGCCGATCAGGCCCAGCACCATCAGCGAGAAGTATTCGGCGGGGCCGAACTTGAAGGCGACTTCGGTCAGCGGCGGCGCGAAGGCGGCCAGGATCAGCGTGCCCACGCAGCCCGCGAAGAACGAGCCCAGGCCGGCGGCGGCGAGCGCCGGGCCCGCGCGGCCCTTGCGCGCCATCTGGTAGCCGTCGATCACGGTCACCACCGAGGATGACTCGCCCGGCAGGTTCACGAGAATCGCGGTGGTCGAGCCCCCGTACTGCGCACCGTAGTAGATGCCGGCCAGCATGATGAGCGCGGCCACGGGCGGCAGCGCGTAGGTGGCGGGCAGCAGCATGGCGATGGTGGCCACGGGCCCGATGCCGGGCAGCACGCCGATCAGCGTCCCCAAAATACAGCCGATCAGGCAGTAGATGAGGTTCTGGAAGGTGAAGGCGACGCCGAAGCCGGTCGCCAGGTTGTCAAACAATTCCATGGTTATCGATGCTCCCGCTCAACCCGAAATGAAACTGGGCCACACGGGGAACTGCAGTTTCAGCGCCCACACGAAAGCCACGTAGCTGCCCACCGCGAGGATGGTGGCGAGGATGAACACTTCCTTGGCGTTGAAGGTGTCGCCCGCCAGGCTCGCGATGAACACGAGCGCGTAGATGGCGACGATCAGGCCCATGGCCGGCACGCCGAAGCTCGGCAGGCCGGCCAGCAGCACGCCGAAAGCGAAGTTGGAAGCGAGGATGAAGAACAGCGGCTTCCAGGCCCACTTGCCGATCTTGTCGCCATCGGCGCTTTCCACCACGGTGGCATAGAAGGTGATGGCCGCGCCCAGGATGGCGAGCAGGATCCCCAGGATCAGCGGGAAATACCCAGGACCCATGCGCGCGCCGCTGCCGACGCTGTAACTGGTGGCACCGACCGCGAAAGCGACCCCGACCCCCATGAACATGAGGCCTGAGAAGAAATCTTTCTGGCTCTTTATTTTCACGAAACGACTCCTTACACGAAGTTGACGGGCGATTGTGCAATCACGCCCTTTGTGCATCGATGTGGATACCACCTATCCGGCACCTAGGGAAAACCGCAACGCCCCCAGCGAGAACGCCGTCCCGGAGGGCGGGACGGATTTCAGGATTTTCGCTGCACGGAACGGGGTTTCAGGGGGCCGCGGGCGGCGCGGCCCGGTCACGTGACTCCAGCGGTGGAGTCGCGGCGATGACCTCTTCCAGCGTGGTCACGCCTTCGGCCACGCGCAGCGCGCCCGCCAGCCGCAGGGGGCGCATGCCGTCCTGCAGCGCCTGCCGCCGCAGCGCGTCGATGGAGGGCGACTGGGTGATGCGCTCCTTCAGCGCCTCGCTCACGGTGAGCAATTCGTAGAGCCCCATGCGGCCATGGAAGCCCGTCATGCGGCAGTCCACGCAGCCCACCGGCCGGTAGGGGTGGTAGCCGCCGGTGATCTTCCAGGGCCGCACCACTTCGGCCAGGCGCTCGATGCCGGCCGCCTCGTCGCGCTGGCGGCACTGCCTGCAGAGCGTGCGCACCAGCCGCTGGGCCAGCACGCCCAGCAGCGTGGCATTGATGAGGTAGGGCGGCACGCCCAGCTCCATCAGGCGGCTGATGGCCGAGGGGGCGTCGTTGGTGTGCAGCGTGGAGAACACCAGGTGTCCCGTGAGCGCGGCCTGCACGGCCATGTCCGCCGTCTCCAGGTCGCGGATCTCGCCCACCATCAGGATGTCCGGGTCCTGCCGCATGAGCGCGCGCAGGCCTTCCGCGAAGCTGAAATCGAGCTGCGGCTGCACCTGCGTCTGGTTGAAGCTCGGCTCGATCATCTCGATCGGGTCCTCCACCGTGCTCACGTTCACCTCCTCGGTGGCCAGGCGCTTGAGCGTGGAGTAGAGCGTCGTGGTCTTGCCCGAACCCGTGGGCCCCGTCACCAGGATGATGCCGTGGGGCCGCTGCACCAGCGCCTCCCAGCGCTGCGCGTCGTGGGGCGAGAAGCCGAGCGCGTCCAGGTCCTTGACGGTGTTGTCCGGGTCGAAGATCCGCATCACCATCTTCTCGCCGAAGGCCGTGGGCAGGGTCGAGAGGCGCATTTCCACCTCGTCGCCGCGCGGGTTGCGGGTCTTGATGCGGCCGTCCTGCGGGCGGCGCTTTTCCACCACGTCCATGCGGCCGAGCAGCTTCACGCGCGACACCATGGCGTTCAGCACGCCCATGGGCATCTGGTACACCGGATGCAGCACCCCATCGATGCGGAAGCGGATCACGCCCTGCTCGCGCCGCGGCTCCAGGTGGATGTCGCTCGCGCGCTGGTCGAAGGCGTACTGCCAGAGCCAGTCCACCACCTTGACCACGCCCTGGTCGTTCGCGTCCAGCTGCTTGTTGCTGCGGCCCAGTTCCACCAGCTGCTCGAAGCTGCTGCCCGCGCTCGCGCCGCCGGCCTTCTGCGCGGCCTTCACCGACTTGGCCAGCGCGAAGAACTCCGCCGTGTAGCGGTGGATGTCCTGCGGGTTGGCGACCACGCGGCGCACGGCGCGGCGCGACTGCCGCTCCACCTCGGCCACCCAGTCATCGACGAACGGCTCGGCCGTGGCCACCACGATCTCGCGGGGCGTGACCTGCACCGGCAGCACCCGGTGCCGCTCCGCGTAGCTCGCGCTCATCATGTCGGCCACGCGGCCCACGTCCACCTTGAGCGGATCGATGCGCAGGTAGGCCAGGCCGCTGCGGCCGGCCAGGTATTCGGTCAGGCTCTCCAGGTCCAGCGGCCTGCCGTCGCTCGCGCGCGCCATCGCCACGCTGGCCAGCCGCACCAGCGGATGCTGCCGGCTCTCGGCCTGCGAGCAGCGCGCGATGGTGCGAGCGGCCTCCTCCTGCGAGATCACGCCGTCGGCGCGCAGCCACTCGACGATGCGGCGCCAGTCGAGGGGGCCCGCGAAACCGGCCGGTGCCGCGGGCCCGGCGGCGCCATGGGGAGGAGGCAGGCTGCGGCTCATCGCGCGTCACTCCACCGGCTTGAACACGCGCGGCCACTTCGCCGCGGGCAAGTCCCACCGCGCCTGCACCGCATCGGCGCGGGCCAGCAGGTCGGCGCGGCGCGGCCGCGCCGGCGTGCGCTGCGCCAGCACCACCGTATTGCCCTCGCGCGTGGGCTTGAAGGCCCAGAGCGCATCGGCGCCGAAGGCCTCGGCCATGCGCGCGAGACTGCGCTCATAGCTCGACGACCGGCCGAACAGGTTCACCGTCATCGCACCGTCCTCGGTGAGCAGCGCGCGGCAGTCGGCGTAGAACTCCGCGCTGTCGAGCACCGGGGCCGCGGCCTCGTGGTCGTACAGGTCCACCGCCAGCGCATCGACCGTGCCGTGCCACTCGGGCTTGCGGATCTCCTGCGCGGCATCGGCCAGCACCACGCGCAGCTTGGGCCCGTCGGGCGGCAGCTTGAACCACGCGCGGCACACGGCCAGCACCTGCGGGTTGAGCTCGATCGCCGTGCAGCACATGCGCAGCTTCTTGTGGCAGAACTTGGTGATCGCCCCCGCTCCCAGGCCCAGCTGCATCGCATGGCGCTTGCCCACGCTGGCGGGCTCCACGAACAGCAGCCAGGCCATCATGCGCTGCACGTACTCCAGTTCGATGTCGAAGGGATCGTCGATGCGCATGGAGCCCTGGATCCAGGGCGTTCCCAGGTGCAGGTGGCGCACGTCGCCGTCATCGGAAACGCTGACTTCGGGCAGCTCGGCGGCTGCGGCTTTCTTGCGGGTGGTCATTCAATCCATCAATCCAAAGGGGGCCAGCGCCTCGGCCCAGGCGGCACGCTTGCGCTCGAAGCTCCAGGACGCATTCGCGGGGCTGGTGGAGGGCAGGCGCAGCGACGGCACCGGCCCCTCCTGCAGCCCGGCCGGCAGGCCCAGGGCGGCGCGCACGGCGCGTGCGTGCTTGAAGCTTTCCCCGCCATTGTGGGCGATGGCCGCAAGGCGCGGGCAGCGCGACCGCAGCGCCGCGAAATCGTTCACCGCCGCGTTGCGGATGCTCGTGTCCAGGCTGCCCTCCCGCTCGCAGGCCGCATACACGTCCCACAGCCCCAATCCGCGGTCCAGCAGCCAGGCGCAGCGCTCCGCATAGCGGTCCCGGCCGGGCAGCGGGTGCCGGGGCCACAGCGCCTGCAGGATGGGCCAGAAATGGTTCTGCGGATGGCCGTAGTACTGCCCCGCGCGCAGCGACGCCACGCCCGGGAAACTGCCCAGCACCAGCACCACCGTGCGTTCCGACACGACCGGCGCCAGCCCCACCAGGCGTGCGGGCGCAGCGGGGTCCAGGTCAACGGAGATCTTGTCGGGCAGGCGGGGCATGCATCCCTATCGTAGCGGCTCGGTGGCCCGGTACTACGGTGCCGGCAACAGGCCGGCCAGGCGCGGCAACGCCGCCAATGCATTCGCATGCGCGGCCCGGGCCAGCGCCTCCACCGGCATGCCGCGCAGCTCCGCCACCACCTGCGCGATGCGCGGCAGTTCGCCCGGCGTGTTGCGCGCCGGGGCGGCGCCTGCCGCGCGCTCCGCGGCCGTCACGTAGAGCCAGTGGGGCGGGATGTCCGGCGCATCCGTTTCCAGCACGATGGATTCCAGCGGCAGCTCGGCCGCCAGCCGGCGCAGCTGCAGCGCGCGGTCGAAGGTCACCGCCCCGCCGAAGCCGAGCCTGAACCCCAGGTCGATGAACGCGCGCGCCTGCTGCAGGCTGCCGTTGAACGCATGGGCGATGCCGCCCTCGGCGCCCACGTCGCGCAGGCCCTTGAGCACCTTGTCCACCGACCGCCGGGTGTGCAGGATCACGGGCAGCCGGCTGCGGCGCGCGAGCCGCAACTGCTCCCGGAAGAAATGCTCCTGCCGCGCCGGGTCCAGGTCCTGCACGAAGAAGTCCAGCCCGATCTCGCCCACGGCCACGAGGCGCGGGTCTGCCGCATGCTGCTCCAGCGCCCGCGCCAGCACACCGAGATCGCCATCCTCCGCCCGGCCCGTGAAAAGCGGGTGGATGCCCAGCGCATAGCTGTCGCCGTGGCGGTGCGCCAGCGTGCGGACGGCCTCCAGGTTGCCCCGCTCCACCGCGGGCAGCACGCAGTGCGCGACCCCGGCGCGCGCCGCGTCCGCACGCACCCTGTCCAGGTAGTCCCGGCCCGCATGGGCTTCGAACTCGTCGAGGTGGCAGTGGGTATCGATCCAGGTCTCCATCCCCCGAGCATGCCAGCACCCTGGGCGGCGCGCACGTCGGCCGTCTCCGGCGGCCCGCGCAAGCCGCCAGGCCGCCTGGCACCCCGCCCTGAAACACGCGGACACATGCGCGGCAGGCGGTTCCGTGCTACCGTCGCCGGGAACCGCCTGCCCGGCGCACGACGCCGCGCGCGGGCCCCCTGACCCGAGGTGACCGCATGCCCAGGCCCGCCCGCTACAGCAGCTCCCGCCGCGCGCCGGCCGCGGCCTCCCCGCCCCATCCTTTGCCGGCCGGATTCGGGAGCTCGCCGCCGGCCGGTCCTGCGGCCGCAGCCCCCGGCGGCGCCGGACCTGCAGACGCTGCCGCCCCATCCCGTGCCCGTCCCTCGCGGCGCTGGCTCGGCGGCGCGCTGGCGGCCGTGCTGGCGACCGTGTTGGTGGCCGGCTTCGGCTGGCTGGCCTGGCGCATGCCGCCGCTGGCGCCGCGCATCACCCAGCAGGACATCGACGCGGCCGTGCTGCACACCCTCTCCACCCAGCCATTGCCGTCGGCCGCCGCGCGCGCCGCCGAGGCCGTGGCCCCGTCGGTCGTGCGCGTCACCGGCTTCGCCCACATCAGGAAAGGCAAGGGCAAGGGCCAGGAAGAAGAGCGCGGCGTGGGCACCGGCATCGTGATCGTGGACAAGGGCGTGATCCTCACCAACCTGCACGTGGTGCGGGGCGCGTCGCGCATCCAGGTCACCTTCGCCGACGGTTCGGAAAGCGACGCATCCCTCACCGGCGCCCAGCCCGCCAACGACCTCGCCGTGCTGCAGGCCCACCGCGTGCCGGACGACCTGCAGGCCGCGCCGCTGCGCTCCACGCAGGGCCTCAAGCCCGGCGACGGCGTGGTCGCCATCGGCTTTCCCTTCGGCATCGGCCCCTCGGTCTCGGCCGGCGTGATCTCGGGCCTGCAGCGCGAATTCGACTCGCCCCAGGGCAAGCAGGAGATGCGCAACCTCATCCAGTTCGACGCCGCCGCCAACCCCGGCAATTCCGGCGGCCCGCTCGTCACGCTCGACGGCGAGGTCGTGGGCATCGTCACCGCCATCCTCAACCCCACGCCCGCGCGCACCTTCATCGGCATCGGCTTCGCCGTGCCCATCGAGAACGCCGCCGAGGCCGCGGGTTCGCCGCCGTTCTGACCTTTCGCCAGGAGCCTCCATGGACACCACACCGCCCCCGACGGCCGCCGCCACCGCCACGCTGATGGAGCAGATCCTCTACGAGGTCAAGCGCGTGGTGGTCGGCCAGGACCGCTTCCTGGAGCGCGTGATGGTCGCCATGCTCGCGCAGGGCCACCTGCTGGTCGAAGGCGTGCCGGGCCTGGCCAAGACCCTTACCGTGAAGACGCTCGCCGGCACCGTGCGCGGCACGTTCAAGCGCATCCAGTTCACGCCCGACCTCGTGCCCGCGGACCTCGTCGGCACGCGCATGTACCACCAGCGCACGGGCGAGTTCGCCACCACCCTCGGGCCGGTGTTCACCCACCTGCTGCTGGCCGACGAGATCAACCGCGCGCCCGCCAAGGTGCAGAGCGCGCTGCTGGAAGTGATGCAGGAGCGGCAGGTCACCATCGCGGGCGAGACGCACGTGCTGCCGCAGCCCTTCCTCGTCATGGCCACGCAGAACCCGATCGAGACCGAGGGCACCTACCAGCTTCCCGAGGCCCAGGTGGACCGCTTCATGATGAAGGTGCTCATCGGCTACCCGACCGAGGAGGAAGAGTTCGTCATCGCCCAGCGCGCCCTCGCCGAACCCGTGCAGGTGGCCGCCGTGGCCACCACGGAGCAGCTTGCCGCGCTGCAGGCCGAATGCCGGCGCGTGTACGTCGATCCGTCCCTGCTGCAGTACGCCGTGCGCCTCGTGGCCGCCACCCGCGCGCCCGCGCAGTACGGGCTGCCGGAGCTGGCACCGCGCATCGCCTGCGGCGCCAGCCCGCGCGCCACCATCCACCTGGCCGAGGGCGCCCGCGCGCTGGCCATGCTGCGCGGGCGCGGCTACGTGCTGCCCGAGGACATGGCCGACCTCGCACCCGACGTACTGCGCCACCGCATCACGCTCTCGTACGAGGCGCTGTCGGACGGGCTGGATGCCGACGCCCTCATCGCCCAGTTCATGGCGCGGCTGCCCGCGCCCGCCCGGCCGCTCGCGCACGATGCCCAGAACGAGGTGCTCCATGCCGCCGCGCAGCGGGCCTGACGCCGCGGCAGCACGCGCGGCGCCACTGCCTGCGGCCGGACTGGCCGCGGGCGCCGCGGACCGCCTGCTGCGCCGGCTCGAATGGACCGTGCTGCGCCGCCTCGACGGCCTGCTGCAGGGCGACTACCGCACCCTGCTGCGCGGCGCGGGCGTGGACCTGGCGGACCTGCGCGAATACCAGGCGCACGACGACGTACGCCATATCGACTGGAACGTCACCGCGCGGCTCGGCACACCGCATGTGCGCGTCTTCTCGGAAGACCGAGAGATGGCCGCCTGGTTTTTGCTGGACCTCAGCCCCTCGGTGGATTTCGGGCCGCCGGGGCAGACCAAGCGCGACCGGCTCACCGGCTTCGTCGCGGTGCTCGCGCGGCTGCTCACGCGCCACGGCAACCGCGTGGGCGCCCTGCTCTTCGGCCATGGCGCGCCCGCCACCGTGCTGCCGCCGCGCACGGGTCGCACCCACGTGCTGCGCCTCATCCATGCGCTCACACCCACGGGCACGCCCGGGGCCGCGCCGCCCGGCACCACCGAACTGCACCGGCTGCTGGAATCGGCCGCGCCCGTGCTGCGGCGGCGCTCGACGGTGTTCGTCGTATCCGACTTCCTCAGCGCCCCCGGCTGGGAGAAGCCCCTCGCGCAGCTCGCGCAGCGCCACGACGTGGTCGCCGTGCGGCTGCTCGACCCGCTGGAGATGGCGCTGCCCGACGTGGGCGTGCTGCGCCTGCGCGATCCCGAGACCGGCGAGCAGCTGACGGTGGACACGCGCGACCGGGCCTTCCGCCAGCGCTTCGCCCGCCTCGCCGCCGAACGCGAAGCCGCGCTGCGCTCGGCCCTGGCGCGCGCGGGCGCGGACACGCTCGAACTCGCCACCGACGACGACCTGCTCGACGCGCTGGTGCGCTTCATGGAACTGCGCGGCCAGCCCGTGCGGGCCCGCCGGCGGGTGCGCGCCTGAGCGCCGCACGCGCCGGCCGAACCAACGACAAGGAAGGAGCCGCCCATGGTCTTTCTCTGGCCCGACCTTCTCTGGCTGCTGCTCGCGCTGCCCGTGCTGGTGGCGCTCTACCTCTGGCTGCTGCGCCGCCGCCGGTCCGCCGTGCTGCACTACCCTGCCCTGGCCCTGGCGCGCGAAGCCCAGGGTGCCCGCACGCGCTGGCGGCGCCACGTGCCGCCGCTGCTCTTCCTGCTCGGCCTCGCGGCGCTGCTGGTCGCGGCCGCGCGGCCGCTGGCGGTGCTCACCCTGCCCTCGCAGCAGCAGACCATCATGCTGGCCATGGACGTGTCGGGCAGCATGCGCGCCGCCGACGTGCACCCCGACCGCCTCACCGCCGCCCAGGACGCCGCCAAGGCCTTCATCGCCGAGCTGCCGCGCCACGTGCGCGTGGGCATCGTGGCCTTCGCGGGCAGCGCCCAGCTCGCCCAGCTGCCCACGCAGAACCACGAAGACCTCTTCAAGGCCATCGACAGCTTCCAGCTGCAGCGCGGCACGGCCACGGGCAACGGCATCCTGCTGTCGCTCGCCACCCTGTTCCCCGACACCGGCATCGATGTCTCCGCGCTCGGCGGCCGCCAGGCCATGCCGCGCCCGCAGTCCATGGACGAGATCGGCCGGCCGCCGCACCGCGGCAGCAACGGCAGGGGCGCCGACCGGCCCGCGCCCGTCGCACCCGGCTCCTACAGCTCGGCCGCCATCATCATGCTCACCGACGGCCAGCGCACCACCGGCGTCGATCCGATGGAGGCCGCGCAATGGGCCGCCGACCGCGGCGTGCGCGTCTATACCGTGGGCGTGGGCACCGTGGCCGGCGAGACCATCGGCTTCGAAGGCTGGTCTATGCGCGTGCGCCTCGACGAAGACACCCTCAAGGCCGTGGCGCAGCGCACCAACGCCGAATACTTCCACGCCGCCACCGCGGCGGATCTCAAGAAGGTGTACGAAACCCTCAGTTCGCGCCTCACCGTGGAGAAGAAGGAAACCGAAATCTCTGCCCTGCTCGCGCTCGCGGGAGCGGCCCTGCTGGTGCTGGCCGGCCTGCTGTCGCTGTGGTGGTTCGAGCGGGTACTGTAGCGGGCCATCCCCCCCCCGGGCTCACGCCGGGTTGTCGATCTCGATGAACCGGTGTTCGATGCCCAGTGCCGCCGCCACGTGCGCGGCGGCCGCGGGCGCGCCGTAGCGCTCTGTCGCATGGTGACCCGCCGCGAGGAAGGCCACGCCCGTCTCCCGCGCCAGGTGCGCCTGCGGCTCGGAGATCTCACCCGTGATGAAGGCGTCGGCCCCCGCCGCGATCGCCCCCTCGAAAAACCCCTGCGCGCCGCCCGTGCACCAAGCCACGCGGCGGATCGGCCGCCCCGCCCCGGCGCCGCCGGGCGCGACCAGCGTCACCGGCCGGCCCAGCGCCGCCTCCACGCGCGCGGCGAGCGTGGCCGCATCCGCGATGTCGGCCGGTGCGCAGAAGCCCAGGTCCTGCTCGCCGAAGCGCACGTCGGCCGGCGCGAAGCCCAGCACGCGGCCCAGTTGGGCGTTGTTGCCCAGTTCCGGGTGCGCGTCCAGCGGCAGGTGGTAGGCGAAGAGGTTGATGTCATGCGCCAGCAGCCGCTGCAGGCGCTGCTTCATCCAGCCCGTCACCCTCCCGTCCTGGCCGCGCCAGAACAGGCCGTGGTGCACGAAGACCGCATCCGCCCCGTCCGCGATGGCGGCGTCGATCAGCGCACGGCTCGCCGTCACGCCGCTCACGATGCGGCGGATGCGCTCCCGGCCCTCCACCTGCAGGCCGTTCGGGCCGTAATCCTTGAAACGGGCCGGCTGCAGCAGGTCGTCGAAGGCCGCGAGCAGCGCCTGCCGGGAAACCCCGGGGGCCAGGTCATCCGTGGGAGAGGGTACAACTGAGTCCGTCATGCACGGCATTGTGGCAGGGCGCGCACCAGGGAGGGGTGCCGCCCATGACCCCGCCGGCAGGCCAGAACGAACGACCGAAACGAACGACCGGAACGAACAGCCAGAACGACCGGCACGGGCCCGCGCGGCCCCGCGGCATGCACCGCCGCCGGCACACGAGAAGGAGGGATCCCATGTGACGACCGCCACCGCACCACGCCGCGGGCGCTGAACGCCGCCCGTCCGGGCCCGCCATCGCGCCCCGCGCCCCCGCCCGTCCCACGAACCCCGACAACGAAAGCCACCCCATGCCCCATGCATCCCGCCACCTGTCCGTGAACCGTGTCCGCCTCTACCAGGCCGCCCAGACCGCATCCCACACCAGCTTTCCCGTCAAGGGCCAGGGCACCGTCTCCGTCCTGCCGGCCGACGTGCCGGAGGCGCTGGACATCGTCCTGCACCAGGACATGCCCTTCACCCCCACCGGCAACGCCTGCGGCCTCACCATCGGCCGCGCCGGCATCGTGCTGTGGACCGTGCGCCACGGCAAGAGGCACCCCATCGCGCATGCCGAAGCCCCCGAACTGCGGCTTGACCCGCCGGGCACCCACCAGCCCTACTGGCTGAGCCTGGACAGCAACAACCGCCGCATCCGCTACGGCAAGGGAGAAATGCTGCGCGCCCTGATGCTCTACGAGTTCACCTGGCCGGAGAAGAACGACCCGAACGGCATGGACGCCCTGTGCCGGCAGCTGCGCCACGTCAGCGTGCGCGGCGCCACCGGCGTGCAGCTCGCCACGCTCCAGATCCCCGTGAACCTCGATCCGCCGCCCCACCTCATCGCGCCCGCGGAGGTGACCATGGAAAGCATCGCCGCCAACCGCGCCAGCGTCGCGGGCGACCTGCCCCTGGCCTGCCAGCGCCTCTACGACAACGTCGCCGGGCCGGGCATGAACCTCTCGCCGCCGGACTTCCCCGAATTCGCCCAGGCCATCCAGTACTCCATCGTCACGCCCGGCGCGCTGTGCCACACCAAACTGCAGGAAAAAGACCCGAGCTTCGGCTACCTGCGCGTCACGCTGGACTCCAACCAGGGCGACTCCCCCGGCCAGCCCTACGTGCTGGAAATCTGGCCCGCGGGCAACGGCTCGCCCATCCACAACCACGGCCAGGCCTGCGCCGTCATCAAGGTGCTGCACGGGCAGATCCAGATCTCGTGGTTCAGCGCATTGAGCCCCGGCATCGAGCAGCCGTGGGGCAGCACCATCGCACACGCGGGCGAGGTGACCTTCCTCACGCCCGACTACTACCAGATCCACCAGCTCAAGAACCCGTCGCCCCGCGAAGGCGGCCAGTTCTGCGCGACCATCCAGTGCTACCGCTACGCGGACGACAACATCGTCCACTACGAGTACTTCGACTACATCGACGAGAAGAAGCAGACCATCGAGCACTTCCTGCCCGACTCGGACTGGGAATACCTGGAGTTCAAGCGGCTGGTCCAGGAGGAATGGAAGGCGGCCATGTCCGGGCAGCGGCCCGCCACGGCCTGAATGCGGCGCGGGCATCCGCCGCAGGATGCCCGCCGCCTCAATTCACGAAAGGCCCGTTCAGGCCCGCACAGGCGCGGGCTGCCAGCCGCGCGAGGCCAGCGGCACGAAGCCCAGCACGAATCCCAGCAGCCCCATGGCCGCCACGTAGTGCGCGGGCGCCATCGGGTCGCGCTGCATCCACACCGTCAGCAGCACCGGCGTGATGCCGCCGAACACTGCATAGGCCATGTTGTACGAGAACGAAAGGCCCGAGAACCGCACTTCCGGCGGGAAGGCGCGCACGCCCACGATGGGCAGCAGCGCGATCGATCCCACGAAAAAGCCCACCAGCGCGTAGTTGCGCACCAGCGTCTCCGGCGTGCCCGGCAGGCCCAGGTAGAACAGGTACGAGGTCAGGAACAGGCCGCCCCAGCCCACCAGCATCACCGCGCGGGTGCCGAAGCGGTCGGTGGCCCAGCCCATCACCACGCAGCCGATGGTCAGCGTGAGCGTGGCCACGGCATTGGCCTCCAGCGCCAGCGTGGCGGGCAGGTGGTGCACTTTCTGCAGGTACGACGGCGTGATCAGCACCACCACCACCACGGCGGTGGAGAGCACCCAGGTCATCAGCGCCACCAGCAGCATCGCGCCCTTGTGGTCGCGGAAGATGGTCTTGAGCGGCAGCTCGCGCGCCACGGCGCGGCGCGCGGCCAGCTCCTGGAACACCGGCGTCTCGTGCAGGAAGCGGCGCAGGTACACCGACACCAGGCCGAACACGCCGCCCAGGATGAACGGAATGCGCCACGCGAAGCCCTGCACCTCGGCAGGCGTGTACGTGCGGTTGATGGCGATGGCCACCAGCGAGCCCAGCAGGATGCCGCCGGTGATGCCGGCCGTCAGCGTTCCCACGCCCAGGCCGTAGCGGTTCTTCGGCACGTGCTCGGCCACGAACACCCAGGCCCCGGGCATCTCGCCGCCGATCGCCGCGCCCTGCAGCACGCGCATCGCCAGCAGCAGCAGCGGCGCCGCCACGCCGATGCTCGCGTAGGTGGGCAGCAGGCCGATCACCAGCGTGGGCACGGCCATGAGGAAGATCGACAGGCTGAACATGCGCTTGCGGCCCAGCTTGTCGCCGAAGTGGGCGATCACGATGCCGCCGATCGGCCGGGCCAGGTAGCCCGCCGCGAAGATGCCGAAGGTCTGCAACTGCCGCAGCCAGTCGGGCATGTCGGCCGGGAAGAACAGGCCGCTCACCACCGTGGCGAAGAACACGTAGATCACGAAATCGTAGAACTCGAGCGTGCCGCCCAGCGCGGAAAGGCCGAGGGTCTTGTAGTCGCCGCGCGTGAGCGGGCGGTGGGGCTGCGCGGCATCGGCGCTCGCGGCAGCGGAAGCAGAGGAAGTCATGGCGTGGTCCGGAAAAGCACGGGTGCGGCCCGGGCACGGCCACGCATGCGGCGGCGCCAGGGCTTTCTCTTGCGGCCGCCGGACCGGAGCGGAGCGTGGCGGGTGGCGCGGGCTGCAAGGCCGGCCGCGGGGGTGGATTGCGGGCGGCCGGGCGCGGGGCCGGGGCTGGAAGAAAAAAGAAAAGAAAGAGAAACGGAAAACGAAAGCAAAAGGCCGCGGGTGGCGGCCATGCCCCGATTTTAGGGTTTTCCCTCCGGCGCCCGCGCACGCGCCTGAATGCCCCCCTCATCGCACTGGGCGCAGTCGGCATGCCCTCCCACGGCCCACGGCCGCGCAAAGTGGCGACAATGTGGGCCTTTGCCGCCCCACCTGTCACCATGAAGCGCTTCTGGCTGCTGTTCTCCCAGGCCGTGACCGTGTTCGTCGCCGCCTACTTCGTCGTCGCCACCCTGCAACCGGACTGGATCCGGCGCGGCGCCACGCGCAGCAGCGCCGGCATTTCGCTCATCGAGGCGCCGCCCGCCCCCTCCTCCCAGCCCGTGGCCGGCAGCTTCAGCGCCGCGGTGCGCAAGGCGGCCCCGGCCGTCGTCAGCATCAACACGAGCAAGGCCGTGCGCAACCCGCGCAGCAACGACCCCTGGTTCCAGTTCTTCTTCGGCGACCAGGGCGCACAGCAGACGCAGACCGGCCTGGGCAGCGGCGTGATCGTCAGCCCGGACGGCTACATCCTCACCAACAACCACGTCGTGGAAGGCGCGGACGAGATCGAGGTCACCCTGGCCGACAGCCGCCGCACCCGCGCCACCGTGATCGGCACCGACCCGGACACCGACCTCGCCATCCTGAAGGTGGACCTCGACAAGCTGCCCGCCATGGTGTTGGGCAACTCCGACCAGCTCTCCGTGGGCGACCAGGTGCTGGCCATCGGCAACCCCTTCGGCGTCGGCCAGACCGTCACCAGCGGCATCGTCAGCGCCCTGGGCCGCAGCCAGCTGGGCATCAATACCTTCGAGAACTTCATCCAGACCGACGCCGCCATCAACCCCGGCAACTCCGGCGGCGCGCTGGTGGACATCAACGGCAACCTGATGGGCATCAACACCGCCATCTACTCCCGCTCCGGCGGCAGCATGGGCATCGGCTTCGCCATCCCCGTCTCCACCGCCAAGCTGGTGCTCGACGGCATCGTCAAGGACGGCCAGGTCACCCGCGGCTGGATCGGCGTGGAGCCCAACGAACTCTCGCCCGAACTCGCCGCCACCTTCGGCGTGCGCGCCACCGAGGGCGTCATCATCACCGGCGTCCTGCAGGACGGCCCCGCCGCCCGCGCCGGCATCCGCCCCGGCGACGTGATCGTGCGCGTCGGCGATAAGCCCACCGACAACGTCTCCGCCCTGCTCAGCGCCGTCGCGGCCCTGAAGCCGGGCGAGCCGGCGGCGTTCCAGCTGCAGCGGGGGGATGCGCAACTGGAGTTGAATGTGGTGCCGGGGACGCGGCCGCAGCAGAGGGGGCAGCGGCGGTGAGGGACACGCTCATGTCGGACTGAGAGCAGGTGACGCTTACTCAATTAGAGAGAGGCGGCTTTACTGAAAGGCTACTTTGCAGCGCTTCCAGTTGTCGCCCGACGTCGCGAGGTGCGAGGTGGGAGGTCTCGGTCCGAATCCGGTCATTGAGCTACCCGCCCAATTGGGCCGCAACGCCTGGATTTTGGAATATTTGCCATGCCGGCTCCCCGCCATCAAGAGCGCCCACCCCGGTGCATTCCGAGACGATCGCTTTTTCGCCTTCCCCAGATTTCCGTTTGCTCGGATATTTCCAACCATCCCGAGGCACCTTATCGCGGCTGCCAGCTTGGAGTGCTCTCTGAGCAGTTGCACCGCGAGCAGGTTTTTGGTGCGCCGATACCCAATTCGAAGAGCTCGATATCTCGCGGCCGCGCTACCCTTTGCAAGGGGGGGGAACACACTGCCCAGATTTAGCTTCTTGCAGACATCCTGTCTCAACAAGCTCTTGAATCTCTGTGCTACAGCAACAGAACGGCTCCGGGTTCATGCTGAGCAGCGCAGTATCATGGTGTGCCTTCAAAAAAACTTAGGGGGAGTGTGATGGGGACAAGCCTGCTTCAAGAATTCCTGAGCTCGCGACTTTTAGATATTGGCGCCGAGGACTCTCGCCTTGAGAAGCTTGAAAACACCTGCGGCGAGCTTGCCATGACGTACGCCACCGCCCCCCAAAGTGCTCTCTCGCCACTCCTGGCGGCGTGGGACCCCAGTGCCGGCGAGGACCCATCGCTCCTGCAGATTGGTTCGGTGCTTCAAGGCCACTGGCCGACTTACCGAGGGGCCTTCACAGGGGAACCCCTGACGCTCTACCGCGCGGTGGTGCTGGAGTCGGTCATACGGGCGATGAAGTTGCAGGGCGTGCTTGCTGTAGCAGTGAATCTGGTTGCGGCAAACATCCTCCCCCAGCTGAAGGTCGGGCAGGAATCCCGCATTCTCGAAATCCTTGTTGGGCGCGCAGATGCCATCACTGCTGAGCGGCTCAAGCGGGCCTGGCCGGACCAGAACAGCGCGACCAATTTAGCGCCCCTGGCTGTCCCGCCTATGAACAGCCTGAAGAAGATTGACGAGAACGCGTGGTTCGCTCAGGTGGCCGCAGCTGCTGGACCTAGCACTAATCGAGGCGGTGTGGAACTCTCCAACGCAAATCAGCACTGGCCGAACCAGCCGACGCACTGGTCATATAGTTTTGCTGAGCGTATGGCGCCAATCTTGGCCGAGGTGCACGACCGTGCAACCGCGAGTACATTGAAAGTCGCTGGGACGGCTTTCAAGTCCTTGGCGGATGCTGTGACTGTCAAACTGAACGAGTTCCTGGCCGCAGAACAGGCGCGCAGCAACCAGCGCGAAGCGACCAGCCGCCTTCTGTGGTGGCGCCAGAGTCTCTACTCGGAAACGGCGGAGAAGCCGTATCGCAAGCTGCCCGCGGCGCTCGTTGCTTGGCACATGGCGCTGGACATGTCCGATCTGCTGCCTGAGGTGTATCCGCCGGCTCTCGAGTCGCTCTTGTTCGAGTCGGTCCGCGCTGCAACGGGAGCCCAGGGTGATACTGAACTCACTCTGAATGAACTGCTTCAGGTGAATGGCACGACCTCGCAACTGGCGCAGTTCGGATGGCTAACCGAGCAACAGACAACCGCTTCGAGGACCTTAGTCGTTCAGGCGCTGGCGAACGCCTACGCCGCAGGAAGGCCGGAGGCGGCCAAGCTCGGGGTAGACGCTGAGCTCAGGATGCTGCCGGGCGACTGGGCGATTTGGCTGCTGCGCGAAATCAAAGCGCTCGAGGCGCTTGCGACACCGGATGCAGTCGAGCAGCTCACGGAGGCGGCCGCGTGAGCCGTCAGTGTTCGCATCCCGCGTGTCTTGCCCCGGATGAACTCGGCTGCAAGGTAGGTGAAGGCTCGCTGCAGCAGTGCAAGTTCTGGCAGAGCAGTTGGGACGCGCAGGAGCAAGCTGCGGCAGCTGAGCCTGATGATGGCGCACGACTTCCCTGGACGGGCAATGCCATGGGCGCTGGTGACATCGGATTTCTAAGTGGCGCGACCCGCACTCGGCTGGTGGGCGTCTTCGGAGTCGCTGGCAGCGGCAAGACATCTCTCCTGGGTGCGTGGTACTTGCTCATTGGCCGTGGCATCGGACCGACAGGCATCTCGTTCGCCGGCTCACTGACGCTCGAGGGTTGGGAAAACATCGCAGGCAATCTACGCTGGATCGGTGCCCATGGGCCGTCATTTCCACCGCACACATCCAGTGGCAGTGGACGGCACCCCGGGTTGCTGCACCTTCACTTGCAAGTAGACGATGGACAACATGACTTGCTCTTTGCCGACGCGCCTGGCGAGTGGTTCAGCCGATGGTCGGTGCGTCGCGAAGCAGAAGACGCCGTTGGTGCTGCTTGGCTCTCAGGCGCTGCAGACGTTCTCCTGGTAATTGCTGACTCCGAGGAGCTGGCGGGGCAACGGCTCGGGCCCGCGCGCGCGAGCCTACAAAGTCTTTTGCGAAGAGTTGGCGCGGAGCGACGTGGCCGCCCCGTGGCGCTGGTCTGGACCAAGTGCGACGTACAGGTTGACGAACAGATGCGCACGGCGGTGAAGAATGCGGCCGACTTGGCACTCGGCACGTACGAGACGTTCAGCGTGAGCATGCGCGCCGCGCCCGGACAAGAGCCGTACAACCGCGGCCAAGGGCTGCTGGAGCTTCTGGACTGGGTCGTCCGAGTTGGCGACGCCACGTTTCCGAAGAAGGCGTTGCTGCATCCGGAACAGGACCTTCTGCAAATCGTTGGAGGCGTCCGTGTCTGAGGCCACCCTGAAAATTGCCGTGTTCGGCGAATCTAACGTCGGTAAGAGCCACTTCGGCGCCCAACTGATTGGCCGCCTGAATGCAGAAACTGGAGCGCTTCGGATGCGCGGCGCAGCTCCTGACCTGGGCGCATTTGATGAAGTGGCCCAGTCGCTCAGTCGTGGCGTGCCCGGCGCCCATACCTCCGCAGGTACATACACCGAGACACTGCTTCCGGTACAGTCCGATGGCACGACCATCGACCTGAACTGGCCTGACTACGCGGGCGAGCAAGTCAGCCAGCTACTGCAGGAGCGGCGTGTCCCCACCTCATGGCAGCTGCGCGTAGAGACTGCCGATGGCTGGATTCTCATGGTGCGACCCAAGCACGTGCCGTTGGGCCACGACATATTCTCCAAGCCGCTTAGCGACTTGCAGTCGTCGCGCTCGGGTGGCACCGTGGAGTGCTCGCCGCAGGCGCGCTTGGTGGAGTTGCTGCAGATGCTGGTGTACACCTCGCGTGCGAGAACCGGAAGACGCAAGCCCGCGCTAGCAGTCCTGCTTTCGTGTTGGGATGAGCTCGAGGAGCCGCAGGGAACCACTCCTTCTGACGTGCTTTGCAAGAACCTGCCGATGCTAGCCCACTACATCAGAAACAATTGGAGCGAGCAGCGCCGAATCGTCCTGGGACTTTCGGCGACGGGAGTCGCGCTCACCAAGGCATCGCCCAACCAGGATTTCATCTACAGGGGTGCTGAAGCGATGGGCTGGGTTATCGACGCTGACGGCCAGCACTCCCCAGACCTGACGCTACCCATCGCCAGACTCGCTGCGGCAATCCAGAGCTGATGCGAGTTCACAAGGCCTGGTACGGCCCCAAGGGCGGGCATGCGCTGCTGCACTGCACAAACCCTAGCCTGCAGGGCGTGTGTAGGCAGGCTGCATGGCTCACGGATTTACCGGGCACCGCTCCGGCGGGTTTGGCCTGGGCACCCTACTTTCGCACCGGCATCCAGCAGGACTACTTCGTGCTCGTGCATACGCGCCCGAGCCAAGCCTCGGACAGGGCGGGAATGGTCGATTCGGTCGCCGCATTCGTCCCGCTGAACGAGCTGGCCCAAGTTCCTGACATGAGGGCTCTGGCTGCGAACGTGCGGGAGTCTCACGAAAGTCAGTCACAGGAACCGTTCGACGCAATTGAAATCGCGCGGGAGCCGACGGGCTCGCCGCAGCCAATGCTACTGAGCATCGCCGACGCCCTCATTGCGGCAGCAACGCGGCCCGTTGTGCATGTTGGCCAAGATGGGTTCGACGACATCATGTTGGACCTCCTGCAGTTGGTCCCCCCGCAGCTGCGGCGGCAGGTTCTTTTCAGCTTGAGCTTTGCTCCGGGAGAGCCAGGCGAGCCGTTTGCCATCGCTGCGCCGCGTGAGCTGGCTTCACGCTTTGCGCCAGCGCAAGTGCTCAAGCCTTCTGGGACAGGCCCAACTATGCGCGTGGCGGCTCTCTTGAACATGCCGGAAGGCAGGCCGTTGCTGGAGTTTGGAGAGCAAGCAGGCTTTGACTTGCAGTCGCCAAGCGCGCTCGTTCTGTTGGACCGAGCGTTTGAGCTGTGGACGGCTGAGACGAGCGTAGACAACGCAATCATCCTCGTGCGCCTTCTGGCAGCCAAGTCGTCCGACGCTCCGATAGCGCGCCAGCTTCGAGCAGCCGCGCTGGAGCGCCTGACGGCAACAGCTGACCAGTGGAAGCCGTCCGACGTTCTTTCGATGCGAAACCTACCGCTGGAGCGCTTCGATTCCGTCACGCTGGCCGAGGCACTGCAGGATTGGGTAGCACACAGGGCCGGCAGCGTACGTGCGCCGCTGCCTGAGGACCAACAGCTCCTCAGGCAAGCATCTAGCGCGGCGGCACAGCAGGATTGGTGGAACCGGCGTGCGCAGGACGGGTTTGCGGTTGCAAGCAAGGCATCTCCTGCTGCCGTGAGCTCGCTCGCGTGGGACACGATGGCGAACTCGCCGCAGGACATTGAGCCGGTACTCAGTTTTCTTGACGAGCAGAAACTTCTGATCGCCCTGACTGAGAACGCGCCTGCCACTTTGCCTGCTCCGGTTGCTGAATCGTTAGCGCAGGTCAGCGCAAGACGCCAGGCGTGGGGGCTGTGCGGCGCAGCACTAGCTGCTGCGCACGCCCCTTCCAAGGCCCTGAGCGAAGTTCTCAAGCTGGCAACCACGAAGAGCGCGCTACGCGAGGCTATCGAGTTTGCACTCAAGAAATCCACCCCGGCCGAACTCGTCGAACTGGCGGTGCGCAAGGACATTGAAGAGGTCACAGCCTTGGCAGCCAACGCGGTCGTGAGCTGTCCGAACCTCATTGGCGATTTCGACTGGGCCTCTCCCGTGTGGTTTGACATCCTCCAACGGGTCGCGGACAAGCGTCGCACAGCCGCGGCCGAGGTCCCCAATCGCGTCAAAGGCATTCAGAGCATCATTGAGGCGGGAGAAAAATCCAAGCGCGTCTGGGCTCCTCTGGTCAGCACAGGTTTGGCAGACCTCTCCAAGGTGCCGAACCGGGCTAACGCTTGGGCGCTCATACCAACTGATTTTCAGAGTAAAGCGCTCTCACTGACTGCCTCGGGCTGGGTCGCCTCGCTGCTGGATGGCACGGCGCCGATGGCCTCCCTGGAGGAGCCGTTGGGCGCAGAGGTGCGGGTAATGCTTCGTCACTCCGATGTGCTGGCCACGGTCGCTCAGAAGCACCCGGTGCTCTTCATCAGCATCATCAACGAGGTCCACCCACGAAGCGACCACGACTGCGTCGGCCTGCTCGACTCCTTGGCCGGGGCGAGAACGCGGCTGGCTTCTGGACCAGCTGCGGCCATTGGCACGCTCATCAGGGACCGGTTCTGGCGTTCCGCAGCTTCGCGCGCGGCGAGCTTGGCTCAAACTCGTGACCAGTTCCTTGCCGTGTGCAAGGAGTGCCTGAACGTGATGTCGTTCTGGGATAGTTTCCCCTTGTACCTTCGCATAGGCAAAGCCGTGGAAATCCGCCCGGATGAGGCTTGGCAGATGTTCGAAGAAACGCTCACCAGGCTCTATCCCGGCGGCCCTACCGACCAAGAGATCTGGAGCAGAAGCGGTGGGAACAACGAGGACCTCGAATGGAAGGGGAATGGAGTCGCGCAGTGGCATCGCTGCCTCAAGCAGGTTCGCTCAGGAAACGGGCCACGCTCCTCGAAGCTGCTCGACACCTCGCTGCGTGACTTCGGCGGCAATCCTGTACTGCAGGTTCTCCGCGACAGCCGCGCGTTAAGCTAGGAACATGAGCAAGTCATTCCACTCTGGTCGCGCTTTCATCGTCGGAATCGGCGACTACGACACACTGTCGGACCTTGGCCTAGCTCCCATTTACGACGCTGACGACATGGAGAACCTGCTGGTTAGCCCGAAGCACTGTGGTTACGCGGCGGCAAATGTCCGCGTGCTTCGCAATCAGGAGGCATCGCGCAGTGCACTCATCTCGGGCCTGCAGGAGCTGGCCGCACAGGCCCAGCCTTCTGACACGGTGGTCGTCTACTTTTCGGGACATGGCGCGCAGCGCACGTCCGGACCTGAAGTGGGCACATACCTGTGCCCGCCCGAGTTCGATAGCAGGCGACCGCGCGAGACCGGCATTGAGGCCGAGGAGCTCTCCGACCTGCTGCAGCAAATAAAGACCGAACGCCTGCTTGTCCTTATCGATGCCTGCCGCTCCGGTGGGGTTGCCCGCATTAAAGCTGAGGAAGGCGAAGACTTGCTTAAGTGGGAGTTCGGTGGCGCACGCCTTGACAAGCTCGCCGCAGGCAAGGGCCGCGTCATCATTTCGGCAAGCGAAGCGCACCAGGACTCCATGATTCTTGGGAGGTACCGGAACAGCGTGTTCACCCATTTCGTTCTCAAGGGGCTGCGGGGTGGTGTGGACGACCGGTCGGACGGCCTTATTCACGTTCTTGACCTTTTCGACTACGTGGTGCAGAAGGTCAAGAAGGAAGTAGGTGACCAGAATCCCGTGCTGACGACCAGAACGCAAGATAACTTCCCGGTTGCTCTGCGCAAAGGCGGCCTTCTTAAATCCGAAGAAGACGAAGGCGCCGACTTAACCACGCAGACGTCCGGCAAGACGGTGGCCGACCCCAAAGAGGTCGAGGACCTCATGGCTGCCCTATATCCGCAAGGGCCAACGGACCGCGAGATTTGGTCGCGCGCTGGCGGTGACCTCGCAAGCCTGCGTGCCGCGAGCACTGGGCGTGCAGCTTGGCATGCTGCACTTCGCACGCTTTCGCTCGGTGGCGGCGGCGCAATCACAATGGATGGCCTCCTGAAAGAAGCAGCAACTGAATACGGGAACAACCCCCGTTTGCGCCGGTTGCTTGTCGTCTAGCGATCTCGCGGCTTAGAGCGTGTTATGAACTTTGCTCCCTGAGCGCGGAGCCGAGGGTAGAGTTTGCAGATGCCCCGCAAGCCCTACCCGACGGACGTGAGCGATGAAGAATGGAGCTTCGCTGCGCCGTACCTGACCCTGATGGACCCGCATGCGCCTCAGCGTGGACACGACCTGCGCGAAGTCTTCAACGCCCTGCGCTGGCTGGTGCGCGCGGGAGCACCTTGGCGGATGCTGCCCAACGATCTGCCACCCTGGGAGGCGGTCTACCAGCAGAGCCGCCGGTGGCTGGATGCGGGTTGCTTCGAGGCGATGGTCTCGGATTTGCGCTCCATCATCCGCGTGGCACAGGGGCGCCAGGGCCAGCCCAGCGCCATGGTGATGGACGGGCGCACACTGCAATCGAGCTGCGAGAGCGGGCCGCGCGCGGGCTACGACGGCTACAAACGCAAGCGCGGCAGCAAAGTGCATATGGCCGTGGACACGCTGGGTCATCTGCTGGCGGTGCATGTCACGCCGGCAGACGAACAGGAGCGTGCGCAGGTGCAGCGCCTGTGCGAAGACGTACAGCAGGCTACGGGCCACACGGTACAACTGGCTTGGGCCGACCAGGGCTACACGGGTGAAGCGGCATCCAAGGCGGCGCAGGACAGCGGAATTGACCTGCAGATCGTGAAGCTGCCCGAGGCGAAGAAGGGCTTTGTGCTGCTGCCGCGCCGCTGGGTGGTGGAGAGAAGCTTCGGCTGGCTGGCAAGGTTTCGCAGGCTCTCCCGGGACTACGAGCGGCTACCCGAAGTGCTCGGCGGGATGCATTTCCTGGTGTTTGCGGTGCTCATGTTGCCCGCCGCCGCGCGGGTGCTGGCTGCGGCGGGAAGTTCATAACACGCTCTAGGCAAGGCGGGTAAGACGCTTTAGTCGTTCAATGTCCGGTATCGGTGACCACCGTCATTCGCGCGGTTTAACTTGACCGACCGGCCCCAGCCTGAAGCGGTTACTGAAGAGGCAGCCGTTTGTCAGATGCCAGCAGAGCCCTCCCGCACTCAATCCAAATACTGCTTCACCACTACAGGCGCCGCCTCCACCCCCGGCCATACCTGCACCCGGTACCAGTCCTCCCCCTCCAGCCCATCCTCCGACAGCAACCCCAACCCCGCAGCCGACAACCTCACCCGGTACACCCCCGGCACCAAGGCAAACCGCGCTGCGTCCGGCAAATAGTCCGTACAGCCCGCCACCACCAGCGTCCCGGATGCCAAGGCAAGCGATGCCTCCACCACATGGTCGAAGCGCTCGACATCCGCCGGCGGCTCGGCATCCCACAGCTCCAGCGTCACCGGCACCTGCATGTTCCGCACGGTGCCGCAACCCACAATGCCAGGCGCGACCGCCAGCATGCGACGCACGGCTGCGTCGTCCCAGGCGCTGGAGAGGTCGCCCTCGGCCGCCTCGTCCTGCAGGATGAATTGGTGATAGTCCGCCAGCAGGCGGAGATGGTGGATCTGCACGTTCTTCCTTCCCTCCCTGGTCAGAGCGCGTGCAGTTCGTCGCAACCCTCAGGCCGACGGCTCCCGCTGCTCCGCCGCATCCTCCGGCGCCTGCGTGTGCCGGATGAAGATCTGCGCCGCCCAGATGCCCAGTTCGTACAGCAGGCACATCGGCACGGCCAGCGCGAGTTGCGACACCACGTCCGGCGGGGTGACGACGGCGGCGATGATGAAGGCGACGACGATGAAGTAGCCGCGGAAGCTCTTGAGCTTGGCCACATCGACGATGCCCATGCGCGCCAGCACGACGACGACCACGGGCACCTCGAAGGCCAGGCCGAAGGCCAGGAACATGGTGAGCACGAAGCTCAGGTAGGCCTCGATGTCCGGCGCGGCGGTGATGCTCTTGGGCGCGAAGCTCTGGATGAAGCTGAACACCTGCCCGAATACGAAGAAGTAGCAGAACGCCACGCCCGCGAAGAACAGCACGGTGCTGGAGATGACCAGGGGCAGCACGAGCTTCTTCTCGTGCGAGTACAGGCCCGGCGCCACGAAGGCCCACACCTGGTAGAGCACCACGGGCAGGGCCACCAGGAAGGCCGACATCAGCAGGATCTTGAGCGGCACCATGAAGGGCGAGATCACCGAGGTGGCGATCAGCGTCGCGCCCGCGGGCAGGTGCGCCACCAGGGGCGCGGCCAGCAGGTCGTAGAGCCGGCCCGGGCCGGGGTAGAAGAAGAGCACGGCCCCGACGATGCCGACGGCGACGATGGCCTTGATGAGGCGGTCGCGCAGTTCCATGAGGTGCGCGACGAACGGCTGCTCGGTACCGGCCAGCTCGTCTTCGGGAGAGGGTTTTTCGGACATGGTGGAGGTGGGCGGCCCGCGCGGGGCCGCGCGGACGCGGCCGTCAGCAGGCCATCACTGGAACTTGCGGGGCCGGAAGCGCGCGACGCGCGCAGCGCCCGACTGGGCCTTGGTGCGCACGCCGGCGCGCGCCTTGTACCACTGCGGGGTGGCACTGCGCTTGAGGCGCCAGTTCTTGCCGGGGTGCTTGTAGGTCGGGACGATGCGGGACGATGGCCCTTCCAGGGCGGCGGGGTCCAGGCTGCCGTCGTGGCCGGCCGCGGCCGCATCGGAGGTGCCGGATTCCCAGTCCTTCTGGAATTCGCTCGCGTGGGTCTGGAAGCTGTGGTGGACATCGCGCGCGGCGGTCTCCACCGTGTCCTTCATCTTGCGCAGCTCGTCCAGTTCCATGGAGCGGTTGACCTCCGCCTTCACGTCGGCCACGTAGCGCTGCGCCTTGCCCAGCAGGGTGCCGACGGTGCGCGCGACGCGGGGCAGCTTCTCGGGGCCGATGACGATGAGCGCCACGGCGCCGATCAGCGCCATCTTGGAGAGGCCGATGTCGATCATGGAAGGCGGGAGGGCGGTTCAGCAGGGAAACAGGGGGGACGGAAGAAAGGACCGGAGCGGTCAGCCCTTGTGCCTGGCCTCGACGTCGATCGTGCCCGGGTCGGCGGCGTGCGCCTGCTGGTTCGTCACCTGCCCTGCGGGGGGCGTGGCGGCGGTGGTGGAGGCGGGCGTGCCGTCGGGCGCGGTGCCGTCCTTCATGCCGTCCTTGAAGCCCTTCACGGCACCGCCGAGGTCGGAGCCGATGTTCTTGAGCTTCTTCGTGCCGAACACCATCACCACGATGAGCAGCACGATCAGCCAGTGCCAGATGGAAAAGGAACCCATGGAAATCTCCTAACGAATACGGCCCATTCTAGACCCGGCGCAAGTCACGGAAGTTTCATATCCCTGACCGCCGCCGGGGGCGGTTTCAGCCCTTGAGCCAGGGGCGCGGACCGCCCATGACATGCAGGTGCAGGTGGTGCACTTCCTGGCCACCTTCCGTGCCGGTGTTTACCACGATGCGGAATCCGCCGTCCGGATAGGGATTGCAGCCCTGCTCCAGCGCCAGCTTCGGCGCCAGCACCATCATGCGGCCGAGCACGCCGGCATGGGCATCGGTCACGCCGGCCATGGAGTGCACGTGCTGCTTGGGCACCATGAGGAAGTGGACGGGTGCGCCGGGGTGGATGTCGTGGAAGGCGAAGACTTCGTCGTCCTCATAGACCTTCCGCGAGGGGATCTGGCCGGCGATGATCTTGCAGAAGAGGCAGTCGGGATCGTGCATGGCGTGGGAAAGGGAAACGGGTCTGGAAACGCGTCAGGCATTGTCGGCGATGTTCACCGTGGGCCGCACCCCGACGTCCCCGTGGTGGCGCTCGATCCAGGCCTGCCCGGCCGCGCGGCCGAGCGCGAAGAGCTGGCGCACGAACGTCAGGTCGGCGCGCAGCTTGCTGGAGGCGCCGAACTCGGCCAGCACGGAGCCGCCGTCGATGCGGTGCATGCGCACGCTCTTGTAGCGCTGCGCATCCAGCTTGCCCTCGGCGAGCAGGCGGCGGACGAACTCGATGGCGCGCATCTCGGCCAGCAGGCTGGCGTTGAAGGTGACCTCGTTCATGCGCTCCATGATGTCGGCCGCGCTGTCGGGCAGTTCGGTGTGCTCGATGGGGTTGATCTGCACCAGCAGGATGTCGGCGCAGCGGGTCTTGTAGATCAGCGGGTGCAGCGCGGGGTTGCCGGAGTAGCCGCCGTCCCAGTAGTGCTCGCCCTCGATCTGCACCGCCTTGAAGAGCAGCGGCAGGCAGGCCGAGGCCATGACGGCGTCGGCGCTCAGGCGCTGGCCCGAGAAGATCACGCCGCGGCCGGTGCGCACGTTGGTGGCGCAGACGAAGACGCGCGGCCCCGGCGCGTCGCGCAATACGTCGAAATCGACCTCGCGCTCCAGCAGCCGGCGCAGCGGGTTGATGCCCAGCGGATTGGTCTGGTAGGGCGACAGCCACTGCGACATCATGCCCATCAGGGGCGTGGAGGCGAGCGGCACGCCCCACATCAGGCTGCCCATGGCGCCCACGCCCTCCCACAGCCGCGTGAGGGACTCGCGCGCCATGGCGCAGCCGCGCTCGTGCAGCGCCTCGCCGCGCAGCCCGGGGTTCTGGTGGGCGGCCTGGGCGAAGCCGTGGGCCAGCGCCACCGCGTTCATCGCGCCGGCGCTGGTGCCGCTGATGCCCTCGAAGTGGAAGCGGCCGTCTTCCAGTAGCGCATCCAGCACGCCCCAGGTGAGCGCGCCGTGCGATCCCCCGCCCTGCAGGGCGAGGTTGAGGGGCACCGAGCCCGGTGCCGGCGCGGCCCGCTCAGACATCGATGGCCTGTCCCTTGTTCATGGCCACCATGCCGCGCACGATGCGGTAGAGGAACCAGATGGAGATCAGGCCCCAGGCGATCCAGCCGGGGAAGATCAATATCCACAGCGGCGCCGTGAGCACGTACAGCACCCCGGCCCAGATCACGGTGCGGATGCGCCAGGAGAAGTGCGAGGCCTGCCACGTGCCCTCGGCATCGCTTTTTTTCACCAGGTCGATGACGAGGGCGATGATCAGCAGCGCCGCGCCGGGCTGCGCGCCCGGGATGACGGCGCCCACCGCAACGATGAGGTGCAGGATGTAGCTCACCCAGCCGATGGTTTTCAGGCCGTCGGCGCGCGCGTCGAGGTCGATGTCGGTGATGTCGTTGCGGTTCATGTCGGCGGTCCTCAGGGTTGGGATTCGTCGGCGGCGCGCTGCAGCGACTTGCGCAGCGCCTTTTCCTCGATGCCGCTGGTGCCTTCGCGGCGCTCCAGCTCGGCCACCACGTCGGCGGGCGCCAGGCCGTAGTGCGCCAGGGCGATCATGGAGTGGAACCAGAGGTCGGCCACCTCGTAGACGAGCTTGGAGGCGTCCGCGCCGTGGTCCACGTCCTTGGCGGCCATGACCACCTCGGTGGCCTCTTCGCCGATCTTCTTGAGGAAGGCGTCCGGGCCCTTGTGCAGCAGGCGCGCGACGTAGCTCTTGTCGGCGTCGCCGCCGTTGGCGGGCTTGCGGCTTTCGATCACGGCGGCAAGCCGGGCGAGCGCATCGCCGGAATGCACGGCCGGCGCGGACCCGGGCGAAAGGGAATCGTGGTTCATCGCTGTCACTTGTAGATGGATTCGGGGTCTTTCAAGACCGGATCGACGGCCTGCCAGGCGCCGTCCTTCAGCACGCTGAAGAAGCAGCTGTGCCGGCCGGTGTGGCAGGCGATGCCGGGCTCGTGGCCCAGCTGGGTCACCTTGAGCAGCACCACGTCGTTGTCGCAATCGAGCCGGATCTCGTGCACGGTCTGCACGTGGCCGGATTCCTCGCCCTTGAACCACAGCCTGCCGCGCGAGCGGCTGAAATACACCGCGCGGCCCAGTTCGGCCGTTTTCGCCAGGGCCTCGCGGTTCATCCAGGCGAACATGAGCACGTCGCCCGTGGCCGCTTCCTGCGCGATCACGGGCACCAGGCCCTGCGCATCCCATTTCACTTCATCGAGCCAGTTCATCGCCCCATTCTCCGCTTTTTGTTGCACTGCAGCATGACAGCCAGGATGCCCTCCGGGGCATGCCTCTAGAGGCGCACGGGGATGCCCCGCGCGGCCATGCGTTCCTTGGCCTGCCCCACCGTGTATTCGCCGTAGTGGAAGATGCTGGCGGCCAGGACCGCGTCCGCCCCGCCCTGCTGCACGCCGTCGGCCAGGTCGTCGAGGCTGCCCACGCCGCCCGAGGCGATCACCGGCACGCTCACCGCGTCGCTCACGGCGCGGGTCAGGGCCAGGTCGAAGCCGGACTTGGTGCCGTCCCGGTCCATGCTGGTGAGCAGGATCTCGCCCGCGCCGCGGCGCGCCATCTCGGCCGCCCACTGCACGGCGTCCAGGCCGGTGTTCTTGCGCCCGCCGTGGCTGTACACGTCCCAGCCTTCGCCGCGGGGTGCGCCGTCGGGGCCGGGGCGCGCGGCCTCCTCGGGGGTGCGGCGCTTGGCGTCGATGGCCACCACGATGCACTGCGCGCCGTATTTCGCGGAGGCGGCGTCGATCACCTCCGGGTTGGCGATGGCGGCGGAATTGAAGCTGGTCTTGTCCGCGCCCGCGTTCAGCAGGCGCCGCACGTCCTCCACGGTGCGCACGCCGCCGCCCACGGTGAGGGGAATGAACACCTGGCTGGCCACGGCCTCGATGATGGGCAGGATCAGGTCGCGCCCGTCGCTGGTGGCGGTGATGTCCAGGAAGGTGAGCTCGTCCGCCCCCTGGGCGTTGTAGCGTGCGGCGATCTCCACCGGGTCGCCGGCATCGCGCAGCTCCAGGAAGTTCACGCCCTTCACGACGCGGCCTCCGGTGACGTCCAGACAGGGAATGATGCGTTTGGCCAGCATGGGCGGATCCTGCGAGAGAGAGAAAAAGGAAGGAAGAAGAGAAGAAAGAGGAGCGGAACCCTGGGGGCCGTCAGCGCAGCACTTCGAACCGTTGCCAGCCGGTCCATTCGGCGCCCGGCGCGACTTCGACGGGCCGGTGCACGCAGGCCGCCTCGACGCAGAGCATGTGGCGGAAGCCGTCTGCGGGCATGTCCGGCAGCGCCGCGCAGCGCCCGGCCCCGGGATTCCAGACCACATTCTCGGTCCAGCCGCCCTGGGTGGCGGCCAGCACGCCCTGCCCCGTGTCCACGCGCAGCGGCGCGCCCGGGGCATCGAACACGCTGTCGTATTCGCCGTCGAAGCGCACCGCGCCCTCCTGCACGCCGCGCCGGTCGGCCACGGCGTCCCAGCGGGCGCAGCCCTGCAGGCCGTCCACCTGCGCCCGGGCGATGTCCGCCACCCGCAGGTAGGTATGCAGCGCCCCGGTGAAGGACCAGGGCACATCGCCGGTGTTGCGCAGTGTCAGCGACACGCGCAGCGCATCCCCGGACAATTCGACGCTCAGCAGCGCCTGGAAGGCATGGGGCCAGATCGCGCGGGTGGCCTCGTCGTCCCCGAGCGCCATCACGGCACCCGTCACGTGACCGTTTGACGACTCGGATACCAATTTCCAAGGCAAATTTCGCATGAAGCCATGCTTGGGCAAAGCCCCGCGCTGGTTGAATTGGGGGCAGCAGACCGGCACCCCGCCGCGGATCGCCGTGTGTCCGTCATGGGCCGACCGGGGGCTCAGGAAAAGGCGCTCGACGCCGTCCGCGGTGGTCCAGGAAAGCACCTGCGCCCCTTGGAAAGCCACGGTGGCGGCGCCCGACCGGGGGTTGTGCAGGCGGACGGCGGGCAGGTCCGGAAATGGCGGGAGGGAGGCCGCGGGCACGGCCGGAGCGGTGGCTGTCATATTTCGGATTGTAGGAGTGACGGCCTTTGCGCAGCCGCAAGGCGGGCGCTTTGCGGCCCGGGTACGCGCCGCGTATTGAACGACAATGCGCCACCCCGCCAACGGCGCAAGGAGAGCGCCGGGGGATCCATTGCTCATTTCTGCCTTGCACCATGCCAGAGAACAAAAGAAAGCTTCCCCCAACGGTCAGCATCCTGATCGCGATGATCATCGGCATCATCGCGGGATACCTGATCAACCAGCACGTCGCGGACAAGGCGGCGGTCGCCGGTTACGTATCGATCCTCTCGGACATCTTCCTGCGGCTGATCAAGATGCTGATCGCGCCGCTGGTCTTCTCCACGCTGGTGGTGGGCATAGCCCACATGGGTGACGCCGCCGCCGTGGGCCGCGTGTTCCTCAAGGCCATGGCGTGGTTCCTGACGGCCTCGCTGGTCTCGCTGGCCCTGGGCCTGGTCCTGGCCAACGTGCTCCAGCCCGGCGCCAACCTCGGCCTGCCGCTGCCGGACACCCACCAGGCGACGCAGCTGGCCACGGGCAAGTTCACGCTCAAGGAATTCGTGAACCACCTCGTGCCCAAGTCGTTCGCGGAGGCGATGGCCAACAACGAGATCCTGCAGATCGTGGTGTTCTCGATGTTCTTCGGCGTCGCGCTCGCCAGCCTGGGCGACAAGGCCCGAACGCTGGTGCGCTGCGTGGAGGAGCTGTCCCACGCCATGCTCAAGATCACCGGTTACGTGATGCGCTTCGCACCCGTGGCCGTGTTCGCCGCCATGGCCGCCACGGTGGCGGTGAACGGCCTGGGCATCCTGGCCAAGTTCGCCCTGTTCATGGGCCAGTTCTACATGGGCCTCGTGCTCCTCTGGGTGCTGCTGATCACCGCGGGCTTCATCGCGCTGCGCGGCCGCGTGTTCAAGCTGCTGCGCAACATCCGCGAGGCCTTCCTGCTGTCGTTCGCCACGGCCAGCTCCGAAGCCGCCTACCCCAAGCTGCTGGACGCGCTCGACCGCTTCGGCGTGAAGCGCCGGGTGTCCAGCTTCGTGATGCCGCTGGGCTACTCGTTCAACCTCGACGGCTCGATGATCTACTGCACGTTCGCCACGCTGTTCATCGCGCAGGCCTACGGCATCCACCTGCCGATCGAGACGCAGATCACCATGCTGCTGATCCTGATGCTCACCTCCAAGGGCATGGCCGGCGTGCCCCGCGCCTCGCTGGTGGTGATCGCCGCCACGCTGAACCAGTTCCACATCCCCGAGGCCGGCCTGCTGCTGATCCTGGGCGTGGACACCTTCCTCGACATGGGCCGCTCGGCGACGAACGCCGTGGGCAACTCCATCGCCGCCGCGGTCGTGGCGAAATGGGAAGACGCCCTGCTGTCGGAAGAGGATGCGGCCGTGCACGCCGCCACGCTGGACACCCAGCCCGACAACGCTCCCGCAGGCGCCCCGGGCACCGCCACGGCGGCCTGACCGCCACGCCCGACGCCAGGGGCCCCGCGAGAGCGCCGGGCCCCTTGCTTTTTTCAGCCCGCCTGCAGGGTGCGGGCCACGCCGTCCTGCCAGCGCCAGGCATCGGCGCACATCCGGTCCAGGCCGAGGCGGGCCTTCCAGCCCAGCAGCCGCTCGGCCAGCCCCGGGTCGGCCCAGCAGGCGGCCACGTCCCCGGGCCGCCGCGCCACCACCTGGTAGGGCACGGGCCGGCCGCTCGCGGCCTCGAAGCCGCGCACCATTTCCAGCACCGACACGGGCCGCCCCGTGCCCAGGTTCACCGTGAGCAGCCCGGGGTGCGCGCGCAGGTGGCGCAGCGCCGCCACGTGCCCGTCGGCCAGGTCGCACACGTGGATGTAGTCGCGCACGCCCGTGCCGTCGGGCGTGGGGTAGTCGCCGCCATACACGCTCAGGCGCTCGCGCAGCCCCACGGCCACCTGGGCCACGTAGGGCAGCAGGTTGTTGGGAACGTCCTGCGGGTCTTCGCCGATGAGGCCGCTCTCGTGCGCGCCCACGGGGTTGAAGTAGCGCAGCCGGGCGATGCGCCAGCGGCCGGGCTCGGAGGCATCCACGTCGGCCAGTACCTGCTCCATCATGAGCTTGCTCTGGCCGTACGGGTTGGTGGCCGACAGGGGGAAATCCTCGCGGATGGGCAGGGAGGCCGGCTCGCCGTACACCGTCGCGGACGAGGAGAACACCAGGGTGCGGACATCCGCCTTGCGCATCGCGCGCAGCAGCGCCACCGTGCCGGCCACGTTGTTGTCGTAGTACGACAGCGGCTCCCGCACCGATTCGCCCACCGATTTGAGCGCGGCGAAATGGATCACTGCATCGATGGGATGCTCCGCGAAGATCCGCGCGAGCAGGCCCTCGTCCCGCACGTCGCCCTCGACCAGGTCGGGCACGCGGCCGGTGATGCGGCCCACACGCTCCAGCACCGAGCGGCGGCTGTTGCAGAAGTTGTCGAGGATGAGGAATGGCAGCCCGGCCCCGGCCAGTGCCACGCAGGTATGCGAGCCGATGAATCCGGCCCCGCCCGTTACAAGTATCACGCGATCTGCTCCCGTTGAATCCGCCCTATTCTGGCCTGCGTAAGACGTGCAGGCCAAGCCCGGAATGCGGTCCGCACGCAAGCCCAGGGCCCCTGCCGGAAGGGGGATCTGCTGAAAGCAGCAAAGAGTGCATGAGAATTGATACTTATTGAAACAATACAATAAATTGTTTTTTTCTATGGGTTTAACCACAGCGTCCGGCTTGGGCCACGATGTGTTCCATAGGAGGGAGTGGCCACAGACCCGTAGGGCAAGGCGCTCCGGCGGGCCCCGCGGATTGCGGGCAAACCCTTAGACGTTTCTTCACCCCATAAGACCAACGTGCCGTGTCCAGACGCCTGAGACTGTTGTTTTTCTGCTTGATCGCCCAGCTTTCCGCGGCGGCGGCCTGGGCCGCGTCGCCGGCAGTGGCACTGCATTACGGGCCTTCCGCCCCGCTGTCCGAACTGAAGGTGTTCGACATCGTGGTGGTGGAGCCGGACCACGGCTACGACCCGCAGGCCTTCGCGAAGACGGGCAGCGCCCTCTATGCCTACGTCTCCGTGGCCGAAGTGCAGTCCTCGCGCGCGTATTTCCGCGACATCCCCGATGCCTGGAAGATGGCCCGCAACGGTGCCTGGAACTCCGAGGTGGTCGACCAGACGCCCGCGGAGTGGCCCGAGTTCTTCGCCACCCGGGTGGTCGCCCCCCTGTGGGAGAAAGGCTATCGGGGCTTCTTCCTCGACACGCTGGATTCGTACCGGCTGGCAAAGCAGTTCGACGAGGCGGCGCAGCAGCAGGGCCTGGTGCGGGTGATCGAGACGCTGCACCAGCGCTTTCCCGGCATCCGGCTGATCCTGAACCGGGGCTTCGAGATCGTGCCCCGGGTCAAGGACAAGGTGCAGATGGTCGCCGCCGAGTCGCTCTTCCAGGGATGGAACGCCGGCACGCGCCGCTACGAGGAGGTGAAGGCCTCCGACCGGGAATGGCTGCTGGGGCAGCTGCGCACCATCCACGAGCGCGACGGCCTGCCGGTGCTGGCGATCGACTACGTGCCGCCCGCCGACCGGGAACTCACCCGCGCGACGGCCGAGCGCATCAAGGCCCTGGGCTTCATTCCCTGGGTGACCGACGGGCAGGTGGGCACCGTGGGCGTGGGCAGCGTCGAACTGGTGCCGCGCCGGGTGCTCGTGGTCTATTACGGCGGCGAATCGCTGTCGCTCAACTATTCGTCGCCCCACCGCTTCCTGCAGATGCCGCTCAACCACATGGGCTATGTGGTGGACTACGCGGACGTGCGCAACCCGCTGCCCGAAGGCGTCCTGCAGGACCGGTACGCGGGCGTCGTCACCTGGTTCTCGGGCTATCTGCCCGAAGGCCGCGTGCGCACCGTGAGCCAGTGGCTGTCCGCGCGGCTCGGCGAACGCATGCCGCTTGCCGTGATGGGCAACTTCGGCTTCGCGCTGGACCGGCAGTTCAACGAGGCGCTGGGCATCAAGGGCAACGCGAGCCCGCCGCGCGGCGAGCAGCAGGTGGCCACGCAGGACCCGATGATGGGCTTCGAGCTGTCCGTGCAGCCTTCCAGCGGCTCGCGCTTCGAGTGGGTGATGCGCAACGGCGCCCCGGCCCGGCAGCCCGCGCGCGCGCTGATCGAGCACCGCGACGCGCGCGGCAATCCGTACCTGGGCGGCGCCATCCTGCCGTGGGGCGGCTTCGTCGTCGATCCTTTCGTGGTGACGGAGGTGCCCGGCACCGACTACGCCCGCTGGATGGTCGATCCCTTCGCCTTCCTCACGCAGGCGCTGCGGCTGCAGCCCGTGCCGGTGCCGGACATCACCACCGAGAACGGCCGGCGCCTGCTGTTCTCGCACGTGGACGGCGACGGCTTCCCCTCGCGCGCGGAGCTGGCGGGCAGCCCCAACGCGGGCGGCGTGCTGCTCAAGGAAATCTTCGAGAAATACACCCAGGTGCCGCAGACCATGTCCGTGATCGAGGCCGAGGTCGCGCCCCACGGGCTGTACCCCGACACCAGCGCGGAGATGGAAGACATCGCCCGGCGCATGTTCCGCCTGCCGCACGTGGAGATCGCCAGCCACACGTATTCGCACCCGTTCCTCTGGGACCGCAGCGTGCGCCACGGCCTCTTCAGCGACAACTCGGAAGCGGCCATGAGCCTGGACGTGCCGGGCTACACGATGGACCTGCGCCGCGAGATCGTGGGCTCGACCGACTACATCAACAGCCGCCTCGCCCCGCCCGACAAGCGAGTGAAGATCCTGCTGTGGTCGGGCGACACCGCCCCCAGCGCGGAGGCGCTGGAGATCACCGAGCGCGCGGGCCTGCTGAACATGAATGGCGGCGATACCTCCATCACGCGCACCAATCCGTCGCTCACGGCCATCGGCGCCTTCGGCATCCAGAAAAACGGCTACCTGCAGGTGTACGCGCCCATCACCAACGAGAACATCTATACCAACCTCTGGAAGGGCCCCTACTACGGCTTCGAGCAGGTGATCCAGAGCTTCGAGATGACCGACAAGCCCCGGCGCATCAAACCGGTGGACATCTACTACCACGTGTATTCCGCCAGCAAGCGCGCAGGCCTGACCGCGCTGCGCAAGGTGTACGACTGGGCCATGGCGCAGCCGCTGCACCCGGTGTTCGCGTCGGAATACATCCGCAAGGTGCGCGACTTCCACACCATCGCCATCGCGCGCGACGGCGGCGGCTGGCGCGTACGCGGTGACGGAGAGCTGCGCACGCTGCGCCTGCCCGGCGCGCTCGGCACGCCGCAGTTGCCCGCGAGCCAGGGCGTGGCGGGCTACCGGGGCGGCAGCGAAGGCCTCTACGTGCACCTCACGGGCGGATCGGCCTGGCTGCGCACGGACCAGGCCTCCGGCATGTCGGGCAGCACCGCGGAGCCTGCCTCGGCGGCAGCCACGGGGGCACGGCCGGCCCCCTACCTGCTCGAAGCCAATGCCCGGATCGCGGACTGGAGCGTGGCGGCCGACGGCGCGCGCACCGACTTCCGGCTCCAGGGCCATGCCCCTCTCGTCTTCAGCCTCGCGAACGCGCGCGGCTGCCAGGTACGCGCCGACCAGCGCGCCATCGCCCCGGAACGCACGGCCCCCGTCACGGCCGGCGCCGACGTCCTCGCCTACCGACTGACCCATGCTGCTGCGCAAATCCAGCTCCAGTGCCCAGCCCGCTGAGCGGCCCGTCCTGGCGCCGCCCTGGATGATCACGCTGCTCGCCGGCATGGTGGGCGGCGGCCTGTGGCTGCTCTATCCGCGGCAGGATCTGGAGCGCCGGCTGGCCGAGACCGAGAACTCCGCGCTCTCGGTCGCCTACCTGCACAACCTGCTGCGCAGCGATCCGGACAACCCGCGCCTGCGGCTGCTGCTGGCGCAGCGGCAGATCGCCGTCGGCCAGATGGGCGACGCACGCGCCACGCTGCAGCCCGCGCTGGATTCGGCCGACCCGCAGATCCACCGCGACGCGCTCTGGGCGCTCTGGGAGCTGTCGTACGCCGAGTACCAGCGCACGCCCGAGCGGGAGGCCACCTACCGCAAGGCCATGCGCGAAGACCTGCTGCGGCAGCTGCGCACCCTGTCCGCCGAACCCTGGCCGCTGGAACGCCGCGTGCTGCTGACGCGCCGCGCCGCCGAACTGCAGGACCGCGTGCTCGGGGCCGCGATGACCCGCAGGATGGCCGAGGAGGCCACCGATCCGCGGGAAGCCGCCCTGCTCTACGAGCGCGCCGCGAAGGAAGCGCTCGGCCAGTCGGACTACGCGGGCTCCGCGGAGCTGTACCTGCTGGCGCGCCGCGCCACGCCCGACGCGGACCAGGCCAAGGCCTTCTACATGGCCGCGGTGCGCACCCTGCAGTCGGGCAACCGCCCCGTGGAAGCGCTGGAGATGGCCGAGCGCGAGATCGGCCCGCTGGCGAAGGATCCGCAGGTACTGCTGATGATCACGCAGCTCGCGCGCGCGGCCGGCAAGCCCGCCGTCGCGGACCGCTACGTGCGGCAGTTGCTGCGCATGTCCTGGCTGCGGCAACGGGAGGACGACGCCACCGCGCTGGCCGCGGCGGTGCCTGCCGTCGGCGCGATGCTGCGCCCCATGGCCTGGCACGGATCCCCGGAGCCCGCCCCGGCCCCCGTGCAGCGCTATGACGATGGCGCCCACCTGCTGCGCCCGCCCATGCTCACCCTGCCGTCCGCCGCCGGCGCCGACATGGCGAACGGCTGGGGGTTCCGCCGCACGGCAGGCCCCGCGCCTGCGCCCGCACCCGCTGCCCCCGCCGTGGCGGCCCCGCCCGTGCCGATCCCCGCGCACCTGCTGCCCTACGACGAGAAGATCTACGGCATCGCGTTCGAGGTCTTCCTGGAGAACCGCAAGCTCGACGATGCGTGGCTGATCGCCCATGCCGCGGTGCAGGCCCGGCCCGACGATATGGCCTGGCGCGAACGGCTCGCCCAGGTGTCGGAATGGTCGCAGCGGCCCGGCGTGGCGCTGCAGAACTGGCTGGTGGTGGCCCAGCGCACGCAAAAAGAGGCCGCCTGGCAGGCCGTGCTGCGCATCGCGCCGGGACAGTTCGACGATACGGCCCTGGTGCAGGCCATCCGCTTCCAGCTGCGCCAGCGGCCGGACGATTTCGCGCTGATCCGCCAGCTGGTGGCCACCTACGAACGCATCGGCGAGCCCCAGCCGGCCATCGACTACCTGCGCCAGCACGGCAAGATACCGGAGGCGGTGGAGCTGCTGGCCCAGCTGGCCGAGCGCGCGGGGCAGCCCACGCTGGCCCTGGAGACTTGGCGCCGCCTCCTGGCGGACCCGAAGCAGCTCACCCCCGAGCGCGCCATGCGCGCGGCCGTGCTCGCGCTCACCCACGACCGGCCCGACGAGGGTCTGGGCTGGCTGGAGGCCGCCCAGCAGCGGCAGGCGCCGTCGGAAGCGACCGCCATGGACTTCTGGCGCCTGACGGGCCAGCTGGCCGAGAGCCGGCAGCGGCAGGCCCTGGCCGTGCAGGCCTACCGGGCGCTGGTGGGCGCCAAGGACCACGACCGCTCCGACTACGACGCGCTGATCCGCCTGCTCATGGCCGACCAGCCGCTCGAGGCCGCCAAGGTGTCGGCGCTCGCCTGGGAGAAATTCGGCGACCCGCGCTATCTCGTGGATGCGCTGTCGGTCTATTCCAGCCGCAACCAGTGGGACGCGATGGGCCCGCTGATGCGCAAGCTCGAAGCCGGCTCGGCGGAAACGCGGCAGGCGGTCGCCGCCCTGCGGGAGATTCCCGAGTTCCTGCGCCTGGCGGGCGGCTACTACCAGGCCCAGGGCGACCTCGCCCGCGCGCGGCGCTATTACGAGGACGGCCTGCGCACCAGCCCCGATTCGTCCGAGATGCGCCAGGCGCTCATCTGGCTGTTCATCGACAGCAACGATGCCGTCGCGCTGCGCACCCTGCTGACCACGCAGGAGCGCGGCTGGGCGCGCGACGAGGACGTGCACGACGCGCTCGCCGCCGCCTACCAGGCGCTCTCGCTGCCGCAGGTGGCGCTGGAGCGCTACCTCACGCCGCGCGTGGCGCAGCACCAGGACGATTTCCTGTGGCTCATGAACTATGCGGACGCGCTGGACCAGAACCAGCAGACCGACCGCTCCTGGCGCCTGCGCCGCGAACTGCTCTCGCGCGAGTGGCGCGCCGCACGGCAGGCTGGCGGCGAGCCCGGCAAGCGGCTCACGCCGCAGCAGGCCCGCGCCCGCTGGCTCACCGAGGAAGGCCTGGACACCACGCGCCGCGTGGCCCGCGCGCGCCTCATGCTCACCCAGCGGCCCGGCGATCCGGCGCTGGACGTGCTGCGCGAACTGCTGCGCATGGACACGGACGACCGCAACCGCATGTCCAATGCGGCGGCGGAAACCGCCATCGGCTGGCTGCAGGATGCCGGCGAATACACCGCCGAGCGCGGCTACCTCTGGCAGCAGTACGCCCGCGCCCGGGGCACCCGCACCAACCGGCCGCTCTGGGCCGAGATCACGGTGGCGCTGGCCGAGGACGACAAGGCCGCCACGGGCCAGTTGCTGGAAGGCTTCGACGAGCGCCTGCCCCGCTACGACCGCGTCAACGCCGCCCGCGCGGTGGACGACGTGCGGCTCGCGCAGACCGCGGCCTTCGACGCGCAGGGCGAGCAGCGGGAGGACGAGCCCCTGCAGCTGCAGCTCACCGAAACCCTGCTGGCATTCAGCGACCACGCCGGCGGCTACGGCAAGATCCAGCAGCTGGGCGGCCTGGACGAGGACGAGGCCGGCAGCCGTTTCCACATCGCCTTCAATCCGCGCATGGCGCTGGACCTGGAGTTCGCCAGCATCCGGCGCCGCTCCACCGACCCGCTGGTGGTGGTCAATCCGCCGGATGAAAGCGTGTTCGACGCCCGCCTGCACTGGCGCCATCCGGACGGGGAGACCACGCTGCGCGCGGGCCGCCGCGTGAGCTTCCAGGTCTATACGCCCGTGCAGATCGAGCACGAGCAGCGCATCGACAACCGCCTGTCGCTGCGCATGGAACTGGGATTCCAGCTGCCCAGCCAGGAAAGCCTGGCGCTGCGCATCGCCGGCATGAAGCGCCGCGCGGGCGCCAGCCTGCGCTACCAGGCGTCGCGCCTGGACCGCTTCGTGCTCGAATACGCGGACGAGCGCTACCGGCTGCAGACCGGCGCCGACCTCGGCAGCGGGCGGCACACCACGCTGAGCTACATCCACACCTACCGGCAGGAGGCGCCACTGCTGGAGTTCGGCGCGTTCTGGTCGCGCCACGATTTCTCGCGCAACGACATCTTCTCGCTCGCCCCGCGCGACCGCGAATTCCAGCGCTACCTGCTGCCCGGGGTCGTGCCGGGGCCGGACTACTTCCTGCCCGACAGCTTCACCTACTACGGGCTCCAGGTATCGACCAACATGCGCTACGAGGAAGAGTATTCCCGCACGCTGCGGCCCTACGCCAGCGCGAGCCGCACCTGGCACAGCCGGCTCGGGCCGGGCTACGAGGTGCGCCTGGGCATGGCCGGCAGCGTGCTGGGCGGCGACCACCTGGGCCTGACCTGGGGCCTGAGCAAGTCCGGACTGCAGCTGCAGCAGGGGCTCAACCGCAACCTGGTCTTCAGCTACCGGCTGCATTTCTGACGCGTTTCTCCCAACAAGAAAGGACTCTCCCATGCCACATCCACGCACCCTGCTGCAACGCCTGCGCAATGGCGCTGCCGGCGGCCTGATCCTGGTGATGCTCGCGGCATGCTCCACCATCGACCGCGGCACGCCACCGCCGCTGGAGCGCAATGCCAGCTGGGTGGTCCTGCCGTTCGCGAACCACACGGAAACGCCGCTGGCCGGCAATCGCGCAGAATCCATCGCGCTGGCCCTGCTGCAGGCACGCGGCGTGGGCCGTGTGCAGCGCTACCCCGGCGGCACGCAGCAGGAAGCCCTGTTCGACGCGGGCGACGCCAAGCGCCAGGAAGAGGTGCTGGCCTGGGCCCGCGAGAAGCAGGCCAAGTACGCGCTGGCCGGCGCGGTGGACGAATGGCGCTACAAGGTCGGCGTGGACGGCGAACCCGCGGCCGGCGTCACCCTGCAGATCATCGACGTCGCAACCGGCGACACGCTGTGGAGCGGCACGGGCGGCAAGAGCGGATGGAGCCGCGAGTCCCTCTCGGGCGTGGCACAGAAGCTGATCCGCAGCCTGATGGATTCCGGCCTCTCCGGTGCCCGCTGACCCCGCCATGCCGCCGGAGAAGTCTCCCCCGCCCTCCCCCGGCCGCCGCCGCGCGGTCGGTGCCGCGCCCGCCAGTGCCATTCCGCCCTCGGGGCGCACGGGCCTGCGCCCGCTGCCGCAGCAGCTGCTGGGCAAGCTCGCCGCCACCGACACGCGCCCGGCCATCATGCTGCTGGAGACCCTGCTGCTGCCGGGCCTGGCGATCGCGCTGGGCCTGCTGCTCCATCCGCAGGATCCGATCTGGAGCGAGGGTGACTTCCCATGGGCGTGGCTGGCGCCCGTCATCGTGGCGCTGCGCTATGGGCCGCTCGCCGGCCTGGGTGGCGCCGTGGTGCTGCTCGCGGGCTGGCTGCTGACCAACCTCGGCCACTACGACCGCTTCCCGCAGCTGTTCTTCCTGGGCGGCCTCATCCTGGTGCTGATCGTGGGCGAGTTCTCCAGCCTGTGGCAGGCCCGCACCCGGCGCGCGGAGAACGTGCAGCTCTACCTCGACCAGCGCCTGGAGCACCTCGTGCGCCAGTACTACCTGCTGCGCCTGTCGCACGACCGGCTGGAGCAGGAACTCATCGGCCGGCCCATGTCGATGCGCGACGCGCTCTCCACGCTGCAGAGCGTGGACACGGGAGCGCCGGAAGACGCCGCGCAGGGCGCGCAGACCCTGCTGCGCCTGCTCGCGCAGTACTGCCAGCTCGAATCGGCCGCGCTGCACGCGGCCACCGAGGACCGCGTGCAAGCCGAGCCCGTGGCCCGCATCGGCAGCGGCGCCGAGCCGCTGGACACGCACGACCCGCTGGTGCTGCAGGCGCTGGAAACCCGCAAGCTCTGCCACATCAGCCAGTTGCTCACGCACAAGCAGCAGACCCGCTACCTCGCCGTCGCGCCGCTGCTGGACCTGGGCGGGGAGATCTACGGCCTGCTGGTGATCGAGGACATGCCGTTCTTCTCGCTGCAGGACGAGAACCTGCAGACCATCAACCTGCTGCTGGGCTATTACACCGACGGCCTCGCCATGCAGACCCTGGCGCGCCCGATCATGGAGCGCCTCCCCGACTGCCCGGCGGATTTCGCCTTCGAGGCCCGGCGGCTGTCCCACATGCGCGACACCACGAGCGTGCCCAGCATCATCGTGGCGCTCGAGTTCCTGCCCCGCGCCGTCGAGCGCGGCCTGCCGGCCCAGATCGAGCGCCTGAAGCGCGAGCTGGACGAAAGCTGGCTGATCACCGGCCCCGAGCGCCAGGTGCTGGCGGTGCTGATGCCGCTGGGCGACATGGCCACGGCGGAGGGCTACATCAACCGGCTCGAGAACTGGTCCCGGCAGAAGGGCGGCCAGCCGCTCGCCGAATCCGGCATCTTCCCGCACGTGCTGCCCCTGGAGGGCGAACCGCTCGCGGTGCTGGAGCAACTGCACAGGATCGCCCATGCTTAACCTCAAGCTCGGCATCTCGGCCTTCCTGCTCGAACTGGGCGCCTGGAGCGGGCCCCTGATGCTGCAGGGCCGCTCCGACGCGGCCCTCGCGAGCTACCTGGTCGTGCACGCACTGGCCTGCGCCATGCTCGCGCTGTGCCTGCTGCCGCTGCTCTCGGGCGAGCAGGCCCGCCCCCGCCTGCCCGTGCTGATGCTCATGGCCGCCTTCAGCTACGCCATCCCCATCGCCGGATTCGTCGGCGTGGTGGTGGGCGTGGTGGTGCTGCGCCTGTACCGCTCGCCGACCGGACAGGACGATTTCGAATCCCTGCAACTGCCCGAATTCGACCTGCACCAGCGCATGCAGGCGAGCTTCCGGCAGGCGGGGCTGCGGTCCTTCCTGGGCAACGCCCAGGCCCCCATGCAGACCCGCATGCGCGCCATGGTGGCGCTGCAGCACGTCTCGGGCCGCATCGCCTCGCCCCTGCTGCGCAGCATCCTCAGCGACCCCAGCGAAGACCTGCGGCTGCTCGCCTACGGCATGCTCGACACGCTGGAAAAGCGCATCAACCGCACCATCGACAGCGAGCTCGACGCCATGCGCCGCGCCGAGGCCGAGGAAGGCACCACGCCCGGCCCGCTGACGATGGAATCCGCCCACCGGCTCTCCGACCTCTACTGGGAGCTGGTGTACCAGGAACTGGTGCAGGGAGACCTGCGCACCCACGCCATCCACGAATCCCTGCGCTACTGCGACATGGTGCTGGCCCAGTCCCCCGGCAACGCGCAGCTCAACCTGCGGCGCGGGCGCCTGCTGCACGCGCAGGGCCGCACCGACGAGGCGGGCGAGGCGTATGCCCGGGCCCGGGAACTGGGGCTGCCGGCCACGCGCGTGCTGCCCTACCAGGCCGAGCTGTGCTTCGAGCGGCGCGACTATGCGCAGGCCCGCGCGCTGCTGCAGGAGCTCGGCCAGTGGCGCGCCCTGCCGCGCCTGCGCCCGGTGCTCGACTACTGGAACGCCCGATGAGCGACGTCCGCCCCCAGGCCCAGGAAGCCGACATCGCGCTGCTGCTCGAAGGCACGTTCCCCTACGTGAGCGGGGGCGTATCGAGCTGGATCAACCAGATCATCCGCGCCTACCCCGAATACCGTTTCGCCATCATCTTCCTGGGCAGCCGCCGCGAGGACTACTCCGGGTTCAAATACGAACTGCCGCCCAACGTGGTGCATTTCGAGGAGCACTACCTCTACGAGCACCTCGGCGTGCGCTCCATGCCCGCGCGGCGCCGGGGCGACCGTGCCGCGCTCGAGATGGTGCGCACGCTCGTCGATTCGTTCCGGCTCGGCGACCGCAGCCCCGCGGCGATCGAGGCCTTCCAGCGCATCAGCCTGGAGATGCAGCCCGGCGGCCGCCTGCCCCTGGAAGACTTCCTCTACAGCGAGCGCGCCTGGGAAATCATCTGCCAGAGCTACCGCGAGCACTGCACGGACCCGTCCTTCGTGGACTATTTCTGGACCGTGCGCATCATGTACCAGCCACTCTGGATGCTCGCGCGCGTGGCCCGCAGCATGCTGCGCGTGCGCATGGTGCACAGCGCCTCCACCGGCTATGCGGGCTACCTGGGCGGCCTGGTCCGGCAGATGCGCGGCGTGCCGCTGATCCTGTCCGAACACGGCATCTACACCAAGGAACGCAAGATCGACCTGTTCAAGAGCGAGTGGATCCGCGACAACCGCAACATCTTCCAGCGCGACCCGACCGAGCTGTCGTACTTCCGCCAGATGTGGATCCAGTTCTTCGAGTGGCTGGGCTACTACTGCTACGCGGCGGCCGACCCCATCATCGCGCTCTACGAGGCCAACCGGCTGCGGCAGGTGGCCGACGGCGCGGATCCCGCGCGCACCTTCAACATCCCCAACGGCATCAAGCTCGGCCGCTTCGCGCCGCTGCGCGAGCAGCGCCCCGCCGAGGTGCCGCCCATCCTCTGCCTCATCGGCCGGGTGGTGCCCATCAAGGACATCAAGACCTTCATCCGCGCGATGCGCCGCGTGGTGAACCAGCGCCCTGACGCCGAAGGCTGGATCGCCGGCCCCACCGAGGAAGACCCGGCCTACGCGCAGGAGTGCGAGAACCTCGTGCGCAGCCTGGGCCTGGAGAAGAACGTGCGCTTCCTGGGCTTCCAGAAGGTGGAAGACCTCATGCCGCGCATCGGGCTCATCATCCTCTCGTCCATCAGCGAGGCCCTGCCCCTGGTGCTGCTGGAAGGCTATGCGGCCGGCGTGCCGGCCGTCTCCACCGACGTGGGCTCGTGCCGCCAGCTCATCGAGGGGCTGGACGAGGAAGACCGCGCGCTCGGTGCCTCCGGCAAGGTGGTGCCCATCGCCGATCCGCAGCAGCTCGCGGACGCGTCCCTGTCGCTGCTGAGCGATGCGCCCGCCTGGCACGCGGCCAGCCGCGCCGCCGTGGCGCGCGTGGAGCGCTACTACACCGACACGCTGATGTTCGACCGCTACCGCCGCGTGTACGAACGGGCGTTCGAACAGACGGAAGGACCCCGCTGATGGCCGGCATCGGATTCGAGCTGCGGCGCATGCTGCGCAAGAACACCCTGGTCGGGCTCGTGCAGGCCTACGCCTATGCGGGCGTGATCGGCTCCGGCCCCTGGGTGTTCTCCATCGTGGGCATCCTGCTCATCGGTATCTTCAGCGCGAGCGTGGTGGTGCCGGGCGTGCTCGTCACCCAGTTCCAGACGTCCGTCACCTACATGGTGGCGGGCAGCCTCATCCTCACCGGCCTGGTGCAGCTGGCCTTCACGCGCTTCGTGTCCGACCGGCTCTTCGAAAAGCGCAAGGACTCGATCCTGCCCAACCTGCACGGCCTGCTGCTGGTGACCACGCTGGCGGCGGCGGCCCTGGGCACGCTGGCGCTCTTCACCGTGCTGCCGCACCTGGGGCTGGTGTACCGCATGCTCATGCTCGCGGGCTTCACCCTCATGTGCGACGTGTGGGTGCTCACCGTCCTGCTGTCGGGCATGAAGCGCTACAAGGAGATCGTGGCGCTCTTCGGCGTGTCCTACGCCGTCATCGTGGTCAGCGCGCTGCTGATGCGGCCCTGGGGGCTGGAGGGCCTGCTCGCGGGCTTCGTGCTGGGCAACTACCTGCTGCTCGCGGGCATGTGGCTGCTCGTGGTGCGCGAGTTCAACCCGCGCGGCCGCATCATCGCCTTCGACTTCGCCGACCGCAAGCTGCTCTACCCCTCCCTGGTCGCCATCGGCTTCCTCTACAACTTCGGGATCTGGGTGGACAAGTTCATGTTCTGGTACTTCCCGCCCACCTCCGAGCCCATCATCGGGGCGCTGCGGGCCTCGCTGATCTACGACCTGCCCGTGTTCCTGGCCTACCTGTCCATCATTCCCGGCATGGCGGTGTTCCTGGTGCGCATCGAGACCGATTTCGTCGAGTACTACGACAAGTTCTACGACGCCGTGCGCAGCGGCGGCTCGCTGGAGTACATCGAGGCCATGCGCGACGAAATGGTCTATTCCATCCAGCAGGGCCTGGGGGAGATCGGCAAGATCCAGACCCTGGCCGTACTCATCACCTTCGTCGCCGGGCCGGCCATCCTCAGTGGCCTGGGCATCTCGCGCCTGTACCTGCCGCTGCTGCACGTGCAGGTGATCGGCGCGGGGCTGCAGGTGGGGCTCATGGCCATCCTCAACGTGTTCTTCTACCTGGACCAGCGCCGCATCGTGCTGATGCTGTGCGTGCAGTTCGTGCTGCTCAACATGGTGCTGACCGGCTTCACGCTGCATGCAGGCGCCGCGCTGTACGGCTACGGCTTCGCCGTCGCCACGCTGCTCACGCTGTGCACGGGCATGTATTTATTGTCTCGACAGCTGAACCGGTTGGAATACGAAACTTTTATGCTGCAGTAGCCGGCAGCATTCCACAATCGGTGCTCCAGACCAGCAGAGGGGGGCCCGATGGCACAGCCGAACTTTCCGAACGCACGGGCGGCACTGCCCGCCTGCCTCCTGGCCGCCGCCGGATGGCTGAGCGGCTGCGGCGGCGGGGGAGGTCCCGCCGAAGGCTCCGCCACGGCCACCCAGGCCACCCAGGATGCAGGGGCCTCCGCCCTGCCGGGCGCAGCGCTCGCGTTCACCGCGCCCGGCGATGGCGCGGACGTGTTCGACGTGGGCGCCGCCGTCGGCATCGCCGTGGAGGCATCGGGGGCCGGGGACGGCGCCAGCGTGGTGTTCTCCGCGGGTACGGCCACCATCCTGCCGGTAGCCGCCACGGTCCGCGCCGGCACCGCCTCGGCCAGCTTCACCGCATCCGTCCCCGGGCCCCAGGTGATCTCCGCCACGCTGGCCTCTGCCAGCGGCGCCGCATCCGCGAAGCGCACGGTGTACGCACGGCCGGCCCCGGCCCCGCTCGAGGTGCTGGTGCCCGCCTACTTCTATCCGTCGGAAGGCTCGCCCTGGGATGCCCTCAGCGCGGGGGCGCGCGCCTACCCGGATGTGGCGGTCACCGCCATCCTCAACCCCGACAACGGCGTGTTCCAGCGCGCGAACCCGGAATTCACGGCGGCGGCCGGCACCTTCGTGCAGTCGGGCGGCCGGCTGCTCGGCTACGTCTATACCCGCTACGGCGCGCGCTCCGCCAGCACGGTGAAACGCAACATCGACAGCTACCTGCAGCTCTACGGCCGGGGCCTCATCAGCGGGTTCTTCATCGACGAGATGTCCACGTCGCCGAAGCGCCTGGCCTACTACCTCGACCTGTACACCTACATCAAGGCACGCGATGCGGGCCTGCGGGTGGTGGGCAACCCCGGCACCCAGACCACCAGCAGCTACCTCGCGGCCGCCGACACGCTGGTGAACTTCGAGAACCGCTCACCCACCTTCGCCAGCTACGATCCGCGCGCCGATGGCGGCTGGCTCTACCAGGTAGCCAACACCCGGCAGGCGGCGCTGCTGCACGATGCACCCGACTGCGCCGCGATGCAGCAGGCCGTGCGCTCGGCCGCCGCGCCGCGCAGCAACGCGGGCATGCTGTATGTGACCGACGACCAGTTCAACCCCGATACGGGGGAAGGCAACCCGTGGGACACGCTGCCGGGCTACTGGCTGCGCTTCCTCGGCACGGTCGATGCCGTCAACCGCGGAGCCTCCCTGCCGTCCTGCTGAGCTCCTGGTTGAGCACTGCCGAGCATTTCCCGGCGCCTTTCCGCCAAATTGTGTCGAAAATTTACAAGAACCACAGAAATCGTCAAAACTACGCAGGCCGGACCGCAACACAATCCGTCCGACCGCTTCGTTCTTATCCAGACAGGAATCGCCATGGCCCGTATGTCCCCCGTTGCCCGCTGGTGCAGCCTGTCGCTGGCCGCCCTGATCGCCGCCTGCGGCGGTGGAGGCGGCGGCTCTTCGAACGGCACGACACCGACCAACCCGACCAACCCCTCGAACCCCACCACCGTCGCCATCGCATTCTCGGGCCCCGATGCGGAGACGATCTCCACCGCGGGCGCCGCCCTGTCGCTGAGCGCGCAGGTCACGGTGAACGGCGCGGCTGCCGCGGACGGCACGCCGGTCAGTTTCGCGGTGTCCCCAGGCACGTTCTCCGCCACGGGCACCACGCGCTCCGGCGTGGCGACGGTCACGTTCAACGGCGCCACGCCGGGCCGCCAGCAGCTCAGCGCCTCCGTATCGGTGGCCTCGTCGTCGGCGAACGCCACCGCGACGGCCACGCGCGTCATCTACCTGCGCCCCGCCCCCGCGCCGATGGAAGTGCTGGTGCCGGCCTATTTCTCGCCCGCTTCCGGCACCGAATGGAGCCGCATGGCCAGCGGCGCCGCCGCCAACCCCGGCGTGCAGGTCACCGCCATCATGAACCCCGACAACGGCGAATTCGACACGGCGGACCCGGCCTACGTGAGCGCGCTCAACCAGTTCGTCGCCGCCGGCGGCAAGGTGGTGGGCTACGTGTACACGGGCTACGGGAAGCGCCCGCTGGCCACCGTGAAGGCCAACATCGAGGCGTATTTCACGCTCTACGGTCGCAACGCGATCAGCGGCATCTTCCTCGATGAAATGTCCTCCGACGCGGCCATGCTGGCCGGATACCGCGAGATCTACGCCTACATCAAGGCCAAAGATTCCAGCCTGCGCGTGATCGGCAACCCGGGCATGGTGCCGAACACCGCCGACTACGCCTCGGCGGCCGACGTGCTGGTCACCTTCGAGGCGCGCAACAGCAGCTACGCCACCTACGATCCACGCACCACCCCCTGGCTCTACACCCTGGCCAACAGCCGCCAGAGTTCGCTGGTGCACAACACCGCCACCTGCGCCGACATGCAGAAGGCCGTGCAGTCCGCCGCATCCGCGCTCTACAACGCCGGCCCCATCTACATGACGGACCTGCAGTACGACCCGGTGAACGACATCGGCAACCCGTGGGCCTCGCTGCCCTCGTACTGGACGGCCCTGCTGCAGACCGTGGCGGCCGTGAACCAGGGGCGCACGCCCATCGGCTGCTGACGGGAAACACCGCCTGCGCCCTGCGGCGCAGGCGCCGGATCAGGCCGCGCCGTTCAGTTCGTCCGCACGCGCCTGCGCCGCGGCGAAGTCGAGGTCGCCGGAGTAGATCGCCCGGCCGCAGATGACGCCTTCCACGCCTTCGCTCTCCACCGCGCAGAGCTTGTCGATGTCGGCCATGCCGGCCAGGCCGCCGGAAGCGATCACGGGAATGGTGAGGGCCTGCGCCAGCTTCACCGTGGCGTCGATGTTGATGCCCGACAGCATGCCGTCGCGGCCGATGTCGGTGTAGACGATGGACTCGACGCCCCAGTCCTCGAACTTCTTCGCGAGATCGACCACCTCGTGGCCGGTCAGCTTGCTCCAGCCGTCCGTGGCCACCTTGCCGTCCTTGGCGTCCAGGCCCACGATGATGTGGCCGCCGAAGGCGCTGCAGGCGTCCTTCAGGAAGCCGGGGTTCTTGACCGCCGCGGTGCCGATGATCACGTAGCGCAACCCGCCGTCGATGTATTTCTCGATCGTGTCCAGGTCGCGGATGCCGCCGCCGAGCTGCACGGGCAGGTCGTCGCCCACCTCCTTGAGGATGGCCTTGATCGCCGCGTAGTTCTTGGGCGTGCCGGCGAAGGCGCCGTTCAGGTCCACGAGGTGCAGGCGCCGCGCCCCGGCATCCACCCACTTGCGCGCCATGGCTGCCGGGTCTTCGCCGAAGGTGGTCGATTGATCCATGTCACCTTGCTTGAGGCGTACGCAGTGTCCGTCCTTGAGGTCGATGGCGGGGATGAGCAGCATGATGGAATGACGAGGTGGGAATGTGCCGTGGCAGGGGCGTGCCAGTGCCGGCCGGGGGTGGAAGAAAGAGGGAAGGAAGAAGCGGGGGAATGCTCAGGGATTCCAGTGGAGGAAGTTGCGGTAGAGCGCCAGGCCGTGCTCGGAACTTTTCTCGGGATGGAATTGCGTGGCAAAAATATTATCGCGAGCCACGGCGGATGCAAAGCGCCCGCCGTAATCGGTTTCCCCTGCAGTGTGCGCCGCATCGCGCGGCAACGCATGGAAACTGTGCACGAAATAAAAGTAGCTTTCGTCGGGAATGCCGGCCCACACGGGATGCACGGTCCCGCCGTGCGGCATCTGCCGCACCCGGTTCCAGCCCATCTGGGGCACCTTGAACCGGCTGCCGTCCGGCTGCAGGCGGCCGGCCAGCTCGAAGCGCACCACGTCGCCGGGAATCAGCCCCAGGCCCGGGGTGTCGCCCTCTGCGCTGTGGTCCAGCAGCATCTGCATGCCCACGCAGACACCGAAGAGCGGCTTCGACGCTGCGGCCTCCAGCACGGATTCCTGCAGGCCGGATTCGCGCAGTTCGCGCATGCAGTCGGGCATCGCGCCCTGCCCCGGCAGCACCACGCGCTGCGCGGCGCGCACGTCCTCGGGGCGCGAGGTCACGACCACGGCCCAGCCGCTGCCTTCGGCGGCGGCCTGCACGGCCTGCGAAACCGAGCGCAAGTTGCCCATGCCGTAATCCACGACGGCGACGGTCTTCGATTCAAGGTTCATGGCTACAGCGAGCCTTTGGTGGAAGGAATGACGCCGGCCGAGCGCGGATCGCGCTCCAGCGCGAAACGCAGCGCCCGCGCGAAGGCCTTGAAGATCGTCTCGCACTGGTGGTGCGCATTGAAGCCCTTCAGGTTGTCGATGTGCAGCGTCACGCCTGCATGGTTCACGAAGCCCTGGAAGAACTCGTACACCAGCTGGGTATCGAGTTGCCCGATGCTGCCGGCCGTGAACTTCACGTCCATGTGCAGGCCCGGACGGCCCGAGAAATCGACCACCACGCGCGAGAGCGCCTCGTCGAGCGGCACGTAGGCATGGCCGTAGCGGCGGATGCCCTTCTTGTCGCCCACGGCCCGCGCGAACGCCTGGCCCAGCGTGATGCCCACGTCTTCCACCGTGTGGTGGCCGTCGATGTGCAGGTCGCCCTCGCACTCGATGTCCAGGTCGATCAGGCCGTGCCGCGCGATCTGGTCGAGCATGTGGTCGAAGAAGCCGATGCCCGAGGACAGGCGCGCAGCGCCCGTGCCGTCGAGGTTCACGCGCACGCGGATGCGGGTCTCGGCGGTATTGCGGGCGACCTCGGCGATGCGGTCGCCCTCGGAGGCGGTGGAGGGAACGAGTGCGGAGGAAGTCATAGGGAAGCCTGGAGTGCGTCGAGCATCCGGGCATTGTCGGCCTCGCTGCCCACCGTGAGGCGCAGGCAGCGGGCCAGCAAGGGATGCATTGTAGAAACGTTCTTGACGAGAACCTTGCGGGCTTTCATGCCCTCGAAGGCCCGTGCCGCGTCGGGCACGCGCACGAGCACCATGTTGGCCTCGCTGTCCCACACGCGCTCGATGCCCGGCATGGCGCGCAGCGCGGCGACCAGCCCGGTGCGCGCGGCGCGCAGCTCGGCCGCCTGCGCGGCGAACACCGGCGCATGCTCCAGCGCGAAGAGCGCCGCCTCGCAGTTGAGCACGCTCACGTTGTAGGGGGGGCGCACCTTCTCGATCTCGTCCACCAGCGCCGCCGGCCCGGCCAGGTAGCCCAGGCGCACGCCCGCCAGGCCGAACTTGCTGAGCGTGCGCATGAGCAGCACGTGGGCGTTGCGGGCGGGCTCGGCGCGCATGCGGTCCAGCCAGGTGCGGCTCGCGAAAGGCTGGTACGCCTCGTCCATGACCACGATGCCGCCCTGCGCGCCCACCGCGTCGATGACGCGCTGCACCGCCCCCTCGTCCCACAGCGTGGCCGTGGGGTTGTTCGGGTAAGCCAGGTAGGTGATGGCCGGGCGGTGCCGGGCGATGGCGGCGAGCATGGCCGGTTCATCCAGCTCGAAATCGGCCGTGAGCGGCACGCCCACGAAATCCAGGCCCTGCAACTGCGCGCTCATCGGGTACATCACGAACCCCGGCATGGGCGCGAGCATGGTCGCGCGCTCGCCCGTGCCGGGCCGCGCGCAGGCCAGCGCCAGCAGCGTGATGATCTCGTCGGAGCCATTGCCCAGCACCATCGAGAAGCCCTCCGGCATGCCGATGTGCGCGGCGAGCGCCTGCTTCAGATCGGCCAGACGCGCGCCGGGGTAGCGGTTCAGTGCCAGGGTGCCCAGGCGCCGGCCCAGCGCCTCCTGCAGCTCCGGCGGCAGCGGGAAGGGGTTTTCCATCGCGTCCATCTTGAGCACGCCGGTGGCGGGCTGCACCGCGTAGGCATGCATGGCGCGGACGTCGGGGCGGATGCGGCCGAGCGCGGCGGCAAGGGTGTCGGTCATTCGAGCGATTCCAGTTCGTCGGGAGCCAGGAGAAAAGGGTTCACGGCGCGCACCGCGTCGTAGCGCTGCCCGTGCGGCAGCACGTCGCCCAGCACATGGCGGCAGCCCTGCTGGTGCGCGGACGCGACGATGAGCGCGTTCCAGTAGTTCAAGCCGTAGCGGTCCTGCAGGTCCCAGGCGCCATCGACCACGTAGGCATCGAGGTGCGGCGGCTGCCAGACGCGCAGGCGGCGCACCTGCGCGCGCACCAGGTGCAGCGTCTGCGGTCCGGGGAAGCAGGCCACGGCGTTGTGGTAGAGCTCATTGAGCACCTGCGAGCTGATGCGCCCGCGGCGCGTGTTCCAGCACAGCGCTAGCCATTCGCGGGCGCGGGCCTGGCGGACGGGATCGCGGTCGTCCACGCTGCTGAGCAGCACGCCGGTATCCACGAACAGCGGGGTATTCATGGCGCGGCCTCGCGCTCCTGCAGCTCGGGCCTTGCCAGGTAGGGCCGGGACGAAGCGCCCCAGCTTTCGAAGGCCAGCGCCTCGCGCATGGCCTGCGCATACGCGTCTTCCTGCCGCATCTTTTCCGCCAGCCATTCGCCCAGCATGCGTGACACGCTCGTGCCCCGCCGGGCCGCCTCGACGCGGGCCCATTCGGCGACGGTGTCGTCCATGGTGACGGTGACGTTTTTCACGGAAGCCATGGTAGCCGAAAAATGTCACGAAGTTCGTGCGACACGAACTTCGTGCCGCCTTCAAGCCGGGGCTTTTTCGGGATGCCCTGCCTTCGCCCCCATCGCGCAGGCAATGGCGCCCACCTGCCGCAGCGCGGCCGCGTGGTGGTCGGTCCAGTCGCCGCCCACGCCGATCCGCAGGCAGTTGCGGAAGCGCCCACCGGTGCCGAACACGGTGCCGGGCGGCACGAGGATGCGCTCCTGCAGGCAGGCCTGGTGCAGTTGCAGGGTGTCCAGACCCCGCGGCAGTTCCACCCACAGCAGCAGCCCGCCGGGCGGATCGCTCACCCGCGTGCCCGGCGGGAACGACTGCGCGATGGCATGCCGCACGGCATCCATGCGCGCCGCCACGGCCGTGCGCAGCTGGCGCATCGCCGCGGCATGCCCGGTCTGCAGCATCAGGTCGGCCAGCGCCAGCTCCAGCACCGGGGACTGCCCGCCCGCCTGCAGGTCCTTCATCTGGCGCAACTGCTCCGTCCAGCGGCCCCCCTCCAGCCAGCCGAGCCGCAGCCCGGGCGCGAGCGTCTTGGAAAACGAACTGCACAGCATCACGTGGCCCGCGGTGTCGTGCGATTTCACGGTGCGGCGGTGCTCCTCCTGCTCCGCGAGGTCGTTGTACACCGCGTCCTCGATCACCGCGAGCCCGTGGCGCGCGGCCATCTGGGCGAGCCGGCGCCGCTCCGGCTGGGGCATGCAGGCCCCGAGCGGGTTGCTGAGCGTGGGCACCACGATCAGGGCCTTCACCGGCTGCGTTTCCAGCGCCAGCTGCAGGGCGTCCAGCGAGATGCCGTGCCGTGGATGGGTGGGAATCTCCAGCACCTTCAGGTGCAACCCCTGCAGCAGTTCCAGGAAGGAAAAATGCGTGGGCGACTCCAGGGCCACCACATCGCCCGGCTGCGTGACCGCCCGCAGGCACAGGCTGATGGCGTCCATGCAGCCACCGGTGACGAGGATGCGCTCCGGATCCAGGCTGCAGCCCATGCCCACGGCATAGCGCGCGATGGCGCGCCGCGCCTCCTCGTGCCCCTCGGATGAGGGATACATGCACAGCAGGTGGCGGTGACGCTGCACCGACCGGGCGACCGCGCGCCGCACGCGATCCACATCGAGCAGGTCCGGGCCCGGCGTGCCGCTGCTGAACGACACCACATCGGCCGGCTGCGGCGTGCCCAGGATGCGCTGGCCCAGCCAGTCCACGGACACGTCGCGCGGACGGCGCAGCCCCCGGGACACCGTCGGCTCCGGCAGCACGGCCGGCCGTGGCGCCACGAAATAGCCCGAGCGCGGGCGGGCGGCGATCAGGCGCGTGTCCTCCAGCCAGTGGTAGGCCTGCACCACCGTGCTCTGGGCGACGCCGCGCTGGCGGGACAGTTCGCGCACGGAAGGCATGCGCGCGCCACGCGCGAGCGTGCCGTTGCGGATCAGCTCGGCCATCTGCGAAGCGATCTGCAGGTACAGCGGTGTGGAATCGAGGTCGGACATTGCGTCCATTCTGTATCGCTCCACGACGCCAGAATCGATACAGATGCCCGGCAATGCAGGCAATACAGACGCCACGCGGCCGGCATCTGTGCTGGTCCATCTGCCCCGTGCCTGCGGCTGTCACCCCCCGCCCGGCGCCGGCACAGTGGACGGCATGAACTCCGCAACCGCCTCCGCCCCCCTCGCCCTCCTGCGCCGACTGGCCCCGCGCCCGGCCAAGGCCCCCCGGACCCTCGTGGCCACGCTGGCGCCCGGCGATCCGGTGCATCCGCTGGACTGTGCCCCGGGCTGCCGGGCCACGCTACAGGTGCTGGCGGGCATCGCCTGGGTCACGCAGGACGGCGATGGCGACGACTGGTTCCTGGAGGCCGGCCAGCGGCTGGTCCTGCCGGGGCCGGGGCGGCTCTACGTGAGCGCCGAAGGCAGCGCGCCCCTGCGGCTGCGCTGGGTGGTGGATCCCGCATCGCCGCAGGACGGCACGGCAGGCACCGTGCGTGCCGCTGCCTGAGCGCGACACGTGCCCGAAGGACTGCCGGCTCTGGCGGCTGCTGCCCGGAGGCGCACAGCGCCTCAGGGGGATGTCACTTCAGCCGCATCTCCGCAGCCCGCGCATGGGCCTGCAGCCCCTCGCCGTGCGCCAGCACGCTGGCGATGCGGCCCAGCGCCTGCGCGCCCTCCTCGCTCACCTCGATGAGGCTGCTGCGCTTCTGGAAGTCGTACACGCCCAGCGGCGACGAGAACCGCGCGGTGCCGCTGGTGGGCAGCACGTGGTTGGGGCCCGCGCAGTAGTCGCCCAGGCTTTCGCTGGTATAGGCCCCGAGGAAGATCGCGCCCGCATGGCGCAGCAGCGGCTCCCAGCGGTGCGGGTCGCGGCTCGACACCTCCAGGTGCTCGGGCGCGATGCGGTTGCTGATGGCGCAGGCCTCTTCCATGTCCTTCGTGAGGATCAGCGCGCCGCGGCCCGTGAGGCTTTTGGCGATGATCTCCGCACGCGGCATGTCGGGCAGCAGGCGGTCGATGGCGGCCTGCACGGCGTCGATATAGGCGGCATCCGGGCACAGCAGGATGGACTGGGCCAGTTCGTCGTGCTCGGCCTGGCTGAACAGGTCCATCGCCACCCAGTCGGGTGGCGTAGTGCCGTCGGCCAGCACCAGGATCTCGCTCGGGCCGGCGATCATGTCGATGCCCACCGTACCGAACACGCGCTTCTTGGCGCTGGCCACGTAGGCATTGCCGGGCCCGGTGATCTTGTCCACCTTCGGCACGGTGGCCGTGCCATAGGCCAGCGCGGCCACGGCCTGCGCGCCCCCGAGGGTGAAGGCCCGGCTCACGCCCGCCACGTAGGCCGCCGCGAGCACGAGCGGGTTCTTCTCGCCGCGCGGCGTGGGCACCACCATGACGATGTCCTGCACGCCGGCCACGTGGGCCGGAATGGCATTCATCAGCACGCTGGAAGGGTATGCCGCCTTGCCGCCGGGCACGTAGATGCCCACGCGGTCCAGCGGCGTCACCTTCTGGCCGAGCAGCGTGCCGTCCTCGTCGCGGTAGCTCCAGCTCTCGCCGCTCGCCTTCTTCTGTGCCTCGTGGTACTTGCGCACGCGGCGGGTTGCCGCCTCCAGCGCATCGCGCTGTGCGGCGGGCAGCGTCTCGAAGGCCACCTTCAGTTCCGACTGGGAGAGTTCCAGGGCCGCCACGGAATCCGCCTGCAATCCGTCGAAGCGCTGGGTGTATTCCAGCACGGCCGCATCGCCGCGCGCCTGCACGTCGGCCAGGATGTCGGCCACGCGCTGCTCGATGGCGGCATCGGTCTCGGCGGACCAATGCAGCCGCTCCCGGAAGGCGGCTTCGAAATCGGCACTCGCGGTATGCAGGCGGGCAGGCGTGGCTTTCATAAGTCTCTCAGGCGGATCGGAGTGGGACCGCGCTTATTCGGTTTCGGCCGAAACTTCGCGCGTCTTGCGGTTGTACTTCAGGGTGATCTTGTCGAGCTCGCAGAGGTCCAGGCCTTCCCATTCGACGTCGGAGCCATCGTCCGCGAACACCACCTTGATGTCCTGGACGCAGTGCTTCGTATCGCCGAACTTGAACTTCCGCGAGGCACCGTTGGCCAGCTGGTTGCTGCCCAGCCGGTCCTTGCCCCAGTTGTCCATTTTCGTCGGGGAGATGTACACCTCGTTGAGCGCATAGCCCGTGCGGTTGACCAGCGTGAAATCCGCGTCGGCCGCGAACGCGGCACCGCTCAGGACCAGGCCGCCGAGCAGCAAGATTTTTTGGAACATGGGACGAACCCTCCGATTTGAAACAAATGATGCACTGGGAAACAATTTTCCCAGCGTTCGCATTTTGGTGTTTATTTATCGGAAAAACTCATCCGTACCGTGGATTTCAGCTTTTTCGTTCCGTCGCGGCAGCGAAGGCATCGATGATGCGGCGCAGCGGCTCGCGCTTGAGCTTGAGGGCGGCCTGGTTGACCACGAGGTGGGAGCTGATATCCATGATGCGCTCCACTTCCACCAGATGATTGGCACGCAGCGTGCTGCCCGTGGAGACCAGGTCCACGATGGCATCGGCCAGCCCCGTGAGCGGCGCGAGTTCCATGCTGCCATAGAGCTTGATCATGTCCACGTGCACGCCCTTGGCCGCGAAGAAGTCGCGGGCGATGGTGGTGTACTTGGTGGCCACGTTGAGGCGCGCGCCCTGCTTCACCGCGCGGGCATAGTCGAAATCCTCGCGCACGGCGACGCTCACGCGGCACTTGGCAATGCGCAGGTCCAGCGGCTGGTACAGCCCCTGGCCGCCATGCTCGATGAGCGTGTCCTTGCCCGTCACGCCCAGGTCCGCGCCGCCGTACTGCACGTAGGTGGGCACGTCGGTGGCGCGCACCAGCACCACGCGCACGTCGGGCTGGTTGGTCGGCAGGATCAGCTTGCGGGACTTCTCCGGGTCTTCCAGCACCTCGATGCCGGCGGCGGCCAGCAGCGGCAGGGTTTCCTCGAAGATGCGGCCCTTGGACAGGGCCAGGGTGATCACGTCGCCCGGGTTCGTCATGCCTTCACCCTTTCGATATCGGCGCCCAGGGCGCGCAGCTTGCCTTCCATGCAGTCGTAGCCGCGGTCGAGGTGGTAGATGCGGTCCACCGTGGTCTGGCCCGTGGCCACCAGGCCGGCGATCACCAGGCTGGCGGAGGCGCGCAGGTCGGTGGCCATCACGGTGGCGCCCGACAGCAGCGCGCCCGTGTCGCCCAGCCCCTCGATCACCGCCACCTTGCCGTCGGCCTGGATGCGCGCGCCCAGGCGCAGCAGCTCATCGACGTGCATGAAGCGGTTCTCGAAAATGGTTTCGGTCACGCGCGAGGCGCCCTGGGCCACCACGTTGAGCGCCATGAACTGCGCCTGCATGTCGGTAGGGAACCCCGGGTACTCGGTGGTACGGAAGCTCTGCGCCCGCAACTGGCCCGCCCCCGGGCTGCGCACGCGGATGCCGCCCTCGACGGACTCCACGGTCACGCCCGCATCGCGCAGCTTGTCGATGACGGCGTCCAGGTGGTCGGCGCGGCCATGGCGCAGCAGCGCCTCGCCACCCGTGGCGGCCACCGCGCACAGGAAGGTGCCGGCCTCGATGCGGTCGGCCACCACGCGGTGGGTGCAGCCGTGCAGGCGCTCCACGCCCTGCACCCGGATGCGGCTCGTGCCATGGCCCTCGATCTGCGCGCCCATGGCGATGAGCATCTCGGCCAGGTCCACCACCTCGGGCTCCTGGGCCGCGTTCTCCAGCACGGTCTCGCCATCGGCCAGCGTGGCCGCCATGAGCAGGTTCTCGGTGCCGGTCACCGTCACCATGTCGGTGGTGATGCGCGCGCCCTGCAGCCGCGAACGGCCCTCGGGCAGCCGGGCGATCATGTAGCCATGCTCCACCACGATCTCCGCGCCCATGGCCGACAGGCCCTTGATGTGCTGGTCCACCGGGCGCGAGCCGATGGCGCAGCCACCGGGCAGCGACACCGTGGCCTCGCCGAAGCGCGCCAGCAGCGGGCCCAGCGCCAGCACCGACGCGCGCATGGTCTTGACCAGTTCGTAGGGCGCCTCGGGCGTGGACAGCGCGCCGGCATCGATGCGCACCGTGCCGCTGCTGGCCCGGTCGTCGCCCTGGGAATGCTCGGCCGCCACCCCCATGTTGCGGATGAGCTGCAGCATGGTCGCCACGTCCTGCAGGCGCGGCACGTTCAGGAGGGTGACGGGCTCGGCCGTGAGCAGCGCGGCGCACAGCTCGGGCAAGGCGGCGTTCTTCGCGCCGGAGATCGGCACGTCGCCGCTCAGGGCACGGCCGCCGCGAATCTGGAGTTGGTCCATGGCTTGTTGTTCTGGGGTCTGGAGGACGAAAAGGGGCCGTTGCGGCGGATGGCGCAGCGGGAAGGGACCTGCGTTCATTCGCCGCGCGGCTGCGCGGCCCATTCGGCGGGTGTGAAGGTCTTCATGGAGAGCGCATGCACCTCGTCGGTGTGCATGCGGCTACCCAGCGTCGCGTACACCCGCTGGTGGCGCTGGATCGCACGCTTGCCCTCGAACTCCGCGGAGACGATGGTCGCATACCAGTGGCGGCCATCGCCTTCCAGCGTGAGGTGCTCGCAGGGCAGCCCCGCCCGGATCAGGTCTTTGAGTTGGTCGGCGGTCATGTCAGTGGTTCATGTGGGGGACGGGCACCGGCCGCACGTGCGGCGCCTGGCGTGCGCGCGCCCCGGAGGATGGTCATCAGTTCCGGATCTTGTAGCCGGTGCGCAGCAGGTGGACGGCCAGCGCGCTCACGGCCAGCCAGGCGCTGCCCACGATGGCCAGGCTCAGCCAGGGCGACGTATCGCTCTGCCCGAAGAAGCCGTAGCGGAACCCGTCGATCATGTAGAAGAACGGATTCAGGTGGCTCACCGTCTGCCAGAAAGGCGGCAGCGACTGGATGGAATAGAACACGCCCGAGAGGAAGGTCATCGGCACGATGATGAAGTTCTGGAACGCCGCCATCTGGTCGAACTTGTCGGCCCAGAGCCCGGCGATCAGGCCCAGCGTGGCCAGCAGCGCGGCCCCCAGGAGTGCGAATGCGGCAATCCACAGCGGCGCCGCGAACTCCGGCCGTGCGAAGCCGAGCGTGGCAATGAACACGCCCAGCCCCACGGCCAGGCCGCGCACCACGGACGATCCCACGTAGGCGAAGAACCAGGACCAGTGCGACAGCGGCGTGAGCAGCACGAACACCAGGTTGCCCATGATCTTGCTCTGGATAAGGCTCGACGAGCTGTTGGCGAAGGCGTTCTGCAGCACGCTCATCATCACCAGGCCGGGCACCAGGAATGCGGTGTAGCTCAGGCGGTCATAGACCTTGACGTGGTCTTCCAGCACATGGCCGAAGATCAGCAGGTAGAGCACGGCCGTGAGCACGGGGGCGGCGATGGTCTGGAAGCTCACCTTCCAGAACCGCAGCACCTCCTTGTAGAACAGGGTCTGCCAGCCGGTCATAGCCGCACCCCGCCTTCGGGCGTTTCCGCGGGTTCGTCCGCCGGAGCGGGCTCGCGCGCAGGATCGGGATAGCGCCCTTCGGCCATGAGGCTGAGGAACACGTCCTCCAGGTCCGCCTTGCGGATCTCGACGTCGTGCACGCCGACGCCCGCGGCACGCAGCCCGGAGAGGATGCGCTCGATGTCCGCCGCGTCCTGCGCGGGCAACTGCACCACGCGGCCGGTGACGCGCGCGGCGGCGGCCAGCGCCGGGGGCAGCGCATCGTCGGTCTTGAAGCGCAGCACGTTCGTGGAGGCGGCCTGCAGCAGTTCGGACGTGGTCGATAGCGCCACCATCCGGCCGCGCTTGAGCATCGCGATGCGATTGCAGAGCGCCTCGGCCTCTTCCAGGTAGTGTGTGGTGAGCAGCACCGTATGGCCCGCCTTGTTGAGCCGCGCGACGAAATGCCAGAGGGTCTGGCGCAGTTCCACATCGACCCCGGCCGTGGGCTCGTCCAGCACGATGATGGGCGGCTTGTGCACCAGCGCCTGCGCGACGAGCACGCGGCGTTTCATGCCGCCCGAGAGCTGGCGCATGTTGGCGGAGGCCTTGTCGGCCAGGCCCAGGCTCTCGAGCAGTTCGTCGATCCAGGCGTCGTTGTTCTTCACGCCGAAATAGCCCGACTGGATGCGCAGCGCCTCGCGCACGTTGAAGAACGGATCGAAAACGAGCTCCTGCGGCACGATGCCGAGCTTGCGGCGCGCATCGGCATAGTCGGCGAGCACGTCGCTGCCCTGCACCAGCACGCGCCCGCCAGAGGCCCGGGACAGGCCCGCGAGGATGCTGATGAGCGTGGTCTTGCCTGCGCCATTGGGCCCGAGCAGGCCGAAGAACTCGCCCTCCTCGATGTCGAGGCTCACGCCGTCGAGCGCCTGGAAGGGCCCTTTGGGCGTGTCGTAGGTCTTGGAGACGGACTGGAAGGAGACTGCGGGCATGGGAGCCGGCCATTTTACGGGTCTGGCGCGGATATGCTTGCCGACCCCATCGATGCCACCTCGGCGGCCTCGCCCATAGCCCCTCCGGCCCCAGCCCTCTCTTCCATGCAACTGCACGACATCCAGTCCCTCTTGCTGCAAGGCGACTACCGCACACCCGCACGGCATTTCCAGGCCCTGCAGCAGGATTTCGAGAACGGCCGCATCGGCGAGCCGGAGTACCTGAGGCAGGCCGCCGCGGCCTCCGTCGAGCGGCGCAGCGCAGAGCCCGCGATACTGGCCTGGGCCAGCGAGTTTCCGGAGGACTACTTCGCCCAGTTCGCGGCGGGCAATTACTTTCTCCGCATCGGCTGGCGTGCCCGCGGCATCCAGACACGGCAGTTCACCACGGAAGCCCAGTTTTCGCTGATGAATGCCTATTTCCAGAAAGCGCTGCCCTACCTCTACCGGGCCATCGAACTGAGCCCCAGGCCCTATTGCGCACTCTCCATCGGCATTCACCTGGAAACCGCAGGCAGCCTGGACCTGCCCCACAGCTTCCTCGCGTTGTCGGAAAGGCATATCGAGCACTCCGTGGAGGTGTGCCTCTCGCACATGTGGGCGCTACAGCCCAAATGGGGCGGAGAGGACGGAGCGCTGGAGGCCTTCTTCCGGCGCATCCATGCGCTGGACTGGCCAGAGGAATCCGCCGCGATGCTCGAAGCCGCATACGACTGCCACCAGGCGGAAATCCTGTGCTGCGAAGGCCAGATCGACCGGGCGCAAGCCCTGCTGGCCGCGAGCCGGCACGCCCGGTCGCCCCGGGTACTGCAAAGCCTCAGCCGGTACCTCCAGCAGCAGGAACGGCATGCGGAAGCCGTCGAATCATTGCAGGCCGTGATTGCGCACAAGCCAGCCCCGGACCTCCATGAACGCCTGGCCACGAGCCTGGCCGCGCTCGGGCGTGACAGGGAGGCGGATGCCGCCTATGCGCAGGCGGCCCTCCTGGGAGACGGCGATGCCGCCGCCACTGCAGCCAACCGCCTGCGGCCGCGCATGGGCGACCCGGCCGTGGCCGCCGAAGCAGTGCGCTGGTGCGAACTGGGGGCAGAGCAATTCAGCGGGCACGCGATGTTCGAGCGCGGCTGCCACTTCTCGCTCGGCCTGGGAACGCCAAAGGATGCCGAAGCCGCCGTGCCCTACTGGGAGAGCGCACTGGCATGGGGCTCCCACGCCGCCATCTGGAATGCCGTGCTGGCGTACTGGCAGGGAAAGGGCAGCATTCCCAGGGATTTCGCCAAGGCGCGGCGCTATGCGGCCCAGGGTGCCGCCATGGACTGCGTGGACTCCACCTCGGTCTATGGCGTCCTGCTGTACCGCGGCCAGGGCGGGCCCGTGGATTTCGAAGCCGCGCTCGAGCACCTGTACAACGCGGCATGCGAGGACGACGTGCTGGCGATCAGCTACCTGATAAGGGCCCTGTGGTTCGGGCACGGAACCGGCGTCGATCGCGCCGCCGCCCGGAAATGGCTGGCCGCGCTACGGCAGCACGGGAAGAAGGACGACGTGGCGAACGTGACGGAAGACATCTTCAGCCTGTCGGGCTGGCTGAAGAGCTTCTGGCGCCAGTGGCAGGAGCGCCCGCAAGCCGCGCGCTGAGGCGCGCGTTCAGTTCAATCCGCCGCTGCGGCCACCGCCGGGCTGGCCAGCAACTCCTCCACCCCGTACAGCCCCGCCAATTTGGCCAGGCCCGCGGGCAGGTCCTTCACTTCGAAGCGCCGGTTCTCCAGCAACGCGGCGCGGCGGCACTCGAGCAGCACCGCCAGGGCCGAGGAGTCGAAGGTGGCAAGCGGTGCGGCGTCCACGACGAGGATCTCGTCGCGGTGCGCCTTGAGCCCCTGCAGCAGCATGCGCAGGCAGGCCTCGGCCTGCTGGTGCGTCAGCTCGGTGGGTAGGACCAGCATGGCAGGCGCCCCGCGATGCGTCAGCCCGCCTTGCCGGAGCCGGCGGCGTTGGCCTTGTTGCGAGCAGCCAGGGATTCGATGAGGCCATCGATGCCCTTGGCGTTGATCTCCTGGGCGAACTGGGTGCGGTAGGTCTCGACCAGCCACACGCCCATCACGTTCAGGTTGTAGATCTTCCAGCCCGCGCCATCGCCGGGGGTCTTCTCCAGGCGGTAATCGAGCTGGATCGGGTCGCCGCGGCCCAGGATCTCGGAACGCACGAGCACGTCCTTGTCATCGGGGCCGGCGCGCAGGGGCTTGACCTGGATCGACAGGTCGTTGACCTGGCTGAGGGCGCCCGAGTAGGTGCGCACGAGCAGCGACTTGAATTCGTCCTGCAGGCGCGCCTGCTGCTGCGGCGTGGCCTGGCGCCAGGCCGGGCCCACCGCGGCAGCCGTCATGCGGCGGAAGTTCACGTGCGGCAGGATGACCTTGTCCACCAGCGCGGTGATCTTGTTGATGTCGCCCGACTTGATGCTCTTGTCGCTGCGCACCGTGTTCAACACATCGGTGGACAGGCGCTTGACCAGTTCGTCGGGCGTTTCGTCGGCGGCCAGGGCTGCCACCGGCATGCCCAGCCACAACACGGCGGCGGTGCAGAGGGCGGCATGGCCCAGGGTACGTCGGCTCATCGTCATATCGGTTTCCTTTCTGAAGGCGCGTCCCCGGCGGGGCGCGCCATGTCATGTTCGATTGTGGGAGGGCGTACCGCCCCCCATGCGTCTGCCCGGTGCACGGATGCAAGCAACTGCAACGCCGTCCCGGGCTCCACCGCAGCCCTCAGGGCTTCGGCTCTTCGGGCAGCTTGCCGGCATCCTGGTCGTAGCGTTCCTCGCTGCGCCGGTCCGTCTGCACCGCCTGGCTGCGCACCTGCAGGTAGGCGTCGCGCGTGAAGCTGTACTTGTCGAGCGCTGCGCTGTCCAGCACCGAACTCGCGCGCAGCAGGTTGGCCCGCGTGTTCACCGCACTCAGGGCGTAGAGGGCGTTGCGGTCCGACACCGGATCGACATAGGTGATGAGGTTGCCCTTGGCATCCACCGGCAGAGCCACCGTGTCGCGCACGGTGGAGGGGCCCAGGAACGGCAGCACGAGGTACGGCCCCGTAGGCACGCCCCAGCGGCCGAGCGTGAGGCCGAAATCCTGCTTCGAGCGCTCGATGCGCATCTCGGTGGCGACGTCGAACAGGCCGCCGATACCGAACACGGTGTTCGCGCTGAAGCGCGCGATGCTGTTGAGCGCGCCCTCCCCGCGCAGCTGCAGCGCGTTGTTCACGAAGGACCACAGGTCGCCGAGGTTGGCGAAGAAGTTGCTCACGCCGGTGCGCACCAGGCGCGGGGTGACCTCGGTATAGGCGGTGGCGACGGGCCGCAGCAGCACGTCGTCCACCTTGTCGTTGAACCGGGTCATGCCGCGGTTGTAGGGCTCGAACGGATCGCGCGGGTTGGCGTCGGGACCGGTCGCGCAGCCGGCCAACAGGCAGGCCACGGCCAGCGCGCATGCGCTGCCGCGCAGGGACGGGGCCCGGAGAGCTTGGGATTTGGTGGTCATCATTGTTGTCGTCATTTCTTGGAACCGCCCGCGGAGGCCCCGCCACCGCCCTCTTCGGCCTTGCCGTAGAGGAACTGGCCGATGAGGTTTTCCAGCACCACGGCGGACTGCGTGGACGTGATGCGGTCGCCCTCGGCGAGGTTCTTTTCGTCGGCACCCGCCTGGATGCCGATGTACTGGTCTCCCAGCAGGCCGCTGGTGAGGATCTTGAGCGAGCTGTCCTTGGGGAAGGCGTAGCGCTTGTCCATCTCCAGCGTCACCTGGGCCTGGAAGGTCTTGTCGTCGAAGGTGATGGAGTTCACCCGGCCGACCACCACGCCGGCGCTGCGCACCGCGGACTGGGGCTTGAGCCCGCCGATGTTGTCGAAGAGCGCGGTGACGTGGTAGCCGGACTGCCACTGCACGCGCAGCAGGTTGGCCGACTGCAGGGCGAGGAAGAGCAGGGCCGCACCGCCGAGGAGGACGAAGAGGCCGACCCAGACGTCGTTCTTGGAATGCTGCATGGTGTTTTTCTCTCTGAAGGGTTCTTGGGCGCTGCCGCGTCAGATGCTGAACATCCAGGCCGTGAGCAGGAAATCCAGCCCCAGCACCGTGAGCGAGGCCATCACCACGGTGCGGGTGGTGGCGCGGGACACGCCCTCGGGCGTGGGCTTGGCGATGTAGCCCTGCAGCAGCGCGATGAAGGTGACCGTGACGCCGAAGACGAAGCTCTTGAGCACGCCGTTGCCCACGTCCGCCCACACGTCCACCCCGCTCTGCATCTGGCCCCAGAAGGCGCCGCCGTCCACGCCGAGCATGACCACGCCGACGATCCAGCCGCCGATCACGCCCACAGCGCTGAACACCGCGGCCAGCAGCGGCATGGCGATCACCCCGGCCCAGAAGCGCGGGGCCAGGATGCGGCGCACCGGGTCCACGGCCATCATCTCCATGGCCGAGAGCTGCTCGCCCGCGCGCATGAGGCCGATCTCCGCAGTGAGCGAGGTGCCCGCGCGGCCCGCGAACAGCAGCGCGGAAACGACAGGCCCGAGCTCGCGCACCAGCGACAGCGCCACGAGCAGGCCCAGGGCCTGTGCGGAGCCGTAGCGCTGCAGCGTGTAGTAGCCCTGCAGGCCCAGCACGAAGCCCACGAACAGGCCCGATACGGAAATGATGGACAGCGAATAGTTGCCCAGGAAGTGCAACTGGTCGCGCACCAGCCCGAAGCGCTGCAGCGTCGGGCCGATCAGGCCGGCCAGGCGCACGAACAGCCGCGCCGCCCGGCCCATGTCCGCCAGCAGGCTGCGCGTGGCGAAGCCGACATCGGAAGGTTTCCACCAGCTCATCGCGCGCCTCCGCCCGGGCCGGCCAGCGGCCCGAAATCGTCGGCCACCGAAGGACCGGGGTAATGGAACGGCACCGGCCCGGTGGGCAGTGCATGCACGAACTGGTGCACCAGCGGGTCGGTACTGGCGCGGACCTCGTCGGGCGTGCCCTGGGCCGCGACCACGCCCGGCCCGAGGATGACGACGTGGTCCGCCACGCGGAAGGTTTCCTCCACGTCGTGGGACACGACCAGCGTGGTCAGGCCCATGGCGTCGTTCATTTGCCGGATCAGCTGCGCGGCCGTGCCGAGCGAGATGGGGTCGAGCCCGGCGAAAGGCTCGTCGTAGAGGATCAGCTCCGGGTCGAGCGCAATGGCCCGCGCGAGCGCCACGCGCCGCGCCATGCCGCCCGAGATCTGGCTGGGCATGAGATCGCGCGCGCCCCGCAGGCCCACGGCCTGCAGCTTCATGAGCACGATGTCGCGCACCAGCGCCTCGGACAGGTCGGTGTGCTCGCGCAGCGGGAAGGCCACGTTCTCGAACACGCTCATGTCGGTGAAGAGCGCCCCGAACTGGAACAGCATGCCCATGCGGCGGCGCGCGGCGTAGAGCTGCTGCGTGTCCATGCGCGCGACGTCCTGGCCGTTCACCAGGACCTCGCCCTGCTGCGCGAGATGCTGGCCGCCGATGAGGCGCAGCACCGTGGTCTTGCCCCCGCCGGAGGCGCCCATGAGCGCGGTCACCTTGCCGCGCGGAATGCGCAGCGAGACATCGCGCAGGATCGGGCGCTCGCCATACGAGAACGTGACGTTGCGCAGTTCGACCAGGGGGGTTTCGGACATGCGGAGGGCGTTGGAAATATCGGTTGGGGACGTATTGTCGCGGCTGCGGACGATGGCGATGCGAGCGATGGTAACGCAAACATACATGCATGCATGTTTGCTGAAGCACCTGGCAGTTGGTCGCTACTTTTTCAGGAGCATGCCATTCATATCTGACGGACCACAGAGGCACCAAGAAGCCATATTCTCCCGCCGCCAGCAAGCCCTTTCACAACATGCTGCGAAGGAATGCCTGGGTTCGCGCATGTCGCGGCTTCGCAAAGAACTCCGCCGACGGCGCGGCCTCGATGATCTCCCCCTGGTCCATGAAGACCACGCGGTGGGCCACCTCGCGCGCGAAACCCATCTCGTGCGTGACCACCAGCATGGTCATGCGCTCCTGGGCCAGCGCGCGCATGGTGCGCAGCACCTCGCCGGTCAGCTCCGGGTCGAGCGCCGAGGTGGGCTCGTCGAACAGCAGGATGTCCGGCTCCATGGCCAGCGCACGGGCGATGGCCACGCGCTGCTTCTGCCCGCCCGACAACCGGCCGGGATAGCTGTCCTGCTTCTCCAGCAGCCCCACCTTGGCCAGCAGCGCCTGGGCGGGCGGCACGGCGGCCTGCCGGGACACGCCCTTGACCACCATGGGCGCCTCGATGACGTTCTCCAGCACGGTGAGGTGCGGAAACAGGTTGAACGACTGGAACACCATGCCCATGCGGCGGCCGATGCGGCGCACCTCGGCATCGGGCACGTAGCGGCAGTGGCCGCCGGCATCGGTGGTCGCGAGCGTGTCGCCCTCGATGGCGATGTGGCCGCGGTCGATGGTCTCCAGGTGGTTCAGGCAGCGCAGGAAGGTGCTCTTGCCCGAGCCCGAGGGGCCGATCACGGCCACGGTCTCGCCGCGGCCGAGCGTGAGCGACACGTCCCGCAGCACGGGCAGGGCGCCGAAGGCCTTGTGCAGGCCCCGCGCCTCGATCATGGGCACGGCGGCAGGGGTATCGGCAGCAGGGGCGGAAAGGTCAGGCGTCATGGCGGGCATAGCGTCGCTCCAGGCGCTGGAAGCCCCAGGTCAGCACCAGGGTCATCACGAGATAGAAGGCAGCGGCCACGAGGAAAGGCGTGGTCGTGAAATCGCGCTGCACGATGCCGCGCGCGGCGCGCAGCAGGTCGTTCAGGGCCAGCACGTAGATGAGCGAGGTGTCTTTCACCAGCGTGATGGTCTCGTTGCTCATGGGCGGCAGGATGCGGCGCACCATCTGCGGCAGCACGATGCGCCGCATGGTCTGCCCGTAGGTCATGCCCAGCACCTTGGCGGCCTCGTACTGGCCGCGATCGATCGACTGGATGCCGGCGCGGAAGATCTCCGCGAAATAGGCCGCGTAGTTCAGCGCGAACGCCACCACCGCCGCAGGGAAATCCGGCAGCCGCACACCGATCACCGGCACGAACGGCAGCGCGAAATAGATGAACAGCATCTGCAGCATCAGCGGCGTGCCGCGCATCAGCCAGATGTAGCCATTGACCAGCCCCGACAACAGCCCCCAGCGCGACACCCGCGCCAGCGCCAGCGCCAGCCCGAGCGGCACCGCCAGCACCAGCGTGATCGCAAAGAGCTTCAGCGTGACCGTCGCGCCCTGCGCCAGCGGCCCCAGAAGTGAAAGAACGTAATCCATCTACAAGCTACAAAAATCCATGTCTGCACTACGGCGCCAGACATCGCCCAAGGCGCATGCCGCTGGCGCGGCCGAAGGCCAGCGGCAGCCGCGCAAGGGACGCCCCGCCGCGCCGGCTGCGTCCCCCTTCCCGCATCGCGCAGCGATGCGAGAGAAGGGGGAAGGCGCGCAGCGCCTCAGGGGGATGCGCCGAAGTTATTTGATGATGTTCTTGCCGAACCACTGCGTGGCGATCGTGGCCGCGGCGCCATCCTGCTTCATGTCGGCCAGCGCCTTGTCGAGGCGGCCCTGCAGCGCGGTGTCGTCCTTGCGCACGCCCACGCCGTATTCCTCGGTGCCGAAATGTTCGTCCAGCACGGCATAGTCCTGCGGCTTCTTGGCGACGTAGTAGCGGCCCACCACCTCGTCCACCACCACGGCTTCCAGGCGGCCAGTGGAGAGGTCCATGAGTGCGGTCACGTTGTCGCCGAAGGTCTTGAATTCCTTGAACGACTTGAAGACGGCTTCGTCCTTCTTGACCGCATCCACGGCACTGCTGCCCTCCTGCGCGCCCACGATCTTGCCGGCGAGGTCCGCCTTCGTCTTGATCGGGGAATTGGCGGCCACCACGACGATCTGGTGGTTCTCCATGTAGGGCGCGGTGAAGGCGATGTTCTGCTTGCGCTCCTCGGTGATCGTGAGACCGTTCCAGAGCGCGTCCACGCGCTTGCCCGACAGCTCGGCCTCCTTGGCGCTCCAGTCGATCGGCTTGAACTCCACCTCCACGCCCATGCGCTTGGCGGCTTCGCGGGCCATGTCGATGTCGAAGCCCACGAGCTGGTTCTTGTCGTCGCGGAAGCCCATCGGCGGGAAGTTGTCGTCCAGGCCGATCACGATCTTCGTGACGGCGGCCGGAGGCGTGGCGGGGGTGGAGGCGGCCGGCTGGGCGCTGTCGTTCTTGCCGCAGGCGGCAAGCAGGGCACCGAGGGACACCAGGGCGATGGCGGCGATCTTCTTCATGGCAATGGCAACGAAAAGCCGGCCCGCAGGCCGGCATGGAGCGAAAAAAGGGTGAAGGGACAGTCAGGCCGGCAACAGCGCACGGGGCCTGCGCGGGAACAGCAGGCGGGCATGCTTGGCGGCACGGAACCAGCCCGTATTGTCCCCGATCGCCCGCACCAGCCATGGCACGGCGCACCGCCTGCCCTGCCGCATGCACAGGAAAACTGCGCACAACCCACCGACATCGGCATACCTTGCCATCAAAAAGATAGCAAACCCCAGCGCATCCACCCATGAAAAACGGCGCCCGGGGCGCCGTTGGCATGCGCCCCGCGGACGAGGCCGGGCACGGGAGGCTGCGCTTTCAGCGCGGCAGGTCGGAGTAACCCATCAGGAACTCGTCCACCGCCCGCGCGGCCTGCCGGCCCTCGCGGATGGCCCACACCACCAGCGACTGGCCGCGGCGCATGTCGCCGGCCGCGAACACCTTGGGCACGTTGGTCGTGTAGCCGCCAGTGAAGTCGGTGCTGGCGCGGGCGTTGCCGCGGGCATCCTTCTCGACGCCGAAGGCTTCCAGCACGGGCGACACCGGAGCGACGAAGCCCATGGCCAGCAGCACGAGGTCGGCCTTGAGCGTCTGCTCGGAGCCGGCCACCTCGACCATCTTGCCGTCCTTCCACTCCACGCGAACGGTCTTCAGGCCCGTGACCTTGCCCTTCTCGCCGATGAATTCCTTCGTGGCGATGGCGAACTCGCGCTCGCAGCCCTCTTCGTGGCTGGAGCTGGTGCGCAGCTTGTAGGGCCAGTAGGGCCACGTGAGCGGGCGGTTCTCCACCTCGGGCGGCTGGGGCATCAGTTCGAACTGCGTCACGCTCGCGGCGCCGTGGCGGTTGCTCGTACCCACGCAGTCGCTGCCCGTGTCGCCGCCGCCGATCACGATGACATGCTTGCCATCGGCGCGCAGCTGGCCCTTGAGCTTGTCGCCAGCATTCACCTTGTTCTGCTGGGGCAGGAACTCCATCGCGAAATGCACACCGTCCAGCTCGCGGCCCGGCACGGGCAGGTCGCGGCTCTGCTCGGCGCCGCCGGCCAGCAGCACGGCATCGAACTCGGCCTGCAGTTGCTCGGGCGAGATGGTTTCCTTGGCCCAGTTGGTGACCTTGGAGCCCTTGCCCAGGCCATCCTTGGCAGCGCCGACGAACACGCCGGTGCGGATGGTGACGCCCTCGGCCTGCATCTGCGCCGCGCGGCGGTCGATGTGCGACTTCTCCATCTTGAAGTCGGGAATGCCGTAGCGCAGCAGGCCGCCGATGCGGTCGTTCTTCTCGAACAGCGTCACGTCGTGGCCGGCACGCGCGAGCTGCTGGGCGGCCGCCATGCCCGCGGGGCCGGAGCCCACCACGGCCACCTTCTTGCCGGTCTTGTGCCTGGCCGGGCGCGGCTGCACCCAGCCTTCGGCCCAGGCGCGATCGATGATGGCGTGCTCGATCGACTTGATGCCCACCGGGTCGTCATTCACGTTCAGTACGCAGGCGGCCTCGCAGGGAGCGGGGCAGATGCGGCCGGTGAACTCGGGGAAGTTGTTGGTCGAGTCCAGCACGGCCCAGGCGCTCTTCCAGTCCTGCTGGTACACCAGGTCGTTGAAGTCCGGAATGATGTTGTTGACCGGGCAGCCGTTGTTGCAGAACGGCGTGCCGCAGTCCATGCAGCGCGCGCCCTGCAGCTTGGCCTGCGCTTCGTCGAGGCCGATGACGAATTCCTTGTAGTGCTTCAGGCGCTCGGCGACGGGCTTGTAGCCCTCCTCGATGCGCTCGTATTCCATGAAGCCGGTGGTCTTTCCCATGATTGCGTGTCCTGTCGTTGTGGGGTGCGAAGCGGTGCGTCGTCGGTCGATCCGGCCTTACTTGGCCGGCACCGCGGCGCGCACCTTCTCCTGCTCGGGGGCGGCCACCGGCGGGGTGGGCGGCTCCTGCAGCGCCTTGCGTTCGTGGATCTCGGACAGCGCGCGCTTGTATTCCGTGGGGAACACCTTCACGAACTTCGCCCGCGAGGCCGCCCAGTTGTCCAGCAGTTCGCGCGCACGCTTGCTGCCGGTCCAGCGGTTGTGGTCCTCCAGCATCTTCTTGAGCTGCGCCTCGTCGGTCTGGCCGCGGTGCCAGATGCCGGCGTGGGTGGTCGCCATCTGCTCGTCGGAAGGCAGGATGCGGTCCAGCGTCACCATGGACAGGTTGCAGCGCGTGTGGAACAGGCCGTCCTCGTCATAGACGTAGGCCACGCCGCCGCTCATGCCGGCCGCGAAGTTGCGGCCCGTCTTGCCGAGCACCACCACCGTGCCGCCCGTCATGTACTCGCAGCCGTGGTCGCCAGTGCCCTCCACCACCGCGGAGGCACCGGAGAGGCGCACCGCGAAGCGCTCGCCCGCCACTCCGCCGAAGAAGGCTTCGCCAGTCGTGGCGCCGTACATCACCGTGTTGCCCACGATGGTGTTGCGCGTGGTGTCGCCGCGGAAGTCGATGCTCGGGCGCACGATCACGCGGCCGCCCGAAAGGCCCTTGCCGGTGTAGTCGTTGGCATCGCCGATCAGGTAGAGCGTGATGCCGCGCGTCAGGAACGCGCCGAACGACTGGCCGCCCGTGCCTTCGAGCTGGATGCGGATGGTGTCGTCGGGCAGGCCTTCCGGATGTTCGCGCGTCACCGCGCCCGAGAGCATCGCGCCCACGGAGCGGTTCACGTTGCGCGCCACCTCGATGAACTGCACGCGCTCGCCCTTCTCGATCGCGGGCCGGCTGCGCTCGATGAGCTTGCGGTCCAGCGTGTGCTCGATGTTGTGGTCTTGCGTGTCCACGTGGAAGCGCGGCACGTCGGCGGGCACCTGCGGCTGGGCGAACAGGCGGCCGAAATCGAGGCCGCGCGCCTTCCAGTGCGCGATGCCGGCGCGCATGTCGAGCAGGTCGGTGCGGCCGATCAGGTCGTCGAACTTCGCGATGCCCAGCTGCGCCATGATCTGGCGCACTTCCTCGGCGACGAAGAAGAAGTAGTTCACCACGTGCTCGGGCTTGCCCGAGAACTTCTGGCGCAGCACCGGGTCCTGCGTGGCCACGCCCACCGGGCAGGTGTTCAGGTGGCACTTGCGCATCATGATGCAGCCCTCCACCACCAGCGGCGCGGTGGCGAAGCCGAACTCGTCGGCGCCGAGCAGCGCGCCGATGGCGACGTCGCGGCCGGTCTTCATCTGGCCGTCGGCCTGCACGCGGATGCGGCCGCGCAGGCGGTTCAGCACCAGGGTCTGCTGGGTTTCGGCGAGGCCGATCTCCCAGGGCGAGCCCGCGTGCTTGATGGACGACCAGGGCGAGGCGCCCGTGCCGCCGTCATGGCCGGCGATCACCACATGGTCGCTCTTGCACTTGGCCACGCCGGCCGCGATCGTGCCCACGCCCACTTCGGAGACGAGCTTGACCGAGATGTCGGCGTGCGGCGCCACGTTCTTCAGGTCGTGGATCAGCTGCGCGAGATCCTCGATCGAGTAGATGTCGTGGTGCGGCGGCGGCGAGATCAGGCCCACGCCCGGCACGCTGTGGCGCAGCTTGCCGATGTAGTCGGACACCTTGCCGCCGGGCAGCTGGCCGCCCTCGCCGGGCTTGGCACCCTGGGCCATCTTGATCTGGATCTGGTCGGCCGACGACAGGTATTCGGCGGTGACGCCGAAGCGGCCCGAGGCCACCTGCTTGATGCGCGAGCGCAGCGAGTCGCCGTCCTGCAGGGGCAGGTCCACCTCGACGTTGGCGGCGCCGATCACGCTCTTGAGCGTGTCGCCCTGCCGGATCGGGATGCCCTTGAGTTCCTGGCGGTAGCGCGCGGCATCCTCGCCGCCCTCGCCCGTGTTGCTCTTGCCGCCGATGCGGTTCATCGCCACGGCCAGCGTGGCGTGCGCCTCGGTGGAAATGGAGCCCAGCGACATCGCGCCGGTGGCGAAGCGCTTGACGATCTCCTTGGCCGATTCGACCTGCTCCACGGGGATGGCCTTGGCAGGGTCGAACTTGAACTCGAACAGGCCGCGCAGCGTCATGTGGCGGCGGCTCTGGTCGTTGATGATCTGCGCGTATTCCTTGTACGTGTTCCAGTTGTTGGCACGCGTGGAATGCTGCAGCTTGGCGATCGCGTCGGGGCTCCACATGTGCTCCTCGCCGCGTGCACGCCAGGCGTACTCGCCGCCCGCGTCCAGCATGGTTTCCAGCACCGGGTCGTCGCCGAACGCGGCCTTGTGCATGCGGATGGCCTCCTCGGCGATCTCGAACACGCCGATGCCCTCCACGCGGCTGGCCGTGCCGGTGAAATACTTGGCGATCGTGTCGGTGTTCAGGCCGATGGCCTCGAACAGCTGCGCGCCACAGTAGCTCATGTACGTGGACACGCCCATCTTGGACATGATCTTCGAGAGGCCCTTGCCTATCGCCTTCACGTAGTTGTAGATGGCCTTCTCCGGCGACAGGTCGCCCGACATGTCCTTGTGCATGTCGGCCAGCGTCTCCATGGCCAGGTAGGGGTGCACGGCCTCGGCACCGTAGCCCGCGAGCACGGCGAAGTGGTGCACCTCGCGCGCCGTGCCGGTCTCCACCACCAGACCCGCCGTGGTGCGCAGGCCCTCGCGCACCAGGTGCTGGTGGATCGCCGACAGCGCCAGCAGCGCGGGGATGGCCACCTGTGTCGCGCTCACGGCGCGGTCGCTGATGATGAGGATGTTGGCGCCGCCCTTGATCGCGTCCACCGCCTGCGCGCACAGCGAGGCCAGCTTGGCCTCCACGCCCTCGCGCCCCCAGGCCAGCGGGTAGGTGATGTCGATCACCGCACTCTTGAACTTGCCCTGCGTGTGCTGCTCGATGTCGCGCAGCTTGGCCATGCCCGCGAAGTCGAGCACCGGCTGGCCCACTTCGAGCCGCATCGGCGGGTTGACCTGGTTGATGTCCAGCAGGTTGGGCTTCGGCCCGATGAAGCTCACGAGCGACATCACGATCGCCTCGCGGATCGGGTCGATCGGCGGGTTGGTCACCTGCGCGAACAACTGCTTGAAGTAGTTGTAGAGCGGCTTGTTCTTGCCCGAAAGCACGGCCAGCGGGCTGTCGTTGCCCATCGAGCCGATGCCCTCCTCGCCGTTCTTCGCCATCGGCGCCATCAGGAACTTGATGTCTTCCTGCGTGTAGCCGAAGGCCTGCTGGCGGTCCAGCAGCGGCAGCTCGGCCGGCAGCGGCGCGACCGGGACGTCGCTGCCGACGCTGTCGAGCTTGATGCGCAGGTTCTCGATCCACTGCTTGTAGGGCTTGGTGTTGACGATGTTGGCCTTGAGCTCGTCGTCGTCGATCATGCGGCCCTGCTCCAGGTCGATCAGCAGCATCTTGCCGGGCTGCAGGCGCCACTTGCGCACGATCTTGTTCTCGGGCACGGGCAGCACGCCGGACTCGGAGGCCAGGATCACGATGTCGTCGTCGGTCACGCAGTAGCGCGAGGGGCGCAGCCCGTTGCGGTCCAGCGTGGCGCCGATCTGGCGGCCGTCGGTGAACACGATGGAGGCCGGGCCGTCCCAGGGCTCCATCATGGCAGCGTGGTATTCATAGAAGGCGCGGCGGCGGCCGTCCATGGTGGCGTGCTGCTCCCACGGCTCGGGGATCATCATCATCACGGCCTGGCTGATCGGGTAGCCGGCCATGGTCAGCAGTTCGAGGCAGTTGTCGAACGTGGCGGTGTCGGACTGGTCCGCGAAGCTGATCGGGTAGAGCTTCTTCAGGTCCGGGCCCAGCACGGGCGAGGCCATCACGCCTTCGCGCGCACGCATCCAGTTGTAGTTGCCCTTGACGGTGTTGATCTCGCCGTTGTGCGCCACGTAGCGGTACGGGTGGGCGAGCGGCCACTCGGGGAAGGTGTTGGTGGAGAAGCGCTGGTGCACGAGGCCGATGGCCGAGACGCAGCGCGGGTCCTGCAGGTCCAGGTAGTAGGTGCCCACCTGGTCGGCCAGCAGCAGGCCCTTGTAGACCACGGTGCGGCTGGACATGCTGGGAACGTAGTATTCCTTGCTGTGCTTGAGCTTCAGGCTCTGGATCGCGGCGCTGGCGGTCTTGCGGATCACGTAGAGCTTGCGCTCGAGCGCGTCCTGCACGATCACGTCGTTGCCACGGCCGATGAACACCTGGCGCAGGATGGGCTCCTTGGTGCGCACGGTGGGCGACATCGGCATCTCGACGTTCACCGGCACGTCGCGCCAGCCCAGCAGCACCTGGCCTTCGGCCTTGATGGCGCGCTCCATCTCCTGCTCGCAGGCGAGGCGCGATGCATGCTCCTTGGGCAGGAAGATCATGCCGACGCCGTATTCGCCAGCGGGCGGCAGCGTGACGCCCTGGCGAGCCATCTCCTCGCGGTAGAGCGCGTCCGGGATCTGGATCAGGATGCCGGCACCGTCGCCCATCAGCTTGTCGGCGCCCACGGCGCCGCGGTGGTCGATGTTCTCGAGGATCTTCAGCGCCTGGGTGACGATGTCATGGCGCTTCTCGCCCTTGATATGGGCCACGAAGCCAAGGCCGCACGCATCGTGCTCGTTGGCGGATGCGTACAAACCGTGCTGTTGCAGGTGCTGGATTTCGGCGGCCGTCGTCATGGCGCACTCCTCAAGAAAAATCGCGGGGAGCCCGAGCGTATTGCATGACGTTATGCGGGGCAAGCATTTTAAATTAGGGTCAGATACTTAATATTCTTTCGCTGCGTTTCATCAACATTTAATGAGGGACACATTAAAAACAGCCGATCATGGCCATTAGAGGCCAGCGGTCAGGCTTCGGGATGTCCGATCCGCTTGCGTGGACGTCCTGCCTGTGCCTTCGTCACACGCCGCTCTGTCTGGGATTGCAGCGCTGCAGCGAATTCCGCATCGCCGAGCGCCCATCCAGACAGCGTCGCATCGGTGATGCGATGGCGATCCTGTTCGGACAGCCCGGCCTGCACCAGGGCGCCGTAGGCAGCCTCGCGCGCGAACGGTGTGTTGCCCAGGGCCCAGTAGAGCGCGTGCGGCGTCACCAGACGGTCGGGCCGCAGGCCCAGCGCGTGCGCGTGGCTGGACCAGGGGTACTCCGCAGGCTCGGCCACCAGGCCGGCGCGCACCGGGTTCAGGTCGATATAGGCCATGCAGGCCAGCAGGTAGCGTGCGGGATCGAGCACGGTGGAGCGGTATCGCCCTTCCCACAGGGTTCCGGTGCGCCCGTGGCGCTGGTTGAAGGCACGCACGTAGCGGCGGCCCACGGCCTGCATCAACATCGGCAGGCCCTCGGCCGTGCGCGGCGTGGCCAGGAGATGGAAATGGTTGTCCATCAGCACGTAGGCATGCACTGCCACGTCGAAGGCCCGCGCCTGCTCGGCGAGCGACTCGAGCAGCAACTCCCGGTCCTGCCGGTCCACGAAGACCGCCTGCCGGTTGTTGCCCCGGTGGATCACGTGGTGCGGATAGCCCGGAAGAGTCAGGCGGGGAAGGCGGGCCATGGTCGGGCCTCTCCCGTCTCAGGCCTGTACGCCCTGCACAACCGCCCCGTCCTCGCCAGCGTTCACGCTGCCATCGCCCGCCAGGCCGAAGCGCGGACCGAGGTCCCGTTCCAGCCCGAACTCGGCGAGGATCGCACGCAGCCGCTCGGCCGCGCTGCGCTTGCGCTGGCCGGTGTGCCGGGCCACGATCAATTCGTTCTTCATGCTGTGCTCCCAGCCCACCAGTTCCGTCACCGTGACCTGGTAGCCGCTGGCTTCCAGGTACAGGCAGCGCAGCACGTTCGTCAGCTGGCTGCCCAGCTCGCGCGTGTGCAGCGGATGCCGCCACAGCTCCGCCAGCGGCGTGCGCGCCAGGGCCAGCGCCTTGTTCTGCCGCAGGCAGGAGGCCACTTCGGCCTGGCAGCAGGGCACCAGCACCATGGCGCGCGCCTGCTTGGCCAGCCCGAAGGCGATCGCGTCATCCGTCGCGGTATCGCAGGCATGCAGCGCCGTCACCACGTCGAAACGTGCGGGCAGGACATCGGCCTGCATGGAGTCGGCCACGCTCAGGGCGAGGAACGACATGCGTCCGAAGCCCAGGCGTTGCGCCAGCGCCTGCGACCGCTCCACCAGTTCGGCGCGTGTCTCGATGCCGTAGATGTGCCCGCGGCCCAGTTCGCGGAAGAACAGGTCGTAGAGGATGAAGCCGAGGTACGACTTGCCCGCGCCATGGTCCGCCAGCGTGGGTGCCTGCTCGTCCTGCGCAAATTCGCGCAGCAAGGGTTCGATGAACTGGAACAGGTGGTACACCTGCTTGAGCTTGCGGCGCGAATCCTGGTTGAGCCGGCCTTCGCGCGTCAGGATGTGCAGTTCCTTGAGCAGTTCCACGGACTGGCCGGGGCGCAGCTCCTGCAGCACCTGGGCGTCCGCGCCCGTACCTGCATCGCCGCGTGCCGCCGGGATCTTCGGCGCCTGCGCGGCCATCCGTGCGGTCTTCTTCATGCCCCGCTCCGGCCACCGCCATGCGCCACAGGACAGCGCGGCCCGACATCGAGCGCCGCCCAGCCATCGGCCCCCAGTTCCTCGAGCACCTCGATGTTGCGTTCGAAGATCGCCTCTGCCTCGGGGAAGGCCTCCACCGCCCGGTCGATGCTCTCTTCGCGCAGCAGGTGCAGCGTGGGGTACGGCGCCCGGTTGGTGGCGTTGCCCACGTCGTCCACCTCCGTGCCCGCGAACTGGAAGCGCGGATGGAACGATGCCACCTGCAGGATGCCGCCGAGGTCCATGGCTTCGACGAGGTCGTCGGCCAGGCCGAGGAAATCATTGAAATCGAGAAAATCCTCCATGCAGCGCGGTGCCATCAGCAGCGTGGTGTCGCGCTGCTCAGGTGATGCCTCGGCCAGGGCCTCCAGTTCGCGCTGCAGGTCTTCGATGAGCGCGCGTGCGTCCTCGGCCTCGCTCACCACGTAATGGATCTGGCCCTTGACGTGCACGGACTTGGCGAACGGACAGAGGTTCAGCCCGATGACCGCACGCTCCAGCCAGCGGACCATGTCGTCGATCACCGTCTGGTGCATGGAGGATGCGCTCGCGGCGGCGGAAGGCGGCACCGCGTCGGCGGAGGATTCGGTCATGGGGTCTTTCGGCAAGGCTGGCGCGTGTATCGGCAGGAGGGCGATTTTATCGGGCCCTTCCCGCCGCACCCCTGCACCGCCGCTGCGACGCTCAGGACAGCAGCCGGTGGCCCGTGAGCCGCTCGTGCTCGCGCACCGCGAAACGGTCCGTCATGCCGGCGATGAAGTCGGCGACGATGCGGGCATGGGGCATGCCGCCGGGATCGGAGGCCGCCTCCTGCGCCGCCACGGCGCGGTCGGCGAACCGGTGCTTCATTTCCGAAGGCCGCTCCGCATAGATGCCGAACAGGTCGCGCACCACCTGCTGGGCGTGGCCGGTGGTTTCCATCACCTGCGGATGGCGGTAGAGGTTCTGGAACAGGAAGCGCTTGAGCTCCAGGGACTGCGCGCGCATCGATGCACTGAAAGCCACCAGCGGCGGCATGCCGCGCACATCGTCCGCCGTGCGCGGCGCGGCCTGCGCCAGCGCGGCTTCTGTGGCGCCGATCACGTCGTACACCTGGGCACTCAGCATGCGGCGAATGGCCTCGTGCAAGAGCCGGCGCCGTGCCTGCGGCGCGGCCAGGTGCGGGTGTTCCCGCTCGGCATCGGCCCGGAACCGGTCGAACAGCGGCACATCGCGCAACTGGGCCAGCGTGATCAGGCCGGAACGGACGCCATCGTCGATGTCGTGGGCGTTGTAGGCGATCTCGTCGGCCAGGTTGCAGAGCTGCGCCTCCAGGCCGGGCTGCTCCCCGCGCAGGAACCGCGCCCCCACGCCGCCGGGCTCCGAGACCTCCAGCCGCTCGGCGTTGGCGCGCGAGCAGTGCTTGAGGATGCCTTCGCGCGTCTCGAAGGTCAGGTTCAGGCCATCGTAGTCCGGGTAGCGCTCTTCCAGCGCATCCACCACGCGCAGGCTCTGCAGGTTGTGCTCGAAACCGCCGTACGGGGCCATACAGGCATTCAGCGCGTCCTGCCCCGCGTGCCCGAAGGGCGTGTGCCCCAGGTCGTGCGCCAGCGAAATCGCCTCGACCAGGTCCTCGTTGATGCGCAATGACCGCGCGATGGAGCGCCCCAGTTGCGCGACTTCGAGCGAATGCGTAAGCCGGGTGCGGAACAGGTCGCCCTCGTGGTTCAGGAACACCTGGGTCTTGTACACCAGCCGGCGGAACGCGGTCGAATGCACGATGCGGTCGCGGTCACGCTGGTACTCGGTGCGCGTGGGGGCGGGAGCCTGCGGATGGCGGCGGCCACGCGTCCGGGCGGGGTCGCTGGCATAGGGCGCGAGCGGGCCGGCAACCTGATCCGCGGCGTCCTGCAAAGCGCTGGCGCCGGGCTGCCCGGCCGCGCCGGGGGAATGCATGTCCGCCATGGGACGCTCCCGCATGTTCAGTTCACGCGCAGCAGGCGTCGATGACCTCGCGCACCAGCGCATCGGGCGCCGGACGCACGGCGGCGCGGCCCGGTCCGTCGATGACGACGAAACGGATCTCGCCCCCTTCCGACTTCTTGTCCAGGCGCATGAGTTCCAGGTAGCGGCCGGCATTGTCGGCGGGATCGAGCACGGCGCCGCGCACGGGAAGGCCGGCACGCTCGACAAGGCGGCGCAGCCGCGCGGTGAATGCACCGTCCACGAGTCCCAGGCGGCGCGACAGCTCGGCGGCCATCACCATGCCCGCCCCCACGCCCTCTCCGTGCAGCCACACGCCATAGCCCATGCCCGCCTCGATCGCGTGCCCGAAGGTATGGCCGAAGTTCAGGATGGCGCGCAGGCCGGCTTCGCGCTCGTCCTGCCCCACCACCCAGGCCTTGATTTCGCAGCTGCGGCGCACGGCATGGGCCAGGGCCGCGTGGTCGCCCGCACGCAGGGCCTCGATGTGGTCCTCGAGCCAGGCCAGTAATTCCATGTCCGCGATCGGGCCGTACTTGATGACCTCGGCCAGGCCCGCGCTCAACTCCCGCGCCGGCAGCGTCGCCAGGGTGGCGAGGTCGCACACCACGAGCTGGGGCTGGTAGAACGCCCCGATCATGTTCTTGCCCAGGGGATGGTTGATGGCCGTCTTGCCACCCACCGAGGAATCCACCTGCGCGAGCAGGGTCGTCGGCACCTGCACGAAGGGCACGCCACGCATGTAGCTCGCGGCCGCAAAGCCGGTCATGTCGCCCACCACACCGCCGCCCAGCGCAAACAGCACGGTCTTGCGGTCGCAGCCGTGCGACAGCAGCGTATCGAAAATGCGGTTCAGCGTGGGCCAGTCCTTGTGCTCCTCGCCGTCCGGCAGCACGGCCAGGACGACCTCGGCATAGTGCGCGGACAGCGCTGCGCGCAGGGGTTCGGCGTAGAGCGGCGCGACAGTCTCGTTGGTCACGACCAGCGCACAGGCGGCCCTGGGCAGCGCGCCATAGGTCCGGGCATCGCCCAGCAGGCCCGCGCCGATATCGATGCCGTAGCTCCGGTCGCCCAGCGCGATCTCCACGCGGCCGGCATGCGCCTGCATCGCGGCCGGTGCCACGGACGGGGCCATGCGGCGCGGCGCGGTGGTGCCGGCAAGGGAGGACGGCAGGGGCCGGCCGGTATCTCGAACGGAAAATGCGTCGGCAGTCATGCCATGGAGTCTATCGACTTCCGCCCGGCTTCACGGGGATGGCAGATGGATGCCTGCCAACTCCAGCTGCATGGCGATGTGCTGGACCAGGGCGGCCACGTTCTTGCCACGCTCCGGCGAGATGACGAAATGGGCTGCCTCCCGGTAGAGCGGATCCCGCTCGCGCTGCAGTTCGCGGAGCCGGTCCAGGGGCGAATCCACCTGCAGCAGGGGCCGCGTCTGGTCGTGGCGGATGTGCCGGAAGATTTCCTCCGGCGAAGCGTTCAGGTAAACGACCGTGCCCCGCTCGCGCAGGCGCGCCCGGTTGCCGGGACGCACCACGACCCCGCCGCCCGTGGCCAGCACCTGCGGCCGAACCTCCGGGCCGGTCAGTTCGCGGATGACCTCCTCCTCCAGGTCGCGGAAGGCGGCTTCGCCTTCACGATCGAAAAAACCACGGATCGAGCCGCCGATGCGCTGCTCGATCACGTGGTCCGAATCGATGAAGGGCAGACCCAGCCGCCGGGCGAGATGCCGCCCGACGGTGGATTTACCCGAGCCTGGAAGGCCGATGAGGTGGATGCTCAGTTGGGGTCCGTGCAATTGTTGATGCTGCCGAAGGGACTGACCTGCGAGGCGGGAGGCACCTGCGCGTTCGTCATGTCCGAAGACGGCGCCCCTGTGAAGAAGCTGAAGAACGTGCTGGATTCCGTACCCGCGACGATGGCCCTGGCAGCCAGCTCGATCTGCAGCCAATTGGCATATTGCTGCCCAAAAGTCAGCGTGAACGTGGCGCTGCCGGTGGCATCCGTGGTCACGGAGGCCGGTGCGATGGCAGCCGGCAGCCCCGGGCTCAGGCGGCCATTGCCATCCCGGTCCTCGCCCGGATCGAGAATGCCGTTGCGGTTGGCGTCTTCATTGAAGCAGAAGGCCGGGGGATTGTCCCTGTAGGTCCAGACACTGTTGGTCTTGTCGAAGAGCAGAATGCCCTTGCCGTACAGCGGTGCCCAGTACGACAGCGCCACATTCTGGTTGGCCACCGGCGCACCGGTGGCATCCGTGACCTGCACGGAGAACGTATTGCGGTAAGTGGTCGTCAGCTTCTCGATCTGGTTGTTGGCCGCGATGGAGATGAAGAGCGCCTGGCTGCTCACCGTCAGGGACGACACGGCACTGATGTTGGTGTTGGCCACGTTGGCGCGGATCTGCACGCCGTTGGCAGCGGTCGAGGTGGCACCGGCCACGAACACATCGGTCGCCAGGCCGTTGGCATCCGTCACCGCCGTACCCGTCTTGATGGCACCGCCGCTCAGGTCCTGCACCACGGTGAAGAACACGGTCTTGCCCTTGACGGCATTGCCTGCGGCATCGCGCACGGTGGCGCGCAGCTGCACCTGGCTGGTGCTGCTGCCGGCCGGGTTGGGCGCCAGGGCTGCCGAAGAGGTCTGCAGCACCAGCGTCGCCGGCGTGGAAGCCACGAAGTTCAGCGGCAGGGTCGTGATGGCGTTGTCATCCACGCGCGCACTCACCGTGGCGACACCCACCGACGGAGACGTCACCTGCACCGTGGCCGAGCCCGTGGCATCGGTGACCGCCTGGGTGGGCGTCACGGTGCCGCGCGTCGTGCCGAACGACACGGTCTTGCCCGCCACGCCGGCATTGCCCGACAGGTAGCGCACCGTGACCGTGCTCGTGCTGTTGATCTCCACTTCCGTGTTGGCGGCAGGGGCCGTGAAGGCGAAATTCACGCTGCTGACGCTGATGGTGAGCGCCTGCGAGGCGCCTGCGCCCTGGATGGTCAGCGTGTCCGTGCCGCTGCGGGTGGCCGCATAGGCCAGGGTCAGCGAGCCGTTCGCGTCCGTGGTGGCGCTGCTGGCGGTGACGGCATTGCCCAGCGACGACGATGCGGTCACCGCGACGCCGGCAAGGGCGGCCCCGCCGCTGTCGCGCAGCGACACGGCGAAGTTGGTCGTCGCGCCCGTCAGCATGGACGTCGCGCCCGAAGCCGTCAGCGTGGTGCCCGAGACCGGGATGGTGGCCTTCTGGGTGATGGAGCCCGATGCCACCGTCACCACGATGTCGCGGTTGGAACGGTCCGTGCCGGCGGTGAGGATGGCCGTGGCGCGGCCATCCGTGCCGGTGGCAGCCGCCACGCTGGCCAGCGTGCCGCTGCTCGCGCTGAAGGTCACCGGCTTGGACGCGATGGCGTTGTTGGAGGCGTCCTTCAGCACGGCCGTGACCGTCACGCCCGTGGTGTCGGCGGATGCCAGCGTCGTCGCCGAGGTCAGGACCTCGATGGATGCCACGGTCGGCGTCGTGGTACCGCCGCTTCCGCCGCCGCTACCGCTGCTGCCGCCGCTCCCACCACCTCCTCCACACGCTGCGAGCGTGGCAGCCAGCGTTACCGCGATGGCTCTCATCAATGCTTTCATTCGTTCACCTTCGTTTGCTTTTAACGGACCGGACCTTTGTCCGAAATCACCTTCGGCGTGATGAACACCAGCATCTCGCGCTTGGTGGACTCACGGGTCCTGTTTTTGAAGAGGTTGCCGACGACCGGCACGTCTCCCAGCAGGGGGATCTTGTTTTCCTGGTTGGTTTCCTCCAACCGGAAGATCCCGCCGATCACCACGGTCCCGCCGTTCTCGACCAGAACCTGCGTCTTGACGTGGTTCGTGTCGATGGCGACGCCCTGCGTGGTCGTCTCTCCCTTGCTGTCCTTGTTCACATCCAGGTCGAGGATGATGTTGCCCTCGGGCGTGATCTGGGGCGTGACCTCCAGCTTCAGCACCGCCTTCTTGAAGGCGATGGTGGTCGCGCCGTTGGGTGCCGTCACCGAGTACGGGTATTCGGTACCCTGCTCGATGAGGGCCTTGGTCTGGTCCGCCGTGATGAGGCGCGGGCTCGACACCACCTTGCCCTGGCCGTCGGCTTCCATGGCGGACAGCTCCAGGGTCAGGAAGCGGTTCGCGGCGGAGTTGAAGAGTGTCAGTGCGAAGTTGCCGAAACTGGCACCCGAGGAGAGCGCGGCCGGCAGGTTCACGAAGGTGGAACCGGCGGCATCCGAACCCGTCGCCACCGTTCCGCCTCCGCCGCTCGATGCGACGGCGTTGTTGTAGCTGGTGCCGATCGCGAGGCGGTTGTTGCCGCCCACGCTGTAGCCGCCGTCTCCCCCGCGGTTGGCCCGCAGGTCGGCGCCGCCCAGGCGCACGCCCAGGGAACGGCCGAAGGTGTCGCGCGCCTCGACGATGCGCGCCTCGATCATCACCTGGCGCACGGCCACGTCCAGCGTGCTGAGCAACTGGCGCACCTCTTCCAGCTTGGCTGGCGTATCGGTGACGAAGAGCTGGTTGGTGCGGGGTTCGGCGATCGCGCTGCCGCGCTCGGACAGGAAGCGCGTGGACGTGCCGGTGCTGCCGGTGCTGTTGTTTGCCAGTTGGGCCACCATGTCGGCCGCCTTGGCGTAGTTGAGCTGGAAGGCCTGCGTGCGCAGCGGTTCGAGCTTCTGGATGGCCAGCGCCGCCTCATAGTCCTTCTTCGTGCGGGCGTCGATCTCGTCCTTCGGGGCGATCCACAGCACGGTGCCGGACTTGCGCATGCCCAGGCCCTTGGCATCCATGATGATCTGCAGCGCCTGGTCCCACGGGACATCCTTGAGCCGGAGCGTGAGGGCGCCGGTCACCGTGTCGGACGTGACGATGTTGAAATTGGTGAAGTCCGCGATCACCTGCAGCAGCGAGCGCACTTCGATGTTCTGGAAGTTGAGCGACAGCTTCTCGCCGCTGAACCCCGGGCCCTGGCTCAGCTTGTTCAGGTCGACCTTCTTCTGCCGGACCTCGACCACGAACTGGTTGTCGCTCTGGTAGGCGCTGTGCTCCCATTCCCCGATGGGCTCGATCGTCATGCGCACGCGCTCGCCCTGGGCGGTGGTGGTCACGGTGCGCACGGGCGTGCCGAAGTCCGTGACGTCCAGGCGCCTGCGCAGCCCCTCGGGCAGCGAGGACTTGAGGAATTCCACCACCAGGTTGTTGCCTTGCTTGCGCAGGTCCACGCCCACCTGGTTGTTGGCCAGGCCGACGATGACCCGGCCGGCGCCATCGGTGCCGCGGCGGAAGTCCACGTCGCGCAGCGGGAGCACGTCGGTGTTGCGGTTCTCGGCGAACACCGCAGGAGCGGCCGCACTGGCCACGGCCCCGCCGGACACCGGCTCCAGCGACACCATGAGGGCGGAACCCTGCACTTCCGCCTTGTAGGACGTCGGTTGCTTCAGGTTGAGGACCACCCGCGAACGGTCGCCTGCCTGGACGATGTTCACCGACTTCAGGTTGCCCTGGTTCACCTCGACCAGCGACTTGCCCGTACCGTTGGTGGTGTTGGGGAAGTCCAGCGCGATGCGGGCGGGCGCCTGGATCGCGAAGCCCGAAGGCACGGCGCCGAGCGGCTGCGACAGCTCGATGCGGACCATTTCCGTGCCACCCTGCATCACGCCCTTGACCGACTCGATCGCAGCCTGCGCATGGGCCCAGGTGCTGCAGAACGTGGCTGCGGCAGCCAGCAAGGCCGCCCGGCAGCGAAAACCAAACCATTTCGTTCGAATCATTTCTTCCCCTCTTGGAGATCCAGCGTCGCAGGACGCTCTATCCAGTCGCCCGTGGCGTCCTGGACTATTTCACGCAGCTGAATCGCCGTCTCGGTGATCCGGGTGATCTTTCCGTAGTTCTGCCCCAGGTAATTGCCCACGCGCACCTGGTAGATCAGGTTGTCCACCTTCAGGAGGGCCGTGGGAACACCGTTCTTGTTCAGGCTTCCGACCATGGCCATGGCATCCAGCGGATAGGCCTCCAGAGGCTCCTTGCGGCGGGCCATCTCGGGCGCTATCAGCGTCGCGTTGGAGGCCACCTGCGCGGAATCCCGGCGCAATGCCTGCGTCAGCTTGGCCTGGTTGAACGGATCGGCGGCTCCATCGACGACGTAGTTCTCGGGCTGGAACCGCTTGGGCTCGCTCAGGGGCGTGACGTGCGGGCGGGTCGTGGCGCGCAGTTGCGCCATCCACTCGCGCAGTTCGTCCTCGTTGGAGGAGCCGCAGCCCTGCAACGCCGCCACCGCGAACGCGGCCAGCGCATACGGAAGATGCCGCTTCATTTCTTTCCTCCGGCAGCCTTGCGCTGGGCCTGGATCTCGTCAGGGTCCAGGTAGCGGAACGTGCGCGCCGTGGCCTCCATGGACAGCGTGCCGGCCGGCGCGTCCTTCGCTGTCGCGGGCGACAGCGAAATGTTGTTCAGCGTGACGATGCGGGAAAGATTGGCGATGTCCGCCGCGAAGGCGCCGATGTCGTGGTACCTGCCCGTGACCCGGATGGCGATGGGCAGCTCCGCGTAATAGTCGCGCACCACCACCTGCCCCGGCCGGAACAGTTCGAACTGCAGGCTCCGTCCCAGGCCGGCCTGGTTGATGTCCGACAGCAGCGCGGCCATCTCGGCCTTGCTGGGCAGTTGCTTCTCCAGCTGGATCACGTACTGCTGCACCTGCTCGCGCTGTTTCTTCAGGGCATCCAGGCTCACCGCCTTGACGAGCTTGCGCTGGTAGTCCTCCCGCAGGCTGACCTCCTTCGCACGCTCGGCTTCGAGCTCGTCCTGGTATTCGTTGATCTTGAAGAACCACAGGAACGCAGCCACGGCCACGGCGATGAAGACGCACAGCAGCAGCCGGGGCAGGGGCGGCCAGAGGGAGGGGTCTTTCGGATCCAGGTTCCTGAATTGCCGCTGCAGGCTGTCCTGCAGCGCGCCGAAATCCACCGATGCCTTTTTTCTTGTCGCCATCCTCATCCCCCCGCCGCGCGCGGCGCGCTCGCGCCATCCATGGCCTTCTGCGCCTCGCTGGTCCGCATGAGCCGGAAACGCACGTTGAACGAAGCCACCCGGCGCTGGTCCCGGGGGCTCAGCGCCACGTTCGCCGCCACGATCTCCACCAGCTCGGGCTTGGAGAACCACGGCGTGTTGTCCGCCAGGTTGCGCAGCATTTCCGAGACCCGCTCGTTCGATTGCGCCATGCCCTGCATGGTGATGACCTGGTCCGCCTGCTTCAGGCTCGTGATGTAGACACCGTCAGGCAGTTGCCGCACCAGCTCCGAGAGCAGGTGGACGGGCAGGTTGCGGTCGGACTGGAGATCCTCCACCGCCTTCTGGCGCGCGCGCAGGGCGGCGATTTCCTCCTCGATGGTGGCGATTTCCTTGATCTGCCCCTCGAGGACCTGGATCTCGGACTGCAGGAAGGCATTGCGCCCCTGCTGCTCGCCGATCATCATCTGGAACCACCAATAGACGATGGCGGCAATCGCGAGGCCTGCCAGGAACGACGCGAACATCGCCACCTGGAAGGCTTCCTTGCGGCGCTTCCGGGCTGCCTCGCGGTGGGGCAGCAGGTTGATGAGAATCACTGGAGGAACCTCCGCATGGCGAGCCCGCACGAAGTCAGGTAGGAAGGCGCCTCGCGCACCATCTTCTTGAGACGGACGGAACTTCCGATCTCCATGCCCTCAAAGGGATTGATGGCAGTGCAGGCGCAGCCCGAGTGCTGCGTGACGGCTTCCGTCAGGCCGGGCAAAGGCGCGGAGCCGCCGGCCAGCATGATGTGATCCACCCGGTTGTAGGGCGTACTCGTGAAGAAGAACTGCAATGCACGGCCGATTTCCTGAGCCATGCTTTCCACGAACGGGCGGAGGACGGCCGAGGCATAGTCCTCCGGCAGGTCGCCGCTGCGTTTCTTGCTCTCCGCTTCCTCGGCGGAAAAACCGTATTGCCGCACGATGAGCTGGGTCAGCTGCGCGCCGCCGAAGGCCTGGTCCCTGTCGTAGAGGACCTCTTCATTGCGTATGACCTGCATGCTCGTCGTGAGCGCGCCCACCTCGAACAGCGCCACGAGCGCGTCCTTGCCCTGCTGTGGCAGGGCCTCGATGAGCCGTCCCGCGGCAAGCCGGGACGCGTGGGATTCGATATCGACGATGACCGGCTTCAGCCCGGCGGCCTCGGCCAGCCCCTGCCGGTCCTGCACCTTCTCGCGCCGCGAGGCTGCGATCAGCACGTCCACGTCGCCCGGCGCGTTCTTGTTGGGGCCGATGACGCAGAAATCGAGGCTCACCTCGTCGAGGGAGAACGGGATGTACTGGTTGGCTTCGGACTCGACCTGGACCTCGAGCTCCTGCTCCGTCATGCCGCCCGGCAGGGTGATGCGCTTGGTGATGACGGCCGAAGGCGGCAGCGCGAGCGCCACGTTGCGCGTGCGCGTGCCGCTCTTCTTCACCAGGCGGCGCAGGGCCTCGGCGACTTCGTCGAATTTTTCGATGTTGCCGTCGCTGATCCAGCCCCGCTCCAGGGGCTCGATCGCACAACGTTCCAGTACCAGCCCCCCTGCCTTGTCGCGCCCGAGCTCCACCAGCTTGACGCTGGAGGAGCTGATGTCGATGCCCAGCAGCGGCGCAGCCTGGCGACTGAACAAAGATCCCAAAGAGATCAAGATTGGCCCCCTGTAACTCGCCTTATTGACGCAACAAAACTTAACACTTCACATGAATGCTAGCAGTAAGGTTGCGGGGCGGCAAAGCGTTTCCCGCCGCCGAAGCCGCCGTTACGTTGTCAAAAGCAGACGGTTTTCGGCCTGTTGCAGTGCGTTAAATGCACGTGGCCGCAAGCACCGCCACGTCGGCCGCGGCAGGGGCGGCCCGCCCTGAAAAAAAGTTGATGCAACGCCCGATTTTTTATAATGCCCGGTTGATTTGCACTGGACAGATATGCCGCCTCCCCCGAACGACAAGACCGCTCGCGAGAGCGCTTCCGCCCGTCCCACGTGGCTCCGCTGGCTGCTCAGGAGCCTGGCCTGGCTCTTCGGGATCGCGGCCGCGGGCGCACTGGGCCTGGGCCTGCTGATCGCCGTCGCGCTGGCGGTGGCCTACCCCAACCTGCCGGACATCTCCGACCTGGCCGACTACCGACCCAAGCTGCCCTTGCGCGTCTATTCCGCCGAAGGGGCGCTGCTCGGTGAGTTCGGCGAAGAGCGCCGCAACCTCACGCCCATCCAGGACATCCCGAAAGTCATGACCAATGCGGTGCTGGCCATCGAGGACGCCCGCTTCTTCCAGCATGGCGGAGTCGACTACAAGGGCATGGTCCGCGCAGGCCTGGCCAACCTGGGCCGCGTGAAGAGCCAGGGCGCCTCCACCATCACCATGCAGGTGGCGCGCAATGTTTATCTCTCGTCAGAGAAAACAATCACACGCAAAATTTACGAAATATTACTAACATTCAAACTCGAGCATCTGCTGACCAAAAATCAGATTCTCGAGATTTACATGAACCAGATTTATCTGGGCAACAGGGCATACGGTTTCGCCGCGGCATCCGAAGCCTATTTCGGAAAACCGTTGAAATCCATCAGCATTGCCGAGGCGGCGATGCTGGCGGGCCTGCCCAAGGCGCCGTCCGCATACAACCCCATCAGCAATCCCAAGCGCGCCCGCGTGCGCCAGCTCTACATCATCGACCGCATGGTGGAGAACGGCTTCATCACGGCCGAGGAAGGTGCGGCCGCCAAGCAGGAAGACCTGAAGATCCGTCCCGGCGGCCCGGACAACACCCGCATCCATGCCGAATACGTGGCCGAGATGGCACGCCAGCTCATCTTTGCGCAATATGGCGCCGAGGCCTATACGCGCGGCCTGAATGTCTATACCACCCTCACGGCGGGCGACCAGGAATCCGCGTACCAGGCATTGCGCAAGGGCATCATGGACTACGAGCGCCGCCAGCATTACCGCGGGCCGGAGAAATTCGTCGCCCTGCCCACAGATGCCCAGGAGGCCGAGGACGTCATCGACGACACGCTCGCGAGCCATCCGGACAACGGAGACGTGCTGTCGGCCGTGGTGCTGGAGGCATCCCCGAAGAAGATCGTGGCGGCGCGCGCCAACGGCGAGCCCATCGAGATCACCGGCGACGGGCTCAAGCCCGCGCAGTCGGGGCTCAGTGACAAGGCACCTCCCAATATCCGCATCCGCCGCGGCGCGGTGATCCGCATCATCCAGACGCCGAAGAAGACCTGGGACATCACGCAGCTGCCCGAGGTGGAGGGCGCCTTCGTCGCCGTCGATCCCCGCAACGGCGCGATCAAGGCACTCGTGGGCGGCTTCGACTTCGACAAGAACAAGTTCAACCACGTCACCCAGGCGTGGCGCCAGCCGGGCTCCAGCTTCAAGCCCTTCATCTACTCGGCCGCGCTCGAGAAGGGCTTCACGCCCGCGACGGTGGTGAACGACGCCCCGCTGTTCTTCAGCGCCGGCACCACGGGCGGCCAGCCCTGGGAGCCGAAGAACTACGACGGCAAGTACGACGGCCCCATGACGCTGCGCACGGCGCTGGCCAAGTCCAAGAACGTCGTGTCCATCCGCATCCTCCAGGCCGTCGGCCCGAAGACCGCGCAGGACTGGATCACGCGCTTCGGTTTCGATGCAGACAAGCACCCCGCCTACCTGACGATGGCGCTGGGCGCCGGCTCCGTGACGCCCATGCAGATGGTGTCCGCTTACTCGGTGTTCGCCAACGGCGGCTACCGCGTGAACCCCTACCTCATCACCCGCGTGACCGACCACAAGGGCCGCATCCTGTCCAACTTCGAGCCGCCGGCGACCACCGACAACCCGCGCGCCATCGAGGCCCGCAACGCATTCGTGATGGATAGCCTGCTGCAGGAAGTGACGCGTTCGGGCACGGCCGCCCGCGCGCAGGCGACGCTCAAGCGCCCCGACATCTACGGCAAGACCGGTACGACCAACGATGCCATGGATGCGTGGTTCGCAGGCTTCCAGCCCACCATCGCGGCGGTCACCTGGATCGGCTACGACACCCCGCGCAACCTGGGCAGCCGGGAAACCGGCGGCGGCCTGAGCCTGCCCGTCTGGATCAGCTTCATGGAACGTGCACTGAAGGGAGTGCCCGTGGCCGAACCGACGGTGCCGCCGGGCGTGGTGAACGTCGGCGGCGAATGGTTCTACGAGGAATTCGCCCGCAATGCCGGCGTGGCGAGCGTGGGCATGGAAGACCATCCCGCCGCCGCGGTGCCGGGCGCGCCGCCGCAGGCACCGCCCCCGGCGGAAGAGCGCAACCGCATCCTGGACCTGTTCAGGAACTGAACCCCTCGCGCGCGCAGCGCGGGGCGGCGACGGAGGCACCGCGGCTTCGGCCGCGGTGCCTTTTTTACTGGGGAAGCCTCCTGGGAAAACGGCCGGCGCTCAGGCCGCGGAGAACGACAGCGGCATGCCCGCCTGCCGGGACGCGTCCCGGCTCAGGGCCTCGAAGAACTCGCCTGCGCCTTTGGTGTCCTTCCAGGCGCCCTCCTCCAGCCGGTAGTGGTAGCCGCCCGACTGCGCCGCCATCCAGATCTCGTGCAACGGTTTCTGCAGGTTGATGACGATCTGGCTGCGGTTGGGGAAGGTGATGGTCACCATGCCGCCCGAGCGCTGGGCGTCCAGGTCGGCATCGGTGGTGTCGTTGATGCGGTCGCAGCCCTGCTCCACCGCCAGCAGCAGTTTCTCGGCATGGTCCAGGAATTCGAGGTCGGTCATTACTTCTACAATTTGCGGATGTTGAGAGCTTCCCAAATTCTAGTCAGCGTGTCCGTCCTTGCTGCCTGTACGGTTGCCGCGCTGACGGGCTGCGGGCAGCGCGGCCCGCTCTACCTGCCGGGCGACCCCGCGGCCAGCCAGCGTGCCACGCTGCCGCAGACGCTCGACCCCATGCGCGACGCACCGACGCCCTCGCCGATCCCGGCGCCGTCCCTGGTACCCGCAGAGCCGGCGATACCGGCTTCGGCGGCGCCCACACCATCGCCTGCCGCATCGCCCGCGCCCTCCCCGGCGTCCTCTCCTGCCTCCGCCCCCACCACTCCATGACGCTGAACGCACTGCCCGGGCACCCCCACATCGCCTACCGGGGCGACGACCTTTTCATCGAATCCGTGCGTGCCGCCGACCTGGCGCAGGAGCTCGGCACTCCGCTCTACGTCTATTCCAGGGCGTCCATGCTCTCGGCCCTGGAGGCCTACCAGCGGGGCTTCGCGGGCCGCAAGGTGCAGATCTGCTATGCCATGAAGGCCAACTCCTCCCTGGCCGTGCTGCAGCTGTTCGCGCGGGCCGGCTGCGGCTTCGACATCGTTTCCGCGGGCGAGCTCCGGCGCGTGCTGGCGGCGGGAGGCGAGGCAGGCAAGGTGATCTTCTCGGGCGTGGGCAAGACGCGCCAGGAGATGCGCGAGGCCCTCGAAGCCGGCATCGGCTGCTTCAACGTCGAGAGCGAGCCCGAACTCGAGGTGCTGAGCGAAGTCGCGATGGCCTGCGGCCGGCGCGCGCCGGTGAGCATCCGCGTGAATCCCAACGTGGATCCGAAGACCCATCCCTACATCTCCACCGGTCTCAAGGGCAACAAGTTCGGCGTGGCCCACGAGCGCACGGTGGCCACTTACCAGCGCGCCGCAGCCCTGCCGGGCCTGCAGGTGGTGGGCATCGATTGCCACATCGGCTCGCAGATCACCGAGGCCACGCCGTACCTCGACGCCGTGGACCGCATGCTCGACCTGGTCGCGCAGATCGAGTCGGCCGGCATTCCCATCCACCACATCGATTTCGGTGGCGGCCTGGGCATCGACTACAACGGCGACACGCCGCCCGCGGCGGATGCGCTGTGGACGCAGTTGCTCGCGCGCCTCGACGCACGCGGCTACGGCGACCGGCAGTTCATGATCGAGCCCGGACGCTCCCTCGTGGGCAATGCGGGCGTCTGCCTGACCGAGGTGCTCTACGTGAAGCCGGGCGAGCAGAAGAACTTCTGCATCGTCGATGCCGCGATGAACGACCTGCCCCGCCCGGCGATGTACCAGGCGTTCCATGGCATCGTGCCGGTGGCCGCGCCTGCCCCTGGCGCGGCACCCGCCGTGTACGACGTGGTCGGCCCGGTGTGCGAGAGCGGCGACTGGATCGGCCGGGACCGGACTCTGGCCGTGCGGTCCGGCGACCGGCTGGCCGTGCTGTCCGCGGGGGCCTATTGCAGCTCCATGGGCAGCAACTACAACACCCGTGCACGGCCCGCCGAAGTGCTGGTGGACGGCGGACAGGCCCACCTGATCCGCGTGCGCGAGCCGTTGGAAGACACGTTCCGCCACGAGAAACTGCCCGGCTGAACGTTCGCTTGATGCGCATCAAGCTCCCGCCGGGCCGGTGTCCGTACATTGGCCGTTTCACGACGGACGGGACGCCATGGCATCGGAACCACTGGAACTGTATCGAGACAAGCACCACGCGTGCCTGATGTTCTCCGACCTCATCGAGGAGGACGGGCAGGCGGTGCAGGCCAACCAGTTCCTCATCGTGGACGGGGACACCGGGGCGATCATCGATCCGGGCGGCAACCTGGCCTTCAACGAGCTGTTCATGGGCATGAGCAAGCACTTCGCCCCGCACAAGCTCTCCTACCTCATCGCCTCGCACGCCGATCCGGACATCATCGCCTCGCTCGACCGGTGGATGACCAGCACGAAGGCCACGCTGGTGATTTCGCGCATCTGGGAGCGGTTCGCGCCGCACTTCACCAAGGTGGGCAAGACCGAGAACCGCGTGATCGGCGTGCCCGACGCCGGCGGTCACCTGCCGCTGGGCCGCCACGAACTGGTGCTGCTGCCCGCGCACTTCATGCATTCCGAGGGCAACTTCCATTTCTACGACCCGGTGAGCAAGATCCTCTTCACGGGCGACCTGGGAGTCTCGATGACCTCGGGGGCCGAGGCGCGCACGCCGGTCACCGACCTGCGCCCGCACATCCCGCGCATGGAGGGCTTCCACCGCCGGTACATGGTGTCCAACAAGATCCTGCGTCTGTGGACGCGCATGGCCCGCCAGCTCGACATCGCCATGCTGGTGCCGCAGCACGGCGCACCCATCATGGGCCGGCAGGCGATCGCTGACTTCTTCGACTGGATCGAGAACCTGCAGTGCGGCATCGACCTGTTCGACGATCGTGCCTACCAGTTGCCCACGGCGCTCATCGATCCGGCCACCCGGCAGGTGCGACCGTCGCTGCAGGCAGTGCGGGCCTGAGAGCCGGCACTGCCTTCCCTGCCTGGCCCCGAATCAGGACGCCACCGCCCTGGCAGCACGCGCGCCGCGCAACGCCTTCCCGATGCGCCATCCCAGCAGCACGGCCAGGATGGCCGCGTAGATGGCGACTTCGCCGAAGAAGTTCTTGCCCGCCCGCATCCAGAAGAAATGCAGCAGCGCCAGAACAGAAGCCACGTACACGGCGCGGTGCAGCGCCTGCCAGCGCTTGCCACCCAGCCAGCGGATGGCCCGGTTGAACGAGGTGGCCGCGAGCACCAGCAGCAGTGCGAAGGTGAGCATGCCCACGAGGATGAAGGGGCGCTTGGCGATGTCGCGCGCAATTTCCGGAATGTCGAACCCCATGTCCAGCCAGGCGTAGCACAGCAAGTGCAGGAGCGCATAGAAAAAGGCGAACAGCCCGAGCATGCGGCGGAACCGCGCCAGTGCCGGCGTGCCGGTGAGCAGGCGCAGCGGCGTCACCGCCAGCGCGATCCACAGTCCGCGCAAGGCCCAGTCGCCCGACGCACGGATGAGCGTTTCGGCAGGATTGGGGCCCAGGCGATCGGCGAACACGCCATACACCAGCCAGGCGAAAGGCAGCAGGCAGATCGCGAAGACCACCGGCTTGGCGGCGGGGTGCAGCAACAGTTTCTTCATGGAAGGTGGCAGGAAGCAGGGAGCCGGCGACAGCGGCTGCCGCAGCGGGCTCAATAAAACTTCTTGAGATCCATGCCTGCGTACAGCTGGCCGACCTGCGCTTCGTAGCCGTTGAACATCAGCGTCTTGCGCTTCTTGGCGAACAGGCCGTCCTCGCCGATGCGGCGTTCCGTCGCCTGGCTCCAGCGCGGATGGTCCACGTTGGGGTTCACGTTGGAATAGAAGCCGTACTCCTGCTTCGCCGCCTTGTTCCAGGCCGTGCCGGGCTCCTTCTCGACGAAACGGATCTTGACAAGGCTCTTGGCGCTCTTGAAGCCGTACTTCCAGGGCACCACGAGGCGCACGGGCGCGCCGTTCTGGTTGGGAAGCACCTCGCCGTACATGCCGAAGGCCAGCAGCGTCAGGGGGTGCATGGCCTCGTCCATGCGCAGGCCCTCCGTGTAGGGCCAGTCGAGCACGGGCCGGTCCACGTAGGGCATGGTCTTCTTGTCGGCCAGGGTCACGAACTCGACGTACTTGGCACTGCCCTGGGGCTCGACGCGCTTGATGAGTTCGGCCAGCGAATAGCCCACCCAGGGAATGACCATCGACCAGCCCTCGACGCAGCGCAAGCGGTAGATGCGCTCTTCCTGGGGGCTAAGCTTGAGCAGGTCCTCGAGGGTGAACTTGCCGGGCTTGTTGACAAGGCCCTCGACCTCTACCGTCCAGGGCGAGGTCTTCAGGGTATGGGCATTGCGCGCGGGATCGCTCTTGTCCACGCCGAATTCATAGAAGTTGTTGTAGGTGCTGGCGTCCTTGTAGTCGGTCAGCTTCTCGATGGTGGTGGCGCCCGCTACCTTGCTGGGCACGGACGGCAGGGCCGCCAGCTTGCCCGGGCGCGCCGTCTGGGCCAGGGCTTCCCGGCCAGCCCAGGTGGCCAGGGCCGCACCGGCCGCGCCCGCGGCCATCAGCTTCATGAGGTCGCGGCGTCCCTCGTAAAGCGCGCGGGGAGTGATCTCGCTGCCGGCGGGGTGGAGAAAGCCGTCGTCGTGGTTACGGATGAGCATGGATGGTCCTCGGTGGGGCGCCCTGGGGGAAGTACCCCGGTTATACGCGCCGAACCCTCCGAAGGATTCATCCCGCGTTACAACGTTCCATAGCTGTGCAGCCCGGAAAGCCACATGTTGACGCCCAGGAAAGCGAAGGTGGTGACCCCGAGGCCCACCAGCGCCCACCAGGCCGATACCGTGCCGCGCAGCCCCTTCATCAGCCGCATGTGCAGCCAGGCCGCATAGTTGAGCCAGACAATGAGCGCCCAGGTCTCCTTCGGGTCCCAGCTCCAGTAGCCGCCCCAGGCCTCGGCCGCCCAGAGAGCGCCCAGCACGGTGGCGATGGTGAAAAAGGCGAAGCCCACCGCGATGGCCTTGTACATCACGTCGTCGAGCACCTCGAAGGACGGCAGCCTCTCGGCGATGCGCCGGCGGCCCAGGAGGATGCCGGCGACGATGAGCGCGGAGATGCCGAAATACACCATCCAGTAGCTGCCGCCGTTCTCGGCAGCGCCCTGGCGGAACACGATGGGCTCGAAGCACAGCACCACGCCGAGCATCCACAGCGGCGCGAGCTTCCACCAGCGCGTCTCGCCGGCCTGCTGCTTGATGAGATAGGCGAAGGCCACCATGGCGGCGAGCGCGAAGGTGCCGTAGCCGATGAAGTTGGCGGGCACGTGCAGCTTCATCCACCAGCTCTTCAAGGCCGGCACCAGGGGCTGGATCTCGTGGGCCTCCCGCACGACGGTGTACCAGAGCAGGAAACCCACGGCGGCACTCACCACCAGCATGACGAAGCCGCCGAGCGCGCGCGTCGCGTACTGCTCCTCGTAATAGAGGTAGAACGCGGCCGTCATCCAGCAGAACAGCACGAAGACCTCGTAGAGGTTGCTCACGGGAATGTGGCCGATGTCCGGCCCGATGAGGTAGCTCTCGTACCAGCGCACCAGCGTGCCGGTCAGCGCCATGGCGATCGCCACCCAGGCGATGCGCGAGCCCAGCAGGGAGAGCGTGCCGCGCTCGCCGCGGGCGAACATGCCCAGCCAGTAGAAGACGGTGCTGATGAAGAACAGCATGCTCATCCAGAGGATGGCGGACTGGCTGGAGAGAAAGTACTTGAGGCCGAAGACCGTGTCTGCGCGCGCCAGGCTGCCCGCGCCGTCCTGCTGGTAGAGGCCGATGGCCAGCAAGGCGAAGGCCGCCACCGCCAGCATCAGCGTGCGCAGCGGCCGCCAGAACCACCCCAGCCAGACCGTGCACGGGATGGCGCCGAGCAGGATGCCCTTCTCGTACACGTCCATGAAGGCGCCGTAGCGCTGCAGGGCATAGAGGCCGCCCGCCGCCACGATGGCCGCGAACATCCAGTCGAACCAGTTGCGGCGCGCGAAATAACCTTCGCTCAGGGTGATGGTGGTGGTCGCCGTGTTCATGCGGTGATGCCTCCGTGGTGGGGCCGGGCCCCGATGAGTTTCTCGGTGAGCCGGGCGAATTCGCGGTCGCCGTCCATGGTCTTGCGGTTGGTGGACAGGGCCATGGTGGCGTCGGCCCCCTCTCCGTTCCCGGCCGGCGCCAGCCACACCCACACGCGCCGCTCGCGCACGTAGAGCATCGCGAACACGCCCAGGATCAGCAGCGCGCAGCCCAGGTACACCACGTTCTTGCCCGGGGCGCGCGCCACCTGGAACACGCTGGCCTGCACCTGCTTGAAATCCGCCAGCTCGAACGCCATCGGCGCCGGATAGGCCTGGGCGTCGCTCAGCGACAGCACGGCCTGCGTCATGAAGGCGCGGGTGGCCTCGTCCTGCGGCAGGGGCGCGAGGCCCGCGCGCTCGCGCGTCAGCTGGGCGAGCTCGAACAGCGCGCCGTTCAGGATGCGGATCAGCACCTCGCCGGCCCGCTCGCGCTCGGCGGGCGGCACGTTCGCCTCCATGAACTCCGAGATGGCCTGCAGCCCTCCGCGCTGCGGGCTGCCCGTGGCGGCCTTGCCGGGCTCCGCCGCGCCGGCGAAGATCGACAGTGCGCGCAGCGTGGACTGCGCGAGCTGATCGGCCAGTTCGGGCCGGGAGCCGTCCACCGCATGGGCCACGTAGCGCCGCACCGCCTGCTCGCGGAGTACAGGGTCGGCCAGCGCCATGCGCATGCGCAGGAAGCCGTCCATGCGGCCCTGGTCATCGACCGGCACGCGCAGGAACCGGAAGGGATCGGCCGGGGTCTCGCGCACTCCCAGCAGGAACACGGGCTGGCCGTCGCCCGTGTCCACCGGCAGCATGTAGTTGTGGAATTCGCGCGCCTGGCCCGCGGCATCGCGCAGCTTGTAGGTGACGCTCGGGCCCACGTTGCGCAATTCCTTGGGCGTGGACGTCTTGTTGCCCGCCCCGAGGCGCGACTCGATGGAATGCCGCAGGTCCACCTTGCGCACGTCAGCGCCGGAGCCGCCGGCCCCGGCGCCGAAGTTCTCGACGTTGATGGTGCGCAGTCCCGTGAATTCCAGCGTGAGGGCCTGTGCGGCATCCGCATCTTTCTCGGCACCCGTGCCAGCGCGCTCGATGCGCGTGGAGCCGCCCACGGTTCCTTCCACCTCGAATGGCCGCACGCCCGGCGCCATGGGCACGGCGCGCAGCTTGAGCAGGGAGCCGCCGTCATCGAAGCTCGACTGGTAGATCTCGATCCCCCGGTAGCTGGCGGGGTGGTTCACCTCCACGCGGGCGGGCACGGCTTCGCCGGTGGCGCGGTCATGGATGACGATCTCGCTCGCGAAGAGCTTGGGCATGCCCGTGGAGTAGTGCTCCACGATGAATTTCTTCAGTTCGATGGAAAACGGCAGCTCCTGCAACAACACGCCGTCGGACTGGTTCAGGATGGCGGTGCCGGACTGGGTGCCCTCGGCCACGAACAGATTGCCCCGGAAGGTGGGATTGCGTTCGGAAAGCCGGTGCTCCGCGCCCACCTCGGACACCATTCCCCCGCCGGTGTATGGCGTCTTGCCCCCCAGCCACATCTGGGCGCGCACGATCAGGTCGCCGTCCAGCAGGCCCCCCAGGCAGATGAGCACGATGGCGCTGTGCGCGGCGATGTAGCCGATCTTGTTGGCGGCCCCGGCCTTGGCGGCCACCATCCACCCCGTTCCCGGCCCGGCGGAGGTGTCGCGCTGCTGCAGGCGGACCTTCCAGCCTCCGCCGGCCAGCAGTCCCCCGATGCGCCGTGCCGCGGCCTCCGGCGTCTCGGCGCCGAGCACCGCATGCGCGCGGTGGTGGAAGGCCTTCAGGCTCTGCTCCCGGACGTTTTCCTTGTAGCTGCGCAGGTCGGCGAGATAGCGCGGCGCATTGCGGGCAATGCACAGCGAAGTGCTGGTCACCAGGAAGGCGAGGATCAGCAGGAACCACCACGCGCTGTACACGGCATTCAGCCGCAGCGCCAGGAAGAGTTCGGCCCAGAAGGGCCCGAACTGGTTCACGTAGTTCGCCGCGGGCTCGTGCTGCTTGAGCACGGTGCCGATCACCGAGGCGATGCAGATCACCGTGAGCAGCGAGATGGCGAAACGCATGGACGACAGCAGCTCGACCAGGGCCCGCGCGGGTGCGGTGCGGGACGGAAGCGGATGGCCGTGGGCGATGTCGGACATGGAAACGGACAGGCGAAAAAGCGTGCGGCGAGGGGGACGGATGGGAGCGGCGGGGCCTGAAAACGGAAAAAGGCGGGCCATCCGTTCAGATGGGCCCGCCCGTCTTGGGTGTGATTATCGGCGGCAGGTTCCGGAAGGCCGGGGGGCCAACCGGGGAGATTTTGACGCAAATCAAGCGCCGGGGCTCCCGGGATTCCCGCAGGGTGCGCGGGGAGGAAGGCGGGGTCAGCGCAGGCCGGCGATGTAGTCCGCCACGGCGCGGATCTCGCGGTCGTTGAGCTTGGCGGCGACCTGGGTCATCTGCACGCTGTTGGCGCGCTTGCCGTCGCGGAACGCGGCCAGCTGCTTGGCCGTGTAGTCGGCATGCTGGCCCGACAGGCGCGGATACTGGGCCGGGATGCCGGCGCCGTTGGGGCTGTGGCAGCCCGCGCATGCGGCGATGTTGCGGTCGGCGATGCCGCCGCGGTAGATGCGTTCGCCCAGGGCGACGAGGTCCTTGTCCTTGGCGAAGCCGGGCTTGGCCTGCTTGCTGGCCGCCCACCAGGCGATGTTGCGCATGTCGTCTTCCGACAACGTGGCGGCGATGCCTTGCATCACCGGGTCGCTGCGCTTGCCGGACTTGAACTCCTGCAGCTGCTTGACGAGGTATTCGGGGTGCTGCTGGGCCAGCTTGGGATTGGCCACGATGGTGGAGTTGCCGTCGGCCGCATGGCAGGCCGCGCACACCGCGGCGAAGCTGGCCTCGCCCTTGGCCAGGTCCGGCCTGCCCGCCTTCTGTCCCGCCGCGGGTGCCTGGGCCGAGGCCGGGAAGGCGGCCACCGCCAGCGCGGCAGCCATCAGCATGGGAGCAAGCAGTTTCTTCATATCGGGGGTTCTGTGTTGTAGAAGGGGGGCCGCAAAGCCCGTCAATCTTACAATGCGGCCCTTCGCGGGCGTCTCCCTGCTAACCCCCATTTATGACGACTACATCACATGCGCCAGTTGCTGGCTCGCTTCCGCCCGCACCCGACGCCAAGGTCGCCGTGGGATGGATGCACACGGCCCGCTTCCTCACCACCGCCGCGCAGCTGCACCACCTGCCGCCCATCGACGTCCCCGAGATCGCCTTCGTCGGGCGCTCCAACGCGGGCAAATCCACCTGCATCAACACGCTGACGCAGCAAAAGCAGCTCGCGTTCGCCTCCAAGAAGCCCGGACGCACGCAGCACATCAACCTGTTCGCCCTCGGCCGGCAGAACGTGACCGACGCGGTGCTGGCCGACCTGCCCGGGTACGGTTACGCCGCCGTATCGCGCTCGGACAAGCAGCGCTGGCAGCAGGTGATGGTGAACTATCTCGTGAGCCGCAAGGGCCTCACGGGCATCGTGCTGCTCTGCGACCCGCGCCTGGGCCTCACCGAGCTGGACGAGGCGCTGCTGGAAGCGGTGCGGCCGCGCGTCGAGGCCGGCCTGAAGTTCCTGGTGCTGCTCACCAAGGCCGACAAGCTCACGCGCGCCGAGCAGGCCAGGGTGCTGTCCATCACGCGACTGCAGGCGGGCGGCGGGGAGGTGAAGATGTTCTCCGCCCTCAAGAAGCAGGGCGTGGACGAGGTCGCGCAGCTGCTGTGGCAATGGTCGCACCCCCTGGGCGCGTCGCCGGCCGCAGCGGCCGGGCCGCAGGAGGGCCCGCAGCCACCTGACGCTCCCGCGCCCGGCCCCGAGGATTTAGCAACCCCCTGACGACCCGCGTGGACGACCCGCGCGGGTGGCCCCACGGACCGCCGCGCACATGACCGATACCACGCTCCATCCGCTGCCCCACGGCATCACCCTGCACTGCCGCACGCGCGGCGCGCCCGGACGCCCGGTCTTGGTCTTCCTGCACGGCTTCCCCGAGGGCGCCTTCATCTGGGACGGGATGCTGGAGCATTTCGCGCGCCCCGAGAACGGCGGCTACCGCTGCGTGGCGCCCTTCCTGCGCGGGTTCGCGCCTTCCAGCAGCCCGCAGGCCGTGGAGGCCTACCGGGCCAGACACCTCGTTCAGGATCTGGCGGCACTCATCGAAGCGGAATGCGGCCCTGCCGCAGCCGGCGGCCGGCTCGCCGCCCTGGTCGCGCACGACTGGGGCGGAGCGGTGGCCTGGAACCTGGCGAACCAGCGGCCCGGCCTGCTGGAGCGCCTGGTGATCGTCAACTCGCCCCATCCCGGCACCTTCCTGCGGGAACTGCAGCACAGCCCGGAGCAGCAGAAGGCCAGCGAATACATGCACTTCCTCTGCCGGCCCGACGCCGAGGCCCTGCTGGCGGAGGATGGCTACCGCCGGCTCTTCGGATTCTTCGACCGCCCCGACGGGAGCGCACCCGCATGGCTCACGCCCGAGCTGCGGGGCCGCTACCGCGCCACCTGGGACGAAGGCCTCACGGGCCCCTGCAACTACTACCGGGCCAGCCCGATGCGCCCGCCGCGCGAAGGCGAGCCGCATGCCGCGGCCATTGAACTGCCGGACGACATGCTCGGCATCACCCGGCCCACCCTGGTGCTCTGGGGCCTGGAAGACCCGGCGCTGCGCCCCGGCCTGCTCGAGGGCCTCGACCGCTGGGTGCCGGCGCTGCGGCTGCGCACGGTGCCGGGCGCATCGCACTGGCTGGTGCATGAACAGCCGGACCGCGTGGCGAGCGAAATCGGGGATTTCCTGAAGGAGACGCGCTAGCAGCGGCCGCCGCTGCCAGGCACACGGCGGCGGCAGGCCGGCTTCAGCGATAGACCGACGGTTCGCCGGCCGGACGCGACTTGAAGCGCCGGTGCACCCAGTAATACTGCCCCGGCATGGTGTCGATCCACTGCTGCAGTTCGCGGTTCATGCGGGCGGTGTCGGCCTCGATGTCGTCGGTGGGGTAGTTCTGCCAGGCCGGCATCATTTCCGCGCTGTAGCCGCGCGGCGTGATGCGTCCGATGAGCGGCACCACCTTGGCCCGGCCCAGCCGCGCGAAGCGGGACAGCGAAGTGATGGTGGCGGCCGACATGCCGTAGAAGGGCACGAACACCGAATCGTTGGGCCCGAAATCCATGTCCGGCAGCAGGTAGAGCAGCCCGCCCTTGCGCAGCCCGCTCAGGATGGGCTTGACGCCGTCGCCCCGGTTGAGCATGCGTACATTGCCGAAGCGCTGGCGGCCCGCGAACAGCCAGGCATCGATGTCCGGATCGGGATGCGGCGTGAAGATGGAGGTGAAGGCCCTGTCGGTCTGCAGCGTGAGCGCGGTTCCCGCGGCGTCCATGCCCAGGAAATGCGGCGCAAGGATGATCGTGGGCGTGTCGCCATCCAGCTCATCGAGCGCGCCGTGGATCTCCAGGCGCTTTTCCACCACCGACTGCGGCGCCATCCAGAGCCAGCTGCGGTCCAGCCAGGCCTGGCAGAAGCGCACGAAGGTCTCGCGTGCCCACGCCTTCCGCTGCGCGGCGCTGGCCTGTGGAAAGCACAGCTCGAGGTTGCGCAGGGCCACCTTGCGCCGCGGCCTGGCCAGTATGTAGATCACCTGCCCGAGCACCCAGCCCAGGGCCCGCAGCACGGGCAGGGGCAGGCGCGCGAGCACGCGCATGCAGGCGAGATTGAAGCGTCCCGCCGTCATGCGTCCGCTCCCGGCGCGGCTGGCGTCGAGGCTTCGGCCCGCGGATGCTTGTAGCGCCCGTAGCCCCAGAGGTATTGGTCGGGAGAGTGTCGGATGGTGCGTTCCATGGATTGGTTGATCTGCAGCACGGCAGTTTCGAGGGAAGAGGACAGCGGCTCGGCCAGGGGTTCGAAGTGCAGCACGTAGCCCCGCCCACGCGGCAGGCGCTCGCAGCGTGCCAGGATCACCGCGGCGCCGGTCTGCTGCACCAGGCGGGCGGCCAGCGTCATCGTATAGGCCGGCTGGCCGAAGAACGGCGACCACAGGCCCTGTCCCTCGGGTGGCACCTGGTCGGGCAGCAGGCCCACGGCCTCGCCGCGGCGCAGCGCCTTGATCATCTGCCGCACGCCCGAGAGCGCCGTGGGCACCGCCCGGATGCCGGGCCGGTCGCGCGCCGTGCGCATGAGTTCAGCGAGCCAGGCCTGCCGGGCGGGGCGGTAGAGGACGGTGAAGGGACCATGCTCGGAAGACCAGCGCTGCGCCGCGATCTGCACGGACAGCTCGAAGCAGCCGATGTGCGGCGTGAGGAAGACGATGCCCCGGCCGGCTGCCCAGGCCTGCTCCACGTGCGACTCCCCCTCCATGCGGAACGGCGGCGCCCCGGGATGCAGCCACAGGCGCGGCAGTTCGGCCGCCATGCGGCCCGCATGGGCCACCGCGCCGCGCACGCGCGCGAACGGGTAGCCGGCCAGGGAAGCGTTGGCGAGGAAGCGGCGGCGGTAGGTGGGCGACGCGAGGAACGCGATCCAGCCCAGCACGGCGCCCAGGGCGTGGAGCGCAGCCAATGGCCATCGGGCGAAGAAGCGGAACGCAGTGGGCATCGGTGACAGATCCGTGTCGGTAGAATGGGGGAGTCGCTGAGTTAAATGAGCAACTTGCAGGGCGACGTTAAACAACTCTGCTAAAGCGTTCGCCACGGCTCCACAAGGCTGAGGGCAACGCCCCAAAATGCCAAAAAGCACAGGAGTTTATTCAAATGGCGAACGACTTTCTCTTCACGTCGGAATCGGTGTCCGAAGGCCACCCCGACAAGGTGGCGGACCAGATCTCCGACGCCATCCTCGACGCGATCTTCCGCGAAGACCCCCGCAGCCGCGTGGCTGCCGAGACGCTGACCAACACCGGCCTCGTCGTGCTGGCCGGAGAGATCACCACCAACGCCCACGTGGACTACATCCAGGTGGCGCGCGACACCATCAAGCGCATCGGCTACGACAACACCGACTACGGCATCGATTACAAGGGTTGCGCGGTGCTGGTGGCCTACGACAAGCAGAGCAACGACATCGCCCAGGGCGTGGACCACGCCAGCGACGACCACCTGAACACCGGTGCCGGCGACCAGGGCCTGATGTTCGGCTACGCCTGCGACGAGACGCCCGAGCTGATGCCCGCGCCCATCTACTATGCGCACCGCCTCGTCGAGCGCCAGGCACAGTTGCGCAAGGACGGCCGCCTGCCCTTCCTGCGCCCCGACGCCAAAAGCCAGGTGACGATGCGCTACGTGGACGGCAAGCCCCACAGCATCGATACGGTGGTGCTCTCCACCCAGCACCATCCCGACCAGTCCGAGACAGCCACCAGGATGAAGGCCAGCTTCATCGAGGCGGTGATCGAGGAGATCATCAAGCCCGTGCTCCCCAAGGAGTGGCTGCAGGACACGAAGTACCTGATCAACCCCACGGGCCGCTTCGTCATCGGCGGCCCGCAAGGCGACTGTGGCCTCACGGGCCGCAAGATCATCGTGGACACCTACGGCGGCGCCTGCCCCCACGGCGGCGGCGCCTTCAGTGGCAAGGACCCGACGAAGGTGGACCGCTCGGCCGCCTACGCGGCGCGCTACGTGGCCAAGAACATCGTCGCCGCGGGCCTGGCGCGCCAGTGCCAGATCCAGGTGAGCTACGCCATCGGCGTGGCCCGCCCGATCAACGTCACCGTCTATACCGAAGGCACGGGCGTGATCCCCGACGAGAAGATCGCCGCGCTGGTGCAGGAGCATTTCGACCTGCGGCCCAAGGGCATCATCCAGATGCTGGACCTGCTGCGCCCGATCTACGAGAAGACGGCCGCCTACGGCCACTTCGGCCGCGAGGAGCCCGAGTTCACCTGGGAAAAGACGGACAAGGCCGCCGCACTGCGCGCAGCGGCCGGGATGTAAGCCCGGCAACCCGCTCAGCGGGTTCGACGGCCTCGGGGCGAAGTTCATCTCGCGCAGCGATGTGAACGCAGACCACAAGGCCCCGCCATTCACAGCACTCCGCAAAGCCGCCGCCCCGCCAGGGCCGGCGGCTTTTTCGTTGCGCGCGCTCCTACATCCGCAATCACGGCGTGCCGACGGCGCCACGCACGGCCGCTGGCGATGATCGATGCATCCGACGCCGAAAGCGCCCTCACCGGCCCGGCGGCGGCTTCATCGTCAACGGAGCGACACCATGCTGAAGTACGCCATCATTTTCGCCATCATCTCCCTCATCGCCGGCGCGCTCGGCTTCAGCGGCGTGGCCGCGGGCGCGGCAGGCATCGCCAAGATCCTGTTCTTCCTGTTCCTCGTGGTCGCGGTCATCTTCATCGTGCTGGCCGTGCTCGGCGTGGGCGCGGCGCGCAGCGTGATGAAGTAACCGCCCTGGTGCTCCTGTGGCCGCACGGCGGCCCCAGGTCCGGCCAGCCCGGCATGCCCGGTCCGCATGGTCCCTCGCCACATTCGAGGGACAGCGCGGACCGGGCATGCGTGTTTATGACCCAACGTCGTACCGGGACATACGCTCGGAAGGCAGCCGCGCGTTGCACCTGATTACCAATCCGCACGCCAGTTAGTTGCATAAATAAACTAACAAACTAGAATGGCCTCATCGCACCTTCTTCCGAGGACACAGCCATGACCTGCCTCTCCGCCCCGCTGCACCTGCTGGCCATCGATCCGCAGAACGATTTCTGCGACCTGCCCACTGACTGGTGTCCCGCCAATCCGGCCAGCGGCACGCGCCTGGCGCCTTCGCTGCCCGTGGCCGGCGCGCACGCCGACATGCAGCGGCTGGCCGCGTTCGTGCGGCGTGTCGCCAGCCGTCTGGATGCCGTGACCGTCACGCTGGATTCGCACCAGCGCTACGACGTGGCCCATCCGCTCTTCTGGACGGCGCGCGAAGGTGGGGAGGTGCAGCCCTTCACGCCGATCACCGCCGCGCAGGTGCGCGACGGCACCTTCCTGCCGCGCGATGCCGGAGCGTTGCCCCGCGTGCTGGCGTACCTGGACGCGCTGGAGGCCCAGGGCCGATACACCCTCATGGTGTGGCCTGTGCACTGCGAGATCGGAAGCTGGGGCCACGGCGTGCATGCCGAGGTACTGGCGGCCTGCGCACAGTGGCAGGCCGTGCGCGGACAGGCCGTGCACGCCGTGTTCAAGGGCATGAACCCCTGGACAGAACACTACAGCGCGATCGAGGCCGAGGTGCCCGACCCGCAGGACCCGGCGACCGCGCTCAATGTCCCGCTGCTGAAGCGCCTGGGCGCAGCGGAGTGCCTGGTGATCGCCGGTGAGGCCAGCAGCCACTGCGTGCGGGCCACCACCGAGCACATCGTGCGGCACCTGCCGCGCCTGCAGCCGGGCTGGACGCCGGAGCGCGTCGTGCTGCTGACCGACTGCATGAGCCCGGTGCGCGGCTTCGAAAGCCAGCATGGCGCCTTCCTTGAAGCGATGCGCGCACAGGGCGTGCGGCTCGCGGCTTCGGACGACTTCGCGGCTTGACGCGGGCGGCCCGGCCTTTCCATCCCCCCAACCGCATCCCAGGAGCACGCACGCATGGCACCGATCATCCAGAGCCTGCTGGACACCGACCTCTACAAGTTCACGATGTGGCAGGCGCTGCTGCACCGCCATCCGCAAACGCAGGCCGAATACCGCTTCGTCTGCCGCAACGCACCGGCCTTCCCGCTCGCGGAACTGCTTCCGCAGGTCAACGCGGAACTCGACGCCCTGTGTGCCCTGCGCTTCTCCCCGGACGAACTGGCCTACCTCGGCGGGCTGCGCTACATCAAGAGCGACTTCGTGGATTTCCTGCGCATCTTCCAGTTCCAGCGCGCCTTCGTCGAGGCGCGGGCGGAAGGGGAGCAGTTGTCGATCGTAGCGCGCGGGCCGCAGGTCCATGTGATGGGCTTCGAGATCTTCGTGCTGGCCATCGTGAACGAGCTGTATTTCCGCCGGCTCGGCGGCGGGCCGGATGTGCTGCAGGAAGGCCGCCGCCGGCTGGCCGCGAAGATCGCGCGGGTGCAGGCACTGGCAGAGGAGGCGCCGCGCGCCCATCCGTTCGAGATGTTCGACTTCGGCCTGCGCCGGCGCTACAGCGCCGCCTGGCAGCGCGAGGTGGTGCAGACCTTCGCCACGCAGGCATCGCAATGGTTCAAGGGCACGTCGAACGTGCTGCTGGCCCGCGACCTGCAGCTGGTGCCCATCGGCACCATGGCCCATGAATACCTGCAGAGCTACCAGGCCCTGGGCGTGCGGCTGCGCGATTTCCAGAAGGCGGCGCTGGAGGACTGGGTGCAGGAATACCGCGGCGACCTCGGCATAGCGCTCACCGACACCGTCGGCATGGACGCCTTCCTCGCGGATTTCGACCTGTACTTCGCCAAGCTCTTCGACGGCCTGCGGCACGACTCGGGCGATCCGGTCGCATGGGGCGAGAAGGCCCTGACGCACTATGCGCGGCTGCGCATCGACCCGCACGGCAAGCGGCTGGTGTTCTCCGACGGACTCGACGTGGAGCGCGCCCTGGCGCTCCACCGCCACTTCGGCGACCGCGTGCAGCTGGGCTTCGGCATCGGCACGCAGCTCAGCAACGACCTAGGACCGCGCCCGCTCAACATCGTCATGAAGATCGTTCGTGCCAATGGCCAGCCGGTCGCGAAACTGTCCGACAGCCCGGGCAAGACGCTGTGCGACGATGAAACCTACCTCGCCTACCTGCGGCAGGTGTTCAGCCTGCCGCGCGAGCCCTGACCACGCTCGCCCTTTCGCTTTTCCCCCAACAACGTCCAAGGAAACGACATGCTCCGTATCACCCTTGCCCAGCTCAACCTCACCGTGGGCGACATCGAAGGCAACGTGCAGCGGATGACCGACGCGGCCCGGCAGGCGGCGCAGGCAGGCGCCGACCTGGTGGTGTTCACCGAGCTGGCACTGTGCGGCTACTACCCCGGAGACATGCTGGAAGAGTCCGGTTTCATGGAGCGCGTGGATGCCGGCATGGCCGCGCTGCAGGACGCTTCTCGCGCCACGCCAGGGCTCCACTGGGTGGTGGGTACGCCCACGCGTGCGCAGGGCCCCGGCAAGCGCCTGCACAACAGCCTGCTGGTGCTGCAGGACGGGGCGATCCGCCTCACCTACGCCAAGCAGTTGCTGCCCACCTACAACATCTTCGATGAACGCCGCCACTTCGAGCCCGGCCCCGACGTCGCGCGGATACTGCGCATCGGCCAGGCGCAGATCGGCTTCCTGGTCTGCGAGGACGGCTGGAACGACGCCGTGGCCGACTACGCCACCAACCCCTTCCAGCGCCTGGCCGATGCCGCGCCGGACCTGGTGGTGAGCATCAATGCCAGCCCCAGCCACATCGGCAAGCGCGAGGTGCGGCACCAGGTCTTCGGCGACGCCGCGCGGCGCCACGGCCTGCCGGTGGTCTATGTGAACCAGGTGGGCGGCCAGGACCAGATCGTCTATGACGGGGCTTCGTTCGCGGCAGAGCCGGAGGCGGGCGTGGTCTTCGAGGCCCCGCGGTTCGCCGAGGACGTGCGCACCCTGTGCCTGGAGGATGGGCGCTTCCGCTCCGGGGATGGCGGCGCCCTGCCGCCCGTGCCGCGGGAGGGCCTGCCCACGATGGACTTCTACCGCCAGCAGATCGTGCTCGGGCTGCGCGACTACGCGCGGCGCTGCGGCTTCGGGCAGGTGGTGGTCGGCAGTTCGGGCGGCATCGACAGCGCGCTGACCCTGGCGCTCGCCGCCGAGGCGATGGGCGCGGAGAACGTGGTGGCGGTGACCATGCCCTCGCGCTTTTCCTCCAGCGGGTCGGTGGACGACTCGGTGGCGCTCTGCCGCAACCTCGGCGTCCGGCTGCACACCCATCCCATCGCGGACCTCGTGGCGGGCTATGCCGCGCAGTTCGAGGCCAGCTTCGGCCAGCCGCTCGAAGGGCTGCCGCTGGAGAACCTGCAGGCACGCATCCGCGGCACCATCCTGATGGAGTACTCGAACGCCTTCGGGCACCTGCTGCTCACCACGGGCAACAAGTCAGAGATTTCGGTGGGCTACTGCACGCTCTATGGCGACACGAACGGCGGCCTGGGGCTGCTGGGCGACCTCTACAAGACCGAGGTGTTCGAGCTGTCCCGCCACGTCAACGCGCACGCCGGCCGCGAACTGATTCCCCAGGCCATCATCGACAAGGAGCCGTCGGCCGAACTGGCCCCCGGCCAGCGGGACGTGGACAGCCTGCCGCCCTATCCGGTGCTGGACCAGGTGCTCAAGCTCCTGATCGAAGGCGAAGGCCTCTCGCATGCCGAGTATGCCGACGCGCGCGACTTCGCCGCCCGCCTGCAGCACGACGAGGCCGGCCGCGCGCTGGTGAACCGGGTGCGCCGGATGATCGCGCGCAACGAGTACAAGCGCCGCCAGGCGCCGCCCATCCTGCGCGTGCGTGCCAAGGCCTTCGGCAACGGCCGGCAGATGCCGATCGCGGCGAAGTACGTCTGACCGCACCGGCGCGGCTACATTTGCCGCAGTGGTCCCGCAGCCCCGCCGGGCACCTCCCGCCCGCGGGCTCCCTCATCGCATCCGCATCCATGTACGACAACGCCATCCTCATCGGGCGCTTCGAGCCCGTCCACAACGGCCACCTGGCCCTGCTGCGCTGCGCGCTCGACAGTGCCCACCATGCCATCGTCATCATGGGCTCGGCCTGGCAGGCGCGCTCGCCCAAGAATCCGTTCACCTGGCAGGAGCGCGAAGCCATGCTGCGCAATGCCCTGCCCGTGGCCGACCGCGCCCGCCTCACCGTGCTGCCCGTGCGTGACCACTACAACGAACTCGCCTGGGTGGCTGCGGTGCTGCAGGCGGTGGCACGGCATGTGCGGCCCGATGCGCGCATCGGGCTGGTGGGCCACTTCAAGGACGCCACGAGCAGCTACCTGCGGCGCTTCCCGGGCTGGCAGCTCATCGCCGTGGAACGGCAGGGCAGCATCGACGCCACCGCCATCCGCGATGCGTACTTCGGCGCCACGCCGGACACGCTGCTCGCCGCGCTGGGTCCACTCGCCGAGCAGGTGCCGGACAGCACCATCGACTTCCTGCGCGCCTTCGCCCAGGCCCCGCACTACGCGGCCCTTCAGGAGGAATGGCGCATGCTGCGCGGCTACCGCGAAGCCTGGGCGAAAGCGCCCTATCCGCCAGTCTTCGTGACCGTGGATGCCGTACTGCGCTGCCAGGACCACGTGCTGCTCATCCGCCGCGCACATGCGCCGGGCAAGGGGCAACTGGCCGCACCGGGCGGCTTCATCGAGCAGCGCGAAACCGTCTGGCAGTCCTGCCTGCGCGAACTGGCCGAGGAGACCCACTGCACGCTGCCCGAGGCGCGCATGCGCGCCGCATTGCGGGAAGTAGCCGTGTTCGACCACCCGGACCGCAGCCAGCGCGGACGCACCATCACGCACGCGCACTACTTCGACCTGGAGGGGGAGCCCTTTCCCGACGTGCGCGCGGACGACGACGCGGCGCAGGTGGAGTGGTTTCCCATCACGGCGCTGGCCGCACTGGAAGAGGCCTTCTTCGAAGACCACTTCCACATGCTGGACCATTTCCTGGGGCTGACGCGCGAACTGGCGGCCGGCTGACGCGGCACACCCGCCATCCGCCTCAGCGGCCGTTGGCGCGGTACCGTTGGTGCGTGAAGAAGGTGTTGCGCCCCAGCGACCGGAAGGCCCGGTATTCGGAGGAAGGAGCGCCCCGCCCTTCGGTGCGCCAGCCGAAGAGCCCCGTGGGGCTGGGATCCGCCGGCAGCGGCTCGGTCGCGGCCGTGAGCGCCGCATCGTAGAAGGCCGCATACCGGGCATGCCACTGGGCGTTGGTGGCATCGTTGACGATGGCCATGCGGGATTCGATCATCTTCTGCTTGGCGCCGGCGATGTTCGGATAGCTGTCGAAGCCCGCGAACTGCACGCTGCCGCCATCGCTCGCGGTGACGATGCCGCGGATGTCGCGCGCACCCGCGGCCATGAACTCCCGCGTATTCCCGGACTGCAGCCGGTTGACGATCACCCGGCGCATCATGCGCATGATTTCCAGCGCCTCTTCCGGCCCGCCGATGCCTGCGGCCCGCCACTCCTGCGGGGCGGGCACCTCGACGAGAAAAAGGCGTACCAGCAGGCCTTCATCCGAGTCCGGGTCGGGCAGCACCGTTTTGCGCTTCACGGAAATGCTCACCAGCGCGGGAGTGATCGTCAGGACCGGGGCGCCAGCGCCGCGCTGGACCTGCACCGCCAGCTTGGCATTGCCGGCACTGCGTGCGGTCACGGTGAAGGCCCAGGAATCGGCACGCGTATTGTGCTGGGAGGCCGTGACCTCCAGCACGTTCGGAAAATCGCTCACCGCCACCAGCGTGTAGCGCTTTTCGATGGATTCGAGCTTCACGCGCAGTGCATTGCCTTCCACCAGGGTGATGGCTGCGGGCAAGGGGGCGTCGTAGGCGTATTTCAGCAGTGCGTTGGGCATGGTGGCGGGAAAGTGGCGAACGGAGGCGGCATGCCCCGTGCCGGAAGGCACCAGGAACAGGCCATGGCGGATGCAGAAGGAAAGGGAGCACTGCCGGGTGGCAGGCAGGCCTGAGTGCGCAGGCTTACGGCGTGCGCCGCGGCGTGAACGCAGGCACGCGGATCGTCGTGCCCACGCGGCGACACTGGGCTTTCAGGCGCTCGACCCAGGCACGGCTCACCAGGGTCGTGCTGGAGCCGATGTCGGCGTCGGTCGGGACAACGTCGGTCTTGAGATCCACGCTGCCGCTGGAGGACGCCAGCGCACGGCCTTCCCCCACGGAGTCTTCCACCGGCTGATAGCGCTGGCCCGGCCGGACGAGATTGACGAGATAGACGCGCGCGCCTTCATGCCAGAGCATGGACAGCACGCTCGTGCCGTCTTCGGCCGTTTCCGGAGGGGACAGGCGTTGCTGCACGAAGCAGAAGGTGTTCGCGCGGCGCGTCTGCCCCAGCTCCTCCAGAAAAGCCCGCAGCATGGGCCGGTCGGGCAGGCGGACGGGATCGGGCCGCGTGAACGCAGGATCTCCTGACTGCGGCGCTGCAAGGCCGGGGATGGCGGCGAGCGCACCGGCCAGTGCCAGTGCCCCGCGCAACGTGCGGGAGACGCGCATGATGGTGTGTCGCATTGTTCGAAAGCTCCTCCGGGCGCGGAGTGTAGCGCCACGCCCGGGGTAGCCGTTACGCGCCGACTCAGCGCGAGAGCGCGTCGGTCGTGGCGGAGTCCAGGCGGCCCGTCACCGGCAGGCCCTTGTCCTTCTGGAAGGCCCGCAGTCCGTTCGTCGTCTTCGGGCCCATGCCGCCGTCCGGCGCGCCCACGTCGTAGCCCAGCGCATTGAGCCGTGCCTGCGCCTCGCGCACCGACATCGACGCGCCTGCCTTCGTCTGCGACGGCGCCGCGCCGCCATCCACGCCCAGCCGGCCGCCACCGCCCAGGCCCTGACCCTGGACCTTCTGCGCCTTGTAGTTGCGCAGCGCCATGACCATCTGGTTGTACGCGTCCATGAACGCGGCCGTCAGCACCTTGCCCTGCGAGGTGTTCTGGTAGCCGCCCAGCCGGCCGCCCGCGGAACTGCCGAACAGGCTGCCGAAGCCTGCGAAATCGCTCTTGGAAGCGCTGCCTTCCGATACCGACACCTGCACGCCCGAGCGGTTGTCCACCAGCGTCAGCATGGCGCTAGCCTCGCGCGTCTTCAGCGATCCGCCGAGCTGCCCCAGCACCTGCCCGCCCCCGCCGCCGATGAGCGCGCCCAGCGCCCCGCCGATGCCGCCCGCGTCGCTGTTGGAGAAGACGATCTCCGGCGACAGGCCATAGTCCGAAGCCACCATCTGCCCCTGGCCGAAACTGCTGCCGCCGCGCATCTCGCCCGATTGCATCAGCGCGCGCTCACGGTTCATCGCGCCCATGCCGGTCACGCTGCGCTCGACCACCACGAAGCAGTTGGACTGCTGGATCAGCAGGCGCAGCAGGTTGGACGTGGGCGGCAGGCGGTATTCGTTGCGCAGGATGGTGTACCAGCCCGCGTCCTGGTTTTCCACCAGCGACACCGTGCCCAGGGGTGAAGAGCAATGCTCCAGCTGCGTGTTCGCGTTCGCCGACGACTCCCCGGCCGCGGCGCCCGTGGCCACCGTCTTGGATTCCGCGCTGCCCATGCGCATGTTCGTGGTTTCGCAGCCCGCCAGCAGGGTGGCGGCCAGTGCCGCGCAAACCAGGGTGACGGCGCGCAGGGAGAGGAAAGACGGCGAGGTCGAGGACGGATTCATGATGGAGCGAAGAAAAAGGAAATGGCAAAGGGTCGGACGTTATGCGAGCACCCTGCCTTCGCCAACCCGACCACGGCGGGATATATGCAACAAAGTGCATATTTCGCAACCGGCATCCATGCCAGCCGGCCCGGCTCCGAAGCCGGCGCGGGCGGGGCAGCCTCCCCCGTAACCGGATCACCCATCTAGGTGCCGGCCCGCTCCAGCATCGCGTGCAGCAGCACGTTGCAACCCGCGGTGATGTGCTCGGGCTGTGCATCCTCGATCTCGTTGTGGCTGATGCCGTCCTTGCACGGAATGAAGACCATGCCGGCTGGTGCCAGGCGCGCCATGTACACGGCGTCGTGGCCCGCGCCGGACACGGCGGGCATGTGGGAATAGCCCAGTTGCTCCGCCGCGCGGCCCACGGCTTCCACGCACTCGGCATGGAATGGCTGGGCAGGGTAGTTGGAGACCAGATCGATCTGGATGGGCAGCCCCGTCTCCTGCGAGAGCCGGGCGGCCACGGCGCGGATGTCCTGGTCCATGCTGTCGCACTCGGCGTCGGTCGCGTTGCGCAGGTCGATGCTGAACTTCACCTGCCCCGGGATCACGTTGCGGCTGTTGGGGTGCACATGCACCATGCCCACCGTGCCGCGGCCATGCGGCGGATGGCGGTGCGCGCAGGCCACCACCTCCTGCATCAATCGCGTGGCCACCTGCAGGGCATCGCGGCGCAATGCCATGGGCGTCGGGCCGGCATGCGCCTCCATGCCCGTCACGGTGCAGTCGTACCAGCGGATGCCCAGCACCCCCGTCACCACGCCGATCGTCTTATTGTTGTCTTCCAGCACCGGGCCCTGCTCGATGTGGGTCTCGAAGTATGCGCCGATGGGATGGTCGCCGGGCTCCTGGTCGCCGATGTAGCCGATGCGTTCCAGCTCTCCCCTGACGGTCTTGCCCTCGGTATCGGTGGCGGCATAGGCATGCTCCAGCGTGAAGGCCCGGGCGAAGACGCCCGAGCCCATCATCACGGGCACGAAGCGGCTGCCTTCCTCGTTGGTCCAGAACGCCACCTCGATGGGCGCCTCGGTTTCGATGCCGTGGTCGTTGAGCGTGCGCACCACCTCGATGCCGGCCAGCACGCCGTAGTTGCCATCGAACTTCCCACCCGTGGGCTGGGTGTCGATGTGGCTGCCGGTCATGATGGGCGGCAGGCTGTCGTCGCGGCCTGGGCGGCGCATGAAGACGTTGCCGATCTTGTCCACGGTGACGGACATGCCGGCCTCGCGCGCCCAGCGCGTGACGAGGTCGCGGCCCTGCTTGTCCAGGTCGGTGAGCGTGAGGCGGCAGACGCCGCCCTTGGGCGTGGCGCCGATCCGGGCCAGCTCCATGAGCGAGTCCCAGAGGCGCTCGCCGTTGACGCGCAGCTGGCGGATATCGGTCTTGGCGGTCGGTGTATCCATGGAAAGGCTCCTCGTTCGTTCTCAGGTGCGCGCGACGGCGCTGGGGGCCAGGTCCTGCGCACGCTTGTGCACGGCCTGGAAATTGGCACCGAAGGCCGGGCGGTGCACGTAGCGGCCCGCGCCCTGCTCGGCGCGAAGGTCGCCCTGCGCGAACACCACGCGGCCCTGGCTGACGGTGTGGCTGGGAATGCCGCGCACGGTGCGGCCTTCGAAGATGTTGAAGTCGCCCTTGCTGTGCTGGGTCTTCGCCGAGAAGGTCTTGGTGCCCTGCGGGTCCCACAGCACCAGGTCGGCGTCCGCACCCGGGCCCACGAAACCCTTGCGCGGATAGATGTTGAACAGCTTCGCGGCATTGGCGGAGGTGATCGCCACGAACTCGCTGGGCGTGAGGCGGCCGGTGTTCACGCCGCCGTCCCAGATCGCGGCCATGCGCTCTTCCACGCCGCCCGTCCCGTTGGGGATCTTGGCGAAATTGTCGCGCCCCATCGCCTTCTGCGCGGCGCAGAAGGTGCAGTGGTCGGTGGCGGTGGTATGCAGCTGGCCCGACTGCAGGCCGCGCCACAGCGCCTCCTGGTGGCCGCCCGCTCGCGGCCGGAAGGGTGGGCTCATCACGTGGGCGGCGGCGGTGGCGAAGTCCGGATCGCGATAGACGCTGTCGTCCACCAGCAGATGGCCGGCCAGCACCTCGCCGAACACGCGCTGGCCGCGCGCGCGGGCGCGGGCGATGGCCTCGGCCGCCTCGGCGCAGCTCACGTGCACCACGTAGATCGGCACGCCCAGCACGTCGGCGATGGCGATGGCGCGGTTGGCGGCCTCGGCCTCCACCATGGGCGGGCGGGCCAGCGGGTGGCCCTCGGGGCCGGTGATGCCCATCTTGGCCACCTCCTGCTGCAGCAGATAGACCAGTTCGCCGTTCTCTGCATGTACGGTGGGCATGGCGCCCAGCTCCAGCGCGCGCTTGAAGCTGTTCACCAACGTCTCGTCGTCGCACATGATGGCGTTCTTGTAGGCCATGAAATGCTTGAAGCTGTTCACGCCCTCCTCGCGCACCAGCGTACCCATGTCCGCGTGCACCTGGTCACTCCACCAGGTCACGGCCACGTGGAAGGAATAGTCCGCTGCGGATTTCTCGGCCCAGCCGCGCCACTTGCGGTAGGCATCCATCAGCGGCTCCTTCGGATCGGGGATCACGAAGTCGATGATGGTGGTCGTGCCGCCGGCCAGCCCCGCGGCCGTGCCGGTGTAGAAGTCGTCCATCGTCACCGTGCCCATGAAGGGCAGCTGCATGTGCGTATGCGGATCGATGCCGCCCGGCAGCACATACTGGCCGCTGGCGTCCAGGGTCTGCGTACCCGCCGGGGCCTGGCTGGCCGCATCGCCGCCCACTGCCGCGATGCGGCCGTCCACGCAGAGCACGTCGGCGCGCTCCTCGCGGTCGGCATTCACCACGGTGCCGCCGCGGATCAGAAGGGGTGCACTGCTCATCGTCTGTCTCCTTGCAAGAGGGGTTGTGGCCGCGCTCAGGCGCGGCGCAGCGGCGCCGCTGCCGAAGCGGCGGCAGCATGGCCGGACATGCCGATGCGGTAGACCACCGCGGCGATGGCCAGGCCGATGAACCACGCATAGTCGTAGATGTGCCGGAACACCGCGCCCACGTTCGGGAAGCCTGCGGGGAAGGCGGCGTGCAGGAAGCCGGGGATGTTGGGCGCCACGCCGAGCGCGAAGGCCGCCACGGCCACCCAGTTCCAGCCCCGGGTATAGGCGTAGGGGCCGGTGTCGGCATAGAGCGCCGGCACGTCCAGCCGCGTGCGCCGCACGAGGTAGTAGTCCACCATCAGGATGCCCGCCACCGGCCCGAGCAGCGCGGAGTAGCCGATGAGCCAGGTGAAGATGTAGCCCTGGGTGGATTCGAGGATCTTCCACGGCATCATCGCGATGGCGATGCCCACGGTGATGTAGCCGCCCACGCGGTAGCTGATGCGCGCGGGGTTCAGCGCCGAGAAGTCGTAGGCCGGCCCGACCAGGTTGGCGGCCAGGTTCACGCTCACGGTGTCGATCAGCAGGATGATGAGCGCGATCAGCACGGCTGCGCCGGTCATGCGGCTCGCCAGGTCCACCGGGTCCCACAATGCCTTGCCATAGATCACCACCGTGGCGGACGTGACGAACACCGCCAGCGCCGCCAGCAGGCCCATGGGCACCGGCAGGCCGATGGCCTGGCCCACCACCTGGTCGCGCTGCGACTTCGCGAAGCGCGTGAAGTCGGGGATGTTCAGCGCCAGGGTGGCCCAGAAACCCACCATGGCCGTGAGCGACGGCCAGAACACGGCATGGAACTGCCCGGCCTTCGGCCCGCCCGGCGCGAACTGCGACGGCTGGTGCAGGATCGGGCCGAAGCCGCCGGCCTTCTCATAGGCCCACCAGAGCAGCACGAAGCAGATCACGATCTTGATGGGCGCGGTCCAGGTTTCCAGCTTGCGGATCGATTCGATGCCGTGCACCACGAAATAGAACTGGATCGCCCAGAAAACCAGGAAGCACACCAGCTGGCCGAGGTTGATCCCCAGGCCCGCGATCTTCTCGCCCTCCAGCGGATGGCCGATGAGCACGCCGGCCAGCGTGTAGATCATCATGCCGCCGAACCAGGTCTGGATGCCGTACCAGCCGCAGGCCACCAGGGCCCGCAGCAGCGCGGGCAGCTTGGCGCCGCGCGTGCCGAACGAGGCCCGCGCCAGCACGGCGTAGGGAATGCCGTATTTCGCGCCCGCATGCCCGATGAGCAGCATGGGCACCAGCACGATCAGGTTGCCGAGGAACACCGTGCCCACCGCCTGGCTCCACGACATGCCGCCTTCGATCAGGCTCGCTGCCAGGGTGTAGGCGGGAATGCACATCACCATCCCGATCCACAGGGCGGCGAAGTGGTGCCAGCGCCAGGTGCGCTGGTGCGCCTGCGTGGGCGCGAGGTCGTCGTTCCAGAGGTCCTGCGCGGCCCCGGTGGCGGGAGAGGATGATGGCGTCATGGCGGCCTCCCCTGCGGTCATGCGGTGACAGCCGCGCCGGCGGGCGCCTGCGCCGTGGCCGGGGGAGCCACCCGGTTCGGATTGTTCGGGTGCGTGGTCCAGTTGGCATATTCGCCGGTCACCGTGCGGCCCGTGCGCGCGTCCACTTCGCCGGGTGCGAGGCTGCGCAGGGTGATGCACTCGGGCACCGGGCAGATCGAGACGCACAGGTTGCAGCCCACGCACTCGGATTCGTCCACCTCGAAACTGCGCGCCCCGCCCTCCTGGGTGAAGGTGATCGCCTGGTGCGAGGTGTCCTCGCACACCACGTGGCAGCGGCCGCACTGGATGCACGCATCCTGGTTGATCACGGCCTTGTCCACGTGGTTGAGGTCCAGTTCCTTCCAGTCCTTCACCGTGGGCACGGCGCCGCCGCGGAAGTCCTCGATCGTCCGGTAGCCGTGCGCATCCATGAAGTTGGACAGCCCGTCGCACATGTCCTGCACGATCTTGAAACCATAGACCATCGCGGCCGTGCACACCTGCACGGTGCCGCAGCCCAGGGCGATGAACTCCGCCGCGTCGCGCCAGGTGCTCACGCCGCCGATGCCGCTGATGGGCAGGCCCGCCGTCTGCGCGTCGCGTGCGATCTCGGCCACCATGTTGAGCGCGATGGGCTTGACGGCCGGCCCGCAGTAGCCACCGTGCGAGCCCCAGCCCCCGGTGTGGGGGCTCATCGCCATGCGCTCCAGGTCCACGCCCATGATGGAATTGATGGTGTTGATGAGCGACACCGCGTCCGCGCCGCCGGCCCGGGCCGCGCGGGCCGGCTGCCGCACGTCGGTGATGTTGGGCGTGAGCTTCACGATCACCGGCAGGTGCGTGTAGTGCTTGCACCATTGCGTGACCATCTGGATGTACTCGGGCACCTGCCCCACGGCCGCGCCCATGCCGCGCTCGCTCATGCCGTGCGGGCAGCCGAAGTTCAGCTCGATGCCGTCCGCGCCCGTGTCTTCCACCATCGGCAGGATGCGCTTCCAGCTCTCCTCCACGCACGGAACCATGATCGAGACGATCATCGCGCGGTCCGGCCAGGCGCGCTTCACGCGCCGGATTTCCTCCAGGTTCACGGCCAGAGGCCGGTCGGTGATCAGCTCGATGTTGTTGAGGCCGATCACACGCCGGTCCTGCGACATGAGGGTGGAATAGCGCGGTCCGTTCACGTTGACGACGTGCGGGTCCTCGCCCAGGGTCTTCCAGACCACGCCGCCCCAGCCCGCCTCGAAGGCGCGGGTGACGTTCACCTCCTTGTCGGTAGGGGGCGCGGAGGCCAGCCAGAAGGGGTTGGGACTGCGGATGCCGAGGAAATCGCTGCGGATGTCTGCCATGTGCTTCTCCGGTGTCTTGCTCTGGGTTGCGTGGGGGCGGCGGCGCGGCGTCAGGCCGCCAGCAGCGCCTCGTGGATGGACACCGCGGCCACCTTGCCGTGCTCCACGGCTTCCACGGTGAGATCGCGCCCGCCGGCACGGCAGTCGCCGCCCGCCCAGACGCGCGGCACGCTGGTGCGGCCATCGGCATCGGTGGCGATGCGTCCCTGGCTCAGCGCCACCTCGGCGCCCGCGTATTCGGAAAGATAGCTCTGGCCGATGGCCTTGAGCACCATGTCCGCCTCGAGGGTGAAGGCCTCGCCGGTCTCCACCAGGCGCCCGCCCTGCACCGCCGTGGCCGCGAACCGCATGCCGCGCACCGCGCCGCCTTCGCACAGCAGCTCCTTCGGCGCGGCCCAGTACCGCACGGTGACGCCATTCGTCTGCGCCCACTGCTGCTCGACGAGCGAGGCGGACATGCTCTCCTGTCCGCGGCGATAGACCATGGTCACCTCCTCCGCGCCGAGCTTGGCGGCCTGCACGGCGGCGTCCACCGCCGTCATGCCGCCGCCCACCACCACCACGCGGCGGCCGACGGGCAGCATGGAGAGGTCCTGCGCCTGCCGCAGGTCGGCGATGAAGTCCACCGCGTTGCGAAGGCCTTCCGCCTGCGGCTCGGCGATGCCCAGCGCATTCACGCCCGCCAGCCCGAGCCCGAGGAACACCGCGTCATAGGCCTGCAGCAGCCCCGCGAGCGTGATGTCGCGGCCCAGCACCTGTCCGCAGCGCGGCTCGATACCCCCGATGGAGAGCAGCCATTCGATTTCCCTCTGTGCGAATCCGCCCGTGGTCTTGTAGCTCGCCAGCCCGTATTCGTTCAACCCGCCGAGCTTGGGGCGTGCGTCGAACAGCACCACGTCGTGGCCCCGCCGCGCCAGTCCGTGCGCGCAGGCCAGGCCCGCAGGGCCGGCGCCCACCACGGCCACACGCCGCCCCGTGGGCGCGGAGCGCGTGAAGAGCGGCGCGCCCGGCTGCGCGAAATGCGCGTCCGTCGCGTAGCGCTGCAGCGCGCCGATCTCCACCGGCTTGTCCTCGTTCACGTTGCGCACGCAGGCCTGCTCGCACAGCACCTCCGTCGGGCAGACCCGGGCGCACATGCCGCCCAGCGGGTTGGCCTCCAGGATCGCCCGAGCCGCGCCACGCTCGTTGCCCTGCGCGATGCGGTGGATGAAGGACGGCACGTCGATGCCCGTCGGGCAGGCCGTGGCGCACGGCGCTTCGTAGCAGTAATAGCAGCGCTCGGCCTCGATCAGCGCCTGGGCGCGCGTGAGCGGCGGGTGGGCATCGCCGAAATTCCTGGCGTACTGGGCCAGCTCGAGGCGTGCACCATGCACGCCGCAGCCGGTACCGGCGGTCGTCGTTTCCATCGGAGGCTCCTGTGGTGTATGAATCCCCGGGGATCGGGATCAGGAAGGCAGGGAGAAGGCAGCCGCGCGCGCAGGCAGCGCGCGGGGTTCCAGGGCACCCGGACGTAATCCGGGCCGTGATGCCGGTGCGGCGGCGCGCCCGGCGCTCCGGGTCGGCAGGAAAGGCGAAGGGGTCATCGTGGTCCTCGCTCGTGGTGGCGGATGCATGGCCCGCCGTTGTGGCTTGCAATTTACCAACCAGTAAAAACTTACCTATTGGTAAAATCCCGGACAGCAAACGCCATGCCAGAAGGGCCCCACGGGGAAAGACCGTTTCCGGCCCCCTGCTTCGGCCCACAATGGTGCATATGAGCTCCCGCCTGCCGCCGTCCCGCCCAGCCCCCGTGCGTCCACGCACCACCAGTGCTCCGTCCGCAGCGCGCCTGCGCAAGGAGCAGTCCATCCTGGCGGAGGCGGAAAGCCAGTTCGCACAGTTCGGCTTCGAAGGAGCATCGCTGGAGGGCATCGCGGCCTCGGCCGGCATCAGCCGTCACAACCTGCTCTACTATTTCCCGAACAAGGAAGCGCTCTACCGGCGGGTGCTGGACGACGTGCTCACCCAGTGGCTGGACGGCATGGAGGAGATGTCGCACGGCGAAGACCCCTCCGAAGCCCTGCGCCGCTATATCCGAGCCAAGCTCCGGTCGTCGCTGGAGCGCCCGAATGCCGCCAAGGTGTTCGCCAAGGAGGTCATCGCCGGCGCGCCGCGGTACGGCAGCGTGATCGCCGAACGCGTGGGCCCGGTGCTGCGCAACGACGTGCGCACCTTCGAGCGCTGGGCGCGGGAAGGCCGCATCGCCCGCGTGAACTTCACGCACCTGATGTTCATCATCTGGTCGGTCACCCAGGCCTATGCCGACCAGCAGGCCCAGTTCGCCCTGCTGCTGGGCAAGCCGGCCCTGACCGAGCGGGACTACGCGCACGCCGAGGCGCTGATCTGCCACATGGTGCTCGCGGGCCTGGCGCCGGACAGCGCCCCCCCGGCCTGAGGCGCCCGCCGGGCGGAGCGCCCCACGGCAGCGCTCCCGCCCCCATCGCTTAGACTTCCGCGTCCCGCGGTCGCACGGTGCGCCCGCACGCCCTGCGCCGCCCGCCCACTGCCGTCACGCACTCACCGCCATGGCCACCAAACCATCCGTCTCCCTCATCGTCTTCGGTATTGCCGTCGTGGCGGCCGTCCTGGCCATCTACCTGCCCGGCTGGGATCATGCGCTGCTGTTCGACGACCTGGCCCTGACCGACGGCACCATCTTCGGCAGCTACGGGAACCTGCTCGCCTTCAAGCAGCGCCTGCTGTCCTACGGCAGCTTCGTCTGGGTGGACGGCCTGGCCGGCGCCGGATGGTGGAAGCAGCGCCTCGTTAACATCGCCCTGCACCTGGGCACCGTGGCGGCGCTCTATGCCCTCGTGCGCGACCTGCTCACGCACACGCGCTTCCCCGAGGAATTCGAGGCCCAGACGCATTTCAATGCATCCCGGCTCGCCGCCGTGCGCGTGGGCGTGGCGCTCTTCGCCGTCAACCCCATGGCGGTCTATGCGGTGGCCTACCTCGTGCAGCGCTCCATCGTCATGGCCACGTTCTTCGCGGTGCTGGCGTGCTGGTGCTTCGTGCGCGGCCTGTCGGGCCGCGGGGCCGCATGGTATGCAGGCGCCGTCGTGGCCTATGCGGCTGCGGTGCTGTCGAAGGAGCATGCGGTGATGGTGGCGGCCACAGCGGTGCCGCTGTACATCCACGTCAGGCGCCCGGCGTGGCGCACCGTGGCTGCCGTCGCAGGGGTTTCCGCCTTGCTGGTCGCGGTGGCGGCGGCTGTCCTGTTCGGCTTTTATGGCGATCTCCTCGGCAAGGTGTTCGACCAGCGCTCCATCGACCTCACCCGGCAACTGGAACTGCTCAGCCCCGGCATCACCCAGCGCATGTACCCGCTCAGCATCCTGAACGAGGCCGCCCTGTTCTTCGCCTACGGTTTCCTGTGGTTCGTGCCGAACGTGATGTGGATGTCCGTGGATTTGCGCCCCGCCTTCCCCCTTTCGTTCACCGCGTTCCCGCAAGCGCTGGGCCTGCTGGGCTACGCGGCGCTGTGGGTGGCCGCGGCATGGGCCGTGCTGCGCCGCCGCGGCGTGCTCAGCCTCGCGGGCGTGGCGCTGTTCTTCCCCTTGCTGCTCTACGTGACCGAATTCGCCACCGTCTGGGTGCAGGACCCCTTCGTTCTCTATCGCAGCTACCTCTGGGCCATCGGCATGCCCATCCTGGTCGCCATCGCACTCACGGGCTTCAAGCCGCGCGCCATCTACATGGTGGGCGCCATGGTCGGACTGGTGTTCGCCCTGCTGGCCTTCGAGCGCTCGGCCTCGCTGCGCGACGACTACACCGCCTGGAGCGACGCGGCAGAGAAAATCGACCTGAAGGCGCCCGCCAATGCGGTCGGCCGGTGGCGCCCGTTCCTCAACCTTGGCGCCTACCATCTGGACCGAGGATCCGTGGCGGAAGCCCAGAAGGCCTTCGCCACGGCCGAAGCGCTGGGTGCGCTGCGCGGCGCTGCCCGATTCAACATGGGCGTAGCCCTGCAGCAGCAGAAGAAGCACGCTGAAGCCATCGCAGCTTTCGACGATGCGGAGAAGCAGGGCTTCAAGGATCTGCAGCTGTACTACCACCGCGGCGAATCGGAATTCGCCCTCGGACGGTATGCGGAAGCTTATGCTCAATTCGACCAGGGGTTGCGCACAGAGCTGCCGGGCCTCAGCTCCGCCGAAATGGACCGCATCCGCCAGCTCATGCATCTTCGCCGCGCGGAGAGCGCGATCGGCGCAAACCGATTCGATGACGCGATCAAGGATTTCAATGCCCTGCTTCCGGCCAGCCCTTCCAACCCGCGCCTGCTGCTGGGCCTGGGCATGGCGCATGTCGGCAAGGGCGACACGCGGGAGGCCATCGCAATGTTCGACCAGCTGATCGCGCGCGCACCCAATGCCGCAGCCTATTACGGACGCGCAATGGCCTACCGCGGCGCCCGCCAATATGCGGCCAGTCTGAAGGACCTCGACCAAGCCATCCGGCTCGACCCGCGCAACCCGCAATACGCGCAGATCAGGGCCGAAGTGGCTGCTGCCGCCGCCAGGCCATAGGCCCAAAAACACGCACGACAATTCCCCGTGGCCCTGCGCGTTTTGCATGTAGGAAAGTTCTATCCGCCCTACCGCGGTGGCATGGAAGTGTTCCTTTCCGATCTGATCGCCGCCCAGCACGCCCAGGGCATCGAGGCGCACGCGCTCGTGCATGGCGCACCCCAGTCCGACGATCCGCACTGGCTGGAACGGGTACCGGTACAGTTCCAGCTCGTGTATGCACCGTTCGCCCTGGGCTTCCGCGCGGCGCTGGCACGTGCGATACGCCGGTTGCGACCCGATGTGCTGCACCTGCACATGCCCAACAACTCCGCGCTCTGGGCCCTCACGCTTCCCGGCGCACGCCGCATTCCCTGGGTGATCCACTGGCACTCCGATGTCGTGGTGTCGGAAATCAAGCTCTCGGTCGCACTGGCGTACGCCCTGTACCGACCCTTCGAGCATGCGCTGCTGGACGGTGCAGAACGCATCATCGCGACGTCTCCGCCCTATCTGGAGGCCAGCAAGGCCCTGCAATACTGGAGAAGCAAGTGCGTTACGGTCCCGCTGGGCATCGACCTCGGCAGCCTGCCAGCAGCCACATCCAGCGACGCGTGGTCTCCCGGAACGGCATTGAAGTTGCTGTCCATCGGGCGCCTGACTTACTACAAGGGCTTCGAAACCCTCATCCAGGCCGTTGCCGCGCTGCCGGGCGTGGAACTGCTCATCGTCGGCGACGGCGAGCTGCGGGACAGCCTGCAGGCACGCATCCAGGCGGCGCAGTCGCGTCCGGGCCGGGGAAACATCCGGTTGCTGGGCGACGTGGACGACGCACGCAAGCACGCACTGCTCGCCACCTGCGACATTTTCTGCCTCGCTTCCAGGGAGCGCACGGAAGCATTCGGCATCGTGCTCCTGGAAGCGATGTTCCATGCGAAGCCTTGCCTCGTCACCGACCTGCCCGGTTCCGGCATGCCCTGGCTTGTCGCCCATGCGAGGGCAGGCCTGCGCGTTCCCATCGAGGACGTGGACGGCTGGAGGAACGCCATCACGCGCCTTCGCCACGATATACCGCTGCGCCAACGCCTCGGCGCCGCGGGCAGGCAGGCCCTGCTCCGGTCCTTCACCATCCACAGCGGTGCCCTCGCGATCGAACGGGAATACCGGCATGTCACGTCCAAGCGCCGACCAGCAACTGGCACCCGGGGCCCGCTCGTGGTCATTCCGGCATGCAACGATGCGGGCTCCATCGCGTCCCTGGTGCACGCCGTGCGCGAAGCCGGGCTGGGCATTCCCCTGGTGATCGACAACCGGAGCGCAGACGGCACCTGCCTTTTCGCACAAGAGGCCGGCGCCAGGGTGCTGCGTCCTCTCATCCCGATGAGTCGCTGGGGCGCCGTCCAGACCGGAATGCGCCTGGCCCTGGCCGAGGGCCATCGTGGCATCCTCACGGTCATCGCCAGCCAAAGGCCGGCGCCCCGGCTGTGGCAGGAGCTTCTGGAGCAGTCCCCGCACGCGGATGCCGCGGTACTGGGTGCTCCAGGAAACGGATCGCCATGGTGGCGACGTGTCCTGCAGACCTCGCCTGTCCCGGCACACCCCGCGTACTACAGCCGAGCCGCAATGGAGTCCTTCACCTCCACGGAGGCAGCGTTGCTGGATGATGCGGAACTCGGACTGCTGTGGCTCACGCGGCATGCAGGAATGCGCATCGTACGCATCGACCCTGCGGTGCATGCGCCGGAGCCGATTGCCTCCCCCGGAGCACCAGCCCGTCCATGGTGGAGCGGCATCCGCCGGCTCGCCGCAACCGCCCTCTTCCGGTTTGCCACGGCACGCCCTGGGCCCCTGCAGCGTCGCACGGAACCCTGAGGCCGGCTGCTCTCACCCCGCCACGATTTCCCGCATGCGCCTCAGGAAGCGGTCCTTGCTGAACTCCCTGGCGCGGCTCTCGCACGCGGGTCGCATGGCTTCGGCCGCGTCACCAGACAGTGCCGACACCGCCTCGACGATCTGCTCCACAGAAGGCTCCGCCGGAAGAAGCCAGCCGGTTTCCCCATGCACGATGGTCTCGAGCAAGCCACCCTCGGCCACACCGATCACGGGCTTGCCCGCAGCCATGCTCTCCACGGGCGACATGCCGAAATCCTCGTCACGCGGGATGTAGATCGAGGCACGGGCCCCACCCATCATTTCCGCGAGCGCATCATCGCCAAGCCACGAAGTGAACCGGATGTTGGGAGCCTGGGCTGCTTTCGCGCGCAGGGCCTCGAACTGCGAACCGCCGGACACCACTACCAGTTGCTGGGACGGCATGCGCAAAAAGGCATCCACGATCCGGTCCACCCGCTTGAAGTCCTCCAGACGGGCCAGCGAAAGAAAGTAATTTCCCCGATGTCGCCAGCGGAACCGCTCGACGTCGATGGGCGGGTGCACCACCGTGGCGTCCACTCCGAGGTACTGGCGCAGACGGCCGCGCACGTTCTCCGAATTCGCGATCACCATGTCCATCTCGGCCAACGACGACTCGTAGCGCCGCTTCAGGTAGGCCGCGAGCATGGCGAGCGCCGGCCGCAGCGGCGGAGCGAATTTCTGCTGGTAATAGGCGCGCAGGTCATACACAAAGCGCGGCGGCGTATGGCAATAGTAGAGATTGCGCCGCCCCCTGCGATGCCTTACCGCCACCGGGGCGAGCACTCCGCTGAAGATAGCCCAGTCGTATTGGTCCAGGAACTGCGCCTGCGGGCCAGAGAATGCACGCAATACCTTGAGCGTTCGCCAGCCGGGCACCGGTGTAGTGGCCTCCAGGTCATGGCAGGTGATTTCCGCCAGCTCGCTGGCGGGAAAGACCTCCGGCTGCCGGTAGCCGAAGCACAGCTCCGCCCCCTCCAGGCCCCGCACCAGATCCAGCGTGAGGCGCTCGGCACCGCCCTTCGCATGCAGAAAGTCATAGAGCACCACGCCCTTCACAGCCATGAACGCACCCCCCTGTACAAAAGCACCATCAAGACGGCTTCGGTCACGATGCTGGCCCACGCAGCACCCAATGCACCGAAACGCGGAAGCAGCCAGAAATTCAAACCCACGTTGACGGCAGCGGCGATGCAGACGGTCGCCGCATACCAGCGCTCCCGCCCCAGGGCCACCGCTGCCTGCGTCAGCACATAGTTGGGAGCCAGGAACAGGAAAGCGACCAGCAGCCAGGACAGCAATGGCGCTGCGGCGGCATAGGAATCCCCGTATGCCAGTACCAGCAAGGGCTCGGCGAACCAGTGCACCACGGCCGACCCGGCAGCGGCCAGCAGCAGCACGCCGCCGAGGGCTCGGCGCAGCAGGGCCCGGGCTGCATCCCGGTCCTGCCACCGCAGGCGCAACTCCCGGAAGAAAACCGTGGCGGCGGGTGCCAGCAGCAGCACACCTCCCTCGAAGATCCGATAAGCAGCGGCATAACGCCCGATGTCCGCAGGCGCGACGCCCAACTGCTCCATCAGGACGATATCGATGCGGAAATAGACGGTGGTCGCCAGATCGATCAGCATGAAGGCTGCCGCCGTCCGATAGACAACCCCTGGGGGATTCCAGCGCGGAAGGGCCGTGAAGCGCACCACGGCCAGCGCCAGCGCCAGACCGCAGGCCCAGCCCAAGAAAACCGCCGTGCTGTCCGGCCTCCACAGCATCACGCAACCGAGGATGACCATCGCCGTGATGCTGCGCACACCTGCCTGCCACCAGGCATCCCTGGCATATTCCCCCACTCCACGCCACCGCGCGGACAGGATGTTGGCCGTCGCAAGCAAAGCCATCGCCACGATGGCCCAAGCCAGCGCGCCCCGTCGATCCGCCCCTAGCACAGCGGCCAGGCACATCGCCGCCACGCTCACCAACAGGATGTGCCCGAGGGCATAGCGCGTCAGCCCCCCCGCGTCCAGATCCATGCTGCGGTGGGCGGACTCACGCTGCAGAAGGGTCTTGAAACCGCCGTCCTGGAGAATGGCGATCAGGGAGGCCAGGGTCAGTACATAGTTGTACTCCCCGAACCGTTCCGGTCCGAGCAGGCGGCCCAGCGCGAACACCAGAACCATGGAGACCACTGCCACCCACAGGCTGGCGGCGGTCTGATTGACCCATCCACGCAGCCACATCTACGGCGATCTCCGCCGCCAATGGACGGACGCCTGCAGCGCCACGCCAATGCACAGCTGGTAGAAACACAGCGTCACCACATGGGCCGCCATCTGGCTCATGCCAAGCATCAGCAGCGCCACCGAGGCCGCGAGCGCCAGCAGGGAACCGACCAGGAAGGGGCCCCCGCGCTCACCGTACATCCAGCGTGCAAGGCGGGGCTGGCGCCGGACCAGGGCATCCCGTGCGCTGACTGCGGCGAACCACCACGCAGCGATCATCCAGAGTCCGCCCAGCGTGATGAATACATTCTCTCCCCAGCCTACCGTGCTCATGAAGCCGACCCCATAGCAAGCCACTCCGAGCATCAGCATCAGACCCAGCCAGAGGCCGGATCCCCGCCGCATCCACCCCAATGACCGGTGCAGCATGGATGCGGCAGGCCACAGGCATCCCACAACAACCGCCAGCGAAGAAAGCGGCGAAGAAGGCGCCGGATACGCGCCCAGGGCCCAGGCCAGCCATGCGAACCACATGCAGGGCCAGAGATAGACGGCGAAGAACCGGCCCCAGGCCGGCAGCCCGCGCCACAGGTGCAGGGCAGACGTCACCCACAGCGCAACACCCGCCCCCAGCAACCAGGGCGCACCTTCGTCGCCCCTACCGGCCCACAAGAACCACGGCAGCGCGGCAGCCATGCTGGCCAGATGGAACACCCGGCGATGGCGGCCGATACTGACCGCCACGCGCTCGCCCAGCCCCCAAGCAGTCTCAACCGCGAGGCGCCCCTGACCCGCCCAGGCCCGCAGCCGGGCCCGGCCATTGCGCCAATGCGGAGAAAGCAACTGCCACGCGAGCCAAGCTCCTGCGGCGACGGCGAATGCCAGCACCAGCTTCTTGAGCTTTCCCATTCCGGGAGAGGGGGCCGGCGGCCTCAGCATGTCGCGCCACTCCACCACCGCTTCGGATTTTTCGTCCTGATTGCTCACCAGCGTGACATGCCTCAATTCGAAGAGGCCGTCATCCTGCAGCAGCACCGGGGTCATCTCCTGTTTCTGCCCCACCTCCAGAATCCCATAGTCGAGCCACACCGGACGGCGCCCCTGCACCAGGGCATCCCGAAGCGACCCGGGCAGCGCCTCGGGCATGTGGAGTGATCCTTCCACCAGGAGTCCGGCGCCTCGGGACAGCGCGTCCATCACGGAGGGGCGAGCACCCACGCCTGCCTCGGCCAGGAAGCTCAACTGCACGGGTCTGTCCATGTAGAGTGCGGCTTTCCAGCGAATCTCCGTCACGCGTTCGTTCTCGCTGAACCGCTCCCGCAGTTCCGCAGCCATCCCCTCGCGGACATGCCCATCGCGCGGACAGAGCCGCCGCTCCAGCCGGTGTCCATCGCTGCCGAGGATTTCCGCCTGCAGCCAGCAACTGTCCATCTCGGCGCCCCGGACGTCATATTCCAGGCGCAATTCGAGCAGGTCCCTGGCAGGCAGTCCGACGGGCGTGGACCAGCGCAGCGCCGTGGCGCCGGCCGCTTCCGGGCGCGCCCGCAGGATGCCCGCCAGGCGCACGCCGTCACTGCGCCACGCATCACCCGGATCGGTCGCGTCGGCCCGTGGGACCAGAGGCACCACGCCCCAGCCGAACCGGGGTGCCGTGGCGGCCTGGGCAGCGTCCAGCCGATAAGGGCGGAACACCGAGATGTCCTTGACCATCCAGGGCGCAGCCACTTCCAGGGCATCGAAACGCAGGGACAGACTTCGCACCCGCACCCCCTCGGGGATCCTGCGATCGAGCAGCACGGGCTGGCTCGGCATCGCCCTGAAGCGGTAGTCGCGTCCGTCGTCCGTTACGGCGCGCACCTCCACATCCGGCTGGCGGCGGCCCGTGGTCTGGATACCCACATGAAGGCGCTGCCCGGGGCGGACCCGGAAATCCACCTGCCAGTCCATGTCCACCATGGCGCCCGAGGGCAACAGCATGCCTTCGGCCACGCCGCGCTCCTGGACCGCGCCACCACTGGACGCCACGCGCAGCCCCCAGCCCGGGAACTCCACCTCCCCCCCCTGCCCGCGCGGCAATCTGGCATGCACCCGCGCCTCGGCCAACGGCAACTGGGCCGCGAAATCCAGCCACTCCACGCCGTTGCGGTCCTCGGGCCGGACCAGGAAGGGCCCTCCCAGGGACCGGACGCGGGAAGCGGCTTCGTCCAGGAATGCAGGCGTACTGGAGCGCCGCAGCTTGACCAGATGGGCCGATACCAGGTCGGTCTTGCAGCCGGGGTCCCCCGAGACATGCCATTCGGCGGACCGTAGCGGCATGCGGGCCACCCAGCGGCCGGTGACGTCCCTGAGATCCAGCTTGGTGCGCCAGACAGTGGCCGTCAACGGGGCGGTTGTCATGGGAACCTGCAATACACGCTCTCCGTCCGAGGCCCTGCCCGTGCCTGCCAGGCTGTAGATCGTCAGCCGGCGCAAAGGCTGTTCGGCCACCGTCCGCGCCTTCTCCCCGCGGTAGAACACCAGCAGTTCTGCAAGCGACACGGTCTGCCCGCGCTGCCGGTACTCCGCCAGGACGCGGTCCAGGCGGATGCGCAAGCGGGTCCGCTGGCCGTCGTCCTGCACCTCGCTGGTGAAATCCCCGGATGTCAGCAGACGACTGGGGCGATGGTGGTTGCCCACGCTGATGAACAGATTCACGCCATTGAGCCTGGCTCCGGGGGGAAACTCCATCTCGATGGTTTGCGCCCGGTCCAGGGACACCTGCAGGCGCCGCTGAAGCACCGTGGCATCCCCGTCCTGGACATATCGCCATTTGCCATCGTCGCGACTGCCCCACTGGCGGGCGAGCAGATAGAACATGTCCTTGGCGACCCAGGGCATGCGCGCGGGCTGCTCTGAAAAGAGCACGCTGCGCCCTTCCTCCATGCCGATGATGGTGGTGCTGCTCGGACGCCCCTCACGCAATCCCTCATCGGTCTGCAGCGTCAGTTGCGCCGAACACTGCCCGAGCGCGGCATGGTCGATCCAGAGCTCGTCGTAGGCGGAAAGATCCGTGCCGGCAGAAGCATTCAGCCGGATGCCGTGTTCCGGCGCCGCGGCACGGCCGGGTGCGGCCTCAGGCTCCAGCGGCGCGCTGGAGTCCAGTTCCATCGCCGGAACCTGCTTCAATCCCAGCTGGGCCTTCACCTGGAATGTCCCCGGCAACAGAGGATCGCCTGCGGACAGCGGTTGCAGTACCTTGCCCAGATAGCCGGGGACGGGCGGAGGACCGAACGCGACATCGGTCGCCACATCGGCGGCCTGGACGGCCATCGGAATGCACAGCGCAGCAGCGAGCCAGACGCGCCAGCAGCATCGCTCAAGGCGGAAGCCGAACCGCTTCATGGGTTTTCCCTCCGTCGGAGAATGGAGAAGCCGTCGTCTTCGTAAACGACGCTGTAGAGCCTCCTGGCTTCCGCCACCGCGTTACGGTAGCGTGCGGCGGCAGCCGCATCGGAACACTGCCCGTGCAGCCAGAGGCAGCCCTGATCAAGCAGGAACCAGGGGCGGCGTTCGTCCAGCACCACATAGTCGGCATGGCGCGCACGCGGCGGCGCTCCGGCCATGCCCCCCGAAGACCATGCGGGCATGGCCTTGGCGGAGAACACGCCATCGGGAAACGCGAAATACGCCTCGCGCAAGGGCAGGCGGCCCCAGTTCACCGTGTTCTGGGTCGCAACGCTCACCCCCGCGTCGCTGGGAACCCATCGCTCCAGAGCCGCCTGGATACGCCGGGTACGCTCATCCGGCCAATAGGCCCGCCAGCTGTAGCTCCAGACCTTGTCACTCCAGAAAAGGCGCCCCAGCGGAGACGGTGCGAGCAGGACATGGCCGGCCAGGAGCGCGGCGCCCAGCGCGAGGGCTGCCGCTTGCAGCGGCAGCCCAACGCGCCCGCAGAGCCGCCAGAACGCGGGCATTCCATGGGCAAACGCAACGATCGCGGGAGCAATGAGCCCGGCGGTGTAGTGATTGCCATAGCTGTAGTAATTTTCGGACCGGGCCAGCATCGCGATCAGCAAAGGGGGAAGGGCGGGGATGAGCCACGCGGGACTCAGCAGGGGAACGAAGGCCAGCATGCCGAAACAGACGAACAGATAAAGCAGCTTCCCGGGCGTCGCCAGCGCCTCGGTGATCGGCAGCCACGGGTGCGACAGCAGATTCCGCAGCATGCCTCCGATGCCGTGGCCCAGCCATGTGAATGCATCCGCATCCAGCCCCCCGCTCGTTCCGGTGAACCGCGGAATAAGCCACTGGGTCGCCACATAGAACCATGCCACCCCGGCGCAGGCCAGCACCAGGCCGGCTGCAGCCCAGCGGCGCGGCAGGGCATCCGCTCCGCGCAATCTCCAGGCCTGCCACAGCAGGAACAGACCGCAGGCCGTGGTCTGCAATGCAAAAGGCTCCTTCACGCCGGCCAGCAGCAGTGCGCAGGCCATGGCCCAGGCCATGCGCCGACGCTCGAACGCCACGTAGAAGCCCACCAGCAACGGTACGGCAAGATGGTCGAAATGGAAGTCGAACAGGCCGATGGCCCAGAGCGGGTAGTACAGCAGCAGCGCCACCGCAGGCCAGGCGCCGTACTGGCGCCAGACCAGCCAGGCCGGAGCGGTCAACGCCAGCCCCTGCAGCGCCAGCAGGCCGAGCGGACCGGTCCACCGGTACAGATAGGCATATGCCCCCATGAAAGGCTGGGCATGGCCGAAGAACGCATGCCCCGCGCCGCCCTCCTGCCCGACGTAGGCATGGAAGACATTCTCGAACAGCCCCAGGTCGAACCAGTTGCTGGACAGCGCCTGGTACTTGAGCAGCGACATGCCGACCAGCGTCGCCGCCAAGGCCCAGAGGAGCGCCCCGACCCGCCGGTCCTTCACCTCGGCCGCTCCCGACACGGCACTCAGCGCACCAGCGTGCGCAGTGCGTCGCGCAGCAGCTGGAACTCTGCATCCAGCGGGTAGTGGTGGTTGCCGATGAACAGCCCGTGCTGGTCGATCCAGTCGGCATTGACCAGCCGGCCGTGGATCTCATGATCGAACCACGACATCACCTCGTTCTTTGCGAAGTTGCCCGCGACGATGGGGCGGCAGTCGATGCTGTGGGCTTGCAACGCCGCCACCAGTTGCTCGCGCCCGAACGGTGCATCTTCCGCGAGCACCATGCTGAAGCCGAACCAGCTGCTGTCCCCGATCTCCTTCTGTGTTCCCAGCATCGGGAACTCCTCCATCAGGACCTGGAATTTGCGCGCGTTCTCGCGGCGGACCTGCACCATGCCTGGCAGCTTGCGCAGTTGCGCGGAGCCCAGCGCACCACTCATCTCCAGCGGCCGGACGTTGTAGCCGGGCAGCACGAAACGAAAGGACTCCTGGAAGGGATCGTCCGACTTCTCGCCGCAGACATGGTTGAACTTCGGAAGGTTGCGCGTCCAGCCATGCGCTCTCAGGCAGATGAGCAGGTGGTGCAACTCTTCGTCGTCCGTCACCACCAGTCCTCCCTCCATCGTGGAAATGTGGTGGCTGAAGAACGAACTGAACGTGCCCATCAGTCCGTGGGTGCCTGCCTGGCGCCCCTGGAACACGGCGCCCATTGATTCGCAGTTGTCCTCGATCAGGTCGATGTCACGCCCCTCCAGCATCTCGGCGATCCGGTCAAAGGCATTGGGGTTGCCGAGCAGGTTCACAGCCATCACCAGCCGCGTGGCAGGCGTGATGGCGGCTTCCAGCTGCTCCAGGTCGTAGTTCAGCGTCTCCCTGTCGATATCCACGAACTTGAGCCTGAGCCCGTATTGGTAGAGGGGATAGTAGGTCGTGCTCCATGACACGGCCGGCACGATCACCTCGTCGCCCCGGGACAGCCGCCGCCCCTGCTTGCGGTAGAACAGCGCCGCCACCATGATCAGATTGGCCGCGGATCCGGAGCTCACCATCACGGCATGCCGGCTGCCGACGTACTCCGCGAACTCCCGTTCGAAGGCCGCCACACGGGGGCCCATGGTGAACATGCCGGACGCGATCACATCCTGCAGGGAGGCATATTCCTCGTCGTCCCAGGTCGTACTCGCCAGGGGATAGCTGTTTGCTGCTGTCATTTGCTTTCTGTTCGTCTGTGCCGCACCCGGCCACCGGCCTGGTACGCGCTGTTCTTTCAGGAAAGGCCGAGATAGTAGTCGTAGGCCTTGCGCATTCCCTCTTGCAGGGACGTGGACGCATGCCAACCCCACTGCCCGGCCACGGAGGTATCGACGAGCTTGCGCTTCATGCCCACGGGCTTGGTCAGATCGTGCCGGAAGCCGCCCGCATAGCCCACCACCTCCGCGCCCACGCGGTAATAGTCGTTGATGGTGAGATCGGTCCCCAGCCCCACGTTCATCACGGGAGGCAGGCTGTCGAAACGGCGGAGCGCTTCCACCATGCAGTCCGCCAGGTCGCCCGCGTACATGAATTCCCGGCGCGCATTGCCGTCGCCCCATATCTCCACTTCCCGAGCCCCCTCGGACTTGGCCTGGTGGATCTTCTGGAGGATGGCGGGCACCAGATGGGACACATCGGGCGAGAACTTGTCGTGGCGGCCATAGAGGTTGCAGGGAATCAGCGTCTTGTAGGAAAGGCCGCCGGGCTCCCGGCTGACGTAGTCGCACAGCCGGGCCACCAGGATCTTCGCCAGCGCGTAACCCTCGTTGGTGGGTTCGAGCTCGCCGGTCAGCACCATGTCCTCGCGCAACGGCGTATCCCATCCGCGGGGAAACATGCAGGAACTCCCGAGATTGAGCAGCCGGGGCACCCCGGCTGCCCGGGCTGCCATCACGATATTGCGCCCCATGTCCAGGTTGCCCAGCAGGAAGCGCACCGGATCGGCCATGTTGGCCTGGATGCCTCCGACAATGCCCGCTGCGTGCACGACGGCATCTGGCCGGTGCTCGGCGACGAAGCGCTCGACACCGGCGTAGTCCAGCAGGTCCAGCGCATCACGCCCGGGCGCGATGACCTCGAACTCGTGGATGGCGGGATGCTCCAGGAAATTGCGCCCCACCATGCCGGTGGATCCGGTCAGAAGAATACGCATGGAGATGTCCTGACGGGCTGCTTCAAGCCCTGCCGCCGCGCAGGAAACCCTGGTCCCGGCACAGCTGGTCGCGCTCGGCCATCTTGAGGTCCGCCTGGGCCATCTCGCGCACCAGGTCTCCGAACGAAGTGCGAGGCACCCAGCCCAGCGCCTCGCGGGCCTTCGACGGGTCGCCCAGCAGCGTCTCCACCTCCGTGGGCCGGAAATACCTCGGATCCACGCTCACGCGCAGCCGGCCGGCCTCGTCGTAGCCCTTTTCATCGATACCTTCGCCCTGCCAGGACAGCGACATGCCCATTTCCTTCGCAGCGGCATCCACGAAATCGCGCACGCTGTACTGGATGCCGCTGGCAATCACGAAATCTTCCGGACGGTCCTGCTGCAGCATCAGCCACTGGGCTTCCACGTAGTCGCGGGCATGGCCCCAATCGCGCTTGGCATCGAGGTTGCCCAGGAAGAGCTGCTCCTGCATCCCGAGCTTGATCCTTGCCAGCGCACGCGTGATCTTGCGCGTGACGAACGTCTCTCCCCGGATGGGCGACTCATGGTTGAACAGGATGCCGTTGCAGGCATAGATGCCATAGGCCTCACGGTAATTCACCGTGATCCAGTAGGCATAGAGCTTCGCCGCCGCGTAGGGCGAGCGCGGATAGAACGGCGTGCTCTCGCGCTGCGGGATTTCCTGCACCAGGCCATACAGTTCGGAAGTGGATGCCTGGTAGAAGCGGCAGGTCTTCTCCAGCCCCAGGATGCGGATGGCCTCGAGGATCCGCAGCGGGCCGAGCGCATCGGAGTTCGCCGTGTATTCGGGTTCTTCGAACGACACCGCCACGTGGCTCTGCGCTGCCAGGTTGTAGATCTCATCGGGCTGGATCTTCTGGATGATGCGCACCAGCGACAGCGAATCCGTCATGTCGCCATAGTGCAGGATGAACTTCGGGTCGGGTGTGTGCGGGTCCTGGAAAAGGTGGTCGATCCGCTCTGTGTTGATGAGGGAGGTCCTGCGCTTGATCCCGTGGACCGTGTATCCCTTCTCGAGCAGCAGCTCCGCGAGGTAGGCCCCGTCCTGGCCGGTGATTCCGGTGATGAGTGCAGTTTTCATTGGCAATCCATTGGTTTTCTAGAAATACGTTCAGTAGCAGATCAGGGCGCGGCGCAGTTTCTGCATCCATCCCAGGCGCTTCTGCCAGGGGACACGGATCATCCAGCCGAAATACGCCATCTGGAGGGAAGCCAGTACGCCACGCTTGCCGGCAAGGGCCGGACGCCGAGCAACCTCCAGCGCCACGCCCTCCCTCTGCGCCCAGCGCAGCGAGTCGGCGATCCAGTGCCCCTTTTCCACGAGGTTCACGAACTCGAAAAGGGGCTGCTTCATTCCATAGAAGCCGTCGCTATAGGAGGTCCGGTAGGAACCCATGATCTCGAAATTCCAGGGATTCTCGCCGTCCAGCAGCAATCGGAGCAGATATTCGCGGTCCCAGAATGCCGCGACGGTGGCGCGGTAGGGCGCACCGCGCCGCAGCACGCCGAACAGCGGATCGTCCGCATCGGAATCCGTCTTGATGTGGTTCCAGTACTTCAGGTGCATCGCGTCGTGGCGCGCCACGAAATCCACGCAGCGGCGGAACACGTCCGGGTCCACGGGCGTCGCCATCATCAGGTCCTCGAGCAGCACCATGACCTTGCGGGCAGGCACCTGCTGCAGGATGGATCGGAAGCTGGACGACCAGTCCCGGTCCTTGCCCGATAGCACGGAAATCACACCCTCCTCCCGGCAGGCCACTTCATTGCTCCCGAAATAGACGGGATACCCGACCGCGGAGGGAAACTGCCGCCGCAATTGCGACATGAAGGGCGCCCACAGATCGCTGTATTTGTCGCAAGACAGGACGACTATGGCGAAATCATGCATCCGATGAACCCCTGAACATTGAAACCACGGTCCGCCCGATCTTCGAGCGGCCCGCCGCCATCCAGAACACCGCCGCCAGCACCAGGATCGCCACGCCGGTCACCAGCATCACCCACACAAGGTGGATGGGATCGCTCCTGAAATGCCACGCCGCGTAGGCGAGAAAGGGCGCGGCGGAAAACACCAGATAGGCGAAAAGCAGCCGCCCCTGGGCGAGCAGGTAATGCTCCAGCACCATGATCAGCGCCACAGGCACCATCGCCCATCCGTACCAGCGCAGAATGCCCGACGCGCTCCGGTAAGCCTCGCCAAAAAGCAGCACCGTGACCTGCTCCGCGAACAGCCAGTAGAAGACGGCTCCGGCCACCGTCATGACCATGGTCATCCCGATCGCCTTCACCAGCAGGTGGCCCGTCTCGTTCTTCAGGGCCGTTCCGGCCGCAGCCATGGGCAGCAGCGGCACCACCACTGCGGAAGGCAGGTACATCACGGCCTTGCCCAGGGTGGCCGCGGCCGCATAGTACCCGGCCCTTTCCGCATCGAAGAAGGCCTTCGCCAGCAGCACGTCCACCTGGAACAGGAAATTGAAGGACAGGGTTGCCAGCAGCACGGGGAACAACTCCCCGAGCCCCACCCGGTCCACGGGATTGGACAGGCTCAGGGGCACGTCGAGCCTGCGCCAGCAGTAGGCGATGCTGTAGGCGGCGAGGAATCCGCTGGCCAGCGCCAGGCCCAGCGCCGCACCCTGCACGCCCCAGCCGATCGCTACCAGCGCCGCGCTGCCGACCAGCTTGGCGAGCGGCCCCAGCACATTCAGCAGCGCGATGAACCCGAAATGGTGGCGCGCCTGGGCCAGCGCATTGGCCACAGGCAGCAGCAGCATCAGGAACAGGTTCAGCCCGATGAAGACCACGGGCAGCAGGCTCGGAGAGCGAAGCGTTTTCTGCAGGGGCAGCGCCATCAATGCGAAGGCGCCGATTCCGCACAGTCCCAGTCCGAGCAGCCACAACTGGTTCCTCCAGAAGATCGCGCGCACATCGCCGCTCCCGTGGAGCGCCAGATGCCGCGAGAAAAGCCGGGCCATGGCGATGTTCATCGTGGAGACCGGGACGCTGAGAATGGGGACCAGCGCCATCAGCGCGCCGAGCAGGCCATATTCCTGCGGCCCCAGCATCCGTCCCATGGCGACGGAATAGGCATACCCGAGAACCCCGCCCAGAATGGACGTGATGAAAAGATAACCGGATGAACTCAGCAGCTTCCGCCCGAGAGGCGCCTGCTCCGGCGAATCGGCCATCAGCTTTTCTTTCCGAACTCTGCGCCGGCACCCGTTTCCTGGAGTGACAGTCGATTGACGATCACTTCGCTCGCGCTGACCTGCACCGGCGTGGGGACGCGCATGTAGGCCGCAGGATTTTCGAGGAACCGGTCGATGGTGGCTTCATCAAGCTTGCTGAGGACAGCGTTCTCCCCCAGACCTTCCGTCCTCTCGGTCACATTCCTCAGGATGAGGCATGGCTTCCCGAGGTAGTAGCACTCCTCCTGGTTCGAGCCGCCATCGGTCACCACGTATTCCGCGCCGCCCAGAACCTTCATGAAGTCCATGTAGGGCATGCGCCTGGCGAGCCGGATGCGGGGCTCCGCCTTCAACCGGTCGAGAAGCCCCAGGCGCGCCAGAGCCACCTCGGTGAGGTGGTGCAGGATGAAGACACAGGGGGTTTTCCGTGATTGCCGGATGGCCTTCTCGACAAGGCTTCTGACCAGGCGCTCGTTGAACAGGTTTTCCTGCCGGTGCAGCACGAAGACGAAGTACGGCCCTTCCTGCCCCTGGACGGGATTTTCCCGGGAGCCACCGGACGACTGCGCGATCGCCAGCGCATCACGCAGCGTGTTGTCGCCCGTGTCGATCTTCTCCCCGCCCAGCCGGCCGAGGTTGCGCATCGACCAGTCGTTGGGGCAGAAATGGATGTCCGCCAGCCGCGACGTGATCACCCGGTCGATCTCCTCCGGAAACGGATGGAGATAGTTGAACGAACGCAGGCCGGCCTCCACGTGGGCGACGTCCGTCCTGAGCACCTTCGCGAGCAATGCGCCCATGACCGTCGATACCGTGTCTCCATGCACGACGACGACATTCGAACCCGGTAGTTGCCGCATGTGGCGCCGAAGCCGCCCCACCGAGCGCAGGAGCGTCCGGAAGAACCACAGCAGCAGCGAGACCGCGCTCTTGCGGATCTCCCCTTCGAACAGAACGAGATCCGGCGCCTTCTTGCCGACCAGCGCCAGCAGCTCGCTGTGCCGGATATCGTTCTGGCCCGAGGCCACCAGCTGGAACGGAATGCCGCGCCGCCAGCACACCTGCATGACGGGCATCATCTTGATCAGCTCAGCCGTGGTTCCGATGAAGAAATAGATGTTCTTGTAATGCACGTGCGGGGCTTCAGAGATAGAAATCGCGGATCGCGGAAGTGATCCGGGCCACCTGCGCATCTTCCAGTTCGTAGAACAGAGGGAGCCTCAGCAGGGCATCGGTGTAGCGATCGCAATTCGGCAACGGCCGCCCATCGTGGAGGCCTGCGTAATAGGGACTGCTGTGCAGGCTCTGGTAGTGGAATACGGCGTGGATGCCGGCCGACTTCAGGTGCTCGATCAGCCGCGAGCGCTCTTCCAGGCTGCCACACACGATATAGAACATGTGCGCATTGTTGGTGGCATACCCGGGCACGAAAGGCAACGACAGGATGCCCCGCTCCGCCAGGACCTGCAACTGGTCGTGGTACTGCGCCCAGATCGCCAGGCGCCGGTCCTGGATCGTGCGCAATTGCTCGAGCTGCGCGAAAAGGAATGCAGCGGTGACATCCGACGGCAGGAACGACGAGCCGATATCCACCCAGCCGTACTTGTCCACCTCGCCCCGCCAGAAGGCTGAGCGGTTGGTGCCCTTTTCCCACACGATCTCCGCGCGCAGTTCCAGCGCGGCGCTGTTCACGCAAAGCATGCCGCCTTCGCCGGAAATGATGTTCTTCGTTTCGTGGAACGAAAAGGCCCCCAGGTCTCCGATCCCTCCCAGCGGCCGTCCCTTGTAATAGGAATCGATGGCCTGCGCGGCATCCTCCACGATCATCAGATCGTGCCTGCGGGCAAGCTCCAGCAACGGGTCCATGTCGCAGGCGACTCCCGCATAGTGGACGGGAACGATGGCCTTGGTCCGGGGCGTGATCAGCGCCTCGACCGTCGCGCAATCCATGTTGGGCTCCCGCGAGCCGCTGTCGGCGAAGACGACGCGAGCACCACGGAGGACGAACGCATTGGCCGTGGACACGAAGGTGAACGACGGCATGATGACCTCGTCACCCGGCTCGATGTCGCTGAGCAGCGCAGACATTTCCAGGGCGTCGGTGCACGAAGAAGTCAGCAGGGTGCTCCGGAAGCCGAACCGCTCCTTCATGAATGCATGGCACCGGCGCGTGAAACCGCCGTTTCCGGATATCTTGCCGGATGCGACCGCCTGCTGGATGTAATCCAGCTCGCGCCCGGTCATGAACGGTTTGTTGAAGGGGATCGATTCCATTTACTGCGCCTTGATCCAGCAGTGGAACGTATGCACTGCCTTGTAGATGTAAAACCCGTGTCCTGCCACGCCCCGCAAAGCACCGGCATTGCGCAGATGGGTGGAATATTCCATCTGCGCATAGCCGTTTGCGGCCGCCCACGCAAGGGACGCCCGCAGCAAGGCCCCGAAGATTCCGCGCTTCTGGAAACCAGGGTCCACGGCGAAAAGCATCCCGTCGCAACGCGCGTCATCCAGGCGGCGCATGGCCGCGAAACCACAGATGCGGGAAGCCTCGTCCTCGTACACGAGCACGCTGTCGGCGACGCCAGGTTCCTCGACGGCCCTGCGGGCCCAGTCCGGGTAGATCTGGTCGGCAGCATGCCCGTCCAGCCGGGCGTCGGAATGATAATGGCCCACGTACCCGCGAAACGCCCCGCGCGCCACGCCCTCTACGGCTGCAGCATCCGCGACGGAGGCCTGCCGCACGGACCTGGGCGGATCGTCCAGGTTGCCGGCATCGACGGACCGGCGGAGATAGACCAGGGTGTCCATCAACCGGAAGCCCCGCTCTTCCATGGCATGCAATGCGCGGACCGCATCGGCGGGGCACCTCGCGATGAGGAGCTCGAGCTTTTCCGCCTCGGCCGCCGCCAGCGCCGTGTCCGCCTCCTGGGCATCGGAGATATTGGTTTTCCCGATCCTTCTGGAAAACCGTTGGCTGTCGAGCGGTGAGAACAGCATGGCTTCACTTCCTCCCGATGACGGATTTTTCATCGTAGCTCCTCATGGCAGGAATATGGCCGGCGACTTTCAGGGCCATGTAATAGCATATCTTCCAGGCCGTATAGAGCGTCAGCAGCGGATGGGAGAGATAGAGCACCTGGCGGCGGGTGATGGCCAGCCATATTCCGTCGGCCAGCGGCAGCACGACAGAAAACGCATAGGGCAGGAACAGGTACTTGCGCAGCGCAAGGCCGCGCGGCTGGAACGACTGCCGCCCCGTGAAGCCGGCGGCTCCCACGCCGTCCGTGTGGAAGATGTTGTTCTTGATCCTCCAGCGTATCTTGGCCAGGAACTTGGACCATGTATCGCCGGAATAATGGCGCAGCGGATTGTTCCTGGCCACGGCGAAGGACTCTCCTCTGCCATTCAGCAGGAAGAACAGGTGGCAAAGATCCTGCGGCCGCTCGATCAGGCGATGGGCTTTGACGTATTCGATGTCCGTCACCACGCCCGCAGCCAGGTTCTCGATGAACAGGTCCCTGTTGGCCTCCCCTGCCGCAAATACGCAGGCATGCCCGGTCTCCGCGACCATGCGGGCTTTCCTGCGGACCGCCGGCAGGTGGAACCCCATTCCCCTCGACTGCCGGTACATGAAGAACGAGAAAGGCTCCCCGAACTCGTTGATGTACTCGTTGACGAGGGGATATCCGGGCGGATTGATGTATCCCGAACTGTCGATGGTCCGCACCTGCGGAAATTCCCGGAACGTCGCCACGATCTGTTCGAATGCCTCCGGATTGACGATTTCCTCGTCATGGTCCAGATACACCAGATACTTGCCCCGGGCCGCCTGGAATCCAAGGAACTTCGCATGCACGGGTTCCGTCAGCGGATTGTCGATGACCCTGCACCCGAGACTCTGCGCCAGCTCCCTGGTCGCGTCCGTCGATCCGCCATCCACGGCCAGGATCTCGATGCGATCGCCGGGATAGGTCTGCTTGCGCAGTGCCCCGATCACCATCGGCAGGAGCCTGGTGGAGTTGAACGTGGCGATGACCACCGTAATGAGCGGCAGGTTGTCAGTCATGGTGCAGATCCGGTTCGGCAGTGTTCACGGCGGCTTCAATCCTTCCCGGCAGCAGCTCGGGCATGAACACCCTTGATGGCATATATGCTGATGTCCAGGGACCGGCAGAGCAGCGAGTTGCCGCACTCCCGTTCAGGCACGCGGTGCGTGCCCAGGAACTGCAGCCGGGGATCCGCGGCCAGCCCTTCGTTGATGGCGGCGGCATCTTCCAGGATACGGTTGTATATGACGATCCGGTTGATGCCGTTCGCAGCCAGATTTCCCACGGTTTCGGGATCACCGATGTTTCCCAAAATGGGGCGGGCCTCGGAATCCCTGGAGAACAGGCGAAGATCCTTCCCTCCCGCGATGGGCTTGCGGTGCACCACCTGTCCCAGCGCCTCGAAGAGCGGAGCCGTTCCCCAGTTCAGGTTCGAATACACCATGGGGTAGCTCGCCACCGCGCTCGCATCCCCGTCCGCCTCCAGCGACTTGTAAACGCTGGCCACCTGGCTGAAGTCGGTCTTCTGCGTGACGGTGGGCGACCCCGGAAAGACCTCCCACACGTAGAACGCGCAGAAAAGCGCCACCACTGCCGGCAGGTGCCAGGCGGCCCTCCAGCGCACCCCCGCGCAGAGCATCGCGAGCAGCAAACCTGCAAAGAAGGACGCCAGCTGGACGATGCGGGACACGCCGCGGAACATGTCGAAGAAGAAGAAATACGCGTGATTGACGAAGCGCAGCGCAGGAAAATCCGACGAGAGCACCACGGCCAGCAGGAAGCACAGCAGGAACGGCGCCCAGTACCGGTGCCTCCAGCTGTGCCTGGACAGGCAGGCGATGATCAACACGGAGACCAGGGAATATCCGAGGAAGGCCCCCACATCCACGGGCGCCGAGAACGGATAGAGCTTGGAAGCCACACCCGGCACGAGGGGCACGCCCTGCTGGAAGATGGCGCTTTCGAGCCCGCCTGCGGGGCGCACGAGATTGGACTGCACAGGGTTCGTCACGAGGAACCACTGCTGCTGTATGAACTGGATATTCAGCCCGAACAGGAAGACGCCGCTGAGCACGCAATACAGCGCCAGGCGGGATGCGATCTGCCGCAGCGGCCAGGGCTGCATCAGCAGGATGAGGGGCGTGAACAGCCAGCCGTAGAACGCCCAGTAAGGGTTGATGCGGAACTGGACGGCGTTCAGCGCGCACGACACCAGCAAGTACTTCAGGGCACCGCCTTCCAGGTATTTCAGGAAGAACAGGTACACCAGGGGGAGCAGCCAGAAGTGGTTGTTCGACATCGATCCCCGCGACAGCATCAGGAAGTACCCCGAGAACGCGAAGACGGCGGCACCAGCGAAGGCCGCGGCATGCCTGCGCGTCACATGCCAGCACAGCAGGTACATGGCATAGGCCGACAGCGGATAGGCAACGAGCGCCGAAACGTTGATGACGCGGATCAGGTCGCGCCAGGAACCGCCCGAGGCCTGGACGATCCATGCGCGGATGTCGTCCAGCAGGTTGTCGAACGGGAAGGGCGACAGGTCGTAGCCGAACGGATAGCTCAGGTCGTGCGCGACGCCGATACTCGAGAAGATATGCCCGGTATGCACCTTCAGCCAGATGAACCACAGCGTCCCGTCCGTGTCCACATCGGGCATCGAATAGACGGCAGAAGGATCCACCAGAAGCCAGCGATGGGCGAACAACGCAGCGGTGAAGGCGGTGAACAGCACCAGAACCGCCACATGCCATCGCCAGCCCATGGCGTCCGGTACCGGTACCGGTACCGGTGCCGGGGCCATGCGGGCCGCAGGCAGGAGGCCTTCAGCCCTAGCGCTCATCGGCAGACCCGCTCTCGAAATTCAGCCGCTCCCGGATGATGTAGACGGGCCGGTGGATCGCCTCGGTATGGATGGCGCCGATGTAGAGGGACATCAACCCCATCGCCATGAGGACGAGGCCGATGAAGAAAGTGTTCGCCACCACCACGATGGCCAGCGGTGTATAGGCATGCTGCTCGGACAGGAAATAGGACGTCAGCATCCAGGCCAGCAATCCCCCGCTGAGCAGCGTGATGAAAGCACCGATGTATCCGATCAGCCGCAGGGGAAACAGCGAAAACGAGGTGATGCTGGATACCGCCATCTTCATCAGGCGCATGTACGAATAGCCGGGCACGCCGGCCTCGCGCGCGCCGGCATGGAATTCGACGTACACCTTGCGGAAACCCATCCAGTCCATGATTCCCCGGAACATCGGCTGGCGGTCCGTCACGGTCCGGAATGCATCCACCACCTTGCGGTCGAACAGCCGGAAGTCGGTGGTTTGCGACACCATGTCCAGCCCGGAGATCTTGGACATCAGCCAGTAGTAGCCATGCGAGCCGATCCGGCGCAGCAGCGGCTGCTTGTCGATGCCGGTCCGGATCGTGGCGACGATGTCCGCCCCGCTGCTCCGCCAGGTCTCCACCAGTGTGGGAATCAGTTCGGGAGGGTGCTGCAGATCGGCGTCCATGCAGATCACCGCATCCGCATCCGTGGAATGCACCCCGGCCGTGAGCGCCACTTCCTTGCCGAAGTTGCGGGAGAAATCGATCACCTTGATGTTGTCGTGGGCCGCGGCCATTTCCCGAAGGACATCCATGGAACGATCGGAGCTGCCGTCGTTCACGAAGATGAATTCCACCGAGATGTCGGGAATCTTCTCCACCGCACTGGCCGTTCTTCTGTGGAGATTGGCGATGTTCTTTTCCTCGCAGAACACCGGCACCACGATCGCTATTTTTTTCATCATTGCTCCAAACCCCTTCAACCGTTTCCTGCAGGCACCTCTTCGACGCACCCCGATGGCCGGGATCCGCCGTCCCGGAAAGAAAGCCTCAACGGCCGTATGTGTCGTGGAGGCGGACGATGTCGTCCTCCCCCAGGTAGCTGCCCGATTGCACCTCGATGATCTCGAGGGGCACCTTGCCAGGGTTGGCGAGGCGATGCACGTGACCCAGCGGAATGTAGGTGGATTCGTTCTCGCCGAGCAGGAAGGTTTCTTCGCCCTTGGTGACTTCAGCCGTTCCCTTCACCACCACCCAGTGCTCCGCGCGGTGGTGGTGCTTCTGCAGGCTCAGGCTGGCCCCCGGGTTGACGACGATGCGCTTGACCTGGAAACGATCGCCACTGTCGATGGCGTCGTACCACCCCCATGGCCGGTGCATCTTTCGATGGTTGTGCGCAAGGGCATGCCCGTTCTTGCGCAGCAGCGCGACGATCTGCTTGACGTCCTGGGTGCGCCGCTTGTCGGCCACCAGAACTGCATCAGGCGTTTCGATGACCATGATGTTTTCCAGACCCACGCCGGCCACCAGCCGGCTGCTGGACAACAGCAGCGCGCCGCTGCAGTCGTGCGCGACCACGTCCCCCACCCGGGCGTTGCCCTCGCCATCGCGCGAAAGTGTTTCCCATACGGCATCCCATGCGCCGAGATCCGACCATCCCACGCTCATCGGCACCACGCAGGCCGGAATGCCCAGTTGGGGCATGGCGGGAAGGCGCTCCATAACGGCATAGTCGATGGAATCCGAAGGACAGGCATCGAACGCCGTACCGTCCGGCCGCACGAAATCCAGGTCGCGCTGGGCCTTCTCCATCGAGGATTCGCAAGCCACGGCGATGTCGGGCCTGCAATGCCGCATCGCCTTGAGCCAGACGCTGGCGCGCACCATGAACAGGCCGCTGTTCCAAAGATGGCGTCCCCCTTCCATGTATTGCAGCGCCCGCGGAGTGTCGGGTTTCTCGGCGAAGCTCTGCACACGGTCGATGCCGGGCGCATGCGCCGCACCACGCTCGATGTAGCCATAACCCGTCTCGGGACGGCTCGGCACGATGCCGAATGTGACCATGGCCCCGGCACAGGCATGGGGGAAAGCGCAGGCCACGGCGGCCTGGAATGCGGGAAGGTCAGCGATCGCATGGTCTGCGGGCATGGCGAGCATGACCGGATCGCCGCCGTCCGCCAGCGCCTGGAGCGCGGCCAGAGTAAGGGCCGGGGCCGTATTTCGTCCCGAAGATTCGAGAAGGATCCGGGCCTGCCCGATACCTGCGGCCATCAACTGGCTGGCGGCCAGGAAGCGATGCTCCCGATTGCACACCACGATGGGCGCTGGATCCACGGGACAGCCGGCAGGAAGCCCATCAAGCCGCGACGCCGTCTCCTGGAGCATCGTGCGCGCCCCCGCGAGGGAGAGGAATTGCTTGGGATACGTTTCCCGGGACAGCGGCCACAAGCGCGTACCAGAGCCGCCACACAGGATGACGGCAAGCAGTTTGTCATTCATAAAACGAAGAATCGGATGCGGACCCGCGGCGCAGGCTTTCGTTGTCGGCTTCCAGCAGGGCGAGGCGCTGGTTCAGCCTGCGCACATCCCTTTCGATCCTGGTGTTCACCATGTCGGCATGCAATGCCTTCACCAGCAGAACCATGCAGGCGAGCAGAAGGAGCAATGCCGGGGGATAGCTGATGCCCACCACCAGCGCCAGGCGGTCGATGAGCCCCGGCCACGCGCCCAGCAGCGCTGCAGCGCAGGCGACGACGACCCAGAAGAGGCCGTGCATCAGATAGAGATGGTCCCTACGAATCAGGTAGAGAATCAGCGCTGCCAATCCGATGCCCAGCAGAGCGGTAGTTACTTGCAGTGAAGCCATCGGTTTCCGTTGTTTCTTCGAGCGCGAATCCCTGGCTGGCGACCGCGGGCCTGTCAGGCGAGCGCACAGCCGGTCGTTCGCACCGCTGCAACCGCTCCCCGCCGCTCCTTTGGAGGCAGCGATTGTAGTCGCGCAGCACGACAGCCACCCCACGGAGGCGGCCTCTCCCGGTTCGGCCGCGCCGGCAGGCCTGCACACACGCGCTTGTGCCGGACGAAATGGAGACAAAAGCCCCTGCCTACCGGTTGGTGCCAGATCCCGTCGCAAACACAGGATGTTACATTGCATGACTTTGCGCCGGGCACACCCCGGGAGGGGGTGGGAGTTCTGATTTCCACCATGCATTTCCAATGCAGGCAACGCCCCGGGGTCGCCTGCCAGCTGGAGCACCATCGATGGTGCATATCGATAGAGACATGGCGCGACTGGAAAACTATGGCGGGGAGCCTTCCGCGTGGCGGAGGCACGGGACTGCGCTGGTCCTTTTTTCCTGCCTGACCCTGCTGCTTTTCTCACACCGCTGGTGGAGCGTCGATCCCTTTTCCGTGTATTCGATGCCCGACGTGGATACGGACGGAACGCTGTGGTTCATCTGGCTGAAAGCCCACTCGGGCCACCTCTTCACCAGTGTCGAACTGACGTCGCTGCTCACCTACCCCTTCGGCTTCGACCTGAGCCCGTTCCCTTTCGACAACCTGATCGACGATCTGCGCTCCGCCGCGGTCAAGTGGTCCGGGGGCGGCTGGCGCTCTGCGGTATTCGTCATCAACGCGTCTGCGCTGATGGCGTATCCGCTGGCCGCGATGACCATGTACCTGCTCTGCTGGCACATCACCCGGCGGCACCTGTCGGCCCTGGCCGGGGCGGTGGTTTTCGGGTTTTCCGGCTACTTCATCATGCTGTCGCGTGGTTCCATGGCCAACAACCATTTCTGGCTGTTGCCCCTGGTATATCTTTTCTTCATCCGATACTGCGAGAACCGCCGCTGGCGCGAACTGCTTATCTCCTGCATCCTTACCGGACTGCAGTTCCGCATCAATCCGTACTGGTCGTTCTACGGATGGCTTTTCACCCCGGTATTCCTTGCATTCACGCCATATCCATGGAAGACAAAAGTCCTGGATCTTCTCAGGTATTCAGTGCTCAGCGGCCTGTGTCTCTTTCTGCTGAATATCCAGTTCATACAGCAGCAGTGGTACCTGATCACCAATCCGGCCATGGCTGGACTGGTGCGACCGCCGGGTGAGGTACTGTCCGCGATATTCGAGCAAGGCGCGGAGTTCATGCCGGGCATTGCTCCGGCGATCTACCCCTTTTCCGCCCCGATGGACGTCGGGGCATTTCTCGGGTACTCACTGCTGTTGCTGCTCACCCTGGCCTGCTGCAGAAAGGCAGCCTGGAACCATCCGCTCTTCAAGCCGGGCCTTCTGTGCTTCGCCGGGGCCGTCGTCCTATCGAGCTACGTCCCCGCGCTCACTGCCGTGAACTTCCTGTATTTCTCTGTCTTCGACATGTTCCGGGGGGTTTCCAGGGTCGTGCAGCTCGCCGCTTTCTTCGGCGGAATCATCGCGGCCATCTATCTGTCCACGTTCCGAAAGCACTCCGCGCGACTCTGGCTGGGTGTCGCCGCCGTGCTGGCCTGGTACCTGAGCGAGGTATACCCCGGGTCACCCACGCTGCGCCAGAAAACCGATTTCGCGCAGGTAGCCGCCGTCTATGGCAGCCTGGCCCGGGATGACGAGGCAACTGCCGTTGCCAGCTACCCCATGACCTACTACAACCAGAGTTGGGGCACGGCCCCCCTTTTCGAGGTCATCGGACAGGTGGTCCATGAAAAACCCCTGGCCGGCGCCAAGGACCTGCGCCTTTTCGAGAGCGACCCCGAGGCGCGCCCCCTGTTCGGGGACATATCCGATCCCCGGACCATCGAAACACTGGCCCGCCACGGCATCAACCGCATCGTCCTGTACAACCGGCTGATCAACGGAGCGGAGACAGTCCACCAATTGCTGTCCTCGAACCCCAGGGTCGCCTTCATGGGCCGCCACTCCATCGATGAACGCGATTGCGGCATCTCCCTCGTCTGCAAATCGCTCGACATCAGCATCTACCGAATCAATGGCGTTGTTGCACCCGCAAGCGTTCCCTTGCCGGTCGGGCGCCCCTGAAGCACCTGCTTATCGAAAAATGAACAGCAACGCACTCATCCTCGGCATTTCACCCCAGCACACGTCGTCCGTCAGCGTGACAGACATGGAAGGGAAAATCCTTTTCGCGGCATCGGAAGAACGCTTCAACCGGATCAAATGCTACAACTCGATCCCGCTGGACGCACTCTCTCATGTGGCACGGCATTTCGATGTCTCGCGCATCGAAGGCGTGGCGATCGCCGGCGGCCACCGCTTCCGCAAGATCGATTTCCTGCCTTCCGACCAGCAGGAAAAAAGCCTTCGCAACCCGCTGCTGCTTCCCCGCTTTCTTTCCAAGAAGGACGGACGCAGCGAATGGCACGGCGTCCTCAGGGGATTGGGAATAGCGGCTGCCCCGAACTGGTATGACCACCACGAATGCCACGCGGCAAGTGCGTACTACGCATGCGGCATGGATGACGCGCTGGTGGTCACCATCGATGGCGGCGGCGACGGCCTGTCGCTCACCATATCCCATGGGCGCCAGGGCGCCCTGCGCCGCCTGAAGGAATTCAAGGAGGACGCTTCCCTCGGCTTTTTCTACGGTGCCGTCACCAGCGGCCTGGGTTTTCGCATCTTCCGCCACGAAGGCAAGCTCACGGGCCTCGCCGCTTATGGCGACCAGTCCCGGCTGTATTCCGAATTGAGCGATCTCTTCCAGATCAGCACGGAGGGCGGGGACGTGAAAATCCGCTCGGCCCTGGTGGAAGCGATGTTCAAGCCGGATTTCCCCGCGGAGCACCTGTTCCTTGCCAAGACCTATGCCAGTTTCCTGGGCGGCAAGGTCACGCTGCAGCAGTTCAGGGATGCCCTCAACAACTACCGGCCGGGCACCGCGTTCCGGAAGCATTTCGGGGACCGGCAGTACACGCAGGAGGACATGGCCGCTGCAGCGCAGGCCGTGCTCGAGGACAGCGTGCTGAAGCTCGTGCGCCACTATCTCCAGCAAACCGGCTGCACGAATCTGGTGCTGGCGGGCGGGGTGGTAGCCAACGTCAAGCTGAACCAGCGCCTGTTCAACATCGAAGGCGTGCAGAACATCTTCGTGGCCCCCTACATGGGGGATGAAGGTCTGTGCGTCGGTGCGGCCTACCTTCACCTGAAGCAGCACTCTCCGGCCTTCACGGGCAGGACTCTCGACACCATGTACCTCGGTCCCTCCTACGGAATCGATCGAGTGGAGCAGGCACTGCAGCAGGCAGGGGTCCACGGGGTGGAGCGTATCGACGATCCATCGGCCCGGGCCCGCCGCATTGCGGAACTGGTCGCGCAGGACCGGGTGGTGGGATTCTTCAGCGGCGCCATGGAATTCGGGCCGCGCTCCCTGGGCGCCCGGAGCGTTCTGGCTTCCGCCAAGCAGTACGAAATCAATGACACGCTCAACAAGCGCATGAAGCGTTCCGAATTCATGCCCTTCGCTCCGGTATTGCCCCATGAGCGTGCCCGGGATGTCCTGGCAGGCAAGGTGGCCGGCTCGGAATTCGCCGCAGAGTTCATGACCATCACGTATAACGTCCATGAAAAGTACAGGCAGCTCGCCCCGGCCGTGGTGCATGTCGACGGAACAGCGCGCCCCCAGTTGATCAAGAAGGAAAAGCACCCGGTCTATCACGACGTGCTGATCCACTACGAGAAGCTGACCGGCGTTCCGATCCTGGTGAACACCAGCTTCAACATGCACGAGGAACCGATCGTGAACACGCCCGAGGATGCCATCCGGGCCTTCCGGCAAGGCTGCGTGGACACCCTTGCCATCGAGAACTTCGTCGTCTCCTGAATGACGGTCCCGCACACCCGCATGAAGAACTCCCTCAGGGCCCGCGGGCAGCGGGCGGCCAAGGCCCTCCGGGCGGCCGGAGCCCTCCTCGGCCTCGCGGCGGGCATGGCGTGGGCAGCCTCCGGCGACACGACGCTCCCGCAGCGGGAAATCACGTTCGGAGAGCCCCTGGTATCCAGTTACTGGGGGCAGAAAGTCCTGCGGCTCGCTCCTGCAGAGTCGCTGCCGCAGGGCAGCTACCGTGTCAGGGCGGAGATCGTTCCCAGGATGTCCGATGCGGGGAGGCCGGACGACGGAATTCCACTCGTGCCTGCCGGCAGTGCCCGGCCGGACCAGAGTGGCGTGACCATGGAATTCCTGGCACCCAGCGGCACCCAACTGCAGGACTTCACCGAGCTGCTGGCGGAAACCGAGGATCGGCGTGGTTGCCGAGCGGACTGGTCCGTGGAGTTCCAGTCCGCGCAGCCGGGAGAGCCCCGGCGCACCATCCGGCTCGGCGACGACGGGCTGCAGGCCGCAGGCGCAACGGTCATCATGGCAGAGCAGCCGGATCGCCTGGAGTGGGTCAGAAAGGATTTCGGCTATCTCGCCAGGCGGGAGCTCGGACTGGCGCCGGATCAGCGCTGGCGGTATGCCCAGGATGGAGGGTTCACCGTCATCCAGCGGCGCCTGGACATACCGCTGCGGGAAGCCCATACCATCGAACTGGAGTTCCCGGGCGGAACCGTGCTGAGCGGCGTGAACCTGTCGATCTCCAAAGGCCCCGGGCGAAAGGCCCATCAGTTGCTGTCGGGTGGCGAGTTCACCAGCCGCACCGAAGACGACGGAACGCGCACGCGCGTATCGCTGCACCTCGGCAGCGCGCTCGCCGACGAGGCACGATGGGGCGATGCTCCCCATCTCTCGGAAATCCTCATTTCCTATCAGGGCGACGAAGCGGACGTAGCCCGGAACAAGCCCCTGCGCAGCATGCGCGTACTGGGAGAGTCCACGCGAGACAGCGCCACTTCGCCAGCCGCGCGGATCGACCACCTGACAGACGCGGCTTCGGGCAAGCGCCTGCGACGGCGGTACTTCCCCACGGACCGTATCGACAGGACGCCGGGGAATGCAGAGCAGTTCGCGGGCGTGCTCCTGCATGTGCCCCAGGGATGCGACAACGGCATCTTCCACGCCAGCCTGATCAGGCCGGAGAGCGCTCGACCCGAGCTCCTTTTCCTGGCGGGCGTTCGCAGGCAGCTGGAGAAAATGGGCGGCCCCTTCCTAGGGACGAAGTCCGCATCGCGGGAGTGGCTGCAGTACGTGCAATGGCTGCCATTTGCAGAGGCGCAGACCGAAATCCGGCGCCTACCTGGACCGGACTCCGCAGCCGAGCTTCCGGGATGGGGATTGCGCCTGCAATGGAACGGAACCCATCCCAGCCTGACCATTGCCAGGGAAGGACTCGTTGCGTCCGGGCTCCGCACGGTCCGCATGGATTGGGCCTTCCACGCCATTGCAAGGCCGGATCTGCGCATCTATGCCGACATGCCATCGGGAGCCTTGCAGTTCGGTTCTCTCGAGGCGGAACTGCAACTGGAGTCCGGAGCCGTATCCAGGTTCCAGTTCACACCGAACCGGGCTCAGCCGCTGCCGGCAGACATCCCGGCAGGCACCCGTATCCGCGGCCTGTCCGTCACCTTCCAGCCGTCCGGCCCGCAACAAGACTGGACGCTGGCGAGCCTGGGCATCTTCCGCCCCTACCTGGTTCCGCTGGGCGATCTGGCGGGTCAGCCGCGGCCCGGCTGGGCCGTACGGCCCCTGGCGCTCGCTCCGGATGAGGGGGCGCTCCCCGACGGAACCTATCGGTGGACGGCCCATCCGTCCGGCCTCCGGGCAGGCGACCTGCTGCAAGCCCGCATCACGCATACCTTCGGCACCCTGCCGCGGGAGGCGTGCTGGCTGACCCTGGAAGCCACAGGCGAACGGGGCGGCCAGGCGCGCACCACGTTCTGCCCTTCAGCGGCGCAATGGCAAACCGGCCTTTCGGCACTGCGGCAAAGCGGCAGCCTCGCGCCGGACGAGCCGCTGAGCACGCTAACCTGGTCGGCACATCTTTCCGCGCCCCCACAGGCCGGCGGCCTGCAGGTCCAGTTGGGCACAGCTGCGCGGCCCTCGGTGCTGGACACGCTCTCGCGCGGACTGGAACTGCAGCTCGAACGCGGCGCTCCGCCTCTGCGGCCGATCGGCGGTGCGCTGGTCGCCGCTCCCGCCCTGCCAGCCCCGATATGGCTGGACTATGGAATCTGGAGGCCCATGGCAGGGCGCACTCCGGCGGCCCCCCACTGGCAGGATGAAGACCTGTTCGAGTTGCGCCGCGTTACCTGGGTGGCAGACCCCTCGCTCTGGCCGGAGCTGGAGGAGTTGCGCAAGACCCGGCTTCGACAATCGGTGGCAGCCTTTCCCCAGCCCGAGGCGGGGCTTCGCCTGCAAAGTGTCTGGCTGGCACTCTTCATCATGGCAGTCGTGCTGGCCACGGCTCGCAGCCAGTGGCTGCGGCGCCTGGCAGTGCAGTGGTGCCGGCCGTTCCGGGCCTGGGCGGTTGGCATGCAGGGCCGGATCTGCACGTCCGCCATGCCGCAGTCCTTTCCGCCCGGGAAAGCCATGCTCACGGCAACCGCCACAGGGCTTGCACTGCTCTGGATGTGGATGGGCGGGCGCAAAGACACAGAATCCCCGTGGTTCCTCGCTGCGGGCCTGCTCGCGACCTTGACGGTGTGTGTGCGGCTGTGGTCCCCGGCACCTGACTCCCGCCTGCCCAGGCCTTCATTGCGCCCGGTCGCCGCATTGCTCTGGTTCGCGCTTCTGGCGTGGCTGTTGGGACATCTGGGACCTCCGAAACAGCCTCTCGCCTATGTGAGCCTGGTGCTGGCCTGCATGCTCTGGTCCGGGTTTCCCATGTCCGCCGTATCTACGGAGAGCCTGCGGGCCATCGCATTCCATCCAGGCTTCCTGCTGATGCTCTCCAGCCTGGGGCTGTATGCCGCTGGCCTGTCGGCACCCGCCATTGTCCGGAGGGAAAACATCTGGATCACCATGGGCGCCATTGTTCTGGTGGCTGCCTGGTGGCAGGGGGCACGCGGCGTTCTCCCCGTCCTGGAGGCCCTCGCTCCGCGCTCGGCATGCGCGCTGCGGAGCGTGCCTGGAGGGAGTCTGTTTGCGGGTGCCGTGGCTGCGCTGGCACTTTCCTGCGCAGCGCTGTGGCTGGGCCAGAGCGTACTGGCCGCCCACCTGAGCACGCTGTTTTTCTATTTCTGGTGCGCGGGGGCAGCCGTTACAGCGATCGGCGCCTGGGCCGTCCGCGGCAGGCCCGGCAGCGATACGGCTTAGGCGACGGACTCCTTGGGCTCGAAAGCCTGGGGCCATGACGCATGGCACGGTAAATTACCCGCCCGGCCCTGGGCACGTGGACACCGCGCGGATGGCTGCCGATCACGGCGTCCGCGCCGACCCTGGGGCGGCGGTGGCCCATCCTTTGCAGTCCCGCAGACATGCTCCAAAGGCGATCCACCAGGAAAAAGGGGCGCGGACACCGTCCGCGCCCCTGCCAGGGTATCGCCTGGCCTGCGCCAGGTCACCGCGCCAACGCGGCCATCTCCTTCTCCGGCACCACTCCATAGTGGTCCAGCTGCATCGAGTACTGCCCGCGCCCTGACGACAGTGCGCGCAGGCTGCCGATGTAGCCGAACATTTCCTTCAGCGGCACCTGCGCCTCGATCGTGGCGGCGTTGCCGCGCTGGCCCTGGCCCCGGACGACGCCGCGGCGGCGGTTCAGGTCGCCGATGCTGTCACCCAGGTACTCGGCCGGAATGATGACTTCGACGGCCATCACCGGCTCCAGCACCAGAGGTCCCGCCTTGGCAAACGCCTCGCGGAACGCCGCCACGGCCGCCAGTTCGAACGCCAGCGCGGATGAATCGCGCTCGTGGTAGCTGCCATCCACCAGCGTGGCGGCGAAGTCCACGGCGGGAAAGCCTGCCACCACGCTGGAGCGGGCGGCACGGCGGATGCCGGCCTCCACCGCGGGAATGAACTCGCGCGGCACGGTGCCGCCAACGACGCGGCTCTCGAAGCGGATGCCCTCGCCCCGGGGGAGGGGCTCGAACTGCAGCCTTACCTCGGCGAACTGGCCAGGACCACCCGATTGCTTCTTGTGCACATGGTTCACCTCCACACGGCGGGAAATGGTTTCACGATAGGCCACCTGGGGACGTCCGACCGACACATCGACCCCATGGCGCGCGCTCAGCTTCTCGATCGAGACTTCGAGCTGCAGTTCGCCCATGCCGGACAGAATGGTCTGGCCGGAATCGGCATCCTGCTGCAGGCGCAGGCTCGGGTCTTCGCGCAGCAGGGACTGCAGCGCCTTCGACAGGCCCTGCTGGTCAGCGCTTGCCCGGGGCTCGATGGCCACATGGATCACCGGTTCGGGCACGCTGATCTGCTCCAGCACCACAGGATGGTCCGGATCGCTCAGGGTATGGCCGGTGAGCGTGTCCTTGAGGCCGACGACGGCAGCAATATCGCCCGCCACCAGTTCATCGCGCTCGATGTGCTTGTCGGCATGCACCTCGTACAGCCTCGATACACGCTCGGTCCTTCCGGTGACGGTGTTGAGCACCACATCGCCCCGGACCAGCCGGCCGCTGTAAACGCGCACGAACACCTTGGCGCCATGGTCGTCGGCGACGACCTTGAACGCCAGGGCCGAGAACGGATCTGCCGCGGATGCCGGCCTGCCGTCGACGTGGCCCGCGTGCGCGACGTCTTCCGGCGAGGGCAGATAGTCCACCACGGCATCGAGCAGAGGCTCCACGCCGCGGTTCTTGAAGGCCGAGCCCGCCAGCGCGGGAACGAAGGCCCCCGCCAGTACACCCCGGCGCAAGAGCGAGCGCAGCACGTCCACGACAATGGGCTCACCGTTCACGTAGGCCTCCAGGGCAGCTTCATCCTGCTCCACCGCCGCTTCGACCAGGCGGGCGCGCGCATGCGCAGCCTGCTCGGCCAGGTCGGCGGGCACGTCGGCTTCACGATAGGAAGCGCTGGCATCGTCCCTGTCCCAGATAAGGGCACGCAGGCTGAGCAGGTCCACCACGCCGCGGAAGTCGCCTTCCGAACCGATGGGAATCTGCAGCGGCACGACGCGCACGCCCAGGCGCTCGCCCATCATGGCCACTACGCGGCCGAAATCGGCCCCCACGCGGTCGAGCTTGTTGATGAAGGCGATGCGAGGCACACGGTACCTGTCGGCCAGGCGCCAGTTGGTCTCGGTCTGCGGCTCCACGCCGGCCACGCCGTCGAACACGACGACCGCGCCGTCGAGCACGCGCAGCGAGCGGTTCACCTCGATGTTGAAATCGATGTGGCCGGGGGTGTCGATCAGGTTGAGCTGCGTGCCCTTCCAATGCACGGTGACGGCCGCGCTGTGGATGGTGATGCCGCGCTTCTGCTCCTGCGGGTCGAAGTCCATGTGCGCCGTGCCGTCGTGCACTTCGCCGATGCGATGGCTTTCGCCGGTATAGAACAGGATGCGTTCGGTGGTGGTCGTCTTGCCCGCATCGACGTGGGCGATGACACCAATGTTTCGCAGACGGGCGGTATGGTTGCGGGAATTTCTCATGGCGAATCTTTCTTGCGGCTGCACTCGGCTCTGCGAGCAGCTGCCGCCTGGTTGGCTATTCGCCAGCCCGGCGGGAAGATCCGCCTTCGGGCTAGCGTGGAATCGGGGATGTGCTGTCGCCGAAGCCCGGGCGCACGGAACTCAAGCTCCGGCGATCGGGAATCGTGGCGATCAACTTGTCGTAGGTACGCATGGGTGTCGGTGGAAAAGCCTGGAAAACAAAAAACCCCGGAGGTGCGAGCCTGCCGGGGTCCGTGGTGACCGGAAGGCGCGCAGCCCTCCGATACGCGATCAGTGGGCGCAACTAGGTGGCGAAAGAAGCCTTGATCACGTTGGTCAGAATGTCCATGGGGCGAATTATCCTCTTCGGCCATCCAGGGGGCAAGGCCCTTCGCGGCTTGTGCATCGATCGCCGGCGATGCCCTCCTGCTCCGCCCCCTTGAAACGCCGACAAATGCCCGTATCATTAGCACTCGAGGCGGACGAGTGCTAACAACCGTGTGGGACACGGCCGCTGAAGATCCCGACGCCCGCCCTTGGCGGGCGTCCTGTCGATGTCGCAATCCTTATTGAACCAGGAGAGATGCAAATGAACCTTCGCCCCCTGCACGATCGCGTGATCGTCAAGCGCATTGAAAGCGAAACCACGACCGCCTCCGGCATCGTGATCCCCGACAACGCTGCCGAGAAGCCCGATCAAGGCGAAGTCCTGGCCGTGGGCCCTGGCAAGAAGAACGACAAGGGCGAACTCAGCGTGCTGAGCGTCAAGGTCGGCGACCGCGTCCTGTTCGGCAAGTACTCTGGCCAGACCGTCAAGGTCAACGGCGACGAACTGCTGGTGATGAAGGAAGACGACCTGTTCGCAGTCGTCGAGAAGTGATCGCTTCGCGGATCACATCCTCTTCCAACTTCCTGTTGACTGAATCCGGAGAAACAAAATGGCAGCAAAAGACGTAGTTTTCGGCGGCGAAGCCCGCGCTCGCATGGTCGAAGGCGTGAACATCCTCGCCAACGCCGTCAAGGTGACCCTGGGCCCCAAGGGCCGCAACGTGGTGCTCGAGCGCTCCTTCGGCGCCCCCACCGTGACCAAGGACGGCGTGTCCGTGGCCAAGGAAATCGAACTGAAGGACAAGCTGCAGAACATGGGCGCCCAGCTCGTGAAGGAAGTGGCTTCCAAGACCAGCGACAACGCTGGTGACGGCACGACCACCGCCACGGTGCTGGCCCAGGCCATCGTCCGCGAAGGTTCCAAGTACGTGGCCGCCGGCCTGAACCCGATGGACCTCAAGCGCGGCATCGACAAGGCCGTGACGGCCCTGGTCGCCGAACTGAAGAAGGCCTCCAAGGCCACGACGACCTCCAAGGAAATCGCCCAGGTGGGTTCGATCTCCGCCAACTCCGACGAATCCATCGGCAAGATCATCGCCGACGCCATGGACAAGGTCGGCAAGGAAGGCGTGATCACCGTGGAAGACGGCAAGAGCCTGGACAACGAGCTGGATGTCGTGGAAGGCATGCAGTTCGACCGCGGTTACCTGTCGCCCTACTTCATCAACAACCCCGAAAAGCAGGCCGCCCTGCTGGACAACCCCTTCGTGCTGCTGTTCGACAAGAAGATCAGCAACATCCGTGACCTGCTGCCCACGCTGGAACAGGTCGCCAAGGCTGGCCGTCCGCTGCTGATCATCGCCGAGGAAGTCGAGGGCGAAGCCCTGGCGACCCTGGTGGTGAACACCATCCGCGGCATCCTGAAGGTCGTGGCCGTGAAGGCACCTGGCTTCGGCGACCGCCGCAAGGCCATGCTGGAAGACATCGCCATCCTGACGGGCGGCAAGGTGATCGCCGAGGAAGTGGGCCTGACGCTCGAGAAGGTGACCCTGGCCGACCTGGGCCAGGCCAAGCGCATCGAAGTGGGCAAGGAAAACACCACCATCATCGACGGCGCAGGCGCTGCCGCTGACATCGAAGCCCGCGTGAAGCAGATCCGCATCCAGATCGAGGAAGCGACCAGCGACTACGACCGCGAGAAGCTGCAGGAGCGCGTGGCCAAGCTGGCTGGCGGCGTGGCCGTGATCAAGGTCGGCGCTGCCACCGAGGTCGAGATGAAGGAAAAGAAGGCACGCGTGGAAGACGCGCTGCACGCCACCCGCGCTGCCGTGGAAGAAGGCATCGTGGCCGGCGGCGGCGTGGCCCTGCTGCGCGCCAAGCAGGCTGCTGGCGAGATCAAGGGTGACAACCCCGATCAGGACGCCGGCATCAAGCTGATCCTGAAGGCGATCGAAGCGCCCCTGCGCGAGATCGTGGCCAACGCCGGTGGCGAGCCGTCCGTGGTGGTCAATGCCGTGTTGCACGGCAAGGGCAACTATGGCTTCAACGCCGCCAACGACACCTACGGCGACATGCTCGAAATGGGTATCCTGGACCCGACGAAGGTGACCCGCACGGCCCTGCAGAACGCCGCTTCCGTGGCTTCGCTGCTGCTGACGACCGAAGCCATGGTGGCCGAGGCTCCGAAGGACGAAGCGGCTGCTCCCGCGATGCCCGACATGGGCGGCATGGGCGGCATGGGCATGTAATGCCCGGCTGAGCCTCGCTCACCCGACGAAAGGGCCGCGCAAGCGGCCCTTTTTTTCATGGCCCTGCGTCGTGGCTCCGGCACGGCGCCGGAGAGTCCTTGGTCAGAACTGATTGCGCAGCGCCCGGTAGAGTGCCTGGAAGCGCGCATGGCGCGCCGCATGTCCGGCCGCATCCGCCGCCGCGGGATCGAAGCGCTGGCGGGGCTGCGGCAGTGTGCAGACTTCGGCCACGCGGCCCCCCTCGGCCAGCCAGGCCAGCCGTGCGGCGCCCAGGGCACCACCGGTTTCGCTGCCTTCGTAGAGGGTGAGCGGCACCTGCAGGATGTCGGCCAGCAACTGTCCCCACCAGGCGCTGCGCGCGCCGCCGCCGACCAGCGCCATTTCGCGCAGGGGCATGCCTTCAGGCAGGCGCAGGGTGTCCAGGCCGTCGCGCAGGCCGAAGCTCACGCCTTCGACGACGGCATAGGCGATCTCGGCCGGGCCGTGCGCATGGGTCAGGCCGAACAGCACGCCCTGCGCGCCGGCATGGTTGTGCGGCGAGCGTTCGCCGGACAAATAGGGCAGGAACAGCGGGCAGCGGTCGCGCTGCACGTCGGCGACGGTGGCCGCCGCTTCGAGCAGCGCCGCCTCGCTGGCGAACCCGAAGGTCTTGCTGGCCCACTGCACGGCGCTGGCCGCCGACAGCATCACCGACATCTGGTGCCAGCGACCGGGCAGCGCATGGCAGAACGCGTGCATGGCCTGTGCGGGATTGGGCAGGAAGCGGTCGGTGGAAACGAACACCACGCCCGAAGTGCCCAGCGAAACGAAGCCCTGCCCCGGTTCGACCAGTCCCATGCCGACGGCGCTGGCCGCATTGTCGCCCGCACCTCCGGCGATCACGACGCGCTCGCCCAGGCCCCAGCGCGCGGCCAGCTCGGGCAGCAGTTGCGCGGATACCTCGCTGCCCTCGACCAGGCGCGGCATGTGGGCACGGGTGAGCCCCGTCGCTGCCAGCAGTTCATCGGACCAGTCACGCGTGCCCACGTCGAGCCACAGCGTGCCGGCCGCATCCGACATCTCGCCCACCGCCTCGCCGCTCAGCATGAAGCGCAGCCAGTCCTTGGGCAACAGCACGCGGGCCGTGCGGGCGAAGACATCAGGCTCGTGCTCGCGCACCCAGAGCAGCTTGGGTGCGGTGAAGCCGGGCATGGCCAGGTTGCCGCTGATATCGCCCAGATGGGGCACGGCACGCGTGAGCGCCTCGCACTGCGCGGTGCTGCGGCCGTCGTTCCACAGGATGGCCGGGCGCAGCACCTTGCCGGCCGCGTCCAGCAGCGTGGCGCCATGCATCTGGCCCGACAGGCCCAGCGCGCGCACCGCCGCCAGCTCGGCCGGGTGGGCGCTGCGCAGCGCCTGCATCACGGACTCCAGCGCGTCCCACCACTGCTGCGGCGACTGTTCGGACCACAGCGGCTGCGGCCTTTGCACGGTGAGCGGTGCGCGCGCCACGCCCACGATGCGGTGGTCCGGGGCCAGCAGCAGCGCCTTGAGTTCGGAGGTTCCAAGATCGATGCCCAGGTACACGAAAGGCTTCCTTGTGCAGGTTGTGTGTCAGTGCTGCAGCGCGCCGCCGAAGCGGGTGTCGGCCTGCCGGCGGAATTCCGTGGGCGTCATGCCCTTGATCTCCAGGAAGCGCCGGTTGAAATTGGCCACGTTGTTGAAGCCCACCTGGTGGCAGATGTCGGTCACGTAGTGGTCGGTCTGCATCAGCAGGTGGCAGGCGCTGTTGATGCGCACGCGGTTCACGAAGTCGGTGAAGCTGTTGCCGGTGGCACGCCGGAAGAATCGGCTGAAGCGGCTTTCGCTCATGCCCAGCTCGGTGGCCACCTCCTGCATGGAGATGGGCTCAGCGATGTTGCGGGTGATCCGGTCCACGATGCCATTGATCTGGTCCACCTGGGCATCGCCGTCCGCTCCGTGCTGGCCCTGCATCTGCACGCTCGATAGCAGGCGGTAGTCGGTGCAATCCGCCAGGTCGGCGAGGAATTCGCAGAACCGGCCCAGCCGCCGCAGGCCGCGCGCGGCCTTGACGGTATCCCAGTGCGCCAGCGCCTTCTGCGACATGCCGAAAAACTCGATGCCGTGGCGCGCGCGCTCCAGCAGAGGCATGACCTCGCGCAGCTCCGGGATGCCGGCGGCAGCGCGCTCGATGGGCTCGTGGCAGAACTGGATCACCCGGTCCCGGCCAGGAGCCCCGCCCTCGGCGACGTCCAGCGAGATCCAGTTGTGCGGCAGGCGCGGACCGCACAGCACGAGATGGCCGGGCTGGAACGGCCCGATCCAGTCGCCGATGAAAGCTTTGCCCGAGGTCTCGGTGATCAGGTGCAGCTCGTAGTCTTCGTGGAAGTGCCAGCGCACCAGCGGGCTCGGAAACCCATGTGCCAGGCAGCGCACCAGGCCGGCTTCCTCGGGCGTCTCGTAGCCCAGCGAGGGCGAGCGCGCGATGTCGCGCTCCAGCACCGGCTGGCGCTGTCTCGGAGCGGGGCGCTTGCGGGGTGTCGTCATGGTATGCGTGGGCTCGAGGCACTGACCAGGAGGGTTTCACGGACATTGTCCGCGCAGGCGAGCAGGTCCTGGACAGCGGCGAGCGGGGGAGGATCGGCACCTTCGCGCATGCAGTTGAGCGCCGCGGCGGTGGCGGCGAAACGCATGGCCGCGCGCCAGCCGTCGTCGCCCAGTGCAGCCAGTTGCGCGGGCCGTTCGACGCCCTGCGCCAGCAGCGCCACCGAGAGCCCCGCGGTGAAGGTGTCTCCCGCACCGATGGTGTCCGCCACCTGCACGCGGGGCGCACCCACGGCCAGGGGGGCATGGCCCGTGCGCCAGAGCGTGGCGCCGGCCGCCCCCTGGGTGACGACCACGGCGTGGGCGCCGGCGGCCAGGTAACCCGCTGCCAGTTCGCCCGGCGGCAGGCCAGGCGCGAGCAGTTCTGCATCCTCGTCGCTGAGCTTGACCACGTCGGAGAGGCCCGCCCACTGCGCCACCTGCGTGCGGTAGAGCGCCATGTCGCCGATCAGGCTGGGCCGCACGTTCGGGTCCAGCACCACCACGCGGCGGCCGGCCGAGGCGCGCACCATGTCCAGGATGCGGCCCGCCGCCGGCTGCTGCAGCATGGCGATGGAGCCGTAATGCAGGAAGGCGCACTCGGGTGGCAGCTCGGGCAGCGGATCGGGAGCCCAGGTGGCATCGGCGCTGCCCGCGGCATAGAAGGCGTAGCGGTTGGTCTGCGGCGTGCGTTCGACGAAGGCCAGCGTGGATGGCGCTGCGCTGCGCGGCACGAAGCGCGTATCGACCCCGTTGCGCTGCAGGTAGTCCAGGATGCGCTCGCCGAAAAGGTCGGTGGACAGCTGGGTGAGCAGGCCGGTGGGCTGGCCCAGCCGCGCGCAGGCGATGGCCGCGTTGAGCGGCGAGCCGCCCACATGGCCCTCGAAGCCCAGGGCTCCGGCGCCGCCGGAGGAAGTGAAGTCGATCAGGGCCTCGCCCATGAAGGCTATGCGCATCGGCGGTGCTCCCGGTGATTCAGCAGGCGGCCGCGTCGGCCAGGAAGCCGCGCTCGGCCTCCAGCGTGGCGGGGTGGTCCATCAGCTCGGCGAAGAGCTGCGGCGGGATGGTGATGGCGCCCACGCCCAGTTCCAGCAGCGCCAGGTAGGCATCGCGGGAGCGCACGCTGGCCACCAGCAGGCGCGTGCGTGCACGCGCGGCCAGGGCCGGGGCCTGCGCCACCAGTGCCTGCATCTGCGCGATGCGTGCCAGGCCGTCCACGCCGGAATCATTGAGCCGGCCCAGGTAGGGCGCCGCATAGGCCGCGCCCAGTTGCGCCGAGAAGTGCGCCTGTTCCAGCGCATAGACGGCCGTCCAGGTGACGGGCACGCCCTGCGCGATGAGGTGGGCGCCGGCCTGCAGGCCCTGGCGCGTGGCGGGGATCTTCACCACCAGCTGGCCTTCGTCGAAGTGCCGCAGCAGGCCGAGCGCGTCTTCGAGCATGCCGTCCGCCTCCGCGGAATAGACCTGGGCCTGCACCTGGCGGGCGCCGCGTTCGATGCAGCGGGCCAGCAGCCCGGGCACTTCGGCGCGCGCCACGCCGGCACGGCGCAGCAGCGTGGGGTTGGTGGTCACGCCGTGGATGACCGGGTGCGGCAGGCAGGCTTCGATCTGTGCGATGTCGGCGCTGTCGATGTAGAGATGGAAGTCGGTGGCATTCATGCTTTTCAGCTCATGACGTTGCCGCCATCGACGTTGAGCGTCTGGGCGGTGATGTAGCGGGCCTCGTCGCTGGCGAGGAACACGGCGGCGCCGGCCACGTCGCGCGGATCGCCCATGCGGCCCAGCGGCACGGCCAGGCCGACCTGCCGTTTCTTCTCGCCAATGGGCAGCCCCTCGGCCCGGGCGAAGAGGCTGTCCACGTGCGCCCACATGGGCGTGTCGATCACGCCGGGCGAGATGCCGTTGACACGGATACCGTGCGGCGCCATGGCGAGTGCCGCGCTCTGCGTGTAGCTGATGACGGCCGCCTTGGTGGCGCAGTAGTGCGACACCAGCGCCTCGCCGCGCCGGCCGGCCTGCGAGGCCATGTTGATGACCGACGTACCCTGCGTTCCGGCCTCCACCATGTGGCGCAGCACGGCCTGCATCACGAAGAACATGCCCTTGACGTTGACCGCGAACAGCCTGTCGAACGAGGCCTCGTCGCTGTCCAGCAGTGGCGCCAGGTCGAACACCGCGGCGTTGTTGAACAGCGTGTGGACCGGGCCGAAGGCGGCGATGGCCTCGGCCAGCAGGCGGGCGATGGCGCCGGGCTCGGTGATGTCGGCGCCGATATAGGCCAGGCGACCGGGGTGGCGCTGCTGCAGCGCGGCCACTTCGGCGGGCACGGAGGCGCCGCGATCGACGACGCTGCATCGCGCACCTTCGGCCAGGCAGGCCTCTGCCACGGCCAGGCCGATGCCGCCGCCGGCTCCGGTCAGCAGCACGTGGCGGTCTTGCAAACGGGGAGTGGTGGTCATAGTGGTTCAGCTCCTGGATTGAATGAATCGTGCGACGCGCTCGCTGGCGCGGCGCATCGCTTCGATGAGGCGGGCGTCGCCCGCGATGTCGCCCCACAGCCCTGCGTCGGCGCACATCGCCGAGACCGGGTCGGCTGCCTCGCAGATGGCATGCGCCACGGCCTCGTCCATGCCCTGGTCCTGGTAGGTGTAGGGCAGGCGGCCCTGGTGCCAGCGCTGCAGGAAGGCCAGGAACAGCGCGGGCAGCATGGCCACGCTGTCGATGCGCTGGCCGACGGCCAGGCGCTCGCGCACGGTGGGCGCGATGAACCCGGGAATCTTGGAAAAGCCATCCATCGCCACGCGCTGGTTGGTGTCGCGGATGGCCGGGTTGCCGAAGCGGTCCAGCACCACGTCGCGGTAGGCGGGCAGATCGACGGGGCTGGGCTGCCCGGGGCGGCCGAGACACGGGATGGTGTCGTCGGTCACGTAGTCGTAGGCCATCTGGCGGATGGCGGCGTCGTGCGTGCCTTCGTGGATGAAGCTCAAGCCCGCCAGCGTGCCGGCCCAGGCGATGCAGCTGTGGGTGGCGTTCAGCAGGCGGATCTTGGCCTCTTCATAGGGTTGCACGTCTTCGACCATCTCCACACCCACGCGCTCCCACTCGGGCCGGCCGGCCACGAAGCGGTCTTCGATCACCCACTGGATGAAGCGCTCGGCGGTGATGGCGGCGCCGTCATCGCGGCCGGTGGCGGCCTGCACGCGGGCGCGCAGCTCGGCCGGCGCGCGCGGCGTGATGCGGTCCACCATGGCGTTGGGGCAGGCGGTGTGGGCCTGCACCCAGGCCCGCAGGTCGGGATCGCCCGCACGCTCGATGAACTCGAGCAGGCCGGCGCGGAAACGGTCGCCGTTGTGGCGCAGGTTGTCGCAGTTGAGCAGCGTGAGCGGGCCCGCGCCGGCCGCGCGGCGGGCACGCAGGATGGCAGTGACGGCGCCGTAGAGCGTGCCGTTCTCGCCGCTCACCTCGCCACGGCGGGCGCGCTCGATGTCGGCAGCGAGGTCGGCGAAGCCCAGGTCCAGCCGGCCCTGGGCGTCGAGGTAATAGCCCGCCTCGGTCACGGTGAAGGAGACGATGCGCGTGGAGGGCGCGGCGCCGCGCGCCACCACGGCGGCCAACGTGGGACTCCAGGGCAGCACCTCGCGGATGGATTCGATCAGCTCGTAGAAGGTTTCGCCGGACGGCGACACGGTCTCCAGCGTGTAGCGCCCGCCCTGGGCCTGCAGCGCGGCGATGACGTCGGGCATGTCGGGGCGGATGTTGGCACCCGAGAGCGACCAGCGCGCATCGCCCGCCTCGATGAGGCGCTGCAGATAGACGGCCTGGTGCGCCCGGTGGAACGAGCCCAGGCCCAGGTGAAGCATGGTGAACTCCGTGGGAGCCGGAGGAAGGTGCGCGAGGGTCACGGCAATGGTCCGCTTAAGGAATGAATGATGGAACGAACGGGAGGGAAGATGCGGTGCTCAGGCGCGCAGCGCGCGGCCTTCGCGGTCGAAGCAGTGCAGCACGGCAGGATCCAGCTCCACGGCCACGCCGTCGCCGGGCTGCAGCGACGTGCGCTCGTTCTGGCGTGCGACCAGCGGCACGCCGCCCACATCGACGTGGATCAGCGTGTCGGCGCCGAGGGCCTCGATCAGCTCGACGCGGCCCGGCACGCCCGGCCCCTCGGCCGGGCCATCGGTGCGATGGACGCGCAGCCCTTCGGGTCGCACGCCCAGGAAGCCGTCGGCGGGCAGCACGCCGCCCGTGGCCGCCGCGAACGGCGCGATGGCCTGGGCCGCCACCATGTTCATCGACGGCATGCCGATGAACTGCGCGACGAAACGGTTGGCCGGGCGGTCATACAGTTCCAGCGGCGTGCCGACCTGCTCGATGAGCCCGTCCTTGAAGACGACGACGCGGTCGGCCAGGGTCATGGCCTCGACCTGGTCGTGCGTCACGTAGATGGTGGTGGCGCCCAGGGCGCGGTGCAGCTTGTGGATCTCCACGCGGGTGTTGCCGCGCAGGGCTGCGTCCAGGTTGGAGAGCGGCTCGTCGAACAGGAACACCTTGGGCTGGCGCACGATGGCGCGGCCGATGGCCACGCGCTGGCGCTGGCCGCCCGAGAGTTCCTTGGGCGTGCGTTCCAGGTACTGCGTGAGGTTGAGCGTGCGGGCCGCGTGCTCCACCTTGGTCCTGATCTCGTCCTTGGCCACGCCCGCGAGCTTGAGCGCGAAGGACATGTTGTCATACACGCTCATGTGCGGATAGAGGGCGTAGCTCTGGAACACCATCGCCAGGTCGCGCTTGCCCGAGGGCGTGTGGGTAATGTCGCGCCCGTCCAGCATCAGGCTGCCGCTGGTGATGGGCTCCAGCCCGGCGATGAGCCGCAGCAGCGTGGACTTGCCGCAGCCCGAGGGGCCGACGAAGACGATGAATTCGCCCTGCTGGATCTGCAGGTCCACGCCCTTGATGATTTCGGCATCGCCGAAGCGCTTGCGGATGCCCTGGAGTTCGAGGTAGGCCATGGGAGTTGTCTGCCTTTCTTGTGTCTCTTTTTTCTGTTCCGGTGCGCGTGCGTTACTTCACCGCGCCGAAAGTCAGGCCCTGCACCAGTTGCTTCTGGCTGAACCAGCCGAACACCACGATGGGCGCGATGGCCATCAGCGAGGCGGCGGAGAGCTTGGCCCAGAAGAGGCCTTCGGGGCTGGAGTAGGACGCGATCAGCGTGGCCAGCGTGCCGGCCTTGGCGGAGGTGAGGTTGAGCGCCCAGAAGGCCTCGTTCCAGCTCAGCACCAGGCACAAGAGGCCGGTGGAAGCCATGCCGCCCACCGACAGCGGCAGCACGACGTGGCGGAACTCGGTCCACAGGCTGGCGCCGTCCATGCGCGCGGCCTCCAGGATCTCGTGCGGAATGTCCTTGTAGGCGCTGTAGAGCATCCAGACCATGATGGGCAGGTTGGACAGCGTGAACACGATGGTGAGCGCGGTGAGCGAATCCAGCATGCCGGCGGTCTGCGCGAGCACGTAGATGGGCACCAGCGCGCCCACGGCCGGCATCATCTTGGTGGAGAGCATCCACATCAGGATGTCGCGCGTCCTGCGGGTGCGGAAGAAGGCCATCGAATACGCGGCGGGCGCGGCGATCAAGAGGCCCAGCACGGTGGACCCCACGCTGGTGATGAGCGAGTTGCGCGCATACAGCAGGTAGTCGCTGCGCCGCTGCACCTCGCTGAAGTTCTCCAGCGTGGGCTCGAAGACGAAGAGCGGCGGCACGTGGATGGCCTGCAGCTCGGTCTTGAAGGCGGTGAGGAACAGCCAGGCCAGGGGAAAGAACAGCACCAGCGCGGCGCCCCAGGCAGCCACGGTGCGGAGGGAAAGCGCCAGCGAGCCGCCGGCGGAAACTTGGGATTGCATGGTGGTTCCGTACCTTGTCAGTCCAGGTTCTTGCCGACGATGCGGATCAGGAACACCGCCACGATGTTGGCCAGCACGACGGCGAACAGCGCGCCCGCCGAGGCCACGCCCACGTCGAAGTTCATGAGCGCCTGCTTGAAGATCAGGTAGGTCATGTTGGTGCTGGCATTGCCTGGGCCGCCGCTGGTGGTGATGGCGATCTCGGCGAACACGCTCAGCAGGAAGATCATCTCGATCATGATGACCACCGCCATGGGCCGGCCCAGGTGGGGCAGCACCAGGTAGAAGAAGCGCTGGGGCGCGGTGGCGCCGTCCATGCGCGCGGCCTCCATCTGCTCGCGGTCCAGCGACTGCAGCGAGGTGATGAAGATCAGGCAGGCGAAGGGCAGCCATTGCCAGGCCACCATGACGATCACCGACAGCAGCGGGTAGTCGGTCATCCAGTCGATGGGCGTGGCGCCGAAGAAGCGCCACAGGTCGGCCAGGATGCCGTAGATGGGGTTCATCATCATGTGCTTCCACAGCAGCGCATTGACCGCGGGCATGACGAAGAAGGGCGAGATCAGCAGCACGCGCACGATGCCGCGCCCCGGGAAGGGCTCGTTCACCAGCAGGGCCAGCAGAACGCCCAGCACCAGCGTGATGCCGATCACGCTGCCGATGAGCAGCAGCGTATTCCACACCGACGGCCAGAAGTCCGGGTCGGTGATGAAGTATTCGAAGTTGTCCAGGCCCGCGAACGGATGCTCGCCAGGCTGCATGAGGTTGTAGCTGACGAACGAGAAGTACAGCGTCATCAGCAGCGGCACGATCATCCACGCGAACAGCGTGAGCACCGCAGGCGCCATCAGGGCGCGGGGCAGGAGTCTTTTCATGGCAGCCATCCGGCGAACGGGAACAGGGGACGGGCGGTGGGCGAACGCCCCGGGTCGATGGCCCCGGGCCTGGAGCGGATCACGGAACCCGGCGAAGCGGTTCTGGCGAGGCGCCGCATCGCAGGCAGCAGCAGCGCTACGACAAGATGCGGCAACGACGCCAGAAGGGTTCCGTGGGCCGCTCCTACTTGTAGTAGCCGGCCTTCTTCATGTCGCGCTCGGCCAGGGTCTGCGAGGTCTTCAGGGCCTGCTCGACCGTGACCTTGCCGGCCAGCGCGGCGCTCATCTGCTGGCCCACACCCACGCCGATGGCCTGGAACTCGGGGATGGCGGCGTACTGCACGCCGGCATAGGGCGACTTGGGCTGCGTGTTCTCGCCCGGGTTCGGGTTGGCGGATTCGATCGCCTTCAGCTCGGCCGCGGCGAAGGTGGCGACCTTCTGGAACTCGGGGTTGGCATAGGTGGACTTGCGGGTGCCGGTGGGCACGTTGCGCCAGCCCTCTTCCCTGGCCACCAGCTGGATGTACTCCTTGGACGTGGCCCAGCGGATGAACTTCTGCGCCGCCTCATCCTTGGTCGAGCTGGCCGGGATGGCCAGGTTCCACGACCACAGCCAGTTCGCGCCCTTGGCCGTGACGGCGACGGGGGCCTGGGCGAACGCCACCTTGTCGGCCACCTTGGACTGCTTGGGGTCGCTGATGAACGAGGCGGCGATGGTCGCATCCACCCAGGCCGCGCACTTGCCTTCGCTGAAGAGGGCCAGGTTCTCGTTGAAGCTGTTGGCCGACGCGCCGGGCGGGCCGTCCTTCTTCATCAGATCGACGTAGAAGCCGATGGCCTCCTTCCAGGGCTGGGTGTCGATCTGCGGCTTCCAGGCCATGTCGAACCACTGGCCGCCGTAGGTGTTGACCAGCGTGGACAGGAAGGCCATGTTGTCGCCCCAGCCCGGCTTGCCGCGCAGGCACATGCCATAGACGCCCGCCTTGGGATCGCCCGCCTTGTCAGCGAAGGCCTTCACCTCGGCCCAGGTCGGACGCTCGCCGAACTTCACGCCGGCCTTGTCGGCCAGATCCTTGCGGTACATGAGCATGGAGCTTTCGCCGTAGAAGGGGGCGGCGTAGAGCTTGCCCTCATGCGACAGTCCGCTGCGGATGGCGGGCAGCAGGTCGTCCACGTCGTAGGCCGCGTCGGTGGCGATGGGCTTGAGCCAGCCCTTCTTCGACCAGATCGGCGCCTCGTAAAGGCCGATGGTCATCACGTCGAACTGGCCGCCCTTGGTGGCGATGTCGGTGGTCACGCGCTGGCGCAGCGTGCCCTCTTCCAGGGTGACCCACTTGACCTTGATGTCGGGGTTGGCCTTCTCGAAGAAGGGGGTGAGCTTCTGCATCTCGATCATGTGGCCGTTGTTGACGGTCGCGATCACGAGTTCGGTGGCGGCATGGGACACGCCGGCTGCACCGGCCACGGCCAGGGCGAGGCCCGCTTTCAGAAAACGCTTCATGTTGTCTCCTTGGGTGAGCGACGCCCGCCTTCATGTCGAACAGGTCGCCGTGGAGTGGAATTCTGTCCAAGCCGCGTCGTCCCTGCTGGTACTCGCTTCACCCGGGCCGGTACTTTTTTGCACAGACTGCCTGGGATATTCCCTAATCCATGCAATACAGCATGGAAAACACCGCGCGGCGGCCGAAAGCAGACAGCCCGCATGGAGCGGGCTGTCGTGCTGGATGCAGGAGAAAAGGGAACGGCGCCGGGCCGCCGGCGCGTCAGACCTTGAACGCTCCCACCACCTGGATCAGCAGGCTGGTCTGCTCCTGCATCGAGCGCGCGGCCGCCGATACCTCTTCGACCAGCGCGGCGTTCTGCTGCGTGGTGGTGTCCAGCTGCGCGATCGCCTGGTTCACACGGTCGATGCCTTTGCTCTGCTCCACGCTGGCCGCCATGATCTCGCCCATGATCGCGGCCATGTTGGTGTTGGTGGCGATGATCTCCTGCATGGTCGTGCCGGCCTGCACCACGAGCGCGCTGCCGGATTCGACCTTGGCGACCGAATCCGCGATCAGGTGCTTGATGTCCTTGGCCGCCTCCGCACTGCGCTGTGCCAGGCTGCGCACTTCGCTGGCCACCACGGCGAAGCCCCGGCCCTGCTCACCCGCGCGGGCGGCTTCCACCGCGGCGTTCAGCGCCAGGATGTTGGTCTGGAACGCGATGCCGTCGATCACGCCGATGATGTCCACCACCTTTTTCGACGAGGCGCTGATCGAGTCCATGGTCTCGACCACGTTGCCGATCACCTGGCCGCCGCGCGTCGCCACCTGGAAGGCGTCCGTTGCCAGCCGGTTGGCCTGGTTGGCACTGTCGGCGTTCTGCTTGACGGTGCTGGTGATCTGGTCCATCGAACCGGCCGTCTCCTGCAGGAACGCGGCCTGTTCTTCGGTGCGTACGGACAGATCCTGGTTGCCGCTGGAGATCTCGCTGGACGCCGCCGCGATCGACGAGGCGCCATTCACCACCTGGCCCACCACGCCCTGCAGCCGCGCGATGAAGGCGTTGAAGCTCTGCGCGACCTCGCTGAATTCGGTGCCGCCCGTTTCGGGCAGCCGGCGCGTCAGGTCGGCTTCGCCGGCGGACAGTGCGTCGATGTTGGCCTTCAGCACGCTCAGGCGCCGCATGAAGAGGCGGATGCCCAGCACCATCAGCGCCAGCAGCACGATCGCCATGGGCACCTGCACGGCCGCCAGCTTGGTCAGGATGCGCTGGCTGTTCACCGCCAGCAGCGAGGCCGGAATGCTGGTGGCGATCAGCCACGGGCTGCCGGGAATCGGCTTCAGGAACAGCATCTGCGCGCCACCGTCCCCCTGGTAGGCCTGCTCCACCATGGCGCCGCCCTGCACCTGGGGCATCAGGCGCAGGATCTCTGCCGCCATGGGCGAGGTGGATGCGATCTCGGACAGGTTCTTCAGCACGATGTTGCCCTGGATGCGGCTGCTGTTGCTGACGATCTTGCCGTCGGCCTCCACGATCAGGATCTGGCCCTGGATCCTGGCCTCCATGTCGGCCACCAGCCGGTTGAAGAAGCCCAGCGTCACATCGATGGTGGACACGCCCCACAGCGTGTCGCCCTTGTAGATGGGCATGGCGCAATTGGTGCGCGGCTGCGGGCTGGCGGCGTCCTGGTAGGCCTTGGCCCACTTGCACTGGCCCTTGGGCGCCGTCTTGCCGTTCTCGTACCAGGGCTGCTCCCAGTACTTCAGCGACTCGGGCGAGTTCCAGTGGGTGTTCACGACCAGCTTGTTGCTGCCGTCGCGCGCGAAGAAAGTGCTGAACTTGTCGCGTCCCTGTTCGCGCTGGTTGGGCAGCGGCCAGATGCCGCCGCCGAACACGTTCGGGTCGCCGTACTGGTCCACCAGCCCGGGCTGCAGCACGTCGATCTGGTCGCTGGACAGCAACGCCACCGTCTGGGTGATGCTGCGCGACTGGGCCTCCACCTGCCGTAACTGCTCGCTGATGCGCACAGAAATCTGGTCCACGTTGGCGGCGGCAACCTTGCCCTCCAGCGCGGACAGGTCGGGTTTCACCGATAGCTGGATCACGGCAAACGTGCCGAGCAGCAGCAGAAAGAAGAACACGCAAATGAGGACGGAGAACCGTCGCTGGGTGGAGGCTGTGCGGAACATGGGCGGCTTGGGTGAGTGAAGCGAAAGTGGCGAGCCGAAGCTCAACAGTCGTTATCAACCAAGACTAAATGTTTCCAAAGGTGAAAAACCCGGACGCCGCCGATTTTTACTGTCCAGCCCGTGTAAAGACGGCGTTCTGTCTATTACCCGCCACGCCATCGGGCCCGGCAGCCCGTGCCCGGCACTTCGCCAGGCATTGCACCTGGACGCAATCACAGCGGGGAGCGAACGGCTGTGTGCCGTTTACCCTCCCTTGGCCTTGGCGCCGTGCGGCTATCGCAGGCGAGCCAGCAATCCAGCCGTCGAGCCGTCCAGCCCCTCGCCATCGCCCGAGGCCAGCCGTGGCTCCAGGTCCTTCGCCAGCACCTTGCCCAGTTCCACGCCCCACTGGTCGAAGCTGTTGATGCCCCACAGCGCGCCGCTCACGAAGACGCGGTGCTCGTAGAGCGCGATCAGCGCGCCCAGCGACGGGGGATCCAGCCGGTCCAGCACCAGGAAGGTGCTGGGCCGGTTGCCCGTGAAGCGGCGATGGCCGTCGTCGCTGGCCTTGCCCTGCATCAGCGCCTTGGCCTGCGCCAGGGCGTTGGCCACGAGGCGGGGATGCTGCTCCGGCAGGTCGCGGCCCGGTTCGCGCAGCACGATGAACTCCACCGGCAGGATGTCCGGTCCCTGGTGGATCATCTGGAAGAAAGCGTGCTGGCCGTTGGTGCCGGGTTCTCCCCAGACCACGGGCGAGGTGGCGAAGGGCAGCGTCTCCCCTTGCGCATCCACGCCCTTGCCGTTGCTCTCCATCTCCAGTTGCTGCAGGTAGGCCGGCAGCCGGCGCAGTGCGTGGCTGTAGGGCGCCACGCTGCGCGTCGCGAAGCCGTGGAAGTTGCGGTACCAGACATCCAGAAGGCCGAGTCGCACCGGCAGGTTGCGCTCCAGCGGCGCGGTGCGGAAGTGCGCGTCCATCGCGTGCGCGCCTGCCAGCAGGCCACGGAAGCCGTCGGCGCCCACGGCGATCGCGATGGGCAAACCGATGGCGGACCAGAGCGAATACCGCCCGCCCACCCAGTCCCAGAACCCGAACGTGGTCTGGATGCCGAAGGCGGCCGCGGCCTCCACGTTCGTGGTCAGCGCGGCGAAGTGGCGCTGCAATCCCTCTTCGCTGCCGCCCTGGGCCAGGAACCAGGCCCGCGCGGCATGCGCGTTGGTCATCGTCTCGGCGGTGGTGAAAGTCTTGGAGGCGACCAGGAACAGCGTGCTTTCCGGGCGCAGCGTGCGCAGCACGCCGCCCAGTTCCGCGCCGTCCACGTTGGAGACGAAATGCAGGCGCTTTCCCGGATGGCACAGGTCGTCCAGCGCCTTGGTCACCATCGACGGGCCCAGGTCGGAGCCGCCGATGCCGATGTTCACGATGTCGGTGGTGGCACCGTCGGCCCGAACGCGCTCGGCGAAGTCCAGCATGGCCTGCAGGGTGGCATGCACGTCGCGCAGGCCGGCGGCCACCACGCCGGATGCTTCATTCCCGGCGGGCTGCGCGGCCGGCGCCGGCTCACGCAGCAGCCAGTGCATCACCGCGCGCTGCTCCGTGTGGTTGATCGCCTCGCCCGCGAACATCGCGTCGCGCCAGCCCTCCAGGCCGCATTCGCGGGCCAGTTGCAGCAGCAGGGCTTCGGTGTCGGCGCCAATGCGGTTCTTGGACAGGTCGGCGAAGACGTACGGCGCTTCCTGGCTGAAGCGCCCGAAACGCTGCGGATCCGCCGCGAAGGCATCGCGGATGTCGAACCCACGGCCCGCGGCATCGTAATGGGCCTGCAGCGCGGCCCAGGCGGCGGTGCGGTCGCAGCGCACGCGTCCGGCAGCTTGGAGAGTCATCGCGGCGTCCCTCCTCAAGCGGCGAGAACCATCTGCTCGAGCCTGGCGGCGTCGGCAGCGAAGGCACGGATGCCCTCGGCCAGCTTCTCGGTCGCCATGGCATCGGCATTGAGCGCGTAGCGGAAGCCGGGCTCGTCGTACTGCACCGGCTGCAGCTCCAGGCTGCGTGCGGCGTCCGGGTCGAGCGCACGGGTGAGCGGCGCATCCGACGCGGCCAGTTGCGCCAGCAGTTCCGGCGCGATGGTCAGCAGGTCGCAGCCCGCCAGCGCGGTGATCTGCCCCACGTTGCGGAAGCTCGCGCCCATGACCTCGGTGCGGATGCCGAAATGCTTGTAGTACTGGTAGATCTGGCGCACCGACTGCACGCCGGGGTCGTTGGCACCGGACATCGCCGCCTCGTCCCACTGCGCGCCGGCCTGCTTCTTGTACCAGTCGTAGATGCGGCCCACGAAGGGCGAGATCAGCTGCACCTTTGCCGCGCCGCAGGCCACGGCCTGCACGGGCGAGAACAGCAGCGTGAGGTTGGTGTGGATGCCGCGCTGCTCCAGGATGCGTGCGGCCTCGATGCCTTCCCAGGTGGAGGCGATCTTGATCAGCACGCGGGAGGTGTCCACGCCCTCGGCCCGGTACAGGTCGATGATGCGCTCGCCGCGCGTCACCGTGGCCATGGTGTCGAACGAGAGGCGGGCGTCCACTTCGGTGGAGACGCGCCCGGGAATCAGCGACAGGATCTCGCAGCCGAAGCGCACGATCAGCCGGTCCATGATCTCGTCGAGCGGCCGTCCGCGCCAGCGCTCGACGGATTCCTGCAGCAGGGGGGCGTACTCGGCCTTCTGCACCGCCTTGAGGATCAGCGAGGGATTGGTGGTCGCATCCTGCGGCTGGTAGGCGCCGAGCTGTCGGAAATCGCCCGTGTCGGCCACCACCGTGGTGACCTGCTTGAGGGCGTCGAGTTGGTTCATGCAATCCTCCGGGGTTGGGTGGGGCGGGGGTGCGATGTCCCCGCTGCGCCACCCGCGAGTGTAGGCCCGTTGTAACCGGAGTTCCTGTCAGCCGGCACCTCAAGGTGAAACTCGGTAACATCGCACCATGGACCGCGGCTTGTCCCGCCGTCCCGGTTTCCTCACTCCAACCACCTCAGACATCGGGAGCGCAGCAGCAATGAGTTTCGATCTGGTCCTGTTCGGCGGCACGGGCGACCTGGCATGGCGCAAGCTGCTGCCGGCCCTTTTCCAGGCGTTCCGGCACGGATCGCTGCCGGAGGAAGGCCGCATCATCGGCGTGGCGCGGGACGACCTGAGCGATGCGGCCTACCGCGAACTCATCGCCAGCCGGTTCGCCGCGGTGGAAGGCGACAAGCGCCCCAACGCCGAGGAGTTCGAGCGCTTCGCCGCCCTGCTCCACTACCAGCGCATGGACCTGTCCAAGCCCGCCGACTACGCCGCGCTCGGGGCGCGCCTCGCCGAGCGGCAGGCCGACACCGTGGTGATGTACCTCGCGACCGCCCCGGGCCTGTTCACCACCGCCTGCGAGCAGCTCGGCGCCGCGGGGCTCGCCACGCCGCACACGCGCGTGGTGCTGGAAAAGCCCCTGGGCCACGACCTGGCCTCCAACCGCGCCATCAATGCCGCCGTGCGCCGCGTGTTCGACGAAGAGCAGATCTTCCGCATCGACCACTACCTGGGCAAGCCGTCGGTGCAGAACCTGCTGGCGCTGCGCTTCGGCAACGCCCTGTTCGAGCCGCTCTGGCGCCGCGAGACCGTGGCCAGCATCGAGATCACCATGGCCGAGAAGCTCGGCGTGGAAAAGCGCGGAGCCTTCTACGACGGCACGGGCGCGCTGCGCGACATGGTGCAGAACCACGCGCTGCAGCTGCTCTGCGCCATCGGCATGGAGCCGCCCATCAACGCCCATGCCGACGCCATCCGCGACGAAAAGCTCAAGGTGCTGCGCTCTCTGGTTCCCTGGACCCCCGCCACGCTGTCGCGGGACGTGGTGCGCGGCCAGTACACCGCCGGCTCGCTGGGCGGCGAGCGCGTGCGCGGCTATGCCGAGGAAGACGGCGTTCCCTCGGACAGCCGCACGGAAACCTTCGTGGCGCTGCGCACCGAGATCGCCAACTGGCGCTGGGCGGGCGTGCCGTTCTACGTCCGCACCGGCAAGCGGCTGGCCTCGCACGAGGCACATATCGCCATCAACTTCCGGCCCACGCCGCACGCGATCTACCGCACGCCGCTGGGCAGCGCCAACCGCCTGGTGATCCACCTGCAGCCGCGCGACGGCGTGGCGCTGCACCTCTTCGCCGCAGGCCAGGAAAAGCGCGGCATGCGCATCTCCGAAGTGCAGGCCCTGGCCCCCGTCCACCTGGACCTGGACTTCGAGCAGCGCTTCGGCACCGAGCGGGTGGGCGCCTACGAGCGCCTGCTGCTCGACGTGATCGCCGGGCGGCTGAACCTCTTCGTGCGCGCCGACGAGCAGGAAGCGGCATGGCGCTGGGTTGAGCCCATCATGCAATCCTGGCGCGATTCGGAAGACGGCCCACGGCCCTACGCCGCCGGCAGCTGGGGGCCCAGTGCCGCGAGCGCCATGGTGGCGCGCGAGGGGCATAGCTGGATGGAGGAGTCTTGAAACACCCCCCTGAGCGGCTGCGCCGCTTCCCCCCGCTCTCGCCGTGCGTCGCACGGCGGGCAGGGGGACGACGCCAGTGGCCCGGCGAAGCCGGTTCCACGGCGTCTGCTGGGGTGGCCTGCTCCGCGGCCATCGGAGCGGTGACACCGCGCCAGTTTCACGGGCTGTGGGCAGTGGCGCTCATTGTTCGAAACCAATGCGATGGACGGCATTCATGTCGACTCCAACGATCCACTGCCCCTCAATGGGCTCGGCCGACACGGTGGCAGGCGCATTGCCCTCCAGCCTTCGCGGGGGGCTGCTGACATGCTCGAGCGCATCACCGCCTCACTGCCTTCGCTGGCCCCCGCCGAACAGCGGGTGGGCCAGCTGGTGCTGCAGGACGCGCGTGCGTTCGCGCGTCTGCCGGTGCGGGAGCTGGCGGCGCGGGCGGGGGTGAGCAAGCCCACGGTGGTGCGGTTTTGCCGCAGCATGGGGTATGACGGGCTGGCAGATTTCAAGTTGAAGCTCGCCGGCAGCGTGAGCGAGGGCGTGCCGTTCATCCACCGCAGCGTGGACGCGGACGACAAGACCGGCGACGTGCTCGTGAAGGTCGTGGACAACGCCGTCGCCGCCTTCCTGCAGTACCGCAACGCGGCGAGCACCAAGGCCATCGAGCAGGCCGCGCAGGCGATCGCAGCCACCTGGCAGACGGGCCGGCGGATCGAGTTCTACGGCGCGGGCAATTCGGGCATCGTGGCGCAGGACGCGCAGCACAAGTTCTTCCGGCTGGGCGTGACCAGTCTTTCGACCAGCGACGGCCACATGCAGGTCATGAGCGCCACCCTGCTGGGGCCGGGCGACTGCGTGGTGATCGTCTCCAACTCCGGCCGCACGCGCGACCTGATGGACGCAGCCGATATCGCCCGCAAGAACGGCGCCACCACCATCGCCATCACCGCCAGCGGCTCGCCCCTCGCCAGCGCCTGCCACATCCACCTGGCGGCCGACCATCCGGAGGGCTACGACCGCTACAGCCCGATGGTTTCGCGCCTGCTGCACCTGCTCATCATCGACGTGCTCGCCACCTGCGTGGCACTGCGCATCGGCGAGCCGCTACAGCCGCGCCTGCAGCAGATGAAGGACAACCTCCGGGCCAAGCGCTATACGTGAAGCCCTCCCGCCCTCTCCCGGAACCACGCGATGCCACCGACCCCTGTCGTTGCGATCCACGTGCTGAACGCAGGCAATGAACTGGGCAACCACGTGGACGCCCTGCGCGCGGCACTGGAGCCCGTGACGGCATCCGTGGTGCCGCGGCTGCCGCTGCAGGGCGTCGATGTGGTGGTCTATCACGATCCCGCTTCCACCATTGCGGAACTGGGCGCAGGCGGGTACACGCCATCCGCTCACCGCGTGTTCCTGCCCATCGACGTGCGTCGCCACGAGGCCGACCCCACGGCGTTCGGCCACGCCCTGCGCAGCCTGCTGGCCCACGAGCTGCACCACTGCGCACGCTGGGGCGGCCCGGGCTACGGGAACACGCTGGGGGAAGCCCTGGTCAGCGAAGGGCTGGCGTGCCTGTTCGAATCGGAATTCGGGAGCAGCGGTCCGCCGTTTTATGCGCATTCGCTGTCACCGGCCCGGCTCGAGACGATCGTTCCACTCGCCCGCGCGCACCGGGACCGGACGGACTATGGACATGCGCAGTGGTTCTACGGGACCCAGCCGGACACGCTTCCGCGCCATGCAGGCTATGCGCTCGGATATGCCATGGCGGTGCGGCACGCCCGCCGGACCGGCCTTTCGGCTTCGGAACTGGTCCATGTTCCGGCTGCGGCGTTCTTCACAGAGCTGGATGGCGAGGAGTGAGCCCCTGCCTCGCCCATGTCCACCAGCGCCGCGGCGAAAGCCCCCGGCATCAGGAATCCCCGGGCGCCCAGCGTCCGAGCACCAGAGAGGCGTTCACACCGCCGAAGCCGAACCCGTTGACCAGGGCGTGTTGCAGCGGCATCGGACGTGCGCTTCCGGCCACCAGGTCGAGGCCCTCGGCGAGCGCATCGGGTTGCACGAGGTTGCGTGTCGCGGGCACCACCTGGTCGCGCAGCGCCAGCGCCGTGAAGATGGCGGCCACCGCCCCGGCAGCACCCAGCAGGTGACCCGTGGCAGCCTTGGTCGAGCTGATCGCGACCGTTCCTCCGAGCCCGAACAGGCTGCGGACCGCGGCCAGTTCCCCTCGGTCGCCCACGTAGGTGGAGGTGGCGTGGGCGTTCAGGTACTGCACCTGCTCCGGCGCCAGCCCCGCCTGTGCCAGGGCCAGCGCCATGGCGCGCCGCGCGCCGTCGCCGTCCTCCGGCCCGGAGGTGATGTGGTGTGCGTCGGCGGACGTGCCGTAACCCACCACCTCGGCCAGCGGCACCGCGCCGCGCGCGAGCGCGTGGTCCAGCGATTCGAGCACCAAAACGCCGGCCCCCTCCCCCATCACGAACCCGTCGCGCGCGGCATCGAAGGGCCGGGAGGCCTGGTCCGGCCGGTCCGCGAACGCGGTGGACAGGGCTTTCGCTGCGGCGAATCCACCCAGGCTGACGCGGTCGATGGCAGCTTCCGTGCCACCGCAGACGGCCACGTCGGCCTCCCCGGCCCGGATCATCCGGGCTCCGTCGCCCAGCGCCTGCACGCCCGCGGCGCAGGCCGTCACGGGTGCGCCCAGCGGGCCCTGGAAACCGTGGCGGATCGACACATGGCCAGCAGCCAGGTTGACGAGAAAAGACGGCACCGTGAAAGGCGAAAGGCGCTGAGGACCGCGCCCATCGGTGGTGCGCACGGCCTCGGCGATGGCCCCGAAGCCGCCGATACCTGAGGCGATCACGGTGGCAGTTCGCTCCCTGGAACGCGGGTCCGCCGGAGCCCAGGCGGCCTGCGCAAGCGCCTGCCGTGCCGCCTCCAGGGCCATGGGAATGAAACGATCCATCTTGCGCAGGTCTTTGGCGGACGCCGTCACGCCGGGCTCCCAGCCCCCTTCGGCATCTTCCGCCGGGGTCGGCACCGTGCCGCCGACTGCCGCATCCAGACCTTCCACCACGGCATCAGGCAGGCGCCGCAGGCCCGAACGGCCCTCCAGAAGCCGCCGCCACGCCAGTTCTGCCCCGCAACCCAGCGGGCATACCAGGCCCATGCCGGTGATGACCACGCGAGGCCTGCCCGGATGACCCGCCATGGGAGGGGAATGGTGGCCGCTGTCGCCGATGGCGGGAGTGGATGCAGAAAACATGGAAGATCGTGCCAATTAAGATGATATCCATCATCATAATCCGGCGCGGCCACATTGCGTACAAACGTCATCAATAAGGAGTTTCCATGAAAGTGTCCAAGGCGCAGTCCTCCGCAAACCGCAGGAACATCCTGGAGACGGCTGCACGCCTGTACCGGGAGCATGGATTGGAAGGCGTGGGGGTGGCAGAGATCACCCGCGGCGCAGGCCTCACCCACGGTGGCCTGTACCGGCATTTCGAGAGCAAGGATGCACTGGTGCGCGAAGCCTGCGCTCTCGCTTTCGAATGGTCGATTTCAAACGACCAGCCTGCAGGCCTGGCAGCCCGGGTGGCGAGCTACCTGTCGCCAGAGCACCGCGACCATCCTGGCGAAGGCTGCCCGGTCGCGGCGCTGGCAGTGGACGCCGCGCGTGCGGGCGGCGAACTTTCCGAGGTGTTCGCCCAGGGCATAGAGCGCAACATCGAACGATTTGCCCGGGTGGCCGAAGGACTGGGACCATCCGCGGAACCCAGCGCCGAGGGCCGTGCGCGTGCCATGCAGATGCTGGCCACCATGGTCGGCGGCATGGTGCTGGCGCGGGCCACGGCGTCCGGGCGCCCGGCGCTCTCGGACGAGATCCTGGCTGTGCTGAGGGAACATCTGATCTCGGAAATCCCGCAAAAATGATTTTAAGAAATACAACCAACATCATCAAGCATGATGATGAACTAGCGAAGACCAGCCGTTCACTGACGAGTTGGATTTCGACACGTTCGGAAAAATGACAAAAACAATGGCCTTCCGTAAGATTGCATTAAGTTTGATAAATATGATTAAAATTGCAAACCAAGGGAGTCCTCCATGCAAATCCTTCGACAAGTCAAGATCGGTACGCGACTGGCACTGGGCTTCGGCACCCTGCTGGCCCTTCTGCTCGGCCTGGGACTGTTCGGCATCGTCCAGATCCGGACGATCAACTACCACGCCAACGAACTCGGTACCAACTGGCTGCCCAGCGTCCGGGCCATCGGTGAAGTTCGTGCCGTGCTGAACAGCGCCCGGCGGGCCAGCCTGCGACGCCTGCTCGAAGCCACCGCCGAAGGTCGCCAGCGCCAGTTGGCAACCCAGAAGACACTGATGGACGAGCAATTGCCACGTGGCCTGGCCGCCTATGAAAAGCTGATTTCTTCGCCCGAAGAACAGAAACTCTACGACGTCTTCCGCGCGCAGCTGGACAATTACCGCATCCTCGAGCGCCGCCTCGTGACGCTGCTGGACGAGGGCGGTGCTTCCATAGCCGCGGCCAGCACCCTCGCGACCGGGGACTCCGCAAAGTTGTTCTCCGACTTGGCCGAAACGCTGGCGCAACTGGTGAAGCTGAACGAAGACGGCGGTGCCACCGCTGCTGCCGCCGCGAGCGCCGGATACGACCGCGCCATCCTGGTCTTCAGCGTCCTCATTGCCTTCTCGCTCGTCTGCGGCCTGGCATTGGCCGTCGTGGTGACGCGTTCCATCACCCAGCCACTGGCCACCGGAGTGGCCGTCGCGTCGGCCGTGGCCCAGGGTGACCTCACGTCCTCGTTCCACATCCAGGGCAGGGACGAACCCGCGGCACTGCTGCAGGCCCTGCAGCACATGAACGGCCAGCTGGTGTCCATGGTCGGCCAGGTGCGCGACAGCAGCGAGAGCATCGCCACCGGTGCGGCCGAGATCGCGATGGGCAATGCGGACCTGAGCCAGCGCACCGAACAGCAGGCCAGCAGCCTGGAGGAAACCGCGGCCTCCATGGAGGAGCTGAGCAGCACCGTGAAGACCAATTCCGACACCGCGCGGGAAGCCAACCAGCTCGCCGCCCGCGCGACCCAGGCGGCGGAACAGGGCGGCACCATCGTCGGCGGCGTGGTCGAGACCATGCAAGCCATCGCGGCTTCGTCGAACAGGATCGCGGACATCACCAGCGTCATCGATTCCATCGCCTTCCAGACCAACATCCTGGCGCTGAATGCGGCCGTGGAGGCTGCGCGGGCCGGCGAGCAGGGCCGGGGCTTCGCCGTGGTGGCGAGCGAGGTGCGCACGCTGGCGCAGCGCTCCTCCCAGGCCGCCAAGGAGATCAAGGAGCTCATCACGGACAGCGTGGCGAAGGTGGGCAACGGCAGCCAGCTGGTCGGCGAAGCCGGCCGCAGCATGGACGACATCGTCGCGCAGGTCCGCCAGGTCGGCATTCTGATCAGCGAGATCGCCAACGCCTCGGCCGAGCAGAGCAGCGGCATCGGCCAGGTGGGCGAAGCAGTGAACCACCTGGACCAGGTGACGCAGCAGAACGCCGCGCTGGTGGAGCAAAGCGCCGCCGCGGCCGCCAGCCTGCGGTCGCAATCCGAACAGCTCAACACGCTGGTGGCGGTCTTCAAGCTCCAGGCCCAGGCAGCCCCTGCGGCAACGGAACGGCGTTCCCACGGTCCGGCCAGGGCGGCGGCCTTGCCGCACGCGTACCGCCCGGCACTGGCATCCGCCTGAGGGGCCGGCACTGCGGCAAGGGTCGGTCAGCGGAGGGGGCCAATGCTGTCGTCCACGGCCGGGCCAGTGGCGCGGCGCCTTCCGACACGCTCCGGGAGACATCGCGGGGACAGTGTGCGAAAACGCACCGACACCCCCCGGCGGCGGCGCGCACACTGCGGGCATCGATGACTCACCCCCTATTGCCAGGAGCACTGCCATGACCCTCTCGACCGCATCCCACCGGCCCGTCCACCCCCTGCGCCCCGGTTCCGCAGCCACCCAGGCCGCGGCCCCAGCCCTGGACGACGCAGGCAAGCTCGTGCTGCGCCTCGCGCTGGGCGTGCTGATCCTGCTGCACGGCCTCTTCAAGCTGCAGAACGGCGCCGGCTTCATCACCGGCATGCTGGAAAAGGCAGGCCTGCCGGGCGCCCTCGGCTACCTCGTGTACGTCGGTGAAATCCTGGCGCCCCTGATGGTCATCGCCGGCATCGCCACCCGCGCGGGCGCAGCCATCATCTTCGTCAACATGGTGGTGGCCATCGGCCTCGTCCACATGGGCCAGCTGTTCACGATGACGCAGCAGGGCGGCTGGGCTCTGGAGCTGCAGGGCATGTACCTGTTCGGCGCCCTCGCCGTGATGCTGCTCGGGGCCGGCCGCTACGGCCTGGGCGGGGCGCACGGCCGCTTCAACTGACGCCCGCGCCCGGTCCATCCTCCGCATCGCCCGGCAACCGCGACAGGGCCCGCAGCCTGCGGCGCGTGGCGTCGGTGCCGTCGCGCACCGCGGGGTGCGGCGTGACATCCTCGAACACGTCGAGGCCGGCCTGGAGCAGGGCATGGTCTTCTTTCCTGTCCCAGACATTGGTCATCATGAGTTCGAACTCGAAGGCGGCGCCGATCTCCCGCTGCGTGGCCTCCGGCAAGGATCCGACGGTCGCCTGGAGCGCGCCGGCATCCATGTGGGACAGGCCGTGCACCAGGGCTTTCAGGAATTCCCGTGGGTGGTTCACCCCGCCCTCCATCGGAAAACCCGGCACCCAGGGACTGGGGTCCTGGATGCCCGCGGCGTGCAAGAGGTCCTGGCGATGCTGCGGCGAGAGCCTGGCGAATCCGGGCGACCTGAGCACCACCGGGACCTGGCCTGGCCCATCCAGCCCCGCGAGCAAGGCCTGCACGAGTCGCGCTTCGCCGGCCTGCGGAATCCGCGCCCCGGCCTGCGCGAGGACGTGGGCGATGCCGGCAGCCTTGTCCTGCGAAGATTCGCCCGCCACCAACAGGCCGATCGTGTTCCCGCGGGAGCCGGCACCGAGATGATGGAACCGCGAAGCCAGGGCGCGCAGCAGGTGGCCGCGGGCCTCGCCCCCTCCGGCGGCCTGGATGTCCGCAAAGCCCATTCGGGCCAGCCGTTCGCGCTGCGGCGGCGGAAGATGCCCGAATCCCGCACCTTCCGCACCTTCCGCGATGGCCGCCGCGGTTCCGGCGGCACGGGCGACTCCCGGCGGATGCGCCTCCAGGCCCGACAGCAGCGCTTCGCGCAGGATGGCCGGCACGCGCGCATCGACACCGCCCAGCAGCAAGCCCTGCATCTTCGTCTGCCGGGCGGTGTCGCCATCCGCCATGACCCGCTGCACGAACTCCGCCTGTTTCGCGTCGGAAAATTCGCCCAGCTGCAGCGCCAAGCGCTCCAGGGCCTCCCGCTGAGGCCGCGTCCCTGAAGGCGACAGCGCAGGCACCACGGCGTCGAACAGCCGCTCCTTGCGGACCGTATCGAGGGCATGGAGATGCCCGGCCAGGGCACGCAGGCCCGCGTGCTTCGCGACATCGTCCGGGCCTTCCATGAAGCGGTCGAAAACCGTATTCCGGCTCCGGAAGAACAGGAGGGGAAATTGGCGCTCGACGAGTTCCATCGCGGTCAGTCTTTCCCGCGTGTACGTGGCCTCGCCGGACAGCAGAGGCTCGAGGCGCGCGGCCTCCTCGTGCAGGATCTCGGTGCGCTTTTCCTCGATCCGGCGGCTCCATTGCTGCATCTCCGCCGGCCCGGCCATCTCGAGCACTGCCGCCAGGAGCCGCTGCGCACTGCGACGGTCCTGCGCATCCGGAATGTGGAGCATGCGCTCCACCACATCCATGCGCTGGCGGCCATCCAGCGCGCCGAACATCTGGATCCGCTCTTCGATGTCCTGCAGTGTGCCGCGGAATGGTGCCCCGCCGGACCGGGGCACGCCGAGCATCCAGCGCCAATCCCTGGCAGGCAGCGGCTTCATGTCCGAGAAAGCCTGTTCACGATGCCATGCGGTCACCGGCTCCCTCGCCTTGTCGTGCATCTGCCGGATGCTTTCGATCATGCGATCGACACTGCCGAAATGGAACTGGATGGTGCGTTCCGCCATGAACGATTTGGCGCGGGGCTCGATGATGGCCGGGGCGAGCCGTACTTCGTCATAGACCTCCTTGCGGATCGCGGCCACCGTCAGCATCGTCCGGGCCCGGATGTGTCCATGGGACTGTGACGCCAGCCGGCCGACGATGTCGCGGACGACATCAGGGGGCAGGTCCCGGCCCTGCGGAAGCGGCGCCCGCCGGGTATCGGCCGATGCCGGGGCGCCCGGCGCATCCGCTTCGGTGCGCCTGCGGACATTCCGCGGCAGGTCCGTGTATGCGCGCGTGCCGGGCATCGGGCTGCTGGTGCGAACGGGCGCTGGTGCATGGCCGGAGTCGCCGGGGCCGGCCGCCCGGTCCGGCAAGGCCGCGGATATGCGCGAGGGAGGAATCATGGAGGGAGCAACGAAGCCGCACGTGCCAGGCCCGCCAGTGTGGGCAGCCTCGTACGGTTCCGTGCCGCATCGGGCGAAACCGCCTCCACCAAAGCGAAGCCCCCCCCGGCGCATGGATCGCGCCTGCTTATCCGCAGCAACGCAGGCCAGGCGCCTGCCCGGCCGCCGCCGGCAGCGATCCGTCAGGCCAGGGCGGCAGCCGCCATGCCGCCGGCCGCCACCCGCGGAATCCGTCCTTCTTCGATACCGTGGCAGGCCACGCGCACGCCGCCGTCGTCGATGAGCTGCGGCCGCTCGGTGCGGCAGCGGTCGTTGGCATGGGGGCAGCGCGGATTGAAGGCGCAGCCGGACGGCGGATTGAGCGGATTCGGCACCTCGCCCTGCACGGGCGTGCGGGCGCGGCCCGTGTCGTGCATCTTCGGGATCGCATCCAGCAGCATGCGGGTGTAGGGATGGCGCGGCGCGGCGAAGAGTTCGCGCTTGTCCGCCAGCTCCACGAGGCGCCCCAGGTACATCACTCCCACCTGGTCGCTCACGTGGCGCACCACGGCGAGGTTGTGGCTGATGAACAGGTACGTCAGGTGCCGCTCGCGCTGCAGGTCCTTCATGATGTTGAGCACCTGCGCCTGCACGGACACGTCCAGCGCCGACGTGGGCTCGTCGCACACCAGGAACTCCGGCTCGGTCGCCAGCGCCCGCGCGATCGATATGCGCTGCCGCTGCCCGCCCGAGAACTGGTGCGGGTACTTGGCCATGTCCAGCGGCGAGAGGCCGACGGACTGCAGCAGTTCGCCCACGCGCTGCCGCAGCTGGGCCTTGTCGGTGATCAGACCATGCTCGCGCAGCGGCTCGCCGATGATGTCCTCCACGATCCAGCGCGGGTTCAGGCTCGCGTACGGGTCCTGGAAGATCATCTGGATGCGCTGGCGCATGGCGCGCGCGTCCCTGCCCTTGAAGGCCGCATGGGCGTCCTGCCCGTCGAAGGTGAGGCCGCCGCGCGTGGGTTCGTACAAACCCACGAGCAGGCGCGCCACCGTGCTCTTGCCGCAGCCGGACTCGCCGACGAGCGCAAGCGTCTTGCCCTTCTCGATGGTGAAGCTCACGCCGTCCACCGCATGCAGCAGCGTGCGAGGCTTGCGCTCCAGCACGCGGTTGAGCCACGGCGCGGAGACATCGAAGGTCTTGGCCAGGTCATGCGCCTGCACCAGCGGAGCGCCGGCGTTGTTCTTCGGGGTGGGCATCGCGTTGCTCATGACACGGCTTCCTGGATGGCTGCGGAGGCGTTCGGCGTGACGGCATGCAGCCAGCACGCGGCGCGCGTGGGTCCGGCAGGCAGCAGTTCCGGCCGCTCCACGCGGCAGCGGTCGAAGGCATGGGGACAGCGCGGATTGAAGGCGCAGCCCGGTGGAATGGCGTTGAGCCGCGGCATCGCGCCGTCGATCTGGTTCAGGCGCTCGCGGTCCTGCGCCATGTCGGGAATCGACGCCATCAGCCCCGCCGTGTAGGGATGGGCCGGGTGGTTGATCACCTCGTGCACCGGCCCGATCTCCGCCACGCGGCCGGCATAGAGCACGGCCACGCGGTCGCAGGTCTCGGCGATCACCCCCATGTCGTGGGTGATGAGCATCACGGCCGCGCCGCGCGACTTGCAGATGTTCTTCAACAACTGGATGATCTGTGCCTGGATCGACACGTCCAGCGCGGTGGTGGGCTCGTCGGCCACGATGAGCTGGGGCTCGGCCGCCAGCGCCAGCGCGATCACCACCCGCTGCCGCATGCCGCCCGAGAACTGGTGGGGATAGTGGTCCACGCGCTGCTCCGCCGCGGGAATGCCCGTGTCCTTGAGCAACTGGATCGCCCTGCGGCGCGCTTCCGCGGCATTCACCGGCAGATGCGCCTGGATCGTCTCCACCAGTTGCCGGCCGACCGTGTAGAGCGGGTTCAGCGAGGTCAGCGGATCCTGGAAGATGGCACCGATGCGCCGCCCGCGCACATGGCGCATCTTCTGCGGCGGCAGGTTGTCGATGCGCTCGCCCTGCAGCAGGATCCGCCCGCCCGCCACGCGGCCCGGCGGCTCCAGCAGCCCGATGATGGCCGCGCCGGTCAGCGACTTGCCCGCCCCCGACTCGCCCACCACGCCCAGGATCTCGCCCGGCGCGATCGAAAAGGAAATATCGTCCAGCGCCCGCAGCGTGCCGCGGCGGCCCGGAAATTCGACGACGAGATTCTCGACTTCAAGAAGGGACATGGCAGGCCATCCATCCGTTATCCGTTGCATTCGGCACGGCGCGTGCCATCGGCGCGGCCCAGGCCAGGGCCGCCGCGCAAGGGCCGCCCCGCCGCGCTGGCGGCGTCCCCATTCCCGTCGCGCAGCGACGAGAGAAGGGGGAAGCGGCGCAGCCGCTCAGGGGGTTGTGCTCCATGTCTAGCGCAGCCGAGGATTCAGCGCATCGCGCAGCCAGTCACCCAGCAGGTTCACGGAGAGCGCGATCAGCACCAGCATCACGCCCGGGAACACCGTGATCCACCATTCGCCCGAGAAAAGGTAATCGTTGCCGATGCGGATCAGCGTGCCGAGCGAGGGCGACGTGGGCGGCGCACCCACGCCCAGGAAGGACAGGGTCGCCTCGGTGATGATCGCCGTGGCCACCTGGATGGTGGCCAGCACCATCACCGGCCCGAGCACGTTGGGCAGCACGTGGCGCCTCATGATGCGCGAGGACGACACGCCCGTCACCCGGGCAGCCTGCACGTATTCCTTGTTGCGCTCCACCAGCGTGGAACCGCGCACCGTACGCGCGTACTGCACCCAGCCCGTGAGCGAGATGGACAGGATCAGCACGCCGAAGGCCAGCGACTCGTGCGCGTTGGGAAACACCGCACGGCCTACCCCGGCGATCAGCAGGGCCACCAGGATCGCTGGAAAGGACAGCATCACATCGCACAGGCGCATGAGCACCGCATCGATCCAGCCGCCCTTGAAGCCCGCCAGCAGCCCCAGGGCCACACCCACCACCACCGACAGCGCCACCGATGCCAGGCCGACGACGAGCGAAATGCGCGCGCCGTAGATCAACGCCGAAAGGATGTCGCGCCCCTGGTCGTCCGTGCCGAACGGATACTTCCAGGATCCCCCGTCGCTCCAGGCCGGCGGCAACCGGGCGTCGCTCAGTTCGAGCGTGGTGAGGTCGAACGGGTTGTGCGGCGCCACCCAGCCCGCGAACAGCGAGCAGAACACGCACACCACCGCGATCGCCGCGGCGCCGATGGCGACGGGCGAGGTGCGAAAGCTGTAGCCGACATCGCTGTCGAGCCATCGGGAGAGCGTTTTTTTCATCGTGGGATTCGGAAAAGGCGTGGAGCACAGCGGCATATCCACGCGAACGGAACGGATCAGCGCGTCATTTCGCGAGGCTCATCCACTTGAACGGCATGAAGTTGTCGGCCATCTGCACCAGCGCCACCTTGCGCGACACGCCCCAGGCCAGCGCCTGCTGGTGCAGCGGGATGTGGCCCACGTCGGCCGCATGGATCTCGAAGGCCTGGCGGATCATCGCGTCGCGCCGGGACTTGTCGGTCTCCGATTGCACCTGCCGCGTGAGTTCATCCACCTTGGGATTGCAGTACCCGCCCAGGTTGAACTGCCCGGCGCCCTTGTCGTCCACGCAGGCCATCAGCGCATTCATCGCGTTGTGCGCGTCGTAGGTGGCGGGCATCCAGCCCAGCATGTAGAAACTGGTGTCCCGCCGCAGCACCTTGGGGAAATACGTGCCCTTGGTCTCCGCCTGCAGGTTCACCTTCACGCCGATGCGCGCCAGGTTGGCGGCCACGGCCTGGCAGATGCGCGCATCGTTCACGTAACGGTCGTTCGGACAATTCATGCCCACCTCGAACCCGTTCGGATAGCCGGCGTCGGCGAGCAGCTTGCGCGCCGCATCGGCATCGTAGGGCAGCCGCTTGATGTCGGGCTGGAAGCCGTTGACGCCCGGGCCGACCAGCAGCGCCGAAGGATTGGATGCTCCGCGCATCACCGTCTTGCGGATGCCCTCGATGTCGATGGCCTGGTAGAAGGCCTGGCGCACGCGCTTGTCCTTGAACGGGTTCTTGCCCTTCACGCTCGAATACAGCAGCTCGTCGCGCTTCTGGTCCATGCCCAGGAAAATGGTGCGCAACTCGGGCCCGGTCACGGCGCGCGTGAGAGGGCTCGTGTTCACGCGCTCGATGTCCTGCACGGGCACGGGCTCCATGACATCCACCTGGCCCGACAGCAGCGCCGCGACACGCGTGGCGTCGTTGCCGATGGGGGTGAAGACCACCTCGGCCACGTTGCCCTCGATCGCGCCCCAGTACTGCGCGTTGCGCGTGAACACTGTGCGCACGCCGGGCTGGCGCTCGCGCAGCCGGAACGGCCCCGTGCCGTTGGCCCGGAACGATGCCGCGTTCTCCACGCCCTTGCGCCGGTCCACCGGCTCGACGGCCTGGTTCGCCTCGCACCACTTGCGGGACATCATGTACACCAGCGTGAGGACGTCGGGCAGGATGGGATACGGGGACTTGGTCTCGATCTCGACCGTGTAGTCGTCCACCTTGCGCACTTCCTTGAAGTCGTTGGTGTACGTCTTCATGTCAGAACTGCCGGCCTGCGTGCGCGCCAGCGAGAACAGCACGTCGTCGGCAGTGAACGGGCTGCCGTCGTGGAAGCGCACGCCCCGGCGCAACTCGAACCGCCACACCGTGGGCGAGGTCTGCGTCCAGCGCGTCGCCAGTGCCGGCGCCAGGCTCAGGTCCTTGTTGCGGCCCACGAGCGGTTCATAGACATTGCCGGTCACGCTGAGCTGCAGGCTCTCGTTCAGGGAATACGGGTCCATCGACAGCGCGTCGCCCTGGTTGGCGACGCGGATGGTCTGCGCCCCGGCCGCACAGGCCGCCGCGACCAGGGAAGCGCCGATGGTGGCGCGCAATGCCGTGCGTGAGAAATTCATCGTCATACCCTCAGACCGCTGCCAGCGGCATCGCCTGCTCGACCAGGCCCGCATGCAGCGCGGCGCCCAGGGGCAGGATTTCGTCATTGAAGTCGTACCGGCTGTTGTGCAGCGCGCTGTGGCCGGGCCCGGTGCCCTGCCCGATGCGCAGGTAGGCGCCCGGCTTGCTCTGCAGCATGAAGGAGAAATCCTCCGCGCCCATGCTGGGCTCGAGGTCGCGCACCACGTTCTCGGCACCGACGATCGACACCGCCACGTCCCCCGCGAACTGCGCGTCGCTCTCGGTATTGATGGTCGCGGGATAGATGCGCTCGTAGCGTACGGTGGCCGTGGCACCGAAGCCCAGCGCCACCGCACTGCACAGGTCCTTGAGGCGCTGCTCGATCATCTCCTGCACAGCGGGCGAAAATGTGCGCACCGTGCCCACCAGCGTGGCCGTGCCGGGCAGCACGCTGAAGGCACCCAGGTCGCCCGCCTGCATCGCGCACAGGCTGATCACCGCGCTGTCGAGCGGGCGCACGTTGCGCGAGACGATGCCTTGCACCGCAGTGATGATGTGGGCGGCCACCAGCACCACGTCCACGGTCTGGTAGGGGTGGGCGCCATGGCCTCCGCGGCCCGTGATCTCGATGGTGATGCGGTCGGCAGAAGCCATCATCGCCCCGGAATTGAGGCCGATGGTGCCCGGCCGCATGGCCGGCCAGTTGTGCATGGCATAGACCGACTGCACGGGAAAGCGGTCGAACAGGCCGTCCTCGATCATCACGCGCGCACCGCCGAAGCCCTCCTCGCCGGGCTGAAAGATGAGCACGGCCGTGCCGTCGAAATGGCGCGTGGCGGCAAGGTAGCGCGCGGCCCCCACGAGCATGGCCGTATGGCCGTCGTGGCCGCAGCCATGCATGAGCCCGGGCTTGCAGGACTTCCAGGTGAACTCGTTCTGCTCCGACATGGGCAGTGCATCCATGTCGGCCCGCAGGCCGATCATGCTGCCGCTGGAACGGCTGCGGCCATGGATCACCGCCACGATGCCGGTGCGGCCGATGCCGTCGTGGATCTCGTCCACCCCGCACACCTTGAGCGCCTCTTTCACGCGCGAGCCCGTGTACACCTCCTCGAAACCCAGTTCGGGATGGGCATGCAGGTCGCGCCGGAACGTGGTCAGTTCCGGGTGGAACTGTGCGATGTGGGCGAAGGCGCGGCCGCCGGCCCGCAGGCGGGGTGTTGCGGACGGTGCCGGCTTGGATGCTGCGACCGCCATGTCAGTGCCCTCCGGCCTTGCCCACCCGCAGCCGCGGATCGACCGCGAAATACAGCAGGTCCACGACCAGGTTGATCACCACGAAGATCAGCGCGATCAGGCAGAGGTAGGCCGCCATCACGGGAATATCCGCGAACGTCACCGCCTGGATGAAGAGCAGGCCCATGCCGGGCCACTGGAACACCGTCTCGGTGATGATGGCGAAGGCGATGAGGCCGCCCAGCTGCAGGCCGGTGATCGTCATCACCGGCACCAGCGTGTTCTTCAGTGCGTGCCCGAAATGGATGGCCCGGTCGGACAGGCCGCGGGCGCGGGCGAACTTGATGTAGTCGGTACGCAGCACCTCCAGCATTTCGGCGCGCACGAGGCGCATGATGAGCGTGAGCTGGAAGATGGCCAGCGTCACCGCCGGCAGCGTGATGTGGTGCCAGCCCTTGGCATTGAGCAGGCCCGTGCTCCACCAGCCGACCTGCGTGACCGGCCCGCGCCCGAAACTGGGGAACCACCCCAGGTGGACGGCGAACACGAGGATCAGCAGGATGCCGATGAGGAAGGTGGGCAGCGACACCCCCAGCAGCGACAGCGTCATGAACAGCTGGCTCGTGAAGGTGCCACGGCGCAGCGCCGCATACACGCCCATGGGCACCCCGACCACCAGGGCCAGGACGGCAGCGACCAGCGCCAGTTCCAGCGTGGCCGGGAACCGCTCGGCGATCAGGCTGGACACCTTGGCGCCCTGCCGGAGGCTCAGGCCGAACTCGCCCTGCGCCGCGTTCACGAGGAAATGCCAGAACTGCACGATGAAGGGCTGGTCCAGCCCGAGTGCCGCCCGCATGTCCCGGATCTGGTCCGGCGTGGCGTCCTGCCCGAGCAGGAAGGTGACGGGATCACCCACATACTGGAACAGCATGAAGGAGATGAAGGCCACCGCGACCATGACGATCACGGCCTGGATGAGGCGTCTCAGAATGAAGGCAAGCATCGTAGGAGCGGCAGAGAAGCAGGCATGCTAGCAGGGCATACGGCCACTGCATGCAATACCCGCGCCATCGCGGATGGTTGTCGGCCCCGGCCCGGGACCGGCAAGGCCGGCTTCATGGACACCGGGCATGCGCCTTGCCGGCGAGCGACGGATACGGGGGCTGCCAACGGGCAACAGGCGGGCCAGACGGACGCATGCCCTCCGGCCCATGGCGGGCAGGAGGGCATGCAGGCCTGCTCAAGCAGGATTTCGCACCAAAGGTGCCGGCGAGCCGGCAGCATCACACCGCCAGCCCGCCACCCGCGGACGGATCAGAAACGATGACGCAGGCCGATGGTGTAGCCGGTGCGCGACTTGGCGCCGTTGGCCTGGCCGGCGTAGTTGTTCAGGCTGACCTGGTCACCCTTGAGCTTGGTGTGGTCCACCTCGATGTAGGCGTCCGTCCGCTTCGAGAATGCGTAATCGAGGGCCATGGTGAAGAAATCGGCCTTGGCCTTGGCGAGATCGGTATTGCCCTTCTGCTCCGCACGGAAGTAGTGCGCGCCCAGGTTGATCTGCGGAGTGATCTGGTAGCCCGCGCCGATCTTGTAGATCGTGCGCTTGTTGGCCGCCAGGAAGGCCGGGCCGCCGAAGCCGCCGTTGATGCCGCCCTGCCACATCGCGGAGAGCACGGCACGGTCCACGGCGGTGAGCCCGTCGTCCACCTTGTTCTGGCCGTAGCCGCCGTTGAAGTACCAGTTGCCCATGCGGTAGGAGCCGCCCAGCGTCCAGGCGTCGATCTTCTTGCCGGAAGCGAACTCGTAGTTCTGGTAGCCCAGGCCGGCGGCCAGGCCGCCCGACGCATAGCGGATGTAGCCGCCGGCCGTCTTGCCGCCCGTGGCGCTCTTTTCGTCAAAGGAATACTGCAGTCCGCCACGCCACGGGCCGACCTCGGCCATGTACTTGATCATGTTGTCGGCACGCGCACCCAGCGCGAAACCGATCTCGGGCTTGTAGACGTCCATGTACGGCGAGTACGGGTAGGACGCATACGTGCTGGTCACCAGGTCGAAGAGGATGTTGTATTGGCGGCCCAGCGTCACGCGGCCGAAGCCGCCCTGCAGGCCCACCCAGGATTGCTGGAAGTACGGCGTGGCCGGCGTGCCGGTGTCGGCGCCGAAACGGTTTTCCAGGTTGACCAGGGCCTTCAGCCCGCCTCCCATGTCTTCGGTCACGTTGATGCCCCAACGGCTCTGGGACATGCCTCCGCCGACCATCTGGCTCAGCGAACCGCCCGGGCTACCGGCGGGCCCCTCGTTGTTGGTATGGCGATACGCCATGTCCACGATGCCGTACAGCTGGACGCTGCTCGTGCCGGCCTGCTGCGCGAACGTGAAGGGAGCCGCTACTGCCAGGGTGGTCAGTGCCACCGTTTTTTTCACAGACGAAATACGCATGTGTTGTCTCTTTCTGCGGGAGGGTGAAGGAACTTTTATTCTAGAAATCAATGACTTGCATCGGAACATGCGTTAGCGGCATACCCACAGTCGTTTTCCCTTAGTTCCTGTTACCGAAGTGACAAAAAAAAACCGCTGCCCGAGGGCAGCGGCTTTTGACTTGCTGAGTCAAGCTGGCAGAGCCAGCCATGCATCAGAAAGCGTGACGGATACCGACTTGCACGCCGGTCTGGTTGTTGCCGATGCCAGGGCCGGCAACGGTCAGGCCCTTGGTGGCCAGGCCGAGGTTGGAGTTGTCCTTGTTCTTCAGGTAAGCCACGGTGCCGTACAGAGCGGTGCGCTTGGACAGGTTGTGGACATAGCCCAGGGACAGCTGGTGTGCCTTGGAGTCGATGGCCTTCTGGTCGTACAGGGCGTATTGCAGCTTGAATTCGCCAGCGCCGACGGGCATGGAAGCACCCAGGGCGTAGTTGTTGAACTTGGCGTCGCCGGAGAAGCCGTCAGCTTCGTACTTCGATTGTTGGGCGATGGCGATCAGCTTGGCAACGTTCAGGTCGTAGGAAGCGCCCACGGTCAGGATGTTGTGCTTGCCGGTAGCGGAAACGCCAGCCAGCGTGAAGCCGGTGTTGCGTTGGTCATAGGACACGGTCACGCTCAGGGGGCCGTTGTCGTATGCAGCGTAGCCACCGAAGTAACGGCCAGCCTTGCCCACGGTTTGCTCGTCGAAGCCATAGCCCACGCCGCCGGTGAAGCCACCGAAGTTGGGGGTGTAGTAGCTGACCATGTTGCTCGAACGGATGTTGTTCGTGTCAGCGGTCACGCTGGTAGCGCCGTTCAGGCCGAGCCACTCGTTCCAGCCTTGGAACTGGCCGATACCAGCCTGGCCGAACAGGTCATAGCTGCTGGCCTTGTTGTACGAAGGGGTCAGTTCGCGGCCCAGGCGCACTTCACCGAAGTTGCCAGCCAGGCTCAGGGTGGAGCGGCGTTGGAAGTTGAAGCCGTTGGCGTTGCCGTTGTCGCCGAAGATCTCGCCTTCGAGCCAGAAGCCAGCCTTCAGGCCACCGCCGAGGTCTTCCGTACCACGGAAGCCCAGACGGCTCGTGGCGTTGCCGCTGGTGGTCAGGCCGTACACGTTCTGACCAGCAGAGTTGGCGTTGTTGATGTAGGCAACACCCGTATCGACGATACCGAACATCGTGACGGAAGATTGAGCCATTGCAGCGCCGGAAGCAGCCAGCACGGCCAGGGCAATCAGGGATTTTTTCATTGCGAGTTACTCCAAGGTTAAACGAGGGCGCCGGTTCGGGGGGCTGGTACGCACTACAGGCGCAGTCCGCCAACCCCGGGCCAACCTCCTGGTGGGGAAGTTGCCCTTATTGCAACAGAGGCCGTTCCGTTTCGCAAAGGAATTCCCGCACAATCGCCCCGAAAGCCCTATTTCGTTGCAGCATCGCAACACACAAAAAGGTTCCCTGGAATTGAGATAGGACGCGATGGAACCGGGGCCTTCCGCTACTCTTTTTGCAGCAATCCAACCCTTCTGCCATCGACATTCATCGCCATGGACAAGCTCTTGATAGCCGCGGACAACGCCTTGCGCACGCTCTTCGCACGACCCCGCGCCGCGCAGCCGTCGCCCGCCAAAGGCCTGCCGGAAGGCGACCTGTCGCCCGCCCAGCGGCGCGAGGCCGGCGCGCTCATGCGGGTGAACCACGTGGGCGAAGTATGCGCGCAGGCTCTCTACATGGGGCAGGCCGCCGTCACGCGCGACCCGGCGCTGCGCGCCCGGTTGCTGGAGGCTGCCCGCGAGGAAACCGATCACCTGGCCTGGACGGCCGAACGCCTCGACGCGCTGGGCAGCCGGCCCAGCCTGCTGAATCCGCTCTGGTTCGCGGGCGCATTCGCGATCGGCTGGACAGCGGCCCAGGTCAGCGATGCCGCGAGCCTGGGTTTCGTGGTGGAGACGGAAAACCAGGTGGCGCGCCATCTGCAGGGGCACCTGGACCGCATGCCGGCGCAGGACGCCCCCTCCCTGGCGGTGATCGAGCGCATGCAGGCCGACGAGCAGCGGCATGCGGACGACGCACGAGCCGCCGGCGCGACGGACCTGCCCGCACCGGCCCGGGTGCTCATGGCCGCCGCGGCCCGGGTAATGACGGCCACGGCGCACCATATATAGAGAGTACGGGACGGGCTCAGACCTCCACGATGTCGAAGCCGGTGGTGATCTCTGCCGTCTTGCCCAGCATGATGCTCGCGGAGCAGTATTTCTCGTGGCTCATGGCGATGGCACGCTCGACCGCGGCGGGCGGCAAAGCCTTGCCGGTGACGGTGAATTGCATGTGGATGCGGGTGAACACCTTCGGATCCGTGTCCGCGCGCTCCGAGCTGAGCTTCACGCTGCAACCGCGCACATCGTGGCGGCCCCGCCGCAGGATGAGCACCACGTCATACGCCGTGCAGCCGCCGGTGCCGGCAAGGACGGTCTCCATCGGCCGGGGCGCGAAGTTCTGACCGCCGTTGGCGGGGTTGGCAGCATCGGGGGCGCCGTCCATGGCCAGGATGTGGCCGCTGCCGGTTTCCGCGATGAACCCCATGCCCGAGCGCGTGCCCGAGGCGCCGGTCCAGGTGACTGTGCATTCCATGTTGTTTTTTCCCATCAAATTGGCAGCCTGACAACTTTTGTGGCTGCACCACCGCAATTTTGCTGCATCGCAGCATCGGTTGCGCTACACTTGCCCCATGCGTTGCCCGAAAGGGTTGGCGGGTCTGAAAGACCTACCCGACGCGTCTATTGTCTCCTCCATCTCCTCAAAGGATGGATTCGGCCCCGGATCTCACGATCCGGGGCCGTTTTTTTTGCTCCGCCGGGCTGCGGCAGGCCGGCGGGGGCAAAGGCCTATGATGTCGGCCCTGCCGCAGCCTACGCATCCATGACGAAGACTCCCTCCCCCGCCCTGACGCCCGCCGACTACCTCAAGAAGATCCTGACGGCGCGCGTGTACGACGTGGCCGTCGAGTCGGCACTGGAACCCGCGCGCGCGCTGGGCCGCCGCCTGCACAACACGGTTCTGCTCAAGCGCGAGGACCAGCAGCCCGTGTTCAGCTTCAAGCTGCGCGGGGCCTACAACAAGATGGCCCACCTGTCCGCGGAGCAGTTGCAGCGGGGCGTGATCTGCGCCTCTGCCGGCAACCATGCGCAGGGCGTGGCCATGAGCGCCAGGCGCCTGGGCACGCGTGCGGTGGTGGTGATGCCCACGACCACGCCGCAACTCAAGGTGGACGCCGTGAAGACGCTCGGCGGCGAAGTGGTGCTGCACGGGGACAGCTACTCCGACGCCTACGAGCACGCCGCTCGCCTGCAGCAGGAGCAGGGCCTGACCTTCGTGCATCCTTTCGACGATCCGGACGTGATCGCCGGCCAGGGCACCATCGCCATGGAAATCCTGCGCCAGCTGCAGAGCCTGGGCAGCAACCGGCTGGACGCGGTGTTCGTGGCGATCGGCGGTGGCGGCCTCGTGAGCGGGGTGGCCAACTACATCAAGGCCGTGCGGCCGGACATCCGTGTCGTCGGGGTGCAGATGAACGATTCCGACGCCATGGTGCGCTCGGTCGCTGCCGGCAGCCGGGTGGCGCTTCCCGACGTGGGCCTGTTCTCGGACGGCACGGCCGTGAAGCTGGTGGGCGAGGAGACTTTCCGCGTCGCGAGCGGGCTGGTGGACGAATTCATCACGGTGGATACTGACGCCGTCTGCGCGGCGATCAAAGACATCTTCGTGGACACGCGCAGCATCGTGGAGCCCGCCGGGGCGCTGGCGGTGGCGGCCATCAAGCAGTACGTCGCCGAGCGCAAGACCCGCGGGGAAACCTATGCCGCCATCCTGTGCGGCGCCAACATGAATTTCGACCGCCTGCGCTTCGTCGCGGAGCGTGCCGAAGTGGGCGAGGAGCGCGAGGCGCTGCTCGCGGTGACGATCCCGGAGGAGCGCGGGAGCTTCCGCCGCTTTTGCGAAGTGGTCGGCCAGTTGCCCGGCGGCCCGCGCAACGTGACGGAATTCAACTACCGCATCAGCGATGCGTCGCAGGCCCATGTCTTCGTCGGCCTGGCCACGCATGGCAAGGGCGAGTCGGAGAAGATCGCGCGCAATTTCCAGCGCCACGGGTTCGAGGCGCTGGACCTCACGCACGACGAACTGGCCAAGGAGCACCTGCGGCACCTCGTGGGCGGCCGTTCCGGGCTCGCCCAGGACGAGCGGCTGCTGCGCATCATCTTCCCGGAGCGCCCGGGCGCGCTCTTCAAATTCCTGAGCATGATGCAGCCGAGCTGGAACATCAGCCTCTTCCACTACCGCAACCAGGGCGCCGACTACGGCCGCATCCTCGTGGGCATGCAGGTGCCGGCGGGCGACGCGCAGGCCTTCGACGCCTTCCTGCAAACGCTGGGCTACCCCTACGTGGAAGAAACGCAGAACCCCGCGTACCGGCTGTTCCTGCAGGCGTCCGCGGGCCGGGGCTGACGCTCCACACACGACAGGCGCCCACCACCCCGCCATGCAGGCACTCCGCCACTTCCTGCTGGCCGTGCAGTTCTTCACGCGCATCCCCGTGACCGGGCGGTGCGCCGACTGGGTGGGCTTCAGCCCGGCCATGCTGCGGGCAAGCGCCGCGCATTTCCCGGGCGTGGGCTGGATCGTGGCGGCCGTGGCGGCCGTGGTGTACGGCACGCTCCACCTGCTGTTCGGCTCCCAGCCCTATGCCGCGCTGGCCTGCGCGGCGCTCAGCACCGCGGCCACCGTCGTGCTCACCGGGGGCTTCCACGAGGATGGACTGGCGGACGTGGCGGACGGCCTGGGCGGCAGCGCGGATCGCGGGCGGGCCCTGGACATCATGAAGGATTCGCGCATCGGCGCATTCGGGGCCATGGCCCTGTGCCTGGCCCTGGCCAGCAAGCTGGCGCTGCTGGCGATGCTGGGGCACCGCGGGCTGGCCGTGGCATTCGCGGCCCTGGCAGGCGCGCACGTGGTGTCCCGCTTCTGGCCGCTGCTGCTGGTGCGCACCCTGCCCCATGTGGGCAATGAGGCCACATCCAAGAGCAAGCCGCTGGCAGACCGGATCACGCTGGGCGCGCTGCTGGCGGCCGGCTGCTGGGCCGCACCTGCGCTGGTGCTGGCGGGCTGGCTGCTGGGCCCGGCCTCCGCCCTGGCGGCGCTGGGCGCCAGCGGGCTGGCCGCCTGGACGCTGCGTACATGGTTCGCCCGGCGCCTGCAGGGCTTCACGGGAGACTGCCTGGGGGCCGTGCAGCAGGTGGCCGAGATCGCGTTCTACCTGGGATGCGCCGCGGCGGCCGGCACCCCGGCCACATGAGCTCCCGGTCCGTGCGTCTCTGGCTGGTGCGGCATGCCGCGCCCTGCGTGGACGCAGGCATCTGCTATGGCTCGCTAAATGTGGCGGCGGACGCGCAGGCCACCGCCGATGCCGCGGGCCGCCTGGCATCCGCCCTGCCCGCCACCGCCCTGCCCGTCCGGCATTCGCCGCTCGCGCGCTGCACGGCGCTGGCACGTTCGCTGCAGGCCCTGCGTTCCGACCTCTCCCCGCAGCCGGACGCGCGGCTGGTGGAAATGGACTTCGGGGCCTGGGAGGGGCGCTCCTGGGATGCCGTCGGGCGCGCGGCCATCGATGCATGGATGGCCGACTTCGCAGGGCACGCACCAGGGGATGGTGAAAGCCTGGAACAGGTGCTGGCACGCGTGCGGGCCGCCCTGCGGGAGGCCCGCGAAACGCACGCTGCCGACGTCGTGTGGATCACGCATGCCGGCGTCGCGCGCTGCGTGCACTGGCTGCTGGAGCAGCCGCTCCGTGCGCCGCGCGCCGACGAATGGCCACTGGAAGCCCCCGGCTATGGCACCTGGAAGTGCCTTGAGATCGGCGGCGCGGATTCCGCGTGAACCTGCAAAAAAAGGCGGTGGCAGCCTAGGGTGCGACGGTTGTTACACCCGTTGCCTCGCCTCCTTTTTCAGGCACTTCGAGGGTGACCGTGGCCTCGCCGCCCCGGGACGGACCGAGGCGCACCTGCCTGCGGCCCAGGGACTGCACCACCAGGCCTTCGGCCACGGTGGCACCGAGACGGAACGGACGCGCGGGTTGGCTGTCTATGGCGATGAGGGCCGCGCCGCCGCCACTGGCCGTGCCGGCGAGCACCCCCTGCAGGGCGAAGCGGCTGGGCTCGCGTGCAGCCGGCGCGCTGGGGGCGGCCGGGCCCGCGCCCAGCAGCCGCGCGAGCGCCTGGGCATCCGGCGCCGCCGGTGCGGGTGCCGCCACGGGGGCGGCGATGGGGGCCGGCCGGACGGCCAGCCGGAGCCCCCAGAAAACCACGCTGGCGCCTGCGAGCACCCACAGGGCGAGCGTGCCGAGCCGAACGCCCCAGGGGCCGGATGTGTTTGTCACCATGTCACGATTATCATTGACCGGATATGTCTCCCACTTTTCAGAAGACCGTGATCTCCCGCAACGCAGGCGCCATCGCACGGCGCGCCAGGAACGCCCGCAGCCGGATCGCGCGCGGCTTCACCCTGATCGAGCTGATGGTCGTGCTGGTGATCATCGGGGTGCTGGCCGCCCTGATCGTGCCCAACGTGATCGACCGTGCAGACGATGCGCGGGTGACCGCGGCGCGCACCGACATCACCAACATCGTGCAGGCGCTGAAGCTCTACCGCCTGGACAACCAGCGCTATCCCACCGCCGAACAGGGGCTGCAGGCCCTGATCGCCCGGCCCACGAACGGCCCGGTTCCCGGCAACTGGCGCCCCTATCTCGAAAAGCTGCCCAACGACCCCTGGGGCCGGCCCTACCAGTACCTGAATCCCGGCATCAAGGGCGAAGTGGACGTGATGTCCTTCGGCGCCGACGGGCAGTCGGGCGGCGAGGGCAAGAATGCCGACATCGGCAGCTGGCAATAAGCGCCGGAACCGCGGCCCCTGCAATGGCACGGGCCCTGCCCCCGGCAGCACAAGCCGCGGCGCCCGGGGCTTCACGCTGCTGGAACTGCTGGTGGTGATCTCGCTGATCGCCATCGCCACGGCCGGCGTGGGCTTCGCCCTGCGGGACGATGGCCAGACGGCCCTGCAGCGCGAAGGCGAGCGCCTCGCAGCACTGCTGGAAGCGGGCCGGGCCCAGTCCCGCGCGTCCGGTGCGCCGGTGCGCTGGCGTGCCGTCGGCGGAAGCTTCCGGTTCGAGGGCCTGCCCGGCAACCCGGCCCCGGGCGCATGGCTCGATCCCTCGACCTACGTGGTCGGCCCCGCGCTGCTGCAGCTGGGCCCCGAACCGCTGATCCCCCCGCAGCAGGTGGTGCTCGCGAGCCAGTCCCATCCCGGGCGCTCGGTGCGCGTGGCCACCGACGGCCTGCGCCCCTTCACGGCGGAGACGGTGCAATGACCCGGCGGGTGCCCCCCGCGCGCCGGTGCCGTGGCCGGGCACCGGCCACGGGTTTCACGCTGGTCGAAGTCCTGGTGGCCCTGGCCATCGTGGCGATCGCGCTGACGGCCGGCACGCAGGCCACCTCGGCGCTGGCCCGCAATGCCGCGCGGCAGGCCGACGTGATGCTCGCGCACATCTGCGCGGAGAACGAACTCGTGAAGGTGCGGCTCGCGCGCCAGATGCCCTCCATCGGGGACAGCACCGTGCCCTGCGAGCAGGCCGGCTTGCGCTACGACGTGGCGGTGGGCGTGCGGCCGACGCCCAACCCGCAATTCCGCCGGGTCGATGCGCAGGTTTTCGATGCCACGGGGCCGGTGCTGCGGTTGTCCACGATCGTGGGGAGGTACTGATGCCCCCCCTGAGTCGCCTCCGGCGCCTTCCCCCCGAGGGGGACGCCGCCAGTGGCCGGGCAAAGCCCGATCCACGGCGTCTGCCGGCATGGCCTGCTCCGCGGCCTTCGGACAAGGAAGGCCGTGCAGGTAGCGTACCCCGTCGGCATGGCTTTGCCCTCTGGAACCTCAGTATGCGCGCTCCGCGCCATGCCGCCGGCTTCACGCTGGTGGAGCTGCTGGTCGCGATCGCAATCATGTCGCTGCTGGCGCTCATGAGCTGGCGCGGCCTGGATGGCATGGCGCGGGCGCAGGAGCAGACGCGGGCGCGCGGGGACGAGTTGCTGGTGGTGGAGGCCGCGCTGGCGCAGTGGACTGCGGACCTGGATGCGCTGCAGGCCATGGACCAGACCACGCCCATCGACTGGGACGGGCAGGTGCTGCGCCTGACGCGGCGGGGCAGTGGCACGCCGGACGAAGGAGCCTACGTGGTGGCCTGGGCCCGGCGCGCGGTGAACGGCACGGACCAGTGGCTGCGCTGGCAGTCGTCCCCGCTGCGCACGCTGGGCGAATGGAACACGGCCTGGCAGCGCGCGGCGCTGTGGGCGCGCTCGGGCGGAGCGGGCAACGCCGGGGCCGAGCGCGGGGAAACCGTGCTGATGCCGCTGCAGGACTGGCGACTTTTCTACTACCGCGACGGGGCCTGGTACAACGGGCTGTCCAGCAGCGCCACGGCGCCCACCCCGCAGACCATGGGGCCGACGGCCCCGACGAACATTCCCGACGGAGTGCGCCTGCAGATCGTGCTGCCGCCGGGGCGCGCGCTCGCCGGCACGATCACCCGGGACTGGGTCAATCCCACCAATGGCGGAGGCAAGTCGTGACGCGGCGCGGCGGCGGCAGGACGGGCGCCATGCGCCAGCATGGGGCGGCGCTCCTCGCGGCGATGCTCACCGTGGCGCTGGTGGCCACTTTCGCGGCAGCGGCGATGTGGCAGCAATGGCGCGCCGTCGAGGTGGAGTCCGCCGAGCGGGCGCGGGTGCAGTCGGCCTGGCTGCTGGTCGGTGCGCTCGACTGGTCGCGGTTGATCCTGCGCGAAGACCTGTTCGCGCGGGGCGGGGACGGTACGGACCACCTCGCGGAACCCTGGGCCGTTCCGCTGGAAGAGGCGCGGCTGTCCACCTTCCTCGCGGCCGGGCCCGAAGGCGCGGCGGCCGAGCCGGATGCCAGCACGGACACTGCCAACGCCTTCCTGTCGGGGCAGATCACGGACCTGCAGTCGCGGCTCAATGTGTACAACCTGGTCGAGGGCGCCACCGTATCCGCGCCCGCCCTGCGCCAGTTCGGCCGCCTGTTCGATGCGCTGGGGCTGCCGCAGCAGGAGCTGCAGCAGCTCGCGGAAGGGCTGCGCAAGGCGATGGCGCTAAGCAATGCCGCGGGAGCCGGCAACACCGGCGCGGGCACCGCCACGGGCACGGAGGCGCCCGCCGCCGCACCGGCCGACCTCGCTTCCGTTCCGCTCATGCCCCGCAGCTTCACGCAGCTCACGTGGCTGGGGCTGTCGGCGTCCACGGTCGCAGCGCTGGAGCCGTATGCGACCCTGCTGCCGCGGCGCACGCCGGTCAACCTCAATACCGCGAGCGCGCAGGTGCTGCAGGCCAGCATCGAAGGGCTGGACATGGCGGGCGCGCAGCGGCTGGTGCAGGCGCGGGAGTCGCAGCACTTCAAAACCACCGCGGACGCCACCCGGCAGTTGGGCGGCAACCTGCAGATCCCGCCGGAGACCCACTCGACCATGTCCTCGTACTACGAAGTGCGGGGACGCCTGCGCCTGGGCGACACCGTCGTGGAGGAGCGCTCGCTGGTGTACAAGGCCGGCTCCACGGCGCGCACGTTATGGCGCGAGCGCGGCGCGTTCGTGAGGAGCCCCGCCGCCGCACGATGACCTGCGCAGGTGCCGGACCTGCCGTCATGCAGCGCCCCTAAAATGGCCCGCGAATTCCACCCATGAGCACCCTCGTCCTTTTCCTGCCCCAGGGCAGCGCCCCCGGGCCGGCCACCGAATACGGCTACACGCTGACCACGGACGGCCACGCCGCCACCCGCCACGACAGCGCCCGCGCGTCCCTGCTTCCCGACCCGGGGCGGGCGGGCGAGGTGGTCGCCGTGGTGCCGATCCAGGCCCTGTCATGGCAGCGCGTCACGCTGCCCCAGGGTGCGCAGGCGCCGCGGCTGCGCGCGGTGCTCGAAGGGCTGCTGGAAGAGCGGCTCCTGGACGATCCCGCGCAACTGCATTTCGCGCTGGAGCCGGGCGCGCGGCCAGGCGTGCCGGCCTGGGTGGCCGTGTGCGACCGGAACTGGCTGCGCGCGGCCCTGCAGGCCCTGGAGGCCGCGGGCCGGCCGGTGCAGCGGGTGGTGCCCGAGTTCGCACCGGGCACCGGGGAGACGCCCGCGTATTACGTGATCGGCACGCCCGAGGAGCCGCTGCTGGTGGCCACCGGACAGGGCCCGGAGGCCGTACCGTCCGTGTTGCCGCTGTCGCCTGCCGCACTCCAGCTCACGGGCGCCTCGCGCACCGCCGATGCAGCCGGTGCGGACGGCGGCGAGACGCCGCCCCCCCTGCAGGCGGAGCCGGCCGTAGCCCGGCTCGCCGAACAGATGACCGGCCGCCCCGCGGTACTGCATACGGTGAGCCAGCGCGCGCTGGCAGCGGCGCGCGGCACGTGGGACCTGGCGCAGTTCGAGTTCGCCAGCAACCGCCGCACGCGCACGCTGCGCAAGACCGCGACGGCCTTCGGCGCCTTCGCGCGGGCGCCGCAATGGCGGGCCGCGCGCTGGGCCCTGGGCGTGTGCGTGGCGGCGCAGGTGGTCGGGCTGAACGCCTGGGCCTGGCAGGAGCGCCAGGCGCTCGCCGGCAAGCAGGCCGGCGTGCGCAACGCGCTTACCCAGACCTTTCCGCAGGTGCAGGTGGTGGTCGATGCGCCGGTCCAGATGGAACGCGAAGTGGCCCGGCTGCGGCAGCAGGCGGGCGGGGTCTCGGCCCGCGACCTGGAGCCGATGCTCGCGTCCGCGGGTGCCGCGCTGCCCGCGGGGCGCCTGCCCACCGCGATCGACTATGCACCCGGGGAATTGCGGCTGCGCGGCATCGAACTGCAGCCCGAGGAACTCTCCACGACCAATGAACGCCTGGCCGCCGCCGGCTACCAGGCCAGCCTGCAGGATGGCGCGGTGCTGCTGCGCGAAGGGGCACACCCATGAAACCGGCACGGTCTCCCTCCCCTTCCGCGGCCTCCGCATCCCGCGCCGAAGCGCTGCGTGCGCGCTGGAAGACACTGGCTCCGCGCGAACAGTCGCTGGTGCTCGCGGCCGGCACGGTCGTGGCGGTGGCACTGCTCTGGTGGGTGGCGCTGGCGCCAGCGCTGCGCACGCTGCGCGAGGCACCGGCGCAGCATGCCGCACTGGACGCCCAGTTGCAGCGCATGCAGGCCCTGCAGTCGGAAGCCCTGCAATTGCAGGCCGCTCCCGCCGCACCGGCCGGCGACGCATCGCAGGCGCTGCGCACGTCGCTGTCGCAGCGCCTGGGCACGCAGGCGCAGATCAACATCCTGGGCGACCGCGCGACCGTCACGCTGAAGGCCGCGCCCGCGGACCACGTGGCCGAATGGCTGTCGCAGGCGCGCAGCAACGCCCGCGCCGTACCCGTCGAGGCGCGGCTGGCCCGCAGCGCGGCGGCGGCACCGCAGCCCGCCGGACCGGCGGTGCTTGGCCCGACCTCGCCGCAGCGCGCAGCCGCCCTGGCCGCGCCGGGAACGGCAGCCGCCAGCGCTGGCCAGCCGGCTGCTGCGGCAGCGCCAGAGGGCGCCATGCCGCGCTGGGACGGTACGCTGGTGCTGGCCCTTCCCGCACGGTAGGCCGGCCGTACCGATATCCCGGATTTCTATTGCAACGGCCCCTTTCCCGATACTCCCCGCCCACCGTGCCCCGCACCACCCGATCCATCCGCCCTGGCGTGCAGCGCCCTCCCCGGTCCCCACGCCTCTGGGCGGTGACCGGCTGCCTGCTGGGCGCGCTCCCCACGCTGGTGCTTTTCGCGCCCGCAGCCTGGCTGGCCTCGGGCGTGGAGCGTGCCAGCGGTGGGCAGGTCCTGCTCGCCCAGGCGCGCGGCACGGTCTGGACCGGCTCGGCGCAGCTGGTGCTGACCGGCGGACAGGGCAGTGCCGACCGCGCGGCGCTGCCCGGGCAGTTGCACTGGACGCTGCGGCCCACCTGGACGGGGCTGCGCGCGGAAATGCGTGCGGACTGCTGCACGGCCGCTCCGATCGCGGCCCGCGTCGCGCTGCGCTGGGGCGGCGTGCACGTGGCCGTGGCCGACGGGCAGAGCCAGTGGCCGGCGGCCGTGCTGTCGGGACTGGGCACCCCCTTCAATACCCTGCAGCCCCAGGGCCGCCTGGCGCTGCGCACGCAGGGCCTGGCGATGGACAGCGCCGCAGGGCGCGTCGTGATCGCGGGCCAGGCGCAGCTGGATGCGCTGGGCATGTCCTCGCGCCTGTCCACGCTGCGCCCGATGGGCAGCTACCGGCTCACGCTGCAGGGCGGCGAGGTGACCACGCTGTCGCTCGCGACGCTGGACGGTGCGCTGCGCCTCACCGGCAGCGGCCGCTGGATCGGCCAGCGCCTGCGCTTCGAGGGCGAGGCCACGGCCGCGCCGGAGCGCGAGGCCTTGCTCTCGAATCTTCTCAACATCATCGGACGGCGCACGGGCGCCCGCTCCCTCATCACCGTGGGTTGACCCCTATGACTTCCATGAATTCGCAGCGCCTGCGGTTTGCCCTCCACGCCATCGCCGCCGGCGCCATGCTCGCCGCTGCCGGCGGCCCGCTGAACGCCCAGACGGCCACCGGCGCGGCGCCTTCCAGCGTGCGCCCGGGCGAACCCGTGACGCTGAACTTCGCCGGTGCCGACATCGAGGCGGTGGCCCGCACCATGGCCACGATCACCGGGCGCAATGTGGTGGTGGACCCGCGCGTGAAGGGCCAGCTCACCCTGGTCACGGAACGGGCGGTCCCGCCGGCCGCGGCCTTCCAGCAGTTCCTGGCGGCCCTGCGCCTGCAGGGCTTCACGGTGGTGGAGTCCGCGGGCCTCTACAAGGTCGTTCCCGAAGCGGATGCCAAGCTGCAGTCGGGATCGGTGACGGTCACCCAGGGCGGCTCGGGCAGCGCGCCGGGCGGCGGACAGATCGTCACCCAGATCTTCAAGCTCAATTTCGAGAACGCGGCCAACCTGGTGCCGGTGCTGCGCCCGCTCATCAGCCCCAACAACACGATCAACGTGAACCCGGGCAACAACTCGCTGGTGGTGACCGACTATGCCGACAACCTGCAGCGCATCGCGCGCATCGTGGCGGCAATGGACGTGTCCAACGCCAGCGATGTGGAAGTGATCCCGCTGCGCAACGCGGTGGCGAGCGAGCTCGCGCCGCTGGTGTCGCGCCTGGTGGAGGGCACGGGCAGCACGCCCGGCATGGCCGGCACCGCGACGGGCACGGCCGGCGCCATCCCGGGGCAGAGCGACACGGCCTACCGCACCACGCTGCTGCCCGAGCCGCGCAGCAATTCGCTGATCGTGCGGGCCGCCAATCCCGCCCGCCTCGCGCTGGTGCGCACGCTGGTGGACAAGCTCGACCAGGCGCCGGTCGTGGGGAGCGCGGCAGCGTCGGGCAACATCCACGTGGTGTACCTGAAGAATGCGGATGCCACCAAGCTCGCGACCACGCTGCGCGCGGCGCTGGCGGCCTCCATGGGCAGCAGCTCCGGGGGCGCAGTGTCCTCTTCCGGCCCGACCTCTTCCGGCGGCGGTTCGGGCACCGGCTCCACCGGGCTCTCGGGCTCGGGGCTCATGCAGACCGGCAGCAGCAGCGGTATGGGCGGCACGGGCGGCAGCTCGAGCGCCGGTGGCCTGGGCAGCAGCGCGGGCAGCCTGAACAACGCGAACAGCAACCAGCCCTCCACGGGCGGGCAGATCCAGGCCGACCCCTCCACCAACTCGCTCATCATTTCCGCGCCCGAGCCGCAGTTCCGGCAGTTGCGGGCAGTGATCGACCAGCTCGACGGCCGGCGCGCGCAGGTGCTGGTGGAGAGCCTGATCGTCGAGGTATCCGCCAACAAGGTGGCCGAATTCGGCATCCAGTGGCAGGGGGTGATGGGCAACTACGGCAACGGCACCATCGGTGTCATCGGCACCAATTCTTCGGCATCCACCACCGGCGGAAACGCCAACATCCTCAACCTTGCGCTGGCTGCTGCGACCGGAAATGCCACGAGCATTGCCAGCAGTGCGTCCGGGCTGGGCAAAGGGCTGAACGTTGCCATTGCGCCGCGCATCAATGGCAACTATTACCTTGGAGCACTCGCGAACTTCCTCGAGAACACGGGGGACGCCAATGTTCTGTCCACCCCCAATTTGATGACGCTGGACAACGAGGAAGCCCAGATCATCATCGGCAACAACGTTCCGTTCGTGACCGGCTCGTATGCCAATACCACGGGCAGCAGCACCGTGAACCCATTCACGACGGTGGAGCGCAAGGACGTGGGACTGATGCTGCGTGTGCGCCCGCAGATCAACGAGAACGGAACGGTCAAGCTGTCTCTATACCAGGAAGTGTCGCAAGTGAATGACGGCACGGCCAACGCAGTCAATGGCCCGACGACGAGCAAGCGCTCGATCGAATCCACGGTGCTGGTGAATGACGGCAACGTGATCGTACTGGGCGGATTGCTGGAAGACCGTTATTCCATGGGCCAGGACAAGGTGCCGCTGATGGGCGACCTGCCTGTCGTGGGTGGCCTTTTCCGCAACGAGAACCGCAGGCGCCAGAAAACCAACCTGATGGTTTTCCTGCGGCCGGTGGTGATCCGGGACACGGCCACCAGCGATGCCCTGATGATGGACCGCTACGAGGCCATCCGCGCGCTGCAGCAGAACACCCAGCCGGCACCCAGCACGGTCATGCGTGCGGTGTCCGGGGCCCCGGTGCTGCCGCCGCTCGCGCCTTCGCCCGCACCGGCTCCCGCGGCCACGCCGCAGGGCGAGGCGCCTGCCGTGCGCAGCGCCCCGCCCGCGCCGCTGGTGCCACTCGTGCCGCCAGCCCCGGCGCCCGCGCAGGCACCCGCACGCGCCCCGGCGGCGGCCGACGCAGGCGCCTACAACCCGCAGTAACCGGACATTCCCGTCCCCCGACTTCTCCGCCACGCCATGCGCCACCCGCTTCCCTACGCCTTCGCGCGCAGTTCGCAACTGCTGCTGGAGGACGACGGCCACACCTGCGTGCTCTGGCACGGCCCCGCACCGGATGCCGGGGCACTGTCCGAGGTCATGCGCAAGCATGCCGTGCGGGAACTGATGCCGCTGGACGCGCACGCCATCGCGCAGCGCATCAGCGCGGCCTATTCGCAGGGGGAATCCAGCGCGGCGACGGTGGTGAGCGAGGTCGAATCCGACGCCGACCTCTCGCGCATGATGCAGGAGCTGCCGGCCGTGGAGGACCTGCTGGAATCGGCGGGCGACGCGCCCATCATCCGCATGCTCAACGCCCTGCTCACGCAGGCCGCGCGCGACGGTGCGAGCGACATCCACATCGAGCCCTACGAACGGCATTCGAGCGTGCGCTTCCGCGTGGACGGCACGCTGCGCGAGGTGGTGCAGCCCAACCGCGCGCTGCATGCGGCGCTGATCTCCCGGCTGAAGATCATGGCGGACCTGGACATCTCCGAAAAACGCCTGCCACAGGACGGCCGCATCAGCCTGCGCCTGGGCACGCGCGCAATCGACGTGCGTGTCTCGACCCTGCCGAGCGCCCACGGCGAGCGCGCGGTGCTGCGCCTGCTGGACAAGAGCGAGAGCAAGCTGAGCCTGGAGGCCGTGGGCATGCAGGGCGACACGCTGCGCCGCTTCGACGCGCTGATCCACCAGCCGCACGGCATCGTGCTGGTGACGGGGCCGACAGGCTCGGGCAAGACCACCACGCTGTATGCGGCGCTGGGCCGGCTCGATGCCACCAGCAGCAACATCATGACGGTGGAGGACCCCATCGAGTACGAGCTGCCGGGCGTGGGCCAGACCCAGGTCAACAGCAAGATCGACCTCACCTTCGCCAAGGCACTGCGCGCCATCCTGCGCCAGGACCCGGACGTGATCATGATCGGCGAGATCCGCGATTTCGAGACCGCGCAGATCGCCATCCAGGCATCGCTCACGGGCCACCTGGTGCTGGCCACGCTGCACACCAACGACGCGGCCAGCGCGGTTACCCGCCTGACCGACATGGGCGTGGAGCCGTTCCTGCTCTCCAGCTCCCTGCTGGGCGTGCTGGCGCAGCGGCTGGTGCGCAAGCTCGATCCGACCGAGCCCAGTGGCTACCGCGGCCGCACGGGCGTGTTCGAGCTCCTGGTGGTGGACGACACGTTGCGCGCGCAGATCCACGGCCAGGCGGCCGAGGCGGAACTGCGCGCCACCGCGATCGCCGGCGGCATGACGCTCATGCGCGAGGACGGCGAGCGGCTGGTGCGCGCAGGGATCACGAGCCCCGAGGAAGTGCTGCGCGTCACGCGCGAATAGCGCGGCTTCCGGCGCGCCCGCCGCTCAGCCGGCCGGCAGCAGTCCCAGCACCGTCTCCGGCGGCCGGCACAGGCGCGCGCCGCGCGGGGTGACCACGATGGGCCGGTTCATCAGTTCCGGATGGCGCGCCACGTGCGCGATCAGTGCTTCGTCGCCGATGGCCTCGTCGTCCAGGCCCAGTGCCTGCCAGGCGGGCTCCTTGGAGCGCAGCAGCGCGCGCACCGGGCCGCCCACTTGCGAAAACAGTGCATGCAGCGCGGCCTCGTCCAGCGGTTCGGCGAGGTAGTCCACGATGCGCGGCTCAATGCCGCGCTCGCGCAGCAGGGCCAGCGCCCCGCGCGAGTTGCTGCAGCGGGCGTTGTGGTAGATGGTGACGTCGGGATGGGGTGTAGCGTCGGTCATACGGCGAGTCTAGACCGGGCCGCGACCGCCGCCGCGGTGCACGCCGCCTGCCGTGCCTGCCGTTCCTGTCGCGGGCCTTTCCCGTTCCGGACGCGGCTCAGCGCGAATTGGTAGCGCGCAGCGTGCGGCTCAGCAGGATGACCGGCACCAGTCCCACCGCCACCAGCGCGAGCGACGGCAGGGCCGCCTCGCCCAGGCGCTCGTCGCGCGCGAGCTGGTAAGCGACGACGGCCAGGGTGTCGCTGTTGAACGGCCGCAGCACCATGGTGGCGGGCAGCTCCTTCATCACGTCCACGAACACCAGTAGCGCGGCCGCCGCCGTAGAGCGGCGCAGCAGCGGCCAGTGCACGCGCGCCAGCAGGCCCAGGCCGCCCGTGCCGAGCATGCGCGCGGAATCGTCGAGGCTGCCCGGGATGCGCGCATAGCCGCTCTGCACCGATTGCAGCGCTACGGCGCAGAAGCGCACGAGGTAGGCCCACACGATGCCCACCGCCGTGGCGGTGATCAGCGCCGGCACGCGCCATTCCGGCACCGCGGCCTGCAGCCAGCCCACGGGCAGCAGCAGGCCGACGACGATCACCGCGCCGGGCACGGCATAGCCCACGCTGGCCAACTGCACCACGCCGCGCGTCAGGCGGCCCGCGCGGCGCCGCACGGCGAAGGCGAGCGCCAGCGCCACGCCCACGGCCAGCACCGCGGTGATGGCGCCCAGCCGCACGCTGTGGCCGGCCCACTCCACGAAGCGGTCCCAGGGCAGCACGGACCAGTCCGCGGCCAGCGGCCGAAGCATGAAGGCCACCGGCGCGAAGAAGCCCATGACCACTGGCAGCCCGCACACCAGCCAGGCGGCCGCGCAGCGCCAGCCCGCGAGCCTCTGGGGCTGGGCCTCGGCGGAGCCCGCGCGGCCCACGCCGCTGGTGGCGAAGCGCATGCGCCGCTGCGCGCGCTGCTCCAGTTGCAGCAGCACGACCACCAGCACCAGCAGCAGGGTGGCGAGCTGCGCCGCGGCGAGGCGGTTGTCCATCGACAGCCAGGCCTTGTAGATGCCCGTGGTGAAGGTCTGGATGCCGAAGTAGCTCGCGACCCCGAAGTCCGCCAGCGTCTCCATCAACGCCAGCGCCACGCCCGCCGCCACGGCGGGCCGCGCCAGCGGCAGCGCCACGGTGCGCACGCGGCGCGCGAGCGGTGCTCCCAGCAGGCGAGCGGCTTCCATGAGGTGGGCGGCGCGCTCGCCGAGCGCCGTGCGCGCCAGCAGATAGACGTACGGATAGAGCGAGAAGATGAAGACCCACACCGCCCCGCCCAGGCTGCGCACCTCGGGCAGCAGCCGGCCCTCCAGGCCGTAGGTGGCGCGCAGCCAGACCTGCAGCGGGCCGCTGAACTGCAGGAAATCGGTGTACGCATACGCGGTCACGTAGGCGGGCATGGCCAGCGGCAGCAGCAGCAGCCATTCCAGCGTGCGCCGGCCGCGGAAGTCGAACAGCGTCACCGCCGCCGCGGTGGCCGTGCCCACCAGCGCGGCACCCGCCCCCACCGCGATCGCGAGCCAGACGGTGGTGGCAAGGTAGTCCGGCAGCACCGTGGCCGCCATCTCGCGCAGGATGGCAAGGGACTCGGCGCCGCCATGCCCCCATGGGAGCCAGGACGCAAACACGGCCAGCACCGGCAGGGTGAGAAAGAAAGCGAGCAGCAGCAGCGGAACGGCGCGCAGGGCGGATGTGAGGCGCAAGGCAGTGCGGAAGGGAAAAGGAAAGCCGAAAGGAAAGCCGAAAAGACAAGGCCGCGACGGGCGAGGCCTGCCCGGGATGCTCGGCCGGCACCGCCATGGATGCAAATGCGAATTCTACGCATTGCCCCTTCTAGAATCCCCGCATGTTCCTCGAAGTCAATCAACTGGACGTGCGCTACCCCGGCCGCGCGCAGGCGGCCGTGCGCGGCGCCACCCTGGGCCTGGCCGCCGGCGAGATCGGCGTGCTGATCGGTCCCTCGGGTTGCGGCAAGACCACGCTGCTGCGGGCCGTCGCCGGCCTGGAGCCCGTGGCGGCCGGCGAGATCCGGCTGCAAGGCGAGCGTGTCGGCGGCGCCGGCCGCAGCGTGCCGCCCGAGCAGCGCCGCATCGGCATGGTGTTCCAGGACTACGCCCTCTTCCCCCACCTGACCGTGGGCCGCAACGTGGCCTTCGGCATCCACCGCCTGCCGAAAGCGGAGCAGGCGGCCCGCGTGGAGGAGGTGCTGCGCCTCGTGGGGCTCGAAGGCAGCGCGTCGCGTTACCCGCACGAGCTCTCGGGCGGACAGCAGCAGCGCGTCGCGCTGGCGCGCGCGCTCGCCCCCCGGCCGCGCCTCATGCTGCTGGACGAACCGTTCTCCAACCTGGATGTGGACCTGCGCGAGCGGCTCGCGCACGAGGTGCGCGGCATCCTCAAGGCGGCCGGCGCCACGGCGCTCTTCGTCACCCACGACCAGCTGGAGGCTTTCGCCATCGGCGACCGCATCGGCGTGATGGAAAGCGGCACGCTGCACCAGTGGGACGATGCGTATGCGCTCTACCACCGGCCGGCCACGCGCTTCGTGGCCGACTTCATCGGGCACGGCGTGTTCGCGCCCGCGACGCTGGAGCAGCGCGGCGACACCGTGGTGGCGCGCACGCCCCTGGGCGATCTGGAAGACCTGGCCGAATGCCCACTGCCCTCCAGCTATCCGGGCGGTGCCTGCGACGTGCTGCTGCGCGCGGACGACGTGGTGCACGACGACGCCGCACCGGTGCAGGCGCGCATCGTGCGCAAGTCGTTCAGGGGATCGGAATTCCTCTACACCCTGCAGCTGGAGAGCGGGCTCACCGTGATGGCCCACGTGCCGAGCCACCATGACCATGCCGTGGGGGAGTGGATCGGCATCCGGCCGCAGGTGGACCACGTGGTGGCGTTTCCGCGCGCGTGAGAAGGCGCGGGCCGCCGCGCCCGCTCCTGCCTCACGACAGGAAGAAGGCCATGAACACCGGCGCGAGGATGGTGAGGACGAAGCCGCTGACCAGGGCCATGGGAACCGCATCCGGATGGCAGGCCTGCTTCACGATGGGCAGCGTGGAATCCAGCGCGGTGGCGCCGGCACTGCCGATGCCCACTGCAGGGTAGTAGCGGCCCAGCATGTAGAGGGCGATGATCGCCAGCAGTTCCCGGAACAGGTCGATCATGAGGGCCATGGTCCCGTAGGTCTGGCCCAGGTGGTTGCCGACCATGACACCGGACAGGGTGAACCAGCCGAACCCGCTGGACAGCGCCATGGAGGTTCTCATGGTTTCGCCCGTGAGCAGGGAGGCGGCCATCGCGCCGGCGAAGGAACCCACCACCACCAGCCCGGGCACCATCAGCACCCGCCAGGAGAACCACCGGGCACTGAGCTTCACCCGGGCCAGGTCGATCCCCACGAGGGCGATCAGCGCCATCAGGACGGCGGAACTGGAGGGCAGCGGGAATGCGCCGTCCATGAAGGTCGCATTGGCGAGAAAGAACAGGCTGCCGAGCACCACCATGGACAGCGCGAGGCAGCATTCCTTCAGCGGAGCCCAGATCGCCTGCAGGTGCGTTCCGCCGCTGCGCCCCTCCCGGGCACCCGCCCCCCGCACCTTCGCCGCGAAGATCAGCGCGGCAGGCAGCAGGGTGGTCAGCACGGCGAAGACCGCTGCGGACCGGATCACCTGCCCTACCGACTGCGCGGAAAGGATGACCTCGCCGAACTCGGCGCCGATCAGGAACAGCAGCAGCCATACGAGCGGCAATATGCAGCGGACCAGCGCGGAGCCGATTTTCTCCGGAAGGAAACGGCCCACGGCGAAACCGCCGGCCAGCGCCAGCACGATGGGAAGCAGGGACTGAAGGACATCCATGGTTTACAGGCTCTGCCTCATTCTGGAAAAGTCGATCAGAATAACACAGCGCTCTCCGTCGCCAGAAAGCCGCTCGTCCCGGCGGATCGGCGTCACATAATGCGAAACCCGTGGATCGTGCACCACGAAGCTTTCCATGAAATGCGAAAGCTCGAAGCTCGCGATTATCTGTTTTTCCGCCACTTTCTCCAGGGGAAGGCCCCTCGCCTCCACGGTGCCGATGTAATTGACGCCGCCGGCCGTGCTTTGCGTCCTGCGCACCAGGTGCGCGAATGTGAACGGCTCGCCGTCCTGGTGGAAGCAATCCGGCGAACTGATGCCGAGATCCGATGCCGCACCGGACCGTATTTTCACGAAGTGGACGCCGAAATAGATGGGCGACCTGCGGTCGGTCTCCGACCAGAACGTGTGCGAGAAATCATCCCGGACGAGATCGCAGAGGAAATCGGTCGATTTCACGCCGTCTCCGAGTGCGTGGAAATACCGGATGTCGGGGTGCTCGGGGTTGTTGCCCCCCTGGTCGTAGCCCGATCGCGGCGTGCCGGCGTCGTCCTCCACGGGCGGAATCCAGTGGATGCCCACCTCATCCGTCCACGGCAGGATGACGCCGTTCCCGTAGCGCCGGAACCGTTTCACTTCGGCGGGAGCATAAGGATCATGCTCGAGCCGCTCGAATTCCTGGTGGAGGATTCTCAATTCACGGGGATCGCATTCGATCTCCGGGACGAAATGGCAATAGCCCTGTTCTTTCAGTTGACTTTTGATCATTGGAAGCACGTGATTTGCGGCGGGGCAAATGGCAGGTATCCACCGGGCACCAGCAGGCATGCCATTCGTTTTGCGCAATGCCCCATTCCGGATGGACATGAAAGCGTTCCCGCGGCTGTTATCGCTTATATTCCGCCGCCTGGAACGGGAGGGATTTTACGGAGGCGGACTGCCCATGGATATGGACAAAGAAAGCCCTGATCGTGCGAATCCCTAAATAAATTAGAAATTTTTATTCTTTGCCTAATTTTTTAAAATGGACCATATCGATCGGAATCTGCTCGTGGCACTGCACCAGAATGCCAAGACCACCGTCAAGGCACTCAGTGAACGGGTGGGGCTCTCGCAGCCCAGTTGCGCGGAACGAATCAAGCGGCTGGTCGAGCGCGGCGTGATAGAGAAGTTCTCGATCCAGCTGTCGCCCAAGGCCGTCGGCTTTCCCATCTCCGCCATCGTGCGGGTGCGCCCCTTTCCCGGGGAGGTCGCGCGGGTCGAGCAGGTGATCCGCGACATCGGCGAGATCGTGCAGTGCGACAAGGTCACGGGAGAGGACGCGTTCTTCTGCCGCCTGCACCTGCGCAGCATCGAGGAACTGGACCATTGCCTGGGCAGGATCGCGCACTACGCCACCACGAGCACTTCCATCGTGCGGTCCATGCCGGTGGCCAATCGCCTGCCGCCCCTCGGAGGGCCTGCGCCCCGCACCTCCAGCCCGTCGACGCGGCCCTGAGGCCCCGGAACGGTCAGGTCCGCCGCAGTGCGTCCACGGCCTGCCGGAGGTCTTCCGCCCACGCGCGCCGGTCGCGGCCCGCTGCATGCTGGGGCGGCCCATAGTGCACGATGGCCACCAGGCCGTCGGCGCACAGCACGCGCCAGAGCGAGTGCACCAGGGTGTCGTCGCCCACGTAGAGGGCGGCCGCGCTGGGCCGGCCCGTGGCGCGGTCGATGAAGCGCAGGCCCACGGGCTGCACCGGCGCATCGGCCATCACCGCCGCCTGCAGGAGATTCGCATGGAAGGGCAGCAGCTCGGCGCCATCGCCCGTTGTCCCTTCGGGAAACACGCCCAGCACCTCGCGGCGCTCCAGCGCCTCCTGCATGAGACGCACGATGCGCATGGCATCGCGTCGCGTGTTGCGCTCGATGTAGAGGGTCCCCGCGGCCGTGGCGAGCCGGCCGATGACGGGCCAGCGCTCCACGTCCGATTTCGAGATGAAGCGGCAGTGCCGCGCGGCGTGCATGACGGTGATGTCGAGCCAGGAGAGGTGGTTCGCCACCAGCAACACCGGCCCGGCCGCTGGCGGGGTGCCCCGTATCTCCAGGTCGATGCCGATGCGTGCGAGCAGTTCGCGCGACCAAGCCTGCACGCGCGCATGCTGCTCGTCCGGGCCCATGCGGGGGAAACGCAGCAGCACCGTGGACAGCCCGGCCAGGATGTGTGCCAGAAGCCGCAGCAGGCGCGCCACCGCGCGCAGCGAGCGCATCAGGAGCGCTCGAACGCGACGATGCCGCCCACGAGCGTCCAGCGCACGCGGCCCGGCAGCTCGTAGCCGGAGAACGGCGTGTGCCGCCCCTGGCTGCGCAGCGCCCCGGGCTCCACGGTCCAGGCGGCCTGGGGGTCGAACACGCAGAGATCGGCCACGCCGCCCTCCACGAGCCGGCCGGCGCTGGCGGCGAAGGTGCCGAGCGCGGAGCCCAGCACGCGCGAGGGCTCGGAAGTCACCGTGGCGAACGCCCTGTCCAGCGGCACGCCATGGTCGCGGGACCACTTGAGGGCGATGCTCGCCAGCAGTTCCAGCCCCGTGGCGCCGGGCTCGGCTTCGGCGAAGGGCAGAGTCTTGGCATCCTCGTCCACCGGCGTGTGGTCGGAGACGAGCGCATCGATGGTGCCGTCGGCCAGCGCGGCCAGCAGGGCGTCGCGGTCGCGCTGCTGGCGCAGCGGCGGCGACAGGCGGGCGCGGCTGTCGAAATAGCCGATATCGGTGTCGGTGAGCAGCAGCGAGTTGATGCTCACGTCGCAGGTGACCTTCAGGCCCCCGGCCTTCGCCTGCCGCACCAGTTGCACGCCCGCCGCGCTGGAGAGGCGGCAGAGGTGGACGCGCGCACCGATGGGCTTGAGCAGTTCGAAGATGGTGTGCAGCGCGATGGTCTCGGCCGCCACGGGAACGCCCGACAGGCCCAGCCGCGTGGCGAGCGGCCCGCTGGCGGCCACGCCCTTGCCCAGGTGCAGTTCCTGCGGCCGCAGCCAGACGGTGTAGCCGTAGGTGGCAGCGTACTGCAGCGCGCGCTGCAGCACCTGGGTGCTGGCGAGCGCCACGTCGGCCTGGCCGAAGCCCACGCAGCCGGATTCGGTGAGTTCGGCCATTTCGGTCAGCACGTCGCCGGCCAGGCCGCGCGTGAGCGCGCCCAGCGGGAAGAGGCGTGCCCGGTGCAGCTTCTCGGCGCGGAACTTGAGCATCTCCACCAGGCCGGGCTCGTCGAGCACCGGATCGGTATCGGGCGGACACACGAGGCTGGTAACGCCGCCGGCCACGGCCGCGGCCATCTCGGACTCCAGCATGCCCTCGTGCTCGTGCCCGGGCTCGCGCAGGCGGGCGGCGAGGTCCACCAGCCCCGGCAGCACGACGCAGCCCGTGGCGTCGATCGTGCGCGCCGGATGGAAGTCCTGCGGCGCGCGGCCGAGCGCGATCACCCGCCCCGCGGCGATGGCCACATCGACGTTCTTGTCGAACCCGCTGGCCGGATCGATCACCCGGCCGTTCTGGATCAGTATCTTCATCGTTTAAGCCTCATTCCCCGCGACGATGGACATCACGGCCATGCGCACGGCGATGCCGAAGGTGACCTGGGGCAGGATCACCGCCTGCGGCCCATCGACCACGGCGGAGTCGATCTCCACCCCGCGGTTGATCGGCCCGGGGTGCATGACGATGGCATCGGGCTTGGCCAGGCGCAGCTTCTCGGGCGTGAGGCCGAAGCTCTTGAAGTATTCCTGGCTGGAGGGCAGCAGCGCGCCGCTCATGCGCTCGTTCTGCAGGCGCAGCATGATGACCACGTCGGCGTCCCTGATGCCCTCTTCCAGCGTGTGGCACACGCGCACGCCCATCTGGGAGAGGTCTCCGGGCACCAGGGTGCGCGGGCCCACCACGCGCACCTCCGGGCAGCCCAGGGTGGTGAGGCCGTGGATGTCCGAGCGGGCCACGCGCGAGTGCAGCACGTCGCCCACGATCGCCACCGTGAGGTTGGAGAAATCCTTCTTATAGTGGCGGATGGTGTACATGTCGAGCAGCCCCTGCGTGGGGTGCGCATGCCGGCCGTCGCCCGCGTTGATCACGTGTACGTGCGGCGCCACGTGCTGCGCGATCAGGTAGGGCGCGCCCGATTCGCTGTGCCGCACCACGAACAGGTCTGCCGCCATGGCCGAGAGGTTGGCGATGGTGTCCAGCAGCGATTCGCCCTTGCTGGCGGACGAGCGCGCGATGTCGAGGTTGAGCACGTCGGCCGACAGGCGCTTGGCCGCGATCTCGAAGGTCGTGCGGGTGCGCGTGCTGTTCTCGAAGAACAGGTTGAACACGCTCTTGCCGCGCAGCAGCGGCACCTTCTTCACCTCGCGGTCGTTCACCGACACGAAGTTCGCCGCGGTATCGAGGATGTGCGTGACGATGCTGCGGGGCAGGCCCTCGATGGACAGCAAGTGGATCAACTCGCCGTTGCGGTTGAGCTGGGGGTTGCGCTTGGAGAGCACGGCGTCAGGCCTCCTGGACGTGGAAGTGGAAGGCGCCGCCGTCCGCGCGGGCCAGCGCCAGGGACTGGGTGGCGGGCAGCGCCACGCGCGCCGCGGCGAACTCGGCCTGCACGGGCAGTTCCCGGCCGCCACGGTCCACCAGCACGGCGAGCCGCACGCGCGCCGGGCGGCCGTAGTCGAACAGTTCGTTGAGCACCGCGCGGATGGTGCGGCCGGTGTAGAGCACGTCGTCCAGCAGCAGGATGTCGGCGCCGTTCACCTCGAAGCCCAGGCGGGTCTGGACGCTGGCGGCCATGCCGCGCTGGGAGAAGTCGTCGCGGTGCAGCGCCGAGGACAGCACGCCGGCCTCGCCCGGCAGGCCCAGGTCCTGCTGCAGGCGCTCGGCCAGCCAGGCGCCACCCGACGCGATGCCGGCCAGGTGCGTCTGCGGGGTGCGCAACGCGCGCACGCCGGACAGCAGTTCGCGGTAGAGCGCCTCGGCGTCGAGGGTGAGGGCCCCGGCCGGGGCGGAAGTTGGCGTCGGAGTCATGGAAGTTGCCTCAAGAACTGCTCCAGGATGATGCAGGCCGATGCGGCATCGGCATCTTTCGCGCCGCCCGCATGGGCCTCGGTGGTGCTGTAGCGCTCGTCCACCTCGAACACCGGCAGGCCGAAGCGCCCGCGCAGCTGCCGTGCGAACTTCAGCGCGCGCGCGGTGTTCTCGTGCGCGGCGCCGTCGGGGTGGTACGGCACGCCGACGACGAGCGCATCGGGCTGCCAGTCGCGCAGCCGCTCGGCCACGGCGGCGAAGCGTGCATCCGCCCCCTCGGCGCGGATCGTGGCCTGCGGGGTGGCGGTGCGCAGCATCCGCGTGCCCACGGCGACCCCGGTGCGCTTGGCGCCGAAATCGAAGGCCAGGAAGGATTGGAGATGCGCCGGAACGGCGGGGGGTGCGGCGGCCGGGGCGGCAGGCAGGGGGTCCGGCATGGGACCGCTCATGCGTGGCCCGCCTCGGGCGAGAGCATCCAGGACTGCAGGCCCAGCAGGGCAAGGGCCCGGTCGTAGCGCTGGCCCACGGGCGTGTCGAAGATCACCGACAGGTCGGCCCCCACGGTGAGCCAGCTGTTCTCGGCCAACTCGGACTCGAGCTGGCCTTCGCCCCACGAGGAATAGCCGAGGGTGACCAGCACGCGCCGCGGGCCGGCGCCGGTGGACAGGGCCTCGAGCACGTCCTTGCTCGTGGTCATCTCGAGACCGCCGGGGATGGACATGGTGGAGGCGTAGGCGGACTCTTCCGCGCCCTCGCCTTCGGCCTGAGTGCCGTCTTCGCCCGCGGAGGCCTTGTCGCCCCCCGTGGACGGGCCCATGGCCTCGTGCAGCACGAACCCGCGCTCCGTCTGGACCGGGCCGCCGCGGAACACCGGCTCGAGCGACAGGTCTTCGCGCCGCAGCGACAGGTCCACCTTGTCGAACAGGCCCTTGAGGCTGAGGTCGGACGGCTTGTTGATGATGAGCCCGAGCGCGCCGCGCTCGCTGTGTTCGCACAGGTACACGACGCTGCGGGCAAACGACTCGTCTTCCAGCCCCGGCATGGCGATCAGGAAGTGGTGCGTCAGGTTCATGGGCGCAGAATCGGCGGGCATCCCGCAATTTTAACGATGATCATGGTGCCCACTTTTTCCAAAGGCCTGGTCTGGTTCCGCCGCGACCTGCGCAGCGACGACCATGCCGCGCTCTACCATGCGCTGCGCCAGTGCGGCCAGGTGCATTGCGTCTTTGTTTTCGATACGGACATCCTGGACCCGCTGCCGCGGGCGGACCGGCGCGTGGAGTTCATCCGCGAATCGCTGGTGCAACTGGACGCCTCCCTGCGCGACCTCTCGGGCCACCGCCATGGCGGGCTGATCGTGCGCCACGGCGTGGCCGCGGAGGAGGTGCCCGCGCTGGCCGTGCGCCTGGGCGTGCAGGCCCTGTTCGCGAACCACGACGACGAACCCGCCGCCCTGGAGCGCGACGACCGCGTCCGCCACAGGTTGGGCGCAGGCGGTGTGCAAATGCTCACTTACAAGGATCACACCGTCTTCGAGCGCGCAGAGGTGCTGACCCAGGGAGGCACGCCGTACACCGTGTTCACTCCCTACAAGAATGCCTGGCTGCGCAAGGTGGACGCGTTCTACCTGAGTGCCTATCCCGTGGAGCGCCATGCGGGCCGGCTCGCCCCCCGCCCGGAAGGGGCGCGCGGCAGCGTACCCGCGCTGGCCGACATCGGCTTCGAGCCCGCGGGACTCGACCGCCTGCCCCTGCCGCCGGGCATGGAGGGCGCGCGCACGCTGCTGGACGATTTTCTCCAGCGGATCGACCAGTACGGCGAGGCTCGCGACTTTCCGGCCGTGAAGGGGCCGAGCTACCTCAGCGTGCACCTGCGCTTCGGCACGCTGTCGCCGCGGCGGGCAGCGCGCGCCGCACATGAGCGCATGCGCCAGGGCAGCACCGGCGCTGCCACGTGGCTCAGCGAGCTGATCTGGCGCGATTTCTACTTCCAGGTGCTGGCCCACCACCCGCAGGTGGCCGGCGGCGCCAGCTTCAAGCCGGCCTACGACGCCATCCCCTGGGAAGACGGCCCGCAGGCGCAGGAGCGTTTCGCCGCATGGTGCGAGGGCCGCACCGGCTACCCGCTGGTGGACGCCGCCATGGCCCAGATCAACCAGACGGGCTACATGCATAACCGGCTGCGCATGGTCGTGGCCAGCTTCCTGGTGAAGGACCTGGGCGTGGACTGGCGCCGGGGGGAGCGGTACTTCGCGGAAAAGCTCAACGATTTCGACCTGTCCGCGAACAACGGCGGATGGCAGTGGGCCAGTTCCAGCGGCTGCGATGCGCAGCCGTATTTCCGCATCTTCAACCCGGTGAGCCAGAGCCGGAAGTTCGACCCCAAGGGCCGCTTCATCCGCCTCTACCTGCCCCAGCTGGCGGCCCTGCCCGATCGCTGGCTGCACGCCCCCTGGGAGGCCGGCCCGCTGGAGCTGGAGGCCGCCGGGGTGCGCCTGGGCGACAACTACCCGCACCCGATCGTGGACCACGACGAGGCGCGCCAGAAGACGCTGGCGCGCTATGCGGTGGTGAAGTCGGAGGCTGCGCCGGCCTGACCGGTTGACCGGCGGCCGGGCGCTCCCCGCGTCAGCCGGCAGTGGCCTCCGCCGGCACGGCGTCCTCGCCGCCCTGCCCGGCCGCAGCAGCGGCCGCGGCACGGGCGTAGTGGTGCACCAGGCTCAGCAGTTCCTCGTCGGAATACGGCTTGCCCAGGTAGTGGTTGACCCCCAGTTCCGCGGCGTGCTCGCGGTGCTTTTGCGCGATGCGCGAGGTGATCATGATGATCGGCAGCTCGTGCAGTTCGCGGTCGGCGCGGATGTTGCGCGCGAGGTCGAAACCATCCATGCGCGGCATCTCGATGTCCGAGAGCACCACGGCCGGACGCTCCTCCTGCAGGCGCTCCAGGGCCTGCAACCCGTCGGCGGCGAGCGCCACGCGGTAGCCCTCGCGCTTGAGCAGGCGCTGCGTGACGCGGCGCACGGTGATGGAGTCGTCCACCACGAGCACCAGCGGTACCTGGGAGACGGGTGCGATCAGTGCGCCACCGCCGCCCGCGGCACCGGCCGCCGCTGCCGGCATGGAGCCGGCCTCCAGGGAGGCGGCCACGGGCGCGGCCATCTGGCCCCGCACCTGCTCGCCATACACCGTCGCGAGTGCCACGGGGTTGTAGATCAGCACGACGGCCCCGGAGGCCAGCACCGACATGCCGGCCAGGCCGGGCAGGCGCGAGAGCTGCGGGCCGAGGTTCTTGACCACCACTTCCTGGTTGCCCAGCACTTCGTCCACGTGCATGGCGATGCGCTGCGATGCGCTGCGCAGGATCACGACGGGCCGGGTGCGGCCCGAGGTTTCCTGGCTGCTGGCCGAGGACTGCAGCAGTGCGCCCGCCCAGAAGAAGGGCAGCGCCTCGACGCCATCCTCGAAGCTGCCGGTGCGGTAGGCCTCGTCCAGTTCGCCCGCGCCGGTGCGGCGCACGATCTCCACGAGGTTGGCCGGAACGCCCAGCGTGAGCGCACCCGCGCGCAGCATCACCACCTGCGTCACGGCCGTCGTGAGCGGCAGCACCATGCGGAACGAGGTGCCCTGGCCCGCTTCGGTGGTGGTCTCCACGCGTCCGCCCAGGGCGTTCACCTCGGAGCGCACGACGTCCATGCCGATGCCGCGCCCGGACAGGCCGGTGACCTCGGCGGCCGTGGAGAAGCCGGGCATGAAGATCAGCTGGGCGGCTTCCGCGGGGCCGACCACGGCGTCCGGGGCGATCAGGCCCTGGCTGGCCGCCTTCGCGCGGATGCGTTCCAGGTCGAGGCCGGCGCCGTCGTCGCGGAACTCCACAGACACGTCGTTGCCGTCCTGCTTCAGGGCCACGGTGATGGAGCCGGTCGCGGGCTTGCCCGCGGCCGTGCGCGCCTCCGGCGCCTCGATGCCGTGCGCCACGCAGTTGCGCAGCAGGTGCTCGAAGGCGGGCGTCATGCGGTCGAGCACGCCGCGGTCCATCTCGATGGAGCCGCCCGCGATGTCGAGCTTGATCTGCTTGCCCGTCTCCTTGGAGGCCTGGCGCACGACGGCGTAGAGGCGCTCGGAAATGCCCTCGAACTCCACCATGCGGGTGCGCAGCAGGTCGCGCTGCAGCTCGCGCGCCTGCCGCCCCTGGGCGATAAGGTCGTCTTCCGCACCTTCCATGGTGCGCTGCAGGTTGCGCTGCACGGTGGCCACGTCGTTCACCGACTCGGCCATCATGCGGGTCAGTTCCTGCACGCGGGTGAAGCGGTCGAATTCCAGCGGATCGAAGTCGGCCGAGGAATCCTTGGACAGCGCCAGCCGCGACTGCATCTGCGTCTCGGCCTGCACCTCGATGTCGCGCAGCTGCTGGCGCAGGCGCTCCAGGTTGCCGGTGAGATCGGCCAGCGAATCCTTCATCTGCGCCATGCGGGCATCCAGGCGGGAACGGGCGATCATCACCTCGCCCGCCTGGTTGACCAGGCGGTCCAGCAGCTGGGCGCGCACGCGCACCGACTGGCTCGACACCGGCCGGGCCGCCGTGAGCTGGGACGCGCCGGGCAGGGCCACGGCGCGGCGCGGCGCGGGTGCCGGAGCGGACTCCGCCACCGTGCCGGCGGCGGACGCGGCGGCCGGGTCTTCCGATGCCAGCGGCTCCACCGCCACGGGCTGGGCCAGCCCCTGGGCGCCGATGGAGCGCAGGGCATCGAAGCTTGCCTGCAGGCCGTCGAAGGACACCAGCAGCGGCTCGATCGCCTCGGCGCTCGGCGCTTCGGAGTCCACCTGCTCCACGGCCGACTCCAGCCGGTGGGCCATTTCCCCCAGCCGCATCGCGCCAGCCAGGCGGGAACTGCCCTTGAGCGTGTGCAGCGCGCGCAGCGCCTCGTTGCGGGCACCCAGGTTCTCGGGGCGGGCCGCCCACTGGCGCAGTGCGGCCCCCAGGGCGGGCAGCAGCTCGATCGCCTCTTCCTCGAAGATCGGGAACAGGTCGGGATCGATCACGTCCAGCGCGTCGATGTCGTCGTCGATGTCGGTGGTCGGCGGTTCCAGCGCGCGGACGGCACCCGGGACCGGATCCTGCGCAGGCAGCGGCACCGACAGCGCGGGCGCCACATGGCCGCGCGAGACGGGCGCTTCCGGCTCAGCCTCGGGCGCGGGCGCAGCCTCGGCCGCGGCGTCGTCGTCTGCTGCGACCTGGATGGCCGGCGGCGCATCCGGCGCCTCGCCGGCCGGCACCTCCCAGGGGGCGGGCACGATCTCGGATTCGAGGATTTCGCGCAGTTCCGCCAGGATCTGGGGATGGGGCTCCTTCAGGAACCCGGCAGCGAACTGGTGCAGCAGGCGGCGGATGTCCTCCGACGCCGCCATGAAGACGCGCGCCTGCTCCGGCGTGCCCTGCGGCTGCAGTTGCACGTGCTGCAGGGCGTGCTCCAGCGCACGGGCCATGTCCGACAACGCCTGGAAGCCCACGGTGGCGGAGCTGCCGGCCAGCGAGTGGGCCAGCGCCACGGCCGTGTCCGGCAGGGGTTCGTGCAACTCCAGCGACCACTCCTGCAGGCAGGTCACGAGGCGGCGCGACCACTCGTCCGCTTCGTTGAGATAGACGTTGTAGAGGGGGATGCCGATGCGCAGGGTCTCGATGACCTTGACGGCCTCCTCCGGCGACTCGGCACCGAGCGCCTGCTCCAAACCGGCTTCCGCCGAGGGAACGTCCTCGGGCTCGGGAACCGCAGCCAGCGCTTCTTCGGCCTCGGCTTCGTCCTCGACCGCGGGTCCGGCTTCCGGCAGCGTCGCGGCATCCGCCAGGACGGGCTCCGGCTCCACCGGCACTTCGGCGGCATCGGGCGCGGGTTCTTCCAGCGCGGCAAGGCCTGCATCCGGTGCGTCGTCGGCCACTCCGGCCGCCGGCAAGGCCACCTCTTCGGCGGCGGCGCCGTCGTCCCCGACGGCATCCCCTGGCGCAGCGGCGGGCTCGCCTTCCAGCGACAGGTCGGGCCAGGCATCGGCCGGCAGCTCCAACGGGACCGGCACGCCCCCGGACGGCATGCCGTCATCGGGAAGCCGTTCCGCTTCCGCCAGCAGGTCGGCCAGCGGCGGCATGCCTGCCGCCTGCAGTGCCGCGTCGGGCGAGGCTGCATCCGGGATCGCGGGCAGCGGTGCATCGTCGTGCCCGGCGGGCAACGCGGCTTCCACCGGCTGGCCTGCGGCACCCTCGGCCAGCGCCTCGGAAAACGCCGAGAAATCGATGTCTTCGGCCAGATCCGCCGACGGCACCTCCGCGGGAGCCTCCTCCGGTAGCGCTTCCGCGGCCGCATCGGGAACCGGCGGCAGGGTTTCCGCGAAATCCAGCGGTGCCTCCAGCGGCACTTCGTGCGCGGCGGTGGCCTCGGAAGGGAAGTCCAGATCCAGGTCCAGATCGAAGGCAGGGACGTCGTCGGTGGCGGCCCCGGGGGTTCCAGGCTCCGCCGCCGCATGGACTGCCGCGTCCTGCTCCTCGATGTCCATGGACAGATGGAAGACCGGCGCGTCAGGTGCCGGATGTTCGTCGATGACTTCAGGGTCCGCCGCAGGGATGGCGGAATGCGGCGCTTCTTCGGCCGCTGCATCGGCAGACACCACCTCCGCAGCCACGCCGGCCGCGACAGCGGCAGCGCCGGCCAGCGGCAGGTATTCACCCCGCTCGCGCATGGCCTGCGCGGACTCCGCGAAGCCCCGGGGCTCCCAGCCCCCGGCCTGGCCTGCGGCGATGTCGTCCGCCCAGCGGCCGAAGGCGCGCAATGCCTCGTCCGACAATTGCAGCATCGGCGGCTGGATGGGCTTCTGCTCCGCCAGCCAGGCATTGAGCACCTGCTCCATCGACCAGGCGGCCTCGCCGAATTCGTCCAGGCCCACCATGCGCGAACTGCCCTTGAGCGTATGGAAGGCACGCCGCAGCGTCGTCTGGGCGCTCAGGTCGGCCGGCGCGGCGCGCAGCGCTTCGACCGCCTCCAGGCCGTTGGCCACCACTTCGCGGGCCTCTTCCAGGAAGATGTCCAGCAGCTCGGCCTCGTCGTCGGCATCGTCCTCGGAGGCGGCAGGCACAGTGGGAGCCACGGCGGAAGGCGCGGGTGCCACGGGCGCCGCATGGGGCGCATCAGCCGGTGCGGCAGGCGCGGCGGCCATGGGAGCATCCGCCGGGACGGGCAACGGCGCGGCCGCAGCGTCCAGTTCATCCTCGATCGGCGGCTGCACCCGGTCCGGAATCTGCGGCAACGGGGCGGGCAGCGGCGCGCGCGCCTCGATGTGGGCACCCTGCTCTTCGGGCAGGTCGCCGGCGCGGGTGCGCGTGCGGCCCATCAGGATGCGCAACTCGCCCGCATCCTCGTCGTAGATGAACAGCTTGCGCGCCATGGTGCGCTGGTAGCTGAGCATGTCGATGAGGAAGCCCAGCGCGCCCAGGTTGCTGCCCAGCTTCTCGAAGACCGCCTGGCGCTCTTCCTCGGGCACATCGCCCCGCAGCAGCCGCTCGACGGTGTCGCGCATGTGGACCACGGCCAGCGAGGCCTGGTCCAGGCCCAGCACGGACAGCACGCCGCGCATCTGCGCGAGGCGGCCGGGCACGCTGCCCAGCACCGGCAGGTCGCCGGGACTGCGGAAATACTGGTCCAGCGATTTCTCGACCTCGCCCAGCGTGGCACGCAATTCGTCCACCACGCTGCCCATGGTCTGGTGGTCGCTCACGCGGCGGTAGAGCTCCTCCATCCAGGGCTCCAACGGCGCGGATTCTCCGCCGGCGGCCACGCTGTCCAGCCGCTCGGCCAGCCGTCTGGCGCGGTCGGCCATGTGGTCCTGGGCGGTCTCCAGTTCCTCGAAGGAGGCCTGGAGGTACAGCACGGCCGTGGCGACCTCCATGGCGAGCGCGGGCAGCGGTGGCTCGCCGGAGCGGACCGTGGAGTCCACCGCGCGCGACAGCGCACGGGACAGCGGCTCGCTGCCGGGCTGCAGCTTGGCCAGGGAATCGCAGACCAGGCTGAACTGGTCGGCCGCCGGCTTGAGCTTGTTGCGGTCGCCGCCGGCCAGGGCGGACCAGGTCTCGGTCGCCGCGGCGATGCGCTTGCGCGCCTGGGCCAGCAGCGCCGGATCGTAGAGCCCGAAGCGCGGCGTGGAATAGTCCACCGGCCGGAAGCGGTCCAGGCTGAACGCCTGGCGCACGGCCTGCAGCACGGACTGGCCGGCAGGCTGCGCCGCGGCATTGTCGGGCGCGGGCCGTGCCTGCGCGCAGAAGAAGAGCAGGTCCTGCACCAGGCGGTCGGCCACCGTGGGCTCGCCGCGGGCCAGCGTGGCGTACTGCATGAGCACGCGCGAGGCCACGCGCTTGACGTACACGTCGGGCGTGATGCGTCCCTGCGCCAGTGCCTCGAAGAAGCCGGCGCAGATCTTCCAGAACGCGCGCGCCTGGCGGTCGGACTGCCCGGCCACGAAGCCCAGGCAGATGTCCTGCATCTCGCGCGCGGCGGCCAGGTCGCCCGAGCGCACGATGCGCAGCACGGCGGCGTCCAGCCGGCTGCGCGCCTCGGCACCGTATTCCAGGGGGGCGGCATCGACGACGAAGTCGGGCTCGCGGAACCGGCGCTCCACCGGCCACAGGTCCGCGGGATGCACGCGCTCGGCACCGGTCAGGGCCTGCGCGTCGCGGTATTGGGGGAACAGCGCCACCGGCGACACCTGCTTGCCCGCCAGCACGCTTTCCAGGTATTCCACCAGCGCGAAGCTCGCGCGCTCGATCACGGCGGCGGCGTCCTGGCTGCACAGCTCGGGCCGCTGCACGAATTTTTGCACGGCCGCTTCCATGGAGCGCAGCACGAGGGCCGGCGGCCCCATGCCCACCATCTCCAGCGCGCCGCTGGCCTGGTGCAGTTGCTGGCGCGCGATGCGCAGGGCGCCGGCGTCCAGCGAGGCGAGATCGGATCCGCGCGCGGCCTCGGCGTCGCGCACGAAGCGGCGCATGGCCTTGACGGCGCCGTCGAGCGACTTGCGCAACTCATCCAGCACCCAGGCCAAGGGCCCGAGATCCTGCTCTCCCTGGCTCCAATCCGCGGCCGGTGCGTTTGCGGCGTCAATAGGTGACATGAATTCGTCCCCGGCTCCGCGAGCCGTTTCGTTGATGCTAGCTGGCTGCAGGCCGGCCCGTCAGGCGATCTTGAAACGCGCCACGGACTGGCGGAGCTCCTCGGCCATGTGCGACAGCTCACGCACCTGCTGTGCCGTGGTGCGCGTGCCTTCGCCGGTCTGCTCGGTCACCGCGAAGATGTGCTGGATGTTGTCGGCCACGCCGTTGGCCAGCTCGGCCTCGCGGGAGGCGGAAGAGGAAATCTGCTCGATCAGCTCGGCGAGGCGCCGCGACACGCGGTCGATCTCGGTCAGGGCCGTGCCGGCGGAGTCGGACAGGCGCGCACCTTCCACCACGCCCTGCGTGGAGCGCTCCATGGCGGCCACCGCATCCTGCGTGTCGGTCTGAATGGCCTTCACCAGCGCCGAGATCTGGCGCGTGGCGTCGGCGGAGCGTTCGGCCAGCCGCTGCACTTCTTCCGCCACGACCGAGAAGCCGCGGCCCGCTTCGCCGGCCGACGCGGCCTGGATGGCGGCATTCAGGGCAAGCACGTTCGTCTGCTCGGTAATGTCCGAAATCAGTTCGGTGATTTCACCGATCTCCTGCGACGATTCGCCGAGCCGCTTGATCCGCTTGGAGGTGTCCTGGATCTGGTCGCGGATGGAGTTCATGCCGCCGATGGCGTTCTGCACGGCCTGCAGGCCGGAGTCCGCGGCCTGCAGGGACTGGCGCGCCACCGCGGCCGATTCCTGCGCCTGCGCGGACACCTCGTTGATTCGGGTCGCCATGTCGAGCACCGAGCGGCCGGTTTCGCGGATCTCGCGCAGCTGTTCGGTGGAGGCGGCCAGCAGTTCGGTGGAGGTGCTGTCCACCTGCGCCGTCGTCTGGGCCACGCGGGTGGCCGTGTTCTGCACGCTGCCCACCAGCTGGCGGAGCTCTTCCACCGTGTAGTTCACAGAGTCGGCGATGGCGCCCGTGATGTCTTCCGTCACGGTGGCTTCCTGCGTCAGGTCGCCCTCGGCGACGGACTGCAGTTCGTTCATGAGACGAAGAATGGCGGCCTGGTTGGCGTCGTTGACGCGCTTGGCTTCCTGCTCCTGGCGGCGGGCGTCGCGCTGCTGCATTTCGGCAGCGGCCTGGCGGGTACGGCTGTCCATCAGCTGGACGCGGGAAATGCCCACGCCGCACAGCAGCACGAACAGGCCGGCGGCCACGAGGGCGGCCAGTTGCCCGGCGCCCAGGCCGGTCTGCTCGGAGAGCTTGGTCTGCAGGCCTTCCAGCTGGCGGCGCAGCGGTTCGCTGTCGGCGATGATGGCGGACTGCGCCTCGCGGGCGGAGACCAGGCCCTGCAGGTTGCCGAGGATGGCGCCGGCCTGCGTGCGGGTCTGGTCGTACACCTTGATCAGGCTCTCGAGCTGCTCGCGCGTCTGCGGATCGCGCGTGGCGGACAGGCGCATCTCGCTGCTGCCGTCGAGCATGCCCTGGGCGATCTCGCGGAAGGAGTTCAGGTCCTTGCCCAGCAGGAACACGGCCTCGGGGCTCACGCCCTCGGTGGTCTGGAATTCGTTGGCGGACTTGCCGATGCGCTGGGTCAGCATCACGAGCTGGCCTGCCGCGGAAATGTCCGTGGAGGGGGCGTTCTGCTGCAGCTTGAGCGAGGAGATCGTCTCGGCGATCTCCAGCAGGTCGGACGACTGGCGGTTGATGGTGCGCAGCGCATCGCCCACCTGCGTGAGGATCTTCTGCTGGCCCATCACGACGCCGGCATTGCGCTCCGCGCGCTCCATCAGCGGCGTGATCGCTTCCAGGTCGGGCTTGAACGGCTCGCCCAGGGCCTGCACGCGCAGGTCATCGTCGCCGGACGACAGCGCGCGCACGTTGCGCACCAGCACGCCCGAGCTGTCCACCACGTCGGGGAAGGCCTGCGGGCTGCCGACCAGTGCCTGCGAGACCGACTTCGCCAGCCGCTGGGACTGCATCAGGGCCTGGCCCGTGGCGGCGAGCTGCTGGGCGGAGCGGTCCGCCTGCTTCAGCACCCAGCCGGCGATCAGCGCCAGCACCACCACGCCCACGGCCAGCAGCGCGAGCAGCCGGCGCTGGTGCTCCGCCGCCGTCGCGCGGCCGAGCAGGGGCAGCGAGATCAGGTCCTCGTCGGCGACCTCGCCCTCCATCGACGGCGGAAGGGCCGAAGGCTCCCCCTGCACGCTCTGCATGCCGTCCGACTGGTAGGAGGCGGCCGCGAGCGAGTCCTGGCCGGCAGAGGCATCTCCCGCGTTCTTGCGAGCGAAGAGTTTTGCAAACGGATTCACGACGGACATGATGGTTCGGCCTTCAGAGAGGGAGTGCGCTCAAGCGCTGATGCTGAGGAATGCGGGGTGTTGGGAGAGCGCCTGCAGGTTCAGCTCCTGCCACGGGGTCCCCTCGGCATCCAGGTAGGTGGTGCCGAAGTACGGGGGTGCGTCGGCACCGGGGGGCGAGGAGTCCACGAAGGCATCGGTGCCGCGCAGGCCCGAGAGGCGATCGACCAGCAGCGCCGCGTTCACCTCCAGCGCGGCGTTCAGGACGAGCAGGCTGGCCTCGCCGAGCGCCTGCTCGGTACGGGTGGCGGACTGGCCCAGCAGGCCGGCCAGATCCACCACGCCGATCAGCGATCCGCGCAGGTTGGCGACACCGAGGAACCAGTCCTGGGTGTAGGGGACGGGCTGCACGCCCGTCCAGGGAAAGATCTCTCCGGACTGGCCCAGGGGAAGCAGGAAACGGCGGCCGGCCGACTCCACGGCCAGCCAGGAGGACACGGACGAGCCCTCGACCCGGGCGGCCTGCAATCGGGCCGCCAGCCGGGTCTGGAGTTCTCGGAGCGCTTCGCGATTGGCCATGGACGGACGGCCGGGATCAGTTCAGCGCGTCGATCTTGGCCTGCAGCTCCGCGGGATCCACCGGCTTGGTGATGTACCCGCGCGCACCCTGGCGCATGCCCCACACCCGGTCGGTCTCCTGGTTCTTGCTCGTGCACATGATGATGGGCACGTCGGCGTACTGGGGATCGCGGCTGATGGCGCGCGTCAGCTGGAAGCCGTTCTGGCCGGGCATGACCACGTCCATCAGGATGAGGTCGGGCTTTTCCTCGGCCAGGCGGCGGAAGGCCTCGTCGGCGTTCTCGGCGGTGCGCACCTGCATGCCCTTCTTCTGCAGCAGGTCGGTCAGGAACATCAGCTCGGTCTTCGAGTCGTCAACAACCAGAACTTTCTGGATGGGCATTACATCGCTCCTTGTTGGGCATTACCGAACTGCTGAACGGCTTTCAGCAGCTGGTCTTTGGTAAATGGTTTGGTGAGATATTCCTGGCAGCCCACCATGCGGCCGCGCGCCTTGTCGAATACACCGTCTTTTGACGAGAGCATGACAACGGGCGTGTCCGCGAAACGCGCATTGCGCTTGATGATGGCGCAGGTCTGGTAGCCGTCGAGTTTCGGCATCAGGATGTCGCAGAAAATCAACTGGGGTTGATAATCATTGACCTTCGCCAGGGCGTCGAAGCCATCGTCCGCCAGCAGGACCTCGTGGCCTCCCTGCTTGAGAAAGATCTCGGCACTCCGGCGGATGGTGTTGCTGTCGTCCACGACAAGCACCTTGAAGGTTGCGCCACTGGTCTGGGTCAATTTCGTCACCGCTGATGATGGTAAAAAACGACGCTTTTTGCCGGAGGCACGCTCAGATCTGGACCATTTCGAAGTCTTCCTTGCGTGCTCCGCATTCAGGACAGGTCCAATTCATGGGCACATCCTCCCAGCGGGTCTGGGGCGCTATTCCGTGCTCGGGCGAACCTGCGGCTTCGTCATATATCCAGCCGCAAATCAGGCACATCCAGGTTTTAGGGTCCGTCACAGCTTAAGGGGCCTTCACATAGAATGCAACGATTGTATCTAGACATCACCGCGGGACGCAGCTTCCGTGCCAACCGTTACGCTGGTGCGGCGCAATGACCACAGATTCCCCCTCCAAGCTCCCCTCCCCTCCCTCCTCCGGCACCGCCGACGACGACGGCGGGGTCCCCATCTGCGTGATGTCCTTCAATGCCAGCGACCCCAGCGGCGCGGGAGGCCTGACCGGCGACATCGCCACCATCGCCTCCGTGGGCGGGCACGCGGTGGCCGTCGTGACCGGCGCGTACGTGCGCGACACCGCGCAGGTATTCGACCACTACGCCCTGGACGACGAGGCCGTGGCCGAGCAGGCCCGCAGCGTGCTCGAGGACCTGACGGTGCAGGCGATCAAGGTCGGCTTCGTCGGCAGCCCCGAGAACCTCAGCGCCATCGCCTCCATCGCGTCCGACTACGACGACGTGCCGGTGATCGCCTACATGCCCAACCTGTCGTGGTGGCGAGACGACCTCATCGACCAGTACCTCGACGCCTTCCAGGAACTGCTGCTGCCCCAGACTTCCGTGCTGGTGGGCAACTACAGCACGCTTTCGCGCTGGCTGCTGCCGGACTGGGCCAGCGACCGCAAGCCTTCCGCGCGCGACCTGGCCATGGCCGCCTCCGAACTCGGGGTGCCCTACCTGCTCGTCACCGGCATTCCCGCGCCCGAGCAGCATGTCGAGAACGTGCTCACCTCCGCGCAGACCGTGCTCGGCACCACGCGCTTCGAACTGTTCGACGCCACCTTCACCGGCGCCGGCGACACGCTGTCGGCGGCGCTCGCCGCGCTCGTGGCCAGCGGCAACGACCTCGCCGAAGCGGCCAGCGAAGCGCTCACCTACCTCGACCGCTGCCTGGACGCCGGCTTCCGGCCGGGCATGGGCCACATCCTGCCCGACCGGATGTTCTGGGCCCAGCCGGACGACGATGACGACGAAGATCCCGACGACGAGCCCGGGACCGATCCCACGTCCACCGACGGCTTCGTGATGCCTCCCCATGACACCCAGCACTGACCTCAACCTTCCCCTCTTCGAACGCGCCAAGGCGCTCATCCCCGGCGGCGTCAACTCGCCCGTGCGCGCCTTCCGCGCGGTGGGCGGCACGCCCCGCTTCGTGCAGCGCGCCCAGGGCGCCTACTTCTGGGACGCCAACGGCCAGCGCTTCATCGACTACATCGGCTCGTGGGGCCCCATGATCCTGGGCCACGGCCATCCGGCCGTGCTCGAAGCGGTGCAGAAGGCCGCGCTCGACGGCTTCAGCTTCGGCGCACCCACCGAGCGCGAGGTCGAACTGGCCGAGGAGATCCTGCGCCATGTGCCGTCCATGGAGATGATCCGCCTGGTCAGTTCCGGCACCGAGGCCGGCATGAGCGCCATCCGCCTCGCGCGCAGCGCCACGGGCCGCAGCAAGATCATCAAGTTCAACGGCTGCTACCACGGCCATGCCGACGCGCTGCTGGTCAAGGCCGGCTCGGGCCTGGCCACCTTCGGCCACGCCACCAGCGCCGGCGTGCCGGCCGAGGTGGTGCAGCACACGCTGGTGCTGGAATACAACGACGTCGCCCAGCTCGAGGAAGCCTTCGCGCTGCATGGCAGCGAGATCGCCGGGCTCATGATCGAGCCCATCGCCGGCAACATGAACTTCGTGCGCGCCAGCGTGCCCTTCATGCGCCGCTGCCGCGAGCTCTGCACGCAGCACGGCGCGCTGCTGGTGTTCGACGAGGTGATGACGGGCTTCCGCGTGGCGCTGGGCAGCGCCCAGAGCGTCTATGCCCGCGACATCCCGGGCTTCAAGCCCGACATCACCGTGCTCGGCAAGGTGATCGGCGGCGGCATGCCGCTCGCAGCCTTCGGCGGACCGCGCGCGATCATGGAGCAGTTGGCTCCGCTCGGGCCGGTGTATCAGGCCGGCACGCTCTCGGGCAACCCGGTGGCCACGGCCTGCGGCCTCGCCACGCTGCGCGAGATCGCCCGCCCCGGCTTCTACGAAGCGCTGGGCGAGCGCACCCGCGCCCTGACCGGCGGGCTCGCCGACGCCGCGCGCGCCGAAGGCCTGCCCTTCTGTACGGACAGCGAAGGCGGCATGTTCGGCTTCTTCCTGCTGCCCGAGCTGCCCCGGAACTATCCGACGGTGATGACGACGGACGGCGCACGGTTCAATGCGCTCTTCCACGGGCTGCTGGACCGCGGCGTGTACATCGCGCCCGCGCTCTACGAGGCGGGCTTCGTGAGCAGCGCCCACAGCGCGCAGGACATCGACGACACCATCGCCGCGGCGCGCGAGGTGTTCCGTCGGATCTCCGCAGGCTGACCCGGGCCGGAGCCGGGGCCCGCGGAGGCGCTTCGGCTGCACGGCCGCCGCTTCGCATGGCGGCATCGGCGTGCCGGCTCCGGAGTGCAGAGTGGATGCGACGCCGTGCACCGGGCATGGCGAACCGGCGCTGCGGCGCCGCACTTTTCGCGAGCATCCATGAACCCCATCGCCTTTCTCTCGTCCTCCCTGGCCGCACGGCATGCCGCGGCATCGGAACAGGCCGCCTCCGCGGCCCGGCACCACGGCAGCCAGGCGCTGCAGCAGTCCCTCGCCACCCTGCTCGAAGGCCTCCTGAAGCGCATGCGCGGGGGAGCCGCTCCGTCGTCCCGCTCCGGCGACAGCGCCGCGGGGCATGCCGCCGGGACGGCACAGCCACCCTCGCACACCACGCAACGTGCCGTGGCGCACACCGAGGCCGGCCACGCCGGCACGGCGCACGCACCGCGCGGCGCAGGCACCCCGGCCACCACGGCCCATGCCGCGAAGCCGCCCGCGAACATGCAGGTCGGCGCGCAGACGGGCACGGTGGAGGTGAACAAACCCATCGTCGTGAAGGCCGGCCAGACCTTCGACGGCCAGGGCCGGCTCTTCAGCGCCGGGCCCGGGCTCAACGGCGGTGGCACGGCGGAGACGCATCTGCCGGTCTTCATCCTGGAGCCGGGTGCGTCCGTGAAGAACCTCCAGTTCAAGGGCGGCGACGGCATCCACCTGCTGGGCGACGCCAAGCTCGACAACGTGCACGGCCTGCAGACGGACGACGACTTCATCACCGTGGACGGCGCGGAGAACCGGGCCGTGGATGCGCAGCGCGCCGGCTATTCCGCCAAGAGCATCCCTCCGGGCCCGGCCCGCGTGGAAATCACGAACTCGTCGTTCCAGAACAGCCATGACAAGGCGATCCAGATCAACGGCGACGTCGACCTGAAGCTGCGCGGCATCTACGCGAACCAGATCGGGCAACTGGCCGTGACGCGCGGCGGCTACCCGATCACCGCGCATGTGGACATCGCCGACTCCACCGCGCAGAACCTGAAATCCTTCCTCTTCCGCTTCGACTCCCGGCAATCCACCGTGCACATCGCCAACACCGACGTGGACGGGGGCCGCACGCCGGTGAACGTGATGGCGGGCAACCCCGCCAACGTGCAGGGCACGCACAGCGTGCGCCAGTCGATCCAGACGGTCTGACCCTGGACGGGCGGGGACCCACGCGGCCGGGCGCCGCGGCGACGGGCCGTTAGAGCGGCTGCCACGACCCAGCGAAGCGGTTCTGGCTAGGCGCCGTATCGCAGGCAGTACGAGTAGTACGACAAGATGCGGCAACGACGCCAGAAGGGTCGTGTCAGCCGCTCTTAGTGGCGGAAGTGGCGCACGCCGCTGAACACCATGGCCACGCCGCGCTCGTCGGCCGCGTCGATCACTTCCTGGTCGCGCATGGAGCCGCCGGGCTGGATCACGCAGGTCGCGCCCGCATCCACCACCACGTCCAGGCCATCGCGGAACGGGAAGAAGGCATCGCTCGCCACCACCGTGCCCTGCAGCGACAGCCTGGCATGCTCGGCCTTGATGCTGGCGATGCGCGCCGAATCCAGGCGGCTCATCTGGCCGGCGCCCACGCCCATGGTCATGCCGCTCTTGCAGAACACGATGGCATTGCTCTTGACGTACTTGGCGACCTTCCAGGCGAAGAGCAGGTCTTCCATCTCTTCCAGCGTGGGCTGCTTCTTCGTGACGACCTTCAGATCCATCAGCGAGAGTTCGTGGTTGTCGGCCGTCTGCAGCAGCATGCCGGAGCCGATGCGCTTGGCGTCCATGGCATTGCGGCCGCGGTCCCAGGCGCGGGTGCCCTTGGAATGGGGCAGCGCGATCTTCAGCAGCCGCACGTTGGCCTTGGGCTTGAAGATCTCCAGCGCCTCGGGCGTGAACTCCGGCGCCATCAGCACCTCGACGAACTGCTTCACGACCAGTTGCGCTGCGGCGCCATCCACCGGGCGGTTGAAGGCGATGATGCCGCCGAACGCGCTGGTGGGATCCGTCTGGAAGGCCTTGCCGTAGGCGTCGGCGGCATCCAGGCCCACGGCCACGCCGCAGGGGTTGGCGTGCTTGACGATCACGCAGGCGGCGGCGTCGAAGCTCTTCACGCACTCCCACGCGGCATCGGCGTCGGCGATGTTGTTGTAGCTGAGTTCCTTGCCCTGCAGTTGCTCGCCCGTGACGATGGAGCCGGGCGCGGGGTACAGGTCGCGGTAGAGAGCCGCCTGCTGGTGGCTGTTCTCGCCGTAGCGCAGGTCCTGCACCTTGACGAACTGGCCGTTGCTCTGGCCCGGGAAGGGGTTGCGCTCGGGCACATAGGCCTCGGACAGCTTCTCGGCCTCGAAGCTGACGGAGGAGAGGTAGTCGCTGATCGCGCCGTCGTACTGCGCGATGCGGTTGAACGCAGCCACCGACAGCGCGAAGCGCAGCTTGTCCGACAGCTTGCCCGCGGATTTCAGCTCGCCCAGCACGGCGTCGTACTGGTCGGCCGAGGTGACCACGCCCACATCCTTCCAGTTCTTGGCGGCGCTGCGCACCATGGCCGGGCCGCCGATGTCGATGTTCTCGATGGCGTCGGCCAGCGTGCAGCCGGCCTTGGCCACGGTGGCCTCGAAGGGGTAGAGGTTCACCACCAGCAGGTCGATGGTGTCGATGCCGTGCTCCTTCAGCGCGGCCATGTGTTCCGGCAGCTCGCGGCGCGCCAGCAGGCCGCCGTGCACCTTGGGATGCAGCGTCTTCACGCGGCCGTCGAGCATTTCGGGGAACTGGGTCACCTCGGCCACTTCCGTGACGGGCAGGCCCTGCTCGGCCAGCAGCTTGGCGGTGCCGCCGGTGGACAGCAGGCGGATGCCCAGGGCGTGCAGCGCCCGGGCGAATTCGACGATGCCGGTCTTGTCGGAGACGGAGAGAAGTGCGTTCATGGTGGTGGGAAGGTTGTGGATTCGGTCGGTCAGAGCAGCTTGTGCTCCACGAGCTTCTTGCGCAGGGTGTTGCGGTTCAGCCCCAGCCATTCGGCGGCGCGGGACTGGTTGTTGTCGGCGTGGTTCATCACCACCTCCAGCAGTGGTTTCTCGACCAGGCGCACGAGCATGTCGTACATGCCGTCGGGGGTCTCGCCCCCGAGGTCGCGGAAATACCCCTGCAGGCTCTCGCGCACGCAGTCTTCGATGTTCTTGTTGCTCATGCGGGCAGTCCTTGTGGTTCCTGCGTATCGTCGGTATCCGTGCCGGTCCCCTCGGGCGGCGCTGCGGGGAGGCGGTCCATGTGCCGGCCCAGCTCCTCGAAGAACAGCGCGACGGCCTCCCACTGGGCGGCGCAGTCGTCGATGGTGTTGATGTGCTGGCGGAACGCCTCGCCGCCGGGCAGCGCGCGCACGTACCAGGCGATGTGCTTGCGCGCGCTGCGCACGCCCGTGGCCTCGCCGTAGAGTGCGTAGTGGTCGTGCAGGTGGTCCAGCAGCAGGCGCCGCACCTCGGCCACCAGCGGCGGCGCCAGGTGCTCGCCCGTGGCGAGGTAGTGGCCGATCTCGCGGAAGATCCACGGCCGACCCTGGGCCGCGCGGCCGATCATGATCGCGTCGGCGCCCGTGGCGGCGAGCACCGCCTTCGCCTTCTCGGGCGAGTCGATGTCGCCGTTGGCCACCACCGGCACGCGCACGGCGGCCTTCACGGCGGCGATGGTCTCGTACTCGGCATGGCCCTTGTAGCCCTGCTCGCGCGTGCGGCCGTGCACCGTCAGCATCCGGATGCCCACGTCCTCGAACGCGCGCGCGAGCTGCACCGCGTTCCTGTGCTGCTGGCACCAGCCGGTGCGCATCTTGAGGGTGACGGGCACGTTGCGCGGCGCGCAGGCCTCGACCACGGCCTGCGCGATCTCCACGGCCAGCGCCTCGTTCTGCATGAGGGCGGAGCCCGCCCATTTGTTGCAGACCTTCTTGGCGGGGCAGCCCATGTTGATGTCGATGATCTCGGCGCCGCGGTCGATGTTGTAGAGCGCGGCCTCGGACATCATGGCCGCGTCGGTGCCGGCGATCTGCACGGCGATCGGGCCGGGCTCGCCCTCGTGGTTGGCGCGGCGCGAGGTCTTCAGGCTGTTCCACAGGTCCTTGCGCGAGGTCACCATCTCGCTCACGGCGTAGCCCGCGCCCAGGGCCTTGCAGAGCTGGCGGAAAGGCCGGTCCGTCACCCCCGCCATGGGGGCGACGAAGAGGCGGTTCGCCAGGGGAATGTGGCCGATCTGCATGGCGCGCGGGAGTGCTGAAAAAACAGGCGGAAGAAAAAAGAGGCGGGATTGTACCTGCTTAAATTTTCAGCAAATGAAAAGCAGGGGACGCGGACCCGGGCATTGCCCGGCGCGCTCAGAAATAGCCGTGCGCAGGCACCTGCGGCTCGCCGGCCTCGGTCGGGGCGAAGGCCCCCACGGGCTCCTGCACCACCACCTGGTTGCGCCCGCCCTGCTTGGCCAGGTACATGGCGGTATCGGCGCGCGAGAAAAACTCCAGCACGGATTCGCCCAGCACGTACTGCGTGACGCCGACCGAGACCGTGACACGCCCGCGCAGCGGCTCCTTCCAGTCGTGCGACTCCACCTGCGAGCGGATGCGCTCGCAGGTATTGAGCGCGGGCAGCAGGGGCGTGGCCGGGAAGATCAGCAAAAACTCCTCGCCGCCGTAGCGGCCGAAGAAATCGTCGCTGCGCACGATCTGCTGGGCCAGCTGCGAGAAGGTGCGCAGCACCTCGTCGCCGCACAGGTGGCCCATTTCATCGTTGATGCGCTTGAAATGGTCCAGGTCCACCACCGCCAGGCACAGCGGTATGCCGCTCTCGTCGGCCAGCTGCTTCTGCTCTTCCAGCGCCGCGAGGATCGAGCGCCGGTTCAGGCAGCCGAGCGCATCCAGGCGCGCGCTCTCCGCGATGGACTTCATCTCGCTGCTGGTCTTCTGCAGCAGCCGGTGCAGCAGCCGCACGCGCCCCATCAGCAGCACATAGGCAGGCAGGGCCAGCGCGAGCGCCACGAAATGCAGGGCCTCCAGGCGCAGCAGCACGCCGTCGGCACGCTCTGCATAGTGCAGCCCCATCACGAGGGCATAGCCGGCCACGATGCCGCCGCACAGCAGCAGGGCCGTGCGGCGCGACATCGTGAGCAGCCCGTACGACATGGCGACGAAGAGGAACGGCGCCAGCGCGATCTGCGTGACGGGCTCCAGGTAGAAGACGAGCAGCAGGGTGGCGGCGGACGCCACCACGATGGGCAGCCGCAGCTGCCGGTCGCGCATCCGCCCCGGCTCCGGGGCCTCGCCCGGATGGCCGAAACGCATGTAGGCCGTGCCCAGCGCGACGCCGCAGGCGATCAGCGCCGCCACCATCAGCACCAGGGGCCCGGACACCATGCCCAGCGCATAGAACGCCAGCGTGCACACCAGGTAGAGCCCGCAGAGGAACACGGGCACCATGCGCCGGTAGGGCCGGCCCAGCCGGCGCTCGAGAATGCGCGCGGCCTGCAGGTCCGAGCCGCGGAACTGCGCGGACTCGTCGAATTCGGAAAAGGCCTCGCTCGGAGAGAACGCCTCCGTACTGGAAAAACGCTCCGGCCCGCGCGTTTGCAGCGACCCCCACAATTTGGCAAGACCCATAGCGACGGATGCCCTCTCCATGCGGCCAGGGAACCGCCCTGGCGCTTGAACTGCTTGAAAGACGTTACGGCGGCGCACATCGCCTTACCGAATGTTACATGGTGATGGGCCGTGCAGGTAGAGCAGGTGCGCTCCATGTGGGGGCGCAGCTTATCAAATCTTCCAACCGGACTGTCCGGCTGCCCCCACGCAGGCTATGGCGCGGGGCTGCCTGCCACAGCGCGACGGCGTGCCGGGCTACAGGGCCGGCCCGCCGCGGCCCCCTAAACTTGCGCCAGCTATGGAACTCTGGATGCAACACCTCATGGACCTGCTGGCGCTGCCCCAGTACGGTCTCAGCACGGTCTTCGTGGTGTCGTTCATCTCCGCGACGCTGCTGCCCCTGGGCTCGGAGCCGGCGGTGTTCGGCCTCATCCAGCTCAACCCGCAGCTGTTCTGGCCCACCATCCTCGTGGCGACCGCGGGCAACACCCTGGGTGGCGCCGTCAGCTGGTGGATGGGCCTGGGCGCCCACAAGGCGGTGGACAAGGCCCGCGGTGAACACACCAATGTGCGCGCCCTCGCCTGGCTCAAGCGCTTCGGCCCCAAGGCCTGCCTGCTGAGCTGGCTGCCCGTGGTGGGCGACCCGCTCTGCGCCGTGGCGGGCTGGCTGAAACTGCCGTTCTGGCCCTGCGTGGCCTACATGGCGGTGGGCAAGTTCATGCGCTACCTGGCCATGACCGGCGGCCTGCTGTATCTCTGGCCCAAGGTCATGGTGCACTGAGGCCCGGCTGCCAGCGGCCAGAGCACTCAGGACGCCGACGCCCGCCGGCGCAGCACGGTGCCTTCCAGGGTGTAGAGCACCAGCGCTGCCCAGATCAGCACGAAGCCCGCCAGCCGGGCCGGCTGCACCTGCTCGCCGAACAGCCACACGCCCAGCGCGAACTGCAGGCTGGGCGAGATGTATTGCAGCACGCCCATCGTCGCCAGCGGGATGCGGCGCGCCCCTGCCGCGAACAGCAGCAGCGGGATGGCGGTGATCGGCCCGGCAGCGACCAGCCAGCCCAGCGTGGCCGCATCGGCATTCAACCAGGCGGCCTGCCCTGTCCAGCCCAGCCAGGCGAGGCCGCCCACGGCCAGCGGCGCGAGCAGGGCCGTCTCCAGGGCCAGGCCCTCCATGGCGCCCAGCACCGCCGTCTTGCGCAGCAGGCCGTAGAAGCCGAAGGTGAGGGCCAGCACCAGCGCGATCCAGGGCAGGCGGCCGGCCTGCACGGTGAGCCACAGCACGCCGGCCGCGGCCACGGCCAGCGCCAGCCACTGGCCCGGGCGCGGGCGCTCGTGCAGGAAGGCATAGCCCATGGCCACGTTCACCAGCGGCAGGATGAAGTAGCCCAGGCTCGCATCCACCACGTGCTGGTTGTGCACCGCCCAGACATAGATCAGCCAGTTGGCCGATAGCAGCAGCGCCGAGAGCAGGAAGGCCGCCACCACCCGGGGCTGGCGGCGCAGCGCGGCCACCCAGGCGAGCTGCCGCCGCGCCGCCAGCACCACGGCCAGCAGCACCATCGACCAGAGCGTGCGGTGCAGCACCACCTCCAGCGCCGGCACCGAGGCCACCTGGTGGAAGTACACGGGGAAGATGCCCCACGCCACATAGGCGAGCGTGGCGTAGAGGATGCCGGTCTGCATGGGCCGATGCTAGCGCACGGCCCGGTGCAGCGCGCGCACCAGGTCAGACTGGGTGATGATGCCGACCAGCCGCCGCTCCGCGTCGATCACGGGGATGTGGTGGTGGCCGTCTTCCGTGAACAGCGGCACCAGTTCCAGCGCCGGGCGCTGCTCGCTCACCACACGCACCTGCCGGGTCATGATCTGGCCCACCACCTCCGGCTTGGTGGAATGCACCGCGCCCACGCGGCGAACCAGTGCTCGCAGCTGCTCGCCGATGCCCTGGTGCACGTCGAGGTCGATCTGGCGCATGAAGTCGGCCGTGGTGACGATGCCCACGATGCGGCGCGCGCGGTCCACCACCGGCAGCGCCTTGATGCGGCGGCGGCGCATCAGCGCCCAGGCTTCCTGCAGCCCCGTGCCGAACGCGGCCGTGACCGGCTCGCGCGACATGATGTCGCCGCAGCGCAGCTGCCCGAAATTGCGGCGGTACGCCTCGGCCTCGGCATGGTGCAGAAGCGCCTCCAGATCATCGCGGCTGACGTCCAGCACCTGGTTGTAGTGGGCCAGCGCGGCATCCAGGTCTTCGGGCGTGAAGCGCCCCGCGGCGCGCGCCTCCGTGGCACCCGCGGGGGCAGGACGGGCCTGCTGCGCGTGCGGGTAGCGCTTGCCCGTGGCCGCATGCCACGCCATGCCCGCCGCCACCAGCAGCAGGGAATTGGTCATCACGGGAAAGAATGCGAACTGCGGCGATGCGCCGTGCGCCATCACCACGAACAGCGCGGCCGCCCCGCCGGGCGGATGCAGGCAGCGCAGCGGCACCATGATCGCGATCGCCAGCGCCACGGCCAGCGCCCCCGCCACGGCCGGATCCTGCACCAGCGCCGCGCAGGCCACGCCCACCAGGGCGGACAGGGTGTTGCCGCCCACCACGGACCAGGGCTGCGCCAGCGGGCTCGCCGGAACACCGAAGACCAGCACCGCGCTCGCGCCGATCGGCGCGACCAGCCAGGGCGAAATGCCCCAGTGGCCGCCCACCCAGCGGCTGAGCAGGCCGGCCAGCAGCACGCCGAGCAGCGCGCCCAGGACCATCCGCAGGCGCTCGCGCCCATCCACCCGCATGGGCGCCGGCCAGAGGGCGAGCGCCGCGCGGCGCAGGCGCTCGGTCACGGGGAGGGACATTGGATGGCGGGGACGTGCGCCGGAATCCGGCGCGTTGTTTGGCACGGGGATAGCGTGACGCAACTCTCAAACGTCGGGTCGAAAAGCAAGTGCAAAATTCTCGTATTTGTATGAGTGCAGCGCAGCGTCGCCCAGTACACGTCGCCTGCTCCGCACGATGCCGCAAGCATACCCAAGAGAGGAAATGGCAAGGGTCATCTCGCCTGCCCGACCGGCCGACCGGCCGAATACGCTGGGTCTTATCGTTCCAGGGTCTCCAGACAATCAAACGAGTAGACTCGAAACGATCCCAAACGACCTCCATACAAGGAAAAATGAATCCAGCAGAGGAAGGTGGCTCGTGAGCCTGGAAGGACAACTTCTCGACCATAAATCCTTGCGAGCGGTCACCGGCAAGACCGCGGACTGGAGCGAAATTGCCAAGGATTGCATCGCCTTTGCCAATGCAACGGGTGGTCGCCTACTGCTGGGAATAGAGGATGGCCAGAGCGAGCCTCCTGCCGACCAGCGTATCCCTTCAGACCTGCCTGACACACTTCGCCGCAAGCTGGCAGAGCGTACGGTCAACGTGACTGTATTGCCGGATGTCACCACCTCGCCCAATGGTGGTCAGTACATCGAATTGCGCGTCCCTCGCTCCATGGCCGTCGCATCCACCACGGACGGTCGCTACTTCCTGCGGGTGGCCGACCAGAGCAGGCCCGTGACGGGCGATGACGTGATGCGCCTGGCCAGTGAGCGTTCCGCATTGCCATGGGAAACGCAAACCACCCTACATGTTCCAAGCGCGGAGATGGATATCGCGAAGCGCGACAGGTTGCTGGCCGCCCTGCGCGCATCGGATCGCGTCAAGCCCTCCGTCAAGGAGAAGTCTGACGACGAACTTCTCGATCACTATCAACTCACCCGAGGGGCGGAACTCACCAACCTGGGTGTGCTCAGCCTTGGCCGCCAGCATCATCGCGCCCGACTGACCACGGCACCAGTCATTCAGTTCATCAAGTACGACGAACATGGGCAGAAGGTGAACAAGCTGGTCTGGGATGACCATACACAAAGCCCGATGGAGCTGATCGAAGCGGTGTGGCACGAGGTGCCCGACTTTCGCGAGCGCTACGAACTGCCGGATGGCCTGTATCGCCAGAACGTGCCCGCCTTCGATGAGATCGTGGTGCGCGAACTGCTGGTCAACGCGCTGGTCCATCGCCCTTACACCCAGCGCGGCGACATCTTCCTGAACCTGCATCCAGACCGGCTGGAAGTGATCAACCCCGGACCGCTGCCCCTGGGGGTCTCGCCGAGGAATATTCTGCACACCACGGTGCGCCGCAACGAGCACCTGGCTCGCCTCTTCCATGACTTGAAACTGATGGAACGGGAAGGCAGTGGCTTCGACAAAATCTTCGAGGTATTGCTCTCACAGGGTCGCCCGGCTCCCGAGTTGGCAGAGACCCACGACCGTGTGCAAGTGACTGTGCGTCGCCGCATTCTCAAGCCCGAGGTCATCGACTTCATTGCCAAGGCGGATCAGACCTATCAACTCACGCAGCGCGAGCGGATCGCACTGGGCCTGTTGGCGCAAGACGATGCACTGACTGCCCGCGAACTGATCAACGCCCTGGATCTGCCATCGGTGGAGGCACTTCAGCCCTGGCTCAAGCGCCTGCTGGACTGGCAACTGGTGCAGAGCGCTGGACGCACCCAGGCAACGCGCTACTTTGTCGATCCGGATCTGCTACGCAGCCTGCAGTTCACCGGCGAGACCACCCTCAAGCGCATCGAGCCGCACCGCTTGGCCGCGCTGGTCATGGAAGACCTGCAGCGCTATCCCCGATCGGCCATCAGCGACATCCACCGACGCGTCGGTGGTGAAATCCACGCGAAGCAGGTCAAGCGAGCCCTGGAGGAGTTGATCGGGCGCGGGGAAGTCCGCTTTGAGGGCAACAACCGCTGGCGACGGTACTGGGCAGTGGCATGAACGGTCTATCGGACAAATAGCTCCTTATCGTCGATAGATGGGCGATACAAGTCGGGCAATTCGTCGACATCCATCGTTGAATCAAGGACTTCTATCGACCACTGCACCCGCACAAGCGGATGCAGTGACCTGAAATGGCTTGCCCGAATCAGACGTTGAACAAAAAGTTCATCACGTCCCCGTCCTTGACGACGTATTCCTTGCCTTCCGCCCGCATCTTGCCCGCGTCCTTCGCGCCCTGCTCGCCCTTGAAGGCGATGAAATCGTCGAAGGCGATGGTCTGGGCGCGGATGAAGCCGCGCTCGAAGTCGCCGTGGATCACGCCGGCGGCCTGGGGCGCGGTGGCGCCCACGGGCACGGTCCAGGCGCGCACTTCCTTCACGCCGGCGGTGAAGTAGGTCTGCAGGCCCAGCAGCTTGAAGCCGGCGCGGATCAGGCGGTTCAGGCCGGGCTCGTCCTGGCCCATCTCGGCCAGGAACAGGTCGCGGTCCTCGTCGCTCATCTCGCTCATCTCGGATTCGATCTTGGCGCAGATGGCCACCACGGGCGCGTTCTGCGCGGCGGCGTATTCCTTCAGGCGGTCGAGCAGCGGGTTGTTCTCGAAGCCGTCCTCGGCTACGTTGCCCACGAACATCGCCGGCTTGGCGGTGATCAGGCAGAACTGCTTGAGCAGGGGTGCGTCTTCCTTGCTGACGGGCACTGTGCGCGCGGGCTTGCCCTGGTCGAGCGCGGCCTGGATGGGCGTGAGCAGCGAGACCAGCTTGGCGGCTTCCTTGTCGTTGCCGCTCTTGGCGGCCTTGCTGTAGCGGTTGAGGGCCTTTTCCACCGTGGCCAGGTCGGCCAGGCACAGCTCGGTCTGGATGACCTCGATGTCGGCGATCGGGTCCACGCGGCCGGCCACGTGGATCACGTTCGGGTCTTCGAAGCAGCGCACCACGTTGACGATGGCGTCGGTCTCGCGGATGTGGGCCAGGAACTGGTTGCCCAGGCCTTCGCCCTTGGAGGCACCCGCCACCAGGCCGGCGATGTCCACGAACTCGACGATGGCCGGCACGATGCGCTCGGGCGTGATGATCCCGGCCAGCTGCTGCAGGCGGGGATCGGGCACTTCCACCACGCCGGTGTTGGGCTCGATGGTGCAAAAAGGGTAGTTCTCGGCCGCGATGCCGGCCTTGGTCAGGGCGTTGAAGAGGGTGGACTTGCCGACGTTGGGCAGGCCCACGATGCCGCATTTCAGGCTCATGGCGGGGCTTTCAGGGTTCGGGGGAAAACCGGCGATTTTACCGGGCAGCCATGTCCCTGCCGGCCCGCCCGGCGCGGAGGGTCAGTCGAAGCGCCAGTCGGCCGCGATGCGCTGGCCCACGCGCAGCACGCGGCCGGCCCCTTCAAGCACGATGGCGTTCATGCCGAAGGTGATGGCGCCGTTCACGCGGCGGTCCTGCCGGTAGGCGCGCAGGGTGTCGCCCACGTCCGGGGTGCTCTCGGCCGTGGCCGGGTCGATGTCGGGGATCGGGCAGCGCGTGCAGGGCTTGACCGGCCGCAGGCAGGCAGGGCCGCCCTCCGCGTCGATGTGCAGGCCGTCGATGCGGTCCTCGTCGTGCGCCTCCACGCCGTCGATGACGATGTTGGCCCGGAAACGCTCCATCGCGGCGGCCGGCGCGCCCGCCGTCTGCAGCCGCACGTTGAGCTCCTGCAGCGAGGCCTCGCTGGCCAGCAGCACGGGGTAGGCGTCGGCGAACTGGTTGGGCGCCTCCACCCCGTCCGTCCAGCGCAGGCTGGATAGCCGGCGGTGTGCCGGGTCGAATCGGACCAGGCGGCAGGGCCGGCCCAGGCATTCCGAGAACCACCGCGCGGCCTCGTCGCCCGCGTCCCGGGCGGGCACGGCATCGTCCCAGACGCGCACCTGCGCCACCGGCCCGCCGGCCTGCAGGGCCACGCGCAGCACCGGCATGCCGGGCGCGTGCAGCGACAGCGCCTGCGCATCCAGCTGCGGCCGCACCAGGGCCATGCGCGGCACGGTGCGCTGGGTGAGGAATTCGCCCGCCGGATCGACCACCATCCAGGACCGGTCCCACTCCAGCCCGGTGGGCGTGAGCAGGGCCTCGGGCACGGCGATGGCCGCGCAGGACTTGACGGGGTGGATGAACAGGCGGGAGATGGTGCCGCCCAGGTCGCGGTCGGTGCGGAAGGTCACGCGGAGGTCTCCGGGTAGCGCGGTGGGGAAAGGGGAAGCGGCGATTGTGCCTTCGCACGGCAGAGCACGGGCCGGCTCCTACAATGGCCGCATGGCGCAAACCTTCGATGTCTGTATTCGCGGCGCTGGCGTGGTGGGCCGCGCGCTGTCCCTGCTTCTCGCGCGCGAGCGCCTGCGCGTGGCCCTGGTCCCGGGGCCGGCCCCTGCGGCCGAGGGCACCGACGTGCGGGCCTACGCGCTCAACGCCGCCTCGCGCGCGCTGCTGGAATCCGTGCGCAGCTGGCCCGGGGCGGAACACGCCACGCCGGTGCTGCGCATGGACGTGCACGGCGACATGGGCGGCGAGGTCAGCTTCGACGCCGGGCGCCATCCCTCTACCGAGGCGCTGGCCTGGATCGTCGACGTGCCCGCGCTGGAATCCCGGCTGGCCGATGCCGTGCGCTTCCAGCCGCAGGTGGAGGTGGTCGATGCGCCCGTGCAGGCCGCGCTCACCGTGGTCTGCGAAGGCCGCGCGAGCCGCACGCGCGAGGAATTCGGCGTGCACTACGCCGAGGTGCCCTACGGCCAGCATGCGGTGGCCACGCGGCTGCGCTGCGAGCGGCCCCACGGCCAGGTGGCGCGCCAGTGGTTCCTGCCCGACGGCATCCTGGCCTTCCTGCCCCTGGGGGGGCCGGAAGGGAACTCCGTGGCCGTGGTGTGGTCCGTACGGCAGGACGAGGCGCAGCGCCTCCTGGCCATGGAACCCTCCGATTTCGAACAACGCATCCGCTCCGCCAGCCTGGACACGCTGGGCGCCCTCACGCTGGACGCTTCCCGGGCCGCGTGGCCGCTGCAGCAGGCCCGGGCCGACCGCTGGTGCGGACCGATGCCGGCCGCCGCAGGCAACGCCCCCATGTCCGCGAAGGCGCCGGCCCGCAGCTGGGCGCTGGCGGGCGATGCCGCGCACACCGTGCATCCGCTGGCCGGGCAGGGGCTGAACCTGGGCCTGGCCGATGCCCAGGCCCTGGCCCGCGTGCTGCGCGAGCGCGACTACTGGCGCGGCGTGGCGGACCAGCGCCTGCTGCGCCGCTACGAGCGCGAGCGCAAGGCCGCGCTGCTGCCGATGGGCTGGGCCATGGACAGCCTGCAGCAACTCTTCTCGCGCCACGAGGGGCCCGTGCCCTGGCTGCGCAACTGGGGCATGCGCGGATTCGAGCGCAGCGGCCCCCTGAAGGACTGGGTGACGCGCCAGGCCATGGGCCTGGGCTGACGGCCCGCCCCCCAATGACGGGATGGGGAGGCCGCCGTGCCGCCCATCCCCAGAGATTCACGCATCACGAAGGAGCACCATGAAACTGATCCCCGCCCTGCTCGCCGGCGCCGCCGCGCTCACCATCGGCTTCGGCGCCCACGCCCAGGAATCGGCGATCCGCAAGACGCTGGGCAGCCGCATTCCGCAGCTGCAGAACATCGACGAGGTGCGCGCCACGCCCATGCAGGGCCTGTACGAGGTGCGCATCGGCACCGATGTGTTCTACACCGACGCCAAGGGCAACTACCTCATCCAGGGCGAACTGATCGACACCAAGGCGCGCCGCAACCTCACCGAGGACCGCATCAACAAGCTCACGGCGGTGGATTTCGCCTCCCTGCCCTTCCAGGACGCGTTCACCATCGTGCGCGGCAACGGCCAGCGCAAGCTCGCGGTGTTCGAGGACCCGAACTGCGGCTACTGCAAGCGCTTCGAGAAGGACCTGCAGAACGTGGACAACGTGACGGTCTATCTCTTCCTCTATCCCATCCTGAGCCCCGATTCGGCCGAGAAGTCGCGCAACATCTGGTGCTCCAAGGACCGCGCGGCCGCGTGGCAGGACCACATGGTGCGCGACAAGACCACGCCGGCCGCGAGCTGCGACACCGCCGCCGTACAGCGCAACCTGGCCTTCGGCAAGAAGCACAAGATCACCGGCACGCCGACGCTGATCTTCACCGACGGCTCCCGCGTGCCGGGCGCGATCGACGCGCGCGAGGTGGAAAAGCGCCTCGCCGACGCAGGATCGGGCGCCGGCCCGGCCCCCGCCACGAACTGACCTGTCCCCGCCCCTTCCGGATACCGCATGGCCGCCCACCGATCGCACGCCCCCGCCGTCCACTACCGCGTGGAAGCCGCGCAGCTGCACGCGCGCATCTACCACGTCACCCTCACGGTGGAGAACCCCGCCGCGCAGCAGGAGCTGTCGCTGCCGGTGTGGATTCCCGGCAGCTACCTGGTGCGCGAGTTCGCGAAGAACCTGCAGAACCTGCGCGCCCGCCAGGACGGGCAGGAAGTGGCGCTCGCGCAGCGCAGCAAGAGCCTCTGGCAGGCCGCCTGCCGCGAGGGTGCGCCGCTGGTGCTGACCTACGAGGTCGGGGCCTACGACAGCTCGGTGCGCACGGCGTGGCTGGACTCGTCGCGCGGCTTCTTCAACGGCACGAGCCTGTGCCTGCGCGTGCATGGCCAGGAGGATGCCCGCCACGACCTGGAGATCGTCGCCACGCCGGAGGTGTCGCACTGGTCGGTGGCCACGGGCCTCACGGCGGAGAAGACCACGCGCGCGGGCTTCGGCACCTACCGCGCGGCCTCGTACGACGAGCTGGTGGACTGCCCGGTGGAGATGGGGCCCTTCTGGAGCGCCCGCTTCACCGCCTGCGGCGTGCCGCACCGCCTGGTCGTGGCCGGCGCGGCGCCCTCGTTCGACGGCGAGCGCCTGGTGGCCGACACGCGCCGCATCTGCGAGACGGGCATCCGCTTCTGGCACGGGGCCGGCAAGCCGCCCTACACGCAGTACCTGTTCATGCTCAACGTGATGGACGACGGCTACGGCGGGCTGGAGCACCGCAACTCGACGGCCCTGGCCTGCAGCCGCCGCGACCTGCCCCGCCTGGGCGAGGCCAGGACGCCCGAGGGCTACACCACGCTGCTCGGGCTCATCAGCCACGAGCATTTCCACACCTGGAACGTCAAGCGCCTGCGCCCGGCCGAACTGGCGGGCTACGACTACACCCAGGAGAACTACACCCGCCTGCTGTGGTTCTTCGAGGGCTTCACCAGCTACTACGACGACCTGCTGCTGCGCCGCGCCGGGCTGATCGACGATGCCACCTACCTGCGCCTGCTCGCCAAGAACATCAACCAGGTGCTGCAGACGCCGGGGCGCCGGGTGCAGAGCGTGGCGGACGCCAGCTTCGACGCCTGGGTGAAGTACTACCGCCAGGACGAGAACACGCCGAACGCCACGGTGAGCTACTACACCAAGGGCGCGCTCGTCGGCCTGTGCCTGGACCTGGCGCTGCGCCGCGAGGGCCGCACCACGCTCGACGACGTGATGCGGGCACTCTGGGACCGCTGCGACGCCGGCCCCATGACGGAAGACGACCTGCTGGCGGTGCTCGAAGCCCTCTCGGGCCGCTCCTTCGCGCGCGAGATCGCCGAATGGGTGCACGGCACCGGCGACCTGCCCCTGGCCGAGATGCTGGCCGCGCACGGCGTGGCCCTGCGCGCGGAAGCGGCGCAGCCCGCGCAGCGGCTGGGCCTGCGGGTGTCCGAGGGCCAGGGCCTGCAGGTGAAGGTGGTGCTGCGCGGCGGCCTGGCCGAGGAAGCCGGTTTTTCCGCGGGCGACGAGTGGCTGGCCGTGGAGGCGCACGGAGAGACCTGGCGCATGCAGCGGCTGGACGATGTCGCGCTCTATGCCGGCCGCGAAAAGCGCGTCACGGCGCTGGTGTCGCGCGACCGCCGCGTGCTGCGGCTGCCGCTGGCGCTGGAGCGCGAGGGCGGCGCGCCGGACGACACCGTCGCGCTCTCGCTGGCGGAGGCGCCCCTGGCACGGCGCTGGCTGGACGGCCAGCCGGACACGGGCATGGCCGCGGGCTAGGGCGCGGAAGGCGGCCCTTGGGTATAGTCGTCCGCACCACAACGACACCCAGGAGATACCCCTTGGCCTACGAAGTCATCGAGGTCCGCACCGAGGCGGACAAGGTCGGCGTCATCACGCTGAACCGCCCCAAGCAGCTCAACGCGCTCAACGACCAGCTCATGGACGAGCTGGGCGACGCACTGGCCGCCTTCGATGCCGACGAACGCATCGGCTGCATCATCCTCACGGGCAGCGAGAAGGCCTTCGCGGCGGGCGCGGACATCGGCGCGATGGCCAAGTACGGCTTCGCCGACGCCTACAAGGGCGACTACATCACGCGCAACTGGGAGCGCATCCGCTCCATCCGCAAGCCCGTGATCGCGGCCGTGAGCGGCTTCGCGCTGGGCGGCGGCTGCGAGCTGGCGATGATGTGCGACTTCATCATCGCGGCTGACAACGCGAAGTTCGGCCAGCCCGAGATCAAGCTCGGCGTGATTCCCGGCGCGGGCGGCACGCAGCGCCTGCCGCGCGCCGTGGGCAAGTCCAAGGCCATGGACATGGCCCTCACCGCCCGCATGATGGATGCCCAGGAGGCCGAGCGCGCCGGCCTGGTGAGCCGCGTCGTGCCCTACGACAAGCTCATGGACGAAGCCCTGGGCGCTGCCCTGGTGATCGCCGGCTTCTCGCAGGTGGCCGTCATGGCGGCCAAGGAAACCGTCAACCGCGCCTTCGAAGGCTCGCTCTCCGACGGCCTCATGTACGAGCGCCGCCTGTTCCACGCGCTGTTCGCCACGCAGGACCAGAAGGAAGGCATGGCCGCCTTCCTGGAGAAGCGCCCGGCGGCCTTCACGCACCGCTGAGTCCAGCGCGGCGAGATCGGTGAAGCAGCGCAGCCGCTAGAGGGGCCGTCACCTCACCGCAGTGATGTCCCCATGCCGGATCAGGCGCGCGCGCAGCACGTTGCGGCTGATGCCCAGCAGGCGCGCGGCCTGCACCTGGTTGCGGTGGCAGAACTCGAAGGCGGCGCGCACCACGGTTTCCTCGATGCGTTCGTACAGCTGCTCGCCCTGCTGCTGGAACAAATCCGACAACGCCGTCTCCAGCGCCTGCAGCGGCGTCGCTTCCGCCTGCGCTTCGCCCGCGGGGCGGCGCTGCAGGCCCAGCGACGACAGCTGCAGGTCCTCCGCCAGGAGCACGCCGCGGCGGCAGATCAGCAGGCCGTGGTGGATCACGTTCTCCAGTTCGCGGATGTTGCCGGGCCAGTCGTGGGCGAGCAGCTTGCGCTCCGCGCCCCCGTCGAGCCGCACCGGGCCGTAGCCCAGGCGGTGCCGGTACTCGTCGATGAAATGGCGCGCGAGCGGCAGGATGTCGCCCGGCCGCTCGCGCAGCGTGGGCAGCGCCAGGCCCACCACGTGCAGCCGGTAGAACAGGTCCTCGCGGAAATTCCCCGCGGCCACGGCGTCCTGCAGGCGCACGTTGGTGGCGGCCACCACGCGCACGTCCACCGGCAGGCTCCTGCGCGCGCCCAGCCGCACCACCTCGCGCTCCTGCAGCACCCGCAGCAGCTTGACCTGAATGGACAGCGGCAGGTCGCCCACCTCGTCGAGGAACAGCGTGCCGCCGTTGGCGGCCTCGAACCATCCGGCCTTGGCGGTGAAGGCGCCGGTGAAGGCCCCCTTCTCGTGGCCGAACAGTTCGCTTTCCACCAGCGTTTCGGACAGCGCACCGCAGTTCACGGCCACGAACGGCCCTTCGCGCCGCGCGCTCAGCGCATGCACGTGGCGCGCGATCAGCTCCTTGCCCGTGCCCGTCTCGCCCAGGATGAGCACGTTGGCTTCGCTGGGCGCGACGAGGCGGATGCGCTCGAGCAGCGCCAGGGAGCGCGGGTCCTCGAACACCTGCGCGGTGGCGCGGATCGACGTGGGCATGGCCCGGGCACCGGGCAGCGTGAGCAGCGGCGCCGCCTCCCGGTGCCGGGCCGGTGCGTCGCCGTCTTCGGGCAAGGCGGTATGGAAGTGCAGGGAGGACATGGCGTTCAGGAGTAGAAGCTGGGATCGGGATGGCGCTGCTGCAGGGCCCACTCCCCGAGTTCGCGCAGCTTGTAGGCCAGCGGGTCGTGCAGCGTGTGGGTGCGCAGGTTGCGCCAGTGGCGGTCCAGGCGCAGCCCGCCGTGCGTGGCGCGTGCGCCGGCCACGTCGAACATGCGGGTGCAGAGGTCCAGGCCGGTGCGCGTGGCGGCCACCTTGGCGGTCGCCACGGCCACGGCCACGTCGCCGCGCTCGGCGGCCGTAAGGCCCGCCCCCCGCGCCCAGGCGTCGTCGAAACGGCCGGCGGCGCGGTCCAGCAGCACGCGCACGCTCTCCAGGCCCACCCAGAAATCGCCGTAGTGGCCCAGCACGTAGGGATCGTCCATCGCCCGCGCCACGCCCGAGCTGCGCCAGGGCCGCGCCTCATGGAGCGTGTAGTGGCGCGCGTCCTGGAAGGCGCCCTCGGCGATGCCCAGGTAGATGCTGGCGAGCACGAGCTGCGCCAGCAGGGGCCGCAGGCAGGCGAAGGGCGTCGCCAGCGGCCCCGGGTCGGCCAGGATCTCGTGCGGCTCCACCCGCACGCGCTCGAAGGTGACGCTGCCGCTGTCCGTCTGGCGCTGGCCGATGCTGTTCCAGTCCGGCGCCACGGCGATGCCCGTGCGCCCCGTGGGCAGCGCCGCCACGATCAGCTCGCCGGACTCCGCATCGCGCGCGGAGGCGATGAGCATCTCGGAATCGAGCGCGCCCGAGCAGAAGCTCTTGCGGCCCGAGAACTCGCTCCAGCCGCCCTGGAGCGTGCGCTGCGTGCGGTCGTCCAGCGGGTTCAGGGCATTGCCCCAGAACCACCGCAGGCGCGCCGTCTGCGTGAACCAGGGCTCCCACTGGCGCGGCTGGGAAAAGAGGCGCGCGGTGGCCAGCATCAAATGGTGGAAGCCCAGCAGGTGGGCCAGCGACGAATCGGCGCGCGCCAGGATGCGGATCACCTCCAGCGTCTCGCGCCAGCCGGCCCCGCCGCCGCCCTGCGCGGCCGGAATGCTCATCGCCAGCAGGCCGCTGTCGCGCAGGGCGTCGCGCTCTGCCTTGGGGGTGCCGCCGCGCTCGTCGCGCTCGGCCGCCGTCCGGGCGAACTGCTCCGCCAGCCGCTGCGCGACCGCCTCGGGCGCCGGGGGAACGATGGGCCGGTCCGGCCCATCACCCGCCACCGCGGTGGCCGCGTCCCCGCCGTCGGCGGCGGGATCGTGCGCTGGCATCGTCGCAAGGCTCATGTCGGGCTCTCTCCTCGATAAGGGTTCCGCCGCGGCACGGGGAAAGGCTGCGGCGCGGGCGGAATGACGGAACTGCTGCCTGAACAGCAATTCTGGGAATCCGCATGCCCCGCGGCAAATAAGGATTCCAAGCATCGATAGACGTTTTGCGGCTGCAGCAGCAACTGCACCCTGGCAGACACTGCCGCAGCAGCCCGGCGCCGCAGTTGCTGATCACGCAGCAGGCTCCCACGCCGTTTCCCATGGGGGCCCATGGCACGGACCCTGCGACGCCTGCTGTTCCCATCCACCACGCACCCACTCCTCCATGCACGCAATACCTTCTGCCGCACCCGGCGGCCCTCCTCTGCACAGCCCCCGGCACCGCGGCACCGTGCGAATCCGGTCGCCGCACCTCTCCGCCTCCCATGCGCAAGGAGTGCGACCATGAAGCACTTCGCCGCCGAAGCGCACCGGGACTGGCACGGTGCCCGCGACCGGATGGTCGAATCCCTCGCAGCCACGGCCGTCGCGCGCGACCAGGCCGGCGGCGTGCCCCTGCACGAGCGCCGCCTGCTGCGCGAAAGCGGCCTGCTGGCCCTGTCCGTTCCCGCATCCCTGGGCGGGCTGGGGGCCTCGTGGAGCGAGGTGCTGGGCGTGGTGCGCCACTTCGCGCGCGTGGACAGCGCGGTCGCCCACGTGTTCGGCTTCCACCACCTGCTGCTGGCCACGGCGCAGCTCTTCGGCCGGCCGGCGCAGTGGCAGCCCTGGCTCGAGGCCACCGTGGCGCGGCAATGGTTCTGGGGCAACGCGCTCAACCCGCTGGACCGGGGCACCGCGGCCACGCAGCAGACGGACGGCTCGTGGTCGTTCTACGGCCGCAAGAGTTTCTGCTCGGGCGCGGGCGATTCCGACAGGCTGCTCGCTTCCGCGTTCGATGCCTCGGGCAGGCTGCTGATCGCCGTGGTGCCGACCGACCGCCAGGGCATCGGGGTGCAGGGCGACTGGGACAACATCGGCCAGCGCCAGACGGACAGCGGCAGCGTGGTCTTCGACCAGGTGCGCGTGCAGGCGCATGAGCTGCTCACCGATCCGGGCCCCCTGTCCTCCCCGTTCGCGGCGCTGCGCCCGCTGCTGGCGCAGCTGGTGCTGGCGCACGTGTACCTGGGGCTGGGCGAAGGCGCGCTGGCCGAAGCACGCGGCTTCACGCTGCAGCATGCGCGCCCGTGGCATGCATCCGGCGTGGACCAGGCGGGCGAAGACCCGTACCTGCTGGGCCATTACGGCGACTTCTGGCTGGCCCTCGAAGGTGCGCGCCTGCTGGCGGACCGTGCGGCCGCGATGCTCGACGCGGCATGGTCCGAAGGGCTCGCGCTATCGCCCGGGGCGCGCGGCGACGTGGCCGTGGCCGTGGCGGCCGCCAAGGTGGCCGCGGGCCGCGCCGCGCTCGACGTGGCGCACCGGCTCTTCGAGGTGACCGGCCCGCGCGCCACCACGGCCGCACTGCGCCTGGACCGCTTCTGGCGCAACCTGCGGGTGCACACGCTGCACGATCCGGAGGACTACAAGCGCCGCGAACTGGGCCGGTGGGCGCTGCACGGGCAGCGGCCCGAGCCTTCCTTCTATTCCTGATCCGCTGCTGCGGGAAACGCATATGCATGCACGTTTCCCGGCGGGCTGCTGATCCTGCAGCAACGCGACAGCAGCGTGCTGTGCAGCACACACCCGTTGCGTGATAGCGAATGCGCAAGCCATTGATTTCAAAGGAAAAAATCTCTGGCACGCAAGCTGCTGAAGGCAGGACGGACACCGCGCCGCGGTGCCGCCCCCTTCACCGCAACGAATGGATCACCATGGCCCGCACCCTGAATCTCGTCGCCGTCTCCGGCAGTCTCCAGCGCCCGTCGCGCACCCTCGCGCTCGTCGAGCACCTCGTCGAAAGGATCGGTGACGCCGTTCCCATCCGCGTGCGCACCATCGAACTCGGCACGGTCGGCCCGCGCCTGGCGGGCGCCCTCTACCGCAACCAGCTGCCGCCGGAGGTGGAGGCCGACATCGCCGCCGTCGAACAGGCCGACGTGCTCGTGGTGGGCAGCCCGGTGTACCGGGCCACGTACTCGGGCCTGTTCAAGCATTTCTTCGACTTCGTGCACCACGAAGCCCTGGTGGACTTGCCGGTGCTGCTGGCCGCCACGGGTGGCAGCGAGCGCCACGCGCTGGTGATCGACCACCAGCTGCGCCCGCTCTTCAGCTTCTTCCAGGCACGCACCCTGCCCCTGGGCGTGTACGGCACCGACAAGGATTTCACCGACTACCGCATCACCGACGCGGCCCTGCTGGACCGCGCCGCCCTGGCGGTGGAACGCGCGCTGCCGCTGCTGCGTGCGGGGCGGGAAGGCTCCGCACCGGCGCGCCCCGCGCTGGCTGCCGTGGCCTGAGGACCGGACCGCACCGCCCACCAGCACCCCACTTTGCACGCCCCTGCCCTCCATCCCATCCAAGGAGCCTTCACCATGAGCACATCCCGCAACGAGCCCGTCAAATTCGCCTACTGGGTGCCGAACGTCAGCGGCGGCCTGGTCGTGAGCACCATCGAGCAGCGCACCGACTGGAGCCTGGAATACAACCAGCGGCTGGCGGTGGCGGCGGAACAAGCCGGCTTCGAATACGCCCTGAGCCAGATCCGCTTCACGGCGGGCTACGGCGCGGAGCACCAGCACGAGTCCGTGTCGTTCAGCCAGGCCCTGCTGCACGCCACCACGCGGCTGAAGGTGCTGGCGGCCATCCTGCCGGGCCCGTGGAACCCGGCCGTGGTGGCCAAGCAGATCGCCACCATCGACCACATCTCGGGCGGCCGCATCGGCATCAACGTGGTAAGCGGCTGGTTCAAGGGCGAGTTCCAGGCCATCGGCGAGCCCTGGCTGGAGCACGACGAGCGCTACCGCCGCTCCAACGAATTCATCCGCGCGCTCAAGGGCATCTGGACGCAGGACCACTTCACCTTCAAGGGCGACTTCTACCGCTTCAACGACTACACGCTCAGCCCCAAGCCGCTGCAGAAGCCCCATCCGGAGATCTTCCAGGGCGGCAGCTCCCGCGCCGCGCGCGACAACGCGGCCAGCGTGTCCGACTGGTACTTCACCAACGGCAACACGCCCGAGGGACTCCAGGCCCAGATCGACGACATCCAGGCCAAGGCCCGGGCCAACGGCCACACGGTGCGCATCGGGGTGAACGCCTTCGTGATCGCCCGCGATACCGAGGAAGAGGCCCAGGCCGTGCTGCAGGACATCATCCGCCACGCCCACGTGGAAGCGGTGCAGGCTTTCGGCGACGCCGCGAAGCAGGCCGGCCGTTCCTCGCCGGAAGGGGAAGGCAACTGGGCGACCTCCACCTTCGAAGACCTCGTGCAATACAACGACGGCTTCCGCACCAACCTGATCGGCACGCCGCAGCAGATCGCCGAACGCATCGTCGCGCTCAAGGCCATCGGCGTGGACCTGGTGCTGACCGGCTTCCTGCACTTCATCGAAGAGGTGGAGTACTTCGGACGCAAGGTGCTGCCGCTGGTGCGCGAGCTGGAGGCCCGCCAGGCCGCCGCGCAGCCGCGGACGCAGCCCGCCCTGGAGACCGCGGAAGCCTGACGCCCCGGCACATCCCGCCCCCAGCACATCGCCCACCGCCATGGCCATGTTCCCGCCCACCCCGGCTACCGTGCTGCAGTTGCGGCATGTCGCCCTCTCCTTCGGCGGCGTGCAGGCGCTGTCGGACATCGACCTCGACATCGCCCCCGCCGAGATCCGCGCCGTCATCGGCCCCAACGGGGCCGGCAAGAGCTCGCTGGTCAACGTGGTGTGCGGCCTGTACCGCCCGGACAGCGGCCGCGTGCGGCTGGGCGCGGAGGAATTCGCGCACGTGCCCACGCAGCGCCTGGCGCGGCTGGGCGTGGCGCGCACCTTCCAGAACCTCGCGCTGTTCCGGGGCCTCTCGGTGCGTGACAACGTGGCGCTGGGCTGCACCGGCCCGCAGGGCAGCTGGGTCGAGCAATGGGCGGATGCGCCCCGTGCCCGCGCAGCCCGCCGCGACACGGCCGCGCAGGCGGATGCGGTGCTGGACTTCCTGGGGCTGCAGGCCGTGCGCGAACGGCCTGCCTCCACCCTGCCCTACGGGCTGCAGAAGCGCGTCGAACTGGCCCGCGCGCTGGCCGCCGCGCCGCGCCTGCTGCTGCTGGACGAACCCATGGCCGGCATGACGCTTTCGGAAAAGCGCGACATGGCCGGACTGGTGCGCGCGGCGCGCGACCGGTTCGGCACCGCCATCCTGCTCATCGAGCACGACATCGGCGTGGTGCTGGGCCTCTCCGACCGGGTGGCGGTGCTGGACCACGGCCGCAAGATCGCCGACGGCACGCCCGCGGAGGTGCGCAACGACCCCGCCGTGATCGATGCCTACCTGGGCGTGGAGCATGCCGGCACCGAAGCGGAGGGCGCGTGATGGATGCGGATTTCACCTTCTTCGCCGAAGTGCTCGTGGGCGGCCTGCTCTCGGGCGTGATGTATGCGCTCGTGGCCATCGGCTTCGTGCTCATCTACAAGACCTCGGGCGTGCTGAACTTCGCGCAGGGCGCGCAACTGCTGCTCGCGGCGCTCACCTTCGTGAGCCTCGTCGAGCGCGGCATGCCGTTCGCGCTGGCGCTCGCGGCCACCCTGGCATTCATGGTGCTGCTCGGGCTGGCCATCGAGCGCACCGTGCTGCGGCCGCTGGCCGGCCGCTCCCCGATGGCGCTGTTCGTGGCGACGCTGGGCCTGTCCTACGTGATCGAGGGCGTGGCGCAGCTCGCGTGGGGCACGCAGGTCCACGCGCTGGACCTGGGCATCGAAGACACGCCGCTGGACATCGCCGGCATGCTGGTCTCGCGCTTCGACCTCGTGGCCGCCGCGTGCGCGGGCACGCTGGTGGCCCTGTTGTCGGCCTTCTTCCGCTTCACCCGCACGGGCCTCGCCTTCCGGGCCGTGGCGGACGACACCTTCGCCGCGCTCGCCGTGGGCCTGCGCCTGCCCCGGGTGTGGGCCGCCGTGTGGGCCGCGGCCGGCGTGATCGCGCTGGCCGCCGGGCTGCTGTGGGGCGCGCGCCTGGGAGTGCAGTTCTCGCTGTCGCTCGTGGTGCTCAAGGCCCTGCCCGTGCTGGTGCTGGGCGGATTCGATTCGGTCGCAGGGGCCATCGTAGGCGGGCTGCTGGTGGGCGCGTTCGAGAAGCTGGCCGAGGTGTACCTGGGCCCGATCGTCGGCAGCGGCATCGAAGGCTGGTTCGCCTATGCCGTCGCCCTCGTCTTCCTGCTGGTGCGCCCGCAGGGGCTGTTCGGCCAGCGCCTCGTGGAAAGGGCATGACCATGAGCGCCATCCTGCCTCCCGCCGCTGCAGCCCACCAGGCTCCGGCCGCGGCCTCCCCGGCGGACACACTGGCGGCCCCCGCCGGCCGCGTGGCGCCGCGCTGGCTGCCCGCCGCCGCGCTGCTGGCGCTGGCCTACGGGCTCGTGCCCGCGCTGGCCACGCCCTACTGGTTCGACGCCATCCTGCTGCCCTTCCTGGTGCTGTCGCTCGCCGGGGTGGGCCTGAACCTGCTCACGGGATATGCCGGCCAGCTCTCGCTGGGCACGGCGGCTTTCATGGCGGTGGGCGCGTTCGCGGCCCTGAACCTGCAGCTGCGGGTGCCCGGGTTGCCGCTGCCCGCCGGCATGCTGCTGGGTGGCCTGTGCGCCACGGCGGTGGGGCTCGTATTCGGCCTGCCCAGCCTGCGGCTGCGGGGCTTCTACCTCGCCGTCGCCACACTGGCCGCGCAGTTCTTCGTGCAGTGGGCACTCACCCGCTTCGGCTGGTTCACCCTCGATAGCCGCTCCGGCGTGGTGGACGCGCCCGCGCTGCGCGTGGGGCCCTGGGTCTTCGATACACCCGCCGCGCGCTACCTGTTCGCGCTCACCGTGGTGGCGCTGCTCACGGCGGCTGCATGGCGGCTGGTGTCCACGCGCACCGGCCAGCACTTCATCGCCGTGCGCGACAACGAACTGGCCGCCCGCGTGATCGGCATCCCGGTGCTGCGCACCAAGCTGCTGGCCTTCGCCGTCTCGTCCTTCATCGTCGGCGTGGCCGGGGTGCTCTGGGCCTTCGTGTACCTGCGCACCGTGGAGCCCGCGGGCTTCAACCTCGACCGCTCCTTCCAGATCCTCTTCATCGTCATCCTGGGCGGGCTCGGCACCCTCCGCGGCGCCTTCCTCGGCGCGGCGCTCATGGTCGCATTGCCCCTGCTGCTCTCGCGCCTGGGCGGCTGGGCGCTCGGCGGGGTGTTCGATTCCGGCGTGCTGGAGATGGTCCAGCGCATCGTGCTGGGCGTGCTGATCATCGGCTTCCTCATCGCAGAGCCCGAAGGCCTGGCGGCACTCAGCACACGCCTGCGGCAGGCCTGCACGCGCCGCATCGCCGCGCTCTTCCCGCAGTCCCCGCGCTGACCCCCTCCCCTCCCTTTCCATCGCTTCACCACCGTCCTCCAGGAGTTGTCTTCCATGCGCCTTCTTCCGCACCTGCGCGCCGCTGCCCTCGCGCTGGCCGCCACCGCCACCCTCGCCGTGCAGCCCGTCCGGGCCGACGAGCAGTTCTTCCCGCTGCAGAGCTACCGCGTCGGCCCGTACGCCGCCGGGGGCACGGGCTTCTTCGGCGGATTCATCGACTACCTGAACCTGGTGAACCTGCGCGACGGCGGCGTGGGCGGCGTGAAGCTGACCTGGGCGGAAGGGGAGACGCAGTACGAGGTGGAGCGCGGCGTGGAGGTGTACGAGCGCTTCAAGACCCGCCCCGGCATCGCCGCCTGGAACCCGCTCTCCGTGGGCATCGCCTACGCCATGCTGGACCGCGTCACCGCCGACAAGGTGCCGCTCGTCACCATCAACCACGGCCGCACCGACACCACCGACGGCCGCGTGTTCAAGTACGCCTTCCCGCTCCTGCTCAACCCCTACAGCGAGACCTCGGGCATCGTGAACTACATCGCCGCCAAGGAAGGCGGCGCGGACAAGCTCAAGGGCAGGAAGATCGTGGTGCTCTACCACGGCTCGCCCTACGGCAAGGAGACGATCCCCATCTACGAACTGCTGGCGAAGCAGTACGGCTTCACGCTGCAGCAGATCGAGGTGCCGCACCCCGGCAACGAGCAGCAGTCGCAGTGGCTGGCCATCCGCCGCGCCAGGCCCGACTACGTGGTGCTGCGCGGCTGGGGCGTGATGAACCCCGTGGCCCTGCGCACCGCGCAGAAGACGGGCTTCCCCGCCACGCGCATCATCGGCAACGTCTGGTCCAACTCCGAGGAAGACGTGCTGCCAGCGGGCGACGCCGCCAAGGGCTACACCGCCATCACCACGGTGGCGGCGGGCGACCAGTACCCCGTGCTGCAGGAGATCCGCAAGACCGTGTACGCCGCGGGCAAGGGCAACCTCGAGGACCAGCGCCGCATCGGCAGCGTCTATCACAACCTCGGGGTGCTCAACGGCATCCTCAACGTCGAGGCCGTGCGCATCGCGCAGGCGAAATTCGGCCGGCGCACCCTCACCGGCGACGAAGTGCGCTGGGGCTTCGAGAACCTGCGCATCGACGAGGCGCGCGCCGCGGCGCTCGGCGCCAAGGGCCTCTTCCACTCCATCCACGTGACCTGGGACAACCACGAAGGCGACGGCCGCGTGGCCTTCCAGCAATGGGACGGCAGGCAGTGGAAGGTGGTCTCCGACTGGATCGCGCCGGACTGGAAGCTGCTGCGGCCGCTGATCGAGGCGTCCTCCGAAGCCTATGCCCGCGACCGGAAGATCCCGCTGCGCCGCAGCATCGACGACTGATTTCGCCCTCGCCCAACCCACGCCACCAGGAGGAACCACCATGTCCGCCGTGCTCCAGAGCCCCGCCACCGAACAGCCCGTCCGCCCGCATGCCCTGCAGGCGGCCCTGCAGCCCGGCCAGCCCGTGCCGGGGCTGCCGCGCCCCAAGGCCCCGGCCCACGTGATCCGCGATGACGCCGAGGCCATCGCCATCGCCCACGGCCTGGCCGAGCGCTTCCGCGAGGGCGCCGCGCTGCGCGACCGCGACCGCCTCTGGCCGGTGGAGGAGATCGATGCCTATTCCCAGAGCGGGCTCTGGGCCATCAACGTGCCCCGCGCCCATGGCGGCGCGGAGGTGTCGTACGCCACGCTGGCGGAGGTCATCGCGATCATCTCCGCGGCCGACCCGTCCATCGGACAGATCACCCAGAACCACCTGGGCATCGTGGCCGCCATCCGCACCGTGTCGGACGAGGCGCAGCAGCGCCTGCTGTTCGGCGAGATCCTCGCGGGCGCGCGCTTCGGCAACGCCTTCTCCGAATCGGGCTCGCGCCGCGCCGCGGACTTCGAGACCCGCTTCGTGGAGGACGGCGACCACGTCGTGGTAAGCGGTCGCAAGTTCTACTCCAGCGGCGCGCTGCTGGCGCACTACGTGCCCATCGTGGCCAACGATCCGCAGGGCCGCGCCTGGTATGCCATCGCCGAGCGCGACGCACCCGGCCTGTCGGTCATCGACGACTGGAGCAGCTTCGGGCAGCGCACCACGCTGAGCGGCACCGTGCTCATCGACCGGGTGCGCGTGCCCCGCACCCACCTCGTGCCGGCCTGGAAGGGCTACGACCGGCCCTCCGCGGACGGCGCGATCTTCCAGATCATCCAGGCCGCGGTGGACGTGGGCATTGCCCGCAACGCGATCGAGGACACCCAGGACTTCGTGCGCACCAAGACCCGCCCCTGGGTGGACAGCCAGCGCGATACCGCCGCCGAAGATCCCTACACCATCCACGCGGTCGGCGACCTGCAGATCCGCCTGCACGCGAGCGAGGCGCTGCTGGAGCGCGCGGGCCGCGCCATCGACCGCGCGCTGGCCACGCCCGATGCGGACACCGTGGCCGCCGCGCAGATCGCGGTGGCCGAGGCCAAGGTGCTCTCCACCGAGATCGCCCTGCAGGCCGCCAACAAGCTCTTCGAGCTCGCCGGCACGCGCTCCACGCTGGGCCAGTACCACCTGGACCGCCACTGGCGCAACGCGCGCACCCACACGCTGCACGACCCGGTGCGGTGGAAGTACGCCATCGTGGGCAACTACCACCTGAACGGCGTGAAGCCGCCCTTCCACGCCTGGAGCTGAGCGCCATGGCCGCACAGGACGACGGCGCACCCCTGCTGCGCCTGCAGGACGTGCATGTGCACTACCGCGGCGCCATCGCCGCGCTGCAGGGCGTGAGCCTGGACGTGCGGGCCGGCGAGATCCACGCCCTGCTGGGCGCCAACGGCGCGGGCAAATCCACGGTGCTGCGCGCCGTCTCCCAACTGCTGCCGGCCCTGCGCGGCCAGGTCGCGCGCGGAAGCATCGCCTTCGCGGGCGCCGACGTGCTGCGCGCCACGCCGGATATGCTGGTGCGCAGCGGCCTCGTGCCCGTGCTGGAGGGCCGGCACTGCTTCCCGTCGCTCACGATCGAGGAAAACCTCGTCGCCGGCGGCCTGGGCGGCGGCGCGCCGCGCTCGCGGTTCGCGCAGGACCTGGAACGCGTCTATGCCGCCTTTCCACGCCTGCACGCCCTGCGCCGCACGCCCGCCGGGCTCGCCTCCGGCGGCGAACAGCAGATGGCCGCCATCGGCCGCGCGCTGATGGCGCGGCCCCGCCTGCTGGTGCTGGACGAACCCAGCATGGGTCTCGCGCCCCGCACCGTGGAGGACATCTTCCGCGAGCTGGCGCGCCTCAACCGCGAGGAAGGCCTGACGCTGCTCATCGCCGAGCAGAACTCCACCGTGGCGCTGCGCCACGCCCACCGGGCCACCGTGCTCGAGACCGGCCGCAGCGCCCTGTGCGGCAGCGCCGCGGACCTGCGCGGGCGCGCCGACATCCGGGCGCTGTACTTCGGCGAAGGCATGCCGGCGCAGGAATGGGCGCAGGCGGCCTGAGGCCGCGGCGGTGCAGCGGCGCGGCGGGAAGGCACAACGGGCACGAGGGGGCTTCCAGGGCCCGCACGGCCGCCAGCGGGCGCACAATGGGGTTCCCTACAGCCGAGTTCCTCTCCATGGACGCCGTACAGGAAATCCTCCACTACAACGCGGGCCGCGACCCGGAACGACTGGCGCTCAAGTACGAGCGCATGCGCAGCGATCCCTTCGTCTTCCTGCGCGGCACCTGCCACCTGTTCTACGCCCGCCTGCCGCGGGGCGGCATCTTCAAGTCGGCCCCGCCCGCCTGGTGCTGCGGCGACCTGCACCTGGAGAACTTCGGCAGCTACAAGGGCCAGCACCGCATCGCGTATTTCGACCTGAACGACTTCGACGAAGCCGCGCTCGCCCCCGCCACCTGGGACCTCGTGCGGCTGCTGGCCAGCCTGCGGGTGGGCGCCGGCAGCCTGCAGCTCGAGCCCCTTGCGGTGGAAGCGCTCTGCACGGCCTTCCTGTCCGCCTATGTGCATGCGCTGGGCGACGGCAAGGCCTACTGGGTGGAGCCGCAGACCGCGCAGGGACTGGTCCGCACCCTGCTGGACGGGTTGCGGGACCGGCAGCGCGCCACCTTCCTCGATGGCCGCACGGTGAAAAAAGGCCGCAAGCGCACGCTGCGCACCGACGGCCGCAAGGCCCTGCCTGCCTCCGACGCCCAGCGCGCCGAGGTGATGGGCTTCATGGAAGACTTCGCCAGGACGCAGCCGCACGATCCGCATTTCCCGCACTTCTTCCGCGTGCTCGACGTGGCCCGCCGCATCGCCGGCACCGGCAGCCTGGGCGTGGACCGCTACGCCATCCTCGTGGAAGGCAAGGGCTCGCCCGATGGCAACTACCTGCTGGACCTCAAGCAGGCCCTGCCATCCTCGCTGGTCCCGCACCTGAAGACGAAGCAGCCCCGCTGGGGCTCGCAGGCCGAGCGGGTGGTGGCCGTGCAGCGGCGCGTGCAGGCCGTTTCCATGGCGTTCCTGCAGCCGGTGGAGATGGGTGGGCGGCCCTATGTGCTGCGCGGCCTGCAGCCCCTGGAGGACCGCGTGACGATCGCCGGCGCCAGCCAGAAGCTCGCCGACATCCGCGGTGTCGTCGCCACCATGGGCAGGCTGGTCGCCTGGGGCCAGTTGCGCAGCGCGGGCCGCCAGGGCTCGGCCATCGCGGACGAGCTGATCGACTACGCGCGCCGCGGCAAGTGGCAGGCCAAGCTGCAGGCCGCTGCAGCGGAAATGGCCGAGAAGACGCTGCGCGACGCGGCCGACTACAACGCCGCCTACGACGACGGCGTGTTCCGGCCCTGACAGCACACGGGCGCCGGCTTCACGGCTGGACGCCGCCGCCCACCGCCTGGTACAGCGCCACGCTGTCGCCCAGCAGCGTGCCGTAGGCAGCGGCCCGCGCGGCCTGCGCCTGCCGCCAGGCCTGCTCGGCGGCCAGCAGCGACGGCCGCGAGGCATAGCCCTGCGCGAGCTGCGAGCGCGTGAGTTCGTAGCCGGACCGGGTGGCCTCCACGCTGGCATTCGCCACCTGCAGGGCCCGCTGGTCGATCGACAGCGCATACAGCGTGTCCGCGACGTTCTGGAACGCGGTCAGCACCGCGCCGCGGTACTGCGCCGCCGCCGCATCGAACTGCGCTTCGGCCGCGCGCTGGCGCGCCGCGAGCGTCCCGCCGTCGAAGATTGGCATCAGCAGCCCCGCACCCAGCGACCAGACCGCGTTGCCCGCGGAGAACATGCGGCCGAAATCCGTGGCCCCGCCACCCAGCGCCGCCGTCAGCGACAGTTGGGGAAAGCGCGCCGCCTCCGCCACACCGATCGACGCGCTGGCCGCATGCAGCGCGCTCTCGGCCGCGCGCACATCGGGCCGCTGTGCCACCAGCTGCGACGGCACGGCCTGGGGCAGAGGCGGCGGGGCCAGCTCCGCCAGCCGCGGCAGTGGCAGCACGGCGTCGGGCGTGCGGCCCGCCAGCACCGCCACGAGGTTGCGGGTCTGCTCCAGCTGCTTCTGCAGCGGCGGCAGCGCCTGCTGCGCCTGGCCCAGCAGGTTCTCCTGCGTCGCCACGTCCAGGCCGCTGGCATAGCCGGCGCGCTGCAGGTTGCGCATCACGCGCAACTGCTCCTGCATCGCGGCCACGGCCTTGTCGGTCAGTTCCACCTGCTCGGCCAGCATCGCCCCCTGCAGCACGGCGCCGACCAGGTTGCTCGCCAGCGTCAGGCGCGCGCCTTCCAGCTGCCAGCGCTGCTGCTCGGCCGACGCCTGCAGCGATTCGACCTGCCGCCGGTTGCCACCGAACAGGTCGGGCGTGTAGGCCACGCTGAGCTGCGCGGTGTGGTAGTTGAACACCGTGTCGCCCGAATTCAGCGGCGACGACTGGGTTTTCCCCGTGTTCTGCCGCGTGTTGTTCTGGCTGGCCTGCACCTGCGGATAGAACAGCCCGCGCTGGGCGGCAACGTTCTCCTGCGCCGCACGCAGCGTGGCGCGCGCGGCATCGACCGTGGGGCTGTGCGCCAGCGCCTCGGCCACCAGGGCATCGAGCGGCGCGCTGCCGAACACCGTCCACCAGTCCTGCGCCACGGGCCCGGGCTGCAGCGGCAGTGCCAGCGCATCGCGGGTGAGCGACGCCGGGGCCGGCGTGGCCGGCGCGGTGTAGTCGGGCTCCACCGCGCACCCGGCCAGGGCCAGCGACACGCAAGCCGCGCAGAACGTCCGTTCAAAGATCGTGGTCATATCCGCCCCCCCATGGCGCACTGCCTGAAAGTCTGCGCGGCCCCAGTCCAGCAGACGCCGCGCAAGGGCCGCCCCGCCGCGCTGGCGTCGTCCCCCTTCCCCGGGCGCGCAGCGCACGGAGAGAAGGGGGAAGCGGCAAAGCCGCTCAGGGGGATGTACCTCATCTCTTGCCTCCCAGGCCTTGCCGGCGGTTCGACGACTTCATGCGCCGCAGCACCAACAGGCGCAGCGCCGGCACGACCAGCAGCAGGAACAGCGGCCCGATCAGCATGCCGCCCACCACCACGGTAGCCAGCGGCCGCTGCACCTCGCTGCCGATGCTGTGCGACAGGGCGGCCGGGAACAGCCCGATGCAGGCCGAAAGCGCCGTCATCAGCAGCGGCCGCATGCGGCTCTCGTACGCTTCGGTGATCGCGTCCAGGGCATTGCGGCCCGCTGCGCGCAGTTCCTTGAAGCAGGTCAGGATCAGGATGCCGTCCATCACCGACACGCCCAGCAGCGAGATGAAGCCGATGATGGCCGACACGCTCAGCACCTGCCCCGAGATCCAGAGCGCCAGCACCCCGCCCAGCACGGTGAAGGGCACCGCCGCCAGCGTGAGCAGGCTGTACGCGAAGTTGCTGAAGAGCGCGTAGAGCAGCACCACGATCAGCGCCACGGCCAGCGGGATGGCGACCATCATGCGCGCCTTGGCCTGCTGCAGTTCCTCGAACTCGCCGGCATAGGTGATGCGGTAGCCCTCGGGCAGCTGTACCTGCTCGGCCACCTTGCGCTGCACCTCCGACACCGTGCTGCCCAGGTCGCGCCCGCGCGCGCTGAACTTGATCGGGATGTAGCGCTCGTTGCTCTCGTGGTAGATGTAGGTCGCGCCCGTATCCACCGAGATCGTGGCCACGTCGGTCAGCGGGATGAAGGCCGTGCCGCCGCCGCTCGTGGTGTAGCCGATGCGCAGCGCCCGCACCGCGTCAATGCTGCCGCGCTGCTCCTTCGGGAAGCGCACCGTCAGGCCGAACTGCCGGTCGCCCTCCAGCACCGTGGTGGCATTGGTGCCGGCCAGCGCGGCCTGGATGGTGGCGTTCACGTCGCCCGTGTTCAGGCCGTAGCGGGCGGCGCGGGCCCGGTCGATGTGGATGTTCATGTTCGGCTGGCCCAGCGTGTGGAAGGTGCCCAGGTCGGCCACGCCATCGACCTGCCGCATCACGCCCATCACCTCGTCGGCCAGCCTCTCCAGCGTGGGCAGGTCGGGCCCGATGATCTTGACCGAGTTGGCACCCTTCACGCCCGACAGGCCCTCTTCCACGTTGTCCTGGATGTACTGCGAGAAATTGAAGCCTACGCCCGGAAAGGCGCTCTCGAACTTCGACTGCAGCTCGGTGACCAGGCGCTCCTTGGTCATGCCGGGCCGCCAATCGCCGAAGGGCTTCAGCGGCGCGAACAGCTCCACGTTATTGAAGCCCGAGGCATCGCTGCCGTCGTCCGGCCGGCCGTGCTGCGAGACCACGGTGACGACCTCCGGATAGGCCTTGATCAGCGCCCGCATGCGGTTGACCTGCTCGGTGCCGGCCTCCAGCGAGATGGTGGGCGGCATGGAGGCGCGTATCCACAGGTTGCCTTCTTCCAGCGCCGGCAGGAACTCGCTGCCCAGCCGCGTCGCCAGCAGCCCCCCGGCCAGCAGCGCCACGCAGCCGATCGCCACCGTGGTGCGCGCATGGGCCAGCACCCAGTGCAGCGCCGGGCGGTAGGCATGGTGGATGGCGCGCACGATGAGCGTCTCCTTCTCTTCCACCTTGCGCGGCAGCAGGTAGCTCGCCAGCACCGGCGTGATGGTGAAGGTGGCCAGCAGCGCGCCCGCCAGGGCGTAGCCGTAGGTGCGCGCCATGGGCCCGAAGATCTGCCCTTCCACCCCCTGCATGGTGAAGAGCGGCGTGAACGCGGCGATGGTGATGCAGGTGGAGAACAGCACCGAGCTGTCCACCTGCCGGGCGCTCAGGTAGATGGTGCGCAGGCGCGCCGTCCAGCCCGTGGCGGGTGTCAGTGCTGCCCCGTCGGGCTCGCGCGCCAGCGCACGCAGCGACGTCGCACGGTCGCCGCGGCTGCGCTGGAAGTTGCGGAACACGTTCTCCACCAGGATCACCGCCGAATCCACGATGATCCCGAAGTCCACCGCCCCGAGCGACAGCAGGTTGGCCGATTCGTTGGTCAGCACCAGGATCATGATGCTGAAGAACAGCGCGAACGGAATGTTCACGCTCACGATCACCGCGCTGCGCAGGTCGCCCAGGAAGATCCACTGGATGAGGAACACCAGCAGGCAGCCGAACACCAGGTTGTGCAGCACCGTGTGCGTGGTCACGTTCACCAGCGCCGAGCGGTCGTAGTACGGCGCCAGGTGCACGCCGGGCGGCAGGCTGTGGTCGCCGTTGATCTTCTCCACTGCCTGCTGCACGCGCTCCATCACGTCCTTGGTGTGCAGCGTGCGGTTCATGATCACCACGCCGGTCACCACGTCGTTCTGGTCGTCGCGTCCGGCCTCGCCCAGGCGCGGCACCGTGCCCTCGGAGATATGCGCCACGTCCTTGACCTGGATGGGCAGCCCGTTCTGCTGGGTGATGACCACGTTGCCGATGTCGGCCAGGCTCTCGACTGCACCCAGGCCGCGGATGTTGACCGACTGGTCGCCCACGCTGATCGCACGGCCGCCCACGTTGAGGTTGGCATTGCCGATGGCGGATATCAGCTGCTGCAGCGTCACGCCGCGCGACTCCAGCAGCTTCGCGTCCGGCTCCACGTGGTATTCCTTCGTGGTGCCACCCCAGGTCACCACCTGCGCCACGCCGGGCACCGTGAGCAGCCGGCGCTGGATCACCCAGTCCTGCAGCGTGCGCAGCTGCGTCAGGCCCATGCCCGGTGGCCCCTTGACCTGGTAGCGCAGGATCTCGCCCACCAGGCTGGACGCCTGGATCTGCGGCTGCACGCTGTTCGGCAGGCTGACGTTGGCCTGCAGGTTGTTGGCCACCTGGGTGAGCGCGAAGTAATAGTCGGTGCCGTACTTGAAGGTGACGCGCACGAACGACAGGCCGTAGAACGAGGTCGAGCGGATGTTGTCCACGCCCGGCGTGGTGGCCAGGCCCACTTCCATCGGCCGGGTGTAGTAGCGCTCCATTTCCTCGGCCGACTGGCCGGGCGCCTGCGCCGTGATCTCCAGGATCACCGGCGCCGGGTTGGGATAGGCCTCCACGTTGAGGTGGAGGAAGGCGAGGATGCCGGCGGCCATGAAGGCCAGCAGGCCCAGCAGCACGATGGGCCGGCGCGAGAGCACGAAGGCCAGAAGGGGGCGAAACACGGGACGGGCTCCTGCGGAGGATCGGTGGGCGGAGAGTTGGCGTGCGGGGAACGCAGCGGGTGGCCGGCGGCCTGGAGTGAAAGGGCTACTCGGCGGCGCCGGTCTCGTACAGGTTGCTCAGCAGCAGCGCATTGCGGCGCGCTATGCGGTCGCCCGGCTGCAGGCCGGCCGTGACCTGCACCTGGCCCCCATCGCTGCGCCCCACGGCGACGGCGCGGCGCTGCAGCCGCACGCCCAGTGGGTCCTTGGCGCCCTCGGCTACCCAGACCACGTTGTCGCCCGAGGTTTCGCGCACCACGGCCGTCGCCGGAACCGCGGCGGCCTCCTGCGGCGGCGCGAGCGTGATGCGGAAGTCCGCCAGCATCTGCGGGCGCAGCGCACGATCGGGGTCGGCCACGTCGGCGCGCACCACGAAACGGTGAGTGCTGGCATCCACCGTATCGCCCACGTAGCTGATGCGGCCGGTGAAGGCCCGGCCCGGCCACGCCTGCACATGCACGCTCACCGGCTGGCCCACCTGGTAGTGCGAGAAATCCGACTCGGGCACGCTGGCCACCATCCAGAGCGTGCGCACGTCCGACACCGTGACCGGCGCGGGCGACGCGCCGGGCTGGGTCAGCAGCCCCGGCTGGGCGGACCGCGCGACGACGCGGCCGTCAATCGGGCTCTTGACCGGCATCTCGACATCGATGGCGTGGTCGCGCTCGATGCGCTGGATGTCGGCCTCGGCCAGGCCGAACAGCTGCAGCGTCTTGCGCGCTGCGCGGTACGCCGCATCGGCCGCCTGCTGGTCCGACAGGTTCTGCTGGTATTCCTTCTGCGCGATGCTGTTGTCGCCCACCAGCGCCTGCGCGCGGCGCAGGGTCTCGGTGGCCGAGCGCAGCGTGCCGGCGGTCGATACCAGCGCCGATGCGGCCTGCGCGATGTCGGGCACGTTCACCGTGTAGAGCGTCTGCCCCGCGCGCACGGTGTCGCCGGCCTTGACCAGCACCCGCGCGATGCGGCCCGCATAGGCGGTGGAGACGGGCACCGTGCGGTCCTGGTTGAAGTCGATGTTGCCGATGGCCTGCTGCACGTCCTCGAAGGCGCGCCGCTCCGCCGGCCCCAGGTCCAGCGTGGCCGCCTGGCTGGAGGAGACGCGCACCACGCCGTCGGCCACCTTGCCGGACCGCGACAGCTCCGGTAGCGACGGCGCAGGCGCATCGGCGGCGGCCGACTCCCTGGAAGGCAGCAGCACCAGCACCGCCGCTGCGGCGACGGCGGTCAGCAGGGCCGCGCCGCCACACCAGGCCAGGCGCTTGCGCAGGTTCGGGAACGTGGACTTCATGGATCGCTTCCTGTGGCGAGGCCTCACCGCGAGGCCTGCGGGCGGAGCGATTCTTCGGGGGAAACCCTTATCGTTGGCTTAATGCCCGCAGGCCTGCGGCATGCCGCGCTCAGGTGGCGCGCAGCAGCAGCCGCACCCGGGTGCCCCCGCCGGGCGGCACCTCGGGCACGGGCAGGTCGCCCCCCATGCGGCGCAGGGCCTTGAGGGCGATGGGCAGGCCCAGGCCGGAGCCTTCCGAGCCGGATTCGCCTGCGCGCCAGAACGGCGCCAGCATGGCCTCGCGGTGCGCCTGCGGCAGCGGCGGCCCGTCGTCGTCCACCTGCAGGCACCATCCACCACCGGGCAGCCCGGGCTCGGGCACCAGGTCCACGCGGATGCGCCGGCCGCCATAGCGGATGGCGTTGTCCAGCACATTCGCCAGCGCCTCTTCCAGCAGCAGCGGCAGCGCCAGGGCCTGCGCGCGGTACCCGTCCTCCCGCAGGCCGTCGCCGGCCTCGACCGACTTGCCCGCTTCGGCCGCTGCCGCCGCGTAGCGTTCCATGGCACGCAGCGCCAACGGCGCCAGGGCCACGGGCTCCACCGCCGCGCCGGCATCCACCCCGCCGTGGGCCAGGGACAGCAGCTGGCGCACCAGCCGCGTGGCCCGGTCTGCGGCCGAATGGAGTTCGAACAGCACCTCCGCATCGGGCGGCTGCGCCGGGTCGGCCTGGTACACCCGGCGCAGGTCTTCCACCAGCAGATGGATGCCGGCCACGGGCGTGCGCAGCTGGTGCGCGGCATCCGAGATGAAGCGGCGCTCCGAATCGACCGATTCCCCCAGGCGCCGCAGCAGGTCGTTGGTGTGCTGCACCATGCTGCGGAGTTCGTCGGGCACGTCCTCCAGCGGCAGGGGGGACAGGTCGTCGATGCCGCGCCGCCCCATCGCGTCGCCCACGGCACGGGCCGGCTGCAGGCCGCGGCGCACGCCGAACAGCACCAGCGGCACGATCACGAACCCCAGCACCGCGACCGGCAGGAAGATCGACTGCGCCAGCTCCCGGGTCAGCATCTGCCGCTTGGCCACCGACTCGCCCACGATCACCCACACCCCCGGCGAGCCGGCATGGCGTGCATGCACCGCCACCTGCCGCAGCCGCCCCCAGGGCGTGTCGTGCTCGAAGAAGAACGATCCGTCGGCATCGCCCTGCCGGTCGCCCCGCTGCGGCGGCAGGGCGAGCTCGGCATTGCCGGCCAGCACGGCCCCGTCGTCGGTGCGCAGCGTGAAGTGCGACGGCGCGAAAGAGTCATAGACCATGGACGACGCCGTGCGGGCATCGATGGCCAGCACGGGCCCGTCCGGGTTCCACTGGATCTGCGACGCCAGCGCCACGGCATCGTCGCGCAGCACGCGGTCCAGCACCAGCTGGGTCGCCCGGCCGGTCAGCCAGAACGCCGCCAGCGACGCCGCCACGGCCGAGGCGATCCAGGTCCACAGCAGCGGCGCCACCAGCTTGCGCCGCAGGCTGTTGGCGCCGTGCAGCGGCCACGGCAGCGGCCGCGTCACGGCTCGGCCTCCATGGCATAGCCGACGCCGCGCACCGTGACGATGGCCACGCCGCTGCCGGCGAGCTTGCGGCGCAGCTTCAGGATGTAGATCTCCACCGCGTTCGCGCTGAAATCCGTCTCCCAGGTGGACATGGCGGAAACGATCCGGCTCTTGGCCACCGCCTTGCCGGGCGACGCCATCAGCAGCTCCACCAGCGCGGCCTCGCGCGGGCTCAGCGGCAGCCGCTCCTCCCGCAGGCGCAGCTCCCGGCTCTCGGTATCGAAACTCAGGTCGCCGATGCGCAGCACATTGGTCATGAGCCCCTTGCTGCGCCGCCGCGTGATCGCCCGCAGGCGGGCGACCAATTCCTGCGCCTCGAACGGCTTGGCCAGGAAGTCGTCCGCCCCTTCGTTCAGGCCGCGCACGCGCTGGTCCAGCTCGTCGCGGGCCGTGAGGATCAGCACCGCCAGGTCGCGCCGCTGCTCCCGCCAGCGGCGCAGCACCTCGAAGCCGTCGCGCCGCGGCAGGCCCAGGTCCAGCACCGCCGCCTCGTATTCGGCCGTGGCCACCGCCGTCAGGGCCAGCTCGCCATCATTGGCGACATCCACCTGCCAGCCCTCGGACTGCAGCATCCGGCGGATGCCGAGCCTGAGCGCGGGGTCGTCTTCGACGACGAGGATGCGCATGTCAGTTCCGCCCCCCGCGGCACGGCCGGCTGCGGCGAACGGAAAGCGGAAGAATCGGGAGGTGGATCACGGGAGCACCGGGCCGGACGTTTCGGACATGGCCGGGATTATTGGCCGCGGCCTCGCGCACTGCACGGCCACCCGGAGAAAAAAGCCCTGCAGCCTGGGCATGCCATCGTCTCAGGCAGAGGCGCCACCATCAGGAGCGTGCATCGCAGGTGCGTCCTGACAGCCCACCTCGACTCAGTTAGACTGAGAACCGTTCTCACTTACTCGGCGCCCTGCCGAGGTTATGAAGGGTCGGGGTATGGCAGCCGTGGAAACGGCGCTGCAGCAGCATGTCAGTGCGCTGTATTGCGAACATCATGGATGGTTGCTGGCGTGGCTGCGCCGCAAGCTCGGTTGCGGACACCAGGCGGCCGATGTGGCCCATGACACGTTTCTGCGCATCCTGGGCACGCCCACGGTGCTGCCGACGCTGCGCGAGCCCCGCGCCTACCTGGTCACCACCGCCAGGCGCCTGCTGATCGACGAGGCGCGGCGCCGCGTGATCGAGCAGGCCTACCTGGACGCGCTGGCCGTGGTGGCTGGCACCGATGGCGGACCTTCGACCGAGCAGGTGGTGGAGACGATACAGGCGCTGGTGCGCATCGAGGCCGCGTTGCAGGACCTGTCGGCCAGGGCGCAGCAGGCTTTTCTGCTGCATTACCTGGAAGGGCTGCCGCATGCGGAGGTGGCGGCCGCGCTGGGCGTGTCCACCCGCATGGTGCAGAAGTACCTGGTCCAGGCGCTGGTGTGCTGCCACCAGGCAGTGGACGGGTGAGCACCTTGCCACACGAGATTGCCGCCATCACTGAACAGGCCGCCGAATGGATGGTGCGCCTGGGCAGCGACGACGCGGAAGAGCGCGCCCGGGCCCAGGCCGGCTTTGCGGCCTGGAAGGCGCAGGATCGCCGCCACGCGCAGGCGGCAGCGCGCATGGAAGCCTTCATCGACCAGATGCAGGCGGTACGCGGGCAGGCTCCCGGGGGCGGCCAGGCCGCGCACGCGGCGATGCTGGCGGCATCGCAACTGCGCCGCCGCCAGCGCGCCGCACGGTGGGGCAGTGCGCTGGCGCTGGCCGCGGTGCTGGCCCTGCCCGCGTGGTGGCTGCTGCGCGACCACCCCGCCAGCCCCTGGGCACAAGAACTGGCCGACCTGCGCAGCACCGAAGGACAGTGGCGCCACCAGGTGCTCGACGATGGCTCGCAACTCACGCTGAGCGGCGCGGGCGCGTTGCGCTGGCGCCTCGATGCGCAGCAGCGCGTGGTGGAACTGCTGCGCGGCAGCGTCCTGGTGCAGGTGGCGCACGACGCGTCGCGGCCCTTCTACGTGCAGACGCCGCTGGGCCGGGTGCGTGCGCTGGGCACCCGTTTCACCGTGACCTACGACGCGGCCGGCGTACGGGTGGAAATGCTCGAATCGCGCGTGGCGGTCCAGACGCCGCAACAGTGGCAGTCCGGCAGCCACGAGGCCGTGGAAGTCAGCGCGGGCCAGCGCGTGACCTTGGGCGATGCCGGCGTGGGCCGCGTCGAGCGGCTGGACCCGCAAGGCGTGGAGCAAGGCTGGCGCCGCCATCAACTGGTGGTGGATGACCGGCCGCTGTCCGAGGTACTGGACGAACTGGCCCGCCACCACACGGGCAGCCTGCACTTCGACCGGGCTGCACTGTCAACGGTGCGCATGACGGGCGTGCTGCCGCTCGATGACACTGGGCAGGCGTTGCAATTGCTGCAGCAGACCTTCCCGCAGTTGCGGGTACGGTCGCTCGCCTCGCGCTGGGTATGGGTGGGCCTGGCGGCGGCGTCCTGAGCAGCACATTTTTTTGCGTGAAGAGGTTCCGGTTTTGCGTTCTGGCCCGTCAAGGGCTGTGAACCCAATGAACAAAGGATCTCCCAACATGCGCGACTCAATGCGTTCCAGCCCGCGCGGCGGCCTCCCGCCCCTGGCACTGTCGCTGACCCTGGCCCTGGCGGCGCTGTCTCCTGCGGTCCACGCCCAGTCCGACGCCTCCGCCGTGGTTCAGTCTTATGACATCCCGCCCGGCGCGCTGGGCCCGGCGCTCAACCGCTTCGCGCAAGAGGCGGGCGTATCGCTGGCCGTGGATGCCAGCCGGGTGGCCGGAGCCACCACCGCCGGCCTGCAGGGCCGCTATGGCGTGGAAGAAGGCTTCGCGCAACTGCTCCAGGGCAGCGGTTACGCCATCCGGAAGGTCGGTGCCGGCTATGGGCTCGCGCCTGCACTGCCTGCCGCGGCGCCCGCGGCCGGTGGGCGGGACCGCACGGGCGCCCAGGCGGCCCCGGCGCAGACCGTGACCGCCGGCGCGGCCGCCCCTGCCAGTGCCGCGGCGGAGGCCGCCCCGGCAGTCCGCACGGCAGAGGGCCGCGACACGCTGGAAACGGTGACCGTGTCGGCCTCGCGTTCCAACATGGAGGCCGAGAAGGCGCCGCAGACGGTGCAGGTCATCACGCGCGCGCAGATCGAGCAGCAGCTGTCGCTGTCCACCAATTCGTCGGACGTGCTGAGCAACCTGATCCCGTCGTACACGCCCAGCCGCGGCAAGATGAACGGCAGCGGCGAGACGCTGCGGGGCCGCACGCCGCTGATCCTGGTGGACGGCGTGCCGCAGTCCAACCCCATCCGGCCCACCGGGCGCGAGGCGCACACCATCGACTTCGCCATGATCGACCGGGTGGAGGTGGTGCAGGGCGCCAACGCCATCAACGGCCTGGGCGCCACGGGCGGCACCATCAACCTCATCACCAAGCGCCCCGAGAACGGTGCGCTCAACCAGCACGTGGACATGCAGGCCACCATGCCCGCCGGGCACGGCGGCAGCGACAGCCTGTCCACCAAGATGGCCTACAGCGCCAATGGCCGGCAGGACAGGCTGGACTACCTGTTCTCCATCGCCGCCGAGGACCAGGGCCTGTGGCGCGACGCGCAGGGCCGCGGCATCGGCGCGGACAACACCCAGGGCGACCTGATGGATGCGCGCAGCTATGACGTGCTGGGCAAGCTGGGCTACTGGCTCGACGACGACCAGCGGCTGCAACTGTCGATCAACCGCTACCGCATCAAGTCGCAGGCCCACTACATCGGCGTGGCGGGCGACCGCACGCGCGGCATTCCCACCACCTCCATCGAAGGCACGCCAGCGGGTGCGCCGCCCTTCAACGAGGTCCAGACCTCGGCCATCACCTACAACCACTACAACCTGGCGGGCATGGAGCTGTCGGCCCTGGCGTTCAGCCAGGAGTTCGAGGCGCTGTTCGGCGGCGACCGCTCGGCCACCTTCCAGGACCCGCTGATCGCGCCGCGCGGCACGCTGGTGGACCAGTCCCGCGCCAAATCATCCAAGCTGGGCACCAAGGTCACGCTGACCAAGGCCGACCTTCTGGACAGCCGGCTCAAGCTCACCGGCGGCTTCGACACGCTGGTGGACAAGGGCAAGCAGGACCTGTTCGGTACCGGCCGTACCTACGTGCCCGAATCGGAATACCGCAACCTGTCGCTCTTCCTGCAGGGTGAGTACCGGCTGCTCGACCAGGTCACGCTGCACGGCGGCGTGCGCAGGGAATCCGCGGACCTGAAGATCGACAGCTACCGCACGCTGGCGGCCTACAACCGCGTGGCGGTGCAGGGCGGCACGCTCGACTTCGACGAGACGCTCTACAACGCCGGCATCGTCTTCGAGCCCGCCAAGGACTGGAACGTCTATGCCAGCTATTCCGAAGGCTTCGGCATGCCGGACGTGGGTCGCGTGCTGCGGTCCATCAACACGCCGGGCCAGAGCGTGGACGACATGAAGAGCCTGAGCCCCATCGTCACCCAGAGCGTCGAACTGGGCACGCGCGTGAAACGCGGTGCCTGGGACGCCGAGGCCAGCTGGTTCCGGTCGTCCTCCGACTACGGCACGCGGGTGCTGCGGGTGAACGAGGCCTTCATGCTCGCACGCGAGAAGAACCGCATCGACGGGCTGGAGGCCAGCCTGGGCTGGCAGGTCAACCGCGCCCACAAGGCCAGGCTGGCCTATTCGCGCACCAAGGGCCGCTACGACAGCAACGGCGATGGCCACCTGGACGCGCGGCTCGACGGCCTGAATATCGCGCCCGACCGGCTGGTGGCCAGCTGGACGGCGCAATGGAATGAACAGCTCTCGTCCTTCGTGCAGGTGCAGCGTGCCTTCAGCCGCACCTTCGACAACCCGGCCATGAATTTCAGCGGCTACACGCTGGTGGACGCCAGCGTGCAGTACCGGCTGCCCAAGGGCCGGCTGCGGCTGGCCGTGGCCAACCTGTTCAACCGCGACTACATCACCTACTACTCGCAAAGCGCGCTGGTGGAGCCGCTGCGTTACTTCGCGGGCCGCGGCCGCACGCTGACGCTGGGCTATTCGCTGGACTTCTGATGGCTTACAGCGCAGTGACGGTGGCATGCACCGCGGCACGTACAGTGGTGGCCGTGGCTGGCGGCTATGGCGTGGTGCATCTGGCGATCGTGGCCACCGCCAGCGCGCTGGCCCGCGGCGGGCTGGCGCCGTCCGATGCCGTCGTGGCGGCCGCCATGCTGGGTTTTCCGGCCTACCTGGGCGTGTTGCTCTGGGCGCTGGCATGCCCCCGGCTGCTGCGCCTGGCCGGCGTGCTGGGCCTGGCCGCCGCGGGCTGTGCCGCGGCGGGCTGGTGGCTGCAACCGGGCATGCCTGCATGAACGCGGCCCCGGCTACCACTGCCAGCTGGCGCAAGCGCATGGCCGGTGTGCACACCTGGTGCGGCATCGTGCTGGGAGTGTTGCTGCTGGTCGTCTTCTGGATGGGCACGCTCAGCGTGTTCGACCGGGAACTGGACCGCTGGATGATGCCCGCCACCCGGTTGCCGGCGCCGCACCGCCCGCCGCCGCTGGACGCGCTGCAGCCCGTCGTCCAGGCGCTGGTGCCGGCCGGCGCGCGCCAATGGCGCATCGACTGGGCCACGCCACGCACGCCCGTGCTGCGCCTGTCCTGGCAAGGCCCGGACGGCGTGCGTGGCCAGCGCTACCTGGATGCGGCCACGCTGGCCGTGCTGCCCGCACCGGAGACCTGGGGCGCCAGCGGCTTCATTTTCCCGTTCCACTATGGCCTGCATTGGGACTGGAAGGACCTGGGCAAGTGGCTGGTGGGCCTGGCCGGCATGGGCATGCTGGTGCTGCTCGTGGGAGGCGTGGTGATCCACCGCCGCCTGCTGGCGGACTTCTTCACCTTCCGGCCGCGCAGCCGGCTGCCTCGCAGCAGCCTGGACCTGCACAACGTCACGGGCGTGATGGGCCTGCCCTTCCATGTGGCGATCACGATGTCGGGGCTGGTGATCTTCTGGTCGCTGTACTTTCCGCAGGCGCACGTAGGCGTCTACGGCGACGGCCCCCAGGCCCGCGCCGCCTTGCAGGCCGACGGCTATGGCCGCTACCAGCGCCCGCGCGCAGGTCCGGCGACAGCCCCCATGGCATCGCTGGACGCCATGGCCGACGCGGCACGCCGCACCTGGGGCGCGGGAGCGGAGCCGTACTTCCTGCGCGTGTGGAACCCGGGCGACCGGCATGCCACGGTGGAGCTGCGCCGCTCCTATGCGCGCGAAGTATCGATGAACCTGGACCAGCTTTTCTTCGACGCCGCCACCGGCCGCCCCCTGCACCGCTTCGAGGCGGCGCCGGCCATGGGCGTGCAGCGCTTCATCTCGGGCCTGCATTTCATCCAGTTCGAGCATCCGCTGCTGCGCTGGCTGTACTTCGGATTGGGACTTTCGGGCTGCGTGCTCATCGCGAGCGGCCTGGTGCACTGGCTGGCAGCACGGCGCGCGCGCACGCCACCGGGCCTGCGCTGGCGCCTGGTCGAGTCGCTCTGCGTCGCCGGCACGACCGGCACCGTGGTGGCCACGCTGGCCTTCCTCGCTGCCAATCGCCTGCTCCCTGATGCAGCGCATGCCATGGGCTTGGCGCGTGCGGAACTGGAGGCCGCAACGTTCTACGGCACCTGGCTGGCCTGCCTGGCGCTTGCGCTGGTGCGTGGTCCCAAGGCCTGGCGCGATCAGGCCATGGCCATCTCCGGCCTCGCGTTGGTCTGCGTGGTGCTGAATGCGCTGACGACGGGCGCCTACGGCGCGTCGTGGTCGCGCACGCCGGCAGCGGTGGTCGGGGTGGACATCATGTTGCTGCTGCTGGCCACCGTGGCAGCATGGTCTGCGCAGCGCATGGCACGCGGAAGTGCCGCCGCATGAGCGGGGGCGCGCTGACAGCCTGCGCAGCGGCCTGCCTGGGCGCCGCATGGTGGCTGCTGTACCTGGCGACCCGGCGGGTGCAGGACACTTTGCCCACACCCATATCCAGCAGATCGGTTGCGGGCCTGCGAATCGTTTCGGCAGGACTGGGGGCGCTGGCATGGCTTGCGTGCGCCGCTGCCGACGGCATCGCCATGGGAACATTGCTCTGGGCCACTTTGTGGAGTTCCAGCGGCTTCGGCCTCATGGCCTTGCTGGTCTGGGCGCCTCGACGGATGGGGCGCCTGGCACTGGCAACCTTCGGCCATCTGCGTTGCCAGGGCTCTCCCTAGCGCCGGAGATGCAGCAGCGGATACGGACGGCCCTGCCCGTCCAGCGGCGAGCGGCCCACGACCTGAAAGCCCCGGCGCCGGTAGAAGTCCAGGGCCTGGGTGTTCTGCTCGTTCACGTCCACCTCCGGCGCGTCGGTGCGCTCCATCAGCGCGGAGCCGATCCCGGAGCCCCGCGCGGCCGGGGCGATGAACAGCATTTCGATCTTTCCGGCCGCCGTGCCGATGAACCCGGCAATCCCGCCATCGGCGCCGACCGCGACCTGCAGATCGACCGCCGGCAGATATTGCTCGCGCAGCACGGGGCGCAGCGCCTCGATCTCGGACACGGGCAGGAAATGGTGCGTGGCCCGGACGGAGGCTTCCCACACTTCGGCGATGGCATCGAAGTCGGAAACGGTGGCAGGCCGGATGGAGATCGTCATGCAGGGCTCCAGGAAAAAAGCCTTGCAGGCTTTGGACCTGCAAGGCTTTTTGTGTCTGGTGGCGCTTCACGGATTCGAACCGCGGACCTGTGGATTATGATTCCATCGCTCTAACCGACTGAGCTAAAGCGCCTGAGCCCTCAAGTATAGCGCTTTTTTCAGAGCGCACAACAACTTCCTGCAGCCGCGGGCCAGGCCGGCAGGCGTCTCCAGCAGGCCGGGCCGTAGAATTCCACGCTTCAGCCCCTGGATGAACACCATGACCCGCTGCAAGCCCCCCACGAACCGCATTCCCTTCCCCTCCATGCCCCGCGCGGCCGCCCTGCTCCTGGCCCTCGGCGCGGCCGCCCCGGTCTTCATGGCCTTTCCGGCCGCCGCGCAGCAGGTGCAGCCCGGCATGGGCGGCGTGCGCAACTTTCCCGAGGCCGCCCAGCGCGGCACCCTGGTGGTCCTCAGCACGGCCGAGGCCCAGCTCAATGGCAGCACCGTCCGCATGGCGCCCGGCCTGCGCATCTTCAGCCCGCAGAACACGCTGGTGATGGCCCACTCGGTGATCGGCCAGTCGTTCACCGTCAACTACACGATCGAGCCCGCCACCGGCCTGCTGCACACCGTGTGGATCCTCACCAAGGCGGAGGCCGCCGTGCCCCGCAAGGGCAGCGGCGGCGGCTCCTTCTTCGATTCGCTGTTCGGCTCCGGCAGCTGAACGCACTGGCCGCTCCGGCGGCCATCGCCGTTCCCACCCCCTCCCCATGTCCCGGCCGCTCCCGCGCGGCCCGGATCCGGCGCCCGCACGGCGCCGCCCCTCCCTTTTCCGGAATTTCCCGCCATGGCCAAAAAAGTCTTCGTCAAAACCTTCGGCTGCCAGATGAACGAGTACGACTCCGACAAGATGGTGGACGTGCTGCATGCCGCCCAGGGCTACGAGCCCACGCAGAACGCCGAAGAGGCCGACCTGATCCTGTTCAACACCTGCTCCGTGCGCGAGAAGGCGCAGGAAAAGGTCTTCAGCGACCTGGGCCGCTTCAAGCACCTGAAGGCGCGCGGCGTGAAGATCGGCGTGGGCGGCTGCGTGGCCAGCCAGGAGGGCGACGAGATCATCAAGCGCGCACCCTACGTCGATGTGGTCTTCGGCCCCCAGACCCTGCACCGCCTGCCCGAGCTGCTGGCGCAGCGCGAGGCCCTGGCCCGCCCGCAGGTGGACATCAGCTTTCCCGAGATCGAGAAGTTCGACCACCTGCCGCCCGCGCGCGTCGAGGGCGCGAGCGCCTTCGTCTCCATCATGGAAGGCTGCAGCAAGTACTGCAGCTACTGCGTGGTGCCCTACACCCGCGGGGAGGAAGTCAGCCGCCCGTTCGACGACGTGCTGGTGGAGGTCGCGGGCCTGGCCGACCAGGGCGTGAAGGAGGTCACCCTGCTCGGCCAGAACGTGAACGCCTACCTCGGCAAAATGGGCGGCACGGCCGAGGTGGCGGATTTCGCCCTGCTGCTGGAATACGTGGCCGACATCCCGGGCATCGAGCGCATCCGCTTCACCACCAGCCACCCCAACGAGTTCACGCCGCGCCTGATCGACGCCTACGCGCGCATCCCGAAGCTGGTCAGCCACCTGCACCTGCCCGTGCAGCACGGGTCGGACCGCATCCTGATGGCCATGAAGCGCGGCTACACGGCCATGGAATACAAGAGCACCATCCGCAAGCTGCGCGCCATCCGGCCCGACCTGGCCATGAGCAGCGATTTCATCGTGGGCTTCCCCGGCGAGACCGAGGACGACTTCGGCAAGATGATGAAGCTCATCGACGACATCCACTTCGACAACAGCTTCAGCTTCATCTTCAGCCCCCGCCCCGGCACGCCCGCCGCCAGCCTGCACGACGACACGCCGCACGAGGTCAAGCTGCGCCGCCTGCAGGAGCTGCAGGCCGTCATCAACGCCAACATCAAGTCGATCAGCGAAAGCCGCGTGGGCACCGTGCAGCGCATCCTGGTGGAAGGCGCGTCCAAACGCGACGGCAGCGAGCTCATGGGCCGCACCGAATGCAACCGCGTGGTCAACTTCGCGGGCCACCCGCGGCTCGTCGGGCAGATGGTCGATGTCACCATCACCGAAGCCAAGGCCTACACGCTGCGCGGCGAGGTGGTCACGGCGGACCACGGCGCGCTGGCCGCGCACTGAGGCAGAGGGCCGCATGGGCTTCGCCGCGCGCCTCTTCCGCCGCCAGCAGGGCGTCGCCGCCCTCGGGGGACTGTCGTTCCAGCAGATGCTGCTGCTGGCCTTCCTGCTCATCGCCGGGCTGCAGGGCGCCAGTTCGCTGCGCGCCATCTTCACGCTGGAGCAGCTCATGGTCCAGAGCCGCAACGGCGCGGCGGAGGCCATCCAGCTCAACGCCGCGGCCCAGAGCCTGAACGCCCGCGGCCAGACGCTGGAGCGCGCCGCCCGGCAATCGCTGGTGCTGGCCGACCGCTCGCTGCGCCGCCGCTTCGACGACATCTCGCGCGAGGCGCACGAGATCCTGCAGCGCCTGGAAACCAAGGGCCTGCCACCCGAACTCGCCGCGCAATGGCGCGCCCACCTCGCCCAGGTCACCGCGCTGCTGGACGGTCCTCCGGCCCTCTCGCTGGACAACGAGCGCGCCGTGGCCGGGCTCTTCCTGGAACTCGACGGCGTGAACGGTGCCATTGCCCAGTCCGTACAGGACATCAACACCCGCCGCAGCGCCGAACTGCAGGAAAAGATCGAAGCCAGCCGCCGCGAGGTGACCCACCAGGTGGTCGGGGTGATCGTACTGGCCCTCGTGCTTGCCCTGGCCCTGGGCATCTGGCTCGCCCGGCCATTCAAGCGCCTGGAGCACGCCATCCGCCTGCTGGGGGAGAACGAACTGGCCCAGTCCGTGGAGATCCCCGGTCCGGTGGACATCCGCCGCGTGGGCCAGCAGCTCGAATGGCTGCGCGTGCGGCTGCTGGAGCTGGACGCCGACAAGGCCCGGTTCCTGCGGCACATCTCCCACGAACTCAAGACCCCCCTGGCCTCCATGCGCGAGGGCGTCGCCCTGCTGCAGGACGGCGTGACCGGCGAACTGGGCGCGGGCCAGCGCGAGGTGGTGGACATCCTGCACCAGAATACCCTGGTGCTGCAGGGCGAGATCGAGGCCCTGCTGCGTTTCAACGCCGCGGCCTTCGAGGCCCGCCAGCTGCACCGCGCGCCCACCGACCTGCTGGCGCTGATCGAGGCCCAGGTCGAGACCCAGCGCCTGCAGTGGCAGGCCCGCAAGCTCGACGTGGTGGTCGAAGGAAGGCCCGTCACGCTGCCGGTGGACGCCGAGAAGATCGCCTCGGCCGTGGGCAACCTGCTCTCCAACGCGATCCGTTTCTCGCCCCAGGGTGGCAGGATTCTGATTCAACTCATACGTTTCGAAGACCGCATCCGCATCGATGTGACCGACGAAGGCCCCGGCGTGCATGAAAATGACCGTGCCCGCATCTTCGAGCCTTTCTACCGGGGGGTGCGGCAGCCGGAAGACGCCGCGCGCGGCACCGGCATCGGCCTGTCCATCGTCCAGGAGTACGTCGCCGCCCATGGCGGACGCGTGAGCCTCGTCGAAGCCGGCGAACGTACACCCTTCCGCATCGAACTGCCCCATGCCTCCTGATCATCCGCTGCCGCGCCATGGCGCACGCCCCCGCGCCGGTGCCGCGCGCCCCGCAGGGGCGCACCTGGCGCACCTGACGCATCTGGCAATAGCGACCGCATTGGCCCTGCTGGCCGGCTGCGCTGCCGCGCCCGAGCCCGCGCCGGCCGAACCGGTGCCGGCAGTCCCCGCTGCCGTGCCGGAACCCTCTCCCGCGCCCGCGGAGGAGCCGGACAAACCCGACGCGGACGCCGCAGGCATGCCGTCCGCGGAGGGCAGCGCCCCGGCAAATGCCGAGTCCGCCCGTCCACCCGCTTCGCTGCCGCGCCAGATGCTGCTGTACGCCGACCGCATCCGCAGCCTGCCGCCGCCCGAACTCATGGCCGAGATCGCCCGCCTGTCGGACGCCCAGGCCAATGCCGGCAGCCCCCCGGAAAAATCGTTCCAGCTGGCCCTGGTGCTGCTGCAGACGCGGCAGCCGGCCGACACCGCGCGCTCGCTGGGCCTGGTGCAGAAGCTGCTGTCCGACAACCGGCCGGCCGCAACATCGCTGCAGCCGCTGGCACGGCTGCTCGAGAACCGCCTGCTCCAGCAGCGCCGGCTGGAAGACCAGCTGGACCGCCAGTCGCAGCAGCTCAAGGACGGGCAGCGCCGCATCGACCAGCTGAACGAGCGCCTGGAGGCGATGCGCGCCATCGAGCGCAGCCTCAATGCCCGCCCGGGCGCCCCCGGCAACGGCCGGGCCGCGCACCCCGCACCGACCGAATCCCCCCGCTGAACCGGCCCCGAGCATGCCCGCCACGCCCCCGACGAAAACCTCCGCGCCCCGCCCACGCATCCTCGTGGTGGACGACGATGCCGACATGCTGCGGCTGCTGTCGCTGCGCCTGAACGCGGCCGGCTATGAAATCACGGCCGTACCGTCCGCCGAAGCCGCACTCGCCCAGCTGGAGACCAGCCGCCCGCAACTCGTGCTGAGCGACGTGCGCCTGCCCGGCCGCGACGGCCTGGCCCTGTTCGACGAGGTTCGCTCGCGCCACCCCTCGCTGCCCGTGATCCTGCTCACCGCGCACGGCACCATTCCCGATGCCGTGGAGGCCACGGCGCGCGGCGTGTTCACCTACCTCACCAAGCCCTACGACGCCAAGGACCTGCTCGACAAGATCGCGCAGGCCCTGGCGCTGAGCGCGCCCGCCACGCGGACGCCCCAGGCCGACAGCACCTGGCGCGCCGAGATCGTGAGCCGCTCCAACCGCATGGCCGACCTGCTGGCCGAGGCCCGCATGGTGGCCCAGTCGGACGCCAGCGTGCTGCTGCTGGGCGACAGCGGCACCGGCAAGGAACTGCTGGCGCGCGCCATCCACCGGGCCAGCCCCCGCGCGGCGCGGCCCTTCGTGGCCGTCAATTGCGGCGCCATCCCCGAGGCCCTGCTGGAGTCCGAGCTGTTCGGCCACATGAAGGGCGCCTTCACCGACGCGCACAGCAACCACAAGGGCCTGTTCCAGGCGGCCGACGGCGGCACGCTGCTGCTCGACGAAATCGGCGACATGCCGCCCGCGCTGCAGGTCAAGCTGCTGCGCGTGCTGCAGGAGCGCGCCGTGCGCCCCGTCGGCGCGAGCCAGGCCACGCCGGTGAACGTGCGCATCGTCTCCGCCACGCACCGCGACCTGGAGGCCGCCATGGCCACCGGCCAGTTCCGCGAAGACCTCTACTACCGCCTCAACGTGGTCACGCTGACGCTGCCCACCCTGGCCGACCGCCGCGAGGACATCCCGCTGCTGGCCAACCACTTCCTCGACCAGCTCGCGCGCAAGTACGACAAGCGCCTGTCGGGCTTTTCGCCGGAAGCGCTCAAGGCGCTCACGGCGGCGCCCTGGCCCGGCAACGTGCGGCAGCTCTACAACGTGGTGGAGCAGGCCTGCGCGCTCTCCACCACGCCCCTGGTGCCGCTGGGCCTCGTGCAGCGCGCGCTGCGCACGCCCACCGCGCAGGTGCTGAGCTTCACCGAGGCGCGCCAGCGCTTCGAGCGCGAATACCTGGTGGACCTGCTGAAGATGACCGATGGCAACGTCGCCGATGCCGCGCGGCTGGCGCAGCGCAACCGGACCGAGTTCTACCGCCTGCTGCAAAAGCACGCGCTGACGCCGGGCCAGTTCAAGAGCGACGGGGCTTCGCCAGACGATGTCGCCGAAGAGCGACAAGAATAAGTCATTGATTCAAAAGGAATTTTCCTTTTCACCGGTCTCGGTGGTCGCTGGTTTGCGACAAAAACCGGGGTTTCGGGGCCCTCCAGGCCCTCCGCACAACTACTTACATGGCTTCTCGCTCATAAGTCCTTGATGCAAAAGGATTTTTCCAGGCTGGCACAGGGTTTGCCCTATTGCTCGCATGCCACAGGCCTACTCCCCCTCCAGCGCTGCGCCGACACCGGCCGCAACGCGTTCGCGAGAGGGTTACGCACCTGTCTTCCTGGAACACCACAACCGAGTGAGCACAACCATGGAATCCCTATCCTCCCGACCGGCAGCCGCGCCCCGCAACACCGCGGGCACGCCCGCTCCCGCCGTGGTGGCGCGCCGTGGCGCACGCTACCCCCGACCGGTGGAATCGTCGCGCAGCACCCTGCGCGAAGACCGCCATCCCAATTCGCTCACCGCACCGCCCGTGCATCGCGGCTCCATGGCGCCTCTGCCCTGGCGCGGCTTCTGGAACAGCATCGGCACCGCCGTGCTGATGCGCCTCAATGGCCGCAAGGCCTCCCCCGCCACGGCACCCGCCGCGCCGCAGGAGCCCTGGGAGCGCGCCGCCCGCCAGCGCCGCAACATCTTCCTGCTGCTGGCCCTCGCCACCAGCGCCCTGGCCACGACGCTCTTCGCCGGCGTGCAGCCCAGCTATGACAGCGCCTGGCTCGAATACGGCCAGCTCGCCCTCTTCGCCCTGCTCTCCACCTGGGTGGTGACCGGCTTCCTCACGGCCATGATGGGCTTCTGGGTGATGCTGCGCGGCGACCGCCACGCCCTGTCGGCGAAAAGCGTCCGCAACGACGTATTGAGCCCCGACGCCCGCACCGCGATCATCATGCCGATCTGCAACGAGGACGTGGCCACGGTGTTCGCCGGCCTGCGCGCCACCTGCGAATCGGTGGCCGCCACGGGCCATGCGAAGACCTTCGACGTCTTCGTGCTCTCCGACAGCTACGACCCCGAAATCGCCGCCGCCGAGCGCGCCGCCTGGGAAGAACTGCGCGCCGTGCTGGCCGCCAACGCCAACCAGCCGCAGGTCGAGGTGTACTACCGCCTGCGCACCCGCCGCAGCCACCGCAAGGCCGGCAACGTGGCCGATTTCTGCCGCCGCTGGGGCAAGGACTACAAGTACATGGTGGTCCTCGACGCCGACAGCGTGATGAGCGGCGACTGCATCGTCTCCATGGCCAAGCTCATGGAAGCCCATCCGCGTGCCGGCATCATCCAGACCGCCACCCAGGCCATCGGCCACGTCACGCTGCACGCCCGTGCCCAGCAGTTCGCCTCGCGCGTCACCGGCCGGCTGTTCACGCTGGGCATGCAGTTCTGGCAGCTCGGCGAATCCCACTACTGGGGCCACAACGCCATCATCCGCGTGAAGCCTTTCATGGACCACTGCGCCCTGGCCCCCATCAAGGGCACGGGCGGCATGAGCGGCGGCATCATGAGCCACGACTTCGTCGAGGCCGCGCTGATGCGCCGTGCCGGCTACCACGTGTGGCTGGTGTCCGACCTGGTGGGCAGCTATGAACAGCAACCGCCGGACCTGCTGTCCGAACTGCAGCGCGACCGCCGCTGGTGCCAGGGCAACCTGCAGAACGCCCGCCTGATGGCCGAGCCCGGCATCCACCCCGTGCACCGCGCCATGTTCGTGACCGGCGCCATGGCCTATCTCTCGGCCCCCCTGTGGCTGGCCTTCATCACCTTCGGCACCGTGCTGTGGCTGTCCGGCGCCCGTCTGGTGGCCGACTGGAACGTGCTGCCCGGCGAATTGATGGCGCTGTGGGCGTGGACGCTGTGCATGCTGTTCCTGCCCCGCGTGCTGGGCGTGGCCGCCATCCTCATGAAGGGCGAGCAGAAGCAATACGGCGGCACGGCCAGCGTGTTCAAGAGCGCCGCCCTGGAAAGCGCCATGGCCATCCTGCAGGCGCCCATCCGCATGCTCGGCCACTCGCTGTTCGTGATCGTCGCCCTGACCGGCCTCAAGCTCGACTGGAAGTCGCCTCCCCGCGAAGCCAATGCCGTGCCCTGGAAGGACGCCCTGCGCCAGCTGGCCCCGATGAGCCTCGTGATCGCCCTGCTGGGCGTGGGCGTGGCGCTGATCGATCCCACCGCGCTCGTCTGGCTGATGCCCGTGGGCCTGCCGCTGGTGATGGCCATTCCCCTGGTCGTGCTGTCCAGCCAGATCGCCCTCGGTCGCACCCTGCGCGCCCAGCGCCTGCTGCTCATCCCCGAAGAGGCCTGGTCGCCGCCGGTGCTGCGCCGCGCCTGGATGCACGCCACCCAGCTGAAGAACGGCGGCCCGCTGCGCCAGCCCGCGCCGCTGCTCAAGGCGGCCTGAGGCACCGATTGCCCCTCGTGCGCGCACGGCGCGCACTTTCAAGCCGGCCCTCTGGGCCGGCTTTTTTCATGGGCGGGCGCCCGTGCGCGGCCCAGCAAAAAGCCCCGCGGTGGCGGGGCTTCGGCATGGAGCAGGCAAAAGAGGATCAGAACGGCAGCTTGGGCATGCCGCCTCCGCCGAAGCCCTTCATGCCGCCCATCTTCTTCATCATCTTCATGAGGCCGCCGCCCTTCATCTTCTTCATCATGCCCTGCATCTGGTCGAACTCGTTGAGCAGGCGGTTCACCTCCTGCACCTGAACGCCCGCGCCGGCCGCGATGCGCTTCTTGCGCGTGGCCTTGATGATCTCGGGCTTGCGGCGCTCCTGGGCGGTCATGCTCTGGATGATGCCTTCCTTGCGGCGGATGTCCTTCTCGGCCTTGTTCATGTCCACCTGGCCGGCCTTGGCCATCAGCTCCGAGGGCAGCTTGTCCATCAGGCTGGAGATGCCGCCCATCTGCTTCATCTGCTGCAACTGGCCGAGGAAGTCGTTCAGGTCGAAGCCGTCGCCGCTCTTCACCTTGGCGGCCAGCTTCTGCGCGGCCTCCAGGTCGACGCCCGCGCTCACCTGCTCCACCAGGGCCACGATATCGCCCATGCCCAGCACGCGGCCGGCATGGCGCTCGGCATCGAACACTTCCAGGCCGTCGATCTTCTCGGAGACGCCAGCGAACTTGATGGGCGCACCCGTCACCTGCCGCACCGACAGGGCCGCGCCGCCGCGGGAATCGCCGTCGAGCTTGGTCAGCACGATGCCGGTGAGCGGCAGCGCCTCCTTGAAGGCCTTGGCGGTGTTCACCGCATCCTGGCCCTGCATCGCATCGACCACGAACAGCGTCTCGACCGGGTTCAGGGCCGCGTGCAGTTCCTTGATCTCGTTCATGAGCGCCTCGTCGATCGCGAGGCGGCCGGCCGTATCGACCAGCAGCACGTCGAAATAGTGGCGGCGGGCGTGGTCGATCGCGGCGCGCGCGATGTCCAGGGGCTTCTGGTCGGGCGTGCTGGGGAACCATTCGGCACCCGCCTGCTTCGTCACCGTCTTGAGCTGCTCGATGGCCGCCGGGCGGTACACGTCGCCGGAGACGGTGAGCACCTTCTTCTTGCGCTTCTCGATCAGGTGCTTGGCGAGCTTGGCGGTGGTCGTCGTCTTGCCGGCGCCCTGCAGGCCCGCCATCAGGATCACGGCCGGGGGCTGGGCGGCGAGGTTGATGTCCGACACGCCCTCGCCCATGGTCGCGGCCAGCTCGCGGTTCACGATGGAGACCAGCGTCTGCCCCGGCTTGAGCGAGCCCAGCACTTCCTGGCCCAGGGCCTTTTCCTTCACGCGCGCGATGAAGTCGCGCACCACCGGCAGGGCCACGTCGGCCTCCAGCAGCGCCATGCGCACCTCGCGCAGCATGTCCTGCACGTTGGATTCGGTGATGCGGGCCTGGCCGCGCATCTCCTTGACGAGCCGGGAGAGTTTTTCGGTGAGGGCGGATGCCATGGGACGTATTCCGGTTGGGCGGGCCGGACGCTGCATCCGGGCCGGGCCGCCGGGGCAGCGGCGGGCTAAACTGTGGGCCCATGATTTTACCCAGCGTCTCCCCCGCCCACTGGCTGCTCTCCCTGGGCGCGGCGCTGGCCTACGCGGTACCGGCCATTGCGGCCGCCCGCATCGGCGCGGAACGCGGCCGCGCAGCGCTGTGGGTGGCCTGGGTGCTGCACGCCGCGGTGCTGGCCTGGAGCCTGCTGGGCGACACGCCCCGCTTCGGCTTCGCGCCCGCGCTCTCGATGACGGCCTGGCTCGTGCTCACCGTCTATGCGATCGAGCACCAGGTCTTCCCGCAGATGCGCACGCGCTGGATGCTCGCCGCCCTGGGCGCCGCGGCGGTGCTGCTGGCCCTGGTGTTCCCCGGGCAGCCGCTGCACGTCAACGCCTCGGCCTGGCTGCCGCTGCACCTCGCCCTGGGCATCGCCTCCTATGGCCTCTTCGCCGCGGCCGTCGTGCACGCCTGGCTCATGACCCGCGCCGAGCGGCGCATCCGCCAGGCGGCGGATCCGCGCAGCGGGGTACCCCTGCTCACCCTGGAGCGGCTCACCTTCCGCTTCGTCGTGGCCGGTTTCGTGCTGCTCACCGCCACGCTCGCGGCGGGCCTGCTGTTCGGCGAAACGCTCTACGGCCGCGCATGGAACTGGGACCACAAGGCCGTGTTCTCCGTGCTCTCGTGGCTCACCTTCGCCGTGCTGCTCATCGGGCGCTCCCGGTTCGGCTGGCGCGGCCGCATCGCGGTGCGCGTGCTCTATGCCGGGGCCGGCCTGCTGCTGCTGGCCTACGTGGGATCGCGCTTCGTGCTCGAAGTGGTGCTGGGGCGCTCGCTGTGAAATACCTCGTGCTGCTGCTCGTGCTGGCCGTCGCCTTCTGGCTGTGGCGCGGCGGCGCGCGGCGCGGCCAGGTGGCCGGCACCGAGGCCCGCGCCCGCCTGGCGAAGCCGCAGGACATGGTGCCCTGTGCCCACTGCGGCGTGCACGTGCCGACCTCGCAGGCGCTCGCGCACGGCGGGCACACCTATTGCGGCCCGGAGCACCAGCGCCTGGGCCCCCGCTAGGCCGCCGCGTGTCCCAGTGGTCCCACTCCACCCTGCAGGTGCCCGTGGCGGATCCGCCGTTCGCACGCCTGTGGACCAGCTTCCTCGCCGGCCGCGTGGTAGTGGCCGTGGCCCTGCTGCTGCTGCAGGCCCTGGGTTTCGCCTTCAACCAGGGCGCCGGCCCGGCCCTGACCGGGCTGTGCACGCTCTACCTGCTGGCGGCGGTGATGACGCTGGCCATCTCGGGCGAGAAGCCGCCCCCGCCGCAAGCCGGCATCCGCTGGCTGCCCACCATCGGGGTGGACCTGGCGCTGATCGCCAGCCTCCAGATGCTGCAGTCGGGCGCGATGAACTACACGCCCCTGTTCGGCCTGCCCATCCTGATGGCGGGCGTGCTGGGCACCCTCACCCTGGCCCTGGGCACGACCGCGGCCGCCACCCTGCTGCTGCTGGCCTGGACCTGGTGGCTGGGCGGCGCGGGCACGGCCGAATCGACGCAGCGCTACTTCCAGGCCGCGCTGACGGGCACCGGCTACTTCATCGTCGCGTACCTCGTCCACCAGCTGGCCACGCGCCTGCACCGCGAGCAGCAACTGGCGCTGGAAGGCCAGCTCGCCGCGAAGCTGCAGGAGCAGGTGAGCGCGCTCGTGATCGACCACCTCTCCGACGGCGTGATCGTGGTGGACGGCCGCGACACCGTCCGCCTCGCCAACCCGGCCGCGCTGCTGCTGCTCGGCGAATCGCCCCAGCCCGCCCCGCCGTTCCCGCTCACGAGCTCGCCGTCGTGGGCCCCCCTGCTCGACATGGCCCGGCAGACCTTCCGCCTGGCGCAGCCGCAGGGCGCCGACGTGGACATCCTGCAGCCGGGCCAGAGCCCGCTCGCGCTGCACGTGCGGACCTGGCTCACGGCCTCGCCCCTGATCGCGCTCGACACCGGGGGTGCGCAGATGTGCGTCATGTTCCTGCACGACCTGCGCGAGATGGAGGCGCGCCTGCGCACCGAGAAGCTGGCCGCCATGGGCCGCATGTCCGCCGCCGTGGCCCACGAGATCCGCAATCCCCTGGCCGCCATCGTGCAAGCCAACGCGCTGCTGGAAGAAGACCTGTCCGACCCGGCGCACCGGCGCCTCGCCCACATGGTGCAGCAGAACGCCGACCGGCTCGCCCGCATCGCGGAAGAGGTGCTGGACATCGCACGCGTGCAGCACCAGATCGACCATGCCCCCGCCGGCACGCTGCCGCTGGACGACTCGGTGGCCCAGGTCTGCCGGGACTGGCAGTCGCACCACCCGCACAGCCGCCGCGCCCAGCTGTCGCTGCATGCGGCGGGCATGCAGGTGGAATTCGATGCCGACCACCTGCGGCGCGTGCTGGTGAACCTGCTGGACAACGCCCTGCGCTACATGGGCGCCGAGCCGGACTCGCTGTGCATCTCCACCTATACCAATGCCGGAGGCCAGGCGCACCTGCAGGTCTGGAGCGATGGCGCGCCGCTGGACAAGACCGTGGAGCGCCACCTGTTCGAGCCGTTCTTCTCGTCCGAGAGCCGCTCCAGCGGCCTGGGCCTCTACATCTGCCGCGAACTCTGCCAGCGCCATGGCGCCTCCGTCGGCTACCAGCGGCTCACGCGGGTGCTGGAGCGCGGCGCCATCGGCGGCAACGCATTCACGGTGGCCTTCCGCCGCGCCGCCAGGCCGGGCGGGCCGTCGTCCACGCTGTTTGACACAATCGTCGTCTGACACTGCCTGCCCGCTCCGCCATGAACGCCCCCGCCGCCACCATCCTGGTCGTCGATGACGAGCCCGACCTGCGCACGCTCTACGAGCTCACGCTGCTGCGCGAGGGCTATCGCGTGGAAACGGCGGCGACCGTCGAGGAGGCGCGCCGGCAGCTCCAGACCCGGCGGTTCGACGCCGTCATCACCGACATGCGCCTGCCGGACGGCTTCGGCATGGAGCTGCTGCAGGAGATCCGCCAGCAGAAACGGCGCGAGCGCTGCGTCGTGATGACCGCCTACGGCTCTGCGGAGAACGCCGTCGAGGCGCTGCGCTCCGGTGCGTTCGACTACCTCACCAAGCCGGTGGACCTCAAGCAGTTCCGCTCCGTGGTCGCCTCGGCCGTGCAGGGCACGGGCGGCGTGCCGCCGCCCCGCTCCGCGCGGCCCGGCCCGCCGGGGGCCGCCAGCCTGTCCGGTCTCGATCCGCTCGTGGGCGACTCGGAGGCCATGCGCAACGTCAAGCAGCGCATCGCCAAGGTCGCGCGCAGCATGGCCCCGGTGCTGATCCGGGGCGAATCGGGTACCGGCAAGGAACTCGTCGCCCGCGCACTGCATGGCTGCAGCCAGCGCGCCGACGGCCCGCTGGTGGCCGTGAACTGCGGCGCCATCCCCGAGAACCTGCTGGAGGCGGAGTTCTTCGGCGCGCGCAAGGGCTCCTACACCGGCGCCAGCCAGGACCGGGACGGCTACTTCCAGGCCGCCCGCGGAGGCACGCTCTTCCTCGACGAGATCGGCGACCTGCCCCTGTCCATGCAGGCCAAGCTGCTGCGCGCCATCCAGGAGCGCAGCGTGCGCCCGCTGGGGTCCACCCAGGAAGACACCGTGGACGTGCGGATCGTCAGCGCCACCCATCGCGACCTCGCCGCCGACGTGCAGGCGGGGCGCTTCCGGCAGGACCTCTACTACCGCCTCAACGTGATCGAGGTCGTGATCCCGCCGCTGCGCGAGCGCCGCGAGGACCTTCCCGCCCTGTGCGCCGCGCTGCTCGACCGCATCGCCGCGGAGACCGGCCTGCCCGCGCCCCCGCTGACCGGCGAGGCCCTGGCGGACATCGCCCGGCACCCGCTCACCGGCAACGTACGCGAACTGGAAAACCTGCTGCACCGCGCCGTGGCGCTGAGCGACGGCGGCGAACTGCACATCGAATGCCCGGCGGATGCCGCTGCCGGCACGCCGCACGCGCCGCGGCACGCAGCCCCGGCGTCCGAGACTTCCGAAGCGCCTGCCGGCACCGCGGATCCGCTCCCCGCGGCCCACGTGCCGCTGCCCAGCGACCTGCAGGGCTGGCTCGACCAGCAGGAGCGCGAGATCCTGGTGCGCGCCCTGCGCGAGCACGGGTTCAATCGCACGGCCACCGCCGCGCGCCTGGGCATCAGCCTGCGGCAGATCCGCTACCGCATCGACCGCCTGGCCATCGCCACGCCGCAGGACGACGACGCGCCGGACGACCATGCAGCCTCCTGACCTGATGAACGATGCCCCGGGGCCCGGCAGCGGCCCGGGCGAGGCCGGCCCGCGCTGGAACGGCGGCTGGTACCTGCCCGCCACGGCCCTGCCCTCGCCGAACTTCGGGCCCCGCCCCGCCCGGGCCGCCATCGATCTCATCGTGGTGCATTCCATCAGCCTGCCCCCGGGCGAGTACGGCACCGGCGAAGTCCAGCGCCTCTTCACCAATGCGCTGGACTGGGATGCGCATCCCTACTACGCCGGCATCCGCGGCCTACAGGTATCGGCCCACTTCTTCATCGAGCGCAGCGGGCGGCTGTGGCAGTTCGTGGACTGCGGCGACCGCGCCTGGCATGCGGGCCCGTCCGCCTACCGGGGCCGGGACAACTGCAACGACGACTCGATCGGCATCGAACTGGAAGGCCTGGAAGGCGACACCTTCGAGCCCGCCCAGTACGAGGCGCTCGGCACGCTGTGCCGGGACATCGCGCAACGCTACCCCGTGGCCCACGTCGCGGGCCACGAGCACGTCGCGCCCGGACGCAAGCGGGACCCCGGGCCGGGGTTCGACTGGCACGAACTGCAGTCCCGGTTCGGCAACCCGCGCATCGCCTTCCCGCCGCAAGTCAAGCCCTTCTGACCGGCGAGCAAGGGTTTTCCCGAAGCGCTGGCGCGGACGAAGGCAAATCGCGACACTCGCTCCCCTTGCGCCCCACCAGCACTGGCGCCGGCCCGCACCGCGCTCCGGTCCCGCAACACGCGCCAGGCCTTGCGCCGCACGCCGGAACCACCATCCGGCGCGGCCTGCAGGACCGCCTCCCCACCCGCGTGCCAACGCATGGAAACATCGCGTGGCTACACGCATCGAATTTCAAGAGATACACTACATGTAGTGCCCAGGTAGTCATGTGACCACTACCTATAGCGTTTCGCATTACGCAATCAACTGGCGGTGTGCGCCTACACCACCGTCCTTTTTCTGCCACCCCATCCACCGAGGTTTCCTGTATGCAGCCTGCGCTGAGCCCTTCATCCGCCACGACCGCACCCGACCAGACGCCCACGGCGCAAGGCACCGAGCCCGCGGCCGGCGGCCACCCGCTCTCGCATTACCAGATCATCCGCCGCAACGGCGCGGTCGTGCCGTTCGAGCCGCAGAAGATCGCCGTGGCCATGATGAAGGCCTTCCTCGCGGTGCACGGCACCCAGGGCGCGGCCTCGGCCAGCGTGCGCGAGACGGTGGACACCCTGACCCAGTCCGTGGTGCGTGCGCTCATGCGCTCGCGTCCGGGCGGCGGCACGTTCCACATCGAGGACGTGCAGGACAACGTGGAGCTGAGCCTCATGCGCGGCGGCCACCATGAAGTCGCCCGCGCCTATGTGCTCTACCGCGAGCGCCGCACCCAGGAGCGCGCGCACCAGCAGCACGACCGCCAGCCCGTGCCCTCCACGCCGGTGCTGCACGTGATCGACAACGGCCAGCGCGTGCCGCTGGACGAAGCCCGCCTGCGCGGCCTGATCGACTCCGCCTGCGCCAACCTGGGCCAGGACGTGCACGCCGCGCCCATCGTGGCCGAGACGCTGCGCAACCTGTATGACGGCGTCCCGATGGACGAGGTGTACAAGGCCTCCATCCTGGCCGCGCGCACGCTGATCGAGAAGGACCCCGACTACACCTACGCCACCGCCCGCCTGCTGCTGCACACCATCGTGCGCGAGGTGCTGGGCCAGGACGTGGTGCCCGCCGACATGGGCCCGGCCTATGCCGCCTATTTCCCGCAGTTCATCCAGAAGGGCGTGGACAACGAACTGCTCGATCCCCGCCTGCTGCAGTACGACCTGGCCCGCCTGGGCGCCGCGCTCGATGCCGGCCGCGACCAGCAGTTCGACTACCTGGGCCTGCAGACCCTGTACGACCGCTACTTCCTGCACGTGCGCAAGACCCGCATCGAGCTGCCCCAGTGCTTCTTCATGCGCGTGGCCATGGGCCTGGCGCTGAACGAGCCCGACCGCGAGGCCCGTGCCATCGAGTTCTACGAAGTGCTGTCGTCGTTCGACTTCATGTCGAGCACGCCCACGCTCTTCAACAGCGGCACGCTGCGCTCGCAACTCTCGTCCTGCTACCTGACCACGGTGCCCGACGACCTCGACGGCATCTACGAATCCATCAAGGAAAACGCCCTGCTCTCCAAGTTCGCGGGCGGCCTGGGCAACGACTGGACCCGCGTGCGTGCGCTCGGCTCGCACATCAAGGGCACGAACGGCGAATCGCAGGGCGTGGTGCCGTTCCTCAAGGTGGTGAACGACACGGCCGTGGCCGTGAACCAGGGCGGCAAGCGCAAGGGCGCCGTCTGCACCTACCTGGAAACCTGGCACCTCGACATCGAGGAGTTCCTGGAGCTGCGCAAGAACACCGGCGACGACCGCCGCCGCACACACGACATGAACACGGCCAACTGGATCCCCGACCTGTTCATGCGCCGCGTGATGGAAAAGGGCACCTGGACGCTGTTCTCGCCCTCCTCCGTGCCGGACCTGCACGACCTGTTCGGCGCCGACTTCGAGAAGGCCTACGTCGCCTACGAAGAGAAGGCCGCGCGCGGCGAGATCAAGCCTTCGCGCACCCTGCAGGCCACCGACCTGTGGCGCAAGATCCTCACGATGCTGTTCGAGACCGGCCATCCCTGGATCACGTTCAAGGACGCCTGCAACGTGCGCTCGCCCCAGCAGCACGCCGGCGTGGTGCACTCGTCCAACCTCTGCACCGAGATCACGCTCAACACCAGCGACGCCGAAACTGCCGTGTGCAACCTCGGCTCGGTCAACCTCGTGCGCCACCTGAAGGACGGCCCGAACGGCAAGGAGCTCGACCACGCCAAGCTGCGCAAGACCATCTCCACGGCCATGCGCATGCTCGACAACGTGATCGACATCAACTACTACGCGGTCGAGAAGGCGCGCAACTCCAACATGCGCCACCGCCCCGTGGGCCTGGGCCTGATGGCCTTCCAGGACAGCCTGTACGAGCTGCGCATTCCCTACGCCTCGCAGGCCGCGGTGGAATTCGCCGACCGCTCGATGGAAGCGATCTGCTACTACGCCTACTGGGCCTCCACCGAGCTCGCGCAGGAGCGCGGCAAGTACTCCAGCTACCCCGGCTCGCTGTGGGACCGCGGCATCCTGCCGATCGACACGCTCGACCTGCTGGAGAAGGCCCGCGGCGGCTACGTGGAAGTGGACCGCGCCACCAGCCTCGACTGGGACGCGCTGCGCCAGAAGATCGCCCGCGACGGCATGCGCAACTCCAACTGCGTGGCCATCGCCCCCACGGCCACCATCTCCAACATCGTCGGCGTGGATGCGTCGATCGAGCCGTCCTTCGGCAACCTGTCGGTCAAGTCGAACCTGTCGGGCGAGTTCACCGTCATCAACGGCTACCTCGTGCGCGACCTGAAGCGCCTGGGCCTGTGGGACGACGTGATGGTCATGGACCTCAAGCACTTCAAGGGCTCGCTGCACCCGATCGACCGCGTGCCGCAGGACGTCAAGGCGCTGTATTCCACGGCCTTCGAAGTGGCGCCCACGTGGCTGGTGGAAGCCGCATCGCGCCGCCAGAAGTGGATCGACCAGGCGCAGAGCCTGAACATCTACATGGCCGGCGCCTCCGGCAAGAAGCTCGACGAGACCTACAAGCTCGCCTGGGTGCGCGGCCTCAAGACCACGTACTACCTGCGCACGCAGAGCGCGACGCACGTCGAGATGAGCACCGTGAACACGCGCCAGCTCAACGCCGTTTCGTCGGGCAGCGACGGCGCGATGCAGGCCGCCGGCAGCGGCACCGCACGCCCCGGCGCGCTCGATGCGGCCGCCGCCGCAGCGCAATCGCAGGCCGCCGCGCTGCCTGCGACCGACGTGAAGTTCTGCGCCATCGACGACCCCACTTGCGAAGCCTGCCAGTGATGTGAATGCGCTGCGAGGAAGGTCCCTGCGCGGGACCTTCCTCGCATGTGCTCTGAAGCAACAAAAACATCGCTGCGCCACGCTGCGGCGCTTTTATTTTTGCAGCGCTGCTTTCATAATCCGACCATTGGAAGACCTATGCTGAACTGGGACGAAGAAGTCAAGCCCTCATCGCAGAAACCTCTGGACGGCGGTCTGCAAGGCCACCGTCAGGACGTGCTGCCCTCCGCGTCCTTCCAGAGCCCCGTGGCGCAACCCGCTGCCACCTCCGCGCCGGCCCAGCACCGCCGCGTGAATGCCGCCGACAAGCGCATCATCAACGGCCAGACCGACGTCAACCAGCTCGTTCCCTTCAAGTACAAGTGGGCCTGGGAAAAGTACCTCGCCACCTGTGCCAACCACTGGATGCCGCAGGAGGTCAACATGACCCGCGACATCGCGCTGTGGAAGGACCCGAACGGCCTGACCGAGGACGAGCGCCGCATCGTCAAGCGCAACCTCGGCTTCTTCGTGACCGCCGATTCGCTGGCCGCCAACAACATCGTGCTGGGCACGTACCGCCACATCACCGCGCCCGAGTGCCGCCAGTTCCTGCTGCGCCAGGCCTTCGAGGAAGCGATCCACACGCACGCCTACCAGTACATCGTCGAGTCGCTCGGCCTCGACGAGAGCGAGATCTTCAACGCCTACAACGAGGTCGATTCGATCCGCAACAAGGACGAGTTCCTGATCCCCTTCATCGAGGCGATCATGGACCCCGACTTCAAGACCGGCACGCCCGAGACCGACCAGACCCTGCTGAAGTCGCTCATCGTGTTCGCCTGCCTGATGGAAGGCCTGTTCTTCTACGTCGGCTTCACGCAGATCCTCGCGCTGGGCCGCCAGAACAAGATGACCGGCGCCGCCGAGCAGTACCAGTACATCCTGCGCGACGAGTCGATGCACTGCAACTTCGGCATCGACCTGATCAACCAGCTCAAGCTCGAGAACCCGCACCTCTGGACCGCGGAGTTCAAGGAAGAGATCAAGGGCCTGTTCATGAAGGCCGTCGAGCTGGAGTACCAGTACGCGGAAGACACCATGCCCCGCGGCGTGCTGGGCATGAACGCCTCCATGTTCAAAGGCTACCTGCGCTACATCGCCAACCGGCGCGCCACGCAGATCGGCCTGGAGGCGCTCTTCCCCAACGAAGAGAATCCCTTCCCCTGGATGAGCGAGATGATCGACCTGAAGAAGGAACGCAACTTCTTCGAGACGCGCGTCATCGAGTACCAGTCCGGCGGCGCACTGTCCTGGGATTAGTCGATCCCGTCATTCCAGGCCATGTATTTTCATTCCACGCCCCGCACCGGCAGCCCGCAAGGGCCCTGCCGCGCGGGGCGTTCCCGCGTTCATGGCGGTGGGTGCCCGAGAGCCCCCATCGCCATGGATCGCTCCCTGTCCAATGCAGGCATGGAGCGCTCTTTGCAAATCGACCCAAGGAGAAAATGATGGCAACTGCGAAGAAGACGACCGCCGCCAAGAAGGCAGCACCCGCCGCGAAGAAAGCGGCTTCCACCAAGGCAGCGACGACCGTGAAGAAGGCCGCCGCCGCACCGGCATCGGCCAAGAAGGCCGCCGCCACGACGAAGAAGGCCGCTCCGGCGAAGAAGGCTGCAGCCCCCGCCAAGAAGGCAGCTGCACCGGCAAAGAAGGCCGCAGCTCCTGCCAAGAAGGCAGCTGCACCGGCAAAGAAGGCCGCAGCTCCTGCCAAGAAGGCAGCTGCACCGGCAAAGAAGGCCGCAGCCCCCGCCAAGAAGGCAGCTGCACCGGCAAAGAAGGCCGCAGCTCCTGCCAAGAAGGCAGCTGCACCGGCAAAGAAGGCCGCAGCCCCCGCCAAGAAGGCAGCTGCACCGGCGAAGAAGGCCGCAGCCCCCGCCAAGAAGGCAGCTGCACCGGCAAAGAAGGCCGCAGCCTCCACCAAGAAGGCAGCTGCACCGGCGAAGAAGGCCACCGGCACGACCAAGGCCGCTGCACCGAAGAAGGCTGCCCCGAAAAAGGCGGCCTCCAAGGCCTCTGCCCCTGCGCCTGCACCCGCAGCACAGACCACGCTGAACCCGCAGGCCGCATGGCCCTTCCCGACGGGCACCAAGCCCTGAGCGACGACAGCAGCCAGCCGCCCCGCCCGCGGGGCTGGTCCCACCCGGTGCATGCACCGGGTTTTTTTATGCCCGCCCGGCCTCAGGCCGGCACGAAATCGAGCTGGTAGTTCTGCGGGCCGCGCTGCGCGATCTTCAGCGCCCCCAGGCGGTTGCCCAGCGCCGCGCAGCGTGCGAGCGGCCAGCCCTGCTCCAGGCCGAAGAGCAACGCGCCACGCCATGCGTCGCCGCAGCCCGTGGGGTCCACCACGCTGGCCGGCTGCACGGGCGGCACGCGCGTGGCCACTCCGTCTTCCCAGACGTCGCAGCCGTCCGCGCCCAGGGTGACCACGAGGCCGCGCACCTTGCGCGAAATCTCCGCGAAGCTCCAGCCCGTGCGCTCGCACAGCATGCGGCCTTCGTAGTCGTTCACGGTCACCCAGCTCGCCTGGCCGATGAAGCGCGCAAGCTCCTCTCCGCCGAACATCGGCAGGCCCTGGCCCGGGTCGAACACGAACGGGATGCCCGCGGCCTCGAACTGCGCCGCATGTTCGATCATGGCATCGCGGCCGTCCGGGGCGATGATGCCCAGGCGCAGGTCGGGCTCGGCGGTGATGCGCGAGCGGTGCGCGAGCATCATCGCGCCCGGGTGGAAGGCCGTGATCTGGTTGTTGTCGCGGTCGGTCATGATGAGCGCCTGCGCGGTATAGGTCTCGTCCACCCGGCCTACATGGCGCGTATCGATGCCGAGGTCCTGCAGGCGCTGCAGGTAGTCGCCGCCGTCGCTGCCCAGCATCGCCATGGGCACGGGGCGGCCGCCCAGCAGCTGGAGGCTGTAGGCGATGTTGCCCGCGCAGCCGCCGAAATCCCGCCGCAGCGACGGCACGAGGAACGACACGTTGAGGATGTGCAACTGGTCCGGCAGGATCTGCTCGGCGAAGCGACCCTCGAAGGTCATGATGGTGTCAAAGGCCAGGGAACCGCAAATCAGGGCAGCCATGGAAATCCTGTCGATAGGGATGGAAGGTCAAGGAAACGGAAACGGAAACGCAAGGCAGCGCGAATACTGCGCAGCCATGCGGACGGACGCAGGGTGCAGTCCTCATGGGTAGAAGGCGAGCAGCCGGTAACCCGCCACGCGGGCGTTGCCGGCCGCGCCCACGTTCACCGGCCATGCGCCGCCCCACTCGCCGTGGGCGGGCAGTTCCGCGGGGGCCGAGAGATCCTGCGGCAGCAGCACGCGCCGCAGGACGGGCTGCTCCTGCGCGTCGGTGAGCGTCAGCTCCAGCGCAGGCATGGCCACGGGGAAATCCGCGCGGCTGCGGATGGTGAGCGCGAGCAGGAAACCGTCCCCGCGCGCCTTGTTGAAGGAGGAGCTGTCGATGACCACGTCGGCGATGCGCCGGGGCGGGGCGATGCGGCACTGCAGCGGAGCGCACAGCACCTGCAGCAGGGGGCGCAGCGCGGGATGCTGCGCAGCCAGCCGGTCCCGCTCCTGCAGGCCGACCTGCAGCAGCAGCATTCCCAGCAGCAGCACGCCGGCCAGTCCCAGCGCGATGCGCACGGCGGGCCTGCGCCACCACGCCCTGCGCCGCGCCGCACGCATGAAGCCCGGCTCGCCGGAGGCCTGCGCGCCCTCCTCGTCCGGATCGTCATCGTCGTCGCCTTCCGCGCCCCGGCCGGACGCCGGCGCACGCGCGGAGCGCCATACCGAGGGCGGGGACAGTGGCGCCACGGCCGGCATGGCGGGCTCGGGCAGCGGCATCGCCTGGGTGGCGATGTCCACCGGGTCGGTGTCCGTATCGATGCCCTCGTGCGCCAGCTCCCGGGCGACGGCCTGCTCCGCTGCATCGTCCAGCAGGGGTTCATCTTCGTCCTGTGCAACGGGGGCAGGCTCGGAGGCGGCCTCCATGCGCCCGGGCAGGGGCATGCCACCGTGCGGCGATAGCGAGTCTTGCGCGTCCGGCTCCTCATCGTCGGGCCATCCGGACTCGCGCAGCTCCGCGAAAGGCAGTTCGTAGCCGCCCGAGTCGGACTCCTGCGGCGCGGACGAGGCGCCCGAAAGATGGGTCGGGACGGCACCGGCAGGACCGGCTTTCCCGGCGGCCTCCTCGCCAGTGGCGCTCGGCGCGGAAGGTGCCGGCACCTGGGCAGGCACGGGATCCGGCCGCGGTGCTGCGGCAGGTGCGCGCACGCGCCATGCCATGGGCGACAGCGGCTCGAGGCTCCAGCCGGGATCCACGCCATGCGCCTCCGGAGAGGCGGTTCGTGCCGACAGGAAGGCCGGCACGGCGGCCGGCGCCGATCCGGGTACGGCATCCTGCCCCACAGGACGCGGGGCCGGGGCCTGCTGCACCTGGGCCACCGGGACGCTCGGGACGGCTGGGGCGGCCGGGCCGGACACCGGAGCGGCCACCGACACGGCGGGTGCGGCTGCGGCAGGCGCCGGAACAGGCACGGGCGCGCTCCCCGGCAACGCCATGGGCGGCAACAGCTCCGCAGGCCGCGCCGGTCCCGGCAGCAGATTCGCGGAGGCGTCGAACACCTCCTTGCACTGCCCGCACCGGACCCAGCCTTCGGAAATGCGCAACTGGTCCGCGACGACCTTGAAGGTCGTGCCACAGGCGGGGCAGCGGGTGATCTGGCTCATCGACTCGGAATTGTAGGGGGCGCCCTGCGCCGCCCTGCCGGGGGCCGTCGCCTCAGCGTGCGGCGGTCATCAGGATCCAGCCGTCCTCGGCATCGCTCACCTGCAGCGGGAGCCAGGGGGCATAGGCCTCGCGCAACTCCTCGGCCTGGCGCTCCAGGATGCCCGCGAGCACCAGGTGCCCTCCCGCATCGACATGGGCGCACAGCAGCGGCGCCAGCACCTTGAGCGGCGTCGCGAGGATGTTCGCCAGCACCGTGCCGTAGCGGCCCTGCGCGGCCTCGGGCAGGCCGGCCTTCAGGGCCACGCCGTTGGCTTCGGCATTGAGCCGCGTCGATTCCACGGCGGCAGGATCGATGTCCACGGCGTCGATGTCGGTGGCACCGAATTTGGCGGCCCCGATCGCGAGGATGCCCGAGCCGCAGCCGTAGTCCAGCACCCGGCCGAAGCCGCCGCCGTGCCGGGCGATCCAGCGCAGGCACATGCGCGTGGTCGGGTGCGTGCCGGTGCCGAAAGCGAGGCCCGGATCCAGCCGGATGTGGCGCGTCGCCTGCGCCGGCAGTTCGTGCCAGGTGGGCACGATCCAGAACTCGGGTGTGATCTCCACCGGCGCGAACTGCGACTGGGTCAGGCGAACCCAGTCCTGGTCGGGCACCTCAGCCAGGCCCAGGACGCGGCAGCCGTCGAAGAAGTCCTGCACCTCCAGCAGAGCGCGCGCCTCACCGGCCGCCTCCTGCGTGGGAAACAGCGCCACCACCCGGCTGCGCTGCCAGCCGTCGCGGGGCGGCGGCATCCCGGGCTCGCCGAAGAGCGCCTGCTCCGCCTCGGTCTGCGCATCGGCGTCCTCGACCGACACGCTCAGGGCATCCAGGGCTTCGAGGGCTTCGCCCACGGATTCGATCCGCCCCTCGGGGCACAACAGGCTCAGCTCAAACATGGATGTCAATCTCCTGCAGAAACGACAATGCTGGCCCCCGTTTCCGGGCGGCCAGCATGCCAGTGACCGGCGTCGGGCCGGTGCCGGTCAGCGCTTGTGCGCGCCCAGCCACTCTTCCAGGTAATGGATGTTCGTACCCCCGGCGACGAACTTGGCATCCACCATCAGCTCGCGGTGCAGCGGGATGTTGGTATGGATGCCTTCGATCACGGTCTCGGACAGGGCCGTGCGCATGCGGGCCAGGGCCTGCTCGCGCGTGTCGCCGTGCACGATGATCTTGCCGATCATGGAGTCGTAGTTGGGCGGCACGTAGTAGTTGGTGTAGGCGTGCGAATCCACGCGCACGCCCGGGCCGCCCGGCGCGTGCCACATGGTGATGCGGCCGGGCGACGGGGTGAACTTGTAGGCGTCCTCGGCGTTCACGCGGCATTCGATGGCGTGGCCGCGGATCTCGATCTGGCGCTGGGTGAAGGGCAGCTTCTCGCCCGCGGCGACCATGATCTGCGTCTTCACGATGTCCACGCCCGTGATCCACTCGGTCACCGGGTGCTCGACCTGCACGCGCGTGTTCATCTCGATGAAGTAGAACTCGCCGTTCTCATAGAGGAACTCGAACGTGCCCGCGCCGCGGTAGCCGATCTTCTTGCACGCGGCCACGCAGCGCTCGCCTATCTTCTCGATGAGCTTGCGCGGGATGCCGGGGGCCGGCGCTTCCTCGATCACCTTCTGGTGGCGGCGCTGCATGGAGCAGTCGCGCTCGCCCAGGTAGACCGCATTGCGGTGCTTGTCCGCCAGGATCTGGATCTCGATGTGGCGCGGGTTCTGGAGGAACTTCTCCATGTACACGGCCGGGTTGCCGAACGCGGCCTGCGCCTCGGCCTTGGTCATCTGCACCGCATTCACCAGGGCGGCCTCGGTGTGCACCACGCGCATGCCGCGCCCGCCGCCGCCGCCCGCCGCCTTGATGATGACGGGGTAGCCGACGGTGCGGGCAATGCGGCGGATCTGCACCGGATCGTCGGGCAGTTCGCCATCCGAGCCCGGCACGCAAGGCACGCCCGCGCGGATCATGGCCTGCTTGGCCGACACCTTGTCGCCCATCGTGCGGATGGACTCGGGCGTGGGACCGATGAACTGGAAGCCGCTCTTTTCCACGCGCTCGGCGAAGTCGGCGTTCTCGGACAGGAAGCCGTAGCCGGGGTGGATCGCCTCGGCGTCGGTCACCTCGGCGGCCGAGATGATCGCCGGCATGTTGAGATAGGACAGCGGCGAGGGTGCGGGGCCGATGCACACGGCCTCTTCGGCCAGCTTGACGTACTTGGCGTCGCGATCGGCCTCGGAATACACCATGACGGCCTTCACGCCCAGCTCATGGCAGGCGCGCTGGATGCGCAGGGCGATTTCGCCGCGATTGGCGACAAGGATCTTTTTGAACATAGGCTTTCTCGCGGCTCATCGCTGCACGCTGACGCGTGCCAGGGCGCTTTGCTGCGCCTTGCCTGCGGCAAGAACGCCGCGATTGGCGACAAGGATCTTTTTAAACATGAAATTCCTGGTTCGCTGCAGGTCTGCGGTGGCGCAGCGAGGCTTACTCGATGACGAACAGCGGCTGCCCGTACTCCACCGCCTGGCCGTTCTCGCCGAGAATGCGCGTGACCGTGCCGGACTTGTCGGCCTCGATCTCGTTGAGGATCTTCATCGCCTCGATGATGCAGATGGTGTCGCCTTCCTTGACCTGGCTGCCCACTTCGACGAATGCCTTGGCACCGGGGCTGGAAGCGCGGTAGAACGTGCCCACCATGGGCGACTTGACGATGTGGCCGGTGGGGGCGGACGGTGCCGGCAGTTCGGCGACGGGCGCCGGTGCGGCGGCGGCCGGAGCGGGCGCCGCAGGGGCCGGAGCCGGTGCCGCCACGAATTGCTGGACGACCGCGCCGCCGCTCTTGACGATGCGGACCTTGCCTTCCGCCTCGGTAATCTCGAGCTCCGAAACGTTCGACTCGGACACGAGGTCAATCAAGGTCTTGAGTTTTCGCAAATCCATGGGGACTCCAACGCCTAAAACGAAATAGGGCGCGAATTTACCCCAATTTGACCCTTTCGACCCCTATCCGAGCGCAAATTCCATCATCTACGAATGGGTTGCACTGAAATCAACCCAGCGCGGACCATTGGCGGAGGTCATCGGCCGTGATCTGGCCCATTTTACGGTGCATGATGGTGCCATCTGCGCCCAACAGGACGGTGAAGGGAAGCCCCCCTGCCAGGTTGCCGAGGCTGCGGCCCAGGTCCGTGCCCTGCAGCCCTGCCAGCCCGATGGGGAAGTCCACCGGTACGCGGGCCAGGAACTGCCGCACGGACGAGGGCTGGTCGATCGCGAGGCCCACCACCTGCCAGCCCCTGGCCTGCTGCGTGCGATAGAAGGTATTGAGCATGGGCAGCTCTTCCACGCAGGGCGGGCACCATGTCGCCCAGAAATTCACCAGCAGCGGCCGGCCGCGGAAGGCCTGCATGTCCAGCGCCGGGCTTCCGGGCTGGGGAGCATCGAAGCGCATGCCCCAGAGCGCGGCCTCGGCCCCCGAAACGGCGGCATGCGGCTGCAAGCGCCACCACGCCAGGCCCGCACCGCCCGCTGCGGCCACGGCTGCAGCAGCGGCATACAGGGCACGGCGCCGCGGCGGGCTCGCCGGGGCGGCGTCGGAGGCGGCGGCTGGGGTTGCCGGTGTGGAATCGGTCATTCGGGGGTGTCCTCGTTATCCAGCAGCCTGCGCACGGCCCGGGCGTCGCCCCGGGGCACGCGCCCGCGCGCATCGGGGCGCAGTGCGCCGCGCAGGTCGTCCAGATCATAGACAAGCAGGTGCACGCCGACGGTCTCGCCCAGGCCGGGGGCATGGCTGGAGAGGCTGAGCGCCTCCACCGACTCGCCGTGGAAGCCGGTGACCGTGCGGGGTTCGTAATCCACATGGTGGTCGATGAGCGCGATCTCGGCGGATTTGCAGTCGTCGCAGAAGAGCTGCAGGTAGATGTCCGAGAGCCGGGTGGCCGTGCCGTACCAGACAGCCCCGCCGAGGTGCGGGCGGAACTCCGCCATGCGCTCCATCCAGACCAGGGCCAGCTCGCGCAGCGCACGCAGCTCGGCAGGCTGGGTGTCGGCGCAGAAAAGGCCGATGTACTCGCGCACGGCGTTTTCCACCAGGTCGTTGTCGGGCAGCGCGGTGCGGGCGGGCAGGCCCAGCTGCCGGACGGCCCGGCGCTTGGCCGGGCCCCATTCGAGCCCCTCCTCGACGACGAAGCGGGCTGCGGCATTGGCGATCTCGGTGGCGAGGGCGTTGGACATGGCGGCGTCTCGGTCGGGAGGGAATACCCGCATTGTGGCCCGGTGGGGCGGCGACGGGGACCCAATGCGCCCGCCTGGCGCGGGGTCTTGCCGCGGAGCCCTCGCAGCGCCAGCCAGATGCTATCGAATACATAGCATCGATACCCCACCCGCCGGAGCGTGGGGACCGAACCTTAGAATCGGCGCCCATGCATATTCACATCCTGGGCATTTGCGGAACGTTCATGGGAGGCCTGGCCGCGCTGGCGCGGGAGGCGGGCCACAAGGTCACGGGCTGCGATGCCGGGGTGTATCCGCCGATGAGCGACCAGCTGCGCGCGCTGGGGATTGAGTTGATCGAAGGCTACGGCGCCGAACAGCTGGACCTGGCACCGGACATCTTCGTGGTGGGCAACGTGGTGAGCCGCGCGCGGCTTCCCGACGGCAGCCCGAAGTTCCCGCTGATGGAAGCCATCCTGGACGCGGGCGCCCCCTACACGAGCGGCCCGCAGTGGCTGGCCGAGCACGTGCTCCAGGGGCGCCACGTGCTCGCGGTGGCGGGCACGCACGGCAAGACCACGACCACGTCCATGCTCGCCTGGATCCTCGAGTGCGCGGGCCTGCAGCCCGGCTTCCTGGTGGGCGGCGTTCCGCTGGATTTCGGTGTCTCCGCCCGGCTGGGCGCGGCGCAGCGGCCGGTGGCGCAGGACGGCCCTGCCGGCGGCGCGCCGCTCTTCGTGATCGAGGCCGACGAATACGACACGGCCTTCTTCGACAAGCGCAGCAAGTTCGTCCACTACCGCCCTCGCACCGCGGTGCTGAACAACCTCGAGTTCGACCATGCGGACATCTTCGACGACCTGGCCGCGATCGAGCGGCAGTTCCACCACCTCGTGCGCACGGTGCCGCCTTCGGGCCGGGTGGTGTTCAACGGGCTGGAGGAAAGCCTGGCACGGGTGCTGCACCAGGGCTGCTGGAGCGGCGTGGCCAGCTTCGGCGCGGCGGTGAGCGATTTCACGGCGCGCGGCGAGCCGCAGGCGTTCGACGTGCTGCGCGGCGGCCATGCCGTCGGCCGCGTGGAGTGGGAGCTGAGCGGCGTGCACAACCAGCTCAACGCGCTGGCGGCCATCGCGGCCGCGGACCATGTGGGCGTGGCGCCCGCCGAGGCCGCGGCGGCGCTGGGACGGTTCCGCAACGTCAAGCGGCGCATGGAGTTGCGCGGCACGGCCGGCGGCGTCGCGGTATATGACGACTTCGCCCACCATCCCACCGCGCTGCGCACCACGCTGGACGGGCTGCGCCGCCGTGTCGGGCCGGACGCGCGCATCCTTGCGGCCTTCGAGCCGCGCAGCAACACGATGAAGCTCGGCACGATGAAATCGCAGCTGCCCTGGGCGCTGGAAGCCGCCGACCTCGCCTTCTGCCACACCGCGGGGCTGGACTGGGATGCCGCCGAGGCGCTCGCACCGCTGGGAAGCAGGGCCTGCACGGCGGGCGACATCGCCACGCTGGTGGAGCGGATCACCGCGGCGGCGCGGCCGGGCGACCATGTGGTGTGCATGAGCAACGGCAGCTTCGGCGGCATCCACGCCCGGCTGCTCGGCGCCCTGGCGGAGCGCGCCCCTCAGTAGCTGATCGCCATCGCCGGCAGGTCGACGCGCACCACCGGCCGGGCCAGCGCCGCGGACGCCGCCGCGGCGAACCGCCGGCCCCACTCCTGCGCCAGCAGGGCCGGGCCCGCGGCCTGGGCGACGACCAGCACCTTGTCGGCCGTCAGCACCTTGCCGCTGGCGCGCAGCGGCTCGCATTCCAGGCGGACGAATTCCTCGTCGAGCCAGCGGCGCGCGATCTCGTTGGCCATGGGCGCCTCGCCTTCGAGGTCGAAGCGGAATTCCTGGCCGGGCCCGAGGAGGACGGTGACTTCGCTGCGCATGGAAAAAAGCCTTTGTGCCGGTAAGGGGGATGCCGAAAAGCTTACACGGCGGCCTCCCCCGTCCGCAACCGCCGCGGCCTCCCGGTAAACCCGGGGGTCGTGCGGACCGGCCTGGCGCAGGTCAGGCCGCCAGGGCGACGGCGGCGCGGCGGGCCTTCACGGCGTCCGACAGCTCCTGCAGCGTGCCCAGGGAATCCTCCCATCCCAGGCAGGCATCGGTGATGCTCTTGCCGTACTCGAGCGCGCAGGCATCGTCCTTGCCCGGGGTGAACTTCTGGGCGCCGGCCACGAGGTGGCTCTCGACCATCACGCCGAAGATGCTGTGGGAACCCCCGGCGATCTGGCCGGCGATGTCGCGTGCCACGTCGCGCTGCCGCTCGTGCTGCTTGCTGCTGTTGGCATGGCTGCAGTCCACCATGAGGGTCGGCGGCAGCTTGGCGGCTTCCAGGTCCTTGCAGGCGGCGGCCACGCTGTCGGCGTCGTAGTTGGGGGTCTTGCCGCCGCGCAGGATGACGTGGCAGTCGCGGTTGCCCTGCGTGTTGACGATGGCGACCTGCCCGTTCTTGTGCACGGACAGAAAATGGTGGCCCCGGCTCGCGGACTGGATGGCGTCGGTGGCGATGCGGATGTTGCCGTCCGTGCCGTTCTTGAAGCCGATGGGCGCAGACAGGCCGGATGCCAGCTCGCGGTGCACCTGGCTCTCGGTGGTGCGCGCGCCGATCGCGCCCCAGCTGATGAGGTCGCCGATGTATTGCGGGGAGATCACGTCGAGGAATTCGCTGCCGGCCGGCACGCCCAGGCGGTTGATGTCGATGAGCAGCTGGCGAGCGATGCGCAGGCCCTCGTCGATGCGGTAGCTTTCGTCGAGGTAGGGGTCGTTGATGAGGCCCTTCCATCCCACCGTGGTGCGCGGCTTCTCGAAATAGACGCGCATCACGATCTCCAGCGTGTCGGCGTACTGGGCGCGCACGGACTGCAGGCGGCGCGCGTATTCCAGGGCGGCAGCGGGATCGTGGATGGAGCACGGGCCGATCACGACCAGCAGGCGGTCGTCGCGGCGGGCCATGATGTCCTGGATGCGGTGCCGCGTGCGGGAGATGAGGGTCTCGATCGCGGTGCCCCGGATGGGGAAGAAGCGGATCAGGTGTTCGGGAGGGGGCAGCACGGTGATGTCCTTGATACGTTCGTCGTCGGTTTCGCTGGTTTTCTCGACGTGGCGGTACCAGGCATCGCTGGAAGAGGGTGCGGATTGGACAGGGGCCGTCATGGCTGCTTCCTCGTGGGGTGGTTCGAAAAGTGGGACCGGAAAAACAAAAAACCGCCGGGCTTTTCAGCTTCGGCGGTCTTCAGGGGTAGGTGCTTTCAGGGGTGGCTGCGCGCTAACCTCTCATCCGCCAGGGACAGAGAACCAAAAGGACCAAAAGTAAAACGCGCTGCGAATCGGCATATCTGCCAATGTAGCACTCTTTTTCCCGGCGCGGCACGGCAGCGCGCCACGTTGCGCAACGGCGACACGCATTGGCGGCAGCCGCACGGCCCCGGTCAGCGCGCCGTGCCGCGCCGGCGGCCCAGCCAGGCCCCGAGGCGCGACCACCAGCCGTGGGCAGGCGGGGACATGGGGCTGCTGGCGAGAAGCTCCTGCATTTCGCTCGGGCCCACGCCGCCCTGCTGGTACAGGTCGATCGCGAGCACGGCCTCGCCCAGCGCCCTCCAGGCGTCCCCTTCGAACGCGTGGAAGCGCTGCGCCTCGTCGCGGCTGCGCCGCTGCAGGGCCTCCTGCCAGGCCGCCGTGGCCCGGATCAACTGGCGCAGCGCGCTTTCATAGGCCCCGAACTCGTACAGGGCATGCCATGCGGATCCCAGGCCCGAGAGGAACAGCTGGTGCGCGCGCGCCTCGTCCAGCAACTGGCCTGCGCACTCCAGCACGGCCTGCGGATCGACCTGCCGGGCACGGCGGATCTGCACGGCCGCCTCGACCCGTGACGAGAGCGCCGTCACGGCTTCCCGGAATTGCAGGGAGTCCTCGTCCGCCACGCTCTCGCGCAGCCAGCGGCTGATATCGCCGAAAGTCTGCAGGCTGCTGGACAGCGGGGCGGGATGCGTCGCCATACAGGACCAGGGCGCGATGCGTCAGCGTTGCGGGGCCAGGCCGGCAGCGGCCATGGCCGTGCGCGCGTCCCCGAATGCATGGGGACCAGGGATGTGCGACGGGCGCAGGTGGCGGAAGCCGTGGGGCATGGGCCCAATGTAGCAAGACTGCGGCGACAGGACATGCCGGAAAACGGAACGGCACCACGCCCTGCTGCCACGGGTAAGCGGAAAACAGCTCTTCCATACGGTGCCGTCCTACCGTTGCACGGTGTATCGGGAGACGCGAATGCTTACAGGCACTTCCTAAGCTCGACAGCATCCGGGCAGAAGCCGCGGATCACGGTGCGACACGGTGACAGCGTGGCCGCCGAGTCGCCATCACCACGGTGCCCGGCGCCGTGCATACCTACCTGAGGAGTTGCCATGTCCGTCCATACCACCGCCGTCATCCACGAGGAGCGCCTCGGGGTGCCCAACGTTTCCTGGGGCGCCGTCTTCGCCGGGCTCGTCCTGTCGCTGATCGTCTATCTCGTGCTTTCCGTGCTCGGCACGGCCATCGGCGCGTCGGCGATCGACCCCATGGGCGACCGCAATCCCTTCAGCGGCTTCGGCGTGGGCGCCGGGATCTGGGCCGGGGTGACGACGCTGCTGGCCATCGCCGTCGGCGGCTTCGTGGCGGGCTATTTCGCGCGCCGCTCGGGCGCCCTGCACGGCCTGCTGGCCTGGGGCATGACGATGCTGGTGACCGTGTACCTGGTCGTCAGCGCCACGGGCACGGCCCTCAACGCAGCGGGTGGTGCAGCGAAAACCGGACTGACCACGGTGGGTGCCGTGGCCGGTGCGGGGGTTTCCGCGGCGGCTCCGGCGCTGGGCAACGTGGTCCAGCGCCAGCTCGACCAGGCCGGCATCTCGCTGGATGCGAACAGCCTGCAGGCTGAACTCGAAAAGCTGCTGCGCCAGAGCGGCAAGCCGGAACTGCAGCCCGAAAACCTGAAGAACGAGGCCCAGGCCGCCGCCAGTCAGGCCCAGGCCAGTGCCAGCAGCGCGGCGCAGGCCCCGCAGACCGCCGACGTGGATGCGAAGAGCTGGCTGGCCAGCGTGATGCAGCGCGGCGAGCGGGTGCTGAACGCCGCCGACAAGGAAGCGCTGGTGAACATCATCGTGGCGCGCACGGGCAAGTCCCGCGCCGAGGCCGAGCAGATCGCCAGCAACTACGAGCAGACCTACAACCAGGCCCGCGCCAAGCTCGAGGAAGCCAAGCAGCAGGCCGAGCAAAAGGCCCGCGAGGCCGGCGCCGAAGCCGCGAAGAACGTGGCGCGCGGCTCCTGGGGCACCCTGGTGGTGCTGCTGATCGGCGCCCTGGTCGCCGCTGGCGCCGGGGTGCTGGGCTTCCGTCGCCAGCGCCCCGTGGGCGTGGTGGTCGCGGCCTGACGCGGTCCTGCGGGGCCGCCCCGCGGCGAAGAAAAAAGCCCGGCCGGTGACGCGTTCACCGCCGGGCTTTTCGCTGCCCACGCGCACTGCGCGCCGGGCGGCAACCTGCTCTCAGGCCGTTCCGCCGACGGTCAGCCCGTCGATGCGCAGCGTGGGCTGGCCCACACCCACGGGCACGCTCTGGCCTTCCTTGCCGCAGGTGCCGACACCGCTGTCGAGCGCCATGTCGTTGCCGATCATGCTCACGCGCTTGAGGGATTCCGGGCCGCTGCCGACGATGGTGGCGCCCTTGACGGGGTAGAGGATCTTGCCGTTTTCCACCCAGTAAGCCTCGCTGGCGGAGAACACGAACTTGCCGCTCGTGATGTCCACCTGGCCGCCGCCGAAGTTGGTGGCATAGAGGCCGCGCTGGATGCTGGCCACGATCTCGGCCGGGTCCTTGTCGCCGCCCAGCATGTAGGTGTTGGTCATGCGGGGCATGGGGATGTGGGCGTAGCTTTCGCGGCGGCCGTTGCCCGTGGGGGCCACGCCCATCAGGCGGGCATTGAGCGAATCCTGGATGTAACCCCGGAGGATGCCGTCCTCGATGAGCACGTTGCGCTGGCTGGCATGGCCTTCGTCGTCCACGTTGAGCGAACCGCGGCGGTCGGCGATGGTGCCGTCGTCCAGCACCGTGACGCCCTTGGCGGCCACGCGCTGGCCGATGCGCCCGCTGAAAGCGCTCGATCCCTTGCGGTTGAAGTCGCCCTCCAGGCCGTGGCCCACGGCCTCGTGCAGCAGGATGCCGGGCCAGCCGGGGCCGAGCACCACGGTCATCTCGCCGGCGGGCGCCGGGCGGGCCTCCAGGTTGACCAGGGCCGCGTTCACGGCCTCGTCCACGTAGCGGCCGATCTGCCCGTCGTCGAAGTAGGCCAGGCCGAAGCGGCCGCCGCCGCCGGCGGAGCCCATCTCGCGGCGGCCGCCCTGCTCGGCGATCACGGTCAGGGACAGGCGCACCAGGGGGCGCACGTCGGCCGCGAGCGTGCCGTCGGCACGCGCCACCAGCACCACGTCGTATTCGCTCGCCAGGCCGGCCATGACCTGCGCCACGCGCGGGTCCTTGGCGCGGGCGCGCTGCTCCACCTTTTCGAGCAGCGCCACCTTGGCCGTGCTGTCGAGCGTGGTGATCGGGTCGAGGTCGGGATAGAGGGAGCGGCTGGCCGCGACCTTGCGCGCGGCGACCTTCGCGCGGCCCTGCTGCGCCGCCGCGGCGATGGAGCGCACCGTGTGCGCCGCGTCGCGCAGCGAGGCCTCGGAGATGTCGTCCGAATAGGCGAACGCCGTCTTCTCGCCGCTCACGGCCCGCACGCCCACGCCCTGGTCGATGCTGAAAGAGCCGGTCTTGACGATGCCTTCTTCCAGGCTCCAGCCCTCGCTGCGGGTGTACTGGAAGTAGAGGTCGGCGTCGTCCACCCGGTGGGCCCGGATGTCCGACAGCGCGCGCGCCAGGTGGGTTTCGTCCAGCCCGAAGGGTTCCAGCAGCAGCTGGCGGGCGATGGACAGGCGTTCGATGGTCGGTTCGCGGGAGATCATGCGGGGATTCTAGAAGGGCCCGCCGCCGCCCGTCCGCGGCAGCGCCACACCCCGCATGCCGTCGTGGCCTCTCGGGACCTGTCCGGGGCCGGGGTGCAGCGCCGGCCTGCAAGAATGCACGGTCAGCCCTTTCCCTGCTTCAACCATCCGGCACAGCCCAGGAGACCGCCGCCCATGTCCGACCGCTCCACCCTTCCCACGATCCGCGAACTCGCCCGCTCCCTGGCCGAGGGCGCCACGACGAGCGAGGCCCTGGTGGAGGCGGCACTGGAGCGCATCGCGGCGCACCGTGCCGGCGGAGGTGCCGCCTATGTCGGCGAAGTGGATGCGCTGGCCGCGCGGCTGGCGGCCCGGGCGAGCGACCTGGCCCGTGCCGCGGGCCACGTGCCCTCCCCGCTCGCCGGGCTGCCGGTATCGGTCAAGGACCTGTTCGACGTGCGGGGTCAGGTGACGCGCGCCGGCTCCGCCGTGCTGGCGGATACCGGGCCTGCCGCGCACGACGCGGTCGCCGTGGCCCGGTTGCGCGCCGCGGGGGCCGTCCTGCTGGGCCGCACCAACATGAGCGAGTTCGCCTTTTCCGGCCTGGGCCTCAATCCCCACCACGGCACGCCGGCGAACCCGCGGGATGCCGGCCGCGTCACCGGCGGATCGAGCTCCGGCGCGGCGGCCACGGTGGCACTGGACCTGGCCGCCGCGGCGCTGGGCACGGACACGGGCGGATCCATCCGCATTCCGTCGGCGTTCTGCGGGCTCACGGGCTTCAAGCCGACGGCGCGGCGGGTGCCGCTCGCGGGCGCATACCCGCTCTCGCGCAGCCTCGACTCCATCGGCCCGCTGGCGCGCAGCGTGGATTGCTGCGCGATCCTGGACGCGGTGCTGTCGGGCGAGGGAAGCGACGCCGACCCTGCCGGTGCCCGGCCCCTGGCCGGGATGCGGCTGGGGGTGGTGCAGGATTTGGTCATGGACGGCCTGGAGCCCGAGGTGGCCGCCGCGTTCGAGAGCGCGCTGCGCCGGCTTTCCGCGGCGGGGGCACGCATCGAACGGGTGGCCTTCCCGGAGCTGCACGCGCTGCCGCGCATCAACGCGGCGGGCGGGCTGATCGCGGCGGAGGCCTGGCAGGTGCACCGCGCACGCCTCGTGGACGCCTCTACGGCGGCCCGCTACGACCCGCGCGTGGCGCAGCGGACCCGGCGGGGGGAGTCCATACTGGCCGCGGATTACATCGATGTGCAGGATGCCCGCGCCCGGCTGCAGGCCGCCGCTCAGGAGCGCCTGGGCCACCTGGACGCCTGGCTGATGCCCACGGTGGCGGTGCGCGCGCCGCTGCGCGGACCGCTGGAACAGGACGACGCCCGGTTCTTCGCCACCAACGCCCTGGTGCTGCGCAACACGTCGGTGATCAATTTCCTGGACGGATGCGCGCTGTCGCTGCCCTGCGAGGCCCCGGGCGAACTGCCGGTGGGGCTGTCGGTGTCGGGGCTGCACGGCGCGGATGCCCGCATCCTGCAGGTGGGCCGCGCCGTGGAAGCCTGCCTGCGCGCGGCCTGAGAGCCGCGGGCCGCCAGCCTCAGGCCGGGGCCAGCGGCTGCCGCTGCGCGCGGGCGATGGACATCAGCACGCCCAGCGCCAGCCCCAGCGTGACCATGGCCGTGCCGCCGTAGCTCACGAAGGGCAGCGGCACGCCCACCACGGGCAGGATGCCGCTCACCATGCCCATGTTCACGAAGGCATAGGTGAAGAAGATCATCGACACGGCGCCGGCCATCAGCCGCGAGAAGAGCGTGGTCGCGCCCAGGGCGATGGCCAGCCCGCGCCAGACGAGCAGCAGCATGCAGAAGATCAGGAACAGGTTGCCCACCAGGCCGAACTCCTCGGAATAGGCCGCGAAGATGAAGTCGGTGGTGCGCTCGGGGATGAATTCCAGGTGGGTCTGCGTGCCGGCCATGAAGCCCTTGCCCCAGACACCGCCCGAGCCGATGGCGATCATGCCCTGGATGATGTGGAAGCCCTTGCCCAGCGGATCGCGCGTGGGATCGAGCAGCGTGCAGATGCGCTGCTGCTGGTAGTCGTGCAGCACCGGCCAGCGCATGCCGTCCGCGCACAACTGCGGCTCGAACCACACGATGAGGGCGATGCCGATGCCGCCGAGGATCACCGGGGGCAGCACCAGCTTCCAGGGCAGTCCCGCGAAGAAGATGACCGACAGCCCGGCCGCCAGCACCAGCAGCGAGGTGCCCAGGTCGGGCTGCTTCATGATGAGGCCCACGGGCACGGCGAGCAGCACGCCGGCCACCGCGAAATCCAGCGGACGCAGTTGTCCCTCGCGCTTCTGGAACCACCAGGCCAGCATGAGCGGCATGGCGATCTTGAGGATCTCGCTCGGCTGGATCACGATGCCCACGTTGATCCAGCGCTGGGCTCCCTTCTTGATGATGCCGAACATCGCCACCGCCACCAGCAGGGCGACGCCCGCCGCGTAGAGCGGCACCGCCAGGGCCATGAGGCGCTGCGGGGGGATCTGCGCGACGGCGAAGAGGATGCCCGCCGCCAGGACCATGTTGCGGCCGTGGTCGTAGAAGCGGGTGCCGTGGTCGTAGCCCGAGGAATACATGGCCACCAGCCCGATCGACGACAGCAGCAGCAGCACCGCGATGAGCGGCCAGTCGAAGCCCCGGAACAGGGGCAGGATGCGCTGCGGCAGGGAAGGCTTGTCGAAAACGGCGGACATGGGGCGCCATTATCGGCGGCCGCCCCGCGGGAGCCGGCCGGCGGCACAATGCCCGGTACGCCCCGGGGCCCTCCCGCCCCCACCGACCGCTCCGCGCACTTTCCCATCCGACGTCCCATGCCGCACGCCACCACCCACCTGCTCTACCTGCACGGTTTCCGTTCGTCCCCCCGCTCGGCCAAGGCGCAGCAGATGGCGCAATGGATGGCGGCACACCGGCCGGACGCGCACTTCTGGTGCCCGCAGTTGCCCCCGTCGCCCCGGGAGGCGATGGCGCTGGTCGCACAGGGCATCGCGGACTGGCCCGCGCAGCGCATGGCCGTGGTGGGCTCCTCGCTGGGCGGGTTCTACGCGAGCTGGGTGGCCCAGCAGAAACCGGGCTGCACGAGCGTGGTGCTGAACCCGGCGGTGGACCCGGCCCGGGACCTGGAGCGCTACATCGGCGAGCAGACGGCGTGGCACGACCCCGCGGAGCACTTCTATTTCCGCCCGGAATACATCGCCGAACTCCGGGCGCTGGACGTGCGGGGCCTTCCCCCGGCCGGCCGGAAGCTGGCCATCATCGCCAAGGGCGACGAGCTGCTGGACTGGCGTGAAATGGCGGCCCGCCATGCCGGCGCGCAGGTGCGGCTGCTCGAAGGGGGCGACCACGCGCTGAGCACGTTCCCGGACCACCTCGGCGAAGTGGTGGCGTTCTGCGGCCTGGTGGAATAGTCCACCCGCCGGGCCAACTGCATCCGCCGTCCGGGATCAGCGCAGGGGACGGCTCGGCCGCGGCCCGAGAAGGCCCGGCCGCGGTCCGGAAGGGCTCGTCGCCGGCTGAACGGCAGCAGCCGGCGCCGGCCGCTTGGCCAGCCAGCTGGCATATTCCTGCGGATACACATCGCGGTAGCGCCGCGTATGGAAGTCGGCCTCGCCGTCCAGGCCGAGCCGTGTGGCGCTGTCGATGAGCGCCTCGATGACGCGGGGCTCGGGCGAGTAATGCAGCAACCGGCTGGCGAGGGCGTGCACGCGTGCCGCGTTGTGCCGCGTGGGCTGCAGGGTGGTGAGCACGGCGAAATCCAGGGTGTCGCGGAAGAAGACGGTGGAGTCGGCGACGCGCCGCGCGGTGTCGTCCCGGAAGGCGGGATCGCGCTGGTCCACGGCCAGGTAGAGCTGCGAGACGCGGTGGTAGTCGCGCACCAGCAGCGCGATGCCGGCCAGCCAGAGGCCCGCCGCCAGCCCGGCGGCGCACAACAGCGGGACGCGCAGGGCCGCGCGCGCCGGCATCCGCCAGCAGCGGGGCCACAGCAGCGCGAGCGCGCAGACGGTCACCAGCTGGAACGGCCCGTACCAGAGCGGAAATTCCAGCAGGCTGTGCACGCCGACGATGGCCAGCAGCCCCCAGGCGAGCTGCCGGGCCGGGTCGGTTTCCCGCCAGGGCCGCGCGCGCCACACGAGCCAGAGCGCCAGGCCGCAGGCGGCCAGGGCGAACGGCAGGCCCAGCTCCACGGCCAGGTGCAGCGGCAGGTCGTGGGCGTTGTCCACCAGCAGGCAGAAGCGCTTGCCGGGGTACTGGGTGATGTAGTGGGCGTAGGAGAGTTCTCCCCATCCCCAGCCCGTCCAGGGCCGCTGGGCGATCAGGTGCAGCACGTTCGACCAGAGCACGCGGCGGTTGTCGCAGGCATGCTCGGGCGCCGACAGGCGTGCGAACAGGCCGTCCATGGCGAAGCCTGTCCAGCGCTCCAGCAGGATGGGCAGCAGCCCGGAGAACAGGGCATAGAGCGCGATGCCCGCCATGCCGAGGGCCAGGGCCGGTGCGCCCAGGGAGCGGCGCCAGAGCAGCAGCAGGACCAGCATGCAGCCCCATTCCAGTGCCCCGGTGCGCGATGCCGTGGCCGCCGCGCCGGCCGCGAGCAGCGCGAGCGCCCAGAAGGCGAGCAGTGCCAGCGCCACGGAGGCGGGCCGCAGGCGCCGGGCCTCGCCACCCTGCGGTGCCTGGTGGGTGCGCGCCACCCACCAGGCGAGCGCCCAGGCGCCCATGCACAGCAGCGTGGCCTGCTGGTTGCGCTGGCGCAGGTTGCCCATGGCGACACCGTGCGTGGAAGGATAGATCCAGGGCGCCCAGCCGGGATCGCCCCAGAAGAACTGGGCCAGGCCGATGGCGGCACCCAGCAGGCCGGCAAGCAGCATGCCGGCCGCCACCGTCCGGGCCGCCCCCTGGCGCAGGGCGTCGCCCGCTGCGCCGGCCGGCTGGCGCGACCAGGCGGCGACCAGGGCGGCCGCCACCGTGAAGGCGCACAGTCCGGAAACGGCCAGGGGCCAGAAGTTGGACAGCGGCGGGGTCGTGTGCCCGTACAGGAAGGGCAGCGCGATGGCCACGGCGGCGCTGCAGGCGAGCAGGGGCGAAAGCCAGGGGGATTGCGCGGGCGCGGTCATCGGATGGGAGGGACGCGGAAGCGGGCGGGGTCGGTCGCGAAAAAGGGAGCGCGCGGCAGGCGCTGGCGAGCGCCAGATCATAGGGCGCCCGGCGGCTCCTGCCGCGCCGGGCCGGCCGGGTGCGCGGCCCATGGGACAATCCCGCCATGCACGCACTGTTTGAAGAAGCCGGCAAGTTCCTGGCCGGCCGCATCCTGTCCGAAGCGGAAAGCTCGGCCCAGATCGAGCTCGAATCGGGCAAGCGGGTGAAGGTGAAGGCCGCCCACATCCTGCTGAAATTCGAGAAGCCGGCCCCGGCCGACCTGCTGCGCGAGGGCCAGGCCCTGGCCGCAACCATCGAGCTGCCCCTGGCCTGGGAATTCGCGCCGGAAGAGGAATTCGGTTTCGCCGACCTCGCCCGCGACTATTTCTCCGACAACGCCACGCTGGCCCAGCAGGCGGGCGCGCTGTTCGCGCTCTACGAGGCGCCGCACTACTTCCGCCGCGCCGGCAAGGGCCGCTTCAAGAAGGCACCGGCCGAGATCCTGCAGCAGGCGCTGGCCGGCATCGAGAAAAAGCGCCTGATCCAGGAGCAGATCGCCGCCTGGGCGGAGCAGCTGGGCCGCGGCGAATGCCCGCAGCCGATCCGCGAGCAGCTCTACAGGATCCTGTTCCGGCCCGACAAGAACGCGCCCGAATACAAGGCGGTGGTGGAAGCCAGCCGCGCCACGCACAAGGCGCCGCTCGATCTGCTGCAGCAGGCCGGCGCCATCGATTCGCCCTACCAGTTCCACTGGAAGCGCTTCCTGTTCGACAACTTCCCCAAGGGCACGGGCTTTCCGTCGCTCACGGCGCCCCAGCCGCCGGCCGACCTGCCGCTGGCGCCGGTGCAGGCCTATTCGATCGACGACTCGCAGACCACCGAGATCGACGACGCGCTTTCGGTGCAGGGCCTGGGCACCGGCACGGTGGTGCTGGGCATCCACATCGCCGCGCCCGGGCTGGCGATCGTGCCGGGCTCCCCGCTCGACCAGCTCGGCCGGCAGCGGCTGTCCACCGTCTACATGCCGGGCTACAAGATCACCATGCTGCCGGACGAGGTGGTGCAGATCTACACGCTGGACGAAGGCCGCGCGAACCCCGCCGTCTCGCTCTACGTGTCCATCGACGAGGCCACGCTGGAGATCACGGGCACGGAGACGAAGCTCGAACGCGTGCCCGTCGCCGTGAACCTGCGCCACGACCGGCTGGACCACATCGTCACCGAGGAGTGGCTGCAGGACCCGTCCGTGGAGGTGGAGGGCACGCCCGCCGCGCTGCTGGAGCGCCGGGCCGAGCTGTCGTTCCTGCACCGACTGGCGCGCAAGCTCAAGGCGCAGCGCGAGGTGGTGCGTGGCAAGCCGGAGACTTTCAACCGGCCCGATTACAACTTCCGCCTTGCGGGCGTGCCCGAGGGCGGCGAGCCGACCGGCGCCGAGACCGTCTCGATCACCACGCGCCGCCGCGGCGCGCCGCTGGACCTGATCGTGGCCGAGGCCGCCATCGTGGCCAACAGCACCTGGGGCGGCCTGCTGGCCGACCACGGCGTGCCCGGCATCTACCGCAGCCAGGCGAGCCTCGCGCCCGGCATGAAGGTGCGCATGGGCACCAAGGCCCTGCCCCATGCGGGCATCGGCGTGAAGAGCTATGCGTGGGCGACCTCGCCGCTGCGCCGCTACGTCGATCTGGTGAACCAGTGGCAGATCATCGCCTGCGTGCGCCACGGCAGGACGGCCGCGCTGGCCGCACCGTTCAAGCCCAAGGACGCGGACCTGTTCTCCATCATCAGCAGCTTCGACGCGGCCTACAGTGCCTACAACGGCTACCAGGCCGGCATGGAGCGCTTCTGGACGCTGCAGCACCTTCGCCAGAACAACATCGCCGAAATCGATGCCAGCGTGATCAAGGACGGCGGCGGCGGCAGCTACCTGGTGCGCGCGGACGAACTGCCGCTGGTGCTGCCCGTGCTGGGCGCCCAGGCGCTGCCCCGCGGGGCGCGCGTGCGCGTGAAGCTGGGCGAGATCGACGACATCACCCTGGACGTGAACGGCACGGTGGTCGAGCGCCTGGACGATCCGGCCGACCCGACGGACGACGCCCTCGCCAGCGAGCCCGAGGGCGACGACGAGGAGGCCGTGGCCGGCCCGATCGCCATCGCGGTGGACGTCAACGAGGCCGAGGGAACGAACGCAGCGCCCGCAGCGTCCTGAACGCTGCCGGCCACGCCGCTCCACCCGCATAATCGGCCGCCGTGAGACTCCCCGCCCTCCTCCAACGCTTCAGCACGCTGCAGATCGCGCTCGCCTTCTCGGTGGCCGTGCACGCCGTGCTGCTGTCGGCGCGCTTCATCGACCCGGAAGGCTTCAACCGCGTCTTCCAGGACACGCCGCTGGAAGTGATCCTGGTGAACGCCAAGTCCAACGAGCGCCCCGAGAAGGCCCAGGCCATCGCGCAATCCTCGCTCGCGGGCGGCGGCGACGCGGACAAGGGCCGCGCGACCAGCCCCCTGCCCTACTCCGCCATCACCCAGGTGGGCGAGGACTTCGAGGAGGCGCAGCGCAAGCTCGATGCCATGCAGGAGCAGCAGGCCCAGATGCTGGCGCAGTTGCGCAAGCAGCTGGCGACCATGCCCCCGCCCGACCCGCGCGACCAGAGCCCGAACACCGACCGCGTGCAGCAGGAAGAGCGGCGCCGCCAGCTGCTGAAGCTGCTCGCAGAGATCGAAAAGCGCATCAACGAGGAGAACTCCCGCCCGAAGAAGCGCTACATCAGCCCGGCCACGCGCGAGGAGGTCTATGCGGTCTATTACGACGGGCTGCGCCGCAAGATCGAGGACAAGGGCACGGAAAGCTTCCCCGAGCAGGCCGGCCGGAAGCTCTACGGCGAACTGACCATGATCGTGACCGTGAACCACGACGGCCAGGTGCTCGACACCGAGATCGTCCAGGGTTCGGGCAACCGCCTGCTGGACCAGCGCGCACAGGCCATCGTGCGCGCATCCGGTCCCTTCGGCACCTTCAGCCCCGCGATGCGCGCCAAGGCCGACCAGATCGCCGTGGTGTCGCGCTTCAAGTTCACGCGCGAGCAGACGCTGGAGACCAGCGTGCGCTGACGCACCCCGGACCTCCCACCTTCCCGACGACTTTCCCTCCCTCTGCCGCCATGACGACGACATCCGCCCCGGACGTGTACTGCGTGATGGGCCATCCCGTGGAACACAGCCGCTCGCCGTGGATCCATGCGCGCTTCGCCGAACTCACCGGCCAGCGGATCGACTACACGCGGCGGCTGGTGCCGCTCGACGGCTTCGCCCAGGCGCTCGCCGATTTCTCGGCGGCCGGCGGGGCGGGCTGCAACGTGACGGTGCCGTTCAAGCACGACGCGGCCCGGCTCGCGACCCACGCCAGCGACCGCGTGCGGCGCGCGGGAGCGGCCAACACCCTGAGTTTCCGCGCCGACGGCACGGTGCATGCCGAGAACACGGATGGCCTGGGCCTGGTGGCCGACATCGTGGGCAATGCGGGCGTGGCGCTCGCGGGCCGCGACGTGCTGCTCGTGGGTGCCGGTGGCGCGGCCGCGGGCGTGCTCGCCCCGCTGCTGGAGCAGGCCCCCCGGCGGATCACCGTGGTGAACCGCACCGAAGCGCGCGCACAGGCCCTGGTGCAGGCGCATGCGGACCTTGCGGCCAGCCGGCAGGTGGTGCTCGAGGCGCTGCCGATCGGCCAGCCCGGCGCCGGCTTCGACGTGGTCATCAACGCGACGGCCAGCAGCCTGGCCGGTGGCGAGGTGCCCGTGCCGGCCACGGTGCTGCGCGAGGGCACGCTGGCCTACGACATGATGTACGGCCCCGCAGCGAAGGGTTTCATGGACTGGGCGCGCGCCCATGGCGCGGTGCCGCGCGACGGGCTGGGCATGCTGGTGGAGCAGGCCGCCGAGGCGTTCGCCGTCTGGCGCGGCGTGCGTCCCCCGGCCGCGCAGGTGCTGCAGGAACTGCGCGCGCAGCTATGAAGGGCCTGCTGCGCTGGATCGGCTGCGTGCTGCTGGCCGGCGTGGCCCTGCAGTTGTTCTTCGTGCTGCGCATCGCCGCGATGGCGGCCATCGATCCGCAGTCCACCAGCTTCCAGCGCTCCGAGGCCTGGGCCCAGGTGGCCGGCGGCAACGGACTGCACTGGCGCCAGGAGTGGGTGCCCTATGGCCGCATCGCGGACACGCTCAAGCGCGCGGTGATCGCCTCGGAGGACGACGGCTTCGTCAGCCACGACGGGGTGGACTGGAACGCGATCGAGAAAGCCTGGGAGCGCAATGCCCGCGCCGAGGCCCAGGCCGCCCGGCTCCAGGATGCCCAGCCCGGGCGTGCGGTGCGCCCGGCGCGCATCCGGGGCGGCTCCACCATCACGCAGCAACTCGCCAAGAACCTGCTGCTCTCCGGCGAGCGCAACCTGCTGCGCAAGGGCCAGGAGTTCGTGCTGACGCTGGCGCTGGAGCAACTGCTCTCCAAGCAGCGCATCCTGGAGATCTACCTCAACAGCGTGGAATGGGGCGAAGGCGTGTTCGGCGCCGAGGCGGCGGCGCAGCGCTACTTCCGCAAGAGCGCGTCGCAGTTGAGCGCCGCGGAGGCCGCGCGCCTCGCCGTCATGCTGCCCGCGCCCAGGCGCTTCGAGAAGAACCCGGGCTCGGCGTACCTGTCGGGCCGCACGCGCGTGATCCTGGGACGGATGGCCAGCGCGGAACTGCCGTAGATCGCGCCTTCAGGCCGCCACGGGGTGCGCGTTCGACACGGAGCCGGCGTACGCCACCGGTTGCGGAGAGGCCAGGATGCCGGCCGTCTGCGGCGGCATCGGCATGCCGGAGGGCTGCGACGATTGCGCAGCTTCCTCGCCGATGCGCGATGCAGTGGACTGCACGAGCGAGAGGAAACGCTTGAGCATGCGGTCGTCCATCTGGCTCGCGAAGGTGGAATACACCAGCGCGCCGCGCAGCACGCCGCCACCGAACACCGGCACCGCGAACGCCGTGCTCTCGGAGTTGTTGCGCGCGTAGCGGATGGCGTAGCCCTGGCGGCGCGTTTCCCGCACGATCCGGCGCAGCGCCCACATGTCGGTGATCTTCTGGTGCGGCTCGCCATGGGTGTTGGCGGCCTCCACGAGGATGCGGCGCTCGGCCCGGGTGCAGTAGGCGAGGTAGGCACGGCCCAGCGCCGAGGGGATCAGGTCGTAGCGCCGGCCCAGGCTGGAGGGGCGGATCGCATAGGGGCTGTAGGGCATGGTGCAGAACACCACGCGCATCTGGTGCCCGTCGATCACGGCGAGCGACAGCGGCCACTTGATCTGCCGCGTGGCGGTGATCATCAGCGGCGCTGCCAGTTCGGCCAGGCGCAGCTTCTCGTTCACGCCGCTGCTGAGGTTGCTCACGGCCAGCGTCAGCTGGTATTGCCCGTAGGCATGGGGATCGCTGCGCACGTATTTCTCGTGCTCCAGCGTGCCCAGCAGGCGGTGCAGCGTGGACTTGGCGAGGCCCGTGCGCTGATGCAGTTCCTGCAGGCTCCAGGTGGAGCGCTCGTTCATGACGCGCAGGATCAGCAGCGCACGTTGCACGGAGCGGACTTCGGTACTCATGGGTTGTTCTCTCTGTGGAAATGGAAGGCCAGCGAATGCGGGGGGCATTCGGGGAACGCGATTGCGCGCGGGCCCCCGGTCACGCGCGCTGGAGAAACGGAAATCAGGTGGTTCATGGGCAGGTGTCCCGATGCCTTCAGGCCGTCTCGGCCTCGGTCGCCTCGGCCAGCACCTGCCGCGCCGCCCGGCACAGCAGGGCCTGGTCGGAGCCCACCACGAAAAACGACATGCCCTGCGCAGCCAGCGGAGGGATGGCGTGCACATCGGGCACGAAGCAGCCCACCGCGCGCCCCTGGGACAGCCCGGCGGCGCTCACGGCCGCGACCGCATCGGCCACCCGCGGGTCGTCCAGCCCCTGCGCCCCGAGGGACACGGCCAGGTCGGCCGGGCCGACGAACAGGCAATCCACGCCCGGCACGGCGGCGATGGCGGCCGCCTCGGCCACGGCACGGGCGCTTTCGATCTGCACGATGACCGAGGTGTGCGCATCGCTGGCACGCAGGTGCTCGGCCATGCCGCGGGTGCCGTAGCCCCCGGCGCGCGAGGACGTGCTGAACCCCCTGGCGCCGCCCTGGCCGTAACGAGAGGCGCGCACCACCTCTTCGGCAATGCGGGCATCGTCCACGTGCGGCACCATCACCCCGCCAGCGCCGAGGTCCAGCGCCTGCTGGATCGCCGAGGCGCGCGGATACGGCACGCGCACCAGCACCGGCAGCGCGCAGGCATGGGCGGCGAGCAGGCTGCGGTCCAGGCTTTCCGGGCCGAACGGCGCATGCTCGGCATCGAGCACGAGCGTGTCGAGTCCGGTGGCGGCGAGCACCTCCACCGTCTGGTGCGAGGTCGTCTTGACGAAGGTCGCCATCAGGCGGTCGCGCGCCAGGATGCGGCTGCGCAGCCGTGCCGCGGGAGACGGCCCGGAAGGCAGCGAGGGGGCGATGCCGGTCATGCGAGGTATTCCGGCCGCGCGGGCGTGAAGACATCCAGGTTGAGCACGGGCTCGTCGCCCACCACCACTCCGTAGTGCAGCGCATGGGGCGGGATGAGCAGCAACCCGCCGGGCCCCAGCCGGACCACCTGCCCGTCCACATGCACGTCCAGCTGCCCCGCCAGGATGTACATCACCTGTTCGTTCGGGTGTGCATGCGGCCGGGGCTCGTGCCCCGGCATCAGGCGGTGCAGCGCCAGGGTCACGTTGCCGCTGCCGAACGCCTTGCGTTCGATGCCGCGGCGCACGGGCACCCATTCCAGCGCGCTCCAGTCGACGCTGTGCAGGACGGCAGCCGCTTCGGGCGGCAGGGGGGCGGGGGCGGAGGGGGTCATTCGGGTGCGATGCGAAGGGATTGGATGGTGCGGGACCACAGGTCGTGGTCCGCCTGCAGCACGGCGCGCAGCTGCAGCGGCGACAGCGGGGAGCGCACCATGCCCAGGCCCCGGAATCGCTCGGCGATCTCGGGCAGCGCGGTGACGCGGTTGATCTCTTCGTTGAGCTGCGCCCGGCGCGCGGGCTCGAGGCCGCGCGGCGCGAACACGCCATACCAGTTGGTCACCTCGAAGCCCTTGAGCGTCTCGGACACGCTCGGCACGCCGGGCAGCAGGTCGGTGCGGTTCTTCTCGGTCACCGCGATGAGACGGATCTTCCCGGCCTGCGCATGGGGCAGCAGCAGCGAGGCGCCACCCGCGAACATCTGGCACTCTCCCTGCACCAGGGCCGCCACGGCGGGGCCGCCCCCTTTGTAGGGCACGTGCACGATGTCCAGGCCCGCGGTCTTGGCCAGCAGGGCCAGGGTGAGGTGGTTGTGCGTGCCGATGCCCCCGGAGGCGTAGTTGATCTTGCCGGGGTTGGCGCGGATGTAGGCGAGCAGTTCGGGGAAGGTGTGCACCGGCATGCTGGCGGACACCGCGATCACGTTGATCGCGTAGGCCAGCATGGCGACGGTGTCGAAATCGTTCATGGGATCGAACGGCAGCTGCCGGTAGAGGCTGCCGTTCATTGCATGGGTGGACATCGCGCCGATCTCGAGGGTATAGCCGTCGGCCGGTGCGCGCGCCACCACGGCGGCCCCCAGGTTGCCGCCCGCGCCGGCGACGTTCTCCACCACGATGGGCTGGCCGCTGTGGGGGAAGAGCTGCTTCGAGAGAAGCCGTGCGAGGATGTCCGTCGAGCCCGCCGGCGCGAAGGGCACCACCAGCCGGATCGGCCGGGAAGGAAAGTCGCCGCCGCTGCCCGCTCCCTGCGGCCCCTGCGCATGGGCGAGCCAGGGCAGGGCCGCGCTCCCCAGGCCCAGGGCGAGAGCGTGGCGGCGTGACAGCAGGAGGTTGGACGGCATGTTCAGGGTTCCCTCTTTGGTAAATTTGATCAATACGATACCAAAATCATTTTTTGGTTCGCATGATCAGAGTCTAGAAGCCATATTCGCCGAATAGGAGGCGAACTTTCCGGATTCCGAAGAGTGGAACGATTTACCCCCATTCCGCAATTCATGGCCCTTCCCGGCCTGCGGGATTGGCAGGATGGGGCTCGCAGCGCTGTGACGGGCTCGAAGGGAAAGCGCCCCCGTATGATCCGGGCCATGCTGTCCAAGTTGATGAGCCTTTTCCTGCTCGGGCTGGTACGCCTGCTGACCGGCTCGCAGGCCCGGTGGTATGGCTGCCCGCCCAAGGCCGAGCAGCGCATCTATTTCGCCAACCACCAGAGCCATGCCGACCTGGTGATGATCTGGGCCGCCCTGCCCCAGGAGTTGCGCAGCATCACCCGGCCCATCGCGGCGAAGGACTACTGGACCAAGAGCCCTTTCCGGCAATGGCTGACCACGGCCGTCTTCAACGCGGTGTACGTGGACCGGGTTTCGGGCACGCCCGGCCAGCGACCTGCGCCGCAAGCGCCACCCCAGCCCCACATGCAGGCGGCAGCCGGAGCGCCCCTGCCGGCCTCCGTGGAACCTGCATCGCCCACGGCCCCGACACTGCCCGCCCAGCCGGAGCCCTCCGTGCCCGGCCCGCTACCCGCCCAGGGCACGCTCGAGGGCTTCCTGGCGCAGTCCACGCCCGCGCCGGCCGAACCGGTTGCACCGGCCGCCGATCCGGTGCCGCCCGTGCCGCCGGACCCCGAGGCCCTGCGCGCCGCGCTGCCCGCGGACGATCCGCTCGCGCCGCTGGTGCAGGCCCTGGAGAGCGGGGATTCCATCGTGATCTTCCCCGAGGGCACGCGCGGCCACGGGGACGAGCCCCAGCCCTTCAAGTCCGGGCTCTACCGGCTCGCGCAGATGTTCCCGCAGGTGGTGCTCGTGCCAGCCTGGATCCATAACGTCCAGCGGGTGATGCCCAAGGGCGAGGTGGTGCCCGTGCCCATCCTGTGCTCCGTGACCTTCGGCGCGCCCATCGAACTGGGCGTGGGCGAAGAGCGGCGCGCCTTCCTCGACCGCGCCCGGCGCGCGGTGATCGCACTGCGGGAGGTGTGAGCCATGATGGACTTCCTGCGCCACCTCACTACCACGCAGCAGATCGGCGCGCTGTTCGTGGCCATGTTCGGGCTGCTGTCGCTGGTGACGCTCTACGCGTTCTTCCAGACCCTGCGCGAGGCGCGCGGGCCCGGCCCCGAAGACCAGGCCGCGCACGAGGTGCACCAGCAGGAGTGGCGCCGCTTCTGGAGCCTGCTGAAGACGTCGTGGATCATGGCGACGGTGTTCTGGGTGGGCTGGGCCCTGGGCGATACCGTTGCCACGGTGCTCTTCGCCATCGTCGCCTTCCTGGCGCTGCGCGAGTTCATCACGCTCTCGCCCACGCGGCGGGGCGACCACCGCAGCCTCGCGCTGGCGTTCTTCATCGTGCTGCCGCTGCAGTTCGCCATCGTGGGAATGCGCAAGTTCGACCTGCTGACGGTGTTCATTCCGGTCTATGTCTTCCTCGCGCTGCCGGTGGCGAGCGCGCTGGCCAACGACCCGGAACGCTTCCTGGAGCGCAACGCCAAGCTGCAGTGGGGCATCATGGTCTGCGTGTACGGCATGAGCCACGTGCCCGCGCTGCTGCTGCTCGATTTCCCGAACTACGAGGGGCGCGGCGCCTTCCTGGTCTTCTTCCTCGTGGCCGTGGTGCAGACCAGCGTCATCGCGCAGCACCTGCTGGGCCGGCGCTTCCCGCACCGCCCCGTCGCCCCGCTGGTGAGCCAGAGCTTCCAGTGGCTGAGCTGGACCGTCGGCGTCGCGGTGGGTGGCCTGGCGGGCGTGGCGCTGTCGTTCATCACCCCCTTCAAGGCGGGGCAGGCGCTGGGCATGGCGCTGCTGGCCTGCCTGGCCGGCACGCTCGGCCACCTCGTGATGAAGGCGCTCAAGCGCGACCGCGGCGTGACGAGCTGGGGCCTGCAGGGCCAGTCCACCACCGGGGCCGGCGGCCTGCTGGACCGCGTGGACGCGCTGTGCTTCGCGGGCCCCGTGTTCTTCCATTCGGCCCGCTGGTACTTCGGCCTCTGAACGGCATCCCCATGAGAATCCTGGGCATCGACCCCGGCCTGCAGACCACCGGCTTCGGCGTGGTGGACGTGGACGGCCACCACCTGAGCTACGTGGCCAGCGGCACGATCCGCACCACGGGTGCCGCCCTGGGCGACCTGCCGGGCCGCCTGAAGATCCTGTTCGACGGCATCACCGAAGTGGCCGCCCGCTACCAGCCCGACGCGGCCACGGTCGAGATCGTCTTCGTGAACGTGAACCCCCAGTCCACCCTGCTGCTCGGCCAGGCGCGGGGCGCCTGCGTGACTGCCCTGGTGGCCAGCCAGCTGCCCGTGGCTGAGTACACCGCGCTGCAGATGAAGAAGGCCGTCGTGGGCCACGGCCGCGCGGCCAAATCCCAGGTGCAGGAAATGGTGCGCCGGCTGCTGCAGCTGCCCGGCCTGCCGGGCAGCGATGCCGCCGACGCGCTCGGCCTGGCCATTACCCACGCCCATGCCGGGGCGGCGATGGGCCGGCTGGCGGAAGCCACGACGCTCAACCGCCGCCAGCACGCGATGTACCGGAGCGGACGGACGCTCTGATGCCCTCCGGCTACCGGAAGACGATCTGCGCGACGACGCCGGAGCCGACCGAGATCAGCAGGTAGTCGGGGCCGTTCTGCACCCAGTGGTAGCCGCGCGGCGGGGGCGCCAGGTGGTGCATGCGCCAGTCCTGCACCACGTAGTGGTGCGAACGGTACATCGGCGGCACGCGGCTGCCGCGGTACCAGTCGTGGTGCGGGCCTGCACCACGGCGGCCATGGGCACGGGCATGCGGCGGAGGGCCGGGATGGTGGCGCGGAGGACCGGCATGGTGCCATTGCGGCGGGGGTGGCGGTGCATGGCGCGGGCCGGCATGGTGACCGTGGGGGCCGTGGCCCGGGCCGCCCCGGCGGTGTCCGGGACCGTGCTCGTATTCGCGGCCCGGGATGCCGTCGTAGGGCTGCGCCTGCGCGCCCAGGGAGGACAGGCCGAGGAACAGGGCCAGGCCGGCGGAGCGGAAGTGGTTCAGCGCGCCGGAGCCGGGTGCATCGGCGCAAGAGGAGTCTGTACGGATCATGGCTCGTTGCTGCGGGGCAAAAGCCGCAGCCTACCACCATGCCCGGCCTGCCCCGGCCGGGGAAAACTGCAACCCCGGTCCGGTCGGGCCGCGGTCAGGCGGCGGGCTCGTGGCGCACGAAGCCGGCCACCGGTCCGCGCACGGGTTCGGGCAGGGCGGCGGCCTGGGGCCGGGGCACCAGGGGGGCGCTGCCGGGCGGCAGAGGTGCCTGCAGGGCGGGTTCCACCACCGTGCCGTCGTCGTCGAGGCGGAAGCGGCGCACGGCACCCATCAGCTGTACGGCCTGATCGCGCAGCGACTCCGATGCGGCCGTGGACTGTTCGACCAGCGCGGCGTTCTGCTGGGTCATCTGGTCGAGCTGGCTCACGGACTGGCTGATCTGGCCGATGTTGTCGCTCTGCTCGGCCGACGAGGCGGTGATCTCGGAGATCATTTCGGAGACGCGGCGCACGCTGTCCACGATCTCGGTCATGGTCGCCCCGGCCTGGCCCACGAGCCGCGAGCCGCTCTCCACGCGCTCCACCGAGGAGCCGATGAGCTCCTTGATCTCCTTGGCCGCCGAGGCGGAGCGCTGGGCCAGCGTGCGCACCTCGGCCGCGACCACCGCGAAGCCGCGACCCTGTTCGCCCGCGCGGGCCGCCTCGACGGCGGCGTTCAGCGCCAGGATGTTGGTCTGGAAGGCGATGGAATCGATCACGCCGGTGATGTCGGCGATCCTGCGCGAGCTGTCGGTGATCTGGCCCATGGTGTCCACGACCTGCGAGACCACGCTGCCGCCCCTGGCCGCCACCTGGGCCGCGGTGGACGCGAAGTCGCTGGCCTGGCGTGCGGACTGGGTGCTCTGCTGCACCGTGCCGGCGAGCATTTCCATGGACGAGGCCGTTTCCTCCAGGTTGGCGGCGGTCTGCTCGGTGCGCTGGCTCAGGTCGTGGTTGCCCGAGGCGATCTCCGTGCTGGCCGTCGAGATGTTGCCCGACGCCTCCTGCACCTGCCGCACCAGGCCGCGCAATGCCTCCTGCATGCGGCCCATGGCCACGACGAGCTGGCCGACCTCGTCCATCTGGGCGGGCCGGACTTCATGCGACAGGTCCCCGCCGGCAATGCGCTCGGCCAGGAGCCGGGCCTGCGCCAGGGAACTGGTGATGGAGCGCACGCTGAAGAAGGTGAGCGGGATCAGCACCGCCAGCGCCAGCACCAGCCCGCCGCCGATCACCGCGGACATGGTGGCGGTGCGCGCGTCCACGCCCTGCCGCGCTTCTTCCATGTTCTCGCGTGCGCTCTGCGCGAGGCTCGCGAGGATCTGGTCGGTGGCCTCCATGTGGCTCTTCAGGCGGTCGGCATAGGCGGCACCGCCGGCCCCGTCGAGCTGGGCCCGCTCGATCTGCTCGAAGATCGGGGAGATGCCGGCCTCGTACTGCTGGATCTCGGCCAGTGCCTTGTCGATGGAGCCGACGAAGGCCGCATCGCCTGCCTGCACCTGGCGCACGGCCGAGAGGCTCTTGCGCAGCGCGGCCAGGGTCTTGCTCCAGGCCTCCCTCTGCGAAGCCACTTCGACCGAGTTGTTGAAATTGAGGATGATGTCCTTCTCGGTCCGGCGCAGCGTGCCCAGCGTCGTGCGCAGGTCGGCCATGTCGGTCAGGGTCTGCACCCGCTGGGAAAAAAGCACCTGCAGCGTGTCGCGCGTGCGGTCGAGGGCGAGGTATCCCAGCCCTCCGATCACGACAAGCAGCACCAGGGAAAAGATCGTGCCGAAGTAAAGGCGCGTGCGGATCGACAGGCGTCCCAGAGTATTCATGACATCCTCTACAAAACGTTACAAAGGGCACATGCAATAACTGCGCCCACCCGCATTGCCGCCTCGTGGGCAGCCGGGGCGCCCACTATAGGGCGGCACGACAATGGCTCCGGCAGGGTAAGCACGACTGGCGCGGTCACACGCCATGTGACCCGCACGCAACCAGCATAAACAAATTGTCACAAGCTTGGTGCAGAGTATCCGGATCCGGGCATGGCCCGTCTTCTTTCCCCTGCGCTGCCAGGTCTCCTGCGTGACTCTTCCATCCCACACTCCCCACCACGCCCGGTCTTCCCTCGCGCCCCACGTGCTGGCGGACCGGCCTGCCCGCCGCGGCGCGCTCGGGCGGCGGCTGCTGGGCGCTTTTCTTGCCGTGCTGGCGCTCAACGGCATCGGTTCGGCCATCGGCGTTGTCTCCCTGCAACGCATCGGCGCCTCCGCGAGCGCCATGGTGGACCGCCGGGTCGCCACCGAACGGCTGGTGGCCGACGCGCACCGGCTGCAGGCCATCAATGCGGAGCGCTACAAGGCCGTGGCCCTCAGCTCCGAGCCCGAGGTGGGCGACATCCTGGGGGCCGATATCGCGCGCACCCAGCAGCAGTACGACAGCCTCCTGGCACAGCTCGCGGAGCGCCTGCAGGGCACCGAGGACGCGGAGCGGATCGTGGCCCTGCGCTCGGCGGGCAAGGATTTCAGCCAGGCCTGCGCCGAACTGGTCGCAGCCCGGGATTCCGGCCTCACGGAGCGCATCCGCAAGGTCTACGGCGACCGCTTCGTGCCCGCGGCCACGCGCCTGCTCGCCTCGCTGGACGGCCTGTCGCAATCGCAGCGCCAGGCCATCGACGCCGGCGCGGCCGAGGTGTCCGGGCTGGGCGCCGCGGGCCGCTGGGCGCTGCTGGCGTTCGGCGTGCTGTCGCTGGCGGCCGGCACGCTGCTGGCGCTGTGGCTGGTGCGCAGCATCACCCGGCCGATCGCCCAGGCCGGCGCCACGGCGGACCGGGTGGCGGGGCTGGACCTGCGCCAGGAGATCCGGGGCCACGGGCGGGACGAGGCCGGCCACATGCTCGAATCGCTGGCCGTGATGCAGGCGGCGCTGCGCGGGCTCGTGCGCAGGATGCAGTCCCTCGGGCAGGCGATCCACTCGGCCTCGTCGGAGATCGCCGGCGGCAATGCCGAGCTGTCCAGCCGAACGGAGGAAACCGCCGCGCGGCTGCAGGAGACCGCAGCGGCGCTGGAGCACATCACCCTCCGGGTGGCCGGCGCCGCCGATTCGGCGCAACGCACCGAATCCCTGGCGACCGGGGCGGCCCAGGTGGCGCGCGAAGGCAGCGGCGTGGTGGGCCAGGTGGAGCAGACCATGGAACAGATCGCAGCCAGTTCGCGCCGCATCGCGGACATCACCGGCGTGATCGACTCCATCGCCTTCCAGACCAATATCCTGGCGCTGAACGCGGCGGTGGAATCGGCGCGGGCCGGCGAGCAGGGCCGCGGCTTCGCGGTGGTGGCGGCCGAGGTGCGCAGCCTGGCCAACCGCTCGGCCGAAGCCGCGCGCGAAATCAAGGGCCTCATCCAGGCCTCGGTGCAGCAGGTGCAGGACGGCGCCGGGCTGGCCCGGCAGGCCGGCCAGACCATGCGCCGCGTGGTCTCGACCGTGGAGGACACGGCCCGCACGATGGGCGAGATCCGCAGCCATGCACAGTCGCAGAACGAGGACATCGCCGCCATCCACGCGGCCATGGCACGGCTCGACGAGATGACACAGCAGAACGCCGCGCTGGTGGAGGAATCGGCCGCCGCCACCGAAAGCCTGCGCCTGCAGACCCACGACCTGGCCCAGCTCGTGGGCCAGTTCGTGCTGCCTGCGCAGGAGCCGGCCCTGGCCGCAGCGCCGGCACGCAGCGCGCTGCCGCCTGCGCGCCCGCAGCGCCTGCTCGCCACGGCGGGCTGAGCCGTCCCGCCCGGCCCGGGCGGGCGGCGTCACACCGGCTGGATCGGCACGTACAGCTCCCCGCCCGTGCCGCGGAACTCCTGGGCCTTTTCCTGCATGCCCCGGGCCGCGAATTCGCGCACTTCCTGCGTGATCTTCATCGAGCAGAACTTCGGGCCGCACATCGAGCAGAAGTGCGCCACCTTGGCCGAGTCCTTCGGCAGGGTCTCGTCGTGGTATTGCTGCGCGGTTTCCGGATCCAGGCCCAGGTTGAACTGGTCCTGCCAGCGGAAGTCGAATCGCGCCTGGCTGAGCGCATCGTCGCGCGCGCGGGCGCCCGGATGGCCTTTGGCCACGTCGGCCGCATGGGCCGCGATCTTGTACGCGATGATCCCCTGCTTCACATCGTCGCGGTCGGGCAGGCCCAGATGCTCCTTGGGCGTCACGTAGCACAGCATGGCCGTGCCCATCCAGCCGATCATGGCCGCGCCGATGGCGCTGGCGATGTGGTCGTAGCCGGGGGCGATGTCGATGGTCAGCGGCCCGAGCGTGTAGAACGGCGCCTCGTGGCAGGTCTTGAGCTGCTCGGTCATGTTGGCCTGGATCATGTGCATGGGCACGTGGCCGGGGCCTTCGATCATGGTCTGCACGTCGTGCTTCCATGCGATCTGCGTCAGCTCGCCCAGCGTGCGCAGCTCGGCGAACTGCGCCTCGTCGTTGGCGTCGGACGCGCAGCCGGGCCGCAGGCCGTCGCCAAGGCTGAAGGACACATCGTACTGCTTCATGATGTCGCAGATGTCCTCGAAGTGCTCGTAGAGGAAGCTCTCGCGGTGGTGCGCCATGCACCACTTGGCCATGATGGATCCGCCGCGCGAGACGATGCCGGTGCGCCGCTGGGCCGTGAGGTGGATGAAGGCCAGGCGCACGCCCGCATGGATGGTGAAGTAGTCCACGCCCTGCTCCGCCTGCTCGATCAGCGTGTCGCGGAAGATCTCCCAGGTCAGGTCCTCGGCGATGCCGCCCACCTTCTCCAGCGCCTGGTAGATGGGCACGGTGCCGATGGGCACAGGGCTGTTGCGCACGATCCAGTCGCGCGTGGTGTGGATGTTCTTGCCCGTGGAGAGGTCCATCACGTTGTCCGCGCCCCAGCGGATCGCCCAGACCAGTTTTTCGACCTCTTCCTCGATGCTGGAGGTGACGGCCGAGTTGCCGATGTTGGCGTTGATCTTGACCTTGAAGTTGCGCCCGATGGCCATGGGCTCGACCTCGGGGTGGTTGATGTTGGCCGGGATGATGGCCCGGCCGCGCGCCACCTCGTCGCGCACGAACTCCGGCGTGATGATCTTCGGGATGCTCGCGCCCATCGCGTTGCCGGCCAGGCGCTGCTCGCGAGCCGCGTCCTGCTGGTAGAGCGCCATCCATTCGCGGCGGCCGTTCTCGCGCAGGGCCACGTACTCCATCTCGGGCGTGACGATGCCCTTCCTGGCGTAGTGCATCTGCGTCACGTTGGCGCCGCTTCTGGCGCGCAGGGGCGTGCGCTGCAGAGCGGCAGACTCGGCGCGCAGGGCCGCGAGGCGGACGGCGTCGTCGGACTTGCTGCCGTCATCCAGCGCCTGCGGCTTGCGGCCTTCGTAGCGCTCGGTGTCGCCGCGGCCCTCGATCCAGGCGCCGCGCACGCTGGCGAGGCCCCGCCGCACATCGATGTCCGCCGTGGGGTCGGTGTAGGGGCCGGACGTGTCATAGACGCTGACCTGCTCGCCGTTGGTGAGCGCGATGTCGCGCACGGGCACGCGCAGGTCGGGGCGGCTGCCGGTCAGATAGTTCTTGGTGGAGGCGGGAAAGGGTTCACGGGTCAGCGAGAGCAGCTGGGCGAACTTGTCGGGGGCGTTCATGCGGGCAATCTCCTCGGGTAGGTGGAAATGTGCTCCGCATGGGGCCAGGTGCACCGTACCGGCCTCCTTGCGGAGGCGCCGCTGCGCGGACCTTCCCCATGGAAAGGGGACGGCGCGTGGCGGCCAGGCGGATGCCCGGAAGGCTTCCGCCTGCAGGTGCGGGAATCCCGGCTGCAGCTCTTCTTACGCTGGTACTAACCAGATCAAGTTCGCGGTTCCGGCGGTCAGGTCCGCCGTCTCAGCACGCCCAGAAACCCTTCGAGTCTCTACGTGCACCCCGGAGCAGGCGCGAGTATAGGAGCGATGCCCGGCCGTGTCATCCCGCGGCGGGGTGCGCCAGCGGACATCAGAGGAATCGCTCGAGCGCCAGCACCGCGAAGAAGGCGAAGGCCGAGAGCACCGTCCACTTGACGATGACGATGCCGAAGCGCTTGTAGCGCGGCTGCCCGGTGGCCACGTAGAACACGAACGACACCACCGCCAGCAGCAGCAGGAAGAAGAAGAGACCGCGGAACAGCAGCATGGCGGCGCGGGCTCACCAGGCCTGCACGGGCGCGGCGAACCCGGTGGGCGCCTGCCGTTCGCTCTCGAACGTGGCGATCTCCCAGGCGTCCTCGTGGGCCAGCAGTTCGCGCAGCAGCCGGTTGTTCATCGCGTGGCCCGAGCGGAACGCGCTGTAGGCCGCCAGCAGCGGCCGGCCGACGATGTAGAGGTCGCCGATGGCGTCGAGGATCTTGTGCTTCACGAACTCGTCGTCATAGCGCAGGCCGTCGGCATTGAGCACCTTGTAGTCGTCCATGACGATGGCGTTGTCGAGCCCGCCGCCCAGGGCCAGGCCGCTCGCGCGCATCATCTCCACGTCCTTCGTGAAGCCGAAGGTGCGCGCACGCGCGATGTCGCGCGTGTAGTTGCCCGCGCCGAGGTCGAACTCCACGCTCTGGCCGGTGGAATCCACGGCCGGGTGGGCGAAGTCGATCTCGAAGCGCAGCTTGTAGCCGTGGTAGGGCTCGAGCCGCGCCCACTTGAGCTGCTGGCCCTCGCCCTCGCGCACCTCGACGGGGCGCGTGACGCGGATGAATTTCTTGGGCGCGTTCTGCAGCACCACGCCGGCGCTCTGCAGCAGGAACACGAAGGAGGCCGACGAGCCGTCGAGGATGGGCACTTCCTCGGCCGTGATGTCGATATAGAGATTGTCCAGCCCCAGGCCTGCGCAGGCCGACATGAGGTGCTCGACCGTGTGCACCTTGGCGCCGCCCACGCCGATGGTGGACGCCATGCGCGTATCCACGACGGATTCGGCCCGGATCGGGATGTCCACGGGTTCGGGCAGGTCGATGCGGCGGAACACGATGCCCGTGTCCGGCGCGGCGGGACGCAACGTGAGCTCGACCCGCTGGCCACTGTGCAGGCCCACGCCGACGGCGCGGGTGAGGGTCTTGATCGTGCGTTGCTGGAGCATCCCGCAATTTTAGGTGGCGGCACCCGTCCCTGCCCGCACAGATGGCTATGCCATTCATAGCCCACACGTCACAACGGAAACAAAAAGCCGCCCTGCCTCCTTGCGGAAGCGGGGCGGCCAGAGCCTCCGGACGAAGGCGACCCTGGGGGTCAGTCTGCCTGCTTGCGCAGGAAGGCCGGGATCTCCAGGTCGTCCATGCCGCCCGAGGACAGTGCATCGACGCGGGCCGCGGCCTGCGTGCGGTTGGTGCGCCAGACGCTGGGCACCGACATGTTGCCGTAGTCGGCCTGCGATGCCGAACCACCCACCAGGCCACCGGCCGAACCCACGGCAGCGCCCGCGATGGGCATCTGGTAGGCGATGTTGTCGGTGCCGGTGCGCAGGCCGCCCTGCACCACGGAGATCGGCTGGCGGCGCGCGTTGGCGCGCGACAGGCCCGTCGCCACCACGGTGACGCGGATGTCGTCGCCCAGGCTGTCGTCGTAGGCCGCGCCGTAGATGACGTGGGCATCGGGCGAGGCGTAGGCGTTGATCGTGCTCATCGCCAGGCGCGACTCGGACAGCTTGAGGCTGCCCTTGGCGGCCGTGACCAGCACCAGCACGCCCTTGGCGCCGGAGAGGTCGATGCCTTCCAGCAGCGGGCAGGCCACGGCCTGCTCGGCGGCGATGCGCGCGCGGTCGGGGCCGCTGGCGGTGGCCGTGCCCATCATGGCCTTGCCGGGCTCGCCCATCACGGTGCGCACGTCCTCGAAGTCCACGTTGACGTGGCCATACTCGTTGATGATCTCGGCGATGCCGCCCACGGCGTTCTTCAGCACGTCGTTGGCGTGCGCGAAGGCTTCGTCCTGGGTGATGTCGTCGCCCAGCACTTCCAGCAGCTTCTCGTTGAGCACGACGATCAGCGAATCGACGTTGGCTTCGAGTTCGGCCAGGCCGTTGTCGGCGTTCTGCATGCGGCGGCCGCCTTCCCAGTCGAAGGGCTTGGTGACCACGCCCACGGTGAGGATGCCCATCTCCTTGGCCACGCGCGCGATCACGGGTGCGGCGCCGGTGCCGGTGCCGCCGCCCATGCCGGCGGTGATGAAGAGCATGTGCGCGCCCTGGATGGCCTGGCGGATGTCCTCCTGCGCGGCCTCGGCGGCCTCGCGGGCCTTCTCGGGCTTGCTGCCGGCGCCCAGGCCGCTGTGGCCGAGCTGGATGACGCGGTGCGCGCTGCTGCGGGTGAGCGCCTGCGCATCGGTATTGGCGCACACGAACTCCACGCCCTGCACCTGGCGCGAGATCATGTGCTCGACGGCATTGCCGCCGCCGCCGCCGACACCGATCACCTTGATCTGCGTGCCCTGGTTGAATTCTTCGGCTTCGATCATTTCGATGGTCATGCTGGTGCTCCTAGTCCTGGTCTTTCACGAGAGATTTGCGGTTGGCCGTTGCGGCCGGTAGGTCATACGAATGGGAAAACGGTGCGGCGGGGGTGCCGGTGCACGCCGTGGGAGGACCCGTGCCCCGCCATCGGAGGCGGCCACGGGCCGGGGAACTTCCGCGGACAAGCCGTTGCAGAGGGGTACGCATGTCAGAAGTTCCCGATGATGAAGTCCTTGAACCGTCCGAAGGCCGTTTTCACCGAGCCGCTCTTCTGGGCCACCTTGAAGCCGCGCAGGCGAGCCTGCCTCGCCTCTTCGAGCAAACCCATGACGGTAGCAGCACGGGGCTGGGCCACCATGTCGGACAACGCGCTGGAATACTTCGGAATGCCGCGGCGCACGGGCTTGAGGAAGATGTCCTCGCCCAGTTCCACCATGCCCGGCATGATGGCGCTGCCGCCCGTGAGCACGATGCCCGAGGAGAGCACCTCCTCGTAGCCCGACTCGCGGATCACCTGCTGCACGAGCGAGAAGATCTCCTCCACGCGCGGCTCGATCACGCCGGCGAGCGCCTGCTTGGACAGCATGCGCGGGCTGCGGTCGCCCAGGCCCGGCACTTCCACCTGCGCCTCGGGGTCGGCCAGCAGCTGCTTGGCGTAGCCGCTCTCGACCTTGATGTCCTCGGCATCCTTGGTGGGTGTGCGCAGCGCCATGGCGATGTCGCTGGTGATCAGGTCGCCGGCGATCGGGATCACGGCGGTGTGGCGGATGGCCCCGCCCGTGAAGATGGCCACGTCGGTCGTACCGGCGCCCACGTCCACCACGGCCACACCGAGCTCGCGCTCGTCGTCGGTCAGCACGGCCTGGCTGGAGGCGAGCGGGTTCAGCATGAGCTGCTCCACCTCCAGGCCGCAGCGGCGCACGCACTTGATGATGTTCTCGGCCGCGCTCTGGGCGCCGGTCACGATGTGGATCTTGGCCTCCAGGCGGATGCCGCTCATGCCGATGGGCTCGCGCACGTCCTGCCCGTCGATCACGAACTCCTGCGGCTCCACCAGCAGCAGGCGCTGGTCGCTGGAGATATTGATGGCCTTGGCGGTCTCGACCACGCGCGCCACGTCGGCAGGGGTGACTTCCTTGTCCTTGACGGCCACCATGCCGCTGGAGTTGAGGCCCCGGATGTGGCTGCCGGTGATGCCCGTATAGACGCGCTGGATCTTGCAGTCGGCCATCAGCTCGGCCTCCTTCAGCGCCTGCTGGATGCTCTGCACCGTGGCATCGATGTTGACGACCACGCCGCGCTTGAGCCCGTTGCTCGGGGCCACGCCCAGGCCGGCCAGCTTCAGGTCGCCGCCCGGGAGCACCTCGGCCACGACGGCCATCACCTTGGCCGTCCCGATGTCCAGCCCCACCACCACGTCTTTGTATTCTCGTGCCATATCTTTTGTGTCCTGACTAAGGGTCAGCGATTCCTTGGAGGTGTACGGCGCACGGCCGCCCGCACGGCGCGCGGTGCGTCGCCCTCGACGGTGGTCACGCCGCGCAGCCGCAGGGCGTAGCCGTCGGGATGGCGCAGGTCGGCGGATTCCAGCGCGTCGGGCCGGCGCCCGTACTGCGCCGCCACGCGCGCCACGGTGCGCACGAAGCGCCTCGTGCGTGCCTCGACGTCTTCCGGCGTGCCGCCGCCCAGCTCCAGCGCCGCACCGCCCGACAGCGATGCCCGCCAGCTGCCGCGCGTGGAGAGCTCGAGCGACGCGAGGTGCGCGCCCAGGGGTTCCACCACCGGGGCGAGCCGCTGGTACATGCGCATCACCGCTTCCGACTGGCCCTGCGGGCCCTGCAGGCGGGGCAGGTCATCGTCTTCCAGGTCGTCGGCGCTGGCCTCGAAGACCTCGCCGCGGGTGCTGAGCAGGGTCGAGCCCTCTTCCGGCCCCCAGTAGGCGAAGGCGTCGTGTTCCTGCAGCTCCACGCGCAGGCCGTTGGGAAACTCGCGCCGCACCAGCGCGCGGCGTACCCAAGGCACCTGCTCGAAGGCTTCGCGCACGGCGGCCAGGTCCATGGTGAAGAAGTTGCCCACCAGGTGCGGGCCGACGTTGGCGCGCAGCGTCACCGCGTTGTTGTGGACCAGCTCGCCCTGCACCACGATGCGCCCGATCGCGAACATCGGGTGGTGGCGCGCCCATGACCCGGCCGCCACCAGCACGGCCGCGGCGCAGCCCACGAACAGGACCGTCGCGGTCCAGTTCATGAGCTTCACGTCCAGCGGTGCGGGCAGCGTGTTCGTGGTCATGCGGCTCCCGGATGTCCTGCGGCGCCCGCCTGGCCCTGCCGCGCATCGAGCGACGCCCCCGCCAGGATGCGCAGGCACAGCTCCTCGTAGCTCACGCCCATGGCGCGCGCCGACATGGGCACCAGCGAATGGCCGGTCATGCCGGGAGAGGTGTTGATCTCCAGCAGGAAGGGCTTGCGGTCGCTCGCGCGGATCATGATGTCGGCACGGGCCCAGCCGCGGCACTGCAGCGTGCGGAACGCTTCCACCACCAGGCGCCGGATCTCGCGCTCCTCCTGCTCGGGCAGGCCGCTGGGGCAGTGGTACTGCGTGACGTCGGTGAAGTACTTGTTCTGGTAGTCGTAGTTGCCCTCGGGCGCCACGATGCGGATCACGGGCAGCGCATGCGCGCCCGCGCCCTGCCCCAGCACGGGACAGGTGGTTTCCTCGCCGTCGATGAACTGCTCGCACAGCACCTCGGGGTCGTAGCGCGAGGCCAGGCGGTAGGCCTGCTCGCACTGGCCGGGCGAGGTGACCTTGGTCAGCCCGATGGTCGAGCCCTCGCGCGAGGGCTTGACGATCATGGGCGAACCCAGGTCCTTGAGCGCCTGCGCGGTCTCGGCGGCGCTCGATACCAGCCGCCAGTCCGGCGTGGGCAGGCCCTCGAAGCGCCAGATGCGCTTGGTCATGATCTTGTCCATGGCGATGGACGACGCCATCACGCCCGGGCCGGTATAGGGAATGCCCAGCAGTTCCAGCGCGCCCTGCACGGTGCCGTCCTCGCCATGCCGGCCATGCAGCGCGATGAAGCAGCGTGCATAGCCATGGCTCTTGAGCTCCGACAGGTCGGACTGCGACGGATCGAAGGCATGCGCATCCACGCCACGCGCGCGCAGCGCCTGCAGCACGCCGCCGCCGGACATGAGCGAGACCTCCCGCTCGGCGGAGTCGCCACCCATCAGGACCGCGACCTTGCCCAGGGCGCGCACGTCGATTTCGGAATCTTTCAGGTCCACCGCCGTCACCGTCCTTCCTGCACCGCCGGCGCCTCGGCCCGCAGCATCTCCACCACCTTCGCGGGCACGGCGCCGATCGAGCCGGCGCCCATGCACAGCACCACGTCGCCGCTGCGTGCGTTGTCCGCGATGCGCCGCGGCAGCTCGCCGATGTCGTCCACGAAGACGGGCTCCACCTGCCCCGCCACGCGCACCGCACGGGCGAGCGAACGGCCGTCGGCCGCCACGATGGGCGCCTCGCCGGCCGCATAGACCTCGGTGAGCAGCACGGCGTCGGCGCTGCCCATCACCTTCACGAAATCCTCGAAGCAGTCGCGCGTGCGGCTGTAGCGGTGCGGCTGGAAGGCCAGCACGAGGCGGCGGCCCGGGAACGCGCCGCGCGCCGCGGCCAGCGTGGCCGTCATTTCCACGGGATGGTGACCGTAATCCTCGATCAGGGTGAAGGTGCCGCCGCCCTGCGCGGGCAGTTCGCCGTAGCGCTGGAAGCGCCGGCCCACGCCCTTGAACTGCGCGAGCGCGCGCAGCAGCGCCTCGTCGGGAATGTTCAGCTCGACGGCCACGGCGATCGCCGACAGTGCGTTGAGCACGTTGTGCTCGCCCGCGAGGTTCAGCACCACGTCGAGGTCGGGCAGCGTGACGCCGTTGCGGCGCTGCACGCGGAAGCGCATGCGGCCTGCGTCGGCCCGCACGTCCACGGCACGCACCTGCGCATCCTCGGAAAAGCCGTAGCTCGTGACCGGGCAGGTGACATCGGGCAGGATCTCGCGGATCGCCGGGTTGTCGGTGCACAGGATGGCCGTGCCGTAGAACGGCATGCGGTGCAGGAAATCCACGAAGGCCGACTTCAGGCGGCCGAAGTCGTGGCCGTAGGTCTCCATGTGGTCGGCGTCGATGTTCGTCACCACGGCCATCACGGGCAGCAGATTGAGGAAGGACGCGTCAGATTCGTCGGCCTCCACCACGATGTATTCGCCCTGACCCAGCTTGGCGTTGGCGCCCGCGCTGTTGAGGCGTCCGCCGATCACGAAGGTGGGATCCAGCCCGGCTTCCGCAAGCACGCTGGTCACGAGGCTGGTGGTGGTGGTCTTGCCGTGCGTGCCGGCGATCGCGATGCCGCGCTTGAGGCGCATCAGCTCGGCGAGCATCAGGGCACGCGGCACCACCGGGATCTTGCGCTCGCGCGCGGCGAGCACTTCGGGGTTGTCGGCCTGCACGGCGGTCGAGGTGACCACGGCATCAGCGCCTTCGATGTGCGCGGCCGCATGGCCCACGTGGGTGGCGATGCCCAGCGCCGCCAGCCGGCGCAGCGTGGCGCTGTCGGCGAGGTCGGAACCCGAGATCTCGTAGCCCAGGTTGAACAGCACTTCGGCGATGCCGCACATGCCGGCGCCCCCGAGTCCCACGAAATGGATGTGGCGGATGGCGTGCTTCATGCGGTCAATTCCTCGCACGCGTTCGCCACCTCGCGGGTGGCGTGGATCTTCTGCATCGTCTTGGCTTTCAGCGCGCGCTCCAACAGCGCTTCGCGCTCCGTATTTTGTAGCAATTGCGCCAGCGCTTCGGCGGACAGGTCGCGCTGCTGCACGAGCCATCCACCGCCGGCGTCGGCGAGGAAGCGGGCGTTGGCCGTCTGGTGGTCGTCCACCGCGTGCGGGAAAGGCACGAAGACGGCCGCCGCGCCCACGGCGGCGATTTCGGTCACCGTGCTCGCGCCCGCGCGGCAGACGATGAGGTCGGCCTCGGCGAACGCGGTGGCGGTGTCGTCGATGAAGGGGGTGAGCGAGGCCTCGACGCCCGCGGCGGCGTAGTTCGCACGCAGCGCATCGATCTGGGCCGTTCCGCTCTGGTGGGTGACCACCGGGCGCCGTTCTGCGGGAATGAGGGCCAGCGCCTGCGGCACGATGTCGTTGAGCGCCTTGGCGCCCAGGCTGCCGCCGACCACCAGCAGGCGCAGCGGACCGCTGCGGCCCGCGAAGCGCGCCTGCGGATCGGCCTGGCGCGTGAAGGCGGTGCGCAGCGGGTTGCCGACCCAGGCGCCCTTGCGCAGCGCACCGGGAAAGGCGGTGAAGACCCGGTCGGCCACGCCGGCCAGCACCTTGTTCACCAGGCCGGCCACCGAATTCTGTTCGTGCACCACGAGCGGCTTGCCGCAGAGCACGGCCATCATCCCGCCCGGGAAGGTGACGTAGCCACCCAGCCCCACGACCACGTCGGGCTGCACGCGCCGCACCACCGCGAGCGCCTGCCAGAACGCGCGCAGCAGCCGCAGCGGCAGCAGCGCCAGCGTGGCCAGTCCCTTGCCGCGCACGCCCGAGAAATCGATCGGCTCGAAGGCGAAACCCTGCGGCGGCACGATGCGGGACTCCATGCTGCCGGGCGTGCCCAGCCAGTGCACGTTCCAGCCGCGTGCGCGCAGCTCTTCGGCCACGGCCAGGCCGGGGAAGATGTGGCCGCCGGTGCCGCCGGCCATCACGAGGGCGGTCCTGGGGGTGGTCGTCATACGCGGCCTCCGCGCATGGCGCTGCGCGCCTCACCACGCTGGCGCGTGGCGAGTGCATTGTTTTGGCGAAACAAGCACCTCATACGCGGCCTCCGCGCATGAGGTGCTTGTTTTCATAGTCCACCCGCAGCACCACCGCGATCGCCACGAGGTTCATGAGGATGGCCGACCCGCCGAAGCTCATGAGCGGCAGGGTCAGGCCCTTGGTGGGCAGGGCGCCGAGGTTCACGCCCATGTTGATGAAGGCCTGGAAGCCCATCCAGATCGCCACGCCCTGCGCGACGAGGCCCGCGAAGACGCGGTCCAGGGCGATGGCCTGGCGGCCGATGTGCATGATGCGGCGCGTCATCCAGAAGAACAGCGCGATCACCACCAGCACGCCGACGAGGCCGAATTCCTCGCCGATCACGGCGAGCAGGAAGTCGGTGTGGGCTTCGGGCAGCCAGTGCAGCTTTTCCACGCTGCCGCCCAGACCGACGCCGAAGATCTCGCCACGGCCGATGGCGATGAGCGAGTGCGACAGCTGGTAGCCCTTGCCGAGCGCATGCGCCTCGCTGAACGGGTCGAGGTAGGCGAAGATCCGCTCCCGGCGCCATGGACTGCCCATCACCATGACGGCGAAGGCGAACACCAGCACGGCGGCAATCAGGAAGAACATGCGGGCGTTGACGCCGCCCAGGAACAGGATGCCCATGGCGATGATGGCGATCACCATGAAGGCGCCCATGTCGGGCTCGGCCAGCAGCAGCACGCCCACGACCGCCACCGCCACGCCCATGGGCAGCACGGCGCGGAAGAAGCGCTCCTTCACCTCCATCTTGCGCACCATGTAGTCGGCCGCATAGATCAGCACCGCGAACTTCGCGAGCTCCGAGGGCTGGAAGTTCATGATGCCCAGGGACAGCCAGCGCCGCGCGCCGTTGACCACCGTGCCCACGTGCGGCACCAGCACCGCCATCAGCAGGACGATGGAGAGCACGAACAGCCAGGGCGCGACGCGCTCCCACACGGACATGGGCACCTGGAAGGCGAGCAGCGCGGCCACGAAACCCATCCCCAGCGCGAAGATGTGGCGCATGAGGAAATGGGTGGGTGCGATCTTGCCGAAGCGCGGGTTGTCCGGCATGGCGATGGATGCCGAATAGACCATGACCAGCCCCCAGGCCAGCAGCGCCACCACCACCCAGAGCAGGGCCTGGTCGAAACCGAGCACGCGCGCCGGAGTGGTCGTGGTCTGGCGGTATTCCGTGCCACCCACGCGCACGGGCAGCACGTCGGCCGCGGGCGCGGCGCCGCGCCCGAACCAGCCGGCCATCCGCTGGCGCAGGCCCTGTGGAGACGACGCAGCAGCGCCCGCGGTCATGCCAGCCCCCCTTCCAGTGCCTGTCCGGCCTCGTCCGCGAGCGCCTGGACGGCCTCGCGGAACACCTCGGCGCGGTGTTCGTAGTTGCGGAACATGTCGAAGCTCGCGCAGGCGGGCGACATCAGCACCGCATCGCCCGCATGGGCCCGCTGCGCGGCCAGGCGCACGGCCTCCGGCAGCGTGGGCGCGTCGACCAGCGGCACGCCCGCATCCCGCAGGGCGGCACGGATCTGCGGCGCGTCGCGGCCGATGAGCACGGCGGCGCGCACGTAGCGCGACACCGGCATGGCCAGCGGCGAGAAGTCCTGGCCCTTGCCGTCGCCGCCCAGGATCACCACGACGCGGCGGTCGGCACCCAGGCCGCCCAGCGCGGCCACCGTGGCGCCCACGTTGGTGCCCTTGCTGTCGTCGAAATACTCCACCTCGTTCACGCGGCCCAGGGGCTCCACGCGGTGCGGCTCGCCGCGGTACTCGCGCAGGGCGTAGAGCATGGGGGCGAACGGGCAGCCGGCCGCATGCGCGAGCGCCAGCGCGGCCAGCGCGTTCACGGCGTTGTGGCGGCCGCGGATGCGCAGTGCGTCGGCCGGCATCAGGCGCTGGATGTGCAAGTCTTCCTCGGCATGGCTGCGCGTGCGCTTCGCCGTCTCGTCGGATTCCTGCGCGCGCACCAGCCAGGCCATGCCGTTGACGGTCTCGATGCCGAAATCCCCCGGCCGCTGGGGCATGTCGGCACCGAAGGTCACATGGGCGCGCAGCTGCGGCTTCTGCAGCTTCACGCGCACGGGTGGCGGCAGCATGTCCATCACGGCGGCGTCCTCGCGGTTGAGCACCATGAGGCCGGACTGGCCGAAGATCCGGGCCTTGGCGCGTGCATAGGCCTGCATGTCGCCGTGCCAGTCGAGGTGGTCCTGGGTGATGTTGAGCACGGTCGCCGCGGTGGGCTCGAAGCCGGTCGCGCCGTCGAGCTGGAAGCTGGAGAGTTCCAGCACCCAGGCTTGCGGCAGGGTGTCGGCATCGAGGTGGCGGCCCAGGGTGTCGAGCAGGGTCGGGCCGATGTTGCCGGCCACGGCCACCGAGCGTCCCGCGCATTCGACGAGCAGGCCGGTGAGCGAGGTTACCGTGGTCTTGCCGTTGGTGCCGGTGATGGCCAGCACAGCGGGCGCGTAGCCGTGGGATTCCCTGAGCGCAGCCAGCGCCATGGAGAAAAGGCTGAGCTCGCCCCCGGTGGCGATGCCTTCCTCGGCGGCGGCCGCGGTGAACACCGGAGCCACCGTATCGGGCGCGAGGCCCGGTGAACGGTAGATGGCATGCAGCCCGCGGCCCTGCACCAGCGACGCGTCGAACGCGCCCGCGACGAAGCGCACACCGGGCAGTTCGGATTGCAGCACGGCCAGCCGCGGCGGTGCCTCGCGGGTATCGGCCACGGTCACGTCCTCGGCGCCGCAGCGCACGCACCAGCGCGCCATCGCCAGGCCCGATGCGCCCAGCCCCAGGATGAGGATGCGACGGCCCGCCAGCGGGCGCAGCGTGTCGGCGGGACGGCCGAGGGGTTCCGCGGGCTCGCCGCCATCCGCCGGAGACTCCGCGCCGGCAGCATCGCCCACGGGTGCCTCGCCCGCATCTGCGGCATCGGTGGCCGGGGAGGCCTCGGCCTGGACATCCGCGAAGATGCGGGCCACGAACTCCGCGGCCGCCTGCGCCGCGGAAACGCGCGGCGCGGTCATGTCGAATCCGTCTGCCAGCGCCACCGGCTTCTCACCGGTCTCTGCCACCGGCTCCGGGCTGCTTCCCGCTTCCGCGGCAACCAGAGCGTCGTTGTCGGCGGCGATGGCTTCGGTGGCGAGCGTTGGCGCGCTTTCCCCGGCCGGGCTTTCGGCTGCCGCGCCCGCTGCCGCAGGAATGTCGGCAGGCGCAGGCGCTTCCTCCGCCACGGCAGCAGGACGGGGCCATGGCGCGGCTTCGGCGCCCAGGGGGGCGCCGGTGGCGGGATGGAGGTCGCGATCGGTCGGGTTCATCGCAGCTTGAGCGTGGTGAGGCCGATCAGGCACAGCAGCATGGTGATGATCCAGAAGCGCACGACGACCTGCGTCTCCTTCCAGCCGCTCTTCTCGAAGTGGTGGTGCAGCGGCGCCATCTTGAGCAGGCGCCGGCCCTCGCCGTAGCGGCGCTTGGTGTACTTGAACCAGGTGACCTGCAGCATCACCGAGAGGGCCTCGACCACGAAGATGCCGCCCATGATGGCCAGCACGATTTCCTGGCGCACGATCACGGCGATGGTGCCCAGGGCGCCGCCCAGCGCGAGTGCGCCCACGTCGCCCATGAAGACCTGCGCCGGATGGGTGTTGAACCACAGGAAGGCCAGCCCCGCGCCGGCCATGGCCGAGCAGAAGATCAGCAGTTCGCCGGCACCGGCGATGTTCGGAAAGAGCAGGTACTTGGAATACACCGAACTGCCCGTGACATAGGCGAACACCCCCAGGGAGGCGCCCACCATGACCACCGGCATGATGGCCAGGCCGTCCAGGCCGTCGGTCAGGTTGACCGCGTTGCTGGAGCCCACGATGACGAGGTAGGTCAGGATCACGAAGCCCAGCACGCCCAGCGGATAGCTCACTTCCTTGAAGAACGGCACGAGCAGGCCCGCCTGGGGCGGCAGGTCCATAGAGAAGCCCGACTGGATCCAGGTGATGAAGAGTTCGAACACGCGCGCGTTCGAGTTCTCGGAAATGCAGAACACCAGGTAGAGCGCAGCCACGATGCCGATGACGGACTGCCAGAAGTACTTCTCGCGCGAGCGCATGCCTTCCGGGTCCTTGCGCACGACCTTGCGCCAGTCGTCCACCCAGCCGATGGCGCCGAAGCCCAGGGTGACGGCCAGCACCACCCAGACGAAGCGGTTGGACAGGTCGAACCACAGCAGCGTGGAGATGGCGATCGCGCCCAGGATGAGCACGCCGCCCATGGTGGGCGTGCCGCTCTTGGACAGGTGCGACTCCATCGCGTAGCCGCGGATCGGCTGGCCGATCTTGAGCGCGGTGAGCATGCGGATCACCTTCGGGCCCGCCAGGAGCCCGATGAGCAGCGCCGTCATGGCCGCCATCACCGCACGGAAGGTGAGGTACTGGAAGACGCGGAAGAAGCCGAATTCGGGCGACAGGCCCTGCAGCCACTGGGACAGCATCAGGAGCATGCGGCCCCCCCTTGCGCGGCGGCGCGTGCACCTGCTGCAGCGCCATGGCCGCTGCCCCCGGGGTGGATCTGCGACTCCGCATCCGGCGCCTCCAGCGCCTGCACCACCTGTTCCATCTTCATGAACCGCGATCCCTTCACCAGCACGCTGCCCGCCGAGGGCGCGGCTTCCCGCACCGCCGCGAGCAGCGATGCCATGTCGTCGAAATGCCGTGCCTGCGGCCCGAAGGCCTGCACGGCGTGAATGCCGAGCGCTCCCAGCGCGAACAGCCGCTCGATGCCGCGGTCGCGCGCATGCGATCCCGCTTCCGCGTGGAACTGCGGGCCCTGGTCGCCCACCTCACCCATGTCGCCCATCACCAGCAGCCGCGGGCCGGGCAGTTCGCCCAGCACGTCGATGGCCGCGTGCATGGAGTCGGGGTTGGCGTTGTAGGTGTCGTCCACGGCCGTGATCCGGCGGGAGCCGCCGCCCGGCTGCGGCACCGCGGCCGTGAAGGCGCGCGAGCGGCCCTTCACCGGCTCGAAGGCCGCGAGGCCGCGCGCGATGGCATCGAGCGGAGCCCCGGCGGCCAGCGCGCAGGCCGTGGCGGCCAGTGCGTTGGCCACGTTGTGGCGCCCTGCGATGCGCACGGTGCCATCGAATCCGCCCAGGGGCGTGTCGATGTGTACGTTCCAGGCGCCGGCTTCCCAGTGCGCCCGGGTGCAGCGTACGCCCGCGGCGGAGCCGGGCTCCATGCCGAACGCGAGGCAGCGGCGCGCGCCGGCCAGGCCGCGCCAGAGCGGTGCATAGGCATCGTCCGCCGGAAACACCGCCACGCCGCCGGCTGGCAGCGCGGAGATCACCGAGCCGTTCTCCTCTGCCACCGCCCGCACCGTGTGCATGAATTCGAGGTGCTCGCGCTGGGCGTTGTTGACCAGTGCGACCGTAGGCTGCGCGATGCCGGCCAGCACCGCGATCTCGCCCGGGTGGTTCATGCCGAGCTCGATCACCGCGGCCTCGTGCGCGGCGCGCAGGCGCAGCAGCATCAGCGGCACGCCGATGTCGTTGTTGAAGTTGCCTTGCGTTGCAAATGCAGCGTCGCCCTTCCAGGCGCGCAGCACCGCCGCGGTCATCTGCGTGACGGTGGTCTTGCCGTTGCTGCCCGTGACGCCGATCAGGGGCAGGTCGAGGCGCGCGCGCCAGCCCGCCGCCAGCGCGCCCAGGGCAGCCAGGGTGTCGGGCACCTCGATGCCGGGCAGGCCCGCGGCCTCCAGCCGGCCCGGGTGGGCCAGGGCCGCTGCCGCACCGCCCGCACGCGCCTGCGCGAGGAATTCATTGGCGTCGAAACGCTCGCCCCGCAGCGCCACGAACAGGTCGCCCGCCTGCAGCGTGCGCGTGTCGGTGTGCACGCGGCCCAGCGGCAGCTGCAGCGCATCCGGCCCGCCCACGAGGCGCGCCTGCGGAATGCGGGCCTGCACGAGCGCGTGCGCCTGCTGCAGCGTGAGCATCGGAGTGCCGCTCATGCCGCGCCCCCCGCATCCGCGCCGGCCGCAGACCCGCGCTGCGCCAGCGCGGCTCGCGCATGGGCGGCATCCGAGAAGGGCCGGCGCACGCCCGCGGACTCCTGGTAGTCCTCGTGGCCCTTGCCGGCGATGAGCACCACGTCGCGCCCATCGGCTTCGGCGATGGCGCGCGCGATGGCGGCATCGCGCTCGGGCTCGGCCTGCACCGTGGTGCCGGCGACCGTGCCCAGCAGGATCTCGTGCAGGATGGCGCCCGGCGCCTCGTTGCGCGGGTTGTCGCTGGTCACGATCACCGCGTCGGCGCGCTGCTGCGCGATGCGGCCCATGAGCGGCCGCTTGGCGCGGTCGCGGTTGCCGCCGCAGCCGAACACGCACCACAGGCGCCCGCCGCGCTGCTCCGCCACGGGGCGCAGCGCCTGCAGGGCCTGCTCGAGCGCATCGGGCGTGTGGGCGTAGTCCACGGCCACCAGGGGCTGGTCCGGCTCGTGGATGAGTTCCATGCGGCCCGGCACGGGCGCGAGCTGCGCGCAGGCCCAGAGGGCGTGCTCCAGCGGGATACCCAGCGCGCGCAGGCTGGCGACCACGGCGAGCAGGTTGTGGATGTTGTAGTGGCCGATCACGCGCGTCTGCAGCACGTGGGCCTGCACCCCTTCGGCCACTGTGAAGCGCAGGCCGCCCTCGCCCCACGTGATATCGCGGGCCTGCAGCCGGGCCGGGCCGGTGATCGAGGTGGTCCAGAGGTCGATGGGGCGCTGTGCGAGCGTGTCCGCCAGTTCTCCGCCGCGCGGATCGTCGATGTTCACGACCGCCGCCTGAAGTCCGGGCCAGTCGAAGAGCGCGCTCTTGGCCTGCCAGTAGGCCGCCATGCCCGCGTGGTAGTCCAGGTGGTCCTGCGTGAAATTGGTGAAGACGGCCACGCGCAGGCGCATGCCAGCGAGGCGATGCTCCGCGAGCCCGATGGACGAGGCCTCGATGGCGCAGGCGCCCAGCCCGTTGGCCACGAAGCCGGCAAAGGCCTGCTGCAGCCGCACGGGATCGGGCGTGGTCAGGCCCGTGCATTCCAGTTCAGGCGGCACGCCCACGCCCAGGGTGCCGATCAGGCCGCAGCCGCCGTGGGCGGCCAGCCCGCTGCCTGCCAGCTGGTTCAGCGCATCGGCGAGCCACCAGGTGGTGCTGGTCTTGCCATTGGTGCCGGTCACCGCCACCACGTCCAGGCGCTGCGTGGGCATGCCGAACCAGTCGGCGGCCAGCAGGCCCGTGGCGGCCTTGAGGTCGCGCAGTGCCGCCACGCCTTCGGCGCCGAAGCGGAAGGCCTCCACGCCTTCGCGCTCCACCAGGCAGGCGGCCGCGCCGCGCGCGAGCGCCTCGCCCACGTGCATGCGGCCGTCGGTGGCGGCGCCAGGCCAGGCGATGAAGATGTCGCCGGGTTCGACCTGGCGGCTGTCCGTGCGCAGCGCGCCGTGCGGGGCATGGGCGCGCAGCCATTCGAGCGCCTCCGGCACGGAGCCGAGCAATGGGGGAGTGGGGTGCCCGGATGGGGTCTGGGGCTCGGTCATAGCGACTCCTCCACGCCGTTGGAGACGATCCGGGGCTTGACGGCCATGTCCGGCGCCACGCCCATCATGCGCAGCGTCTGCTGCACGACTTCGCTGAACACCGGCGCAGCCACGGCGCCGCCGTAGAACGAGCCGGCACTGGGCTCGTCGATCATCACGGCGACGATGATGCGCGGCTTGTCGATGGGGGCCATGCCGGTGAACCAGGCCCGGTACTTGCCCGAGGCATAGCTCTTGCCGACCTGCTTGCGCGCCGTGCCCGACTTGCCACCGACGGAGTAACCCACGGTCTGCGCCTGCTGGCCCGTGCCTCCGGGACCGGCGGCCATCTGCAGCATCTTGCGGATCTGGGAGGCAGTACGCTCGGAGAACACCGGCACGCCCACGGCGGGCTCGCTCGTCTTGAGCATGGTGGCGGGAATGATCTTGCCGCCGTTGGCGAACACCGTATAGGAACGTGCCATCTGCAGCAGGCTGGCCGAGAGGCCGTAGCCGTACGCCATGGTGGCCTGCTCCACCGGGCGCCAGGTCTTGTAGGGGCGCAGCCGGCCGCTCACCACGCCGGGGAAATGGATCTGCGGCTTCTGGCCGAATCCCGCGGCGGAGAAGGTTTCCCACATCTCCTTGGCCGGCATCTGCATGGCGATCTTGGTCGTGCCCACGTTGCTGGACTTCTGGATCACGCCTTCCACCGTGAGCACCCCGTAGTTGTGGGTGTCGGAGATGGTGGAGCCCGTGATCGTGACGCGCCCGGGATTGGTGTCGATGATGGTGTCGGGCCGCACGCGGCCGGTCTCGAGCGCCAGGCCGATGGTGAACGGCTTCATGGTCGAGCCGGGTTCGAACACGTCGGTGATGGCGCGGTTGCGCAACTGCTCGCCGGTCAGGTTCTGCCGCTTGTCGGGCACGTAGCTCGGGTAGTTGGCCAGCGCCAGCAGCTCGCCGGTGTGCGCATCGATCACGACCACGCTGCCCGCCTTGGCCTTGTGCAGCGCCACCTGGTCGCGCAGCTTCTGGTAGGCGAAGAACTGCACCTTGCTGTCGATCGACAGCTGCATGTCCTTGCCATCCACGGGGGGCACCTCGGCCCCCACGCCCTCCACGACGCGGCCCAGGCGGTCCTTGATGACGCGCCGCGAGCCGGGCTTGCCGGCCAGTTCCTTGTCGAACGCCAGTTCCATGCCCTCCTGGCCATGGTCTTCCACGTTGGTGAAGCCGACCACGTGCGCGGCCGACTCGCCCTCGGGGTACTGGCGCTTGTATTCCTTGCGCTGGTAGATGCCCTTGATGTCCAGGGCGGCGATCTGCTGGCCCACCTCCCAGTCGAGCTGCCGCTTGATCCAGACGAAGGTCTTGTCCTCGTCGGCCAGCTTCGCCTGCAGGGCGGACAGCGGCATCTCCAGCAGCCTGGCCAGCTGCCGCAGCTTGGCCTGCACCTCGGGCTTGTCCTGTTCCACGTCTTCCGGAATGGCCCAGATGCTGGCGGCGGGCACGCTGGAGGCGAGGATGAGCCCGTTGCGGTCCAGGATGCGGCCGCGGTTGGCGGGCAGCTCCAGCGTGCGCGCGAAGCGCACTTCGCCCTGGCGCTGGAAGAAGTCGTTGCCGAACACCTGCACGTATGCCGCGCGCCCGGCCAGCCCCAGGAAGCCCAGCGCCACCATGGCGACGATGAATTTGCTGCGCCAGACGGGCGTCTTGCTCGCGAGCAGCGGGCTGGAGGTGTAGAGGACGCTGCGGCTCATCGGCGTACTCCCGCAGGTGCCGTGGCAACGGAGGCACCCGCTGCCGGCGCGGTGGGGGTCGGCACGGGCGTGCCGTCGTCCGTCACGTACTGGGTGATGGCAGGCGTGGCGGTGCGCATCTGCAGGCGGTCGCGCGCGAGCTTCTCCACCCGTAGCGGGGTGGCCTGGGCGCGCTTTTCGACCTGCAGCCGCTGGTGCTCCGTCTCCAGGCGGCGGGATTCGCCGATGGCGCGGTCCAGTTCGGTGAACAGCAGGCGCGACTCGTACTGCGTGCGCACGAGGTAGAGCGCGCTGGCCAGCACGCCCAGCAGCAGCACGAGGCTCAGGCGCGTCATGCCGGCAACTCCGTGCGCTCGGCCACGCGCATCACGGCGCTGCGCGCACGCGGGTTGGCCTCCACCTCGGAGGCGCCCGGCTTGATGCGGTCCAGCGCCTTCAGCCGCATCGGCTGCGGGGCGGCGAACGGCGCGCGGCGGTCGTACACCTCCTTGGAGTGCTGCGCGATGAACTGCTTGACGATGCGGTCCTCGAGCGAGTGGAAGCTGATGACCGCGAGCCGGCCGCCCGGCGCGAGCACGCGCAGGCTGGCCTCTAGCGCGGCCTGCAGCTCCTCAAGTTCTGCGTTGATGAAAATCCGAAGAGCCTGAAAGGTCCGGGTCGCGGGGTTCTGGCCGGCTTCGCGGGTCTTGACCGCGCCAGCCACGAGTTGGGCCAGCTCGGAAGTGGTGCGCAGCGGGCCGCGCTCCGCGCGCCGAGCAGCAATCGCCTTTGCAATGGGGCCAGCAAACCGTTCTTCACCGTATTCACGAATCACCTCCGCAATCTGCCCCACGTCGGCCGTCGCCAGCCAGTCGGCCACGCTCTCGCCGCGCGTGGTGTCCATGCGCATGTCCAGGGGGCCGTCGAACCGGAAACTGAAGCCGCGCCCAGGGCTGTCGATCTGCGGCGAACTCACGCCGAGATCCATGAGGATGCCGGCCGCGCTGCGCTCGGGCAGCTCGGCCAGGTGGCGGAAACCCTCGTGCCGAATGGAAAAGCGCGCATCGGTGATGCGCGCTGCTTCCTGGATCGCCTCGGGGTCTTTGTCGAAAGCCACGAGGCGGCCCTGCGGCCCCAGCCTCTCCAATATCCTGCGCGAGTGCCCTCCCCGGCCGAAGGTCGCGTCGATCCAGACGCCGGCGGGCGAGGGGCCGGCGCCCCCCAGCAGGGCATCGACCGCCTCGTCCAGCAGGACAGTGGTGTGCAGCAGTGTCGTGGTGTCCGCCATGGCCTTCAGAAAGAAAAGTCCTTGAAGGCCTCGGGCATCTCGCCCTGCATGGCCTGGGCTTCCTGGGCCTCGTAGGTGGCCTTGTCCCAGAGCTCGAAGTGGTGGCCCATGCCCAGCAGCATGGTGTCCTTGGTGATGCCCGCGGCCTGCCGCAGTTCGGGCGCCACGAGCACGCGGCCCGTACCGTCCATTTCCACGTCCTGGGCATTGCCCAGGAAGATGCGCTTCCACCACTGGGCGGACATCGGCAGCTCGGCGATGCGCTCGCGGAATTTTTCCCATTCGGGACGGGGGAAGACCATGAGGCAGCCGTGCGGGTGCTTGGTGATGGTGAGCTGCCCGCCGGCCGTCGCGCTCAGGACGTCACGATGCCGGGTGGGCACGGAAAGCCTACCCTTCGCATCCAGACTCAGCGATGACGCCCCTTGAAACACCGTTAGACCCCGACAGGTTGTCGCCGCCACTTCCCGCGGAGACCGGGGTTGGAGGGCACTTTTCACCACTTAATTGCACTTTTTTGCACTGTAGCAGGAAAAGGCCCGGTCGCACGATCGGGTGCAACAAAGTTTTGCAATGAAATCAACGACTTAGCGCTGATTGCAAACATATATGGCGGGTGAATTTCCTTCCCGGATAAGCACTTAGGAAATGCTGTGGAAGTGATACCTTAGGGTCTGGCGCCAACCTGGAATGCGCACAGGCATCCGGCGGCCCATCCGGCCGTCCTCCACGGGCTGGCGCCCAAGCGAAACCGCCGCCCGGCGACTGGCGTCCGGGCGGCGGTGCAATTCCACAAAAGACCTGTAGAAAAATCCACAAGTCTGTAGGAAAAGATCGCTTCTTACAGGATGTAGCGCGAAAGATCCTCGTTCTGGCTCAGGCTCGCAAGGCGCCCGTCCACGTACGCGGCATCGATGCGCACGGTCTGGCCGGAGAGCTTCGCGGCGTCGAAGCTCACCTCGTCCAGCAGCCGCTCCATCACCGTGGAGAGGCGGCGCGCGCCGATGTTCTCGGTGCGCTCGTTCACCTCGAAGGCGATATGGGCCAGCCGCGTGATGCCCTCCGGAACGAATTCCAGCGTGACCCCTTCGGTAGCCAGCAGCGCCTGGTATTGCTTCACCAGGGAGGCATGGGTCTGGGTGAGGATGGCCTCGAAATCGCCCACGGAGAGCGACTCCAGCTCGACGCGGATGGGAAAGCGCCCCTGCAGCTCGGGGATCAGGTCGCTCGGCTTGGCCAGGTGGAAGGCACCGGAGGCGATGAAGAGGATGTGGTCGGTCTTCACCATGCCGTACTTGGTGCTCACCGTCGTGCCTTCCACCAGCGGCAGCAGGTCGCGCTGCACGCCCTGGCGGGAGACGTCGGAACCGCCGGCCTCCTGGCGCGTGGCCACCTTGTCGATCTCGTCGATGAACACGATGCCGTTCTGCTCGGCGTTCTGCAGGGCGCGCGTCTTGACCTCCTCTTCATTGACCAGCTTGCCCGCCTCCTCGTCGGTCAGCAGCTTCAGCGCCTCGGCGATCCGCAGCTTGCGCGTCTTGCGGCGCTCCTGGCCCATCTGGCTGAACATGCCGCGCAGCTGCTCGGCCATCTCCTCCATGCCCTGGGGGCCCATGATCTCGAGCTGGGGCCGGGCATCGGCCAGGTCGATCTCGATCTCCTTGTCGTCCAGCTGGCCCTCGCGCAGCTTCTTGCGGAACACCTGGCGGGCGGTGCTGTCCGCGGGCTGCTCCCCGGTGCGCGCCGTGGGGATGAGCGCGTCGAGGATGCGGTCCTCGGCGGCGTCCTCGGCCCGGGCACGCACCTTCTTCACGTCGGCCTCGCGGGTCTGCTTGACGGCCACCTCGACGAGGTCGCGCACGATGGAGTCCACGTCCTTGCCGACGTAGCCCACCTCGGTGAACTTGGTGGCCTCCACCTTGATGAACGGGGCATCCGCCAGCCGGGCGAGGCGGCGGGCGATTTCCGTCTTGCCCACGCCGGTGGGGCCGATCATGAGGATGTTCTTGGGGGTGATCTCCTGGCGCAGTCCGGGATCGACCTGCTGGCGGCGCCAGCGGTTGCGCAGCGCGATGGCGACGGCGCGCTTGGCGCCCGACTGGCCCACGATGTGGCGGTCGAGCTCGGAGACGATTTCCTGGGGGGTCATGGAAGACATGGTGTTCACTCGCGACGGAACGGGCCGGGAACCGGCAGGGAGGGGACACGGCGGGCGGCCCGCGGGCAGGCCCGCCGCGCGCGGCGGAAGGACGACGCGGGCGTCAGAGCGTCTCGACGGTGTGGTGCATGTTCGTGTAGATGCACAGCTCGCCCGCGATGGCGAGCGACTTGCGCACGATATCCTCGGCGGACAGCTCGGTGTGGTTCAGCAGCGCCTTGGCGGCCGAATGCGCATAGGCACCGCCCGAGCCGATGGCCACGATGCCCTGCTCCGGCTCCAGCACGTCGCCGTTGCCGGTGATGATGAGCGAGGCGCTGGCATCCGCCACGGCCAGCATGGCCTCCAGGCGGCGCAGCACGCGGTCGGTGCGCCAGTCCTTGGTGAGTTCGATGGCGGCGCGCGTCAGGTGGCCCTGGTGCTTGTCCAGCTTGGCTTCGAAGCGCTCGAAGAGGGTGAAGGCGTCGGCCGTGGCGCCCGCGAAGCCCGCGAGCACCTTGCCATGGTGCAGCTTGCGCACCTTGCGCGCCGAGCCCTTCACGACGATGTTGCCGAGCGTGACCTGCCCGTCGCCGCCGATGGCGACCTGGATGGTGCCGTCCGCGGCCTGGCGGCGGACGCTGAGGATGGTGGTGCCGTGAAACTGTTCCATAGCGTCCGGAATTGGGGACGGACGCCCGGATTGCAACAGCACCCGGCCGGGGCCGCGTGCCACACCGCCCGGGACGGGCTCAGTTCTGCCGCGGAACGATGCGCGCGTGCTCGTGGATGCCGATGACGTTGAAGAACACCGCCACCAGCCGCGGGACCTGCGTGAAGTGCACCACGTTGCCCAGGGCCTGCTGGGCGGCCGTCCAGTTCAGCACGGAGCCGGCGGCGGCGAAATCCACGCGCGCCAGCCGGTCGCAGCCGATGGCGAACGGCACGCCGGCATGCAGGTGCGCCTCCATGGGCTCGAGGATGGCTGTCGCGTCGCCCTCGATGTGACCGGACAGCACGGCGGCCGGAACGGAGGGCTCCAGCCCCCCCGGCTGGGAGGCCGGCTCGCCGAAGCCCGAGGAGAAGGCATCCGCGTCGAAAGGCACCGCGGCCGCTGCGGGATGGGCTCCGTCGCCGCCCCCGTCATCGGAATAGCTGCAGCTCGGGGGCTGCCAGGACGGCGGGGACACCTCGTAGGTGACGCAGTAGTCCAGCGCGACCAGTTCGAACTCGTCGGGCCGGCCCATCAGCCGCAGTGCCGCCATGCGCAGGCGCCACCAGTCCGGCGGAACGCTCCGGTCGCCGGACGGCGTGCGGGCCTCCAGCAGGCTCGCCAGGGCGTCCACGCCCTTGAAGACGATGGCCTCGGTGCGGTCCGCCCACTGCCCGAACTGCTGCGCCAGGCCCGGGACGGCCCCTTCCTCGATGGTCATCAGGCGCGACCAGGAGAAAGTCCAGGGCGGAGCGGACGCCCGCGCCACGGAAGCCTGCAGGGCGGCCACCGACTGGGCCGTGAGCACCGAAGGTGCGTTCCAGAGGAATTCGCGCTGGGCCCCGACGGCGGGTTCGGCCGGTGCGGAAGGAGGCTGCATCCCCAGGAGTTCGGGCATGGAGAACCACAGCGGCGCGGAGCGGCCGAACCGTGCAGCGAAATCGATGGCCAGCGACTCGAAGCGGGCGTGATCGCCCGTGGCGCGGTAGAAATCGAAGAGCGCCATCCAGAACTCGGCCTGCCGCGCCATGTCCTCGTCGCCCTCGTGCTGCGCGAGCGCTTCCAGCAGGCCCGCTTCCGCGCCGGCGTAGTCGCCGTTCGCGAAACGGATCGCGGCCTCCTCCAGGTCGGGTTCGTGCACGTAGGGCGGCGGCTCGGGCGCCATGTAGGCAGGCACGGGACGCGACGGCGGATCGGCCCGCTCGGTGAGCATGGGGGGCGCCAGCGGTCGCGAGCCTTCGACGGAGCGCGCACCGGGATACGCCTGGGGCACCGTGGGGGCCATGAGGTCCGTGGCGGGCGGCAGGCTTTCGCCGGAGAACAGCGGCTGCACGCCGGGCTCCGACAGCCCCGCCGGCAGGCTGGCCGGGGCGGTGGGAGCGAACGCGCGGGCGTGCGCCGCGTCGGCGGAATCGGAGGCGCCGAAAGGCGCCGGTTCGGTGGGCGCCATGCCGCCCGGCGAGCCGGCGGCCGCAGGCTGCTTGCTCTTCCACCACTGCTGGGACATCTGCGCCTCGATCTCGTCGATCTTCTTGAGCGTGACGGCCCGGTCGTCCGGCGAAGTCATGCTGGTATGGAAGAACGAGGGCCGGGCGGTCTGGTCGTCCGACCGCTGGCCGTGGAGGGCCTCGCGCTGGCGCAGCTTGCGCAGCTGGTCGAACTCGCGGCGCCGCACGAAATCGTTGCGGCGCTTGCGCTCGATCATTTCCTTGAGCATCTGCTTGCTGTACTGGCTTTCGCGCTCCTCGTCGATGGAGTCGAGCTCATTCCAGTTGACGGTGGGATTGCGCACGAAGCGCACCACCTTGGACAGCAGGCCGCGGGAGGAATCTTCCTTGCTCATGGATCGTCGTGGCTGGAGGGCACGCGCCTCGGCACGGGGGTCGGGCGGACTGGTGCGGAAAACGGCGGGACGGGCCGGTCGCGGGTGTGGCGGGCGCCGTGCCGTCAGTCCCCGAACATCTTCTGCTTGAGCTCCCGGCGCTGCTGCGCCTCCAGGGACAGGGTGGCGGTGGGACGCGCCAGGAGGCGGCCGACGCCGATGGGCTCGCCGGTCTCGTCGCAGTACCCGTAGTCGCCTGCGTCGATGCGCGCGATGGACTGCTCGATCTTCTTGAGCAGCTTGCGCTCGCGGTCGCGGGTGCGCAGTTCCAGGGCGTGCTCTTCCTCGATGGTGGCGCGGTCGGCCGGATCGGGCACCACCACGGTATCCTCGCGCAGGTGCTCGGTGGTCTCGCCCGCGTTGTTGTGCATGTCCTGCTTGAGCTGCACGAGCTTGTGCCGGAAGAACGCCAGCTGCTTCTCGTTCATGTATTCGCTGTCGGGCATGGAAAGCACCTCGGCGTCGGAGAGCTCCTCGGCCGGCTTGGTCTTCCAGTTGTTGGCCAGCTTCGGGTCTTTCTTGGCGGCCGCGACGGGCGATTGCGCTTGCAGGGTCGTAGGCATGATGTGTATTAGGCTGGCTGCGCCGGCGGGGTGGCCGGCGACGGTGCCGTGGATGGTACGGTCAATTGCTCCAAACGGGAAGGAGGCCGCCTCCTACGTACGGCGGTTTCCACCGGAATGGGACGGCGGCGCGGCAAACCCGGTCCCGCCCATGCCGCCCGCCCTCCCGAAAGCGGTCGATGCGGCGGCGGTGTCCTGCCGTTTTTGCCGGGGCGCGATTGTATCGGCCGATTTCGCGCATGCGCGGCCGCCCCCCGCGAAGTAGTGGTTATCCTACAAACCGGCCGCGGCATCCGGTCCGGGGCCGGTTCACGCCAGGCACTGCTCCAGGCCCTGCCGGAAGATGTCCTGGGGCAGGTCGATGCCGATGAACACCATCTTGCTCTGGCGCTGCTCGCCCTCGGCCCACTGCGGGCCCAGGTCGCTGCCCATGAGCTGGTGCACGCCCTGGAAGATGACCTTGCGCTCGGTGCCCTTCATGTGCAGCACGCCCTTGTAGCGCAGCATGCGGGGGCCGTAGATGTTGACGATGGCACCCAGGAAGTCTTCCAGTTTGGCCGGGTCGAAGGGACGGTCGGCGCGGTAGACGAAGCTCTTCACGTCGTCGTCATGGTGATGGTGGTGGCCATGGCCTGCGTGCTGGTGCGAGGGATGGCTGCAGTGCTCGCCGTGCTCGTGGTCATGGCCGTGGTGGTCGTGCCCGTGCCCATGCGCATGGCCGTGGTCGTCCTCTTCCTTCAGGAAGTCGGGGTCGATGTCGAGCTTGGCGTTCAGGTTGAAGCCGCGCAGGTCCAGCACCTCGGAGACCGGCACTTCGCCGAAATGCACCGCCTTGATCGGGGCGCGCGGGTTCATGTGCTTGAGGCGGTGGATCAGCGCGTCGGTCTCTTCGCTGGAAACGAGGTCGGTCTTGGACAGGAAGATCTGGTCCGCGAAGCCCACCTGGCGGCGTGCCTCCTGGCGGTCGTTCAGTTGCTGGGCGGCATGCTTGGCGTCCACCAGCGTGATGATGGAGTCGATGAGGTAGGTCTCGGCGATCTCCTCGTCCATGAAGAAGGTCTGGGCCACCGGGCCGGGATCGGCCAGGCCGGTGGTCTCGATCACGATGCGGTCGAACTCCAGGAGCCCCTTGCGGCGCTTGGCGGCCAGCAGCTGGAGCGTCTCGCGCAGGTCCTCGCGGATCGTGCAGCAGATGCAGCCGTTGCTCATCTGCACGATCTGTTCCTTGGAATCCGTCACCAGGATGTCGTTGTCGATGTTCTCCTCGCCGAATTCGTTCTCGATGACGGCGATCTTCTGGCCGTGCGACTCGGTCAGCACGCGCTTGAGGAGGGTGGTCTTGCCCGAGCCCAGGAAGCCCGTGAGGATGGTGGTGGGAATGAGGGACATGGTCGGCAAACGCTTTCGGAAGGTGGAGGGTGCCGGCGCGGCACGCCTTCCCAAAAGTTTAGCGAGGCTGTCAACACCCCCGGATTTCGGGCGCCAAAGCAGGCCTTTTCCCGGCTTGGCGGGTCGGGGAATACGCTACATTGATTTCCAGATTCCGCCCCCGACAGCCCTTCTACGAGCCGTTTCCCGCCCTTTTTCCAGGCCATGGATTTCGACCTGACCGCCACGCTCCTGGATTCGCTGGGCATCGCCATGTGCGTGTTCGATGCAGAGGAACGTACCGTCCTGTGGAATGCCTCGTTTCTCCGCTTCTTCCCGGAGCACGAAGGCCGCGTCCATGCCGGCGAGCCCTATGCCGACAACCTGCGGCGCTTCTACCAGGGGCGCCTGCCGCCCGAAGACCTCCCCCACATCGACCGCTTCATCGCCGACGGCCTGATGCGCAACCGCCTGCAGACGCGGCCCTATGTCTTCCAGCACCTCGGGCGCTGGCTGCGCGTGGCCGCGGTGCCGGTGCAGGGAGGGCACCGCATCCGCGTCTGGCAGCACGTGGCGCATGTGGACGACGCTTCGGAAACCCCGGCCCCGGAGTGCCAGGCGGCGCTTCCGGCGTCCGGCACCCGGCAGATGCTGGAGGACCTGGGCGAGGCCGCTGCCGTGCTGGACGACGAAGGCCGCATCCTGTATGCCAACGACCTGTTCGTGATGATGCACGGGCTGCCCTCCAGGGAGGCGCTGGCGCAGCGTACCTACGTGCAGATCGTCAGGCAGCTCTGGGAGGCATCGCCCGACGCCCAGGAGCGGCTGCATCGCGCCCAGGACGTGGCCGCGGCCCTGCACGATGCCGCCTTCTTCGCGGGCGCGCCGTTCGAAGTTCCGCTGCCGGGCGGCCGCTGGATGCGCGTGACCATGAACCGCAGCGCCGGCGGACAGAGCTACGCCCTGCATACGGACATCTCCGAAGTGAAGCGCAACGAAAGCGAGCTGCGCGCGGCCGAACTGCGTGCGCGCGAGAGCGAGGAACAATTGCGCGTGCTGGCCGAGCAGTTGCGCATGGAAACGCGCCACGACGTGCTGACCGGTCTGCCGAACCGCCGCAGCCTGGGCGCGCAGGTCCAGGAACTCTCGGCGCAGCCCGGCTCGCATGCGTTGCTGTTCATCGACCTGGACGGTTTCAAGGCCGTGAACGACGAAGCCGGCCATGCGGCCGGCGACCACGTGCTCTGCCAGGTGGCGGGCCGGCTGCGCCGCTGCGTGCGCGGGGACGACGTGCTCGTGCGCCTGGGCGGCGACGAGTTCGTGGTCCTGCTGCGGCACTGCAGCCGGCATGGTGCCCGGAGCATCGGCCTGCAGATCGTGGAGGCACTGCGCAGCGAGCCTTTCCATGCGGCGCAGCACGTGTTTCGGATCGGCGCGAGCATCGGCGTGCGTCTGTTCGGGAACACGCCCGAGTCCCTGGAAAACCTCATGGCCGACGCGGACGCTGCCTGTTACGCCGCCAAGCGCGGTGGCCGCGGACGCGTCGAGATGGCCGGTGCCGACAGCGAGCCGCAGGCGCCCGTCACGCTCCCTTGCGCATCACCGCCAGCCCCTTGAGGTATTCCCCCTCGGGGAATTCCAGGGTCATGGGGTGGTCGGGCGCGCCGCCGAGGCGCTCCAGGATGTAGCCGTCCACCCCCGCGTCGGCGCCGGCCGAGGCCACGATCTTGTGGAACAGGTCGGCGCTGATCCCGCCGGAGCAGGAGAAGGTGTAGAGCAGCCCCCCAGGGGCCAGCAGTTGCAGGCCCAGGCGGTTGATGTCCTTGTAGGCCCGTGCGGCGCGCTCGGCATGCGCGGCCGTGGGAGCGAACTTCGGCGGATCGAGCACGATGGCGTCGAAGCGGCGGCCCTCCTGCAGGAAGCGCCGCAGGGAGGCGTTCACGTCGGCATCGAGGAATTCCGTGCGGGCGGCCTCGAAGCCGTTGAGGGCCGCGTGCGAGCGCGCGCGCTCCAGCGCCGGTCCCGACGAATCGATGGAGGTCACCTGCGAGGCTCCGCCCGCGAGCGCCGCGACGGTGAAACCACCGGTGTAGCAATAGCAGTTGAGCACCTGGCGGGCGCCGAGCCGGCGCACGGCCTCGGAGAAGCGGTGGCGGCTGTCGCGCTGGTCGAGGTAGAAGCCGGTCTTGTGGCCTTCGGCGATGTCCAGGGTGAGGCGCCAGCCGTGTTCGCGAATGGACAGCTCCGTGGGGCCGTCGCCGCGCAGCCACCCCGTGGCGGGCTCCAGTCCCTCCAGCTGCCGCACGCTGGCATCGGAGCGTTCGTAGAGCCTGGCGAGGCCCGTGGACTTCAGCAGGGCATCGGCGATCACGGTTTTCCAGCGCTCGGTGCCGGCGCTGGTGAACTGCGCCACCAGGGTGTCGCCGTAGCGGTCCACGATCAGGCCGGGCAGGCCGTCGGATTCCCCATGCACCAGGCGCACGCCGTCGCTCTCGATGGCGAAGCGCTCCCGCGCCCTGACCGCGCGGTCCACGGCCGCGGCGAAGAATGCGGGGTCGATGCGCTGCGCCTCGTCGAAACTCCAGGCGCGGGCGCGGATGCGCGATGCGGGGCTGAAGGCGGCCCAGGCCAGGAAGCGGCCGTCCGCCGACTCCACCCGCACGGTCTCCCCGCTGTCGCCGCCGCCCTTGGCGATGGCCGATTCGAAGATCCAGGGATGGCGGCGCAGGAGGGAACGCTCCTTGCCAGGGCGCAGGCGGATGGTTTTCATGGACCGTATTGTCCGTCCGCCAGCCGCAAGGGCGCCCGGACCGGCGCAGCGGCGGCTCAGCGGGCGGCGGGTTCCACGGCGGCCGGGCGCGGCGCCGGGTAGAGCGCCACGAGGCCGATATCCACGGCGGCGCCGGGACGGCCACGCCAGACCAGCCGCAGCCGGTCGAAAGCCACCGCATCCGGAGCGGCAGCCGCCGGCAGCGGAATGCGGAATCCCGCGCTGCGCCGCTCCCGCTGCCGCAGGGGGGCTTCGGCCACCAGCGGCTGCCAGGCGCCGCCTGCGGCCTGCACGTCCACCGCCAGCCTCAGGTCTTCGCCGCCGCCTTCGGCCTGCACGACCAGTGCATCGAACGCGCCGGGGCGCATGGCCAGTTCGGCGGGCGATACGGCGCTGGCACGGCCTTCGCCGTCCAGGACCAGGTGCAGTCCGTCCGGGGTGGCGGCCACCGTCGCTCCTGCACCGGCCTGCCACCCATCCGTGTCGTGGTGCCTTCCCGATCCGAAGGTCCAGAGGCGCGCGCCGCGGGGCAGGTCATACCGCGACACCATGAAATGCTGGATGGCATCTTCGAGCGGCGTACGGCGCAGCGACGTGTAGCTGACATAGCCTGTCGTATTCGCCGCTTCGCCCGGGCTGCCGTTCCAGGCCATGGGAGAGACGAGGCGCGCCCCATAGTTGGCAATCTCCCTCAGCGAGCGATAGGCACGGTCGTAGCTTGCCATGCGCCGGGGCGCGGTCAGGTCGGCCGTGTTGTATTCCACCACGGCCCATTCCGGGCTGTAGTGGCGGAATTCGCCGAACAGCGACAACTTGCCTTCCATGGGGATCGAATTGGTGGCGCTGTCGCCATAGATGATCGCGCCCAGGCGCCCCTGCACCGGCGCCGAGCCCTCGATCGAAACGCCTCCGGAATCGTAGCTTTTGGCGGGGCTGTCGAGGCGCACGGCAAAGGGCTCCATCAAGCCCGGGGGCATGAAGCCTTGCGCGGAATAGATGCGGCTGGCGGGAACGCCGGTCTGCGCCACCCACTGCGACAGCTCGTCGTAATGCAGCTTCACGAGATGGCGGCGGAACTGCTCCCACGCCTGGGTCCAGGGCTCCTGCCAGAACGGATGCGGTGCCTTGGGAAATTTCCGCGGAGGATCGACCTCGTCCCAGCTGGCGTGGTGCCGGCCCCTCATCCTGTCGATATCCGCCAGGGTCAGCGGCTGCGGCCGCCGGTAGGCCCGCAGGTCCGGCACGCCGGGGCCGCCTTCGTTCGCGTAGGGCCCGCTGCCGCGCAGCCAGTCGCGGAACTGGCGCAGCGTCTGCGGGTTGTAGTCGTACCACTGCCGCCCCTCGAAGAAGGGGTTGATGTACACGTCCGGGTCCAGGCTGATGCCGATGAACAGGTCAGGGTGCTCGATGGCGAAGCGCTGGATCAGGGCAGCGGCCTGCTGCAGGTTGCGCTTCTTGTAGAAGCGGACGCGCTCGGCGAACACGTTCAGGCTCAGGGCACGCCCCAGTTCCGGCGACTCGAACGATCCGGCCTGCCCCTCGATCGCCGAGTCGGGCATCACCCCGTTCCTGTCGTTCCATTGGCAGAGCGTCTCGTCCTGCTCCAGCACATCGTTGATGTCCCACTGGGGTGCGTCGCAGGGCGCGTCGGCCCAGATCCCTCCGTTGAGCGTGAACAGCACGGGCATTTTCTTCTCGATGGCGTATCGCATCACGCCGTGCAGGCTGTCTTCCGCGATGAGGCGCCGGCCGCACTTCTTGTCCGGGACGAAATCCGGATCGAACGCGTAGTCTCCCCGGGCGCCGGTGGTGGTGCGCATGTAGAGGATCTGGACACGGATCCCGGCCTTGACGGTGCGGCTCTCGTAGGGACCGTAGGTTTCCCGGATGCCGTCGGCGCCCCCTGCTTCCACATGGCTCGTGGCCATGGGGAAAAAGAACACATCATCCGGATCCACGCTCCGCCCGGGCCGGAAATCCCCCCAGCGGGTCTTGTAGGCCTGCGGGAAGAACGGCTGGCTGAGCAACGTCGTCTTCCCGCCCTTCTGATCGACGACCACGACTTCCAGGTCAGTCTGGCGCGCGATGTCGCCGATGGGCAGCTTGCCGTCGAAACCGGCTGCCAGGGCGCCGCGCTTCCCGGGATGGGCCCGGAAGACATCCCGGCGGATCAGGCCGTAGGGAATGTCCACCGGCCGCCCGTTCACATGGGCCTCCAGTTTCCGGATGCCGTCCGGACTGATCGCCCACCCCTGGATGCGCAGCGATCCGTCAGAAGCGCGCTGCAGCGAATCCACATGGCCGAAGGCGCGCCCCGGCCCGGCCTCCTTGGACGGCAAGGCCTTCAGCCTCGCCGCGGTCCATTGGCCGCCCGCTACGGTAAAACCGCACAGCAGCACCAGGGCCAAGCCCACGCTCAGCCACGCGTGCAAGCCCGAAGGGGGCAGCCCTGCCTTCCTGGATTCAGTCATGCAACCTGCGCATCGAGGCGCTTCCCGTGGGTTTTCTTGAGATGCGCATTCTCCATGGACCCGGGCCCCAGGCCGCCCCTCCCTACACGGAAAGCTCCCAAAACGTGGCTTTCATGCGCAGGAAATTCTGTGGGAAAGAAGATTTGAGGATTGTTGAGAAAGCCGGATCCGGGCTTTCCTAGGATCCGGGCCTGCAGCTGCCCCGTGCGGCCCGCGCAAGAGCAGATCCACCATCCACTACAGAGGGAACTTCCATGCACTACCTACACCGGCTCAAGGTCTCGACGCGTCTCGGCTGGCTCCTGGCCGCCCTTTGCCTGCTGGCTGCCGGTGCCGGCGCCACCGGGTTGCTGGGCATGGCCCGCTCCAATGCCGGCCTGGTTTCCGTCTACCACGACCGGGTGGTGCCGCTGCAGCAGATCAAGCGGGTGGCCGACGCCTACGCGGTGAACATCGTGGACACCGCCCACAAGGTGCGAGACGGCGCGCTGACGCCGCAGCAGGGCCTGGAGTCGATCGATGCGGCGCGCAAGGAGGTGCGGGAGCAGTGGGCCGCTTACCTGGCGACCGGCCTGCATGCCGAGGAGCACCGGTTGCTCGAGGAGTTCGGGCCGCTGCAGGCGCGTGCCGATGCCGCCGTGCAGGCCCTGGAAGGATTGCTGCGCGCCCGGGACATCCCCGGCCTGACGGCCTTCGCCGCCCGCGAGATGTATCCGGCCCTCGATCCGCTGCAGGCCGTGCTCGCGGCCCTCACGCAGGTGCAGCTGGACACCGCGCGCAGCACCTACGAGGCGGCCGAGACCCGTTACGGCGACACCCGGGCGGGCGTCATCGCGGCGGTGCTGGCGGGCATGGTGTTCGCCATCGGCTTCGGCGCCCTGGTGGTGCGCGGCATCCTGCGGGAGCTCGGCGCGGAACCCGGCGCGGCCGCGGCCGTGGCCCGCAGCGTGGCGCAGGGCGACCTCACCATCGAGATTCCCGCGCGCCAGGGCGACACGGCGAGCCTGATGGCCCAGTTGCGGAGCATGCGCGACCAGCTCGCCGCCATGGTGGCGGCCATCCACGAGAGCGCCGAGAGCGTGTCTTCTGCCGCGCTGCAGATCGCCCAGGGCAACAGCGATCTCTCGGCGCGCACCGAAGGCCAGGCGGGTGCGCTGCAGCAGACGGCGGCCTCCATGGAGCAGTTGAACGGCACCGTGCGGCAGAACGCGGGCAATGCGCTGGAGGCAGACCGCGTGGCGCAGGCCGCATCGCGCGTGGCCGCCCAGGGCGGCGCGGTGGTGACCGAGGTGGTGGACACCATGCAGCAGATCCAGGACAGCAGCCGGCGCATCGCGGACATCACCGGCATCATCGACAGCATCGCCTTCCAGACCAACCTGCTCGCGCTCAACGCCGCGGTGGAAGCCGCCCGCGCGGGCGAACAGGGCCGGGGTTTCGCAGTGGTCGCCGGAGAGGTGCGCCGCCTCGCCCAGCGCGCGGGCCAGGCGGCCGGCGAGATCAAGGGCCTGGTCGGTGCCAGCATGGACCGCGTGGCCGCGGGCACCGCGCTGGTGGGCCGCGCCGGCCAGACCATGGCGAGCGTGGTGCAGTCGATCCAGGGGCTGTCGCAACTGGTGGGGGAAATCACCGCCGCCAGCCAGGAGCAGAGCCAGGGCGTGGACCAGATCAACGACGCGGTGAACGACATGGACCGCTCCACCCAGCACAACGCGGCGCTGGTCGAGGAGATGGCCGCCGCCGCCGCGGCCCTGAGCCAGCGCGCGCGGGAACTGGTCGGCACCGTGGCCAGCTTCCGGCTGCCGGTCGAAAGGCTCGCCCTCGCCGGCGCGGCGCTGCCGCCGGCCTCCGCCCCCCGGGCGCTGCTGCAGCACGGGTGAGCCAGCGGGGAGCCTGCCTCAGGGCGCGGGCGCCCACCGCTGCCGCAGCCAGGCCGTGACGGCGGCTGCCGCAGGGTCCCGCAAGAAGGCGTGGCGGAACAGCACGCTACCGTGGATGCCGGGCGTGGATTCGTTGAGGTCGATCTGGCGGCGGAATTCCGGTACGCCCCCCTCCACGCCCCAGTCGGGCTCCTGGGCCGTGGGCCGGCCCGCCTTGTAGAGCGCCATGCCGATGTGGACCTGCACGCCGGGCGAGGCCAGCGCCACGTCCGCCCACCAGCGCGCGATGGTGCCGTAGCCCACCGCCTGCCGCGCGAAGGGCCAGTACACCTGGGGCACGATGTCGTCCACCAGGCCATCGAGCACCCACTGGCGCGTATCGGCGAAGGCCGCGTCGTAGCTGGGCGCGCCGGCCTGCGTGTCCGAGCCGCGCGGATCATCGGCCCGGTTGCGCCAGACACCTGCGGGGCTGACCGCGAAGCGCACCCCGGGGCTGATGGCGCGCAACTGCTCCGACAGCCCCTGCACCAGCAGCCGGGTACTGTGGCGGCGCCAGTCGCCCTTGTCCGCGAATCCCTGGCCGTAGGTGGCGAAGGTCCGTGCGTCGTCCAGGCGCGAATCGGCGGTCTCGTAATAGAAGTAGTCGTCGAAGTGGATGGCATCGACGGCATAGCGCGACGTGATCTCGGCCACCACGCTGCCCAGCCAAGCCCGCACCTCGGGCAGCCCCGGGTCCAGCACGAAGCGCCGGGCGGCCGTGCGGATCCAGTCGGGCCGGGTGCGGTAGATGCTGGGCGGGCCGCCGGCGGGCGCGGTGCCCAGCATGCGCACGGTGTCCGCGCCTACGTCCATCGACACGCGGTACGGATTGAGCCAGGCGTGCAGTTCCAGCCCCCTCGCATGCGCCTGCTCCACGGCGAAGGCCAGGGGGTCGAATCCGGGATGCCGGCCCAGCGTGCCGGTCAGGTAGGGCGACCAGGGCAGGAGGTCGGAGGCGTAGAGCGCATCCGCGCACGGCTTGGCCTGGAAGATCACCGCGTTGAGGCCGGTGGCCACCGCCTCGTCCAGAATGCGCAGCAGTTCCGCCTGCTGCACGGCGACGCGCTGCGCATCGTCGGCGATCCGGGCAGACTCCGCGGAGGGCCAGTCCAGGTTCAGGACCGTGGAGATCCAGCTGGCCCGCAGGGGCCGGGCCCGCGTGAAGGACGGCTCCGGGCCGGCCGCGCCCGCGCCCGCGCTGGCCCCTCCGCCACAGCCTTCCAGCAGGAGCGGCGCCGCCAGCAGGGACGACAGCCCGGCCGCCTGGGCGAACAGGCGCCGGCGGCGTGGATCGGTGGGGGAGGACAACAACGTGGCGACGAGAGAGGGCATGGGCCGGATTCTGCAGCACGGAAAATCCCTGCCGCCATGGAGGGACTGGCCGCCGCAGGTTGCCAGCGACCGGCCGTCAGCCGCCGGGCTTGCGGCGCGCCCGCGGATGGGAGGCGTCGTACACCTTGGCGAGGTGCTGGAAATCCAGGCGCGTATAGACCTGCGTGGTGGTGATGTTGGCGTGGCCCAGCAGCTCCTGCACCGCCCGCAGGTCGCCGCTGGACTGCAGCAGGTGGCTGGCGAAGGAGTGCCGCAGCATGTGCGGATGCACGGGCGTGGACAGCCCGGCGAGCTGGCTGCGCTGCCGCAGGCGCGACCAGATGGACTGCCCCGTGAGCCGCGCGCCGCGCCGGCCCAGGAAGAGCGCGGCATCCGCCCGGCCGGACGCCGCGCCGAAGGGCTGCAGCCGCACCTCCAGCCAGGCGCGCAAGGCCGCCAGCGCGGCCGATCCGACCGGCACGCTGCGCCGTTTCGAGCCTTTGCCGAAGACATGCGCCTCGGCCGCCTGCAGATCGATCCAGCCCCGGCCCTGGCGCTGCGTGTCCGGCCCCGGCACGGCGTCCAGGCCGGCCAGTTCCCCCACGCGCAGGCCGCAGCCGTAGAGCAGTTCGACCATCGCCGCATCGCGGGCCTCCAGCCACGGGTCGCTGCCCGACGAGCCCTCGAACTCCGCCAGCCGCACCGCGTCGTCCACGCCCAGCGCCTTGGGCAGCGGCTTTGGCGCGCGCGGGGCGCGCACACCCTGCACGGGGTTGTGGGGCACGAGGCCCTGCCGCGCCGCCCAGGTGAAAAAGCCGCGCCAGCCCGACAGGATCAGCGCGATGCCCCGCCCGCCGCGCCCGCCCGCATGCATCTGCGCGACGAAACGGCGGATGTGCGCGGTCTGCAGTTGCAGCAGCGGCACGCCCGCATCGCGCGCGCTGGCGGCCAGCTTGGCCAGGTCGAGCGTGTAGAGCGTGACGGTGCGCTGCGCCAGGCGCTTTTCCACGCGCACGTGCTCCAGGTAGCGCAGCACGTCCGGATCGGTGGGCGCGACCGGCTGCACGGCGTCCGCCATGGCCGGATCAGCGCAGGCGCGAGAGCGCCGAGCTGGCCAGTTCGGCCATGCGCACGAGGAAGTCGGTGCCCATGTCGGCGCCGAAGCGCTGCGGATCGGGCGAGCCCAGCACCAGCAGGCCGAAAGCCGGCGCGTCGCCATCGAGCGCCCCCTGGCGCAGCGGCAACAGGGCGATCGACTGCACCGAGGCCGGCTCGGGCAGCCAGCCCGCGGGCTCGAAGCCGAGGTTGGGGCCGCAGAACGGCTGCGTGAGCGAGGTGGCGAACGAGCGCGCATCGGCGCTCGCGCCCTGCGCGAAGGCGGCCCCCGCGTACGGGCCGGCCACGTCCCAGAGGCGCAGCGCCGCCTGCGGCACGTCGAACAGCCGGCGGATGCCCTGCTCCACCAGGCCCGGCAGCAGCGCCGGGTCTCCGGCCTGCGCCAGTTCACGCGTCCACTGGTGGATCTTCTGCGCGATGGCGGTGTTCTCGTGGCTGTGGCGCACCATTTCCATGATGCGCTGCTCCAGGCCCTTGATCTTCTCGCGCAGCATCTCGGCCTGGCGCTCCTGCAGGCTGACCGCGCGCTGCCCGTGGGGGCTGGTGAGGACCACGCCGGTCAGCAGCTCGGCGTGGCGCTCGAAGAAGCCCGGGGTGTTGGCGAGGAATTCGGCGATGTCTTCTTCCGTGATGGGAGGCACGGCCTGGGCGGGGGAATGCGGATGGGTCATGGTGCGTCGGGAATGTCGATCTGGCCTTCGAAGACGGTGGTCGCCGGGCCGGTCATGAAGACGGACTCGGACGGGTCGCCGCTCCAGGCGATGGTGAGCAGGCCGCCGCGCGTGCGCACATCGACGCGCGTGTCCAGCAGGCCCAGGCGGATGCCCGCAGCCACGGCGGCGCAGGCGCCCGTGCCGCAGGCCAGGGTTTCGCCGGCGCCGCGTTCATACACGCGCAGGCGCACGCGGGACCGGTCCTCGATCTGCAGGTAGCCCGCGTTCACGCGCTGCGGAAAGCGCACGTGGCGCTCGATGAGCGGACCGGTGCGCGCCACCGGCGCCGTGTCCACGTCCTCGACCAGTTGCACGGCATGCGGGTTGCCCATGGAGACCACCGCCACGTCGACCACATCGCCCTCCTGCGCACCGGCGCCAGCGCCAGCGCCGAGGTCCAGGGGCCATGTCTGCCCCGCTCCGCGGACTGTGGACTCAAGGCCGGAGGCATCGAAAGGCACCTCGGCGGGGTCGAAACGCGGGCGGCCCATGTCCACGGTGACGCGGCCGTCCTCGGTGAGGCGTGGCGCGATCACGCCGGCCAGGGTCTGCACGCGGATGGTGTCCCGGTCGGTGAGGCCCTTGTCGCGCACGTAGCGGGCGAAGCAGCGCGCGCCGTTGCCGCACTGCTCGACCTCGCCGCCGTCGGCGTTGTGGATGACGTATTCGAAGTCGATGCCGTCGGCCGGCGAAGGACGCACGGTGAGGATCTGGTCGGCGCCGACCCCGAAGTGGCGGTCGGCGAGGTAGCGGTACTGCGCGGGCGTGAGGCCCAGGCGCCCCTGCGTTTCGTCGAGCACGACGAAATCGTTGCCGGCACCCTGCATTTTGGTGAAGCGGATCTGCATCCGCAGGATTATCGTTGCCCGGCGGGCATGGTATGGCCCCTCGCCGGCAGGGGCCGGCCGGGCGCGCGATGATGGCGGCATCCATCCATTGCAGCCATCCCCTGGCCCCCGAGGAGTTCCGATGACCGACGACGTGCTCGCCGCCTTCCCCATCACCCGCAAATGGCCCGCCCGCCACCCCGACCGCCTGCAGCTGTATTCGCTGCCCACGCCCAACGGCGTGAAGGCTTCGATCATGCTGGAGGAAACCGGCCTGCCCTACGAGCCGCACCTCGTGCGCTTCGACCAGGACGACCAGACCTCACCCGAATTCCTCTCGCTCAATCCCAACAACAAGATCCCGGCCATCCTGGACCCGAACGGCCCGGGCGGCCAGCCGCTGGCGCTGTTCGAGTCCGGCGCGATCCTGGTCTATCTGGCGGACAAGACGGGCCGCTTCCTGGCCCCGGCGGGGGCGCAGCGCTATGCCGCGCTGCAGTGGCTGATGTGGCAGATGGGCGGCGTCGGCCCCATGTTCGGCCAGCTCGGCTTCTTCCACAAGTTCGCCGGCAAGGACTACGAGGACAAGCGCCCGCGCGACCGCTACGTGGCCGAAAGCAAACGCCTGCTGGGTGTGCTCGACCGGCAGCTGGCGGACGGCCGCGCCTGGCTGGTGGGCGACGACTACACCATCGCCGACATCGCGGTGTTCCCGTGGGTGCGCAACCTCGTGGGCTTCTACGAGGCCGGCGAATTGGTGGAGTTCGATCGGTTCACGCACGTGCGCCGCGTGCTGGACACCTTCGTGGCCCGGCCTGCCGTGGCGCGCGGGCTGGAGATTCCCGCGCGGGCCTGAGCACGCGCGCTCCGGGCGCACGGCCGGCGGTGGAAGCCCTGCAGATCAGGTGGAGCCCTCCTGCAGCGCAGCCGCTCGTATGGCCGACGCGATCTCGTCTTCGCTGCGCCCCCCGTTGATGGCGATGCTTCCGCCGAAGCCGAAGTGGGGAACCGAACGGACACCGGCCTGCGCCGCCCTGGCCGCTTCCGCCTCGACGCGGCGGTGCTGCGCAGGATCGAGTGCGATGGCACGGGCCTGGTCGCGGTCGAAACCGTGGTCGGCTGCGATGTCGGCCAGCACATCCGCGTCGGCGATGTTCCTCGCTGCGATGAAGTAGGCATCGGTGATGGCGACGGCGAGCCGGTGCTGGGTGGCGCGCCCGGCGGCCGCCAGGATCACGGCATGCGCCGCCTGGGTCGGATACGTCCGGAGCTGGCGACCGAGATCCAGGTCGAAGCCCGAAGCGCGCGCTTCCGCCTCGGGGCGGGCAAAGGCGGCCTTCGGATCGGTGATGCCGTAGCGTGAGCGCAGCAGGTCGGGAATGTAGAGACCGCTCGCCGGCGCATCCGGCAGCAGCAGGACCGGATGCTGCCGGATGTCCACGGCCAGGTCGGGGAAACGCTCCGCCAGCACCTTGTCGAGACGGTGGTGTCCGACGAAGCACCAAGGGCAACTGATCTCGGTATGGAGGTCGATTTTCAACATGCTGGATACCCCCTTCTTCAACCATTGGCGATGCCAGGCGCGGCCCGCACGAACTTCTTGTCAGCGATCTGCCCCACCAGGAAATCCGCCAGATTTCCCCGGGAAAGTTTCGAACCGAGCCTGGTTTTTCCATACCAACCCACATCGATCTTTCCGTTCGCAGGGCCATCCTTGAGGAATGGAATCCGCACCAGTGTCCAGTCCAGATCCGAGTTGGCGATCAGTTCGCCCGTGGCTTTGATGTCGTCGTAAGCCTTGCGGGCAATCAGCTTGAACATCAGCGCGTTCGCGCGCGAACCAAGGTCAAAACCATCCTTGGGATCGCGGTAGGCAGCGGTGGAGATCTGGACAAGGCGGCGCACGCCGGCCTGCTGCATCGCGGCGATGATGTGGGACAGGCCGTGCATGACCGGCCTGTCGCCTTGCGTCTTGAGACCGTTGGGGCCGAGGGCGCTGATGACCGCGTCCGCCCCCTGGACGCACTTCGCGATGGCGTTGCGGTCCTGCAGGTCGCCGACCACGATATCGACCTTTTCCGCGAACGACGCGAGCTTCGCGGCGTCGCGCGTATAGACCGACAGGCGATAGCCACGTTTCAAGGCTTCCTCGATGAGGTGCCGCCCGGTCGGCCCGGTCGCACCGAACAAGGCGACGGTCTTGTTCCCGGTCATGCGCTCACCCCGCCTTCGCCAGCAAGGCGTCGATGGCCGTTGCGGCCTTGCCGATGGCGGCGTTCACCGCATCGGGGCCGAGCACCGTGCCTTCGACGCGCAGCACTTCGACATCGGTCAGGCCGATGAAGCCGAGCAGGTGCAGCAGGTAGCTGGTCTGGAAGTCGAACGGTGCCCAGGCACCGTGCGAGAACACGCCGCCGGCAGCGGTCACGAGATAGACCTTCTTGCCGGCCAGCAGTCCTTTCGGTCCGGCATCGCCATAGCTGAAGGTGACGCCTGGCCAGGTGACGTGATCGAACCACGCCTTGAGCTGCGAGGGCGGCCCGAAATTCATCATGCTCGAGCCGACCACGATCACGTCGGCGCTGGTCAGTTCGTCGACGAGCGCCTGGGCGATATTCACCGCCTCGACCTGTTCCGGTGTGCGCTGTTCCGCCGGCGTGATCCGGCCCTGGATGTAGGCCGGGGTGATGTGTGGCGGCGGATCCGCGGCGAGGTCGCGCACGGTCAGCGGGCCGCCAGAGCGGGCCTGGATGCCTTCGGCGATTTCGGTGGCGAAGCGGGTGGAAAGACTGTCAGCCCCGCGCGGACTGGAGGTGACAAGGAGAGTGCGGCCCATGGGGGATCCTAGGTATAAAATGAGAACCAGGTAATCAATCGATATTGAATTACCAATCCATACAAAGGATGGTATGGTCCCTGCCACGCCCCCACAAGAAGGCACACGCATGTCACCTGGTCACATCGCGCCACCTGCAGAACGCCCTGCGCCTGATGCTGGCGGCTGCCTGGCCACCCGCCAGATCCTGGATCGCATCGGCGACAAGTGGAGCCTCTACATCGTCGCCATGCTGGCGGACGGCCCGCAGCGCTTCAACGCATTGAAGCGCGGCATCGACGGTATTTCCCAGCGCATGCTGACGCTGACCTTGCGCGGACTGGAACGCGACGGGCTGGTCACGCGTACGCTCTATCCGACGATCCCGCCGCGCGTCGATTACGAACTGACCGACATGGGAAGAACGCTGCTGAAGCCCGTCATGGCGCTGGTCCACTGGGCGAACGAGAACCAGGCCGCCATCGCCGAGGCACACCAGCGTTTTGACGAGGCGCCGGAGCCGGATCAGGTCCTGGTCCAGGGGGTGATGTACCAGCGCCGATGAGCACGGCCCAGGCCGGTGGTCGTCCCGGCCGCGGAAGTCCTTGCCGGGTTACCGCCCGGCCTGCGTCACAGGCTCCCGACGAAGCCGATGCCCCCCGCGGCGAGGATGACCGGCACCACGCCCACCCGCCAGCGCATCAGCGCCACCGCCGCCGCCAGCCCGATGAGCAGCGCGCGCATGTCGGGGCCCGCGTGCAGTCCCTGCGGCCAGAACACGTGCAGGGCGAAGAACACCGCCAGGTTCGCGATCACCCCGACCACGGCCGCCGCGATGCCCGCCAGCGGCGCCGCGAGCCGGAGGTTGCCGCGCGTGGACTCGATGAACGGGCCGCCCAGCAGGATGAAGACGAAGGACGGCAGGAAGGTGAAGAACGTCACCACGGCCGCCGCCGCCGCTCCGGCCAGCGGCAGCGCCTCCGGCCCGAAGAGCGCCCGCGCCCAGCCTCCCACGAAAGCGACGAACGACACCACCATGATGAGCGGCCCGGGCGTGGTTTCGCCGAGGGCCAGGCCGTCCATCATCTGCGCCGGGGTGATCCACTGGAAGTGCTCGACCGCGCCCTGGTACACATAGGGCAGCACCGCGTACGCGCCCCCGAAGGTCATCAGCGCCGCCTTGGTGAAGAACCAGGCCATGTGCACCAGGACCGCATCACGGCCGAATGCGGCCCACAGTCCGCCCATGGCCAGCAGCCAGAGGGCGATGCCGGCCAGCAGCACGGCGCACGCACGCCGCCAGGAAAAGCGCGCATGGGCGGGCACCGGCGTGTCGTCGTCGATGAGCGCGCGGCCCTGTGCCCGGGACATTTCCGCTGGAGGCGCGGTGGCCGCCGCGGCACCGAACGCCGCCGGGCGCAGCCTGCCGCCGACATGCCCCGCCACCGCTGCAGCCGCCACGATGGCGGGGAACGGCGCGTCGAAGGCGAAGAGCGCGACGAACGCCGCGATGGCGATGCACCACAGCCAGCCGCTGCGCAGCGACCGCCCCCCGATCCGCAGGGCGGCCTGCGCCACGATGGCCGTCACGGCCGGCTGGATGCCGTGGAAGACGCCCGCCACCGCAGGCGTATCGCCGTGCGCCATGTACAGCCAGGCCAGGGCCACCAGGATGAACAGCGACGGCAGCACGAAAAGCACGCCCGCCAGGATGCCGCCCCACGTGCGGTGCAGCAGCCAGCCGAGGTAGGTGGCGAGCTGCTGCGCCTCGGGCCCGGGCAGCAGCATGCAGTAGTTCAGCGCATGCAAAAAGCGCCTTTCGGAGATCCAGCGGCGCCGGTCCACCAGTTCGTCGTGCATGAGCGCGATCTGCCCGGCCGGCCCGCCGAAACCGATGAAGCCGAGCTTCAGCCAGAAGCGCAGGGCCTGCGCGAGGGACACGGTGGACGGGCGAACGCCCTCGGCGGCGGGAGTTGGCATGGGGCCCTTCCGCTACTCCTCCGACGAGAAACCCGAGGCGGCGACCACGGGCGCCCAGCGATCGCGCTCCTGGGCGAGCTGGCGGGCATATTCCTCGGGCGTTCCCGACGCAGGCTCGAAGCCGAGCTTGGCCAGCGCCTCCACGACCGCCGGCTCGCCCACGGCCGCACGGGCCGCTTCGGCCCAGCGCTCGGCCACTGCCGCCGGCGCGCGGGCGGGCAGGTAGAGCCCGTAGCTCTCCACGCCCTGGATGCCCGCGAAGCCCTGCTCGGCGAAGGTGGGCACGTCGGGCAGGAAGCGTGACCGCTGTTTGTCGCTCACCGCGAGCACGCGCACGCGGCCCGTGGGCACGTGCGGCAGGCAGTCGCCCACGCTGAAGCAGCCCGAGGCCACCTGTCCGCCCATGAGGTCCTGCAGGCCGGGCGCCGCGCCGCGGTAGGGCACGTGCGTGAGCGCGATGCCCGCGGCGCGCGCGAACTGGTTGCCGAGGAAATGCGGCATGGCGCCCGCGGCGGGAGAGGCATAGCCCTCGGGCTCGGGCCGGCCCTTGGCCCACTCCGCGAACTGCTTGAGCGTTTTCACCGAATCGGGCACCTTGGGCCCCACCATGAAGCCGCAGGTGGACAGCGCCACCGGTGCCACGGCGATGAAATCCGTGGCGGGCCTGTACTGCAGCCGCTTGTACACGTGGGGATAGATCGTGAGCATGGACGAGGGACTGAGCACCATGGTGAGCCCGTCGGGCGGCGCGTCCTTCAGCGCCGTGAGCGCGATGCGCCCGCCTGCGCCGGAGCGGGACTCGACCACCACGGTCGTGCCGCTGCGCGCGCGCCAGCTCTCGGCCAGGCGCCGTGCCACCACATCCACCGAGCCTCCCGCGGGAAAGCCCACCAGGATGCGCTGCACGCTTTGCTGCGCCGCCGCGGGCCCGGCGCCGCCGAAGCACAGCGCGGCCAGCGCCAGGCCGGCATCGCGCCGGCGGATGCCCTGCGGCGCAAGAGCGCGGGGAACGCCCCGCGGGATGGAATGGGTCATGGTGCTTGTCTCCTGAAGTGTTCGAATCATGCCGGACTGCGTCGCCCGTACCGGCGGGGGCGTATCTTCACTCGAGGCCGGGCACCGCGCGGGCCAGGCGCTCCAGCAGCGGATGCAGGGTTTCGCCGCCAGGCCCCAGGGAGGCGACCAGCGCGGCATCGTGCGCGCGCACGCGGGCCGACAGCGTCTCCAGCGCGGCGCGGCCCTGCGGGGTGGGATGGAGCAGCCAGGAACGCCGGTCCTGCGGATCGGCCTCGCGCAGCACCCAGCCCTGGGCGTGCAGCCAGTCCACCAGGCGCATGCCGCCGCTGCGGTGCAGACCCATCGCCTCGGCCAGCAGGCCCTGGCGCAGGCCCGGATTGCCCACCACCAGCACCAGGGCGGCGAAGCGCTGCGGGCTCACGTCATCGCCCACGGCGCGCTGGAAATCGAGGTAGAGCGCGTTCTGCGCCCGGCGCAGCGCATAGCCCATGAGCTGGTCGAGCACGCCGTAGCGCAGTCCGGGCAGCGGCCGCAGGGAGCCCTCGGGCGCATCGGACGCCCGGGCGGCCGCAGGGGTGCGTGCGCCGGGACTGCGGGTTTCTGCGGAGCGCTCTTTTTGTTGCATGGCGCAACAATAGTGGGGCACATTGATCCGCGTCAAGCGGCATTAACCCGGAGAACGCACCGCCATGACTTCGCCCTCCCCCGCCCCCTCCCAGGCCACGCCGCGACCGCTGGACATCGTGATCGCCGGCGGCGGCATCGGCGGCCTCGCCGCCGCGCTCGCCCTCTGCGCGCAGGGGCACCGCGTCACCGTCTGCGAGGCCGCGGCGCGGCCCCAGCCGCTGGGCGTGGGCATCAACCTGCTGCCGCACGCCGTGGAGGTGCTGGACAGCCTGGGCCTGCTGCCGGCACTCGACACCACTGCCGTGCGCACGCGCGCCCTGGTGTTCGCCAACCGGCACGGCCAGCCGATCTACGAAGACCTGCGCGGCACCGAGGCGGGCTACAGCCATCCGCAATACAGCGTGCACCGCGGCGAGCTGCAGATGCTGCTGTGGAACACCTGCCTGCAGCGCCTGGGCGCAGACCGGGTGCGCGCCGGCACCCGCATCACCGGCTGCACCGAGGAAGCCGATGGCCGGGTGCTGGCGCAGGCCGAGCTCGCGGACGGGGGCGCCACCACGCTGCGCTGCGATTTGCTGGTCGGGGCGGACGGCATCCATTCGGCGCTGCGGCGCCAGTTCCACCCCCATGAAGGCGCGCCGCGCTGGAACGGCATGATGATGTGGCGCGGCACCACCTGGGCGAAGCCCTTCATGGACGGCCGCACCATGGTGCAGGCCGGCCACCGCCGCGCGAAATTCGTCGTCTACCCCATCGCCCCGCCGCGCGAGGACGGCCTGCAATTGATCAACTGGGTGGCCGACCGCCGGCTGCGCGAGGATGGCTTCGGCGGCGGCCTCGTGGCCCCGGGCCGCGAGGACTGGAGCCGCCCCGGCTCGGTGGACGACCTGCTGCCCACCTTCGGCACCTGGCGCTTCGGCTTCGTGGACGTGCCGGGCCTGATCGCGCAGGCCACGCAGATCCTCGAATGGCCCATGGTGGACCGCGACCCGCTGCCGCGCTGGCGCCAGGGCCGCGGCGTGACGCTGCTGGGCGACGCGGCCCACCCCATGTACCCCATCGGTTCCAACGGCGCCACCCAGGCGCTGCTGGACGCGCGCGCCATCGCCGACGCGCTGGCCGCCCACCCGCACGACCTGCCCGCCGCGCTCGATGCCTACGAGGACGGGCGCCGGCCCATGACCGCGCGCATCGTGGAGCTCAACCGCGCTGAAGGCCTGGACGCCATCCTCGACATGGTGGAGGAGCGCGCGCCCGATGGTTTCGAGCGCATCGGCGACGTGCTCGACCCGTCGATGCTGGCCGACTGGGTGCGCAGCTACAAGGCCGCCGCGGGCCACCGGCAGACGGCACCGCAGCCGGCGGCCTGAAAGCGGCCGTGCCCTTGCGGCGCGGGGGCTTGCTGGCGGCCCTCTCGCGCGGCCGGCGGCCGCTGCCGATAATCCCCCGATGCCCCGCCCCTCCCAACAACTCCATCCCCACCGCGAGCCCGCCGCCACGCGCGCGGCAGCCACCGTGCTGCTGCTGCGCGACGCGCCCGGCGGCGGACTCGAAGTGCTCATGACGCGGCGCTCGCCCCAGGCCAGCTTCGCGCCGGGGGCCTACGTGTTTCCCGGCGGCGCCATCGACGCGCAGGACGCCGAGGCCGCCACGCATGCCCAGGTCGACCACCGCCCCGCGCAGGCGGGCGAGCGCGTCACCCAGGCCGTCGCGGCCATCCGCGAGAGCTTCGAGGAACTGGGCGTGCTGCTCGCGCGGCATGCGGACGGCCGCTTCGCCGACGCCCGGGACATCGCCGCGCTCGACCGTGCCGCGCCCTTCGTCCCGCAATGCGCCGCGCGCGGCCTCCGGCTGGCCGCCGACGCGGTCTTCCTGCTCGCGCACTGGACGGCCGACCGCGACCTGCCCAGGCGCTTCGACGTGCCCTTCCTGGTCGCGCGCATGCCGCAGGGCCAGGAGCCCGTGGCCGACGAGACCGAGCAGTTCGAGCCCGTCTGGGTGCGTCCGCGGGACGCGCTGGACCGGCATGCGGCCGGCCGGTTCTTCATGATCTTCCCGACCATCCGCACGCTGGAGCGCCTGGCGGAATTCGCCAGCGCCGACGCGGTGCTCGCCGCCGTGGCCCACGAGCAGCCGCTGTGGACCAGCTGCCCGCGCGCCGGCCTGCTCGCGGGCCGCGAGGCGCGCTACATGGAGCACGAGGCGCCCTACGGCGAGCTGGCCCTGGTCTGCCCCGACGGGCAGATCGTGCACCCGCTCGACTGGCAGCCCGAGCGGCCCGTGCCGCTGCTGCGCAACCTGCAGCGGCTCACCGCGGCCAACCCCGGCGCCATGACCGGCCCGGGCACCAACAGCTACCTGGTGGGCGATCCGTCCACCGGCTACATCGCCATCGATCCCGGCCCGGCCGACGAGGCGCATCTCGAGCGCCTCTGGCATGCGGCGGGCGGCGACATCCGCGCCATCGTGTGCACGCACTCCCATGCCGACCACGCGCCGGGCGCCGCGCCGCTGGCCGCACGCGTGGCCGCGGCCGGCCGCCCGCGCCCGCCCTTGCTGGGCCTGCCCTCCGCCCCCACGGCGCGCGCGGCCAGCCGGTTCACGCCCGACCGGGCCCTGGCCGATGGCGAGCGGATCACCTTGAGCGGCCGGCAGCTGGAAGGCGACGTCACCCACACGCTCGAAGTGATCCACACCCCGGGCCATGCCGCGAACCACCTGTGCCTGCTGCTGCGCGAGGACGGCCTGCTGTTCAGCGGCGACCACATCCTCAACGGCAGCACCACCGTGATCGATCCGCCGGACGGCAACATGGACGACTACCTCGCGTCGCTCGACCGTCTGGACGCGCTGTGCGAACGCCATGGCGTGGAATTCATCCTGCCGGCCCACGGCCATGCGATCGCCGGTGCGCGCGGGGCCATCGCCCGGCTGAAGGCGCACCGGCTCGCACGCGAGGCCAAAGTGCTCGCGGCCATGCAGGCCCTGCCGGAAGGCAGCATGGACGACTGGGTGCGCCACGCCTATGCCGACGTGCCCGAGCGGCTGTGGCCCGTGGCGCAGCGCTCCCTGCTCGCCCATGTGGAGCGCCTGCGCGCGCTGGAGGCCGGCCATGCATGATCTCCCCCCCAACGACAACAGTGCCGGAGAAGCCGGCCACATCCGCCTGTCCAAGCGCGTCGCCGGGATGCGCGGCTGCTCCCGCCGCGAGGCGGAGTGGCTCATCGAAGGCGGCTGGGTGCAGGTGGACGGCCGGATGACCGAAGCGCCGGGCGCCCGTGTCCGCCCCGACCAGGACGTCGTGGTCGCGCAGAACGCGAAGGCCGAGGAGGCACCGCCCGTCACCCTCCTGCTGCACAAGCCCGCCGGCTGGGAGGCCGGCATCGGCCACGGCCCCGCGGGCGATCCACGCCAGGCACGCAGCGGCGGGGCACCCGACGCCGGCACGCTGCTGGAGCCCGGCAACCGGTACGTGGGCGACAGCCCGCCCGTGCGGGTGCTGCAGCGGCATTTCCGGCAGCAGGAGTGCTTCACGCCGCTGGCCGACGCCGCCAGCGGGCTCGTGGTCTATACGCAGGACCGCCGCATGGCGCGCCGCCTGGCAGAAGACATCGAGCTGCTCGAGCAGGAATGCATCGCCACCGTGGAGGGCCGCATCGCCGAGGGCGGCCTCGAGCGCCTCTGCCGGGGCCTGGAGTTCAACGGCCGCCCCCTGCCGCCCGCCAGGGTGAGCTGGCAGAGCGAGACGCGGCTGCGCTTCGCGCTCAAGGGCATCCGCCCGGGGCAGATCCCCGCGATGTGCGAGGCCGTGGGCCTGCAGGTGACGGCGCTCAAGCGGCTGCGCATCGGGCGCGTCTCGCTCGCCAAAGTCCCCGAAGGCCAGTGGCGCTACCTGCTGCCGTGGGAGCGCTTCTGATCCTCGCGCCGCCGCGATAAACTGCCGGGCTCTTCGAGGGAGGCATATCCATGGATCAGCGCGTCGAGCCCCACGTGGCACGCATGGCGTCATCGTTCACGTCGCACGGCATCGAGCCGCACCCGCTGGAGTTCACCGGCAGCGGCGGCGAGTACTTCCGCGTCTGGATCGTCAACGTGCTGCTGGGCATCCTGACGCTGGGCCTCTACACCCCCTGGGCGCGCCGCCGCACCGTGCAGTACTTCTACGGCCACACGCTCGTGGCCGGCAGCCCGCTCGAATTCACCGCGCAGCAGCGCCGCATGGTCTTCGGCTTCGTCGTGCTGCTGGTGCTCACCGCCGCCTACCAGATCGCCGTGCGCACCGGGCAGGACACCGCGGTGGGCCTCTTCATCCTCGCGGGCGCAGCGCTCGCCCCGCTCATCTGGGGCAGCGCCATGCGCTTCCGCCTCGGCAACACGCGCTGGCGCGGATTGCGCCTGCAGTTCACCGCCGGCTGGCGGCAGGTCTATGCGGCGAGCTGGCCCATCTTCGCCATCGCTGCCCTGTGGCTGGCCGCGTTCTACGGACTGCACGCGCTGGCACCGGAGCCCGTGGCCGGCGCCTCCGGCCGCCGGATCCCCCAGGTCACGGGCGCGATGTGGGGGCTGCTCGCCCTGACGCTCATGCTCACCGTGCTGTGCGCCATCCGGCTCGAATACAACTACCGCAGCATGCTGGTGCTCCATTCGCGCCTGGGCACCGAGCCCGGCCGCTGGAAGCCGGTGTACATGGATTTCGTGAAGGTGTGGCTGGCCACCGTGGGCGTGTTCCTGCTCACCGTGGCGGGGATGAGCGCCATCGTGGGAGCCGCCTTCGGCGGGTCGCTGGCGCTGCTGTCCGGCAAGATGCAGCACATGGGGATCTGGCTGGCCCTGCTGTTCATCGTGGGCTTCGTCTTCTTCGGCTTCATGGCGCTGCTGGTCTCGGCGCCGGCGCGCGCCTACCGCGAGGCACGCCTGTTCCAGATCACCTGGAACCAGATCGGCGTGAGCCACGTGGCCCGCTTCAAATGCCACCTGCGCGCGCGCCGCTTCGTCGGCCTGCGCATCAGGAACCTGCTGCTCACCCTGCTCACGCTGGGCTTCTACCGCCCGTTCGCCCGCGTGAACGAGTACCGCATGAAGCTCGAATCCGTGACGCTGCACGTCAAGGGCGGCGTGGACCAGCTGGCGGGGCAGCTCCAGCGGCAGCAGCAGAACGGCGTGGGCGACGCCCTGGCCGACGCCGCAGGGCTCGACCTGATCGGCTGAACGGCGCCCGCCCTGCCATGGCCTCCACCGCGCCGCCGCCCCCGCCACCGCGGGCAGATTCCGGGCACGCCGCCACGGGGGCCGGAACGCCCTCCAGCACGGCCCCGCAGCCCGTGCCCGCGCGCTGGTTCGACGGGCGCAGCAGCCAGGGCCGCGCCGTGCTCGCGGCCATCGCCCCCGGCCTGCGCGGGCCCGAACTCACGCTGCACCCCGTGGGTGCCGAGTGTGGGGTCCCGGAGCACTTCGCGCACGATGCGGTGGACTGGCCCGAGGCCTGGAACCCGCGCCGCCCTCCCCCGCGGCTGGCGGTGGACCTGGGCGAGCGCGGCAGCCTGGAAATCGCGGGCGATGGCATCGCACGCTGGCACGCGGCGCTGCAGGCGGCCGGCCACCGCGCCGGCATCGCCCAGCGCATGCAGACCCGCTGGGGCGTGCTGGCGGCCGTGCTGCTCGCCTCCGTGCTGGTGCTGGCGCTCTTCTACCGCTACGGCACGCCCTGGCTGGCCACCCAGCTGACCCGGGCCGTGCCCCTGGGGTGGGAGACCTCCCTCGCCCGGGAAACGCTGGAGCGCATGGACGGCGACCTGCTGCGCCCCTCGCGCCTCGCGCCCGAGCGCCAGCAGCAGCTGCGCGCCCGCTTCGACACGCTCGTGCAGGGCATGCCGGCGGCGCCACAGCGCTATGCGGGCTACGCGCCCACGCTGCGCCTGGAGTTCCGGCGCGGCATGGGCGCCAACGCCTTCGCCCTGCCGGGCGGCACCGTGGTCATCACCGACGGCCTCGCGGAAACCGCGTCCCGCCGGGGCCTGGGCGACGATGCCCTGGCCGGCGTGCTCGCGCACGAGATCGGCCACGTCGTGTACCGCCACACCACGCGCACCGTGGTCGAACAAGGCGTGCTCAACATCGGCCTGGGCCTGGCGCTGGGCGACGTCTCCAGCCTGCTGTCCACCGGAGGCGCCCTCGTCACCGGCCTGGCCTACAGCCGCGCGCACGAGCGCGAGGCCGACTGCTACGCCCTCGCGCTCATGGGCCACGCACACCTGCCCACCGCGCCCATGGCCGACCTGCTGCTGGCCATCGCGCAGGAGCAGCGGGAGGCGCCGCACCGCGGCAAGGCGCCCGCAGGCGACCGCACGAAGGATGGCCGCGAGGAAAAAGACGATGCGGATGGAGCCGCGAACCAGGGCGGCGAAGGCAGCACGGCCGCGAAGCCTTCAGCGGCCCCGGGCAGCGCCCCGGCTGCGCGCGAGACGCCCGAGGCGCGCAAGGGCAGCGGCGACAGCGTGTGGATGGGCCTGCTCGCCACCCACCCCGGCACGGAACAGCGCGCCGCGCAACTGCGCGCCGGCCATGCGCAGCACTGCGCGCGGCCCTGAAATGCAATGAAGGATGTGTAGGTGCCGCCAGGCGTGCGGCGGCGCCTGCAGGGCGCAGGCGCACGGAAAACAAAAGTGTGAAGCGCGCCGATAAGCCGGATTCTGTGCATGCAGTTGCCCGCATGTGACCGCCATTACTCTGGGCCGGGGGTCGCCCGCCCGGCTCGATGCTACCTACCCGCCAGCTCCGCGGAACCACGTCAACGCTGGCCTACTTGGTATTGCTGCGCGTAGAGATTGCCCGTTTCACCCCGGCTGGTCTGCCTTGCGGCACTCCTTCCGGACTCGTCTCTGTTGCTCTGATCCTCACCTCGCGGTGGACAGCCGTTAGCTGCTACGCCGTCCTGTGCAGTCCGGACGTTCCTCCAGTGCGGCCTTTCGGCACTTGCACCAGCGGCGGTCTGGCGCGCTTCACGGAGGGATTATCGCCGAGAGGGAGAGCAAGAGGACGCCCCCGATTCCACGCGGGCGAAATGGACGTCCACCAGTTCCTGATCCGCCTCCATCCCCGCACCCATGCGGGCCAGCATCTGCATGAGCGCGGCCGAATACAACCACCCCGTGGTGCCGGCACCGCCCTCTTCCTCCTCGCCGTAGATCAGCTTCAGCAGCAGGAAGGATGCGCCGTCGCAGTAATCGGACACGCGCGGCAGCCGGTCCGCCATCCAGCCCAGGTAGTCCAGGATGGCCTCTTCCTCCCTCTTCCAGGACTGCAGGAATTCCGGCGCGCCGAACGCCTGCTGCGCCCGGTACTGCTGCCTGGATACCGCATAGTCCACCTTGGTGGATCGCCACAGCAGGAAGGCATCGCCGCCAGTGCCCGGCAAACCGGAATCCATGGCCGGCCCACCCTGCGGCTTCCGGACGTGGGCCACAACCCCCACGGGAATACCGGCGCTTACCGCGGCAGAGGAAAACTCCGTGGCCCTGAAGCCTTCGCCTCCTGCCTGCAGCAGGAACCGCAGCAGATTCATGGCGCCGGCCGCCGGGGCGGATGCAGCAGCAGGTAGGCAGCCCGGAAGTACCCATCGACATCCACCGGCGCCTCGCGGCCAGTCGCTTCCCCGTGGCGCAACATCAGATCGACCAGGCGTTGGAGCTCCTCGAAGCAGGAGCAGGCGCGCGCATGCACGCGCCCCAAGCCGTCGAGCGCCACCTCGCAAGCCACGGACGGTGAGATCTTGCCCAGAAAGAAAAGCACGCTCGATTGCACTTCCCCGCCATAACGGTCGAAGTTTCGGGCGATATGCCGCGCCAGCGCCACGGCCTCCGCTCCGGGAACAAAACGACCCTCGCAGGCCCGTTCGATCCATTCATCGAGCTCACTGGGCATGGAGCCGTCCAGAAGCTCCGGCTCCATGGTGGCCTGGAATTCCGCGATGCAGGAGCACGGCGCATCGTCATGCACCGGCCCGCCGGGATGCTCCTCTGGATCTGCAAGATGCTCTGCATCGGCTGCGAGAAGACGGCATCCGCCTTGTTGCCGGGCCCACGCCTCCAGCCCGTCAGCCGGAAGCGCCGCGATGGCCCGGGCCCATCCCAGGTTCTCATCGGATGGGAACGCGCTGAGCCCTTCGGCGAAAGGGTAGAGGTTGTGGATGGCGAACAGCCGCTGTGAAACATGGCCGAACGCGAGCCTGGCCGCTTTATAGGCCTCCGCGAGCTCGGCACGGGCGGCGGCAATGGCCACTTTCGGGCTAGCGCTGGGCCTGGTCATGCAACACCCGTTTCAGACTCGAACCGTCCAGCACGGCCGAAGCCATCGCCATGTTCTGGTTGTAATCCAGGCAGATCGTAGGGAGGTCGGCTCCTTCCATCTGGGCCATGATGGAAAGGTGCTGATGGACATCGCCGCCGCTCCATCTGAAATCCCAATACGCAGTCGCCAGATCCTTCTCCGCCAGCCTGCATGCAGCTTCCATGTCGATCGTCACCAGGGCATCCAGCAAATAGGCCTTGATGGAAACGTCCAGGGCACCGTATCCCAGCAGCATATGGTCCAGCCATTCGCCCCGATTCGCCCCGGAGGAGGGGCTGCTCCCCCATTGCTTGAAAAAGCTGTCCAACCCGGAGAAATCACCGGTCTCGGCCAAGCCAATCGCATTGTCATAGCATGACAGCAAATTCATGCATCCTCCCCATCAAAACCCAGAGCGTCGTGTGGACCGGTTCGACGTTAGAAATCATTTCTTCAAAAACCTGTTCACATCGATGCCCTCGTTCAACGCGAAAGCGACCCTCATGGTCGTGTCGTAATCATCCTGTGCCAGGGGGACCCGGAGCCCCCGGTGCTTCACCAGCAAACCGACCACCTGGTGCAGATAGCCCGCATGCCTGCGGAACTCCGCGACCACCTTGGGAAGATCGCGTCGAGCCACTTCATAGCCTGCTTCGGCATGCATTTGAAAGAGACACGTCAGCGCGGTTGCCCTGAGGCGGCAGGGAAGGCCGTCATATGACTGCTTTATATGCTCGACGATTTCATCCACCTCGCTGAGCGAAACCTCACCGAGCCGGACTTTGTCGATGAACTCGCTGAGAGGCAGCCCATCCCCCTCCAGCGCCAGGGCGAACAACTCCTGGTAGCGCAGCAATGCACTCATGGCACTAGCGTCCTTCAGATTTCGCCCGGCGCGGCGATTTTTTCGACAGCTGAAGCAGCAGCCTCATTCCCACAAGGCCCATCGCCAGCGTACCGGACAGCCATAAGGGCCACATCGCCAGCTGCTCATCGCGCCCCACCAGGAAGCCCATCATCAATACGTCGCTATGGAATGCATAGCCGGTGCTGAAGCCCAGCAGCACCAGCGCGAACAGTGCTTGAGACCATCTCGACTGACCGCCCACCGCCGTGGCTTCCTCGCTCCAGCTTCGGCAGGCAACCACGAAGCAGAGGCATGACACCGCGGCCACAGCACCCAGCTTCCACCAGGCGTCCATCGCGCCGATAGCGGCCTTCAAACAAAGTCCGGCAAACAAAGTGATGATCAAGAAAAAAACAATCGCGAACTCGAACCTTACCCGTTTCAGACCAACGAGCAGCACCCCAGCCAAGGCACCGAGGCTTGCCAGATAAAAAACCAAAAGCAGATCCTGCATGCACCAACTCCTGCCATCAAGAATATCCGCGTGAGTGCTTCACGCATCAGACCGACCAAGCCCTTGCTTACACTGGAACATCCGTCGCTGAGCGTCCACAATTCCGTTCGCACCATACCAGGCGCACTCTTCTCGAGAAATCAAAACGGCATATCGAAAATTATTCAATAATTTCCTTGATGAAAAGAGCTGCCATCACCCAGTAAGCAATGACAAGCGATCCAGCACTCAAGAAAGGATATTTCTCCATATCGAAATATGGCAGATCCAGAAGAATTTGATGTTGTCTCTCAATTATTATCGGCTTCAAATAAATGCCGCAAATAAAAACCCCAGCGAGATAGGAAAACATCAGCACCGCCATGGACACCGTGGCACCGAAGACAATATAACCAACGATCAGCGGAGCACCAAAAACCAGCAGGATGCGAAGCAAAATTTTCGCAACAGCATGACGCAAATCGCCCTCTATCAAGTAGTAAAAAACTTCACCAGCAATCAAAAGATAAAAAGCAAAAATTAATTCAGCAATGACAAGAGACATAAAAATTTATTCATAACAAAAATACAACGAAGAACGACAATAATTCATTAACAGAAAAATGCCATGGATATATTTTCATATCGATCGACGAAATAACCATTTACCTCGGAACTCGATATCACCGCTCACTTCAGGGAACTCAGCCTCCAGTGCCACGCCCCAGCTGTCAATGGGCTGCGCCACTGTGTGATAAAGCCTATCCAGTGCGGCCAACCTTTCTGCGTTCTGAACTGCAAGACAGATGATCAGTATCGATATTAATTTCCCAACAAGATCAAACCGCTTCCTAATCCGACAGAAAAGAAAGGAAACATCTTTCCATCCAAACTCATATATACAAGCGTTTCTTCTGGAATCCCTGAAGAACCAACAGTGAGCCTCAGCTCGGCCCTCAGCCGTCCACTATGCCGGCGTCGTCCTGGCTCGGTCGGAGATTGCTTTCACTGCAAGCTGCGGATTATTTCGGCGCTCTCTTATAGACATCCAAGAAAATCAGAAAAACTCCAAATGCACAGCACAGAACGACCAAGCCTCTAAAAGAATATAAATCTCCACCCCAAATACCCACCATCACTGTGAGCAACAGGACAAACAGTCCATACTTACCATCACTCTTGCCAGACGCATGCATGATTTCACCTCCGACTTCAATGCAAATCCCATGAAGGCTCTTCCTACTAGCGGCGCCACCGCTGGGGCATCCGCAGCTCAGAATAACCTTCACCCCTTATGCAGACTGACTTTATTTCTGCCAAGGCGGTAGTAATAATAGCCTCCCAAAATCAACGCCAGCACCTGTAAAGCACCGTAGAAAAACCCTTCCAGCAAAAAGCACACAGCCGAAATCAATATCAAAATCAAAAAAGTCAACCATCCATGCAAGCCGTTTCTCATTCCAGCACTGAACGCAAGAAAGAACAGCAGGAGACTAACCAGCGGATATATTTTTATCCATTGATAGAGCATTGAAGCAAAATACTCAATCATATTTAATAAGCCAAACTCATATCACATAACCGCCACCATGAGGCTTGATATTCAAAAACGACTACCCCCTCCCTGCTGCTGCCATCAATTAATCAGCGCGGCTCGTCACCATTCATCTTTACAGCTCTAGATGGTCTAACTAGTTTTCTAAAAGTCGACCAAGCAACCACCACGGAAATCACCATTGCAAAGAAATCCCAAGGCTGAGCCAAATATTTCCAAGCAAAATAGTTTGCCAACAATGACAAGCAGAAAATAAAAACCAAAACCATCTTCACAATGACCCCATATACCGGAAATTCATTCAGTTCAGTGAAGTTATAGGCCAATTATTGGACACACAATTTTCTACCCATGTGCCCACCATATATTCGCACCAAACTCCCGCACGTCTTTATTAGACACCATCAAAATAAATAACAGCAATGAGAAAAAATATAACAAATAATCTTTTTTGGTTGCTGTTTTTCTACGTCTTTTTTCGCTCAACCCCAAAGATGCGAATCCAAGAAGAAAGACACTTATAGCCGGAATTAAATATTTCATCACAAAACAGGTTGATCAATCGAAAATTATTCCATCCCAGTCGCAAGACCAACTACCCAACAAGCCAACCCGACATTTAATCACCCTGCAAGCATATTTCTGCCAAGCGTCGAGCCAGCTTTGAGAAAAATAAGCTCGTAGCTCAAAGGAGAGATAGACGGCATATAACCATCATGTTCCAGGGGGAATCTCTCCGCCCCCTTTTCAGCCACAAAGATATCGAGCAATTCACCAATTACTTTGGCAGCAACCTCACCCATTGAAAACAAAACTCGCTGCTCGTTATCAGATCTGAGGTCAAGGCCAAATGCGGGTCTATCGCAATAGTCAATTTCAATCCCTCTTAGCGGACAAATCCACCCGAAGCTTTCCGGCAATTGAAATTCACTCAAGCCAGAATAAAGTCTCCCATATACCCTCAAAACCATCTCCCCATCATGCTCATCGAAGCTGGTTTTCAATCGAACCTCTTCATTTCCTTCGACTTTCATTTCTTTCAGGACTTCAGCAAGTTTCAGCAATGCCGAGTCAATGCCAACTATTGCTATTTGAGGTATGAGCATATGCTCAATCTCGCGTGCCTCCGAAACAAACAGGGCCATGCCTTCGATATTTTGAATATTCATTTTCAGCGGAGATTTTCAATGTCCCAATAGGATCTCCGCGACCATTTCTAATATAGCCACGGAGGCAGCAAAAGAACCCTATGTACAAAGCCACCCGCCGTGGCCCTTGGCTCTGCTGCGCGGCCAGTCCCGGCGCTCTAACGAGCTGATGCCTTGGGGCGGTCCGGTAGCCCTGCCACCAGGTTGGTGCTCCCTGCCAAGTTGTATATCGCCGGGTCGCCGAATAACTGCTACGGTACCGCGAAACAGGATTTAACTCTGATTTCGGCTTTGATCTTGTTGATTCTTCCAGGCCTCCTGGCACAAAAGACACCGAATGAATGAGAAATCGCGAATAGCTATTTAGCATATTTAATGAAATAAATAAACCCATCAAGCAATACCTCTTCGAGTTATAAATAGCATTACAAACGGGAAGACCATAGCAATCCAGAATAAAGGCACAAAGAATCTTCCTGCGGCATCATCTAATTTTTTTATGCCCAAAAAACAGATACTCATAGGTCCGCCAAAACCACGCAGTTTTACGAACAGCATAGGCATTACAAAAACAAGCAAGACGCCACCGAAAATCAAAACATCGGGGCTGGATCCATGAATCCACATGGATGACAAAAGCAAACACAGCGACAATATTGATGCGCCGCCCACTTTCGTTCGTATTGCCAACCCTCCAAGAACAATTGCAACAACAAGTCTGATAAGATAATTTAAAAAATCATCCGTGAAAAAAATAAATTTAACGGAAAGCAAGCCCAAAGCGAAGAGCAGGACAATTAAACAGAGCAAATCATAAAATACCAAAAATAAAATACCAAGAAAAGCTGCAGTCCACCAAATTATTTCAACATCGCTCATGATCCACCCGTATAAAATTGCATTATTCGATTCAGGACCGGACGCACGACAGAGCAGCATCCCCGCTCACAGCAAACAATACGACTGACAGCGAGAACAAAATTAAAGGGCCTAGCCAAAGGTAGAAAGCATCAATGCACTGAACGCCTGGCCAACAATAAGACCGGAGGCAATCAAAAGCGCGCCTATGCCTGCGCCAAAGATAAACTCATACAAGCCTCCTCCATTACTCCCCCTTCAATCGTGTAAGCCCCAGCCCCCGTTCCCTCCTCAATCACCGTAAACCCCGCCCCCCACCCACCCGCTCTGCGCAATCGGCGCCTCGTGGATGGCCACCTCCTTGCCCTCGTCCAGCGCCGCCTGCACCTTTGCCCGCGTGCCCGGGCTGTGCGCCACCAGCGCCGTGTTCACGATGTGGGGCTGGTTCGCATAGACCTCCGGCGTGATCGTGTAGATCTTCTGGCCTTGCTGCGCGGCCAGCCCCAGCGCCTTCACCGCGCTGATGCCTTGGGGGCAGTCCGGCAACCCGGCCACCGGGTTGGTGCTGCCTGCGAGGTTGCATTTCGCCGGATCATTGAAGAATCGTTCCGGCACCGCGTGCTCCAGTGCGCTCATGTACTGGCCCCGCATCCGGTTGTACGCCACCCATTGGGCCTTGTCGTTGTTCCGCGACCAAGCCAGGTTGCGGATGTGCCCGATGTCGATGTTCACCCCGGGGAACTCCACCCGGCACACCACGCCCCAGCTGTACACCGGCTGCGCCACCGCGTGGAACAGCCCGTAGCTCAGCCCCGGGTTCTCCACCATGCCGGCGGCGCGCTGGCTCAGCCGGCTGTGGCTGTCCGTGGCCGCGAACCAGCTCCAGATCACGGCGGTGAGCAGGTCGCCGCTCAGGCACTCGCCCGTCAGGCCGTCCACGCTGCCGGTCCGCAGCAGCCCCTTAGAGCGGCTAACACCACCGATCCACGAAGCGCGCGCAGATGATCGCTGCCGCCAGTTTCAATAGCGCTTCGTGGATGTCCAGCCGCCTCTCGAATCGGATGCGCAGCTTGCCGAAGCCTGCAAACCATCCGTGCGTTCTCTCCACCACCCACCGATGCCGACCCAGCCGCTCGCTGCTTTCGATGCCTCGTCTGGCAATCCGGCTGGCGATGCCCCGCTGTCTCAGGAAGACACGGCAGCGCTCATAGTCGTAGCCCTTGTCGGCGTGCAGCTTCGATGGCCTGCGACGCGGCTTGCCCTGCAGTCCCCTGACGGCTGGCAGAGCATCGATGCATTTCTCGAACATCATCGAATCGTGCCGATTCGCACCACTGACCAGCACCACCAGCGGAATGCCCCGCGCGTCTACGACGATGTGCCGCTTGGAGCCGAGTTTGCCTCTGTCCGTGGGGTTGGGCCCTGTTTCCTGGCCCCCCGGGGGCTTGGTACCGACGAGCCATCGATGCTTGCCCGGCTCCAATCGATCTGGTCGTGCTCGCGCAGGCGCACCAGCATGGCGTGGTGCAGCTTCTCCCACACCCCGGCAGCGTTCCAGTCGCGCAGCCGCCGCCAGCACGTCATGCCACTGCCAAAACCGAGTTCCTGCGGCAGGTCCTCCCAGGCGATGCCGGTGTGCAGCACGAATAGGATGCCATTGAGTGCGGCTTCATCGCTGACGGTGCGCTTGCGCGCCCCGCCTTTGGCCGAGGGCACGAAGGCCGGGATGAGCGGCTGCAGCTGTCGCCACAGTTCTTTGCTGACGGGTCTTCTTGCCATGAGGGCGCCAAGCATAGCTGCTTCGCGCTGGGCTATGAACAGGTCGTGTTAGCCGCTCTTAGCCTGCTAGAAATAGCGATCATCATCGATTAATTCTTTAACAAAATTAATCCAGCTCCCACCCCAACCGAAAAAAAAGGAAACATCTTTCCATCCAAGCTCATATAAACAAGTAGCTCTTCGGGGAATTTTTTTATCACATTTATTTCCAAAAAACAAAAAGCTATAACAATTATAATGATAATAAATATATTAACCTCTCCTAAATCGAATATTTTTCCTATGGAAAAGGAGATCGTTGCGCCTACCGCAATAATTAACAATGGCAGCAGGTAAGTTAAAAATTTTTTCTTCATAGATTTGATATGGCCTCATTCAGCTCCAATAAGAAATATGCGAGCACCACGGCAAGCATGATTGCCATTACCGCTCCAGTCAAAGGACTAGCAAAGAATGCTCCCAAAGCGGCGGCGCCTTCCATGGCAGCGACTGTAAAGCAGAGAGTCAATACTATCTGAGCAATCTTTTTAGGAGTGGATACATCAGAATCCACAAGATCATAAATTGACTTCATGAAAGTCACCGCAGTTGTCGCCTTGGACATAGCATTTATATAGTAAGACCTTGATATTTCATTTAAAGGTCCGTTAACAGCGTTAGGATTTCTTAATTTCTGAGTCAGGGAGTCCACCAGCCCAGACAGTGCGGCAGATGCCAACGCCAACCACCCTCCTTGACTCCCGCCTTCAATCGTATAAGCCCCCGCCCCCGTCCCCTGCTCGATCACCGTAAACCCCGCCCCCACCCACCCGCTCTGCGCAATCGGCGCCTCGTGGATGGTCACCTCCTTGCTCTCGTCCAGCGCCGCCTGCACTTTCGCCCGGGTGCCCGGGCTGTGCGCCACCAGCGCCGTGTTCACGATGTTGGGCTGGTTCGCGTAGACCTGCGGCGTGATCGTGTAGATCCTCTGGCCCTGCTGCGCGGCCAGCCCCAGCGCCTTCACTGCGCTGATGCCTTGCGGACAGTCCGGCAGCCCAGCCACCGGATTGGCGCTGCCCGCCAGGTTGCATTTCGCCGGATCATTGAAGAAACGCTCCGGCACCGCGTGCTCCAGCGCGCTCATGTATTGGCCCCGCATCCGGTTGTACGCCACCCATTGGGCCTTGTCGTTGCTCCGCGACCAGGCCAGGTTGCGCATGTGCCCGATGTCGATGTTCACCCCGGGGAACTCCACCCGCCGCACCACGCCCCAGCTGTACACGGGTTGCGCCACCGCGTGGAACAGCCCGTAGCTCAGCCCCGGGTTCTCCACCATGCCGGCGGCGCGCTGGCTCAGCCGGCTGTGGCTTTCCGTGGCCGCGAACCAGCTCCAGATCACGGCGGTGAGCAGGTCGCCGCTCAGGCGCTCGCCTGTCAGGCCCTCCACGCTGCCGGTCTGCAGCAGCCCCTTGGACTGTTCCAGCCGGTCCTTCAGCGCATCCAGTTGCCGCGCGCTGATGCCGCCGGCGCTGATGCCGATGGCCGTGGCCTGGCCCGCCACGTGGCTCGCGTCCGAATTCAGGTCCCATTGCTGCGATGCATCGCCCAGCACGGAGAAGCCGCCCTGGCCCACCAGTTCGGACCCCATGGCCACGGCCTGCGTGCCCTGCGCCACCACCTGGCCGTCCAGCATCAGGCGCGGCTTGAGCCGGATCAGGTAGCCCGGCAGGCTGGTGGGCAGTTCGCCCGGCTGGATCGGGCTGCCGTCCGCATGCGGCTTGGGCAGGTAGCTGGCGATCAGGTCCGCGCTCGCGGTGTCGGCCGGCTCGTAGGCCAGGGTGAAGCGGCGGCCCACGAGTTCGCTCGTGGCCTGGGTGTAGGTGAGCAGTTCGTTGCCCCAGGCGTCGGAGAGGGTGTAGCGGAAGCGGTGGCGCAGGGCCTCGGGCACGGCAGTGGCCTGCTGTGCGGCCTGCACGCGCGCCAGGGGCGTGACGCCTGCGAGCACGCTGGACACCCTTTGGGCCACGATCTTGCGGCCGATGACGTCGCCCACGGTGGCATCGGCCTTGCGGCCGTCGATGTAGGCCTTCAGGCGCGCCTGGTAGCCCTCCATCTGGGCCTGGATGGCCGCCTGGTTAAGGTTCTGCACCCAGCCTTCCTGCGCGTTCACGGTGGCGCCGCTCTGCGCCGCGGCGAGCAGGGCCTGCGCATCGAGCGGCACGGCGGCCTGCAGGTCCATGCCGGCGGCGTAGTCGTATTGCTTGAAGCTCGCATCCAGCGGCACCCAGGCATTGAGCGGGCCCTGCGGGTTCGGGTGCTGCGTGGCGCTGCCGTTGACCGAGCCGCGCGCGGGCGCCCAGTTCACGTAGGCCTGCACCCAGGCGTGTTCCATGCGCAGGGCCACGGGCTGGCCGTCGCTCACCAGCAGGCGCGTGGCGATGCCGCCCTGCGCCATGAGCTGCTGCGCGGCCTGGGCGTTCTGCGCGTTGCCCACCCAGTTCATCGCCTGGGCGATGGGGACCTGCACGGTGCCGAACTGGTAGCGGGCCGGAATGCCGGCCGCGCGCAGCAGGGCGATCTGCAGGCCGGCGATGTCGATGGCGTTGCCGCGCCGCTTGTCCAGCGTGTCCTGGGCGTTCTGGATCGCGCCCCAGGTGGGCACCCATTCGATGGTGTTGCGCACCCAATTCTGGATGTCCACCGGGTTGCGGCCCAGCTCTTCGGCCTTGGCGCGGATCGCGGCGGTGAGGGTGACTTCGGGCGTGGCCGCGAGGTCGTCGGCCACCGGGGCCTCGCCGGGCTCGGGCGGCACGTCGAAATGCAGGCCGCCCGGGCCGGAGCCGGCCTGGGCCAGCTGCACGCCCTCGGCGGCGTAAGTGTGGCGGTACCAGGCAGCGCGGGTTTCCGCAGGCAGGCGTTCCGTGGGCTTCGGTGTGCTCCAGGGCAGCGGCCCCGCGCCCGTGGGCACCTGGGGCTTGGCAGCAGGATAGCGCTCGAAGTAGGCAGCCAGGGCCTGCACGGCGGCATCGCCGGGTGCCTGGCGCCATTGGCGGATCAGGCCACGCAGCTCTTCCGCACGCAGGCGGACGGCCGCATGGGCCGCATCGTGCCGGGCCAGGATTTCCGCGCCGACGGCGCGTCCGCGCAGTTCCGCACCCTGGGCCTCGAAGTCCGCCAGCACGGCATCGGTATCGGCATCGATGGCGTCGAGCAACTGGGCCATCTGCGCGCGGTCGGCATCGTCGGATGCGGTAGGGGCTGCGCGCGCGGCGGATGGCACGGCGGCGGGCGCGCTCTTGCGGCCCGCCACGTCCGGCGCTGCGGCGCGCCCCGCGAGCTTGCGCACCAGGTCATGCACGCGCACCAGGTTGCGGCTGGTGCGCTCGCTGGCCTGCGCGCCGGCCGGCTGGGCGGCCTGGGCCTGCGCGACGCGCGCAGTCTCCACGCGCTGCTGCCACTGGGCCGCGCGCCGCAGTTGCGACTGGGCGAGCGGGCTGGATGCGGCAGCGTTGCCGCTGCCGTCCTGCGCCAGCGCACTCAGCGGCTGCAGCGCCAGCGCGAGCTGGGCCGCGATGACGAAACCGCCGACGGGCCGCAGCACCGGGCGCCACGCATGGCGGGTGTTCGACGATGGCATGGATGGGTTCTCCCTCGATTTCTTTGATATGCAGTGCGGTGTCGTTGGCATGCTGTGCGTCCGCCTCCGGTCAGGGCTCGATGGCGAAGCCGGCCGTGCCCAGCACCTGCACGGTGCCGTTCACGGTGGCGACCAGTTCGATGCGCAGCGCGTCGCCCGCCGCGCCCTGGACCTGCCAGTTGGCGTTGCCGCTGTTCGTCTCGCCGGGGTTGAGCGTCATCGACTGGCTCCAGGCGACGGAAGCGGTGCCCCGCGTCAGGTTGACCACGCGCAACTGCACGGGGATGTCCTTGCCCATGGCCCCGCTGTTGCGTACCGTGCGCGACAGGGTCACGTTCTGCCCCGCGCGGGCCCGCGCGGGGCTGGCGCTGACGCTTCCGGCCAGCACGGGCGGGAGCACGACGATGCGGAAGCTGTCGCGGTCGAGGTGCAGCACCTGGCCCTGCCATTCGGCGGTGAGCGTGGCGTCCACCACGTCGCCGTTCTGGCCCTGGGCCTGCCAGCCGTTGTCGCGGCGGTTGTTCTGGTAGCCGGGGATCGTGAGGTTGTCCCACAGGTGCTGCACGGTGGCGCCGGTGCGCCGCAGCACCCACTGCGAGGTGACGGGGATGTCCTTGATCTGCGGCGGGCAGCGGTTGAACACCGTGCGGCTGCCGACGATGGTGTCCTGCAGGGGCACCTCGCGGGCGGACTGGCCGCGCACCTGGAAGTCCAGGTCGCCGGTGATGCAGGCCCACTGGCCGCACAGTTGCCGCTGGGCGGACTGCAGTGCCTCGGCGATGGCGGCACGCGCTGCGTCGGCACCCGTGCCGGCCGCTCCGCGCAGGGCGTCGGCGGCGGCGGTCCAGGGGGCGAGGCTCTGCGCGGGCAGGCCCTGGCCCATGGACTGCACGGCGGACGCGACCGCATTGCGCGCGGAAGACGCCGCGCTGCCGCCACCCGCTGCCGCGAAGGCATCGGCCGCGGCCTGCGCGTCGCGCGCCAGATCCATGGCCTCGCGGATCTCGAAGGATTGCGCGAGCGTCTGCACCGCGGGCGCCGCCCCGGACGCGCCCGCCAAGACCGCGGAAATCTCCCACGGCACGTCGTAGCGGCCCGGCGCGGTGGCCGTGGCGTGCAGGATCAGCTGCGTGGATGCACCGGCCGCGAGCGGCACGCTCCATTCGACGACCGAAGCGCCCGCGACGGCGCCGCTGGCGTCGGGGATGGCGTCCAGGGCCTGCGCGCCCTGCGGCAGCCGCGCCCGCACCGTCACCTGCAGGGCTTGCGTGCCGGGGTTGCGCAGCACGGTGGACAGGCTCTGCAGGCTGCCGGGCACGCGGGTGTTCACCGCGGGCACGGTGAGGTATTGCAGCGTGTCGCTGACGAACGTGCCCAGGAACGCATCCGTGCCTGCGCCGGGACGCGCCAGCAGCGTGGACAGGCTGAAGGCCATGGCGAGGCCCCGGCCGCGGCCGATGGCACGGCCGGCCACCGCCACGCCGCCGCCCGTGAGCGTGGCCTGCACGGTGGCGCCCTGCGCGGCCAGGCGCTGCGGCTGGCCCGGCGTGGGCAGCCCGCCACCCTGCGGATAGACCGGCCCGGTGAGCGTGGCGACCGCGCCCTGCAGGCCGGACGTGCCCTGCGCCTGCACGCCGATGGCCTCGAGCAGCACCGCGTCGCGGTCCGCCGTGGCGCCATCGACCAGCAGGCCCGCGCCGCGGCGGGCGGCTTCGCGCACTTCGCGCACGGCCACGTCGCCGAGCTTCTGCGCGCCGCCGCTGATCCAGTACACGTTGTAGCGGCCGCAGCGCATTTCGGTTTCGAACTCGGCGCGCGTGGTCACCACCTTCGCGGTCAGGCCGCGGGTGGCCAGGTCGTCCCGCAGGGCCTGGGCCTTGGCCTCGTCGCAGGCCGCGGACGGCGGCTGCCCGTCGTCCGCCGCGCTGCAAGCCACCAGGACCAGCAGGCGCGCATCGCTGCCGTTGCCGATGGCCGCGGTGACGGTCGCCGCCGGGGCCGCCTGGCGCAGCTGGATCGTGGTGGTGGACAAGGTCACCTCCTGCCCGGCAGCGACCTCGATGGATGCGGCCGCGGGCAGGATGGTGCCGGGCGTGCCGTCGGCCGTCCAGGGCCAGGACAGGGTCAGCGGCGTGCCCCGCACCAGGTCCACGCCCGGGCGCGTGAAGGTGGCGACGACGCGGTCGCTGCCGGCGTCCAGGATGCGCACGCGCACCGTGGCGTTGCGCACGTCGGCGTTGCCGGCGTTGTCCAGCGCGAGCGACAGCTGCACGGGCTCGCCGATGGCGGCGACGGCGGGCTGCGCCTGCAGCGTGCCGCGCACGCCGGCGCCGGTATCGGCCGTGCTGCGCACGGTGAACGTGGTGGTGGCGCTCGCCACGGTCTCGCCCCCGGCGCTGCGGGCCACCAGGCGCACGGCGTAATCACCCGCTGGCAGGCCGGAAGGCGGCAGCACATGGCCGAAGTCATGCAGGCCCTGGGCCGGCAGCGTGGACACGGCCGCCTGCGCGGACCAGCGCTCGGCGCCGTCCGAGCCGGTGACGGTAGTGGTGGTTTTGAGGTCGTTCCAGGCCTGGTTGGCCGCGAGGTTCTGCAGCCGGTTGGCGATGCGGACCGTGTCCGTGGGCTCGTAGCTGCGCCGGTCGGTCTGCACGCGGGCCGTGAGGCCGGTGCCGCCGCTCGCATCCGCGACGATGCGGAAATCCGCCACGGCTTCCTCGACCGGCAGGCCCGCCGCATCGGCCAGGCGTGCCACCACGCGGTAGCTGCCGGCCTGCGTGTCTGCCGTGTTCCAGGTGGCCGGCAGATCGATGGTGCCACCGGCAGCCAGCGCGCTGAACGGCACGCGGCCCAGGTCCGCCACCGTGCCACCCGCAGGCGTGGCGATGGCCAGGGCCACGTGGCCGGACGCGGCACCCGCGCCGGAGTTGCTCACCCGGGCGGTGATGGCCACCGGCGTGCTCGCCGGATAGGCGGCCCGGTCGGTGGACACGCCGATGCCCAGATAGGCCGAGGCCTTCACTGCGGGAATATCCACCGGAGCGTCCACGCTGTCGCCCAGGAAGCTGTTGCGGAAGGTGAGCGCCGCAAAGGTGGACGAGGGCCGCGACTCACCGGGCCGCAGGCCGTCCAGCGTCAGGTCGAACTCGATCTGGCGGGCCTTGGTGGTCACGCCGACGAGCTTCCAGAGGTAGTCCGTGGACCCATCGGGCTGCGCAGCGGACTGCGTGGGCGCGAGCGACGGGTTGGCCAGTTGCACGTCGGGCGCGAAGCGCAGGCGCAGGTCGGTGTCGATGCCGCCCACCCGCTCCAGCGCCACGGGCAGCCAGACTTCCACCCACGAGGTGGCGCCGTAGCGCGTGGTGAAGAGGCCGTTCTCGCTCATCCACGAGCCGTCGGCCTGCTGGCGCGCCAGCAGGAACTGCACCGCATTGAGGATGTAGGGGTCCTGGGGGCTCGGGTTCAGGTAGTCGAGCGCATAGCCCACCTGGGCCGTGACCATCGAATCGCTGCCGTGGTAGTCGTACCAGCCCCAGCCGCCATCGGCACGCTGGCGCGCCTTGAGTGCCGCGCCCACGGCCGCCATGCGGTCGTGCAGGGTCTGCGCCAGCGGCGTGCCGGCAAAGCGGCGCTGGGCGCTGCCCAGGCCGATCAGCTGGTGCGCGAGCTCTAGGTTGCTCGACGGGTTGATGTTGGCATCGTTCAGCAACCACTGCGCACCGCGCTGCGCCGAAGCGTCGTAGCCGGCGACGAGCGCATCCACGTCGGGCGCCTGCGCGGCCAGCTTATAGACGCGCTGCCCGCCGTCGGACGTGAAGATGGTGCCGTCCTGCAGGACGGCCACGCCCTCGGCCGGAGCGAAACTCAGGCGCTGGCCCTGCCAGTCGGCGTTGAAGCGGTAGGCGCCGTTGTTCGTGCCCACCAGCCAGCCGGAACCTTCCTTCACCACCGAACGCGGATTGCCGTAGAGCAGCGAGACGGGCGTGTCGTAGGACTTGTCGTCCAGGCGGAAGCGCACGATCTTGCGGGCGTTGTAGTTGACGACGACGAGGCGGCCTTCGGTATCCACCGCCAGGCTGGTCGGACCGGCCAGCGGAGCACCGGACAAGAAAGGTTGGGCCTCGCCGGAAGGCAGGATGCGATAGACCGTGTTGTGACCGTAGTGCGCGACATACAGGTCGCCGGACGGCGTGAACACCGGACCCATGGCGTCCGCCAGGGGGCTGAGCAGCCGTGGCGTGCCGCCGGACGGCGATACCGAATAGATGCCGCTACGGCTGGCGACGACCAGCAGCCCGTCCGGCCCCATGGCCATGCCGGCAGGCCGGTCGATGCCCGACGCGAACACGCTGAGGCGCCCGTCCTGGCCGATCTGCGCCACCGTACCTGCATCGCTGTTGGTCACCAGCAACCGGCCGGCATCGTTGTAGAGGTGGTAGGCACCGGAGAGCCCGCCCCCCTCGCTGAACGTCTCCGCCGCATGCTGCACCCACGGCTTGCGCTGCCCCAGCTGGTCCGCCACCGCCACCAGGTTCTTGACGTTGAAGGCGGTCTGCGAGGCCCGCGCCGTCCACCAGCCGCCCGTGTAGTCGGTGCTCCAGCCGCCGTCGCCGTCCTGCACCCGCTGGGTGTAGGAGGCCGCGCTCGCCAGCGTGGGCGTGATCTCGCCCTTCTTGTGCCAGGCGTTGAGTGCCCAGAGGTTCAGCAGCGTCTCGGCCTTGGAGAAGCCGAAGGCATCGTCGCGCAGCGCGCCATCGGGCTGGCGGTAGAGGGCCACGGTGTTGTAAATGGCATTGCGCAGCCTGGGATCGTGGTCGGTCAGGCCACGGGAGAGCTCGCCGCCCACGAGGGCCTGCGTCTGCACGTGGCAGCCCTGGCACTGGTTGCCGGCCGTCCAGGCGGCGGCCTGCACGTCGCCGTAGGTGACGCTCTTCTGGATCGCCGACTTGATGGCCGCGGACAGCGGGTTCGTGGTTCCGCCGGTGGCCGCGTCCTCGCCCGTGATGCGCACCGTGGCACGCACGGTCTGCGTTCCCGTGGGCACCACGGGCCGGTCCACCGTGTAGGCACCCGTGGCGGTGTCGCCCGCGTAGAGGCGGCCCAGCGCCACGCCCTGGGCATCGCCCGTGGCAGCGGCCAGGCGCAACGCGAAGCTGCCGGGACGCGAGGGCACCCAGCGGCCGAACGACAGCGTGGCGGGCATGCTTGGCGCCAGCGCTCCTGCGCTCGCCTCGAATGTGGCGACGGTATCGCCCTGCGCCTCGTCCACGATGGTCAGGCGGTAGGCCTGAGCGGGCAGCGCGAGGTTGCCCGTGCTGCGGATCACGGCGTGCAGATCGACCGGCGTGGCGGCCTGTGCGCGCACGACCGGCGGATGGGCCGCCACGGCGCCGTCGAACAGCGCCTCGCCCCGGATCTCCAGCGGGAGGCTGCGGGTGGCGAGCACCTGGCCGGCCGGGTTCTCGCGGCTCGCGGAGCCGGCCTGGACGACCCGCACCAGCAGGGTATAGGCACCGGGCGCGAACTGCCCCGTGTTCCAGGCGAAGCGCAGCGGCCGCGCCTCGCCCTGCGACAGCGTGAAGGCGCCCAGCGGCTCGCTGCCCGACGGAGCAAGGGCCGGCGCGAGGCCGATGGATGCGCCCTGGGCATCGAGCACCGCCAGTTGGGCGACCAGGTCGCGCGGATCGCCACCGGTGTGCTCCACGGACGCCGTGACCGCGACGGAGGCGTTCGCCCCGGCCTGGCCCGTGGAGGCGGCCGGCGTGGTGATCCGGACGGCACCCGTGCCGGCCGGCGCCATCGCGAAGTCCTTGCGCACCTGCGCGGGCTCGGCCGCCTCCAGGCGCCAGGACTGGGTGAGATAACCCACGGCGACGACGCGCAGGTCGAAGCGGGTGGAGGTGATGCCGGACAGCGCATAGCTTCCGTCGGCCGCGCTGCGCGCGCTGGCACCGCCGCCCGACACCTCCGCATTGGCGATGGCGGTCCCGGTGTCGGCATCGGTGACACGGCCCGCGACCTCGGTGGTGGTGCGCACGGCTTGCAACACGACATCGCCGAAGTCCACCACGGAGCCGGACGCGGCCAGCACGTCGGCGGATGCGGAGCGGTAGCCGCTGCGGGAGAAAGCCACGCGGTAGCTGCCGGCGGGCGCCTGCAGGTCGAACGATCCCGTGGCACCGGTGGCACCCGTGGTGGCAGCGCCAATGGCCACCGACACGCCGCCCAGGCCCTGGCCCTGCCCGTCCACGGCGCGGCCCTTGAAACGCGCCGCCGTGGGCTGCGGTGCCGGCTCGGACGATGACGTGAGCGTGGGCGAGAACACCAGCGTCTGACCCGCGGCGAGGGTACCGCTGGCCTGCACGGCGCGGAAGCCGTCGCGCGAGGCCGTGAGGCCGACGGGGCCCGGCGCCACGCCGTCGATGCGGTAGCGGCCCTGCGTGTCGGTGCGCGCGCCGGCGCCGGCGTCCAGCGCCACGAGCGCGTCACCGACGGGCGTGCCCGACGCATCGAGCACCTGTCCGCGGATCGCCCCCGTGGTGGATGTTCCCGCCAGGGCCAGCAGGCCCAGGTCCAGTTGCTGCCCGGTGGCCAGTTCCGCCGGGCGCACCAGCGCCGCGTAGCCGGCCAGCGTCACGCGCAGTTCGTACCGGCCCGCGGCGAGCCCGGAGAACCGGAAGGCCCCCTGCGCGCCGGAGGTGGCGGCCTGCGCCGCGGCACCCGAGAGTTCCACCGTGGCGCCCGCCAGGGGCTGGCCGCTGGCGGCATCCACCACCCGGCCGGCCAGTGCTGCGGCCACGGGCGTGGCGGGGGGTTCCGCCGCCAGGGCGCGCAGGGCGACGGCCGTCAGGAAGGCGTCGCCCGACCAGCTGCCATCCGCGGCCTGTGCGGCCACCAGCCACTGCCGGGCGGCGCCGCGCGCTGCCGAATCCGCCCCCTGCAGCGTGAGCGCATGCAGGCCCAGCGCGGTGAGATAGACACTGCCGTGCCAGCTGCCGTCGGTCTGCTGCCGGTCCGCCAGCCACGCCACCATGGGCAGCACCGCGGCCTGCTGCGCGGCATCCGCCGCGGCGCCCGGCGTGAATGCCTGGACGGCCAGGGCCGTGGCCTGCACGCGCCCACCGGCGGATTCGCCCGCCATGCCACCGTCGTCCTGCTGCACTGCACGCAGCCATGCCCGGGCGGGCGCAGCGCCCGCGGAGGTGCCGCCGTCGGCCAGCGCCAGCGCGTCGTGGGCCCAAAGCGTGTCGAGGAGCGTGGAGGGTTCGCCGGGGGCGGCCGATGCCGGGAAGCCGCCGTCGGCCGACTGGCGCGCGCGCAGCGAAGCCTCCAGGGAATCGGACGGGCAGCCCGCGGTGCGCAACGCCAGGGCGGCCCGCGCCATCCATTCGGTGTCGTCTCCCGCCCCTGCTGCCAGCCGTGCAGTCAACGGGGGGGCAACGGCAGACGGGCCGGACAGCGCAGCCAGGGTGCGCACGGTTTCGGAAAGCGCCTGCAGCGGATGGGCGCCGCGTGCATTACCCGCGAGAGCGCCGTCCGCCCCGACCTGTGCCTGCAGCCATGCCAGGCCGCGCGACACCTCCGGGCTGCCTGCGCGGGCGCTCAGCAGCACCAGCGCGGCCAGCGCCAATGCCAGCCGTGCCGCCAGAATCATCCACGCCCGAACAGGACGCGTGCGCCCTCCCCCCATGCCTTGACGCATACGCGCCCCCCTTGATTCGCGGGCGCGCGCAACCCAGGCCCCCTACGGGCCGGCCGCTACCCCCACCTCGCCCTGTCGGGCTGTTGAACTTGGGGGCGGAGTGTAGAAGGGGTCCGTGAAATTCCACACAATGGATTACACAAATTAACAATAAATGGGGAACCAATCCCAAATGCCGCTATAGCACGCGCTATCTCGCTGGCTGGGCGATTCGCTGGTCACGGAACTTCCACACCACGCGCTCGGGCTCGATCACCTCCAGCACCACGCCCTGCGCGGCCGTATCGCCCTCGTGCAGCACCTGTCCGTTGACGATGGCCATGCGGTAGAGGGGATTGGACGAGTACGTGACTCCGCTGACCTGCAGCGCGGGGAACTGGGCGCGCACGCTGTCCGGCAGATCCCGCAGGGCCACCACCGCGGGAGCCGGAGCACGCGCGGCAGGGGTCGTTTCGTGCCGCGCGGGTGCGGCGGGTGCGACCGGGGCGGGGGCCGAAGCCAGACGCGCCGAGGCCTGTGCCGGCGCGGGTGCCGACGCGGGGGCCCTGTGTGTTGCCGGAGGAGGAGCGCGATGCACTGCAGGTGCAGGTGCAGGTGCAGGTGTCGCAGTCACCGTGGATGGCGGGACGGGAATGGCAGGCGGCGCCTGCACCGGCGCGGTACGCTCCGCCGGTGCCACGGCGACCGCGGGCGCCGCGGTGCCGGTGCTGGCCACCGGACCGGCGGGCAACGCCCGCGAGGACGCGGCCCACCAGGCCAGGGCGGCAGCGCCGGCGGCGAACAGCAGGGCAGCAGCCAGGGCCAACGGAGCGCGGCGCGCGCCACCGGGCGGCGGGGGCGTGGGCCCCGGGACCGGGGACGGGCCGGGCGTGTGCAGGCCGGGAATGGCGCCGCGGCCGCGCTCGGCTTCGGCGCGCCGCAGGGCATCGAGGATGTAGGACATACGGGAAAGGGTTCCGGGTCAGGAAGTCTTCAGGCGGGGCTCGTCCACGCCCGCGGCGCGGTTGAGCAGCATGAGCGTGAGCGGGCCGGCCACGCCATCGGGCACCAGGCCCTGGGCCACCTGGAAGCGGTAGATGCGGGCGCGGCGCTGCGCGGCGGTGGCCGCCGGCTGTCGGGCCGCCGGGGAAGCGCCGGCGCCGGCGCGCGCGAGCTGGGCATCCAGCCAGGCCTGGGCCTGGGGAGGGCCGGACTCCATCCGCCCGCCGGCGGGCCATTCCGCGGGCGCGCGCCACAGGGTCGCGAATTCACCGCGCCAGGCCTGGGCGAGGTCCGCCGCGGTCACCTCCAGGCGCCGGCCGCCCGCCCCTTCCAGCAGCGCCGTCTGCCGCACGGGATCGAAGCCCGCCAGGAGCACGGAGACCGGCGCATCCGCGGACGGATAGAGGGTCAGCCAGCCGGGCCGGTCCAGCTGGCGCACCAGGGCCAGGCTGGCGCGCCGCTGGCGGTAGCAGCGCAGGCCCTGGCGCTGCAGGGCGTCGCAGGCGTCGCCACTTTCCAGCCCGCCCTTCACGCCCCAGGCGGCGGCCAGCGCACGCCAGGCGGCGTCCTCGCCGGAGGGCTGTGCGGCCAGGAAATCCTGCAGGACCGAATGCACGGGTTGCGGGGCCGCCGGCGCGCTGGCGGCCGATGCGGCCATGGCCGGCAGCGGCGCCGGCGCCACCGCTGCTGCCACGGCTCCCGGTGCATGCGGCGCCGCCGATGATCCAGGGGATGGGCGGGAGGCCGGCCCCCATCCCAGGCCCCAGCCCGCGGCGGCGATGGCCGCGGCGCCCGCCAGCGCTCCGGCGCCCGCGGCGGCCCAGCGCGGCCGGCGGGCCGTGGGTGCCGGGCCTGCGCCCCCGGGGCCGAACACCTCCGCCGCCGCCCGCTCCACGATGGCCTCGTCCACCGCGTGCAGGCCGCCGGCATAGGCCCCCAGCAGCGCGCGGTCGCACAGCAGGTTGATGCGCCGCGGGATGCCCCGGGCGCGCTGGTGGATGCGCACCAGCGCGCCCGCGGTGAACGGCAGGGGCCCTTTCAGGCCCGCCACCGCCATGCGGTGCGCGATGTACTGGCGGGTTTCCTCGGGCGTGAGCGCATCCAGGTGGTAGCGCGCGATCACGCGCTGCGCCAACTGCTCCAGCGCCGGGTCGGCCACCATGGCGCGCAGCTCGGGCTGGCCGATGAGCACGATCTGCAGCAGCTTGCGCTCGCTGGTCTCCAGGTTGGTGAGCAGGCGCAGTTGCTCCAGCACCTCGGGCGCGAGGCTCTGGGCCTCGTCGATGATGAGCACGTTGTTGCGCCCCGCGGCGTGCTCGCGCAGCAGGAAGGCGTTGAGCGGGTCCAGGCAGTCCTTGACGGTCTCCGCGCCGGGCACGGCGGGTGCGTGCGCCACGCCGAACTCGTCGCAGATGGAGCGCAGCAGCTCGCCCACGGTGAGCTTGGGGTTGAACACGTAGGCCACGTTGCAGTAGGCCGGGATCTGCTCCAGGAAGCAGCGGCACACGGTGGTCTTGCCGGTGCCGATCTCGCCGGTGAGCAGCACGAAGCCGCCGCCGGCCTCCAGCCCGTAGAGCAGGTGGGCGAGCGCCTCGCGGTGGCGGTCGCTCATGAACAGGTAGCGCGGGTCGGGGGCGATGGAAAACGGCGCGTGCTCGAGGCCGAAGAACGGGGCGTACATGGCGCGAGGATACCGCCCGGGCATGGCCGGCTCCGCGCGGGGGCCGGCAGGGCGGCACGCAGGGTTACACCCGTCAGGAGTTTCCCCGAAATTGTCGTCGGCAAGACAGGATGGCGTCAAAGCGGTTCCTACCATCCGTTGCATTCCCGCGGATGGCGCGCCTGGCGACAGGCTCCGCCCCCTCCCGCTTCCTCCACCCATCGGCAGGAACCCGGCATGAGCGATACCTTTCCCCGACTGCTGTTGCGCCACGCGGCCGAACGCCCCCAGGCCGCCGCGTTGCGCGAGAAGGAATACGGCATCTGGCAGACCACCACCTGGGCGCGCCTGGCGCAGCTGGTGGAGCAGCTGGCCGCGGGCCTGGACGCCGCGGGCCTGGCGCGCGGCGAGCACCTGGTGGTGATCGGCGCGAACCGCCCGCGGCTCTACGCCACGATGCTCGCGGCGCAGTCGCTGGGCGCCATCCCCGTGCCGCTCTACCAGGACGCCGTGGCGGCCGAATGCGTCTATCCGCTGAACAATGCCGAGGTGCGCTTCTGCGTGGTGGAGGACCAGGAGCAGGTGGACAAGCTGCTGGAGATCCGCGCGCAGTGCCCCGCCATCGCCGGCATCTTCTACGACGATCCGCGCGGCCTGCGCAACTACGCCGAGCCGGGCCTGCAATCGATCGATGCGCTGCTGGAAGACGGCGCGCGCATCGCCGGCACCGCGCCGGGCTGGCTCGCCGCGCGCGCCGGATCCGTGCAGCCCGATGACGTGGCCGCGATGTTCTTCACTTCCGGCACCACGGGCAACCCCAAGGGCGTGGTGCACACGCATGCCACGCTGCTGGACCGCGCCACGGCCGGTGCCGAATTCGACCGGCTCACCGCCGCCGAGGACGTGCTCGCCTACCTGCCGCCCGCCTGGATCGGGCAGAACATCTTCAGCTATGCGCAGTGGCTGGCCTGCGGCTACGTGGTGAACTGCCCCGAGTCGGCCGCCACGGTGTCGATCGACCTCAAGGAGATCGGGCCCACCTACTATTTCGCGCCGCCGCGCATCTTCGAAGGCCTGCTCACGAGCGTGACGATCCGCATGGAAGACGCGGGCGCCTTCAAGCGCTGGCTGTACCGCACCTGCATGGCGCACGCGCGCCGCGTGGGCCCGGCGCTGCAGAGCGGGCAGGCGGTGGGCTGGTGGGACCGGCTGCGTTACGCGGCAGGCGATCTGCTGGTCTACGGCCCGCTGCGCAACACGCTGGGCTTCTCGCGGGTGCGCGTGGCCTACACGGCCGGCGAGGCGATCGGGCCGGACCTGTTCACGTTCTACCGTTCGATCGGCATCAACCTCAAGCAGCTCTACGGCTCCACCGAGACGGCGGTGTTCGTGTGCCTGCAGCCCGACGACGCGGTGCATGCCGACACCGTGGGCGTGCCGATCCGCGGCGTGGAGATCAAGGTGGACGGCAACGGCGAGATCCTCGTGAAATCCGCGGGCCTGCTGCGCGGCTACTACAAGAACCCCGAAGCGACGGCCGAAGTACTCACGCCGGACGGCTGGTACCGCACGAGCGATGCGGGCTTTCTCGACGCGAGCGGCCAGCTCAAGATCATCGACCGCGTGAAGGACGTGGGCCGCCTCGCGGGCGGCGCGCACGACGGGGCGATGTTCGCACCCAAGTACGTGGAGAACAAGCTCAAGTTCTTCCCGCACATCAAGGAGGCCGTGGCGCTCGGCAACGGCCGCGACAAGGTCTGTGCGCTGATCAACATCGATTTCGAGGCGGTGGGCAACTGGGCCGAGCGGCAGAACCTGCCGTACGCGGGCTACACCGACCTCGCCGCCAAGCCCGAGGTGCTGGCGCTGATCCGCGACTGCGTGGAGAAGGTGAACGCCGACCTCGCGGCCGACGGCCTGCTCGCGGGCAGCCAGGTCGCCCGCTTCCTGGTGCTGCACAAGGAGCTGGACGCCGACGACGGCGAACTCACGCGCACCAACAAGGTCCGCCGCGGCTTCATCGCCGACAAATACGGCGTGCTGGTCGATGCGCTCTACGCGGGCCGCGCCGAGCAGTTCATCGAGACGCAGGTGAAGTTCGAGGACGGGCGCACGGGCCGCGTAAGCGCCACGCTGCGCATCGAGGACGCGAAGACCTTCCCGCCCGTGCGGCAGGCCGCCTGAACCCGCGCCGCAGCACAACGTACAACGCCATGACCACTCCCCACAAGAAGACCGGCGACGTGATCCTCGACGTGCGCAACATCAGCCTGCGCTTTGGCGGGGTGAAGGCGCTCACCGACATCTCGTTCGACGTGCGCGAGCACGAGATCCGCTCCATCATCGGCCCGAACGGCGCCGGCAAGAGCTCGATGCTCAACTGCATCAACGGCGTCTATGCGCCGCAGGAAGGCTCCATCACCTTCCGCGGCAAGACCTTCGCCCACATGAACAGCCGCCAGGTGGCCGAGATGGGCGTGGCGCGCACCTTCCAGAACCTGGCGCTCTTCAAGGGCATGAGCGTGCTCGACAACATCATGTCGGGCCGCAACCTGAAGATCAGAAGCAACCTGCTGATGCAGGCGCTGCGCATCGGCCCGGCGGTGGCCGAGGAGATCCGCCACCGCGAAGTGGTCGAGCGCATCATCGACTTTCTGGAGATCCAGGCCTGGCGCAAGGCACCCGTGGGCCAGCTGCCCTACGGCCTGCAAAAGCGCGTGGACCTGGGCCGGGCCCTGGCCATGGAGCCGCAGGTGCTGCTGCTCGACGAGCCCATGGCCGGCATGAACGTGGAGGAAAAGCAGGACATGTGCCGCTTCATCCTCGACGTGAACGACGAATTCGGCACCACCATCGTGCTGATCGAGCACGACATGGGCGTGGTGATGGACATCTCCGACCGCGTCGTGGTGCTCGATTACGGCAAGAAGATCGGCGACGGCACGCCCGAGGCCGTGCGCAACAACGAAGACGTGATCCGCGCCTATCTCGGCGCAGGCCACTAGACACGCAGGACATCGGAGGCATACGCCATGGGTTTCTTTCTCGAAACGGTGTTCGGCGGCCTGATGGCCGGCATGCTCTACGCGCTCGTGGCGCTGGGGTTCGTGCTGATCTTCAAGGCCTCGGGCGTGTTCAATTTCGCGCAGGGCGCGATGGTGCTGTTCGCGGCGCTCGCGATGGCGCGCTTCGCGGAATGGCTGCCGCGCTGGCTGGGCTTCGACAGCCTGCTGCTGGCGAACGTGCTGGCCTTCTGCGCGGCGGTGGCGTGCATGGTGGGCGTGGCCTGGCTGGTGGAGCGGCTGGCGCTGCGCCACCTCGTGAACCAGGAGCCGATCGCGCTGCTGATGGCCACGCTGGGCATCACCTACTTCCTCGACGGCGCGGGCCAGCTCATCTTCGGCAGCAGCACCTACAAGATCGACGTGGGCATGCCCAAGGACCCGATGATCGTGCTGGAGAACGTCTTCGAGGGCGGCCTGCTGCTCTCCAGGGAGGACCTCTACGCCGCCGTGGTGGCCGCCGCGCTCGTGGCGCTGCTCTCGCTCTTTTTCCAGAAGACGCGCACCGGCCGCGCGCTGCGCGCCGTGGCCGACGACCACCAGGCCGCGCAGTCCATCGGCATCCCGCTCTCGCGCATCTGGGTGATCGTGTGGTCGGTGGGCGGCATCGTCGCGCTCGTGGCCGGCATCATCTGGGGCAGCAAGCTGGGCGTGCAGTTCTCCATCTCGCTCGTGGCGCTCAAGGCCTTCCCGGTGGTGATCCTCGGCGGCCTCACCTCCGTGCCCGGCGCCATCGTGGGCGGCCTGCTGATCGGCGTGGGCGAGAAGGTGTCCGAGATCTACCTCGGGCCGTTCCTCGGCGGCGGCATCGAGAACTGGTTCGCCTACGTGCTCGCGCTGGGCTTCCTGCTGATCCGGCCGCAGGGCCTGTTCGGCGACAAGATCATCGACCGCGTGTAACCGGTAGAAGGAGCCAGGCAACATGTTCTACCGCGAAAACGGCCAGTTCAAGACCAGCTACCAGGCCGACCTGGCGCTGTTCCCCATCGCCCAGGACCGCTGGGCCCTACTCGCCCTGCTGGCGGTGGCCTTCGTCGGCGTGCCGCTGGTGGGCAGCGACTACTTCTTCCGCGCCGTCGCCGTGCCGTTCCTGATCCTGTCGCTCGCGGCGATCGGGCTCAACATCCTCGTGGGCTACTGCGGGCAGATCTCGCTGGGCACGGGCGCCTTCATGGCCGTGGGCGCCTACGCGGCCTACAACCTGCAGGTGCGCATCGAGGGCATGCCGCTGCTGCTCGCGCTGCTGGGCGGCGGGCTCTGCGCCACGGTATTCGGCGTGCTGTTCGGCATCCCGAGCCTGCGCATCCGCGGGCTCTACCTGGCGGTGGCGACGCTCGCCGCGCAGTTCTTCACCGACTGGTTCACCAACCGCGTGAAGTGGGTCACCAACGATTCGTCGTCGGGTTCGGTCAGCGTGGGCCACCTGCAGATCCTGGGCTTCGGCATCGAGACGCCGGTGCAGAAGTACCTGCTGTGCCTGGGGTTCGTCGCCGTGTTCGCGCTGCTCGCCAAGAACCTGGTGCGCGGCGCCGTGGGCCGCGAGTGGATGGCCATGCGCGACATGGACGTAGCCGCGGCCGTGATCGGCATCCGCCCGGTGTACGCCAAGCTCAGCGCGTTCGCGGTGAGCAGCTTCATCGTCGGCGTGGCCGGCGGCCTCTGGGGCTTCGTGCACCTGGGCTCGTGGGAGCCCGCGGCCTTCGGCATCGACCGCTCGTTCCAGCTGCTGTTCATGGTGATCATCGGCGGGCTGGGCTCCATCGCCGGCAGCTTCTTCGGCGCGGCCTTCATCGTGCTGCTGCCGCTGCTGCTGAACTACGTGCCCCACTGGCTGGGGCTGCCGCTGTCCACCGGCACGGCCACGCACCTGGAGCACATGATCTTCGGCGCGCTGATCGTGTTCTTCCTCATCGTCGAGCCGCACGGCCTCGCGCGGCTGTGGTCCACCGCGCGGCAGAAGCTGCGCATCTGGCCGTTCCCGCACTGACCGGCGTCGCCGCACCCACCGTTTTCCCCAACGCACCATCCGAGTGCCACACACCCAAGGAGACATGCCATGCAACCCAGGAAGATCGCCACGATCGCCGCCGCTCTCGCGGCCGGCCTCTCCGCGCTCGCCACCGCGCCGCTGGCGCAGGCGCAGGCCGCGGGCGAGCAGTTCGTGCCGCTGCTCGTCTACCGCACCGGGCAGTTCGCGCCGCTCGGGATCCCTTGGGCGGATGGCAAGCAGGACTACCTCAAGCTCGTGAACGCCCGCGACGGCGGCGTGAACGGCGTCAAGCTCTCGTTCGAGGAATGCGAGACCGCCTACGACGCGGCCAAGGGCGTGGAGTGCTACGAGCGCCTGAAGGGCAAGGGCGGCGGCGCCTCCGGCTTCGACACGCAATCCACCGGCATCACCTTCGCGGTGACCGACAAGGCCTTCGTGGACAAGATCCCCGTCGAGACCCCGGGCTACGGCCTCTCGCAATCGGCCGACGGCACGGTGTTCGAATGGAACTTCCCGCTGCTGGGCACCTACTGGACCGCCGCCGACGTGATGCTGCAGGACATCGCCAAGAAGGAAAACGGCAGCCTCAAGGGCAAGAAGATCGCGCTGGTCTATCACGACAGCCCCTACGGCAAGGAGCCGATCCCGCTGCTGCAAAAGCGCGCCGAGGCCGACGGCTTCACGCTCAGCACCTTCCCCGTCACGCCGCCCGGCGTGGAGCAGAAATCCACCTGGCTGCAGATCCGCCAGCAGAAGCCCGACTACGTGCTGTTCTGGTCGGCCGGCGTGATGACGCCCGCCGGCATCCGCGAGGCGCAGGCCAGCGGCTACCCGCGCGAGAAGATCTACGGCATCTGGTGGGCCGGCTCGGACCACGACGTGAAGGACATCGGCGCGGGCGCCAAGGGCTACAACGCCATCACCATCCACAACAGCGCCGCGAAGGACAAGGTGCACGACGACCTGAAGAAGTTCGTCTACGACAAGGGCCAGGGCACGGGCGCGCCCACGGGCGTGGGCACGCTGGCGCACACGCGCGGAATGATGATCTCCATGCTGCAGGTGGAGGCGATCCGCGCCGCGCAGGAGAAGTACGGCAAGGGCAAGGTGCTCACGCCCGAGCAGGTGCGCTGGGGCTTCGAGAACCTGGACCTCACGGCCGACAGGCTCAAGGCCCTGGGTTTCGGCGAGATCATGCGGCCCGTGAAGACCTCCTGCCAGAACCACATGGGCACCGACTGGGCGCGCATCGTGCAGTGGGACGGCGGCAAGTGGAACATCCAGTCCGACTGGTACCAGGCCGACAAGACGCACATCGATCCGCTGGTGAAGGAGTACGCGGCGAAGTATGCGAAGGACAAGAACATCAAACCCAGGACTTGCGGGTAACGCCCCCTGAGCGGCTGCGCCGCTCCGCGCTGCCGCCAGAGGCGACTGCCCTTCGAGCACGTCCAAGCCTGCGCAGGCAGGCTTGGAGCCGCGGCACTCAGCCCCTTCTCTCGGCCCGCTGCGCGGTCCGGGAAGGGGGACGACACCCTCGGTGCGGAGCGGCCCTTCCTCGGTGTCTCTCGTACCCCGTGGCCGAGGCCTCGTTTTCCAACACCGATGCGCCAGCCCCGAACCGCACGGACCACCCACATCATGCCCATGGAGCCAGCCATGACCACAGCCCCGCCATCCGCCAGTGAACCGCTGCTCGTCGTCAACGGCATCGAGGTGATCTACCACCACGTGATCCTCGTGCTCAAGGGCGTGTCGCTTTCCGTGCCCGAGGGCGCCATCGTGGCCCTGCTGGGGGGCAATGGCGCGGGCAAGACGACGACGCTGCGCGCGGTGTCCAACCTGCTCGCGGGCGAGCGCGGGGAGGTCACGAAGGGCAGCATCGAGCTGCGCGGCGAGCGCATCGAAAAGCTCTCGCCCGCTGCGCTGGTGGACCGTGGCGTGGTGCAGGTGATGGAGGGCCGCCACTGTTTTGCCCACCTCACGATCGAGGAGAACCTGCTCACGGGCGCCTACACGCGGCGCGACCGCGGCGAGATCGCGGCGAACCTGGAGAAGGTGTATGCCTATTTCCCGCGGCTGAAGACGCGGCGCACGAGCCAGGCGGCCTATACCTCGGGCGGCGAGCAGCAGATGTGCGCCATCGGCCGCGCGCTCATGGCCAACCCGCGCATGGTGCTGCTCGACGAGCCCTCGATGGGCCTGGCGCCGCAGATCGTGGACGAGGTCTTCCACATCGTGCGCGACCTCAACACCCGCGAGAAGGTCACTTTCCTGCTGGCCGAGCAGAACACGCACATGGCCCTGAAATACGCCGACTACGGCTACATCCTCGAAAGCGGCCGCGTGGTGATGGACGGCGCGGCCCGCGACCTCGCGAGCAACGAGGACGTGAAGGAGTTCTACCTGGGCATGGGCGGTGGGGAGCGCAAGAGTTTCAAGGATGCGAAGAGCTACAAGCGGCGCAAGCGCTGGCTTGCATGAGAACACCCCCCTGCGCGGCTGCGCCGCTTCCCCCCGCTCTCGCCGTGTTGCGCACGGCGGGCAGGGGGACGACGCCAGCGGCCGGGCGAAGCCCGTTCCGCGGCGTCTGCTGGCATGGCCTGCTCCGCGGCCTCTCGATAGGTGGCGCTGCAGGGGTTCCAGGGCCGTGGCAAGGGAAAAAGCGGGGGCACACGCCGAATGGCGGCGCCGCTGCGTATGACGATGGATGCACAACCGCATGGATGAAGGCATGAGCATGATGGATTCCTACGACGCCCTCGAAACCCGCGCGCCCGAGGAGCGCGAGGCTGCGCTGATGGCGGCGCTGCCGGCGCAGGTGGCGCATGCGCGGTCGGCCACGGCGGCTTTCGGCGAGATCCTGGCGGGGGTGGATCCGCGGGCCGTGGCCAGCCGGGATGCGCTGGCCGCGCTGCCGGTGACGCGCAAGCACGAGCTGCTGGAGCGGCAGCAGGCGGGCCGGGCCGCGAACCCGTTCGGGGGGTTCAGCGCACTGGCGTTCGGGCCGGCGATGCCGCGGGTGTTCGCCAGCCCGGGCACGCTCTACGAGCCCGAGGGGCGCCGGGCTGATTACTGGCGCATGGCGCGTGCGATCCATGCCGCGGGGTTCCGGCCGGGCGAGCTGGTGCACAACTGCTTCAGCTACCACTTCGTGCCCGCTGGCGCGATGATGGAAGGCGGCGCGCAGGCCGTGGGCTGCACGGTGTTCGCGGGCGGCACGGGGCAGACGGAGCAGCAGGTGCAGGCCATGGCCGAGCTGCGCCCCGCGGGCTATATCGGCACGCCGAGCTTCCTGCGCATCCTGCTGGAGAAAGCGGCGGAGACGGGCACCGCGCTGCCGCACCTGGGCAAGGCGCTGGTGTCGGGCGAGGCGCTGCCGCCCTCGCTGCGCGACTGGTTCGCGGAGCGCGGCGTCGCGGCCTACCAGTGCTATGCCACGGCCGACCTGGGCCTGATCGCCTACGAGACGCGCGCCCGCGAGGGCCTGGTGTTGGGCGAGGATGTGATCGTGGAGATCGTGCGCCCCGGCACCGGAGATCCGGTGCCCGACGGCGAGGTGGGCGAGGTGGTGGTGACCACCCTCAATCCCGACTACCCCCTGGTGCGCTTCGGCACGGGCGATCTGTCGGCCGTGCTGCCCGGCCCCTGCCCCACCGGCCGCACGAACCGCCGCATCCGCGGCTGGATGGGCCGGGCCGACCAGACCACCAAGGTGCGCGGCATGTTCGTGCACCCCGGCCAGGTGGCCGAGGTGGCCCGGCGCTTCCCGCAGGTGGGGCGCGCGCGCCTCGTCGTGGCCGGAGAGATGGCCAGCGACACCCTGGTGCTGCGCGTGGAGACGTCGGAGACCGCCGGCGGGCTGGCCGACCAGCTGGCGGCCGCGGTGCGCGATGTCACCAAGCTGCGCGCCGAGGTGGAGATGCTGCCGCCGGGCAGCCTGCCCAACGATGGCCGCGTGATCGAGGATGCGCGCAGCTACCGGTGACCCCGGACGGCGCCGGCGGGCGCATGCCACAGGTGGATTGCACGGGGCTTACACTCACATTTCCATAGCAATAAAACATTGCAGGTCAATGGATACAGCGCAAAAAAATTGAAAACCCTGCATCCCCGCGCCTCAGTGATTACCTTGATGTAGGCCCGAAAGCCCGTGACTATCATGGCGCCTCTTCACGTAAGGAGCACCATGAAATCACTGTTCAAGACCGCCCTGCTGGCCGCTGCCGCAGCCGCCGCTTTCGGCGTCCAGGCGCAGCAAGCCTTCCCCTCCAAGGACAAGACGGTGACCATCGTCGTGCCCTTCGCGGCCGGCGGTCCCACCGACCGCGTGGCACGCGACCTGGCCGAGGCCATGCGCAAGCCGCTGGGCGGGGTGAGCGTGGTGATCGACAACGCCGCAGGCGCCGGCAGCAGCATCGGCACCGCCAAGGTGGCACGCGCCAACCCCGATGGCTACACCCTGCTGCTCAACCACATCGCCATGGCCACGATGCCGGCGCTCTACCGCAAGCTGCCGTTCAACGTGGCCACCGACTTCGAGTACCTGGGCATCGTGAACGACGTGCCCATGACGCTCATCGGCCGCCCCTCGCTGCCCGCCAACAACTACAAGGAACTCGCGACCTGGATCGAACAGAACAAGGGCAAGATCAACCTGGGCCACGCCGGCCTGGGCGCCGCCTCGCACCTGTGCGGCCTGCTCTACCAGAACGCGCTCAAGGTCGAGATGACCACCGTGGCCTACAAGGGCACGGCCCCCGCCATCACCGACCTGATCGGCGGCCAGATCGATCTGCTGTGCGACCAGACGACCAACACCACCTCGCAGATCGAGGCCAAGAAGGTCAAGGCCTATGCCGTCACCACGGCCAAGCGCCTGACCACGCCCTCGCTCAAGGACCTGCCCACGCTGGCCGAGTCCGGCGTGAAGGACTTCCAGGTCACCATCTGGCACGGCCTCTATGCGCCCAAGGGCACGCCCGCCGAAGTGGTCGCCAAGCTCAACGAAGCCCTCAAGGCCGCCCTGAAGGACCCCGACTTCATCAAGAAGCAGGAAGGCCTGGGCGCCGTGGTGGCTTCCGACCAGCGCATCGAGCCGGCCGAGCACAAGAAGTTCGTGCAGGCCGAGATCAACAAGTGGGGGCCCATCATCAAGGCCGCCGGCACCTACGCGGACTGACGGAAGCGGCCCACCGGGCCGGCCGTCCGTCCCCCCGACGCCCCGTGGCTGCCAGCCCCGGGGCGTTTTCCATTGGGGCCCGCGAAGGCGGTGGAGCGCGCGGCACGCATGCGTTCCACGGCGCTACGGGTTATCCATCTGCCATGGCGCCGCGGGCCCGCCTACAACGGGGGCATATGGCCCCGCACGGCGGGGCTTCCGATCCACGGTTCCCCGAAAGACTCTCCCCCATGCCCCTGCCCGCCGATGCATCGCCCTCCCGCCGCCCACGCGCCCATGCCGCTGCCGCCGTGCAGGACACCGCCGTGCGCCGCCGCCGCACCATTGCCCTGGGCTGCGCGCTGCTCACGGGCGCCGCGCTCGCGGCCTGGCAATCGCCCGCGCGCGCCGACACGTGGCCGTCCAAGCCCGTGCGCATCGTCGTGCCCTTCGCCCCGGGCGGCACCACCGACATCCTCGCGCGGGCCGTCGCACCCGAACTGAGCCGCGCCTTCGGGCAGCAGTTCGTGGTGGACAACCGCGCGGGCGCGGGCGGCAACATCGGCGCGGAGATCGTCGCCAAGTCGCCGGCCGACGGCTACACCCTGCTCATGGGCACCGTGGGCACGCACGGCATCAACCGCGCGCTCTACGGCAAGCTGCCCTACGACCCCATCAAGGACTTCGTGCCGATCACGCTGGTGGCCGCGGTGCCGAACGTGATGGAAGTCAACGCCGAGAAGGCGCGCGCGCAGGGCATCTCGAGCGTGCAGGACTTCATCCGCTACGCCAAGGCCCACCCGGGCCAGCTCAACATGGCCTCCAGCGGCAACGGCACCTCCATCCACCTCGCGGGCGAGCTGTTCAAGAGCATGACCGGCACCTACATGCTGCACATGCCCTACCGCGGCTCGGGCCCGGCCCTGCTGGACATGGTGGGCGGCAACATGGACGTGATGTTCGACAACCTGCCCTCTTCCATGGCCCAGATCAAGGCGGGCAAGCTCAAGGCACTGGCGGTGACCAGCGCGACCCGCTCGCCTGCGCTGCCGGACGTGCCCACCGTGGAAGAGGCCGGCGGCCCGGCGCTCAAGGGCTACGAGGCCAGTTCGTGGTTCGGCCTGCTGGCCCCGGCGGGCACGCCCGCCGACATCGTGAACCGCATCCAGCAGGAAACCGCCAAGGCACTGGCATCGCCCGCGGTGAAGGAGCGCATGCTGGCGCAGGGCGCCATTCCCGGCGGCAACACGCCGGCCGAGTTCGCGCGGCACATCCAGGCCGAGCACGCCAAGTGGGCCCGCGTGGTGCAGGCCTCGGGCGCCAAGGTGGACTGAGCCGCGGCGCTGCTACCAGGTGACCTCGCGGCCCTCGGCGGCGCTGCGGCGCAGCATGTCGATGAAGGGAGCCGCGCGCTGGCGCAGGCGCACCGCCTCGGCCGGATTACCGCGCTCCTCGCGGCCCTCGGCGGCCGCATCGTCCTGCTCCTCTGCGCCCTCGGCGCGGCGGGCCTCGTCGGCGGCCACCGCGGCCTCCAGCGCCTGGATGGCCGCGGGGATCTGCTCGGCCGTGATGATGCCGTGCGCATCGTCGGGGGACTTGCCGATCGCCTGCAGGATCTGGCGGCCGTGGGGCTGCAGCATGATGATGTCGGCCGTGGCGCGGGACTTGAATTTGTAGAGCATGGATCGGGAAGGGGACAGGTAAAAAAACGGAGCCGATTCAGGAGGCTGGTGGCAGGCCCTCGTACATGTAGCCGCGCTGGAAAGGGTAGCCGGATTGCGCGCCCGGCATGGGGCCGGAATCGGTGCGGCCGTCGGGCCGGATGGCGAGCATCTGGTGCAGCGCCATCCATCCGCGCTCGAATCCCATGGCGCTGCCGGCCAGGTAGAGGCGGTAGGCGCGCAGCGCCCTGGCGCCGCGATCGGCCCCGGCCTCTTCCGACAGGATGGCCTCGGCCTCGGCCAGGCGCTCCTCCAGCGCATCCGACCAGGCCCAGAGCGTGCGCGCATAGTGCGGGCGCAGGTTCTCGGTATCGACCATCTCCAGGCCGGCACCGGCCATGTCGTGCAGCACGGCGCCCACGTGCACCAGCTCGCCGCCGGGAAAGATGTATTTCTCGATGAAGTCGCCCATGCCGGCACCGAGCTGGTCATTGTCCACGCCGCCCGCGGTGATGCCGTGGTTGAGCAGCAGCCCGCCGGGGCGCAGCAGGCCGTGCACGCAGGCGAAATACTCCGGCAGGCGCGCGCGCCCCACGTGCTCGAACATGCCCACGGAGGCGATCTTGTCGAACGGCCGCTGTGCGGTGCGCGGCAGGTCGCGGTAGTCGCACAGCAGCATGCGCACCCGGCCCGACAGGCCCTTCTCCTCGATGAGCCGCGCCACGTGCGCATGCTGGTTGCGCGAGAGCGTGATGCCGGTGCCTTCCACGCCATAGTGCTCCGCGGCCCAGAGCAGCAGCCCGCCCCAGCCCGCGCCGATGTCCAGGAAGCGGTCGCCGGGCGCGAGGCGCAGCTTGCGGCAGATGTGGTCCAGCTTGGCCTCCTGCGCCCGGGCGAGCGGCATGTCGGCGTCGCGGTAGTAGGCGCAGGAATACACGCGGCGCGGATCGAGCCACAGCGCGTAGAAGCGGTCGGAAAGGTCGTAGTGGAACTGGATCTGCCGCGCGTCCCGGCCCAGCGTGTGCAGGCGGTAGGAGCGGATCCGGTGCGCCAGCGCGGCGCCCCAGTGGGACGACCCGTGCGCCGGATCGCCCCGCAGCAGGGCGCCGGCCGCGGCCATGAGGTCGCGCACGCGCCCTTCCATGGCCACGCGGCCCTCCACGATGGCGGCGCCCACGTCGCCCACCTTGCCCCGCGCAAGGGCGGCGAGCGCCATCGCGTCGCGGAAGCGCAGCACCACGCGCGCATCGCGCACGCCCAGCCGCTCCCCCCCGGGCAGCTCCAGTGCGAGCCCGACCGGCGACACGGCCAGCCGCTCTTCCAGGGCGCGCAGCAGGGGATTCATGGGGAGGATTGTTGGACCGCCCCCGGCGAGCGTCAATGGCAACTGTCTTACAAACCCGGCCGCCAGAACGCCCTGCGGCCCGTCTATGGCTTAATAGAGGGTTTTCACAGCACGTTCCAGCAGGAGTCTCACACCATGGGCAACAAGATCGTTACCGAAGCCGACCGCAAGCGCACCCCCCAACCGAAGCCGCTGCCCGGCATGTCCCTGCCCACGGGCGGCCGCGGCCAGCGCGTGAGCCTGGAGCGCGGCGTCGCCACGCGCAGCAAGAAGAACCCCGGCAAGCGCTCCAAGAAGGGCGGCTGAGCCCCCTTTTTGCCGCGGCGGCGCCCCGTGCGGCCGCCCCTGCGCCCCGAAGCCCTCCTGCGCGAGGGCTTTTTTGTGCGCGGGGCCGTTCAGCGCACGGGCCCGGGCACCTGGAAAGCAGCGCGCGCGGCCTGGGCCGCCTCGCGCGTGGCGCAGCCCTCGATGTGGTCGTTGACCAGGCCCATGGCCTGCATGAAGGCGTACATCGTGGTCGGCCCGACGAAGCCGAAGCCGCGCTTCTTCAGGTCCTTGGACAGGGCCATGGCGGCCGGCGCGGTGGTGAGCGCCTTCGCGGCCGCCAGCGTGAGCCGTTCGGGGCGCCCCTCGGCCGCGGCCGGGGCGAAGCGCCACACGTAGTGCGCCAGGGTGCCGAATTCACGCCGCAACTCCAGCACGCGGCGCGCATTGCGGATGGCCGACTCGATCTTGCCGCGGTGGCGCACGATGCCCGGGTCGGCCAGCAGGCGCGCCACGTCAGCCTCGTCGAAATCCGCCATGCGCTCGGCATCGAAGTTCGCGAACCCCGCGCGGAAGGCTTCGCGCTTGTTGAGGATGGTGATCCAGCTCAGGCCGGCCTGGAAGCCCTCCAGGCAGAGCTTTTCGAACAGGCGCCGGTCGTCGCTGACCGGAAAGCCCCATTCATGGTCATGGTAGTGGCGGTAGAGCGGCGTGGCGCGGCACCAGAAGCAGCGGGCAGGCTCGGCCGGGCCATCCGCGAACAGCCCTTCGGGCAACGCGGGGGCGGCGGCCACGGTGGGCGCCGGTTCGGCAGCGGGCGCAAGGGGATCGTGGGGCATGGCGCCATTCTAGGGAGCCGCCGCCGGGAACCGGCCGCCGCTCCGTACACTCCACCGTGCTCCTGCGGACCGTTTCACATCCGTTTCGCCCGCCTCTTCGCCCCATGACTTCCCTGCCCCCCTCCCCTGCCCGCACTGCGCGCCTCGCGGCCGCCGGCCTCGCAGGCGCCCTGCTCGCGGGCTGCGCCCATACCGGCGACACGCTGGGCTACTACTGGCAATCGGTGCGCGGCCACCTGCAGATCATGCGCGCTGCGGAACCGGTGGACGACTGGATCGCGCGGCCCGGCACCGCCGCGCCGCTGCGGGCCCGGCTGGAGCTCGCGCAGCAGGCGCGTGCGTTCGCGGTCAAGGAACTGCACCTGCCCGACAACGCCAGCTACCGCCGCTATGCCGACCTTGGCCGCCGCGCCGCCGTCTGGAACGTGGTGGCCGCGCCGCCCGATTCGCTCACGCTGCACACCTGGTGCTTTCCGATCACCGGCTGCATCGGCTACCGGGGCTACTTCGCGGAAGGCGACGCACGGGCGGAGGCCGCGCGCCTCGCCGCAGGCGGGCTGGAGACGGCCGTGTACGGCGTGCCCGCCTATTCCACGCTGGGCTACACCAACTGGCTGGGCGGGGATCCGCTGCTCAATACCTTCATCGGCTGGCCCGAGGGGGATTTCGTGCGACTGCTGTTCCACGAACTGGCCCACCAGGTGGTGTATGCCAACGGCGACACGATGTTCAACGAATCGTTCGCCACGGCGGTGGAGCGGCTCGGCGTGGCCCGCTGGCTCGCCGAGCGGGCCACGCCGCAGGCCCGGGCCGAATACGCGCTGGGCGAGGAACGGCGCACGGCGTTCCGGTCGCTGGCCCGGGACACGCGCGAGCGGCTGGCGGAGCTGTATGCACGGTCTGCCGGGGAAGGGAGCCAGCCCGGGCTGCAGGAGCACAAGCGCGAGGCGATGGAGCAATTCCGCGCCCGGTACGCCGAACTGCGTGCCGGCTGGCTGGCGCAGGGCACTCAGCCCGCGCAGATCGCGGGCTACGACCGCTGGGTGGCCGAAGCCAACAATGCGGCCTTCGGCGCGCAGGCAGCCTATGACGACCTCGTGCCCGCCTTCGAGGCGCTGTTCCGGAGGGAAGGGGGCGACTGGCCGCGGTTCTACCAGGCCGTGCGCCGGCTGGCCGCGCTGCCGCCGGACGAGCGGCTGCGGGAGCTGCGCGCCGCGCTGCCGGCGTCCCGCGGCGCCGCGCCCCCGCCGGCCGCCGATTGACGCGGGACGGACGCCGCGCGGCGCCGGTCAGCCCAGGGATTCGATCAGGTCGATGTACTGCTGCTTCGCGGCATCGCCGTCCGTGCCCTTGAGCTTGGTCCAGGCGTCCCACTTGGCGCGGCCCACGACGTCGGAAAAGCCGGGGCGGGCTTCCGCGTTGTCGCCCGCGGTGGCCTGCTTGTAGAGTGCGTAGATCTTGAGCAGCGTCGGGTTGTCGGGGCGCTCGCTGAGGTTCTTGGACTGGGCCACGGCGGCTTCGAAAGCAGCGTTCAGGTCGGACATGGGAAAGCGTGTCTCCGGGTGGATGGAGTGGATATCTTAGACGCCTCTGTCAGAACATCTCCCAGTCGTCCGCGCCACCCGCAGCGGGGCTGGCGGCCGGGGACGGCCGGGCAGCGGGCGCCGGAGGGGCCGAGGCGGCCGGCGGCTTGCCCGCCGTCCGGCCGGGCAGGGACGGCACGGACCGTGGCGGATGCACCGCCCGCGCAGCGGAAGGGGCCGGCGCTGCCACCGGGCTGCGGGGCGCGGCCCGGGGGGAGGCGGCCGGCGGCCCGGCGGGCGGTGCGTGGTGCGGCGCCACGGCCGGTGCACGCCCCAGCTGGAACACCTCCACGGCACGCACCAGTTCGGCCGCCTGGGTGCTCAGGCTGCTGGCCGCCGCGGCCATCTGCTCCACCAGTGCGGCGTTCTGCTGCGTGGCCTGGTCCACGTGGGTGATGGCTTCGGCGATCTGGTCCACGCCCTGGCTCTGCTCGGCGCTGGAGGCGCTGATCTCGCCCATGAGGTCGGTGGCACGGCGGATCGAGGCGACGACTTCCGTCATGGTGGCCCCCGCCCGGTCCACGAGTTCGCTGCCGCGGCCCACGCGCTCGACGCTGCCGGTGATGAGCTCCTTGATTTCCTTGGCCGCCGTGGCGCTGCGCTGCGCGAGGGTGCGCACCTCGGCCGCCACCACGGCGAATCCGCGGCCCTGCTCGCCGGCGCGCGCGGCTTCCACGGCCGCGTTCAGCGCGAGGATGTTGGTCTGGAAGGCGATGCCGTCGATCACGCCGATGATGTCGCCGATCTGCCGGCTGCTGTCCTGGATTTCCTTCATGGTGTCCACCACCTGCGCGACGACGGTGCCGCCATCGGCCGCCACGCTGGAGGCGGCCTGGGCCAGTTCGTTGGCGCGGCGCGCGCTGTCGGCGTTGCGGCGCACGGTCGAACCGAGCTCTTCCATGGATGCGGCGGTCTGCTCCAGCGCGGAGGCCTGCCGCTCGGTGCGGGCCGACAGGTCGTGGTTGCCCGCCGCGATCTCGCGGCTGGCGGAAGACACGCTTTCCGAACTGGACCGCACGGTGGTCACCACGGCCGCGAGCCGATCGCGCATCGAGCCCAGGCCGGCCATCACGCTGGCGCCGTCCCGCGCGCGCACCGGCACGTCCACGGCCAGGTTGCCCCCCGCCACGGCCAGGGCCACCCGCTTGAGGTCGGGCGGGTCCGCACCCAGCTGGCGCACCACGGACCGCAGGTACCAGCTCAGCCCGGCGAGACAGGCCACCACGATCAGCACCGCGATCGTGGCGAGGTTGCGGTCGGTCTTGGCCAGTTCCTGCACATCATTGATGCGCTCGGACAGGCGTTCGCCCTGGCGCTCCTTTTCCTTCCCGAGCGGCGCCAGCAGGCGGTTGCGCGCGGGGATCGTGCGGTCCACCAGCATGGCGAACGCCTCATCCTTGCGGCCGGCCTGGATGAGCTGGATGTTGTCGGTGCCGGTGGCCCAGAACTCGTCCATCAGGGCCGGGATCGGGGCATAGGCCTGGCGGCCGTCGTCGGAGATCATGTTGTCGCCGAAATCCTTCAGCGTCTTCTGCAGCAGGGCACGCTTTGCCGCGATGTCGGCCAGGGTGGCGTTGAGTTCCTCGGGCGTGCGCGAGAGGATGGCGTGCCGTAGCTGCAGAGAGACCCGCGTGACGTTCAGCTCCAGCTCAGCGATGCGCTGCAACTGCGGAACGTTGTAGGCGCGGACCACCTCGGCATCGTGGCTGAGCCGCTCCATCATGGTCCAGATCGAGACGGCCGCGACCGCCAGCAGCACGAAGATGAGCGCGTTGATCGCCATCAAACGCCGCGCCATCGTCCAGCGGCCTGTTGCTTGCCCTTCCATGGGTGCTCCTCCCTTCACGGTGAACGGCCGTGTGGTCTTCCGGAGCGCCCTCTCCCGCCCCGGTCACTGCCGATGTGGTTGGTGTCTCGACATTGTTTGCAAGAATTCGCGAAAAAACCAGGGGGCACGCGCCACGCTGCGGAAGGCGGGTGACGAAAATCGCTGTAGGCCGTGCCTTTCGCCCATCCCGCGGGACAGGGCCGCGCAGCCGTCAGGGCCGGCCGGCCAGGCCGTCGGCGGCCTGCAGCAGCGCCTCGCGCGCCTGCTCGACAATACGCGCCTTCCACGCCGGCGTGTCGGTGTAGAACGCGGCCAGCACCTGCTGCCGGATCGCCTCCGCCTGGCCGGAGGGCGCCTCGGGGTGCAGGTGCAGCCAGTGGTCGGCGCGCAGGGCCTGCAGCACCTCCAGGATGGGCACGGTGCCGTATTCGAGCGCGATGCCGGTCATTTCGGCCTGCGGGCACTCTTCGTACACGCTGTTCCACATGAGTCCGGTGAGGAAGGCGGAGCTCGCCGAGCCGTCGTAGATCGACGTGACCGGCGTCGCGCCGCCTCCGCCCCACCAGGCCCGCGCACGCGCGATGGCGGCGGCATCGTTGCGGCCGGCGTAGATGCGCTCGCCATGGCCGCCCGGCCCGAGGCCCGTGTGCAGGTCGATCCAGCCGATGTGCCGCGCGGCCGCGCCGTGCATGCGCAGCACGCGTCGCAGGGTGAGGTGGCTCCAGGTGGGCCCGGTGCCGCCGAAGAACATCCCCTGCGGGAACTCGTGCTGCCCCGCGGTGATGGCCGCCTGCCAGGCCGCTTCGCCGCGCTCGGCGATGAACGCGGCCACGGCACGCTCGTTCTCCGGCGACGGAGGCCACTGCGCCGGCAGCAACAGCGGCGCGACATCGCGGTAGGCCCCGTTGACCGGCAGAGGTCGGCCGAAGTCCTGGAAATTGCGGTTCAGGTCCACGTTCTCGTGCGTTGCGCGGCGCGTGTGCGAGAAGCCGTGCGGATTCAGCCCGTGGATGTAGAGCACCGCCAGCCCCGCATCCCGGGCCCGCGCGCGCCACGCCGCGTCGTGCAGCGCGAACACCTGCACCCCGCTGCCGCAATGGCCTTCCACGCCGTGGCAGGCGCTGCTCAGGATGAGCAGGCGGTGCGCATCGGCCGGCCCGTCGCGCACCACGTCCATCGCCAGTGCCTCGCCTTCGCGGCCCGGCAGCGGATGCGGGTGCGACTCCACCGCGAGGCCGGCCGCGGCCGCCGCATCGAGGAACCGTGCGCGGGCCTGCGCATAAGTGGAGGAAAACGCGTGCGCGGGGGCGATCATCCTGGGAGATTCCTGGGGAAACATGTCGGACGGAAAAGGCGGCAGGAGCAGAAAGCGCAGGCCCTTCCCGCAGCCGCGGCAGGAAAGGGGCGGCAGGGGAAGCGGGCCGCAAGAGATGCGCCACGGCCCGGCATGCAGGCCGTGGCGCGCCCGGGGCCAGGCGTCAGGCGGCGGGCCGCGGGGACGACAGCCACTGCCGGGCCAGTTCCACCCAGTAGGTGGCGCCCAGCGGGAGCAGGTCGTCGTTGAAGTCGTAGCTCGGGTTGTGCAGAGTGCAGGGGCCGCCGCCATGGCCCATCTCGCGGTGCGTGCCTTCACCGTTGCCGATGAAGCAATAGGCACCGGGCCTGGCCTGCAGCATGAACGCGAAATCCTCCGCGCCCATGGTGGGCTCCTGCGGGGAGACGTGCTCCGCGCCCACGATGCCTTCCATCACGCGGCGCGCGAACGCGGCCTCGGCCGGGGAATTCACCGTGGGCGGATAGTTGCGGTGGAACTCGAACTCGCACGTGGCGTCGTGGGCGGCGCAGGTGTGCTCGGCCACCTGCTTCATGCGCTGCTCGATCATGTCGAGCACTTCCAGCGTGAAGGTGCGCACCGTGCCCTGCAGTTCGCAGCTGTCGGGCACCACGTTGGTGGCCTCGCCGGTATGGATCATGGTGACCGAGATCACGCCGGCATCCACCGGTTTCTTGTTGCGGCTGATGATGTTCTGGAACGCCTGCACCATCTGGCAGGCCACGGGCACGGGGTCGATGCCCATGTGCGGCATGGCGGCATGGCTGCCCTTGCCGCGGATGACGATCTTGAACTCGTTGGACGAGGCCATGACGGGGCCGGGGCTGACCGCGAACTGGCCGGCGCGCATGCCGGGCCAGTTGTGCATGCCGAACACGGCCTCCATCGGGAACTGCGTGAACAGGCCGTCCTCGATCATCACGCGTGCGCCGCCGCCGCCCTCTTCCGCCGGCTGGAAGATCAGGTAGACCGTGCCGTCGAAGTCACGGTGCTTCGCGAAATGCTGGGCCGCGCCGAGCAGCATGGCCGTGTGGCCGTCATGCCCGCAGGCGTGCATCTTGCCGGGGTGGGTGCTGGCGTGCGAGAAGGTGTTGAACTCGGTGATGGGCAGCGCGTCCATGTCGGCGCGCAGGCCCACCGCGCGGCCCGAGGCGCCGCCGTCGCGGCCGTGCACGATGCCCACCACGCCCGTCTTGCCCAGCCCGCGATGCATCGGGATGCCCCACTCGGCGAGCTTGGCGGCCACGATGTCGGCCGTGCGCACTTCCTCGAAGCACAGCTCGGGGTGCGCATGGATGTCGCGGCGCACGGCGGCGATGGATGCCGCCTCGGTGACGATGGAGTCGATGAGTTTCATAATGGGTGTTTCCTCAGGTTGCGGAGAGTCTAGCCCTGCCTCCGCACGCGCACCAGACAGGGTTATTCCACACCCCCACGATGCTGTCAGAACACGCCCTCTCGCTCGCCCAGGCCCTGGTGCGCATGAACACCGTGAGCCACCGTTCCAACCTGGAGCTCATCGATTTCATCCGGACGGAACTGGATCGCCTCGGCGTGAAGTGCCGGCTGACCTACGACGCAAGCAAGACCAAGGCCAATCTGTTCGCCACCCTGGGCGAGGGCAAGCCCGCGGGCATCATCCTCTCGGGCCACACCGACACGGTGCCCTGGGACGGCCAGGACTGGAGCATGGACCCGCTCTCGGCAACGGTGCAGGACGGCCGGCTCTACGGCCGGGGCAGCGCCGACATGAAGGCCTTCATCGCCATCGCGCTGTCGCAGGCGCGCCAGTTCCTGGAGAGCGATGCGCCCTTCGCCATCCATTACGCGTTCAGCTACGACGAGGAGGTGGGCTGCTTCGGCGCGCGCGAACTCATCGCCGACCTGCGCGATGCCGGCGTGCGGCCCCTGGCCTGCATCGTGGGCGAACCCACCGACATGGTGCCGGCCATCGCGCACAAGGGCGTGTACCGCTACCGCTGCTGCGTGCGCGGCAAGGAGGCGCACTCCTCGCTCACGCCGCATTCGGTGAACGCGATCGAGATGGCTGCGCGTGTGGTCGGTCGCGTGCGCGACATGGCCGAGGGCTTCGAGCGAGAGGAGCCGCGTTTCGACGGCTTCGACGTGCCCTTCTCCACCGCCAGCGTGGGCCAGTTCCATGGTGGCATCGCCGACAACGTGGTGCCGCGCGACGCGGAGTTCCGCTACGAATTCCGCGACCTGCCCACGGCCGACGCGGCCCGCATGCAGGCCGAGGTGGTGGCCTATGCGCGATCCCTGGAGCCCGCGATGCAGGCGGTGGCGCCGCAGACGGGCATCACCTTCGACACCATCTGCGAGATCCCGAGCTTCCTGGGCAGCGCGCAGGACCCCGTCACGCGCCTGGCCCAGCGCCTCGCGGGCGAGGCCGGCACCACGCTGGTCGCCTTCGGCACCGAGGCCGGCCTCTTCAAGAATGCCGGCATTTCCACCGTGGTCTGCGGCCCGGGCAGCATCCGACAGGCCCACCAGCCCGACGAGTACGTGAGCCTCGAGCAGCTCGCCCGCTGCGAGGCCTTCATGCGCGGCTTGGCGCAGACGCGGGAGTTCGAGGGCCTCTGAGGAGGCTTCAGACCATCACCCGGCCGTCCCCGGTCAGCATCGACATCTCGACGAAGCGCGAGCCCGCGTGGCTGCTGCTGCTGAGGCTGATCGGATAGCCCGAGACCGTCGCGGAGCCGATGGCTTCCAGGCCAGCGACGAGCGACTCGCGCGTGGGCTTGCCGCCGCCCTGCCGCAGGCCTTCGGCGAACACCCGGGCGGCCACGAAGCCTTCCATGCTCGAATAGTTGGCCTGCACCTTGCCGCCGCCCTTCTTGATCGCGTCCTGGAACTCCCGGGCGATCTGCCGCGTGGTCTGGTAGGGCGAAGGCATCACCTGCGAGACGACCACGCCCGCGCCGTCCCGGCCCAGCGCATCGGCCAGGGCCTGCGTCCCCACGAAGGAGAGGTTGTAGAAGGTGCCGCCATAGCCCGCCTTGCGCGCCGCGCGCACGAAGGCGGCGCTCGCCGCATAGGTGGTGACCAGCACGATGGACTCGGGGCGGGCGGCCACGAGCTTGTCCACGGCCGGAGCCACTTCCACCGAATTGCGGGGCACGGTCGCCGTGGCGTGCGGCTTGAGCTGGTCCTGCGCCAGGGCGAGCGTGACGCCATCCAGGCCCGCCTTGCCGTAGGCGTCGTCCTGGTAGAGCACGGCGATCCTGCGCAGCCCCAGGTGGGTGAGCTGCCGCACGATCACGGCCGTCTCGTCGTTGTACGAGGCGCGCACGTGGAAGATCAGGCGGTTGAACGGCTGGCGTAGCGCCTCCGCCCCGGTGAAGGGCGCGAAGAAGGGCACCTTGGCCTGGTTGAACAGCGGCAGCGCCGCGAGGCTGGTGGGCGTGCCCACGTAGCCGAAGAGGGCCAGCACGTCCTGCTCGATGAACTTGCGGGTGTTGGCCGCGCACCGGTCGGGCTCGTAGCCGTCGTCCAGCGTGCGCAGTTCCACCGGCCGCCGGCCGATGCCGCCCTGGGCGTTCAGTGCGTCGAAATACAGCTTCGCGCCCGCGTGGAACTGCACGCCCAGCTGGGCGGACGGCCCGGAAAACGGCGCGGACTGGCCGAGCACGATGGGCCCTTCGGATTGCGCGCGCGCCGGCCCGAACCCCGCGACCGCGGCCATGCCCAGGCCGATGGAAAACCGCCTGCGCCCCAGAACTGCCTGCTTCATGGTGAAATCCCCCCTTGGGGCTCGACAGCCGGCTTGCGGCAGATCCGGCCCCGATGTTGTTGAAACCTGGAAAGACCGCGCAGTGCCTGCCCAGTCCGCATGCGCGCGCAGTGTATCGCCCCGCCCTGCACGATGCCCACGATGGAAACCATTTCGCACACTCCCGCGCCGTCCGGCGCGCCCCTGCAGGTGCGCGGCGCATGCCCGCACGACTGCCCCGATACCTGCGCCCTGGTCACCACCGTGGAAAACGGCGTGGCCGTGCGGGTGCAGGGCAACCCGGCCCATGGCCACACCGACGGAGTGCTCTGCGCCAAGGTGTCGCGCTACGCCGATCGCACGAACCACCCGGACCGCATCCTCACGCCGCTGCGCCGCGTCGGCCCCAAGGGCAACGGGCAATTCGAGCCCGTGGGCTGGGACGAGGCGCTCTCGGATATCGCATCTCGCCTGGGCGCCATCGCGGCGCGCGACCCGCAGGCCATCCTGCCCTACAGCTACGCCGGCACCATGGGCCTGGTGCAGGGCGAGAGCATGGACCGGCGATTCTTCCACCGCCTGGGCGCCTCGCTGCTCGGGCGCACCATCTGCGCCGCGGCCGGCGGCGAGGGCTTGAACCAGACGCTGGGCGGCAAGGTGGGCATGAAGGTGGAGCATTTCGCCGAATCGCAGCTGATCCTCATCTGGGGCAGCAACTCCATCGGCAGCAACCTGCACTTCTGGCGCTATGCGCAGCAGGCCAAGCGCGCGGGCGCCCGGCTGGTGTGCATCGACCCGCGCAGGACCGAGACGGCCGACAAGTGCCACGAGCACCTGCAGCTGCTGCCCGGCACCGACGCCGCGCTGGCGCTGGCGCTGATGCACGAGCTGATCGCGAACGACTGGCTGGACCACGACTACATCGCGCGCCACACCGTGGGCTGGGAAGGCCTGCGCGAGCGTGCGCTGGCCTGGCCGCCCGAGCGCGCGGCGGCGGTATGCGGGCTGCCGGTGGAGCAGATCCGGCAGCTGGCGCGCGACTACGGCACCACGCGGCCGGCCGCCATCCGCCTCAACTACGGCATGCAGCGCGCGCGCGGCGGCGGCAATGCCACGCGCGCCGTGGCCTGCCTGCCGGCGCTCGTGGGCGCCTGGCGGCACCGCGCGGGCGGGCTGCTGCTGTCGAGCTCGGGGCAGTTCCCCGTGCAGCGGCAGGCGCTGCACCGGCCGGACCTGCTGCCCGGCGGGCGGATGCCGCGCACGGTCAACATGTCCACCATCGGCGACGACCTGCTGCGCGATGCGTCCGCCGGGTTCGGCCCGCGCATCGAGGCGCTGGTGGTCTACAACAGCAATCCCGTGGCCGTCGCGCCGGATTCGACGAAGGTCGTGCGCGGCTTCGCGCGCGACGACCTGTTCACCGTGGTGCTGGAACACTTCCAGACCGACACGGCCGATTACGCGGACTACGTGCTGCCCGCCACCACGCAGCTGGAGCACTGGGACGTGCACGTGGCCTACGGCCACACCGACGTGCTGCTGAACCGCCCGGCCGTGGCACCGGTCGGCCAGTCCCAACCCAACACGCAGGTGTTCCGCGAACTGGCCGCGCGCATGGGTTTCACCGAGCCCTGCTTCACAGACAGCGACGAGGACCTGTGCCGGCAGGCCTATGGCGGCCACGTGGACTTCCAGCAGCTGCTGGACACGGGCTTCGCCACGCTGGCCATCCCCGATGCGCCGTTCGCGGAAGGCGGCTTCCCGACGCCCTCGGGCCGCTGCGAGTTCCACAGCGAGCGGCTGGCCGCGCAGGGGCTGGACCCGCTGCCGGACTACCTGCCCAACCACGAGCCCGCGCAGCCCGGCGGCCGCTACCCGCTGGCGATGATTTCGCCGCCCGCGCGCAACTTCCTGAATTCCACCTTCGTGAACGTGAAGAGCCTGCGCCAGATCGAGGGCGAGCCGCTGCTGGAGATGCATCCCGAAGACGCCGCCGCGCGCGGCATCGCGGAAGGTGCCACGGTACGGGTGTTCAACGACCGCGGCAGCTACGCCTGCCGCGTGGCGCTCAACGGCCGCGCGCGGGCGGGCGTGGTCCATGGCCTGGGCATCTGGTGGCGCAAGTTCGGCCTGCAGGGCACGAACGTGAACGAGGTGACCGGGCAGGCCCTGACGGACCTGGGGGCCGCGCCCACGTTCTACGACTGCGCGGTGGAAGTCGAGACCTTGACGGCCCCCTGAGCCGCCTTCAGCGGTTCATTACCACCCAGCCCGTCACCACCGCCACCTGGCTTTCGTCGAGCGTGGTGGCCGTGGTGCTGCCGAAGGCCATGCGCTGGCCATGCCCGCCCGCCATCCGGTGGCCGAGCTCATCAAGCGACAAAAGGTCCAGACACAGTCCAGGGGAGTTCAGGCCGCTCCGCCGGCGCCATGGCCATGGTCGTCCGGGTCCCGCGGCACGGAGGCCGCGGGATCGCGTGGATCCAGCGCCAGGAAGTGGTGCACCACCGGGGCCTCCGGCCCGATGTGGAAGCGCCGTGCCTCGGCCTGCTGGTCGGCATCGGCACGCGAGACGCGCCGGTGCTGCCGCAGGTGCTCCGCCCAGGATTCGACCAGGAACCATTCGATCACCCGCCCCGGCTCCCCGCTGTGCTCGGCCACGCCCCAGGCGTAGGCACCGTCGCGGCGGCGCTCGCGGGCCACATGCTGCATGGCCTGCAGGAAGGCGGGCAGGTCGTGCCGCCGCACGCGGTACTCGATCTGCACCATTACCGGGCCGCGGTCGTGCGCCACGGGTGCGGCCAGCAGCGGCTCGGGCCAGTGGTTGGACGGCTGCAGGTCGGCTTCGCCCGTGGGCAGCTTGATGCGATGGAACACCAGCGACACCGCCACCAGCCCGGCCGCCCCGGCCAGCAGCGTGGCCGGCAGACCCAGCTGGCCGGCCACCAGGCCCCAGCCCAGGCTGCCCAGCGCCATGGCCCCGTTGAACACCATCAGGTAGATGGCCAGCCCGCGGCCCCGCACCCAGTTGGGCAGCACCGCCTGCGCCACGCCGTTGAGCGTGGTCAGCGCGATGATCCAGCCCAGGCCCAGCACCAGCATCAGCGCCACGGCGGCCCACTGCGGCGGCGCCAGGGCCAGCACGTCCATCACCACCGCCGTGACGGCCGAGGCCAGCAGCACCAGCCCGTCGGTATCCAGGCGCCGGCGCAGTTGCGGCAGCAGCACCGCGCCCAGGATGGCGCCCGCTCCCACCGCGCCCAGCATCACGCCGTAGAAGCCGGCCGTGCCGCCCAGCATGCGGCGCGCCACCAGCGGCAGCAGCGCCCAGACGGAACTGGCGAACAGGAAGAACACCGCCGCGCGCAGCAGTACCACGTGCAGTTCGCGGCTGGCACGGGCATAGCGCACCCCGGCCCGGAAGGCGCCGAAGAACTGCTCGTTCAGCGCCGAAGCCTCGGCCGGCGGGCGCTTCCACCACAGCAGCGCGGCGATCACGAACACATAGCTCAGCACGTCGAGCCCGTAGGCCGCCGCGGCGCCGAAGCTCGCCAGCAGCAGGCCGCCCGCGGCCGGCCCGATGGCACGGGCGATGTTGATGCCCAGCGAATTCAGCGCCACGGCGCTCTTGAGCTCGCTGCGCGGCACCAGCTCGGGCACGATGGACTGCCAGGTCGGGCCCATCAATGCCGCGCCGATGCCGCCCACGAAGGTGAGCGCTACCAGCCACTCCACCGTCAGCGCCTGCGTGTGGGCCAGCACCAGCAGCGTGCCGCTGACGGCGCCCAGCAGCACCTGCACGCCGATCAGGAAGCGGCGGCGGTCCAGGATGTCGGACAGCACGCCCGCGGGAATCGCCAGCAGGAAGACGGGCAGCGTGGCCGCCGTCTGGATCAGCGCCACGGCCGCGGGGCTGGAGGACAGCTCCGTCACCATCCAGGCGCTGGCCACGTCGCGCATGAAGCTGCCGATGTTGCCCAGCACCGTGGCGGCCCACAGCACGGCGAAGACGGGAATGGCGAGCGGCGCGAAGCTGCCCGATGCTTTGGCGGAAGTGTGGTTATCCGGCATGGTGGCCTCCCAGGTCGTGCCAGGCGACGAGCAGCATGCCGCCCACCAGGCCCCAATGTTCAAAGAATGCGTTGGCGCTGCGCTGCCGCTCGGGCTGCGCCTGCGTCCAGAAACGGTCCGCCAGAAAAGCCGCGATGGCGGTGAAACCGGCGAGGGCCAGCGCCCCCGCCCACCGGTACCAGCCCGACAGGATCAGGGCCGATGCGCCGAACTGCAGCGCGATGGTGGCCAGGGCGATGGGCCCGGCCGGCGCCAGGCCGAAGCGGCGCATTTCGGCCACCGCGCCGCGGAAATCGCGGGCCTTGTCCCATCCACCCTGCAGGTAGGCCGCGCACAGGCACAGCAGGGCCAGCGGCTGCACCCAGGAGGCGGCGGCCGCGGCATGCAGCATCCCGTCCACGTCACACCGCCCAGCAGGCGCAGCCCAGCGCCCCCCAGAATCCCTGCAGGTCGGACACGGGCAGCTTGCTGCTCCAGGCCGTGGCGTGCGCGTGGCCGTGCAGGTTGCAGTTGCTGGCGCAGCCGCAGTTCGCCGCCGCGTTGCGCATCACGGCCTGCAGCGGCGCGCCTTCCTGCACGCCCCAGGCGCCATAGCCGCGGAAGGTGCGCACGGGCGACCAGTCGGGCATGGCCGGCGGTGGCGCGCCTTCGTCGAAGCGGGCGAAATCACCCGCGCCATATACCACCTTGCCGCCCACCACGGTGAGCAGGGCCGTCGTGTCGGCGATCTCGGATTCGGCGCAGGCGAAGAAGTCGCGGTCGGGAACGACCAGGTCCGCCAGCTGGCCCGCCTGGATGCGACCCTTCTTGCCGACCTCATTGCTGAACCAGGTGACGTTCTCGGTCCACATGCGCAGCGCCTGGTCGCGGGTGAGGCAGTTGCGCTGCGGCGTGATCTGCAGGCCGCCCACCGTCTTGCCGGTCACCAGCCACGACAGCGACACCCAGGGGTTGTAGCTCGCGACGCGGGTGGCATCGGTGCCGGCGGAGACTTTCACGCCCTTCTCCAGCATGCGCTTGACCGGCGGCGTGGCCTCGGCCGCGGCGGCGCCGTAGCGCTCCACGAAATACTCGCCCTGGTAGGCCATGCGGTGCTGCACGGCCACGCCGCCGCCCAGGGCCGCGATGCGGTCGATGGACTTCTCCGAGATGGTCTCGGCGTGGTCGAAGAACCAGTTCAGGCCGGCCAGCGGCGTGTCCTGGTTGACCTTCTCGAACACATGGAGCGCGCGGTCGATGGTCTCGTCGTAGGTGGCGTGCATGCGCCAGGGCCAGCGGTTCTGCGCCAGGATGCGCACCACCTCTTCCAGCTCGCCCTCCATCTCCGGCGCGAGTTCGGGGCGCGGCTGGCGGAAATCCTCGAAATCCGCGGCCGAGAACACCAGCATCTCGCCCGCGCCGTTGTGGCGGAAGTAATCCGTGCCCTGCTTGTACTGCGAGGTGGCCGTCCAGTGCAGGAAATCGGCCTTCTCCTCCTTGGGCTTCTGCGTGAACAGGTTGTAGGCCAGGCGGATCGTGAGCTGGTCGGCATCGGCCAGCTCCTGGATCACGGCGTAGTCGTCGGGATAGTTCTGCATGCCGCCGCCCGCGTCGATCGCGCCGGTCACGCCCAGGCGGTTGAGCTCGCGCATGAAATGCCGCGTGGAATTCACCTGGTACTCGTGCGGCAGCTTCGGCCCCTTGGCCAGCGTGGCGTACAGGATGGCCGCATTCGGCTTGGCCAGCAGCAGGCCCGTCGGGTTGCCCGCGCTGTCGCGCACGATCTCGCCGCCGGGCGGCGCGGGCGTGTCGCGGCCGTAGCCCACGGCCCGCAGCGCAGCGCCGTTGAGCAGCGCGCGGTCGTACAGGTGCAGGATGAACACCGGCGTGTCCGGCGCCACCGCGTTGAGCTCCGCCAGCGTGGGCAGGCGCTTTTCCACGAACTGGTGCTCGGTGAAGCCGCCCACCACGCGCACCCACTGCGGCGCGGGCGTCACGTCCACCTGGCGCTTGAGCATCGCCATCGCATCGGCCAGGCTCTTCACCCCGTCCCAGCGCAACTCCATGTTGAAGTTCAGGCCGCCGCGGATGATGTGCAGGTGGTTGTCGATCAGCCCCGGCAGCACGCTGCGCCCGCCCAGGTCGATCACCCGCGTCTGCGGCCCGGCCAGCGCCATCACCTCGCGGTCGTCACCGACCTGCGTGAAGCGCCCCTGCGCGATGGCGACGGCGCTCGCCGTGGGGTGGGCGCGGTCCAGCGTGGTGAAGCGGCCGTTGCGCAGAATCAGTTCGGGGGTAGCGGTGGATGGAGTCATGGTGTGCGGACCTTCAAAGGGTTTGACGATGGCAGGGCGCCCTGCCTTCAGCCTTCGTGGGCGTTGAACATGGTCTTGGCGTAGGTGATGCCCAGGCCGTAACCGCCGCCGAACTTCTTCGCGATGCCCGTCGTCATGTCGTACGTCTCGCCGCGCGCCCAGTCGCGCTGCATCTCCAGCAGGTACTGCAGCGCGGTGATGGGCTGCGCGCCGGCCTGCACCATGCGCTCCATGGCGCGGTTGTGGGCCTCCACCGAGATGTCGCCGCAGGCATCGGCGATCACGAACACCTCGAATCCCTGGTCCAGGGCCGACAGCGCCGGGCCCACGATGCACACGCTGGTCCACAGGCCGGCCAGCACGATGCGCGGCTTGCCGATCTCGTTCACGCGGCGGATCACGGCCTCGTCTTCCCAGGTGTTCATGGACGTGCGGTCCAGCAGGGCCTGGCCGGGGAACGGCCCGGTCACTTCATCGAACATCGGGCCCGAGAAGCTCTTCTCCGCCACCGTGGTCAGGATGGTCGAGGCGCCGAAGCCGGCGGCGGCCGACGCGACCAGCGCGGCATTGGAGCGCAGCTGCACCGGATCGATCGAGTGCGTGGCGAAGGCCATCTGCGACTGGAAGTCGATCATGATCAGCGTGTGGTCCTGCGGGTTGAGCAGGCGGGCTCCGGGGCGGGCGACGGCGACGGGACGGGCGGCGGAAGCGTTGGCGTTTTGCATGGGAATCTCCTGGAACGTGGGTGGATGGCGGAATGGACGAAACGACGGAAGAACCTGCCGTGACCGGTCAATGGGGCATCATGGGCAGCTCGTTGGGGCGCAGGTCGAACACCAGCACCTCGGCGTCCCGGCCCTGGGCGAAGTGCAGGTCACCGGCGTTGCGGATGCGGGCGCCGTCGCCTTCGTCCAGCCGCTCGCCGTTCACCTCGACGCTGCCGCGGGCCACATGCACATAGACATTGCGGTGGGCGCCCACGGCCAGGTCGGCAGACTCGTCCCCGTTGAACAGGCCGGCGTAGACGCGGGCATCCTGGTGAACGGCCAGCGATCCGTCCGCGCCCTCCGGCGAGATGATCTGGCGCAGCCGGCCGCGCTTGTCCGCCTCGGTGAAGTGCACCTGCTGGTAGCGCGGTTGGGCACCGACCTTGTTCGGCACGATCCAGATCTGCAGGAAGTGCACGGGCTCTTCGGCCGAGTGGTTGAACTCGCTGTGCTGCACGCCGGTGCCGGCGCTCATCATCTGCACGTCGCCAGGGCGGATCACCGAGCCCGTGCCCATCGAATCCTTGTGCTCCAGCGCGCCTTCGAGCACATAGGAGAAGATTTCCATGTCGCGGTGGCCATGGGTGCCGAAGCCCTTCGAAGGCGCCACGCGGTCGTCGTTGATGACCAGCAGGTCGGAGAAACCCTGCTGGTTCGCGTCGCGGTAGTGGCCGAACGAGAACGTGTGGCGGGAGTGCAGCCAGCCGTGGTTGGCGTTGCCGCGGTGTTGGGCCTTGCGGATGTCGAGCATGGTTTCGGTCCTTTCTTCAATCGATGGAATTCACACTGCGCCCCGGAGAGCTTTCCCCGGGTTTCCCTGGGAGTTCAGTGCTGCGGCGAAGGAAGTATCCGGCGCCTTGATGCGCATCAGGGTGAAAGGTTTGGCCTTCCATCATCGATAATTTCGATGATCCAGATCAAGCCACCCCGACCATGCTGAAACTCTCCCTGGAAGCCATCGAACTGGTGGACGCCATCGCCCGGCACGGCTCCTTCGCCGGGGCATCCGAACGGCTGCACAAGGTGCCGTCCACCATCTCGTACGCCATCGCCCGGCTGGAGGAGCAGCTGGGCTTTGCCCTGTTCACCCGCAACGGCCCGCGCGTGACGCTCACCCCCGCGGGGCAGGAAATGATCAAGGAGGGCCGCTGGCTGCTCGCCGGTGCCGGGCAGCTGGAATCGCGCATGCGGCAGATCGCCACGGGCTTCGAATCCGAGGTGCGGCTGGTGCACGATTCGCTGATCCCCACGCATGCCTTCAACCAGGACATCTGCGCCTTCGAAGACCTGAACTGCGGCACGCGGCTGCGCATCGGCTGCGACGTGATGACCGGCACCTGGGAGGCCCTGCGCGAGGGGCGCGCCGACATCGTGGTGGCCGCGGGCGAAGGCCCGGCCGGTGGCGGCTACAAGGCCGTGCCCGTGGGCACGCTGCAGTTCGTGTTCTGCGTGACGGCCACGCACCCGCTGGCCCGGCTCCAGCGCCCGCTCACGCGCGGCGACCTGCTGGAGCACACGGCCGTGGTGGTGGGCGACGGCGCACGGTCGTCGAACGACCGCACCATCGGCCTGCTGTCGGGCCAGCGCCGCATCATCGTGCCGCACATGCACGCCAAGATCGCCGCGCAGGCTGCGGGCCTGGGCCATGGCTTCGTGCCCCGCGCCTGCGTGCGCACGGAACTGGAGACCGGCATCCTGGTGGAACTGGAAGTGGAATCGCCGCGCCCGGACGAGCCCTTCTTCCTGGCCTGGCGGCCGGACCACATGGGCGAGGCGCTCAAGTGGTGGCGGCAGCGGCTGGACAGGCAGTTGTTGCCGGGGATCCTGCCGTATTGACCTGGGACCCGTCGGCTCCTACCGCCGCGCAGCCACCACCTTCCCGCCCGCCACATCCCGCAGCACCTCCATGAACGCCTGCGCCGCCGGCGTCGGGGTCTCGCCCTGGCGCACCAGCATGCCGTAGTCGGGCATCGCCCGGGGCACGTCCACGTGGATGGGCGCGAGCAGGCCCTTGGCGATGTACCGGTCGGCCAGCGCGCTGGGCTGCAGCGACAGCATGTCGGTGATGCGCAGCGATTCCAGCGCGAACAGGAAGGACTGCGTCTCCATCACGCCCGAGGTCGGCGTCATGCCGATGGCCCGGAAGATGTCGTCGGACACCTTGCGCAGCGCCGTCGATTCCGGGTAGAGCAGCCAGGGCCAGTGCGCGAGGCGCCCCACCTCCAGCCCCTGGATGCCGCGCAGCGGATGGTGCGGCCCGCCCACCACCTGCAGCGTCTCGCCGGACAGGCGCTCGTACTGGAAGTCCGCCTGCTGCGCCTCGTCGGTGAAGCGGCCGATCATCAGGTCGATTCGGCGCTCGCCCAGCCAGGCGATGAGCTGGTCGCTGCTCTGCTCGCGCACCTTGAGCACCAGCATCGGCCGGCGCCGCTGCATCTCGGCGATGGCCGTGGTCAGCAGCCGTGCGGCCGAGCCGGAGATGGCCCCGATGGACAGCTGGCCGTGGCCGCCCTGCTTGAGCGCATTGAACTCGTCCACGAACTTCGCCTGGCCCGCCAGCGCGGAGGCGGCATAGCCCAGCGCGAACAGGCCCAGCTCGGTGGGGCGCATTTCGCGCGGCAGGCGCTCGAACAGGCGCGCATCGAAGATCTCTTCCAGGTCCAGCAGGATCTTGGTGGCGGCCGGCTGGGTGACGTGCATCTGCTCGGCCGTGAGCCGCAGGTTGCGCGTCCGCCCCAGGATGTCGAGGAACTGCAGGTGCCGGGAGCGCAGGCGGCTGCAGGCGGTGGCGATGGATAAGGGTTTGCCCTGCATTTTTGGGTGGCCGATAACTGGAAGGAATGTCCCGTGGAAAAACACTGATTGGACGCCACAGGCGCCGCCCCCTAGTCTGCACCCCCGCGACACCCCAGAACATCCGCAGGAGACAAGACACATGCCATTCCACACCACCTTCAAGACGTTCGCGCTGGCCACGGCCCTGGCCGCCGCGCTGGCCGGCCCGGCCCTGGCGCAGGTGCGCGAGCACACCTTCAAGATCGGCACCGGCATCACCGACGACCATCCGCAGGCCCAGGCCTCGCGGCACTTCGGCGAGGTGCTGGCGGCCAAAAGCGGCGGCAAGATGCGCGCCAAGCTGTTCGCCAACGGCACGCTGGGCAACGACGTCACCATGATCTCCGCGCTGCGCGGCGGCACCCTGGAGATGACGGTGCCCGACAGCTCCACCCTGGTGTCGGTGGTGAAGGACTTCGGCGTGCTGAACCTGCCGCTCACCTTCAACACCAGCGAGGAAGCCGATGCCGTGCTCGACAGCGCCTTCGGCCAGAAGCTGCTGGCCAAGCTGCCCGAGAAGGGCCTCGTCGGCCTCGGCTACTGGGAGAACGGTTTCCGCCAGACCACCAATTCGCGCCGCCCGATCCAGAAGGCCGAAGACTTCGCCGGGCTGAAGCTGCGCGTGATCCAGAACCAGTTGTTCATCGACAGCTTCAACGCCCTGGGCGCCAACGCCACGCCCATGCCCTTCACCGAACTCTATTCGGCGATGGAACAGAAAGCGGTGGATGGCCAGGAGAACCCCACCGCGACCATCCTCACCAGCAAGTTCTACGAAGTGCAGAAGCATCTCGTGCTGTCGCGCCACATCTACAGCACCTGGGTGTTCCTCATGTCCAAAAAGGCCTGGGACGGCCTGTCTGCCGAAGAGCAGAAGATCGTGCAGGAGGCCGCGAAGGAAGCCACCGCCTTCGAACGCAAGGCGATACGCGCGCTGGAGGCCAAGGCGCTCGGCGAGCTGAAGAAGCTCGGCATGCAGGTGACCGAACTGCCGCCCGCGGAGCAGGCCAAGCTGCGCGACAAGCTGCAGCCGGTGGTCGCCAAGTACAGCAAGGAATTCGGCGAGGACACCACCCGCGAAATGATGGCCGAGCTGGACAAGGCCCGCCGCAAGTGACCGAGAACGACATGCCCCCACCCGAAGGCGAAGGCCGCCGCTTCCGCTCGCGCGACTGGTTCGCCGACCCGGCGCGCTCCGACATGACCGCGCTCTACCTGGAGCGCTTCATGAACTACGGGCTCACGCCCGAGGAGCTGCGCTCGGGCCGGCCGATCATCGGCATCGCCCAGACCGGCAGCGATCTTTCGCCGTGCAACCGCATCCACCTCGAACTGGCGCGCCGGGTGCGCGACGGCATCCGCGACGCGGGCGGCATCCCGATCGAATTCCCCGTCCACCCGATCTTCGAGAACTGCCGCCGGCCGTCGGCCGCGCTGGACCGCAACCTCGCCTACCTGGGCCTGGTCGAGATCCTCTACGGCTACCCGATCGACGCGGTGGTGCTGACCACCGGCTGCGACAAGACCACGCCGGCCGGCATCATGGCCGCCTCCACCGTCGACATTCCCGCCATCGTGCTCTCGGGCGGGCCGATGCTCGATGGCTGGCACGACAACGAACTGGTGGGCTCGGGCACCGTGATCTGGCGCAGCCGCCGCATGCTGGCGGCCGGCGAGATCGACGAAGAGGAATTCCTGCAGCGCGCGTGCGACAGCGCACCTTCCGCCGGCCACTGCAACACCATGGGCACGGCCTCCACCATGAACGCGGTGGCCGAGGCGCTGGGCCTGTCGCTGCCCGGCTGCGCGGCCATTCCCGCGCCCTACCGCGAGCGCGGCCAAATGGCCTATGCCACCGGCCGGCGCATCGTCGAGATGGCGCACGAAGACCTGCGCCCCTCGCGCGTGCTCACCCGCGAGAGCTTCCTCAACGCGCTGGCGGTGGTCAGTTGCGCGGGCGGCTCCAGCAACGCGCAGGTGCACATCCAGGCCATGGCGCGCCACGCCGGCGTCGAACTCCACCCGCGCGACTGGACGGACCACGCCTACGACCTGCCGCTGCTGGTCAACATGCAGCCCGCCGGCAAGTACCTGGGCGAGCGCTTCTTCCGCGCCGGCGGCGTGCCCGCGGTGATGTGGGAGCTACTGCAGGCCGGCCGCCTGCACGGCGATTGCGCCAGCGTCACCGGCCGCAGCATCGCCGAGAACCTGCAGGGCCGCGAAGCGACGGACCGCGAGGTGATCCGCCCCTTCGCCGATCCACTGATGGACAAGGCAGGCTTCCTGGTGCTGTCCGGCAACCTGTTCGACTTCGGCATCATGAAAACCTCGGTGATCTCCGAGGCCTTCCGCGCGCGCTACCTCTGCCGGCCCGGCCACGAAGACGTGTTCACGGCCCGGGCCATCGTCTTCGACGGCGCCGAGGACTACCACGCACGCATCAACGACCCGGCGCTCGGCATCGACGAGGACTGCATCCTGGTCATGCGCGGCGCCGGCCCGCTGGGCTGGCCCGGCTCGGCCGAGGTGGTCAACATGCAGCCGCCCGACGCGCTGATCCAGCGCGGCATCCGGGCCCTGCCCACGCTGGGCGACGGCCGGCAATCCGGCACCGCCGACAGTCCCTCGATCCTCAACGCCTCGCCCGAGAGCGCGGCGGGCGGGGGCCTCGCCTGGCTGCAGACCGGCGACCTGATCCTGATCGACCTCAAACAGGGCCGCTGCGACGCGCTGGTGCCGCCCGAGGAGATCGCCCGCCGCCGCCGCGAACTGCCTCCGCCCCCCGTGCCCGCCAGCCGCTCGCCCTGGGAAGCGCTCTACCGCGAGAAAACCGGCCAGCTCGCCGACGGCGCCACGCTGGATTTCGCGCTCGAGTTCCGCCGCATCGCCGAGCAGACGCCCCGCCACAACCACTGAGCACCGGGGCCGTTCCGTCGGCCCGCGCATTCCCTTTCGAGGACGAGAAGCATGAACGACGACGACAAGAACAAGCTGCTGCCCGAAGACGGGCTGGCCGGCACGCTGGTGGCCCGGGCCTGGACGGACGGCCCGCAGGGCGGCCCGGCGGTGGTGGCGCTGCGCCCCGAGGGCGTGTTCGACATCAGCCGCACCTTCCCCACCATGAGCACCCTGCTCGATGCCGACCGGCCCGCAGAGGCCGCGCACCAGGCACCCGGCGAGCGCCTGTGCGCAGTGGACGAACTGCTGGGCAACAGCCGGCTCGGCCCTCGCGATGCCGCCCTGCCCTTCCTGCTCGCGCCCTGCGACCTGCAGGTGGTCAAGGCCGCGGGCGTCACCTTCGCCGCCAGCATGGTCGAGCGCGTGATCGAGGAACAGGCGCGCGGCGACGCATCGCGCGCGCAGGAGCTGCGCGGCAAGGTGCAGGCGCTGATCGGCGAGAACCTCGCGGACATCCGCCCCGGCTCCGACAAGGCGATGGCGCTGAAGGCCTTGCTGCAGCAGCAGGGCCTGTGGTCGCAGTACCTGGAAGTCGGCATCGGCCCCGACGCCGAGGTCTTCACCAAGGCCCCCGTGCTGTCAGCCGTCGGCACCGGCCAGGAGATCGGCATCCGCGCCGATTCGGCCTGGAACAACCCCGAGCCCGAGGTGGTGCTGGCCGTAAACGGCCGCGGAGACATCGTGGGCGCCACGCTGGGCAACGACGTCAACCTGCGCGACATCGAGGGCCGCAGCGCCCTGCTGCTCGGCAAGGCCAAGGACAACAACGCCTCCTGCGCCATCGGCCCCTTCATCCGGCTGTTCGATGGCAGCTTCGGCATGGACGACGTGCGCCGGGAAACCGTGCACCTGGAAGTGCGCGGCACCGACGGCTTCACCATGCGCGGCATCAACACCATGGCCAGCATCAGCCGCGACCCGGCCGACATCGTCGCGCAGACCCTGGCCGCGCACCAGTACCCGGACGGCTTCATGCTGTTCCTCGGCACGCTCTTCGCGCCCATCGAAGACCGGGGCGAACCCGGCGCCGGCTTCACCCACCAACTCGGCGACGAGGTCACCATCCGCAGCGCCCGGCTGGGCGTGCTGCGCAACCGCGTCACCCACAGCGAGACCGCGCCGCCCTGGCAGTTCGGCCTGCGCGCCTTCATCAACCACCTGGCCGCGCGCGGCCTGCTGGACGGCCGCAGCCTCTGACGCGCGCGCAAGAACCATAACGACACGACATCGGCGGAAGCCGGGAAGGAGACAAGACCATGAAGCGGTGGATGGATCGCTATTGCCGGATGCTGGACTTCCTCATGGCCGGCGCCCTGGCGGTGATGGTGGTGATGGTGTTCGGCAACGTCGTGCTGCGCTACGCCTTCAACACCGGCATCACCGTGTCGGAAGAGGTCTCGCGCTGGCTCTTCGTCTGGCTCACCTTCCTGGGCGCGGTGGTCGCCATGAAGGACCACGCCCACCTGGGCGTGGACATGCTGCTCGGCCGGCTGCCCGACGGCGCCAAGAAAGCCTGCGTCGTCACCGGCCAGGTGCTGATGCTCTGGGTCTGCTGGCTGGTCTTCTCGGGTAGCTGGACGCAGACCCGGCTCAACATGGACGTCACGGCGCCCACCACCGGCTGGTCGATGGGGTACTTCTACTTCGCGGGCGTGGTCTTCGCCGTGTCCGCCGCGGTCTTCCTGCTCTACGACCTGTGGCGCGTGCTGAGCGGCCAGCTGCGCGGCGATGCGCTGGTCATGGTCAAGGACTCGGAAGAGACCGCGGAATTCGACGCCCTGCAGGCGCGCCTGGCCGAAGAGGACCGCCTGGCCGCCCAGGAGGCCCGGGATGTCCAGAAGGCCCAGGCCGGCAGCACCGGCAAGCCCCGCGGATGACGAGGAGCGACGCACCATGACCATCGCCGTCTTCCTCCTCTCGCTGCTGGGCGCCATGGCGATCGGCATCCCGATCGCGTTCTCGCTGCTGCTGTGCGGCGTGGCGCTCATGTGGCACCTCGACATGTTCGATGCGCAGATCCTCGCGCAGAACCTGATCAACGGCGCCGACAGCTTCCCGCTGCTGGCCGTCCCCTTCTTCATGCTGGCCGGCGAGATCATGAACACCGGCGGCCTCTCCAAGCGCATCGTCGACCTGGCCCTCACCCTCGTCGGCCACGTGCGCGGCGGGCTGGGCTACGTCGCCATCGTCGCGGCCTGCGTGCTCTCGGCGCTCTCGGGCTCGGCGGTGGCCGATGCGGCCGCGCTCTCCGCTTTGCTGATCCCGATGATGGTGGCCGCCGGCCACGACAAGGCGCGCTCCGGCGGCCTGATCGCCGCGGCCGGCGTGATCGGCCCCATCATCCCGCCCTCCATCGGCTTCGTGATCTTCGGCGTGGCCGCCAACCTGTCGATCAGCAAGCTCTTCCTGGCGGGCATCTTCCCCGGCATCCTCATCGCCGGGTCCCTCTGGGCCACCTGGTGGTGGCAGGTGCGCAAGGAACACGTCGTGCCGCCGCCGCGCCGCTCCCGCGGCGAGGTGTGGGCCGCCCTGCGCCACGCCGGCTGGGCGCTGATGCTGCCGCTCATCATCCTGGTGGGCCTGCGCTTCGGCGTCTTCACGCCCACCGAGGCGGCCGTGGTCGCGGCGGTGTATTCGCTCTTCGTCGCGGTGGTCATCTACCGCGAACTCAAGCCCTCGCAGATCTACGGCGTCTTCGTCACCGCCGCGCGCACCACCGGCGTGGTGATGTTCCTGGTGGCCGCCGCGCTGGTGTCGGCCTGGCTCATCACCGTCGCCGACCTGCCGGGCAAGGTGGTCACACTGCTGGAGCCCTTCATCGGCAGCCCCATGCTGCTGATGGTGATGATCATGCTGCTGGTGATCGTCGTCGGCACCGCCATGGACATGACGCCCACCATCCTGATCCTGACGCCCGTGCTGATGCCGGTGGTCAAGGCCGCGGGCATCGACCCGATCTATTTCGGGGTGCTGTTCATCATCAACAACTCGATCGGCCTCGTCACGCCGCCGGTGGGCACGGTGCTGAACGTCGTGGCCGGCGTGGCGCGCATCCGCATGGACGACGTGATCCGCGGCGTTTGGCCGTTCATGCTGGCGGAGTTCGCGATGATGTTTTTGATGGTGGCGTTTCCGGTGCTGGTGACGTGGCCGGCGCGGTTGTTGTATGGATAAAGCGGCCACGAGTCCGGCATGCCGGCAGAGGTCGCGAAGGCCGGTTGGATTGACCGTGCTCGTCCCGGCGGTACACGCCGGGTATGCCGGAAGTGTTGTTGCCGCGGACGATCGTCGCGAAGTCGCGCAGGCTCATGCCCTCAAAACTTCCTGAACACCGGCTCAGAGCACTCGGAAACCTTGACTGCGCACTCACCCTTCCCCAGTGCTGCACATTTGGCCTTCCCCAGGCGCACAGCCTCGTCGATCGTCGCGGCCGAGGTGAACACGCCTCCATTGCCCTGCGGCGCAGACACGACTGAAACACACTGGTTCTGGTAGACGAACTCCACGATGCAATCCCGGGTGCCCGCGCTCTTGCAGTTCTCCAACGCTTTCTTGCGTGCAGCGTCTTCGGACAACTGCCGAGAGCTCACCCCTCCGTTGCCGCTGGGAGACGTGGCGATTGCACCCCACGTTTTGATCCACTCGCCCGTCGGCCGAGGAGCCGACTCTGCTCCTCCATCTCCGCTGGGGCCGCAGCGCGCGCTGCCGGGGGCAACGCCTACCGGACACGCCGTCTGGGCAGCGGCGCCGCAGCAGATCGTCATCGAAGCGGCTAAAGAGCCAAGCAGTTTCATGTAGGTCATGGCAGGAAACGTTGAGGTGTGGAGATGCCGGCTCGTGCAGCAATCGGACGCACCGCCTCGGCGCGCACATCGTCTCTCCAGAGGAAATCAGGCTGCGATGTAGCTACCCGCAGTCTTTTGCTCAGGAAGCCAGGAGGCCCCCACCCAATCCCCGGTGCGCACCAGGCTCATGGTCTTGAGCGTCTTGGCCGGGCCACCGAACGTGCAGTTCACGGCCCAGGCCTGGCCGTCAAAACCTGGCACCACGAAGCAGGCCATCTCAGGCAAGGCCAGAACGGCCTCATCGTCCTTTTGCGCCAGCAGAGCAACTACGTCACTCGACGTGGCGGTAGCGGCGTTCAATCCACGGGGCCACTCCCCACCCCAGGCGTTCGCCGGCCGGGACAAGGAAGTATGGAAAGTCAGCGCGTGCAGCCCCCACAACTGCTCATGGTCGGGCAGGGTGGGGTCCATGCACTGCAGCATGAGATCCAGCCCCAGGCACTCCACGCTGACGTGATACGGATCGGTATCATGGCTGCGGCGGAGGTCCCTGACCGGCGGCTTGAGCGACATCAACGCCTTCTGCAGCGGCTCCTGGCGGCTATAGCGGCCCAAGTTGCGCAGCAGCATGTCGGGCAGAGGATCGAATCGCGAAGGCATGGATTCACTTTCTTCCGTTGACCAAAAACTTATTTCGCCCGAGCGGCGTCCACAAGGTCCTTGGGGTAGTAGGGGTTGTCGCGCAGTGCCTCGTCCGGGATGTCCAGAGCAATGGCCGCGAGCGCCACGTCGAAGCACCAGTAGCCAAAGTAAGCACCATCCGCACCGTTCAAGCTGTCGGACCAGTAGATCGGCTTGATCTTCTTCTTCCATACCTTGGAGAACGCGAGCAGCTTGGCCGGCCGCTCCGAGGGATCACAACGCCATACTTCCAGCAGCGGGTCATAGACCTTCGGGAATTTGCAGGCCTCCGCGACGGGACGTTGCGCGTCACCGAGCGCTCTCGCTCCCTCGTCGATCAGTGCGTCCTCTCCGGGGTGGCCAATGGCGTTGATTAGGCGCTTCATTTCCGATGCGTTGAAGTGGAGTGCCTTGCCAAAGGCCATCATGGTCAGGGCGTCATACACCGTGTCCAGGGTGATCCGTTCGTACATGGCCTTGTCCTCGTGCTTCGGTGGAAGCGGTGCGAGCACGCGCTGTTGCAGTTCCCTGGCTTCAATCCATTGCAAAACGCTCGCCTTGATGGCTTGGATCTCGTCGCCCGCGCTATAGCGAAGAATGACGATCTGCAAGGCATAGAGCACTAGGTCGTGCGCCCTTCCTGGACGCCCCTCGACTCTCGGAAACTCCTCCGTGTCCTGGAAGCGCTTCAACATCGCCTTGGTTGAAAAGCTGATGTTGTCTGCGAAATAACCCGCAGCTTTTTTGTTATCACGCATCGCTACAGCCCCAAAGTCCGCCGTGGTCCTGAGCCAACCTATAGCTGGTACACGACTGCGCCAGCCACTTCTTTTCCCTGGCTGCGTCAACCAGATCCTTCGGATAATAGGGGTTGTCACGCAACTTCTCGTCCTCGATGCCCAGCGCCATGGCGGCGAGTGCAACATCGAAGCACCAATAGCCAAAATATGCACCTTCTGCACCGTTCAAACTGTCGGACCAGTAAATAGGCTTGATCTTCTTTTTCCAAATCTTGGAGAAGGCGAGCAGTTTGGCCGAACGCTCCGCGGGATCACTGCGCCACACTTCCAGTAGCGGGTCATAGACCTTCGGGAATTTGCAAGCCTCAGCCACAGCTCTTTTCGCATCACCCAAAGCACGCGCTGCTTCATCAATCAATGCGTCCTCGCCGAAATAGCCGATCGCACCAAACAAGCGCTGCATTTCACTCAAATTGAAATGCAATGCTCTGGCAAATGCCATCATGGTCAGAGCGTCGTAAACCTTGTCCAGCGTCACTCGCTGATACATGATTTTTTCGCTTTTTCTCTCAGGTGGTATAGCGCCGACTATCCGAGAATGAATTTCTTTCGCTTTAACCCAATCCCAGACGTTCGGCCTTATCTCCTCTAGTGCATCACCCCGGCTGAACTGGAGCACACAGATCTGAAACGCATCCTTGCACATGCCGGCAGACATGATGGGCCTGCTTTCGACGCGATGAAATGTTTCGGCGACGGGCATTCGCTCATCGCGTGCCTTTTTTGTTACCGCGATGCAGTCGGAAAAATATTCCGAATTCTTTTTATCATCTCTCACCGTCGATCCCCATTCTAGAAATCCGGAACTCGCCCAACCGTACTCATACGGTGACCATGGCTTATTTGGCCCGTGCGGCGTCCACTAGGTCCTTGGGGTAGTAGGGGTTGCCGCGCAATGCCTCGTCCGGGATATTCAGAGCAATGGCCGCGAGGGCCATGTCGAAGCACCAGTAGCCGAAGTAAGCACCATCCGCACCGTTCAAACTATCGGACCAGTAGATCGGCTTGATCTTCTTTTTCCACACCTTGGAGAAGGCGAGCAGTTTGGCCGGACGCTCCGCGGGATCGCAACGCCATACTTCCAGCAGTGGGTCATAGACCTTCGGGAATTTGCAGGTCGCGGCGACGGACCGTTGCGCATCACCCAGCGCTCTCGCCCCTTCGTCGATCAGTGCGTCCTCGCCGGGGTGGCCAATGGCATCGATGAGACGCTTCATTTCAGCCGCATTGAAATGCAACGCTTTGGCGAAAGCCATCATTGATAACGCATCGTACACAGTATCCAGGGTGATGCGCTCATGCATTACCTTCTCATTCTTCCGCTCTGGCGGAATTTGAGAAATCATTTTACTTTCAATTTCTTTTGCTTCAACCCACCTCCAAATGCTTGGGCCGATCTCCTCTATCGCATCACCTCTGCCATACCGAAGGACGCAAATCTGAAATGTATACATGCACAGACTGGATGCGTTGCCGGGCCGCCCTTCAACACGGGGAAAATTTTCAGCCACCGGCAGCTTTTCATCCACTAGTTTTTCTCGAAATTCAATCCGCCTGGTGAAATATTCAAAGTCTTTTTCAGAATCTCTCATGGCACTAATCCTTAAACCCCGGAACTTTACCGGCTTTACCTCTGATGACATTTCCATCGGCGCCGATTTTAGTAGCAGTCGTAGTGCCATCTTCGGCAGTCCGAACCAGCCACTTCTCTACTTTACCCTGGTTCATGGCGTCTATTATTTTTGCAGCCTCCTCTTCACCAACTTTGTCCATCAGTTTCTTTTCAACCCACTTGTCGTCCATCTGATTCGTGCCATCAGCCAGATTCTTCTCCAGCTGAGCCTTACCATACTTGAATTCTGCGACAACGTAATCTGGAGGAGGATTGGGGTTTTTGTAGACACCATCAATACCGTTCTTCCCAACCTCGTAGACACCATCCGTTTTTCCGACAGGCTCCAACTTGTGGTCGACCAACGTTTCGTGTCCGTTCTTTTCGCCGATAGCGGCCTTCTCGTTGCTCGTTAGCTGCTTGATCTTGACGCCATTGTCTTTGGCAGCGTCGCCTGCTTTCGCTGCATCGGCAGCTTCCCCGCCTTCAGCCGCCTTCGCCGCCTCCGCGGCCCTGGCTGCTTCTGCGGCTTTGGCTGCCTCCGCCGCCTTAGCTGCCTCCGCCGCCCTGGCTGCCTCCGCTGCCTTGGCTGCCTCCGCTGCCTTGGCTGCCTCAGAAGCCTTGGCGGCCGCGCTCGCGGCTTTGGCACCTTGGGCCGCCTTCGCAACATCGCCAATCGCAAAGACGGCAGTGCCGATCTCCAGGCCACCACGGGTCACGGACTCGACGTAGTCACCCTTTTTCCATGGCTCGGTCACGGGCTTGATGACTTCGTTCACGGCCGCCGCCGCACCTTCCTTGACGGACGCCAGGCAGACATTGCCCAGGACGATGTTCTCCGCCAGGATCGCTGCATCCAGGTTGCTGTGAATAGCGCCCGCGATGTTGACCTTTTTGCCCACGGTGTAGGCAAGCTCCCCGATGCCTACCCCGAGGTCCTTCACGAAGCCCAGCACGCCACGCAAGGCCTGGGTGCCGTAGTTGCCCGCCGTGGACCAGCCGCCTTCGTCCTTGACGTTGATCGAGGCGATGCCGCCGTCCGCCATCTTGTTCAGTTCGTCGAACTGCACGATCTTGTCGAGCTGGTCCGGATCCATGAAGCTCAGTTCCTGCTTGAGCTTCTCAAGCTTCTGCAGCCTGTCGGACGTCTTGGGCGGGTCATTACAGGGCAGCTTGCCGTTCTTGACGGTCCCGGCGGGCTCCCCCTGCTCCGTGACGAGCTTGCCCACCGTGTTGGGCCCACCGGGCCCGACGTTCATCTGTACCACGGTGTCGTGCCGCGCGCAGACCAGCCCGTTCACCTTCACGCTCGTGTTGTCGCCGATCAGCCGGACATGCCCCGGCTGCTGGGAGGTCTGCGATACCACGCCCTTGCCGGCATTCGCGTCGGTACCGCGCACCCAATCCGTGAGCCGATACACGGGCTTCCCGCGCGCATAGACATTCGGCGACGTCCGCAACTGGTTCGACAGATCGCGAAAGCTGTCGAATGGAACCGGCGTGTCGCCCACCTTGCACACGTCAGGCGCAGTGCAGATGGCCCGCCACACGGCCTCCGCACAGGCGATATGCTTCTTAGCCATTCACCACCTCGGCAGGGGAATGGCCGCGATGGATGTGAATCCGCTGCTCGGTGCCGCGCTGCGCCGGCCCGGCAGGGATGGCCGCCAGCATCACCTTGCGCAGTCCCCATTCCTTGGGCACGGCACGGCGCCAGACCAGTTGCACCGATTGCGCATCGAGGTCGATGGTCACCGTGTCCAGCCGCAGCGGCGTGGGCTGGGTCAGCCCGTCTTCGTCCGTGAGTAGCGCCAGTAGCTGGATGCCCGGCAACTGGGTATCGATGCGGCCCGTGGCGTCGCAGCCGATCAACGTGATGGGCTCATCCCCTTGCAGCCATCCGTTCGCGATCAGGTCGGGCTGCGCGGACTGGTAGAACGCGAAATCGAAATCCGGCGGCAGGTACGGGAAGTGCTCCGCACGCCATGCGTCGTCGTAGGTGCCGGCATGGCGGGCGCGCTGCGGGTTCCAGCGCGGCACCGGACCGAAGCACACGGGCGCGAGCCGCTCGCGGATGTCGCGCAGCGGCTTCTGCACATCCTCGATCTGGGGTGCCAGATAGAACTGGGCCCGGTCCAGTTCGGCGTCGCCCACATAGCCCCGGCCCACCGGATTGGGCTGGTAGGTGTCGAAGGCCTGGGCATCGTGGATGTCGTCGGTGGCCGGCCCGCGGTACCGGGCACGGCGTACCGCGCCGCCGTACGCCATCCCCGCGTGCAGGGGCACGGCGGTCGTCGGTTCGGGCTTCGTCAGGTGCCAGCCGCGCAGCGGCGTCCAGTGCCACGCACGCAGGCCGGTGACCTGCGCGGTCTTGGTGAGGGGCCCGACGCGCACGCCGATGGGCCAGTGCGTCGCGGGCTTGCCGTCCAGGGGTCGGGCGTGGCCGAGCACATGCACGTCCGTGCGCTGCTTGCCGACAACGAGGTGGGTTTCCTCCAGGAACGGCGTGCTCTCGGGCGCGCCGACGTAGCGGTCCACGCACTGGATGGGCATTTGCTCATCCATGGCCAGCACGGGCTGCCCGTGCGCGAGGGTGAAACTGCCCGCGACGATGACGACATCGAAGAAGCGGCCTTTGGTGGTCGCTTTCTCGATGACCATGTGCGGGAACGGGCTGTGGTTTTCGACGTCCATGCCAGTCCAGGGCGAATCAGTTCAGGTGGATGTCTTCGCCCTGGATCACCACGTTGTCGCCATCGGCCGTGATCTGGATGAGCTTGCCGTTGACGCTGACGGTGCCGTCGTCCTTCATCTCCAGCACGGACTTGCCCACCTTGAGGGTGATGCTGGTTTCATCCATGACCAGGCTGGAGCCGCCTTTTCCTCCAGAGCCGCCGGAGGGCGCGGTGATGTTCTTGGAGACTGCGCCGGCCGCCGCGCCCCCACCGCCTCCGCCCACGGTGAGCGCATACTTCTTGCCCGCCGTGTGGGTGTGCTCCATCCCGATGGTGTCGCTGCGGTTCATGCCCACGTTGGTCATCATCGTGATGCCCACGTTGAGGTTGTAGGCCACGCCGACGTTGGCCATCTTGAAGACACCCGTGGTCTGGATGCAGCCCACGCCGATGGTCTCGGTCTTGAGCAGGCCCACCGTGGTGGTCCAGTTTTTCGAGATGGAATCGGTCTCGTTGCGTCCGATGGTCTTGGTACGGTTCCGGCCGATGCGGATGTCTTCGTTGATTCCAACCGTCTCGCTGCGGTTGTCGCCGATGGAGATCGTCTCGTTGTGGTCCACCCGCTCCTTGCGGTTGGAGTGGATGGTGATGGTCTCGTCGCCATCCACTTCCTCGGTGCGCCAGCCATGCACCGTGATCTTCTCGTTGCGGTCCACGGTTTCGGTGCGGTCCCGGTGGATGGTGTTCGTCTCGTCCCGGTCGATGGTCTTGCGCCGGTCCTGCCCCACCCAGTGGTCCTCATCGTTCTCCACTTCGATGAGCTGGTCCTTTTGCGCATGCAGCCACACCTGCTCCGCGCCCTTCTTGTCCTCGAAGCGGATCGCGTTCGCGTCGCCCGCGCCGTTCTTCATCCCGTCGCCGAACGCCCCACCCTTGCTGGACTTGGTCTTGATGCCCGACTGCGTGGCATTGCCCGGCAAGGCCCAGGGCGGCATGTTCGCGGCGTTGTAGACGCTGCCCGTGACGATGGGGTAGTCCGGGTCGCCGTTCAGGAAGTCGACTATGACCTCTTGCCCAATCCGGGGGATCGAGATCGCCCCGAACCCCGAGCCCGCCCAGCTCGTCGCCACCCGCATCCAGCAGCTCGAGTTCTCGTCCATCGCCCCCAGCCGGTCCCAGTGGAACTGCACCTTGATGCGGCCGTATTCGTCCGTCCAGATTTCCTCGCCCGCCGGGCCCACCACGACGGCGGTCTGCGGGCCTGTCGTGCGTGGCTTCGGGGTTGTTCTCGCGGGGGTGTAGGGCAGGCTCGTGGGCTGGGCCGTGAGGCTGAACTTCTGGAACGACCCCTGCTCTTCGTTGTGCTTGAGCGATTCCCCCGGCTTCGCACTGTTGAAGGATGAGCTTCGCGGGTTCTCGTGCAGGTGGTAGGTGACGCCGGTGATGAGGTATTGGCGGTTCTGGTCGCCCCGCGGGTAGTTCTCCAGCGTGAAGGTGTAGCCCGTCGCCAGGCTCCGGTGGCGCGATTCGCCCCGGACGGTGCTGTGGCCCGTCAGGCCTTCCTGCAGGCGCACGCGGGCGTACTGCTCTCCGTCGCCGTGCTGCACGTAGCCGCCCGGCCATTCGTAGATCTCGTACGCATCGTGCGCATGGCCCGGGGGCTGCTGGCGCATGTTGGAGAGGTCCGACCTGGGCTTCTTGAAGTCGTAGTCGTCGTTGTAGTACCGGCCCGGCTTGATCTCCTCGCCCAGCGTCCAGGCGTGGATGTTCTCGCGGTCCGCCACGGCCGACTTCTCGGGCGGGTAGAACGGGATCACGGCCGCGCCCGGCAAGGGCTCGTGGCCAGCCACGATGTCGTCGGCGATCACCAGGGTGTGCTGGCCGCTCGCATGCTGGAAGTAGTAGTACGCCCCTTCATGCTCCAAGAGGCGCGAGACGAAGTCGAAGTCGCTCTCGCCGTACTGCACGCAGTAGTCCCAGGCGCGGTAGGCGCGCGTGAGCTTGAGCTGCATCGGGTAGCCGTAGCGGCCCAGCACCTCCTGCACGATCTGCGGGACGGTCTTGAACTGGAAGATGCGGAAGTCCTGCCGCCGCGTGGCCACCCAGAGCCAGGGCTGCAGGCGCAGGTGGTACGAATAGAGCCGGTGGTCCTGCCCCTGCATGCCGAAGCGCGTGACCAGGCCATCCAGGTACCGCTTGCCGCCGCCTTCGGTCTCGATCTCCACCGTCGCCGTCTTGCCCAGCAGCGCCTTGGGATCGATGTCGCGCCCCTCCGAGAGCAGGTCGATGTCGAAGGAGAAAAGCTGGCTCAGCTCCTCGCTGCCCCGCAGCTGCCGGAACTGCAGCTGCTCTCCCAGGGGCGTCTGGATGGTGACGCGGCGTGTCATTGTTATGGCTGCAGCCCCTCTAGTTGCTGCAGAGTTAAGTTGAGACGGCCGCGATGATAGGGAGCCTCTCACAACCGCCACCAGCCAGTTTTTCCGGCGTGTCGTCAGATTCCAGCGCCCCGAATGCGCTCGGACACCTGCTCGGTGGGTGGGACGCAGCCCATGTACAGGGGCCTTTGCCCCCCGCAAGGCTCACGCTTTTGACGGTTGCAGGCGCACCCGTGCCTTGGCAGCCGATGGCTTGAAGAACGCATCCACTTGCCGATGCAGGAACGACGCCAGGCGCTTGAGGTTGTAGCAGGCAGCCATCATCGTCATCGCCACCGTGGCGCGGGTCTGCCCGATCGTGCGAACGAACTTGCCGCCCAGGTGACGGAGACCGGCAAACACATGCTCCACCTTGGCACGCTTCTTTGCGATGCGCTGGTTGCGCCTTTGCTGGCACTCGCTCAGTGGCTTGCCCGGCCGAGCCCTGCGTTGCATCGCGTCCACCAAGCCCAGCACCTTGAGTAGCTGCTGGCGCTGCCGGCTCGCGTAGGCCTTGTCCGTATGCACTGCACGCCCGGTGTTGTGCAGGTCCAGCACCTCGTCGAAGTGGTGTCCGTCATGCTCGCTGGCCGTGCCCGTGGCGATCCTGCGGATGAAGCCGTGCTTGAGGTCCACGCTCACGCTGAGCTTGTAGCCGAAGTAGCCCTTGCCGTGCTTCTTCGTGTGCGTGGCGTCCACATCCTTTTGCCGGCGCTCGGCCTCGCTCCAATCGGGCGTTCTGCCTTCGGCCAGGGCCTCGCGCTCCTGCCTGTCCAGGCGCTGGCGGGGCGCGGGCACCAGCGTGGCATCGATGGCCTGTCCGCCACGGGCGATGTAGCCATGGCGGTGCAGTTGCGCATCCACACCCTGGAACAACGCCGTCGCCCCGTCAACGCCCAGCCGCTCGCCGAAGCGCCAGATCGTGTTGCGGTCCGGCACGTTCATCGCGTCTTGCAGCAGACAAAAGCGCTGATAGCTCGCCCGGTCCAGCAACTGGTATTCCATCTGCTCGTCCGACAGGTTGTACAGGCGCTTCAAGACCAGGATGCGCACCATCACCTCGATGGGATAGGCCGGCCGACCACCCTTGCGGCCATCGCCGCGCTCGATGAGTGCATCCACCAGCCGCGCCAGCTCGGCGAAGTCGATGTGCCGCGCGATCACCTGCAACGGATCGCCCACTTCATCTCTCTTATGCTGGCGCGACGCCTCGGCAAACAGATCGAACTTCAAGGCGCTGCGAGGAGAGATCATGGCAAGGAGGACGGCTCAGGTCTTGTCGGTGAACAAGGGAGTGGCCGGGTTTTGAGAGGTTCCCGATAGGCTTGCGAGCTGAATTTTTGATGACACACTCGGCAACAAATTTGTTTGCAAATGTTGTCGCTTCTGCGACTTGCCTAAGGCCGCTATTAGTCAATTGATCCTATGCAAGACATAGACTTTTCCTTAATTTAGCAAAAAATCCACCGTTATATCTATTTTTTCATTATTAATGATAAGAATTACATGATGCGAATCTTGGTTGTACTAGTTGATTCAAAGGGTGCGATCCAGGTCGTCAATTGATTTCAGAGGTTTGCATGCGAGTGACGGCGGTGCCACGAATGGGACTGCTTTATGTAGCGATCACACCGCCTGTCTACGCATGCTCAGCCGAAGCGGATTTTCGCAAAGCCTCCTTGTCAACAATAATTCACCAACCAAAAAATGTATCTACACAACTTCGCAATCACTGCCAAGCAAATTTAATCTCAATATGAGCCTCGACAATCCAATGAACACTTTTATCCTGAATAATTCTACAGTGACCCTCCATCGCAACCATGGATGGTCAGACTACTTCTCCAGCTACACAAAAAATGTAGATGGCACAGTCCATTTATCAACATACAGCTTTAAATCGGATGATATAACAGCATTCACCCGATTAATGCCATTCTCAGTATTTTACATATCGAACCTCCACAAAAAAAATGCCGAGAAATTTCTCAGAAGATTCCCAATGTATTTGGTTTTTGAAGTAGAGGGGCTACATTCGAAGTGCGTTTTTTTTGAAAAATCAGGAAGGGTGATTTTTGGCAGCCAAAATATCTATACAAGCACCTCCAAATTCGAAGAGTTGGCATGTGAAATGACCATACCTCAGGAACATCGTAAAGACGTACTGAGCTTTTTTTTCAGCCACCGATCCCAACAACTTATCCAGTTCCTTTACAATGAAAAGGATATAAAAATTTATGGCCCAAGAGACGGCGTACTTTCTGGAAAAGCATATTTACCAACCCACGTTGAATACGTGTATTGGGAACAATTCGGAGAAGAAGACAAAAATAACACACATCACTCTTCCCATATCGATCGGCCGTATATCTACGTCATACTAGAGTTTATTTCAAATACGGGGTCTAGTTATATGGCATTTGACAGGCTTTATAGATTCTGCGGCAATCTTAATGATAGCGCGTTCAGCCGACTGAACAAAGAATTTCGCATCAAAGTTCAAAATGATGTTTTTCTCAGAAGAGGCAATGATTTATCATCCACAAGCCCGTTCAAAGATGAAATTGCACTACATCATCCCGTCGCAAAAAATGCAAAAGCGAGCAAGGCCCATTACATTGAATATCCACCCAACTAGAAGCAACTCCTTTCTTTGAGAGCAACATTTCATATTAAAATGGACCGCCCCATCAATAAACCAGAGAACCCTGCTAAATGCAAAGATTCTTATTAATTTGCAAGGCCTGTTTAAGCTCACTCAATTCCAACAATCTTTCACTGGAGGTTTTCACAAGGTCGGCAATCGATCCGAGCGCCCGCTACTTGAGAACGTCGCCGATACCTTTGTGCGGGAGCAGGCGCTGCATACCTGCTGGGTATCTCGAGGCCGGCGTGCAGTCTTCTGGGACTGCTAGGGGTGTATTGCGCAGTCCTTTATGCAAGTCACCCAAGATGGGGGGTTACGCTTAATTTTTGCGACCGCTGATTGGCAAAAATGCATCAAAACCGGCAATTTTATATATTTCAGTGAGCTCGTCTTCATTCGTACGACTGACCAGCCCTCTAATCTCCGCGATAAGCAACTCTTGCAAAGCCCAGTTATCGGCTTCTGCTCTTTTTTCCGCATTAACCAGCAATCCCGTGCGCAGATAGACTTTGGCTGCGTCATCAAGCTCAGCGGCCAACAGGGGAACGCAGTGTACAAACAACGAAAAGCGTCTCGTTCTGAAAATCTCTAGAGCGTGTTATGAACTTTGCTCCCTGAGCGCGGAGCCGAGGGTAGAGTTTGCAGATGCCCCGCAAGCCCTACCCGACGGACGTGAGCGATGAAGAATGGAGCTTCGCTGCGCCGTACCTGACCCTGATGGACCCGCATGCGCCTCAGCGTGGACACGACCTGCGCGAAGTCTTCAACGCCCTGCGCTGGCTGGTGCGCGCGGGAGCACCTTGGCGGATGCTGCCCAACGATCTGCCACCCTGGGAGGCGGTCTACCAGCAGAGCCGCCGGTGGCTGGATGCGGGTTGCTTCGAGGCGATGGTCTCGGATTTGCGCTCCATCATCCGCGTGGCACAGGGGCGCCAGGGCCAGCCCAGCGCCATGGTGATGGACGGGCGCACACTGCAATCGAGCTGCGAGAGCGGGCCGCGCGCGGGCTACGACGGCTACAAACGCAAGCGCGGCAGCAAAGTGCATATGGCCGTGGACACGCTGGGTCATCTGCTGGCGGTGCATGTCACGCCGGCAGACGAACAGGAGCGTGCGCAGGTGCAGCGCCTGTGCGAAGACGTACAGCAGGCTACGGGCCACACGGTACAACTGGCTTGGGCCGACCAGGGCTACACGGGTGAAGCGGCATCCAAGGCGGCGCAGGACAGCGGAATTGACCTGCAGATCGTGAAGCTGCCCGAGGCGAAGAAGGGCTTTGTGCTGCTGCCGCGCCGCTGGGTGGTGGAGAGAAGCTTCGGCTGGCTGGCAAGGTTTCGCAGGCTCTCCCGGGACTACGAGCGGCTACCCGAAGTGCTCGGCGGGATGCATTTCCTGGTGTTTGCGGTGCTCATGTTGCCCGCCGCCGCGCGGGTGCTGGCTGCGGCGGGAAGTTCATAACACGCTCTAATCACTTGAACCGCAACTACTTGCGATAGGGGAAACCCATTAGGATCCAATCGATATTTATACTCCTCAGTTCTAGCCTGTTGCAGTGCACTAGCACAGCTGAAAAGGACCTGCATTGGTAGCGCCCCACCTTTAGAAGTGGTGAACCGTCGCCAAAGACTGGGGCAAGCTCACCAGCGGCTAAACTGACCCAATTTTCATTTGCGAGACCGGCCTCTTTGTCAGCGAGCAAGTTGCCTCGTACGTCAGAGCCATCAGCCATATCTTCGCCAAATGCTTCAGGCTGCGAAAGAATCCGCTGAGACTCGAACACCATGGGCAATGCTGAGCGCCCCAGTCGGGAAGCAAAAAACGATAAAGCGTCTCAAATTTTAGAACCTTACCGGCATGGTCAGTCACTATACCTTTAACCGCTTTATCAAACGAGTCCGCGCTTGATGGAAGTGCGAGCAGCGCAAATATAGTAATTGCACCTGGAATTTTGAACTTTCCATTAGACTCTCTAATCGACTTCACATAGCCTTGCATTCGGTCGCTTGTGTATGCAACATCATCGACAATCAATAGTGAATTGCATTTATTTAACTTAGAGCGGCTAACACCACCGATCCACGAAGCGCGCGCAGATGATCGCTGCCGCCAGTTTCAATAGCGCTTCGTGGATGTCCAGCCGCCTCTCGAATCGGATGCGCAGCTTGCCGAAGCCTGCAAACCATCCGTGCGTTCTCTCCACCACCCACCGATGCCGACCCAGCCGCTCGCTGCTTTCGATGCCTCGTCTGGCAATCCGGCTGGCGATGCCCCGCTGTCTCAGGAAGACACGGCAGCGCTCATAGTCGTAGCCCTTGTCGGCGTGCAGCTTCGATGGCCTGCGACGCGGCTTGCCCTGCAGTCCCCTGACGGCTGGCAGAGCATCGATGCATTTCTCGAACATCATCGAATCGTGCCGATTCGCACCACTGACCAGCACCACCAGCGGAATGCCCCGCGCGTCTACGACGATGTGCCGCTTGGAGCCGAGTTTGCCTCTGTCCGTGGGGTTGGGCCCTGTTTCCTGGCCCCCCGGGGGCTTGGTACCGACGAGCCATCGATGCTTGCCCGGCTCCAATCGATCTGGTCGTGCTCGCGCAGGCGCACCAGCATGGCGTGGTGCAGCTTCTCCCACACCCCGGCAGCGTTCCAGTCGCGCAGCCGCCGCCAGCACGTCATGCCACTGCCAAAACCGAGTTCCTGCGGCAGGTCCTCCCAGGCGATGCCGGTGTGCAGCACGAATAGGATGCCATTGAGTGCGGCTTCATCGCTGACGGTGCGCTTGCGCGCCCCGCCTTTGGCCGAGGGCACGAAGGCCGGGATGAGCGGCTGCAGCTGTCGCCACAGTTCTTTGCTGACGGGTCTTCTTGCCATGAGGGCGCCAAGCATAGCTGCTTCGCGCTGGGCTATGAACAGGTCGTGTTAGCCGCTCTTACTGGCCAATGCTGCATCTGCAGGATTTCTGATGTCAAGCCTCAGGGTTCTATGTTCTTCAACCGGTATTCTCAACTCTTCTGCAATGAAGTCGCGTAGAGCATGAGCATCGGCGTGCGAACCCACTATCGCCAAATCAGGAGGGGGCTTAATTTCTTTTATGCGCTGCGCAACCTCGCCATCACCCAGCACAGCGGTAGCAACACGAAGCCCTTCTTCTTCGCCTCAGGCTCGCAGCCTGGCGCCTTGGCATGGCGCAGCACGCCGGGGGCGTGGCAGACCAGGGCCAGCGGCTTCTTCGCGGCGAAGGTCTTCTCGATCAGCGCGATGGATTGCGCGTCCTTGGCCAGGTAACACAGCGGGCGTTGCCGCCGGCGTAGGTCGGTCTGGGCGAATACCGCTTGGACTACCCCCTTTTCTTCACGCCCATGTCACGCCCGGCTGATCCACTGGCGCCAATCCACCGCTGCTCCATGGAAATGCGCCCCGGCGAACGCTTCAACACCTGCACCCACTTGTTGGGGTTCGCGCTGGCTGTTCCAGGCGTTCCCCTCATGCTCCTCGTCAGCCTGCCCACCGGGGACGCGGGCAAGATCGCAGGGGGGCTGGTTTTTGCGCTGTCCTGCGTGGCACTGTATGCCGCATCCACCTTCTTCCACGGCGCGCAGGGGCGAGCGAAGTCGTGGTGGCGACGGGCGGACCACTGCGCCATCTACCTGCTCATTGCCGGCAGCTACACCCCCTTCGCGCTGGTCGCGGCGCGGGGTGCCTGGGACTGGGCCGTCCTGGGGGCGGTGTGGGGCATCGCCTTGCTGGGCATGGCGCGCGAACTGGGCGCCGCTTCTCCGGCACCGCCCCTGGCGCTCTACGTGGGCATGGGCTGGGCCATGGTGGTCGCTGCCGTACCGCTGCTGGCCCGGATCGACGCCGGAGGGCTGCGGTGGCTGCTTACCGGCGCAGCCCTCTACACGGTGGGCACGGTCTTCTACGTCAATCGCGCCGGCTATCGCCATGCGCATGGGGTCTGGCACCTGTTCGTGCTGGGTGGAACGGCGAGCCACTATGCAGCGGTGGCCAGCGTGGTGGCCTGATCCGATGCGGCCTCCTGCGCTGCGGCCAGACCCGTCAGCACACCACGTTCTTCACGAACCGCAGCATCTCCGTCCCGGCGTTCTCGCACACATAGTCCTGGGCGCTGCTGTAGATGCAGTAGTCCCCGGCAGCCACCGTGACCACCTCATGCTCGAACCGGAGTGCCAGCGTGCCCGCCACCACGAAGACCATCTCGTGCCATCCGGCGGGGTCGGCCTGTCCGTGGTAGGTCTCTCCAGGCGCAAGGGCCCATGACCACAGCTGCGCCTCCCGGGTTGCGGGGACATAGCCCAGGAGCACACCGCGGCTGTCCTTGCTTTTTCCCTTCCAGGCCAGCGCATCGACCCGCTGGCTCCTGGCCGAGGGATCACTGACCAGCGCGACGAACCCCACGCCCAGTGCCGCCGCCAGGCGATCCAGGCTGGCCAGGCTGATGTTCGTATCCCCCGCCTCCAGGCTGGAAATCATCCGGCGGCTCAGCCCCGCCGCTTCCGCGAGGGCCAATTGGCTCAAGCCCGCTTCCGCTCTCAGGCGGCGCAGGTTCTCGCTCACGAAGGCGAGCACGTTCCCGTCCGCCGTTTGACTGTGCAATATATTGCTCATATGATCATGTGCAGTATGTTGCACACATTGTCCCACCGAATTTTCCTGCGGCGCCAGGAAGTGGCCTTGCTGCTCATCACCATGGTGTGGGGGGCAGCATTCCTCGTCATCCACATCGGGCTGGCGCACAGCGGCCCGCTGTTCTTTGTCGGGCTGCGTTTCGCCGTGGCGGGGCTCGTCTGCCTGCTGGTCTTCCGAGGATGCATGCAGCATCTGACCTGGCTTGAAGTGAGGGGCGGATGCGCCATCGGCGTGGCCATCTTCCTGGGCTACAGCCTGCAGACCTATGGGTTGACGTTCATCACCATCAGCCAGTCGGCGTTCATCACCGCGCTGTATGTGCCGGCGGTGCCGTTGTTCCAGTGGCTGGTGATGCGCAGCGTTCCCCATCCCATGGCGTGGATCGGCGTGGCCCTGGCCCTGTCCGGCCTGCTCCTGCTGAGCGGCGTGGATCCGCTGGACACCCAGGTGTTGGGGACCGGTGAGCTGCTCACATTGCTGGGAGCCCTGGCCATCGCCGCGGAGATCGTGCTGATCGGGAAGTACGCGGGGCGCGTCGATCCCAGGCGGGTGACCGTGGTCCAGCTGATCGCCGCCAGCGTGCTGGCTTTCGCGGCGATGCCTGCGGCGAACGAGGGGATTCCGGCGTTCTCGTGGGTTGGGCTGGCATGCGCGGGGGGCCTTGGCATGGCCAGCGTACTCATCCAGTGGGTGATGAACTGGGCGCAGCGCGAGGTATCTCCCACCAGGGCCACGCTCATTTACGCCAGTGAACCGATCTGGGGTGCCGCCATCGGCCGGCTTGTCGGCGAGCGGCTTCCTCCACTGGCATTGCTGGGCGGGATGCTGGTGGTGCTGGCAGTGCTCGTGAGTGAATGGCGGCCGGGGCGGCGTCACTGAGGTTGGCCAACGCCTGCTGGACCGAAACCGGGCTCCCTGCCACATTTCCTGCCCAGGCCGTCTCGCACGGATTCACGCCGCTCTACCAGCATCACGGCGTACCGCTTGAACTCGTCCGCAAACCATACTCAACAGCAGGCGGGACAACTCTGCTAAATTTGATCCAAATACAACTATTCGATCGTACTTTTGATCAAGATATGAAAAAGACCATCCTTGCCGCACTGATTCCTGGAATGTTCCTGATTTCGGCGCACGCTGATCCATTGCTCGATCAGTACAACGCCCCCTGGACGCCGTCATCAGCATTTGCCGCAACCGGCATCAAGTGGGATCCCGACGCGAACAAGAAGGTCATCTTCGATGACCTGGGAGGATCGCAGCAGGCAAATGCTGTGTCATTCAATACACAAGCACAACGGACGTTCTTCCAGAACAACTTCAATGGTGTCCTGCGAGGCTGGGCGCAAACATGGACTGCTCAAGGCCTGACCGGTCAGGCTTTCCTGACCGCTGTGACATCGCAACTGGACACCTTATACAAAGGGGTCCGGCCCGCCTTGGCTTCTGCCTATCCGGGCCTCAGCGACGTAGCTTACAAAGGCCTGATGCTTCAAAACCTCGCGCATGCGTATTACGTCTACGGGACGAGCCGTTACTTCGAAAAGCTGGTGGAAACCGGTGGTCTGCTTCTGACCAACCAGCTCACGCTTTCCGACGAACTCCGCGCCATGCTCAGCCTGACGGTGGGAGATTGCAGCGAATATCGTGAACTGATGCGCGTTCTCGGCGTGGCGTGGGGCCTCCCGATTGTGCCTGCTGGCGTCTCGCTTAATTACACCTCGCCGCACGCAAATGCAGCCTTCGCGTCGGTTCACGCCTTCACATTGCTCGTGGACAGCACTTCGGGCTCGCCTAATGTAGTCTTGCTGGACGCGCTTACCAATGCAGCGCTCGGGATCGGCCCCATGCAGTATCTCGGTATCGGCACAGGTGATGGCATCGTCGCGCTGACCAGCAACGCCTACAACCGCCTCGCCACGCTGTTCGCATCGCGTCGGGTGTACGGTTTCTACAACCTGTTCATGCAACCGGACTACCGAGAGGCGCAGCTGAAAACCACGCTGCCCGATGCGTCCTTGTTGGCCTTCGACTACAACTACTTTCTTGAGGCTTATCCCAAGCCCAGTAACTCCAGTACCGGCTGGGCCGTCTACAACGGCAGCAACAGCTACTGGGCCTCTCAGCCTCGGTATTGAGGTAGGCGCGAGGCGTTGCTCGCGTCCGCGAACTGCAGGCCTGCCAACAAGTGCCCCTCTTCAGGCCCGCCGGCGCACAGCCAGCATCCCCATGGCCGCTGCCATCAGCGACATCAGGATCAACCCCCGCTGGCTCAAGGTGGGAATCGTGGCCACGCTCCCTGCATCGGGCGCTGTCGCCAGTACCATCGGCGCGAACGGATCACGGATGCTGCCCAGCGTAGCGTCGCTGTCGCCCTCGCCGTTGTCCGTCACCTGGTACGTAGCCGTCAACCGGTCGCCGCTGATGCTGGAGACACTGGGCGTGAACCAGCCAGCGGGCGCGCCGAAGGTCTGCGGGCCGTACTTTTTCAGCTGCGCCTCAGCGGGGATGGCACTCGGATACGTGATGCTCACCGTGAGCGTGGCGTTGCTGCACCCCGTGGCAGCAAAGCGCAACACGCCCAGCGGGAAGCTCGCGTTGCCGGGCGTCCCGGCAGGGGCGGTCGTACTGATGCTCAGCGAGCCGACCGTGCACCCTGCAGGCGCGCCTGCGATCACCACGGAGGCATTGCCACCACCCGGCACGCCCGTCATGGGCACGCCCGGATTGGTAATCTGCTGCGGCGTGGCCTGCACCGCCGTAGACAGGGCGCCATCGCCGACGGAATTGGTGGCCCGCACCGTGAAGGAATACGTCTGCCCGTTGCTCAGTGCAGTGGCCGTACAGCCCAGCGCTCCCGTCGTGGTGCAAGCCACCGAGCTGACGCCACCGGGCACGGTTTGCTTGAACACCGTGTAGCCGGTGATCGCGGCACCGCCGTCATCGGCGGGAGCGGCCCAGGTCAATGCGACGGTGCCATCCCCGGTACTGGAAGCCAGCGTCGTGGGCGCGCCCGGCGCCGTGGTGGCACGCACCAGCAATGCATTGGAGGGAATACCGTTGACGAAGGCACGCACGGCATACCAGCCGCTGGCGAGAGAAGACGGCAACGCCTGCGAGGTGTAGCTGGTGCTGCTGGACGTGGCGGGTGCAAGCCACGCACCGGCATCGTTGTCCAGGCGCTGCAGGCGCACCAGCGGCAGATTGTGGGCAGAACTGTTGGTGGAGCCTCCACTGGCCTCGCTGTCGCCACGCATCAGCGTGCCATTGAGGCTCAGGGAGCCCCCTGGGTGCAGCGAGCCTGGGTTGGCAGCGGTCAGGGTCGGCCGACGACCGACAGGGACATCCTGATTCGGCGTAAAAAGCTCTGCGCTCGCGAGGGAGCTGCTTTGGGAGCCGCCTCCTCCCGTGACCAGGATCTTGCCGCTGGGCAGCAGGATGGCCTTATGCGCATAGCGCGCAGTGCCCAGGCTGCCCGCATTGCTCCAGGCATTGGAGGCAGGGTCGTACAACTCCGCGCTGGCGACGAAGCCGTTGCTGAAGCTATAACCTGACGTCACCAGCACCTTGCCGCTGGGCAGCAGCGTAGCCGTATGGAAGTAGCGGGCAGCGGCCAGGTTGCCCGCGTTGCTCCAGCTGTCGGTTGCCGGGTCGTACAACTCCGTGCTGGCCCGGTCAACGCTGCTTCCTCCTCCCCCCGAGACCAGCACCTTGCCGCTGGGCAGCAGCGTGGCCGTATGGTTGGAGCGCGAATTGATGAGACTGCCTGCGCTGCTCCAGCTATTGGTGGCCGGGTCGTACAACTCGGCGCTGGCAACTGCGCTGGTGGCGTAGTTGCTGGTCTCTCCTCCCGCGATCAACACCTTGCCGCTGGGCAGCAGCGTGGCTGTATGGCTGTACCGCCCAGTACCGAGACTGCCCGCGCTGCTCCAGCCATTGGTTGCCGGGTCGTACAGCTCCGTGCTGGCAACAGCACCGCCGTCCCCCCCTCCCGTGACCAGGACCTTTCCGCTGGGCAACAGCGTGGCCGTGTGGTTGGAGCGTGAACTGCCCAGGCGGCCCGTATTGCTCCAGGTATTGGTTGCCGGGTCGTATAACTCCGCGCTGGAGAGGGCGCCGCTATTGCCGTTGCCACCTCCCGCGACCAGCACTTTGCCGCTGGGCAGCAGCGTGGCCGTGTGGCCATAGCGCGCAGTCAGGAGGCTGCCCGCGCTGCTCCAGCGATCGGTTGTCGGATCGTACAGCTCTGCGCTGGAGAGGGCGCCACTGTTGCTGCCCCCCGTGACCAGCACTTTGCCGCTGGGCAGCAGCGTGGCCGCAGGGGAAAAGCGCCCGGTATTCAAGCTACCCGCGGCACCCCAGCCACTCGTTGCTGCGTCGTACAGTTCTGCACTGCCGATGTAAACGTGGTTGGCCCCGCCCGCGATCAGCACCTTGCCGCTGGGCAGCAGCGTAGCCGTATGGTAAGCACGCGCGGTGGTCAGGCTGCCCGCGCCGCTCCAGCCATTGGTTGCCGGATCGTACAGCTCTGCGCTGGCAACGGCATCGGTGGCGTTGTCGCTACCTCCCGTGAAAAGTACCTTGCCGCTGGGCAGCAGCGTGGCCATATGGTAGTAACGCGCAGTGCCTAGGCTGCCCGCGCTGCTCCAGCTATTGGTGGTCGGGTCGTACAGCTCCGCGCTGGCAAGAGCGGCACCGCCGAGCCCTCCCGCGACCAGCACCTTGCCATTGGGCAGCAGCGTGGCCGTGAGGTAAGAGCGCGCAGTATTGAGGCTGCCTGCATTACTCCAGCTATTGGTGGCCGGGTCGTACAGCTCCGCGCTGGCAAGGGCGCCACTGTTGCGCCCTCCCGCGACCAGCACCTTGCCATTGGGCAGCAGCGTGGCCACTGGGGAAGCGCGAGCAGTGTTCAGGGTGCCTGCGCTGCTCCAGCTATTGGTGGTGGGGTCGTACAGTTCGGCGCTGGCGACGGCGCTGACGCCGGAACTGTCGGCCCGTCCCCCCGCGATCAGCACCTTTCCGCCGGGCAGCAGCGTGGCTGTATGGTAAGCGCGCGCAGTGTTGAGGGTGCCTGCGGTGCTCCAGCTATTGGTGGCCGGGTCGTACAGCTCTGCGCTGCCAATATCCCCACTGGCCCCCCGCCCTCCCGTGACCAGCACCTTGCCGCTGGGCAGCAGCGTGGCCGTGTGGTAGTACCGCGCAGTAACGAGGCTTCCCGCGGTGCCCCAGCCATTGGTGGACGGGTCGTACAGTTCCGCACTGGCAAGCGTACCGCCGGACTCCCCTCCCGCGATCAGCACCTTGCCGCTGGGCAGCAGTGTGGCCGTGTGGGAGAAGCGCGTGGTGCTCATATTGCCGGCGCTGCTCCAGGCGGACTGCGCCAGCACAGAGCCACTGGCGCCTAAAAACAACGCGCAGACAAGACACAGCCAAATCTTCCGCAGCCAAGTGAAGACCAGGGCAAGTTGCTGTTGCTGTTGCGGTGGCAAGTGCTCAGACGCAGTCATGTGCGGGGTTCCTCCGGAGCGGTATGTCCGTGCTTGGATAAAGGCAGGCGGAGCGACGGCCCCAGCGCTGGAAATCCTCGAAATGAGTATTTCGAATTTTATAAAAAGTTACGTAGTTTACTAAAAAACACGACGCACTTTGACCCGCCGTGCGCGCTTGTTCTGTTGACATGGAGGAAATGGAAAGCCGCACGTACTTCCCGACACTGCTTCACTCAGCGCGTGCCCCGCGTGCTGGACTGGCCGTACCCGTGCTGGCGCATCAATGGGTGGGAGGTTCGGCGACGATCGGCAGCAATCGAGCTACAGCAGCTTTCGGAGCGGCCAACCCTACCGTCTCAAAAGTGCGAAGTAGCTATGTTTTTGCACGCCCATGGCAAGACACCACGTCAGCAAAGCACTGTGGCAACAAGCCAAAGGCCATGCTGCCGGCATCTTCAGGAAGACCCCTCGCAGTCACTGGGTAGGCTATGGCAGCGCCATGATTCGACGATGCTCGATAGTGAATGAATGCGATTCCTACTGCCCACGGATTGCAGGGAGGCGTCCGCAAGCAGCTATCGGCCTTTGACCGATGAAACCAGGACTACCGGTAGATTGGGATGTAAATTGTGCTGTTACAGTGCGCCGAACTAGGGAGGAACTTTATTTCAGCAGGCTCAACCGCCCCCTTCAGCAAGGGAAAGTTTCGCCTAATATGAACTTGAGCGGCAGCAATTTCGTTTTTATATTGAACAAGCAGCTTTTTGCCCTCAAACTTGTAATCGACCGAGCCGAAATAAACGATCTTTCCCCTGGGAACCTCATACACCATCGTCTTCGTGCCGTCGCAAGGTTTGAAGTCGGCACCAAGCAAAGATGAGCCATCCGAGACCACTCGAACGTTCGTGATGCCCAGAACGTCTCCAGCATTGGCCTTTCCCACTATAAATCCCTGCTTGGCAGCCCCATAGAAGGCTGCCGGCCTGATGAGGTTCTGGCTGAAGCGACCGTCATCAATACTGCCGGGAAAGATCGACACGCGATAATTTTCGGGTGAAACACCCATTATGAAAACCGACTCGGATTCGGATGGAGCAGCTGAACTCTCGTCTAGCTGTCCGAGCGAGGAGCATGCGGAAATCATCGACAAGCAAAATAGACTGAGGATCTTTGCAGCGTTCATGAGGCGCTTAAATTAAAAAAACAGGGCGTACGTAACGCAATGTATACCACGCGATTGCAGGTCACACGCGGGCTTGCGACAGAGCACTTGGTACGCCATCCTCGACTTGTGATGCTGGTCGCACCGGCCGAAATCTCGGCGCGCGCGGGAAGTTCAAGGCCGGCTGCAGTCATCCGGCCCATGTCCATCAAGCGCTGACTATCCGGCAGTTGCGGTCGTAGCAGCAGCGAAGGCAAATGCCAGTCCTGCCCGCCTGCTGTCTGATTGCCGTTTAGCAAGGCGTCTTGCATAGCACGGTGATCAACACGCTGTGCAGCGCAGTAGTTCAGAAATCCACGCACTTCGACCTGGACTTGCTGATCGCCCACTGGGGCGTCTGGGCGATACAGCAGCGGTGATCCCGCTGATCGAGACATTTGAAAACCCGCGCCGAGGAATGCCGCAGGAACTGAGCACAGAACTGGTCAAGGCGATTGGCGAGTTGGGCGACGCGCGTTGCCGCCCCGGCACTGGGTCCGCTCGAGGCGCGGGAAGCCGTGCCTGAACTGATGGCTGCGCTGGAGCAGGCCAGGACACCGCGCGATGCCGAAGAATTGGCCGAGGTGTTGGCCCAGCTGGAAGGGCCCGCCGAGCAGCAGTGGCCGCGTGCGGGACTGCATCCAGCGTCGCTGCAGGTGCGCCGTGCCGCCGCCCTGCAGCTGGCGCGCACGGCGTCCCAGCAAGCGGCACAGCATCTGCGCGCCATCTTGCCCGAGCTCTCCAGCGGTGACGCCGTGAGCGTGGCCGAGGCGCTGGCCTTGATGATACGGGTGCTGCAGGCCGATGTCGCCCCTGAAGCGTTATTGGAGGCGCTGGGTCGTCTGGGCGATCCAACCGCAGTGCCTGCACCGGTCGATCAGCTGAGCAGCCCTAATGCGCGTCGCCGGAAGGGCGCGGCCGTGGCGCTGGCGCAGATTGCCAACCCTGCGGCCGGGGCACCGCTGGTCAAACTGCTGCTGGAGGAGATGCATCTTGAGGTCGCGCAGGCCTCCATGCAGGCCTGGCCGGCGATGGGGGCAGAGGATGATGGAGCACTTGCTGCGCTGGCTGTACCTGGCACGCGAGCTTTCCCGTTGACCTATGCCCGGCAATTACGCCAGTAAAGCTGATTTCGGGGGGTAGCTTCCTGCTCATCGCAGCGCCTTCGAACTGGTAATCAGCCTCACCCCAACAGCTGCAGCAGCGCCTTCGCCGCCGGCTCCGACGACGCCGGATTCTGCCCCGTCACCAGCATCCCGTCCGTCAGCACGAACGGCGCCCAGTCCGCGCCCTTCTCGTACAGCCCGCCGTTGGCCTTGAGCATGTCCTCCACCAGGAACGGCACCACCTGCGTGAGCTGCACGCCCTCTTCCTCGCTGTTGGTGAAGCCCGTCACCTTGCGGCCCTTCACCAGCGGCTCGCCGCCCGGAGCCTTGGCGTGGCGCAGCACGCCGGGGGCATGGCAGACCAGGGCCAGCGGCTTCTTCGCGGCGAAGGTCTTCTCGATCAGCGCGATGGATTGCGCATCCTCGGCCAGGTCCCACAGCGGGCCGTGGCCGCCGGGGTAGAACACCGCGTCGAAATCCCCGGCGCGCACGCTGGCGAGCGGCACGGTGGTGGCCAGTTGCCGCTGCGCTTCGGCATCGGCCTTGAAGCGGCGCGTGGCGTCGGTCTGGGCGCTCTCGTCGTCGCTCTTGGGATCCAGCGGCGGCTGGCCGCCCTGGGGGGATGCGAGGGTGATCTCCGCTCCTGCGTCCTTGAACACGTAGTACGGCGCGACGAATTCCTCGAGCCAGAAGCCGGTCTTCTTGCCGGTGTCGCCGAGGCGGTCGTGGGACGTGAGAACCATCAGGATGCGCTTGGGCGTGTTTGCCATGGGGAATTCGCTTTCGTGGAGTCAGTCAAAGTCAAAACAAAGCTCCACCGTAGCGCAATTCCCCGGTCCGCGCGGCCAGGGCGCTGGGTTCGCGGCGGCGGCCTACAGTTGTCCCGCCGGCAGGGCCGCGCCGGTACCGCTGGCCCACCGGCCGGCCAGACTCACGATGACGTGCTACGGCGCGAGACCAGGTTCGCGTGGATCCACGACGCCACGTCGGTCACCGGAATGTCGTGGCGTTGATTGAAGGTGCCGTTCTTGTCCCATGCGACGCCACGGCCTTGGGCAAAAGCCGCTCGGTACTTCCGCATCATGTTGTGGGGATCGCGCGCCAGCTCATCCAGCAGATACTGCTCGGTCCACTCCGAACGGCTGAAAGGACGGCCGAGGGCCGCCTGCAGCTTGTCGGCAACCTCACCGTATGTCACGGTGTCGCCGGCCAAGTACACGATCTCGTTCCGGATGCGAGGGGTGGCGAAAACGACCTCGGCAGTCAGCGCACCGATGTCGTCAGGGGTCGTCAGCGTCACGGCGGTGTCGAGGCTGCCCAGGGCATGGACGGCGCCGTTCTGCAGGTCGACGACACCGAACTCCGGCTCGAACAAGTAGCTCATGAACATGCCGGTCGAAATGATGACCCATTCCGTGTGGTGCTGGCTGCGCAGCAGCTCGCGCACGTCCAGTTGCGCGTCGAAGATGTCCTGCGGACTGCCGCGGCCGATCACGTCGAAATCGACGCCGAACTGCCAGGGGAAGTACCTCGGGATGCGGGCCTGCAGCGCGGCCTTCGCCAGCTTCATCGGCGTGTCGATTCCTGCTGCATAGCCTGCGCAACCGATGACCGTGTCATAGCGCGAGAACACTGCGGCTAGTTCATCGACGGTGCTCTTCACCAGATCGCCCGTGACGATCTCGATTCCGAGGCTTTGGATTTCAGCGACGTCACGCTGCTTCCCCGGGGTGGCGGACTCCACGGTGCTGGCGCGAAGCAGCACGCTGATCTTCGCGCCGTCCACGTCCTTCGCGCGGCGTGCAAGATTGCGCAGCACCGGCAGGCCCAGTTCGCCAGCGCCGAGCACGAGGATGTTTCGAGACCCGGCGCCAGCACCCGTACCGTTGACCCCGTTGCCCGGCGACACTGGCCGTGGGCGGTTTTGATCCGACATCGATGATTTCTCCTGTAGATATGATGCATTTGCACTCTAATGAGCGCGGCACCGCGGAAAAAGCCGCCGCGGCCGGTTTCAGAATTCAGGAAACCCGAACGATGCCGGGCGCGGTGCCCCAACCCTTGATTCCCCAGGACAGCGCATGGACCGTGTACAAGCAATGCAGGTATTTCTGCGCGTAGTCGAAAGCGGGAGTTTCGTGCGTGCCGCCGAGACATCGGGCTTGCCGGCTTCCTCCGTCACCAGCATCGTCAAAAGGCTCGAAAAACACCTGCAGACGCGATTGCTGAATCGCTCCACCAGAAGCATCAGCCTGACGCCGGAAGGTGAGCGCTACCTCCACCGCTGCCGCGAAATTCTTGACCTCATCTACGAAACCGAGTCGGGCCTGCGGCCTGCCGAACGCCCGCGGGGACGGCTGCGCGTGGATATGCCCAGTGGCATTGCACATGCCTTGGTGCTGCCGCATTTGGGAGATTTCCAGCAGCGGTATCCGGACATCCATCTGCTGATCGGGGTCAATGATCGCCAGGTGGACCTGATCCAGGAAGGCGTCGATTGCGTCATCCGCACGGGGGCGCTCAATGACTCGACGCTGATTGCGCGCCGCCTGGGGGCGCTGCGTTGGATCACCTGCGCAGCACCGTCCTATTTCAAGGAAAACGGCACGCCGGATAGTCTGGAAGACCTGCAACGGCACCGGGCGGTCCACTACTTTTCCAGCACGACCCGGGGGGGCGGCGAGTTGCATTTCGTCCAGGACGGCGTCAGCCTCGCGCACCCCGTCCCCGGCACCTTGGCGGTCAACGAGACCGGGCTGTACCTTCAGCTGGGGCTCAACGGCGTCGGCTTGATTCAGTTGCCCGAGGTCCTGGTGAGAAAGCACCTGGATTCCGGGGAATTGCGCGAGGTGCTGGCCGACAAGCGGCCGCCACCGATGCCGGTATCGCTTCTCTATCCCCATCGCCGATTTCTCTCTCCGGCGATGCAGGCATTCACCGATTGGACGGCCGCGCTGTTCTGCGGCACCGAGTGCCAGTGAACGGGATGGCCACCCAGCGCTGGCTTCGTCGCCGACGACGGCGGCGGAGCGGCGCCGGTACCTTGCCGTTCAGTCCAGCTTCACGCCGGCCGCCTGGATGATCGGCCCCCAGCGCTTGGCCTCGCCGCGCGCCATGGCGCGGAACTGCTCGGGCGTGCCGGGCAGCGCTTCCATCCCGAAATCCTGCATGCGCTGGACGACGGTGGGCGTGGCGAGGGCATTGTTGATCTCGCCGTTCAGGCGGCCGACGATGGCCGGCGGCAGGCCGGCCGGGCCGAGCACGCCCTGGAAGGCATAGACCTCGGCATCGGGCACGCCCACTTCGGCCAGCGTGGGCACCTGGGGCAGGCGGGCGGCGCGGCGGCCCGAGCCGATGGCGAGCGCGCGCACCTTGCCCGACTGGATCACCGGCAGGCCGGCGGCCAGGTCCAGGAACATGCACGGCACCTGCCCGCCCATCACGTCCTGCAGCGCGGGGGCCGCGCCGCGGTAGGGGATGTGGGTCAGGAAGGTCTTGGTGCGGTTCTTGAACATCTCCATCGCCAGGTGGTGGGGCGATCCATTGCCCGGCGATGCGTAGTTCAGCTTGCCGGGGTTGGCGCGCGCATACGCGATGAATTCCTGGAAGTTGCGCGCCTCGAAGCCCGGGTGCACCACCAGCGCGAGCGGGAAGCGCGAGAGGCCGCCGATATAGGTGAAGTCTTTCTCCGGGCTGAACGGCAGCTTGCTGAACAGGTGTTCGTTGAAGGCCAGCAGGGCGTTGTCGGCCGACATCAGCGTGTAGCCGTCCGGCCTGGCGGTGGCGACGATCTGCGCGCCGATGTTGGTGGAGGCGCCGGGGCGGTTGTCCACCACGATCTGCTGGCCCAGCGGGGTGCGCAACGCCTCGGCCACGGTGCGGGCGAGCACGTCGGTGCCGCCGCCGGGTGGGTACGGCACGACCCAGCGGATGGGCTGGGCAGGGTAGTCGGACTGGGCGCGCGCCCAGGGCTGGACGGCCAGGGCGGCCGCGGCGGCGGCGCTCCCCAGCAGGGTTCTGCGGTGCATGTTGTCTCCTGTTGTTGTCTTCGCCAAAAATCAGGGCCGCGCGGGCCATTCCACGCGCTCGACCCGGAAGCCCTCGCGGGCCAGCAGTGTCGGCAGGCCCTGCGGGCCCACCATGTGCAGCGCGCCCACGGCCGCGAACACGGCGTGGCCCGCGCGGTGCTCGGCCACGATGGCGCGCGCCATGCCCGGGTTGCGCGCCACCACCAGCTGATCGAAGGCCTGGCGCTCTTCCGGGGTGCGCTGGCAGCCGCACCACTGGCCGTAGGTTTCCAGCAGGTTGGCGCGGCCGTCGGACCAGGCCGTGGCGAGCGTGGTCAGGGTCTCGCGCGCGGAATGGTTCTCCAGCTGGTCGAGCCCCGAGGCGACGGCGGCGGCGGTTTCCTTCGGGTCGTCGGACGCCAGCGTCTGCACCTGCAGATCGACGGACTCCAGCGACACCACGGGCTTGTGCAGCCCGCGGGCCAGCCCGGCCAGCACGAAGTCGATGCCATAGGCCGGATCGAAGCCCTCGCGCCGAGCGGACATCACCACCAGCGAGGACACCTGCAGTTCGGGCCGCATCTCGGGCATGGAAGGGTCGGCGCAGGCGGCATCGCGCTGCGCGGCCAGGCGGCGTTCGAGGTCGGGGGGCAGCGGCGGGGCGTCCGCCGGCTTGCGCAGGGCGGCCTGCAGCTTCTGCATCACGGTGGGATCCAGCAGGTCCATCTCCAGCGCCACGCGGTCGCTGGCGCGGACGGCGGCCATCACCGTGGGGCCGGGCAGCATCCAGCCGCGCCGGGCGGCATGCACCGTGCCGTAGAGCCAGCTCGTGCGTCCGTCTTTTTCCACACGCCACAGCAGCCCGCGGTCGCGGGCCTTCTGCAGCGCCTGGGGAATGCCGGCGGGATCGAGCGGCTTCGGCAACGGGGGGCAGTCGGCCCGCCGGGCCGCATGGGCCGGTGCGGGCGCGGAGGCGGCGGGGCGGCCGGCGGCGGCCGATGCGGAAGCGGGTGCGGAGGCAGGCACGGCGGCGGGCGCGGTCGATGGCAGGGTCGCCGGAGCGGGCTGCGCCGGGACCATGGCCGGCGCCAGGCAGACAAGCCCGGCGGCGGCCAGCCGGCGCAAGGCGGCGGGCAGGGTCATGGCGTCAGGCAGCGGGGCTGGCGATCGCCTGGTCGATGGCGCCGAACAGGCTCTGGCCGGCCTTGTTCTTCATCTCGATGCGGATGGTGTCGCCGAATTGCATGAACCCGGTGGAGGGCTTGCCGTCCTGGATGGTCTCGATGCAGCGCTTCTCGGCGATGCAACTGTAGCCCTTGGGCCACTCCATGCGGCCGTTCTGCTCCACGCCGCGGTTGCTGACCGTGCCGCTGCCCACGATGGAGCCGGCGCGCACGTTGCGGGTCTTGCAGATGTGGGCGATCAACTGCCCGAAATGGAAGGTCATCTCGGGCCCGGCGTCGCACATGCCGACCTTGCGGCCGTTCCAGGTGGACTGCAGCGTGAGATTCAGGCGGCCGCCCTCCCAGGCGTCGCCCAGTTCGTCCAGCGTGACGGCCACGGGGCTGAAGGCGGTGGCGGGCTTGGACTGGAAGAAGCCGAAGCCCTTGGCCAGCTCGGCCGGGATCAGGTTGCGCAGCGAGACGTCGTTGGCCAGCATCACCAGCCGGATGCCGTCGAGCGCCTGCTCGGGCGTGGCGCCCATCTTCACGTCGCCGGTCACCACCGCGATCTCGGCCTCGAAATCGATGCCCATGGCCTCGCTGGGCACCACCACGTCGTCGCAGGGACCCAGGAAATCATCGCTGCCGCCCTGGTACATGAGCGGATCGGTATAGAAGCTCTCGGGCACCTCGGCGTTGCGCGCCTTGCGCACCAGCTCGACGTGGTTGATGTAGGCCGAGCCGTCGGCCCACTGGTAGGCGCGCGGCAGCGGGGCCATGCAGCGCTCGGGCTCGAAGGGGAAGGCATGCGGCGCGCGGCCGGCGTTGAGCTGCTCGTAGAGGTCCTGCAGTTGCGGGGCGAGGAAGCCCCAGTCGTCGAGCACCTGCTGCAGGCGGCTCGCGATGCCGGTCGCATAATGGGCCGTGCCCAGGTCGCGGGAAACGACGACCAGCTGGCCGTCGCGGGAACCATCTTTGTAGGTGGCGAGTTTCATGGGGTTCAGACCTCGTTGTCTCCGCAGCGCGCCGGCACGCTGCCTGACACAAATTACGAATGGTTAAATTGATTTAACTAAACAAAACTCCGGGAATTCTATTGCAGATGGACAAGGAAAGGGCGGGCATTCAATCGGTGGAGGTGGGCTTCTCGCTGCTGGAGGGCCTGACGCGCAGCCGGGGACCGCTGATGCTCAAGGACCTCGCCGCCGCCGCCGGCATGAGCGCCGCCAAGGCGCACCGCTACCTCGTGAGCTTCCAGCGCCTGGGCCTGGTCGCGCAGGACCCGCGCACCGCCCGCTATGACCTGGGCCCGGCCGCCCTCAAGCTCGGCCTGGCGTCCCTCGCCCGGCTGGACCCGGTGCGGCTCGCCCGCGAGCGCCTGCCGGCCCTCATGGAAGACATCCAGCAGACCCTGGCCCTGGCCGTCTGGGGCAACCGCGGGCCGACCATCGTCCACTGGGAGGAATCGCACCAGTCCGTCACCGCGAACCTGCGGCTGGGCGACGTGATGCCGCTGCTTTCTTCCGCCACGGGCCGCTGCTTCGCCGCGCACCTGGCGCCCGACGTGACGGCCGGGCTCATCGCCGAGGAACTGGCCGAGGCCACGCGGCGCGGCCGCAAGGACATCCCCGCCACGCCCGAGGCCCTGCAGCCCATGCTGGAGGAAGTGCGCCAGCGCGGATCCGCGCGCGTGGTCGATACGCTGCTGCCGGGCATCGTGGCCTTCTGCGCGCCGGTGTTCGACGCGGACGGCCACCTGGCCCTGGGCATCACCACGCTGGGCTCCGTCGCCACCTTCGATCCGCAATGGGGGGGCGCCATCGACGCGCCGCTGCGCGCCATGGCGGACAGGCTTTCGGCCGACCTGGGCTACGGGCAGGCATGAGCGTGGCCGCTGCCTGCCGCCCCGGGGGCCGCCGCTGATGCCGCGCCGCGTCCTGGCGGCGCTCACCACCCTGGTGGCCGCCCTGCATGCGCTGGTGCTGTTCGGCCTGCCGCGCTGGGCCGGCGGCACGGACGCGAGCCGGCCGGAAGCGCTGGCCTTCCACACGCGCATGCTGTCGCCGCCGGCCCCACCGCCCCCGGAACCCGCCGCAGCGCCCGAACCGCCTGCGGCCCAGCCGGTCGCGCCACCGCCACCGCCACCACCCAGGCCGGCGAAGGTCCGCAAGCCGCGCCCTGCGCCGCCGGCTGCGGCACCAGCGCCCGAGCCCTCGCCGGCCGAAGAGGCCATGCCATCCACTCCGCCTGTCCCTGCAGATGCGGGCGAAGCGCCGCCCACCGCCCCCACGGAAGCGGCAGCGGATACGGCCACGGACGCGGCCCAGGCGGCGCGCAACGCCGCGCAGGCCGCCGCGGCCCTGGCCAGCGCGCCCTCCTCCGCCGCTTCCTCAGCGGCCTCCAGCGCGACCGCGGCCGCCGCCCCAGCGCCCGCCACCGACGCCAGCGATCCCGCCGACACCCGCAATGCGGGCGTGGAGATCCGCCCCCCGAACGGGCCCGCCATCGATGCCAGCGCCAAGCCGCCGCCCGTGCAGTTGCCGCCTCCATTGCGCCTGGCGTTCGACGTGAGCGGAGAGGTGAAGAAATTCGCCTACCGGGCCAACGCCACGCTGGTGTGGCGCCACGACGATGCGGGCTACGAGGCCCGGCAGGAGGCCAAGGCCTTCCTGCTCGGCTCGCGCTCGCAGACCAGCAGCGGCGTGGTCACGCCCGCCGGCCTGCAGCCCAGGCGCTTCGGCGACCAGGCCCGCAAGGAGCAGACGGCGGATTTCGACTTCGGCGCGGGCCGTGCCACCTTCAGCGGGGGCGGCGCCCCGGCCGCCATCGCCGCGGGCGCACAGGACCGGCTGAGCGTGTTCATCCAGCTCGGCGCCCTGCTGGCGGCCGCGCCCGATCGCTATCCCGACGGCACGCGCATCACCTTCACCACCGTGGGGGCCCGCAACGCCGACCGCTGGACCTTCACCATCGAAGGCACCGAGACGCTCGACCTGCCGATAGGCCCCACCCCGGCGCTGAAGCTGGAACGCCTGCCGCGCCGCGATGCCGACGAGAAGGCGGAGCTGTGGCTGGCCCCCTCGCTGGGCTTCCTGCCCGCCCGCATCCGGCTCACCAAGGGCAATGCCGACTACGTGGACCTGCAGTTGTCAGGCCGCAGCAGCCCATGAGCGGGATGGCCGCCCCTGCGTGCGGGCCGGCGGCCATGCCAGGGCGGTGTGCGGTTTCGCCCACAGCTTCGTGGGACGGTGGCGTGACTTCGCCCCGCAGCCTGCACGGCCGGGCTTTTCATGAAATACTGGGTTCACGCATCCGCTTCGGGCGCGGCGCCCGGGCTCCGGTCCGGGAGGGCTGGCACGGCGTATGCAAGGACGGGTTTCCGAGGGTCTTGAACTTCGGGACCCGGGTGGCCATCTGACCCAAGTAAACGATTGTTTGACCGACAGGGGAACACCATGCACATGCTCTACGACTCCGACTCCTTCGTGGTGGTCCACATGCAGCCCGACACCGGCGAGGCCGAGGCACCCGCGGGCGTTCCGCCCGTGCACCAGCTGGTTCGCCACGGCTTCGAGATCGTGGACAAGCGCTCCGGCAAGGAGGTGTACCTCGACGGATCCTGGGCCGAGATGTTCCAGCAGCAGATCCTGGCCTGGCAGCGCGACACGCCCACGCAGGAAGAGGTGGACGACACGCTCGACGGATATGTGGGGCTGGCGCAGAACCCGGTGGTGGTGCACTGAAGCGGCCACCCGCCCCGGATCGACAAAGCACCCTTGCCGGGTGCTTTTTTGTTCATGCAGTCCGTCAGGCCGATCCCGAGCGGAGATTCCCCGCCAGCAAGGCCGCTACGGCAAGGCACGCGCCGATGAGCGCGGAGGTCACGGAGAACCCGACCTGTACCGCCTGGGCTCCGGCACCCTGGGGCGCCAGGACGAAGAAGAGCCCCCCGATCACGGCCACGGAAATCGCCGCGCCGACCTGCAGGGTGGCATGGACCAGGCCTGCAGAGAGCCCCGCCCAGCGGGTATCTACCTGGTCCATGTTCAGGCGCACCAGTGCAGGCATCGCCATGCCCTGGCCCAGGCCGATGGCAAACAGCGGCAGCACGAGCCACGGCGCATGGTGGGCAATGGCCAGGGCCGAAGCCCCGAACATGCCCAGTAGCTCCACCACGATGCCGAAAGCGGCCGTTCCCGCACCCAGCCGCAGCGCGGCCCTGCGGCTGCACAGCGAGCCGCACAGGAACCCCACACCCATCGGCATGAGCGCCAGCCCCGAGGCGAGAGGGCCGCGGCCCAGGCCCGCCTGCTGGTAGATGGAGAAGATCAGGAAGAATGGCGCGATGGAATAAAAGCAAAGGGTGGCGGCCAGGCTGCAGCGCAGCCCCCGCTGGCCCAGCAGCGACGGCGCGATCAAAGGCGCTCCCCCTGAACGCTCCACGCCTTGCTCGAAGCGCCAGAATGCCCGCAGCAGCGGCACGCACGACACCAGCAGTCCCCAGCACCACCAGGGCCACCCGTGCTCGCGGCCCTCTATCAGGGGAACCAGCAGCGCCAGCAGGCCAGCCGCCAGCAGGAATGCGCCGCGCACGTCCAGCTGGACGGCATGGGGCGAGCGGCTCTCCTGCACCAGCGCCAGGGCTGCGGGTACGGCCAGGGCGACGACAGGCAGGTTGACGAGGAAGACGGTGCGCCAGCCCAGGCCGAACCAGTCGGCCGCCACCAGCGCGCCCCCCAGTCCCTGCCCGGCCACGGCGGCGAGCCCGAAAACGGCCCCGTACAGGCCCAGGGCGCGGTTCTTCTCATGCGCGGGAAACAGGGCATGGATGGCAGCCAGCGGCTGCGGCGCCATGACGGCAGCAGTCAGCCCCTGCAGCAGACGGCCGGCCACCAGCACCTCCGGCGACGTGGCCAGCCCGCACAGCACCGACGACCCACCGAAGCCCAGCATGCCGCAGACGAACACGCGTCGGCGGCCGTACAGGTCACCGAGCCGGCCCCCCAGGATCAGCGTGACGGCATAGGCGGCGGCATATACCGAAATGACCAGCTGCGCCATGGCGGTATCGGCCGCCAGGTCGGTGCGCATGGCCGGCAGCGCGACATTGACGATGAAGAAATCCAGCGGCGGCAACAGGGCCCCGGTGAGCAGCACCGCGAGCGCCAGCCAGCGGCGCGCATCGGGACGGATCCCCGCTGCGGCATGCCCCAGCGGCAGGGCGGCGGGTTCTGCCAGGAGAGTCCCCTGGCTGGACAATATTCTTTCGGGCATGCAAAAGCCCTCCTTTTTGCAGAGTGCGGAGCCGCGCGCCCTCAGGCCGCGATGGGGTGGAAGACGCCTGCGGTGCTTATGGCCTGGAGCGTTCGGAAATGGCGATGGCGGGCGGCAATGCCTCGGTGGGGTAGGCAGCCAGATCGCCCCCGCCCAGCTCGATATGCCCGCGATACCGCTGGCGGATGGCGGCGAGTTCATCGCCCGCCAGCGGCGTGACCGCCGCGCCGGCGGGCACGGACGTGGCCCTGACATATTCCTCGAAGCCCGGCCGGGGGAATATCCAGATGACGGTCGCCGTCGTATTGCCGGTATTTTCGAAACCCATCCAGGTTCCGGCCGGGGCGTAGGCCATGCCTCCCGGCCCGACAACCCGGTGCTGGTCGCCGATGTGCGCGAGCAGGGTGCCCGACTGCACGATGACGAGTTCCTCCATGTGCGGGTGCCGATGAAGGGGTATCTTCTTTCCCGGAGCGATGTCTTCGGTGCCGGCGGAGAAATCGCGCGCACCCGCCGTCACGGGATCGACCTTGATGGTCATGGGATAGCCCCACCGCCGCGTGAGCTGCTCGCCTTCGTTGGCCTGGAGCAGCAGGGGAATCGGCTCTCGCGCCCAGCCGCTGCCTGCGTGGAACAGCGAGAGGACGCAAAGGGAAGCGATGGCGGGTACTCTGCATACCGCGCGAAGGGCGAAGGCCATGGGTGGATTCCGGTAGTTGACGCTCCGGACACGAAGAGTCCGGCACCCGGGATTTTCAGAATCAACCGCCGGCGAAACAATAAGTAACAACAACTGCACTGCATAGCGACCCACGATGCTTTGCACGGGAAAAAGGGCAACTTTTTCGGACTAGAAAGGCACTGCGCGTCCGCATCCGGCTCCCATCCCCAAAACCCCATTGCATTAGAGCGACCAACACAACCCAGCGAAGCGGTTCTGGCTGGGCGCCATATCACAGGCAGTACGGGTAGTACGACAAGATGTGGCAACGACGCCAGAAGGGTCGTGTTAGCCGCTCTTAATCCTGCCAGTGCCGGTACTCCATGACATGGCCATCCGTGCCCCGGATCTCCACGATCCCTCCCAGCCTGAGCCGGTATTCGATCCCGTCCACACGCGCAGCGTAGTAGCACGGCAACCACGGATATTCACTCCAGCGCGTCAGGGGAATGGATGTCGATCCCTGGATGCACCTGCAGATGCCAACACGGACAGGATCCGCTTTTTTTTCAATGAAGGTTCTCCATACCCGCGCCGGGGCTTGGCTTGCGAACAAGGCCTCAGCCGCCCCGCCGCCGCGACATCTCCTGCCCCATGCCACCCAGCGCAGCCTCCTGCAGCAGCCCCTGAGCCGCCGGGTAGGCCACCGCCTCCTCTCGGTCGATGTGCCCGGCATACAGGCTGGCGAATGCGTCCAGCGCCCGTTCCTGCTCCGGGGACAGGGGCACCGCGCCAGGCGCCCCCTGGGCCACGGCGGCCAGCGGAACGCGCGCCTGCGACCACAGCAGCGCCATGGCGGCATGCTCACGCTGCAGTTCCCGCACGAGTTCCACCACCGGGGCAGTCCCCTGCGCCAGCAGCGGCGGAAACACGTGCAGTTCCTCGTCCTCGTGGTGCAGCGGCGCGGCGATGTCGAAGTAGCGCAGCACGTCGCGCGCGGCCTCGCGGGCCTGCGCATCGCAGCCCTGCACGCGCAGGTGGGCGCGCAGGCGCTCCAGCAGCCCCAGCGTGCGCTGCACACGCTCGTGGCAGGCGTGCAGCATCTCGAAGGGCTGGTCGAAGCCGGCGGCGGGGCTGCGCAGGCCGGGGACGGCGGCATCCGGGCCGGGAGATGGGCGCAACGGGAAGGGAACGGACGAGCGGATCATGGGCATGCATCATGTTGTAGGAACAGGAGCCGCGCATACGCGGAGCCAGCGATGGCAGGGCAAAGAGCGATCGCATGACATCGGAGCTTGCCATGGCAGGCCGCAGGCATAAACTTTCCCCAGGCAGGAGTTCCTGAACCAGAGGGAAAGACAAAGGCATCCGACATGATCGACCACACCGGCATCGCCGTCACCGACTATGAGAAAAGCAAGGCGTTCTACACCCAGGCGCTCGCGCCCCTGGGCTATCAACTGCTCATGGAAGTGAGCGCGGAACTGACAGGCAGCCACGACATGGCCGGCTTCGGCGAGCCGCCGAAGACCGACTTCTGGATCAGCAGCGGCGGCCCCAACCGGCCGGCCATCCACATCGCGTTCCGGGCCACCGACCGCGCGGCGGTGGATGCCTTTTATGCCGCCGCCCTGGCGGCGGGCGGCACCGACAACGGAGCGCCGGGCGTGCGGCCGCACTACCACCCGCACTACTACGGGGCCTTCGTGCGCGATCCGGACGGCCACAACATCGAGGCGGTGTGCCACTCGGCCCCCGCATGATCGGCTCCCCCGCGCTCGCGCGGCGGGGCCATGGGCCGCAAAGCCCAGCCTAGGAGCGGCGCGATCCGGAGGAGCCCGGCGACAGCCATGGGCTGAAGGAGAACTCCGCGGGCGACGGCTCGTCCCTCGCTGCACGTCGCTGCGCCTCGGACGCCTCTTTTCGCAGTTGCTCTCCCACCAGGCTCTTTGCCAGTTGCTTTGCCGCCTTCCTCTTCGCCTGCTGCAGGACTGCATCGTGGTTGGAGAGTTCGTAGCCCTGCGATGCCTCCTCCTGCAGGGCGCTATCGACGGCTTCGGCAATGCGCGGATCGACATCGTCCAGACGGACCCGCCCTCCGACGACGGACAGCTTGACCTTCTCCAGGTCTTTCTGAAGATCTTCCTCCAGGACGGCAAGCGCAATCATGTTGACGACCGAGGCATCGGGCCTTTCCGCTTTCCGGCTCCTGTCCTCCCGGATGCCGGCAAGCAAGGACGCAACACGTGATCCGAGCGGGGGTTGCGGTGACGGGTGCTTTTCCGGAGGCTCGGCGATATTCGCATTCCTGTGCCCGTTCAACAACTCCTGCATGAGCACCTCGCGCGCCACCCTGCTGGACGCAAGTTGCAGCGCCTTCTCCGTCACCAGCGGGTTGGCCGGGAGGCGGCGGCCATCGGCGCCCAGTTCCTTCAGGGCGTGGGCGAAGGCATCGGCAAGGCGCTGGTCCACGCCCGGCAGTCGGGTCGATCCCGCAGGGGCCTGCCGCATGCACTGCCGGAGGTCAGTCTGCATCTTGCTACCCATGAAGCGAAGGGCCTTGGTGAGATCGACCCGTGGTTTCCCGTTGAAGTCAACCGTCGTGGACTCCCTGATGTAGTTGGCCGCCGCTGCTTCGAGCGGCAATTGCCGGCCTGCCGATGTACCGGCATGCACCGGGGATGGACTGGCAGAAGCACGCGGCGCTTCGGCCCTCTCTTTTTGCAGCTGTTGATCGATCAGGCGATTGGCCACTTGCCTGGCTGCCTTCCTCTTCGCCTGCTGCAGGACCGACTCGTGGCTGGAGAGGTCGTAGCCCTGCGACGCCCCCTCCTCCAGGGCGCTCAGGAGCGCTCCGGCAAGGCGCGGCTCGAGGTCGTCGTCGAGATAGACCTTCCCCCCGAAGACGGACAGCCTGGCCTTCTCCAGATCCCTCAGCAGATCGTCCGCCAGGAAGGCAGCCGCTGCACTGCTGGCGCTCAGGGCATCGGGCCTTTCCGGTTGCTTGCTCCGGAGGTTGGCGAGCCAGGACGCCGCACTCGATTCGAGCGTGGGCGGCGGCGGCATGCGCCGCCCCGGCGGGGTCTGCAGACGCTTCACATCCACAGGCATGCGCGCCAGCTGCTGGTCGATCACCTCGCGCGCCATCCTTTCGGATGCCATTTGCAGCGCCTTTTCCGTCACCAGCGGTTGGGCCGGGAGGCGATGCCCATCGGCGCCCAGTTCCTTCAGGGCGTCGGCGAAGGCGTCTGCAAGGCGTTTGTCAACACCCTGGAGCCGGGTCGAACCCGCAGAGGCCTGCCGCATGCCCTGCCGGAGGTCGGCCTGCAGTTCGGTGCCCATGGCGCCGACGGCCTTGGCGTGATCGATCCGCAGTTTGCCGTCTCCCGTCGGGGCCGCCATGGCCTCCTTGATGTAGTTGGCCGCCCGTTCTTCGAGCGGCAACTGCCGGCGGGGCAACGGGCCGGCAGGCTCGGCGGTGCGCGGTTCAGGCCGCGCCGGCCTTTGCGCGGAGGCACTGGGGCTGGCGCGCTGCGTGCGCCCCGTTGGCTGCTGCGCCCAGGGATTGAAGGAAAACTCCTCGTGCTGTGCCGGTGCGGCCGGCGCCTCGCTGCGTGCCGGCCGGCCCGTGGGCGGCGACGCAGGCCGGGCTTCGGGCCACGCATGCACGGCGGCCGCGGAGGCCGGCGGCGTGAAGGCGGAGGTGCGCGCGGGGCGGCCCATCGCCCGGTCGTCCCGGTTCGCGAGCCAGTCATGCAGGCCGCCCCCTCCGCGATGGGATGCTCCATGCGTGCCATACGGATCAGACACATGCATCGCGCGATGGGGGAAGGCGGCCGGCGGCATGGGGTGACCCATCGCCTGGTGGTCGCGGCGGGCAATCCACCGGTCCAGGGGCTCCGACGGTATTACCTCGTGCAGGTGGTCCGTCCAATGGCGGACCGGCTCCCGGGGCAGGTCGGTCCAGTGGGTGCCTGCGCGCGGCGGGCTCGGATCTCTGCCGAACACCGGCGAAGCCTGGCGCGGCGGGGAGGAATGTCCCCCCAGGTAGTCACCGGCCCGCTGCGAAGGCCGCAGGCCGGCCAGCGCACCGTCCCCCTGGAGCATCGCCCCACGCCGGGCAGGCCGCGCCTCGGGGCCATGGCGATCCGTGGATTCCGGACGCGAAAGATCCGCCGTCCGGCCGGTGCGGGAAGTGCCCAGGTGTCTGTGGTTCGGTAGCAAGGGAGGTCCTCGGTGCAGCGCCGCAACGCGATGGCAGCCCTGCCCGGGGAGGCAGGAGGCGACGCGGCAGATGGACCGGTTGTAGCGCCGCGGCGGCCTGGGCGGCGGCCGCGATGCGAAGCCGGGGATGCTGCAGCGAAACCGCCTGTCCCGGCCTATCCGCAACTGCCCAGGTGCCCGCACTGCGTGCAGTAATCGCATCCGTCCTTGCGGATGACGGCATGCGCGCCGCACTCGGGGCATTTGCGGCCGGCCATCGCGGGCGGCAGGCCGGTGGGCGCGGCAGGAGCGTCGAGCGGCAACTCCTGCTGGCGCATGGGCCCGGCGGGTGCGGCGGCGCGCTGGGCCAGGATGTTCTGGATGGCGTAGGCGATGGCGGCCACTTCGGAGTCGTGCCAGAGCGGCACGCGGGCGCCATCGGCCCGGGTGTGGGTGCCCAGGCGCACCGGGCCGCGGTCCCAGGCGACCTTGCGCATGTCGCTGAGCGCGCGCTCCAGGAAGCCGCCGCGCGCAGCCAGCGAGAGCAGGCGCATGCTGGAAGTGATCCACTGCTGCGACTCGCCGCTCTGCCCCACGGGCATGAAGAACTCTATCGCGCGGTCCAGCGTGCCGCCGTGGCCATCGGGCACGGGGAGGAAGGAGACGAGCAGGTAGAGCGTCTTGCGGCCCTCCTGCGTCCAGTACTCCACCTTCTCGGCCACGGCCGAGAGCGCGCCCTTGGGGCGGCTTTCGATCACGGCGCGCATCGGGTCCACGGGCGCGGCGGGAGGCATGGCAGACGCCTGGACAGCCGGCCCCTCCGCAGACTCCGATGCGTCGTGCGCAGCGGCTGCGGTGGCGGCGCCAGTCTCCGGCGCAGCGGCCGGTGCTTCCAGCACGGCCCCGAGGATGGCATTCGGCCGGTAAGTGGCCAGGCCCTTGAGCCGCGCGCGCCAGGCATGCAGGTAGAGGTTCTTGAAATCCTCGTAGGGGTAGTCCACCGGCACGTTCACGGTCTTGGAGATGGCCGTGTCGATGAAGGGCTGCACGGCCTCCATCATCGCGATGTGTCCGGCCGCGGGCATCTGCAGCGCGCTCACGAAGTAGTCGGGCAGCGCGTCCACGTCGCCGCCCAGCGCGCGGTAGAGCCGCCAGGCGTGGTCTTCCACCGCGTATTCGCTGGTGCTGCCGTCGGCCTCGCGCTTGCGGCGCGTGTACGTCCACGAGAACGGCGGCTCGATGCCATTGGAGGCGTTGTCGGCGAAGGCGAGGCTCACGGTGCCCGTGGGCGCGATCGAGAGCAGATGGCTGTTACGGATGCCGTGGGTGCGGATGGCCTCCTGCAGCGCGGCGGGCAGGCGGCTCGCGAAGGTGCCGGGCGAGAGATAACCCGCAGCGTCGAACTTCGGAAACACGCCTTTTTCCTTCGCCAGCTCCACCGAGGCGGCATAGGCGGCGTCGCGCATGCATTCGGCGATGCGCATGGCCATGGCGCGGCCCGCGTCGGTGTCGTAGCGCAGGCGCAGCATGGCGAGCGTATTGCCCAGGCCCGTGAAGCCCACGCCGATGCGCCGCTTGGCCGCGGACTCGGCGCGCTGCTGCGGCAGCGGCCAGAAGGTGACGTCCAGCACGTTGTCGAGCGCGCGCACCTGCGTGGCGACGCTGGCCGCGAACGCCTCGAAATCGAAGGCCGGCTCGCCGGCGAAGCCGAACGGGTGGCGCACGAAGCGCGGCAGGATGATGGGGCCGAGGTCGCAGCAGCCGTAGGAGGGCAGCGGCTGTTCGCCGCAGTTGTGCACATAGAGGCCGTTGGCGTCGAAGGCATGGCAGTCGGCCACGGTGACGTCGTAGACGTCCTCGTGCCCGTCCGGCAGCACGTCCTGCACGGTGGCGGTGAACGGTTCACGGTTCAACGCACGCCGGTAACTGGAGAGCACCGTTGCCAACCGCCCGGCCTTGTCCGCGTCTTCGAAGCCGATGCGTTCGGCGAAAACGCGCAGGTTGTCCCCGCTCACGACGAGATCGTGCTGCGCCCGTGTGGCGCAGGGCTGCCGCCCGCCGCGCCCGTCGGGCAGCAGGCGCAACCCGGCCGTGCGCCGGTCCGGGTACAGGGTGGAGGCGATGCCCAGGCGCAGCAGCATGCGCTGCGCACACTGCAGCAATTCGAGGTCGCTCTGCGCGAGACGCACGCTCACGCCCTTCTCCTGGCGTCCCTGCACCGAGCCATCGGTATCGAAGAGGCCGCGCAGCAGGCCCACCGAGAACGCGGACGATGCGCGCTCCATGGCGGGGGTAATGGCTTTCGCGCCGGGATGCATACCCATGCGCAACGCCAGCGCGCGCACGGCGCCACTGGCCATGCGCCGCTCGGTGCACGCCCCGCCGCTGCGTGCGACCGCACGCTGGAAGCCCCGGAAGTCAGCGCGGTGCGGCAGCGTCGCTGCGGCGGCCTCGGCGGCCCTCACGATGCCGTGCGCGCCGCTGGAGGGCGCGGGCGCGCCATTGGCGACGAGCAGTGCATCGCCCTCTTCCTCTTGCGCGAGCCAGACGGAGATCACCGCCTTGTCGGCCTTTAGGGTACCGTCGCCGATCAGCAGGCCCAGCAGGTAGCCCTCGGCCTCGGTGCCCTCGCCCTTCCAGCCCGGCAGGGTGCGGTGGTCGTTCAGCACGATTTCGTCGCCGGGCTGCAGCGCGCCCGCGGCGATCCACTCCACTTCGCGCACGTAGCGGGTCTGCTTCGCCACGCGCCGCACCGGGTGGTCTTCCGTCAGCCGCAGCGCGTAGCCCTGGCGGGTGCGCAGCCGCAGCACGGGCTTGTGGCCCGTGGCAAAGAAGCCGGCGCTCAGCGTGGGGAAGGCGCGCCCGTCCACGACGGCATTGAACGGCCTGCCGACGAGGTCGGCCACCTGCGCGGGGCCGGTGTCCGTCATCACCCAGGTGTCCGCCGTCACGCAGGGATTCGTGGCCGCGATGCTTTCGCAGTAGGCCAGGTTGTTGTCGGTATTGACGCGGTCGAGGAACAGGATGCCCGGCTCGGCGAAGTCGTAGGCCGAGCGCATGATCGTGTCCCACAGCTCCCGAGCGGGCAGCGTGCGGTAGACCCATTGGCCATCGGCGCGCTGGCGGGCGCCCTCTTCGCGCAGCGCGGCGCCGGGCCGCGCGGGGTGCACCAGTTCCCACGGCGCATCGTCCAGCACGGCCTGCACGAAGGCATCCGGCACGCCGACGGAGACGTTGAAGTTGTTCCAGCGGCCCGGCGTGCGCTTGGCGGTGATGAAGTCCAGCACGTCCGGGTGGTCGATGCGCAGCACGCCCATCTGCGCGCCGCGGCGTGCGCCAGCGCTTTCCACGGTGGCGCAGGATTGGTCGAACACGTTGATGTAGCTGCAGGGCCCCGAGGCCATCGAGGCCGTGCCCTTCACCTCGGCGCCGCGCGGGCGGATGCGCGAGAAGTCGTAGCCTACGCCGCCGCCGCGCCGCATGGTCTCTGCAGCTTCGCGCAGCGCTTCGTAGATACCGGGGTATCCGCCCTCGTCCATGCCCTGGATGCAGTCACCCACGGGCTGCACGAAGCAATTGATGAGCGTGGCCTGGATGTCGGTGCCCGCCGCGCTCATGATGCGCCCTGCCCCGATCGCGCCGGCCCGCAGGTTGGCGAGGAAGCGCGCCTCGATCGCCTCGCGCACCTCCGGCGCCTCGACCGAGGCCAGGGCGCGGGCGACGCGCCGGTAGAGGGTCTCGGCATCGGCCTCGCCGGGCTTGAGGTACTTTTCGCGCAGCACGTCGAGGCTGATGGGCTGCTCGGGCAGGCGGGGCGCCGCATCGGGCGCGAGGGAGTCGATCGGATCGCGTTGCATGGGTCGCAGTTTCCTGAACACGGCCAAACCGTCTTTCTACTCCTGCGCCGTATCGCCGCACTGGGCTATGTCAACGTCGTCGCAAAGGATTTGTCCGTCGTGTTCGACGTAGGGCGCGTAGGGCCCGGTGCCGCTGTGGTCCGCGCTGGAAGCGGCCACGAAGCCGGCCTGTTCCAGGTCGAAGACATGCACCTCACCCTCCTCGATCACATAGTGCCAGCCGTGCAGCGTGAGCTCGCCCGCCTGCACGCGGCGCCGCACCATGGGGTAGTCCATGAGGCGCTCGAGCTGCAGCACCACGGCGCGTTGCTCGGTACGCCGCAGCGCCTCGGGCGTGGCCTGCACGGGCAGCACGGCTTCGCGGCCGAGTTCCAGCCAGCGCTGCAGGTTGAGGGCCTCGGCAGGTACTTCGCCGTAGAGCGCCTTCACCGCGCCGCAGTGGCTGTGTCCGCAGACGACGATGCGCCGCACCTGCAGGCTGAGCACCGCGAATTCGATGGCGGCGGCCGTGCCGTGGTGGCCGTGCGAGCCGTCGTAGGGCGGCACGAAGGCGCCCACGTTGCGCACCAGGAAGAGTTCGCCCGGCCCCGTGCCGGTGAGCAGGTGCGGCACCAGTCGCGAATCGGAGCAGCCGATGAAGAGCGTGGTGGGCCGCTGGCCCTGCGCCACCAGGTCCTGGAAGCGCTGGCGGTAGCGCGGGAACGCATCGTCGTGGAAGCGCCGCAGGCGCTGCAGCAGCTCGTCGGGCATGGCGTGGCGAACGCTATTGCACGAGCGGCGTGTCGGCGCCTTCCAGGTCCACGCCCTGCAGCGCGGCCTCTCCGGCGAGCACCTGCAGGTACTGCCGCAGCGCATTCACCCAGGCCTGCTGGCGCAGCGCGAGCGCGACGGCCTCGCGCACCTCGCCGTAGCCGCGCTGGCGGCCCGCGTCGCGCGCCACCACTTCCACCACGTGCAGGCCGAAGCGGCTGTGCACCAGGCGCGGCAGCACGCCCACCTCCTGCGCGCCGAACACTTCGCGCGCGAACTCCGGGGCACAGTCGCCGCGTGCCAGCCAGCCCAGGTCGCCGCCCTCCGCGCCCGTGGGGCAGTTGGATGATTCCCGGGCGGCGCGCGCGAAGGCCTCGCCGCCATCATCGGCGCAGCGCAACTGCAGCAGCGTGGCCTCGGCGCGTTCGCGCAGGCGCTGCACGTCCACGCCCGGCGTCACGGCATAGAGGATGTGCCGCAGGTGCACGCGCTCGCCGTCGCGGTAGCGCGCGGCGTGGGCCTCGTAGTGGCGGCGGCAGGACTCCTCCAACGGATCGGGCACGGCGATGGCCTGCTCCAGCAGCGCCTCGATGGCCTGGGTCGCGGCTTCGGAGGTGGTGCCGTCGTCGGCGGGGGCATCGCCCGCCGCCAGCAGGCCGGCGCGCTGGGCCGCCTGGCGCAGCAGCTCGGTGCAGGCGCGCTGGCGCAGCGTGTCGGCATCGGGCGCATCGTCGGCGCGGTGCAGTGCGATGCCGTTCACGGAAGCGATGGGGCCCGGGACGGCCGGTGCGGGCGAGCCGGGACCGTGCCCGAGCAGGTCCGCATCGAAGCCGGGAGCGGTGTCGGTGGCGGCATCCGCGTTCACACTGGAACCGGAGCCGCAGCAGCCGGTGGAGGCGGGAGAGTCTTGGCAGGTGCAGGACATGGTGTGCTCCGGTGCGAAGGCCACTAGCGCGTGGCGCGCGGGTTGTCGATGGCGCGGGCCACGTCGGGCGACGGCACGGCGCTGGGCTGGCCCGGCAGGTCGTGGCCGCGCGGCACGTTCATGCGGCGCGAGCGCACCACCTGCGGCGCGCGCAGCAGGTAGGCGACGGTGCCGAAGCCGCTCCACACGTGCACCAGCCGGCTGAACGGGAAGAGCAGGAAGATCGTCATGCCGAACACGATGTGGAACAGGTAGGGCCAGGGCAGCACCGCGAGCGCGGTGGCATCCACCGGCCGCAGCGTGACGATGCGCTGCGCCCAGTCGGCCAGGATCAGCATCACGCTGCCGTCGGTATGCTGCATCGAATACGGCAGCGTGACGAGCCCCACCACCAATTGCACCCACAGCACCACGAGCACCGCGATGTCGGTCGCGTGGCTGGTGTGGCGGATGCGCGGGTCGAACAGCCGCCGCCACAGCAGCATGCTGAGGCCGGCGAAGCACATCGCGCCCGCCACGCCGCCGGCCGACACGGCCATCATCTGCTTGGCCGACGCGCTCATGAAGAGGCCGTACACGCTGTGGGGCGTGAGCAGGCCCACCATGTGACCGAAGAACAGGAAGAGCACGCCGAAGTGGAACAGGTTGCTGCCCCAGCGCAGCAGGCCGGCGCGCAGCATCTGCGAGGAATCGCTCTTCCAGGAATACTGGTTCTGGTCGAAGCGGATCAGGCTGCCCACCACGAACACGGTGAAGCAGACATACGGGTACACCTGGAACAGGAAATCGTGCAGGGCGGCGGTCATGGGTTCGCTCCTCGGGATGCGCCGGAGGCTCCGGCGCGGACGATGTGGATGGGCTGGGGCTGGGAGGGCTGACCGGCGCGCGCCTGGCCGAGGTTCGCGCAGCCGTCGAAGGCCGCGGGCTCGGTCCAGCTCTCGTCGATGCCGGGCTCGGATGCGGCCTTCGCAGGCGCGGCGGGCACTTCGGGCACCGGCTGGCCCGCCAGCTCCAGCAGCGCGGCGAACACGGCCGCGTAGGCCTGCGCATAGGGCGCCGCCTGCGCGCTGCCGCGCTGCACGAGCGCGCCGTGGATGGCGGCCAGCAGATGCGCGATCTCGCCGAGGAAGGCCCGCGCCTCCCGCGGCGGCTGGGTGGAGACGAACTCCAGCACCGCCGGCAGGTAGTCGGGCAGCTCGTCCTCGCGCAGCAGCAGGCCGGCCCGGGCGTAGGTCTCGCCCAGGTCGATCATGGCGGGGCCGCGGTCGCGCGAGTCGCCGTGCACGTGCTCGAAGAGGTGCAGCGAAGTGGCGCGCCCGCGGTCGAACAACTCCACGTAGGCGGTTTCGGCATCGAGCGGGTCGCCCGCGCCGAGCAGTTCCAGCAGGCGGGCGATCTGCGCGCGGCGCGGTGCGGCCAGCGCGGCATCGGCATCGAGCAGCGCGGGCAGTTCGGCCAGGTGCGCGCGCAGTGCCGCGCCGGGGTAGTCGAGCAGCGCGCCCAGCACGCGCAGCGTGGCGCTGCCGGGATGGCGGCCGGCGATGGCCGCCTGGGCGGAGCGCAGGTCGGTGGTGGCGCCCATGTCAGACCTCCGCCTTGATCGGGATGGTGCGCTTCTTCTCGGCACCGAACAGGCTCACGTCGCTCACGCCGTCGGAGCAGCCGTTGCCGAAGCTGAAGCCGCAGCCGCCGCGCACGTTGAAGGCGTTCTCCGCATACTCGCGGTGCGTGGTGGGGATGACGAAGCGGTCTTCGTAGTTGGCGATGGCCATGGTCTGGTACATGTCCTCCACCTCTTCCTGCGTGAGGCCCACCTGCGCGAGCACATCGAGGTCGGTGCGCTGCTCCACGTGCTTCGCACGCTGGAAGGCGCGCATGGCGAGCATGCGTTCGAGCGCGCGCACCACCGGCGCGGTGTCGCCCGCCGTGAGCAGGTTGGCGAGGTACTGCACGGGAATGCGCAGCTGGCCCACGTCCGGGATCAGGCCGTTGGCGCCCACGTGCCCCGCGTTGGCCGCGGCGCTGATGGGCGAGAGCGGCGGCACGTACCAGACCATCGGCAGCGTGCGGTACTCGGGGTGCAGCGGCAGGGCCACCTTCCAGTCCACCGCCATCTTGTAGACGGGGCTGCGGCGGGCGGCTTCCATCCAGGCGTCGGGAATGCCGTCGATGCGGGCCTGCGCGATCACTTCCGGGTCGTTCGGGTCGAGGAAGATGTCGAGCTGCGCGCGGTACAGGTCGCGGTCGCGCTCCACGCTCGCGGCCTCGGCGATGCGGTCGGCGTCGTAGAGCAGCACGCCCAGGTAGCGGATGCGGCCCACGCAGGTCTCCGAACACACGGTGGGCTGGCCCGATTCGATGCGCGGATAGCAGAAGATGCACTTCTCGGCCTTGCCGCTTTTCCAGTTGTAGTAGATCTTCTTGTAGGGGCAGCCCGAGACGCACATGCGCCAGCCGCGGCACTTGTCCTGGTCGATGAGGACGATGCCATCCTCCTCGCGCTTGTAGATCGAGCCCGAGGGGCACGAGGCCACGCACGCCGGATTGAGGCAGTGCTCGCACAGGCGCGGCAGGTACATCATGAAAGTGTTCTCGAACTGCGCGTACATGTCCTTCTGCACGTCCTCGAAGTTCTTGTCGCGGCTGCGCTTGGAGAACTCTCCGCCCAAAATCTCTTCCCAGTTCGGGCCCCAGACGATCTTGTCCATCTGCTTGCCGGTGATCAGGCTGCGCGGGCGCGCGGTGGGCGCGGCCTTCATCTCGGGCGCGGACTGCAGGTGCGCGTAGTCGTAGGTGAAAGGCTCGTAGTAGTCGTCGATCTCCGGCAGGTTGGGGTTGGCGAAGATCTTCATCAGGAGCTTCCACTTCGCTCCCTGGCGCGGCGCGATGGAGCCGTCCGCACGCCGCACCCAGCCGCCGTTCCAGCGATCCTGGTTCTCCCAGTCCTTCGGGTAGCCGATGCCGGGCTTGGTCTCGACGTTGTTGAACCAGGCGTATTCCATGCCCGGGCGGCTGGTCCAGACGTTCTTGCAGGTGACGGAGCAGGTATGGCAGCCGATGCACTTGTCCAGGTTGAGCACCATGCCGATCTGTGCGCGGACTCTCATGCGGTTTCTCCTTGGTCCAGGGTGGGGCGGACGAGCGGGTCGGCGACGGGCGTGTCGAGCCAGTCCACGCGGTTCATCTTGCGCAGCACGATGAATTCGTCGCGGTTGGTGCCGATCGTTCCGTAGTAGTTGAAGCCGTAGCTCAGCTGCGCGTAGCCGCCGATCATGTGGGTGGGCTTGAGCACCACGCGCGTCACCGAGTTGTGGATGCCGCCGCGCGTGCCGGTCACCTCCGAGCCGGGGGTGTTCACGATCTTTTCCTGGGCGTGGTACATCATCACCATGCCCGGCTTCACGCGCTGGCTCACCACCGCGCGGGCGGTGAGCGCGCCGTTGGCGTTGAAGAGCTCGATCCAGTCGTTGTCCTCGATCTGCGCGCGCTTCGCGTCGTCCTCGCTGATCCACACGCAGGGCCCGCCGCGGCTCAGGGTGAGCATGAGCAGGTTGTCGGTGTAGGTCGAGTGGATGCCCCACTTCTGGTGCGGCGTGATGAAGTTCAGCGCAATCTCGGGGTTGCCGTTGGGCTGGCGGCCCTGCACCTCGGCCGTGGCCTTCAGGTCCACCGGCGGACGGTAGCTGCTGAAGCCTTCGCCGAAGGCCTGCATCCACGGATGGTCGATGTAGAACTGCTGGCGGCCCGTGAGCGTGCGCCATGGGATCAGCTCGTGCACGTTGGTGTAGCCGGCGTTGTAGCTGACGGTCTCGCTCTCGATGCCGCTCCAGGTGGGCGAGCTGATGATCTTGCGCGGCTGGGCCTGCACGTCGCGGAAGCGGATCTTCTCGTCCTCGCGGTGCAGCGCCAGGTGGGTGTGGTCGCGGCCCGTCTGCCGGCCGAGCGCGTCCCAGGCCTTCACGGCCACATGGCCGTTGGTCTCGGGCGCGAGCTGCAGGATCACCTCGCAGGCGTCGATGTCGGAATCTATGCGCGGCATGCCCTGCGTGGGGCCGTTGCCGGGCACGGTGCCGTTGAGCTCGCGCAACTGCTGCACCTCGGCCTTCGTGTCCCAGCCGATGCCCTTGCCGCCGTTGCCCACCTTCTCCATCAGGGGCCCGAGCGCGGTGAAGCGGCGGTAGAGGTTGGGGTAGTCGCGCTCCACCACGCTCATCTGCGGGCCGGTCTTGCCGGGGATCAGGTCGCATTCGCCGCGCGTCCAATCGGCCACGCCGAAGGGCTGGGCGAGCTCGCCGGGCGTGTCGTGCGCGATGGGGCTCAGCACCAGGTCGCGCTCCACGCCCAGGTGGCCGGGCGCGAGTTCGCTGAACGCGCGGGCGAAGCCCTTGTAGATGTCCCAGTCGCTGCGCGACTGCCAGGCCGGGTCCACCGCGGTGGAGAGCGGGTGGATGAACGGGTGCATGTCGCTGGTGTTGAGGTCGTTCTTCTCGTACCAGGTGGCGGTGGGCAGCACGATGTCCGAATAGAGGCAGGTGGTGCTCATGCGGAAGTCGAGCGTGACCAGCAGGTCCAGCTTGCCTTCCGGCGCCTGCGCATGCCATTCCACCTCGGAGGGCTTGGCGTCGCCCTCGCCCAGGTCCTTGCCCTGCACGCCGTTGCGCGTGCCCAGCAGGTGCTTGAGGAAGTATTCGTGCCCCTTGCCCGACGAGCCCAGGATGTTGGAGCGCCACACGAACATGTTGCGCGGCCAGTTGTCGGGATGGTCCGGGTCGGTGCAGCTCATCTTGAGCGCCCCGCTCTGCAGGCCCTGCACGGCGTAGGCCTTCGGGTCCAGGCCCGCGGCCTCGGCCTCGCGCACCACCTGCAGCGGGTTGGTCTGCAACTGCGGGGCGGAGGGCAGCCAGCCCATGCGCTCGGCGCGCACGTTGTAGTCGATCATGCTGCCGCCGAACTGCGCACGGTCGGCCAGGGGCGAGAGCACCTCTTCCACGCCGAGCTTTTCGTAGCGCCACTGGTCGGTGTGCGCATAGAAGAAGCTGGTGGAGTTCTGCTGGCGCGGCGGGCGCACCCAGTCGAGCGCGAAGGCCAGCGCCGTCCAGCCGGTCTGCGGCCGCAGCTTCTCCTGGCCCACGTAGTGCGCCCAGCCGCCGCCGCTCTGGCCGATGCAGCCGCACATCATCAGCATGTTGATGATGCCGCGGTAGTTCATGTCGCAGTGGTACCAGTGGTTCATCGCCGCGCCGATGATCACCATCGAGCGGCCGCGCGTGCGGTGCGCGTTCTCGGCGAACTGGCGCGCCACGGCGATCACCTGCGCGCGCGGCGTGCCGGTGATCTTCTCCTGCCAGGCGGGCGTGTAGGGCGTGTCGTCGTCGTAGCTGGCGGCGGCGTTCTCGCCGGGCAGGCCGCGCGCCACGCCGTACTGCGCCACCTGCAGGTCGAACACCGTGGCCACGAGCACTTCGCGCGCGGTGCCGTCGGCATCCACGGTGGCCAGGCGCCGCACGGGCACGGTGCGCGCGATCACGTCGGACTGCACGTTCGCCGGGAAATGCTCGCTTTCGATACCGCCGAAATACGGGAAGCCGACCTGCGCCGTCTCCCAGCCTTGCACTTCCTCCGCACCGGCTTCCATCAGCGACAGGCGCAGCCGCACCGCCTCACCCGTGCGCGCATCCTTGTCCTCCAGGTTCCACTGGCCCTGGTCGGCACGGCCGTCCGGGCCCCAGCGGAAGCCGATCGCGCCCTGCGGGCACACGACCTCGCCGCGCGCATCGAACGCCACAGTCTTCCACTCGGGATGGTTGTCCTGGCCCAGCCGGCCCGCGAAATCGCTGGCGCGCACGTAGCGGTCGGGCACGCGCACCACGCGGCCGTCGGGCAGCGCCTGCTCGCGCAGCGTCACCAGCATGGGCATGTCGGTGTAACGGCGGACGTACTCGTCGAAGTACGCGCTGCGCTCGCCCTGCTCGGGGAAGTAGAACTCCTTGAGGATCACGTGGCCCATGGCCATCGCCACCGCGGCATCGGTGCCCTGCTTGGGGTTCATCCAGAGATCGGCGAGCTTGGCGACCTCGGAATAGTCGGGCGTCACGGCCACCGTCTTCGTGCCCTTGTAGCGCACCTCGGTGAAGAAGTGGGCGTCCGGCGTGCGCGTCTGCGGCACGTTGGAGCCCCAGGCGATGATGTAGCCGGCGTTGTACCAGTCGGCCGATTCGGGCACGTCGGTCTGCTCGCCCCACACCTGCGGGCTGGAGGGCGGCAGGTCGCAGTACCAGTCGTAGAAGCTCATGCACACGCCGCCGATCAGGCTCAGGTAGCGCGAGCCGGCCGCGTAGCTCACCATCGACATCGCGGGAATCGGCGAAAAGCCGATGATGCGGTCCGGCCCGTGGCGGCGGATGGTGTGGATGTTGGCGGCCGCGACGATCTCGTTCACCTCGTCCCAGCTGGAGCGCGCGAAGCCGCCCAGGCCGCGCACGCGCTGCCAGCTGTGGCGCGTGGCCTCGTCGCCGACGATCGCGGCCCAGGCCTCCACCGCCCCCATCGTGGCCCGCGCCTCGCGCCAGGCCTTGAGCAGGCGCCCGCGCACCATGGGGTACTTCACGCGGTTGGCGCTGTAGAGGTACCAGCTGTAGCTCGCGCCGCGCGCGCAGCCGCGCGGCTCGTGGTTGGGCATGTCCCAGCGGGTGCGCGGGTAGTCGGTCTGCTGGGTTTCCCAGGTGACGATCCCGCCCTTGACGTAGATCTTCCACGAGCAGGAGCCCGTGCAGTTCACGCCGTGGGTGGAGCGCACGGTCTTGTCGTGCGCCCAGCGGTTGCGGTAGGCGTCTTCCCAGGTGCGGTCTTCGCCGTTGACCTGGCCATGGCCGCCCGCGAACGATTCGCGCGGCTGGCTGAAGTACGTGAGGCGGTCGAGAAAGTGACTCATCGTGGTTCCTTAGAAAGTCGTCGGGGTCAGCAGGGCATCTCTGCATGGCGGCGCGCGTAGTACCACCACGTGATGCCGATGCACAGCGCGTAGAACGCGGCGAACGTCCAGAGCGCCAGCTCCGGCCCGCCCGTCGCGGCGATCGAGCTGCCATAGCTCTTGGGGATGAAGAAGCCGCCGTAGGCACCCAGCGCGCCAGCGAAGCCCAGGGCCGCGGCGCCTTCGGTATTGCCCTCGCGGGTGGCCTGGGCGCGGGCCTCGGCGCTGCCCGTGCGCACGTCGGCGAGGCGCAGGTTCAGGAAGATCACGGGGATCATCCGGAAGGTCGATCCGTTGCCGATGCCGGTGGTGAGGAACAGCACCATGAACATCGCGAAGAAGCCCGCGAAGCTGCCCCCGGCCGGCCCGAAGGCGAGCGCATAGCCGCCCATTCCCTTGGGCAGGAAGGCCAGCACGCCCAGCACGGCCAGCGCCATCACCGCGAAGTTCCACAGCGTGACGCGCGCACCGCCCAGCTTGTCCGCCAGCCACCCACCCACGGGCCGGATCAGCGCGCCCACCAGCGGCCCCAGCCATGCGTAGGCGAGCGGGTTCACGTCGGGGAACTGGCTCTTGATGAGCAGCGGAAATCCCGCGGAGAACCCGATGAACGAACCGAAGGTGCCGAGGTACAGCACGCACATGATCCAGTTGTGCTTGCGGCGGAAGATGGCGGCCTGCGCCGCGAACGAAGCCCGCGCGTCGGCGATGTCATTCATGCCGAACCACGCGGCCAGCGACGCGAGCGCGATCCAGGGCACCCAGACGAAGGCCGCGTTCTGCGCCCACACCTGCTGCGCCTGGCCGTTCTTCACCATGGTCTGCGCATCGCCGCCCAGAACGCCGAAGACACCGGCCGTGATGACGAGCGGGCTCAGGAACTGCACCACCGACACGCCCAGGTTGCCCAGCCCCGCGTTCACGCCCAGCGCCGAGCCCTTGCGCTCCTTCGGGAAGAAGAAGCTGATGTTGGCCATGCTGGAGCTGAAGTTGCCACCGCCCAGGCCGCACAGCAGCGCGAGCGCGAGCATCGTCGGGTAGCCGGTGGTGTTGTCCTGCACCGCGTAGCCGATGCCCAGCGCGGGCAGCAGCAGCGAGGCTGTGGACAGGGCCGTCCAGCGCCGCCCTCCGAAGATCGGCACCATGAACGAATAGAAGATGCGCAGCGTGGCGCCCGAGAGCGCAGGTGCCGCCGCCAGCCAGAAGAGCTGGTTGGTGGAATAGCGGAATCCCAGCGCGGGCAGGCTCACGGCAACCACGCTCCAGACCTGCCAGATGGCGAAGGACAGGAACAGCGCGGGCACCGAGATCCAGAGGTTCAGGCGAGCGATGGCTTCGCCCTCGCGCTCCCAGAACTCCTTGTCCTCCGGGGTCCAGAGGGTCAGCACGCGCCCGGCCCGGGCACCGCCGCGGGAGGGAGATGAAGAGGGGGAAGGGGTGGCAGGCATGTCACGGTCTCCTTGCATCGGGCATTCCATGGTCCGCCGCGCTGCGGCCGGCGTCCATGACATCGGTATGCCGCACCTCGGTGAAATACATCCAGGCCAGCGACACCCAGACCACGCCGTACATCAGCATGAAGGCGCTGGAGCGCACGCCCGTCCAGTCCAGCAGCACGCCGAACAGGATGGGCAGCACGAAACCGCCCAGGCCGCCGGCCAGGCCCACGATGCCGCTGATGGCGCCGATGTTGGCCGGATAGTCGTCGCTGATGTACTTGAAGACGCTCGCCTTGCCGAAGGCCATGGCGATGCCCAGCACGAACATGAGCCCGGTGAACGCATACACGTTCAGGCCGATGTGGAAGCTGCGCGGGCCGTCCGTGGCGAGCACCGTGAAATCGGTCTGCGGGTACGACAGCAGGAACAGGCACACCCAGCAGACCCACAGCACCCACCAGGTGACGCCGTGGGCGCCGTACTTGTCGCTGAGCGCCCCGCCGATGGCGCGCAGCACGCCGCCGGGCAGCGAGAAGCAGGCGGCCAGCAGCGCGGCGACGCGGATGTCCAGGCCGTATTCGCCCACGTAGTACTGCACCATCCAGAGCGACAGCGCCACATAGCCACCGAACACGATGCTGTAGTACTGGCAGTACTTGAGCACGCGCGGGTCCTTCAGCGCCTGCAGCTGGTCCAGGAAGGTGACGTGGCTGGGCACGCGGTGCGCCGGATCACTGTGGCTGAACAGCCAGAACAGCACCAGCGTGCCGAGCATGATGGCCGCATACGCATGCGGCACGGCCGCCCAGCCGAAGGCCACCAGGATGGCCGGCGCCACGAACTTGTTCACCGCCGCGCCGGAATTGCCCGCGCCGTAGATGCCCATGGCCGTGCCCTGGCGCTCCTTCGGGAACCAGCGCGCCACGTAGGGCGTGCCCACCGAAAACGAGCCCCCGGCCAGCCCGACGAACAGGCCGATCGCGAGGAAGTGCCAGTACTGCGTGGCATACCCCATGATCCAGATGGCCGGCACCGTCACGGCCATCAGGCAGGCCATCACGATGCGGCCGCCGTAGCGGTCCGTCCAGATGCCGAGCGGCACGCGCACGAGCGAGCCCGTGAGCACCGGCATGGCCGTGAGCAGGCCGAACTCGGTGGCATTCAGGCCCAGCATCTTCTTGATCGGGATGCCGATAACGCCGAACATCATCCACACCATGAAGCACACGGTGAAGGCGAGCGTGCTCACGGCGAGCACGGACCAGGCCTGGCGGGTGCGGCGCGGGGTTCCGTCCGGGGTTGCGGACGCGGTGTCAGCCATCTTGTTTTCCTCGTGGGAGCGATGGCATGGATGATTGCGCTCGCGGAGCGCGCTGCATATCCGCCGGTGGTACGGCCGGGGCGAGGCAGAAGAACTAGGCGCGGGCCCGCGGTGTAGTTAGAAAGAACTAGGTTTGGGCCACCGCCTCCGCGACCGGCTTGCCAACACCATCACGGGCATGAGGAGGGACTTTGCATCAAGGGTCAGCGGACAGAGAAAAGCTGCTTGCTGACAAGGCCTCGTTTGCAGCGAGTGCTGTAATAAACTACAGGTGTAATCGTTTCAAAACAACTAATCCTTGTGACTACACCTGAACAGCACCTCGCCTGCCGGCTCGACACAATGTCAGCCGTCATGGGCGTCGTCGCTGCGCTTGTGCCTAAAAAAGGGGTGACTGCCCTTGAGCGAACGGTCCTTGAAGACTTCAAGCCAGCTAGGGAAAAAACGCTTTTGGCTGCTGTGGTTGCAGCCGTGCAGGCCGGTGAGGATCCTCTGGGAAACGCTTACTGCGCCCTCAACAGCCCTGAGGCTCGCCGCGGTCGGGGACAAACCTTCACGCCGGACTCCGTCGTCGAAGGGATGCTCACTTGGGTTCGCAGACAAAGGAAGTCCATAGTAAGGCTGGTTGACCCCGGAGCGGGATCCGGACGCTTCACGCTCGCTGCTTTGCGGATGTACCCGAAGGCAGAGGCGGTCGCAGCCGAGATGGACCCGACCGTGGCGCTCATCCTTCGAGCCAACTTGGTGGCTATGGGGTTCGCTGATCGCACGGAGGTGCGTGTGGGCGACTTCCGGGATCTCAAACTCCCGGCGGTGAAAGGCACCACCCTTTTCATCGGTAATCCTCCGTACGTGCGGCACCATGACATAGATGCTGCTTGGAAGGAGTGGTACTCCAGGACGCTCCGGCGCTTCGGGCACGATGGCAGCAAACTCGCAGGCCTTCACCTTCACTTCTTCCTGAAGACTCTCGAGCTTGGCAACCCGGGAGATCTCGGGTGTTACGTGACTGCGGCTGAGTGGCTCGACGTGAAGTACGGCCAGGCGCTACGCCAGCTACTCACCAACGGTCTGGGGGGCATGGACGTTTTCGTTGTTGATCCAGAGGTTCAGATTTTCGGTGATGCACTGGTTTCAGCCGCCATCACCGGGTTCTCACATGGCTCCGCCCGCACGGAACTCCGTTTCGCCGAAGTAGGTAGCAAAGCCCAACTGCGCAAGCTCACCGCGGGAAATCCCGTCGCAGTGGCTGCGGCGAAGGCTGAGCCTAAATGGTCCTTCCTGGTCAAAGGTGGCCGTGCAGCCAAGCCTAAGGGCTTTGTAGAGCTGGGCGAGATGTTCAAGGTGTCCCGAGGCCAGGTGACCGGGCTGAACCGTGTATGGATCGCGAACCCGGGCGCCCCAGACCTGCCGAGCCGGTTCCTGGTGCCCGCTATCACTGACTCCACTGACATCACAGGCGCCGCGCGTGGTGTCATCGATAACAGCAAGGAACTACGGCGCCTGGTGTGCCTGCCTCGCGACCTTCAGGAGCTACCGCGGGCGGAGCGTGACGCGGTGGACCGATTCCTGGATTGGGCTCGCCGGCAAGGCGCTCACGAGACTTACATCGCCCGACACCGCAATCCCTGGTGGTCTGTGAGCACCAAGGAGCCTGCGCCTATCGTTATGACTTATATGGGTCGGCGCCCACCTGCGTTTGCTCTGAACAAAGCGAATGCCCAGCTCATCAACATAGCCCACGGGCTCTACCCGAGACGGGACCTTGATGAATCGCACTTTGGTCGGCTGGTCGCGTGGCTCAACGAGAACGTTCAACAAGCTGATGGGCGCGTGTACGCCGGTGGCCTGACTAAATTTGAGCCCTCGGAAGCAATGCGTATTCTTGTCCCGGGGGAACTGGCCCTCTGACAGGAATCTATGCGAGCTACTGACGATCAGGCAATGCCATCGGTATGGACCACCGAGCAAATCAAAGAAGACGCAACCGTCGCCCGAGCTGAGTTCCGCAGCCGTCGACTCGACGAGCCTTTGAGGGAGTACCTTGAAAAGTTTCCTGCAGCCAAAGCAGCCGCCGACGTCGTCGTCAGCCAGATAAGCCTGCTGCTGACCCCGCCGGTCAACAAAGAGTTCGCAGCCGAAATCGTCGGCGACAAGCATCAGTTCGCAGCATTGCGCAGTTTGGCGGCGGTACCCATTTCCGAAGACGACTTGGACACGCTTTTGGATGCTTCCTTGAATCGGACAGCGCTGAAGAAAAGCCAGGAACTTGCTGACAAGCTCGGGCAGATCCTGTCATCCAGCCTCGACCCGAAGCGCTTCCTCTGGGTGAAAGCAGGAAGGACGGCCACTCCAGAAGAGTTGGAAAGCGCACAACTGGCAACAGCGCTCATCACTGCTGTGAGCGCGGTGCAGGCCGGCCGCCGGGGCGAAGAGAGCAAGGCGCTCGAGGGTAAGGTCGCAGAGATTCTCGACGCCGCAGGCTACACGCGGGTGCCGAAGCGGTCCACCGGTATCAAGCTCATCTCGCATTTCCCCGAGGCTGGCACGTACATGCGGCAGACAGTGCTGGGCGGTCACAATGCAGACTACGTGGTCCGACTGTTCGACGGTCGTCTACTCGCCCTGGAGTGCAAGGCGTCGAACAGCGCGGTCAACGGATTCAAGCGCCTCAACAAGGAGGTTGTGGTGGACGCTGGCGACTGGCACCGCGAGTTCGGGCATTCGAGCGTAGTGGCTGCGGCGGCCATCCGAGGCGTCTTCAAGGCAGACAACGTCGCCACTGCCCAGTCGAAGAACGTGTTCGTGTTCTGGTGGCACAAAATGGACGCCTTGACTGACTTTCTGGCTGCTGCCAGGTAAGCCCAGGTGAACGCGTTGCGTAAGCGGTCACCTCCGGCCGGCAGCATCCGGTCTTGAGAAAGGCTGGCAGCCGCCGGCATCGAGCCGTCACCCGCCTACTCGCGCTGGCGCTCCGACGCATAAACCGCCGCCTGCACGCGCGAACTCAGTCCCAGCTTGCGCAGGATGTGCTGCACATGGATCTTCACCGTGGTCTCCGCGATGTCGAGCGCACGGGCGATTTCCTTGTTGCTCGCGCCGCGCGCGATCTCCCGCAACACATCCTCCTCGCGCGGCGACAACGGGGATGCGCCGCCCGGGGTCGCGGCCTCCGGTTCGCACGCGATGGCGGCGGTTTCTGCATCGGCGTCCACCGCGCGCACAGGCGCCGCGGGCGGCCCGCCCTGCGCCTGGAAGGCCGCCACCAGCTTGCCCATCAGCTCCATGCTCACCACCGGCTCGCCCCGCGCAGCGCGGCCGATGGCATCGGCCAGCAGGTCGCCTTCGATGGTCTTGAGCAGGTAGCCCTGGGCCCCCTGGCGCAGCGCCTGGGCCAGATCCTCGCCATCCTCGCTCACCGTCAGCATCAGCACCCGTACGCCCGGCATGGCCTCGCGCAGGCCCCGGATGGCCTCGATGCCGCGCACTCCCGGCAGGTGGTTGTCCAGCAGCAAGACCTGCGGCGCGAGCGGTGGCGCCAGCCGCAGGGCCTCGCCGGCATCGCCGGCCTCCCCCACCACGCGCAGCGACGGGTACTGCGACAGCAGGGCGATCAGGCCACGCCGGAAGAGCGTATGGTCGTCCACCACGAACACCCGCAAGGGCGTGGCGTCCGGCGCCGGGGACGTGCTGCTGCGGGGCGGCAGGGGGGCGGATGCCATGGGAATTGGTTTTCAGGACGCCAGCGGCGCGAAATCGGAAATGGAAAAGCGCGCCGTCGCGGCGGCGGGCGCGTCCGGCGCCCCGGCTGCCGGCAGGTCGATGCGCACCCGCGTGCCGCGCCCCGGCGAAGACTCGATGCAGACCTGCGCGCCCACGCGCTCGGCCCGCTCGCGCATGATGCCCAGGCCCACGTGCACGGAGTCGGGCGGCACGGCGGCCGGATCGAAGCCACGGCCGTCATCCTCCACCTCGAAGCGCCAGTGCGGTTCGCGCTGCACGCGCAACTCCACGCGGCGTGCGCCCGAGTGCTTGCGCACGTTGGACAACGCCTCCTGCACCATGTGCAGCACCTGCACCTGCAGGTCGGGTGCGAGCGGCAGCCCGTGGCCGGCCATCGACAGCCCGTGCGCGATGCCGGTCTGGTGCCCGAACTTGGACAGCGTGGCGCGCAGCGCTCCCTCGATGTCCTCCTCGCTCGTGCGGGTGCGGAAATGCAGCAGCAGTTCGCGCACGTCGGCATAGCAGCCGCGCACGCCCACGTCCAGCTCGCCCATGCTGCGGTCGCGCGCCGCATCGTCGCCCCGGCCCACCGCGTCGCGCAGCAACTGCGTCTGGATCTTCAGGAAGGCCAGCGACTGCGCGATGGAGTCGTGCAGCTCCCGCGCGATGAAGGAGCGCTCCTGCGCCACGGCGGCCTCGCGATCGAGCGCGGTGGCACGCAGTCCCTCCATCGCCGTCGCGAGATGGCTGGCCATGGCCTCCAGCATTTCCTGCATGCCGGGCTCGATCTCGGTCGCCGAGCGGAAGAACAGGTCCACCTCGCCCAGCACGCGCTGCTGCGTGCGCACCGGCACCAGCACCAGGGTCTGGTAGCCGGCCTCGCCGCAGTGCGGCATGCCGGCCGGCGCACCGGGAAGAATCGGGATGACGCGCAGGCGCGCGGCACCCTCCGGCTGGCCGCAATGGCAGTTGCCGGTGGGCAGGCAGTGCTCGCCCTGCACCAGGCTTTCGGGGAGCCCGTCACCGGCCAGCAGCATGTAGCGCTCGTTGGCCTCGTCCGACCAGCGCATGGCGGCGGCGTCCGCCCGCGCGATCTCGCGCACCCGCTGCACGAAGCCGCGCGCCAGTGCGTCCAGGCTGCCGGCCTCGGACACCTGGGCGCTCACCTCGTAGAGCGCCGCCAGCCGCGCGTTGCGCTCTTCCAGGCGCGAGGTCTTCTCGGCCACCTTGCGCTCCAGGTCCTGGTGGGACGACTGCAGTGCGTGCGCCATCAGGTTGAAACCCGTGGCGAGCTGGCCGAACTCGTCCTGCGACTCCACCGGCAGCCGCGTGCGCAGGTCGCCCTGCCGCATGCGGGCCAGGGCCTGCTGCAGCCGCGCGACCGGCGCGAGCACCAGCCAGTGGCTCACGGCCATGAAGGCCACCGCCGCAGCGATCGCCACGGCAATCATCGCCAGCTGGAACAGGTGCAGCGCCGCCGTCCACCGCGCCATCTGGCGCTCGATCGCCTCCACGAAGCCGTCCACGCCCGCCACGAAGGCGTCCGCCCGGGCGACGTCCGGCGCGGCGCGGCCGTCGCGCAGCCGGCTCCAATCCTCGACGATGCGCGCGAAACGTGCCCGCGTGTCCTCGTTCCAGGGCACGAACAGGGGCCGGGCGGGGTCCCCCTGGCGCAGCAGATCCAGGCTGGCATCGAACCGGCCGGACAGCGGCGCCAGCGCCTCCGGCGCCTCGGCCCGCCCCGCCAGCGCCATGCGCATCATCGTCATGCGCAGGCGGCCCGCCTCGTTCACGGCCGCGGCGCCACCTTCGAGCTTCCAGGTGATCCACAGCGTGAAGGCGATGGACAGCAGGGCGACGGCAAGGAAGCCGCTGCCGATGGCGAGCAGCCGGGTGGTCAGGGTAAGGGGCCTGCGCATGGCCGGCAGTGTAGGAACGGGCATGGCCGCAGCCCTTGATGCAAGTCAAGCCACGAGCCTTCCGGGCCGCCCGCCGCGATGGGGTAAGGTGCCGGCCATGCACCTGCCCCTCCGCTTGCGGCGCTCCGCGGGGCGCGCCGCCTCCCTGGCCCTGCTGGCCCTGGCCGCTGCGTGCGCCAGCCCCTCCCCGCCCTCCCCGCCTGCCGGCGGCGTCTCCTGGCAGGCGCTGCTACCCACCGAGATCCTGCTCCTGGGCGAGCAGCACGACGCGCCCCACCACCAGCGGCTGGAACGCGAGGCCGTCGCCTCGCTGGCGGGCCGCGGGCAGCTGGCAGCGCTGGTGATGGAGATGGCCGAGGCCGGCCACGGCACGGCCGGCCTGCCGCGCGATGCCACCGAATCCGCCGTGCGCGCAGCGCTCGCCTGGAACGACGCGGCCTGGCCCTGGACGCACTACGGCCCGGTGGTGATGGAAGCCGTGCGTGCCGGCGTGCCGGTGCTCGGCGGCAACCTGCCGCGCGCGCGGATGCGCGAGGCCATGCAGGATGCAGCCTGGGATGCCCGCGTGCCGGCCCCTGTGCTGCGCCGGCAGGTCGAGGCGATGGAGGCCGGCCACTGCGGCCTGCTGCCCGCGTCGCAACTGCCCGGCATGGCCCGCATCCAGATCGCGCGCGACGACAGCCTCGCCCGGACGGCGGCCGGCGCGCGACGTCCGGGGCAGACGGTGCTGCTGGTCACGGGCGCGGGCCACGCCCGCCGCGACCTCGGGGTGCCGCTGCACTGGGACTCGGGCGTGCAGGCCCGCGTCGCGATCGCGCGCCCGGACTCCGCCACCGATCCGCTGCCCGGAGGCGCCGCCGACACGGTCCTGCCGACGCCACCTCTTCCGCCCACGGACCATTGCGCCGCGCTCCGGCGATAAGGTGATGAGGCGCCGGTCCACGGCCCTCCCGCGGGCCTATTCCTCCGACCCGGCGTTCCAGAACGCCTGCAGTACGCCCGGCAGTTCCTCGATCGCACGCATCACGGCATCCAGCTCATCGGCCTCCACGGCCGTGGCGTAGAGCGTCGCCTCGATCTCGGTCTCGGTGCGCCCGAAGGCATGCTGGCCCACGCCGCGCACCGGGTAGTTCGCCCCCTCCAGCAACTCCACCATGCGCTCGCGCACCTCGCCGTGGACGCCGCGCTCGCACAGCACATAGACGGTGTAGATGGCCTCGCTGGTGGCTTCCTGCACCGGGCGCCGGTTGATGCGGTTGGCCACGGGGCGCAGCAGCGTGTTGCTCGCCAGCACGAACAGCGCGGCCAGTACCGCCTCGGCCACGAGGTGCGAGCCTGCGCAGGCGCCCACGGCCGCGGAGCCCCAGAGCGTCGCCGCCGTATTGAGTCCGGTGATGTTGGCGCCCTCCTTCATGATCGCTCCCGCCCCCAGGAAGCCCACGCCCGACACCACATAGGCGATCACGCGCACCGCGCCGGACGGCCCCTCGAGCCGGTCGGCCAGCACCACGAAGGCCGCGGCCCCGACGGCCACGAGCGTATTGGTGCGCAGCCCCGCCGTCCGCTGGCGGATCTGCCGCTCCAGCCCGATCGCCGCGCCCAGCCCGAAGGCGGTGAGCAGGCTGACCAGGGTATCGAGGAAGGGGAACAGGTGGAAATGGCGGAGGAATTGCATGGTGGGGTCCGGGTGCGGTGGCCTGCCGGGCAGGGGGAGCGAAAGAAGGCCGGGAACGGGCCGGGAACGGGCTGGGAACGGGCTGGCGAAGGGCAGCGGGGGCCGCGCTCTAGACCGGCGTGCCGGAACGCCGGCAGCGGCGTCCCCACCAGGCCCGGGCGCGGTGCCAGGCGCCTGCCGGAACGGACGGCCCGAAGGCGTCGAACGCCCTGCCGCCGATGCGCTCGGCCCGCTCGCGCGCAGACCGGCTCAGGCGCAGGAAGACCGCGCGGCGCTGGTCCTCTGGCAGCATGGACAGCGCATCGGCGATCACCGCGCCCGGCTCGCGGGACAGGCACGCCGCCACGGCGCCGCGTCCGTGGCTCTGCAGCAGGCCGCACAGCGCCTGCGGGCGGCGGCGGGCGAGCGCGTCGCGCAGCGCCAGGGCGACCAGCTCGTCCCTCTGGAAGGCACCAGGAAGAAAAGAACGGAAGAAGAACATGGGAAGGCTCCAGCCGCGCCATGCGCGCGGGGGAGCCTCCGTGCCGTCAGCGGCGGGGCGGACGGCAGGCGGCGTCCGGGCGCGCGCCGGATGCGGCAAGGGAAATGCGGGAGAAGGGGGCGGCCATCGGGCACACCGGGGGCATGGCAGGGGAGGGCCGTCTAGGGTAGGGGTCCATGGCGTTCTCTCCCGCGCTCGCGCGCTCCGGTGGATGGGCCCGCGCAGGGCGCGCGGGAAGAAGCCGGCAGGGGCCGGAAGGCAGCAGGCCGGGCGGCCCGCGGAAAAAGCGGGCGGATTATGGCTGGGCCGGCGAAGGCGCGTCAACTCCCGCGGCCTGCTGCGCCAGCAGCGCGGCGAACTCCGCAGCAGGCACCGGCCGGCGGCACAGGTAGCCCTGGTAGCGGTCGCAGCCCCGGCTTCGCAGGAACGCCAGCTGCTCCGGCGTTTCCACCCCTTCGGCCAGCACCGCCAGGCCCAGGCTGTGCCCCATCGCGATGATGGCCGCGCAGATCGCCATGTCGTCCGCGCTCTGCGGCAGGTCTCGGATGAACCCCTTGTCGATCTTCAGCACATCGATCGGGAAGCGCTTGAGGTGCGCCAGCGACGAGTAGCCCGTGCCGAAATCATCGATCGCCAGCCGCAACCCCAGGCCACGCAGCCGCAGCAGCACCTGCCGGGCCTCCTCGGGGCGCTCCGCCAGCGCACCCTCGGTGAGCTCCAGCTCCAGCAGCGTGGACGGCAGGCCGGAATCCGCCAGCGCCAGGGCCGCGCAGCCCGCCAGGTCGGTCAGGTGGAACTGTCGCGGGGAGACATTCACTGCCATCGTCACCCCGGGCAGCCCGGCCTCGCGCCAGCCCTGGGCCTGGCGGCAGGCCTCCTGCATCACCCATTCGCCCAGCGGGCCGATCATGCCCGTGCGCTCGGCCACCGGGATGAAGCGGTCGGGCGCGATGGTGCCCTCCACCGGATCGATCCAGCGCACCAGCGCCTCCGCGCCCACGATGCGCCCGGAGGCGATGTCCACCTGCGGCTGGTAGTGCAGTTGCAGGTGCCCCTGGGCCAGCGCCGAGCGCAGCCGCGCCTCCAGGGCGAGGCGCTCGCGCGCGGCCTGGGTGAGGCTCTCGTCGAAGAAATGCCATGCGCCCTGCCCGTGCTCGCGCGCGCCGTACACCGCCGCATGGGCGCCCTGCAGCAGCGCATCGGCGGTATCGCCATGGTCCGGGAACAGGCAGATACCCACGCTGGCCGAGGCCACCACCTCGAAGCCGTCGGGCGAGCGCCAGGGCTCGGCCAGCGCGGCCAGCAGGGCCCGGGCGGCAGCCACCGCGCCCGGCGCGCCCTCCACGCGGCGGGCGATCACGCCGATCTCGTCGCCCGCCAGCCGCCCCGCGAGGTCCCCCGGCCGCAGCGCATCCTGCACGCGCGCCGCGATGTGGCGCAGCACCTGGTCGCCCACCGCATGGCCGTAGCTGTCGTTCACGTCCTTGAACCGGTCCAGGTTGACCAGCAGCACCGCCAGGGGCTCGCCGCGGGCGCGCGCATCCGCCATCGCCTCTTCGAGCTGCTGCGCGAAGAACGTGCGGTTGGGCAGGCCCGTGAGCGGGTCGGTATGAGCCATCACTTCCAGCCGGCGCCGCTGCTCGTGCTCCTGGGAAATGTCGGTGAACAGGCACACGTAGTGCGTCACCTCGCCGCGCGCGTTGCGCACGCTGGAGAGCGACATGCGCTCCGGGAACACCTCGCCGTTCTTGCGGCGGTTCCAGATCTCGCCCTGCCAGTGCCCCGTGCGGCCCAGTTCTTCCCACATGGCCTCGTAGAACGCGCGGCCGTGGCGGCCCGACTTGAACAGCCGCGGCGTGCGGCCCAGCAGCTCCGCCTCGCCGTAGCCCATGAGCCGCGTGAAGGCCGCGTTCACCGACAGGATGCGGCTCTCGGCATCGGTCACCACCATGCCCTCGGCCGCGTTGTCCACCACCGTGGCCGCGAGCCGCTGGCGCTCGTCGGCCTGCAGGGCACCGCGGGCCAGCGCCGCGATCTCCCGGCCCCGCGCGCGCCAGCGCCGCAGCGCCCACACGCCGCAGCCCGCCGGCGCCAGCACGAAGGCCGCCTGCAGCGCTGCACGCAGCACGCTGCCGGCCGGCAAAAGCGCCTCCGCGCCGGCCACCCAGGCCAGCCCGGCGGCAGCGTACAGGAGCAGTGCGGCGGGTACCCACCAGCCTGCCATCCCCCCGGGAGCGTTGCGGGGGATGCCCCCCTCCTCCTCATGCATCAATTCCTTGCTCCGCGTTGCTGCGGGCCGTGCTGCGACAATCGCCCCGCTATGACCCAAGCCTATATTCTCACCCTCTCCTGCCCGGACAAGCTCGGGCTGGTGCATGCGGTCTCCGGATTCCTGCTCGAGCATGGCGGCAACATCGAGGAAGCCGCCCAGTACAACGACCACGCCACCGGCCTGTTCTTCATGCGCGTGCGCTTCGCCTGCGACACCCACGACCAGGCCGCGCTGCGCGCGCGCCTGGCCGAATTCGCCGAGCCGCACCGCATGCACTGGAGCCTGCACGCCGCCAGCGAGCCCATGAAGACCGCCATCATGGTCAGCCGCGAAGGCCACTGCCTCAACGACCTGCTGTTCCGCTGGAAATCCGGCCTGCTGCCGGTGCACATCTGCGCCATCATCAGCAACCACCGCGACTTCTACCAGCTGGCGGCCAGCTACAACGTCCCCTTCCACCACATCCCGGTCACGAAGGACAACAAGCCCCAGGCCGAGGCGCGCCAGTACGAGATCATCCAGCAGGAAGGCGCCGAACTGGTCGTGCTGGCCCGCTACATGCAGGTGCTGTCGGACGACCTCTGCCGCAAGCTGGAGGGCCGGGCCATCAACATCCACCACAGCTTCCTGCCCAGCTTCAAGGGCGCCAAGCCCTACTACCAGGCGCACGACCGCGGCGTGAAGCTCATCGGCGCCACCGCCCACTACGTGACCGCCGACCTGGACGAAGGCCCGATCATCGAGCAGGACGTGGCCCGCGCCGACCACACCGACACCGTGGAAGACCTGACGGCCCGCGGCCGCGACACCGAAAGCCAGGTGCTGGCCCGCGCCGTGAAGTGGCACACCGAGCACCGCGTGGTGCTCAATGGCCACAAGACGGTGATTTTCAAATAACGTGCAACATCCCCTGACTCGCTGCGCGGCAGGCGGAGCGTTGCGCCGGGAATCCATGTGATGGCTTCCGCAAGCCCCGCTTTGACCTCGTCCAGAGGCGCCGCCCAGCGCATCCCGCCCATCCAGTGCCTGCTGACCTTCGAGGCGCTGGCGCGGCTGCGCAGCGTGACGCAGACGGCCGACGAGCTGTGCGTGACGCCCAGCGCGGTGAGCCACCGCGTGCGCCAGCTGGAGCAGATCCTGGGCGCGCGGCTGTTCGGGCGTGCGGATTTCTCGCTCACCACCGAAGGCAGCGCCTACCTTGCGCACGTGCGCGAGGGCCTGGGCGCGCTGCAGCGCTTTCCGGGCACGGCGGCCGCGCCGGGCAAGCGGCGGCTCAAGATCGCCGTCACGCCCACCTTCGCCCGGGCCATCCTGATTCCGCGGCTGCGGCAGTTCACCGAGGCCTACCCGGAGATCGACCTTGCGCTGCACGTCTCCATCCCCCTGCTCGACGTGGTCGCGGAGGATGCGGACCTCGTGGTGCGCTTCGGCCCGGGGCACTACGCCGACATGGAGCATGTGGAACTGTCGCGCGACATCGTCACGCCCCTGGCCTCTCCCGGCTTCCTGCGCGAGCACGGTCCCTTCGAGCGCCCCGCGGACCTCGAAACCTCGCTCCTGCTGCGCAGCCCGCTGGAGCCGTGGCGCACCTGGTTCGCCGCCGCCGGGCTCGCCTGGGCGGAGCCCTCGGAAGGTTCGCAGTTCAACGACATCGGCCTGATGTGCGACGCCGCGTCGGCCGGCATGGGCGTGGCGCTGGTGCGCCTCAAGCTCGGCGCATCCTGGCTGGAGAACGGCACCCTCGTGCGGCTGTTCCCGCTCGATGCGCCCAGCCCCCATGCCCACTACCTCTGCTGGCGCACCGGCACCATGGACCGCTGGGAATGCGCCGCCTTCGCGGAATGGCTGAGGCGCGTGACCTGACACCCCCTTGAGGCCCTGCGGGCCTCCTGCATCGGACCCCATGGCCCAGCCTCCCTCCCCCGCCCCCCTCTTCCTCCAGCGCCGCCCGAACGACGAGCAGAAGGCCGTCCTCAACACCGCGGCGAAAACGGTGCTCATCAACGCGCTGGCGGGCACGGGCAAGACCACCACCCTGGCGACCAAGGCGGCGGACCTGGTCCAGATGCGCGGTGCGCGCCGGGTGCTCATGCTGGCCTACTCCGACGCAGGCCTCGCCGCCCTCCACGACCGGCTGGGCCGCTACATGCCGGCCGACGCGCGCGAGGTGCGGATCATGACGGTGGAGCAGCTCTGCGCCGGCCTGCTGCAGGCCCAGGGCCTGCCCGTGAACACCCTGGCCGAGCCACTGGAGCGCCAACTGCTGATCCGCCAGGCCCACGCCGCGCTGCTGCAGGAACTGCGGCATGAGGCACCGCCCGAGGCCGCAGACTTCCTGGCCCGCGAACTCGACGTGCAGGCCTTCACCGACTTCGAGGCCCTGGCCAAGCAGCGCCTGCTGCACCGCGACATCGCCCGCGAGGGCATTCATGCCGCCGCCTACTGCCGGGACCACGCGCTGGACTACGGGCTCTACCTGCTGCTGGGCCGGTACGAACGCCTGCGCCGGGGGCCGGACGACGAACCGCAGTTCTACGCCCCCGGCGACTGCACCTATGAAATCGCGCGGCAGCTCGGCGAGCTGGACTTCGGCGACCCCTGCCCCTGGCTGCAGGGCCGCTACGACGCGGTGCTGTTCGACGAACTGCAGGACCTGGACGAGGCCGCCATGCTGGTGCTGCGCCACCTCGTGGCCAGCGGCAACGGCGTGTTCGTGGGTGCGGGCGACTTCAACCAGCACATCCTGCCCGGCGCGTTCTCCGTCTTCGGCAACGGGCTGCAACGCATCCGGCAGGAACTGCCCGAGCCGCCCGAAGTGCTCACGCTCAACACCACCTACCGTTTCGGCAAGGCCATCTGCGAAGGCCTGAACCCGCTCTTCGGCGTGGAATTCGAGACGCACTACCCCACCAAGACCGCCCGCTTCGAGCGGCTCGCCTATGACAGCGACGAGGACTGCGCCCGGCAACTGCTGGCCATCCACCAGTTCGTGCAGCGCACCCCGCCCCCGGCCAGCGGCGCTGCGCCCTGCCTGACCGTGGTGCTGCGCTCGCCCGAGGACTCCGTGCTGCTGGAATGGCGCTTCGCCCACGAGGGCATCCATTACGCCTGCAAGGGCCTGAAACGTTTCTACCAGCGGCCCGAGATCGCCCTGGTGCTGGCCCTGTTCCGGGCGCTGCCGGGCTGCGGCGGCCAGGTGCGCCTCACGCAGGGCATCCTGAGCAGTGCGCTCGACGGCCTGATGCGCTACGTGCGGCGCGGCAGCCGGCCCGATGCCGACGTGCTCGCCAACGGCCTGTTCGACCTGCAGGCCCTGGCGCAGCACTCCACCGCCGAAGTGGACACCCGCGCCGTCGCTTCCGAACTCATCCACCAGCCGGACCGCATGCGCGACTTCCTGCTGCGTGCCAGCTTCGATCCCAACGCGCCCGTGGCCTCCGCCGCCTGCGAGGCCTGGCTCGCCCTGCCGGCCGAGGTGTGCGCGGACGCCGGCCGGCTCTGCAACCACCCGCTGCTGCGCCGTTTCTTCGCCGAAGCCCCCATCAGCCCCCAGGAACACCGGCAGTGCCTGGACAGCCTGCAGGCACTCTCGCGCATCTGCGCGGGCCTGTCCGTCGATGAATTCCTGGGGCAATTGGCACTCATGGTGGAGTCCGGCATCCGGCAGCATCGCCAGAACGAGGCCCCCAGCCTGCAGCTGCTGACGGTGGAGCGCTGCAAGGGGCACGAATACGAATACGTCGCCGTGCCGCTGGTCGAGCGCGGCCGCTTTCCCCGCGCCGCCGCGCTGAACGAGGCCTACCGGGAACGCAACATGCTCTACGTGGCCCTGACCCGCGCCAGCCGGCACCTCTGGCTGCTGGAAGGCAGCCGGCGCCCGGTCAGCCCCGGGCCGGTGTGACCGGTCCGGCCGGCCATCCGGCCGATTCACGCGGTGCTGAAAGAAAACTCACGCACCCGCGGCCCGCCTTACTCTAAAGTGAAGGGCATGAGCGCCGTCGCCCCCCTCCCCGCCGCATCCCCCGACCCCACGACCGCCAACCCGCACCCCGGAGCCACAGAGCGCGCCGCCCGGCAGGCGCAGGTCGTGCAAGCGCTGTCTGCGCACCTGCCAGCGCACATGCTGCTCTGGCATGCGGAAGACACCACGCCCTATGAATGCGACGGCCTCACCGCCTACCGCCAGCGCCCGCTGGTGGTGTGCCTGCCCGAGACCGAAGCCCAGGTGCAGGCCGTGCTGCGCACCTGCCACGCGCTGGGCGTGCCGGTGGTGGCGCGCGGCGCAGGCACGGGCCTGTCGGGCGGCGCTATGCCGCACGCCCTGGGTGTCACCTTGTCGCTGGCGCGCTTCAACCGCATCCTGTCCATCGACCCGGTGAGCCGCACCGCCCGCGTGCAGTGTGGCGTGCGCAACCTGGCCATCAGCGAGGCCGCCGCGCCCTGGCAGCTCTACTACGCACCGGACCCGTCCAGCCAGATCGCCTGCACCATCGGCGGCAACATCGCCGAAAACTCGGGTGGCGTGCACTGCCTGAAATACGGCCTCACCGTCCACAACGTGCTGCGCGTGCGCGGCTTCACCGTGGAAGGCGATCCGGTGGAGTTCGGCAGCGAGGCACTGGATGCCCCCGGCTACGACCTGCTGGCCGCCGTGATCGGCAGCGAAGGCATGCTGGCCGTGACCACCGAGGCCACGGTACGCCTGATACCGAAGCCGCAGCTGGCGCGCTGCATCATGGCCAGCTTCGACGACGTGCGCAAGGCCGGCGACGCGGTGGCCGCCGTCATCGCGGCCGGCATCATCCCGGCCGGGCTGGAGATGATGGACAAGCCCATGACGGCCGCCGTCGAAGACTTCGTCCAGGCCGGCTACGACCTGGCGGCCGAGGCCATCCTGCTGTGCGAGAGCGACGGCACGCCCGAGGAGGTCGAGGAAGAGATCGGCCGCATGAGCGAAGTGCTGCGCGCGGCCGGCGCCACCGCCATCACCGTGAGCGAGAACGAGGCCGAGCGCCTGCGCTTCTGGAGCGGTCGCAAGAACGCCTTCCCCGCCAGCGGCCGCATCAGCCCCGACTACATGTGCCTGGACTCGACCATCCCCCGCAAGCGCCTGGCCGACATCCTGCTGGCCATCCAGGAGATGGAGAAGAAATACGGCCTGCGCTGCTGCAACGTCTTCCATGCCGGCGACGGCAACCTGCATCCGCTCGTGCTGTTCGATGCCAACGACGCCGACGAGCTGCACCGCTGCGAGCTCTTCGGCGCCGACATCCTGGAGACCAGCGTGGCCATGGGCGGCACCGTCTCGGGCGAGCACGGCGTCGGCGTGGAGAAATTGAACAGCATGTGCACCCAGTTCACCACCGAGGAAAACGCGCAAATGTTCGCCCTCAAGGCCGCGTTCGACCCGGCGGGCCTGCTCAACCCGGGCAAGGTCATTCCCACCCTGAACCGCTGCGCGGAGTACGGAAAGATGCTGGTGCGCGGCGGGCAGATCGCGCACCCGGAACTGCCCCGGTTCTAGGGCGGCCCCCGCTCGCTGTCTCGCGCCGTTGCCGCATGCCGTCGCACGAGGTGTACCGCCCATGGCCGGAGCTACCCCGCCGGGGTCATCAGCAGCCAGCGACGCATGCGGGCCACGGTTTCTCCGCTCTGGCGCGTCAGGCGGCCCAGGTCGTCCAGCAGGTGGACCGTCGCGGTGCGGTACAGGGCTCCGCCCAGCGTGGTCAGCATTTCCAGCACCGCACGCTCCCCGGGCAACAGCTCCGGCGCAAGACCCTGCCCCACAGTGCGCGCCGGGTGCGCCTGGCGCGCTTCCCGCAGCGCCAGCGCGATCTCGGCCCGGTGCGCCACCGGACCGAGGCGTGCCTCCAGCCGCCCGAGCAGCCAGGTGATCTCCTGCACGCGCAGGTCGATCGCGTCCAGCATGGCGGCGGCGCACTCCACCTGCTCCGCCGCGTCCTGCAGCGGTGCGGAGTGCATGCGGGCGATCGCCAGCGCCTCGTCCACCCGGCCTTCCGCGCTGGCGCGCAGGGCACGCAGCACCACCACATCGATCACCCCGCCGAGCACCATGCAGGGCCCCTGCGCGTTGGCCGCCGCCACGGCGGCGCCGCTCAGCCAGGCCACCGTCGGGTTTTCCGCCGCGGTGCCCACCGCGCCGGCACCATGCCCCAGCGCCCAGGCCACCATGGCACCGGGGGACAGCCCCTGCCAGCCGTAGCTGCGCAGGTCCGCCGCACGGCCCACCACACCCGCCAGATCCTCCAGCCGCGGGGCGCCCTGCTCCGGCGTGCCGCCCAGCCCTGCGCCGCGCGTGGGCGCCATCCCGCGTGGCAGCCGGCGCGCCAGGCCCAGCACCGTGTCCAGCCCTTCTCCCTGGGCCTGCAGGCGCGCCATCCCCAGGGCCGACAGCCGGCCCCAGAGGGCGCGCCGGCGCGCCTCCAGCGCCAGTGCCATGGCACGAAAAGGCCATTCGGCCGAGGCGATCCAGCGGTCCGCCGTCGTGTCGGGATCCTTCATGCACCACGCCAGCCGCAGCTGGGCGATGGCGCGCTCCATCGGATCGTCCGGCTCCGGCCGGCCCTCGGGCCGGTAGTTGTACCCTTCGCTACGCTCCCCGTTTTCGGCGACCCCCCAGCCCCCGACGCAAAGCGCCCGTCCCGGCGCCTGCAGCGCCATGCCAACCACGTCCTCCATCGCACGCCCTTCCCTTTACCGTGGAGCCGTCCCGGGCCACCTGTGCATGCCTGCCGGCCCGCCAGACAGCGCCACGCCCCGAATCCGTAACCACAAATCACGTTGATTTCGTGACTATATAGCCGAATCACCCCGTTCCGGCGGGCGATCCCTAGCGTGACTGCATGCAGGATGCAAAGCAAAATTTTGCCGAGAAGTTACGGAACGCTATGGAAAAGGCGGGCTACGAGGCCCGGCCGTCTGTCCTCGAGCGGGAATTCAACATCCGCCACTGGGGCAAGCCCATGAGCCTGCACGGCGTGCGGCGCTGGCTGCGCGGCGAAACCCTGCCCGATCACCGCAAGCTCGTCACCCTGTCCCAATGGCTGCAGATTCCCCTGCAGGACTTCCTGGAAGACGTGGCGCCGCAGGCCGTGCGCCCCAGCGCCGAGCCCGGCGCCCTCTGGCATGCAGGCATGGGCTACGACGACCGCCAGCTGTTCGAGGTCTATCTGCGGCTGCCCGTGCCGCAACGCCGCATCGCCCGCGAGGTAATCCTCGCCATCGCCCGCGCGCATGCCGCCGAAGAAGAGCGGCGGGGCCGGAACTGACGTACGGATACCCGTTCCCTGCAGTCCACTGAACCAAGGATCACACCCCGGACGTAACCCGCATTCCGAGTCACGCCACGCTCTGCAGGGGTCCCTAGCGTGCCGGCATGCAGGACCAAGCAAAACAAAAATTCGCCCGGAAATTGCGGGAGGCAATGGAAACGGCAGGCTACGAGCCCAAACCCTCGGTGCTGGAACGCGAGTTCAATACGCGCCACTGGGGCAAGCCCATGACGCTCCACGGCGTACGCCGTTGGCTGCTCGGGGAAACCATGCCGGGCCCCCGCAAGCTCACCACGCTGTCGCAGTGGCTGCGCGTGCCCCTGGAGGACTTCGTCGATGTGGGGGACGGCAGCCCCGTCCTGCGCGCGGCCGGCGAGCCCCTCCACAAATGGCATGCCGGACTCGGCTACGACGACCGCGAGCTTTTCGACATCTATCTCAAGCTGCCGGTCCCCCAGCGGCGCCTGGCACGCGAGGTCATCCTGGCCATCGCACGGGCCCACGCGGTGGGAGAGGAACCGCGCAAGGGCTGACCCGGCAATGGAAGCCGCCGGCTCAGCCGGCGGCGAGGATTCCCAGCCCCTGGGCGATTTCCCGCGCGTGCGAGAGCGCGAACAGCACGAGTCCGATCAGGCCGCCGACCACGGTGCCGTTGATGCGGATGAACTGCAGGTCGCTGCCGATATGCAGCTCCACGAGCCGCGCCATTTCCTTGGCATCCCACCGGTCCACGGTGTTGCGGATGTGCTCGGCCACGAACTGCGACAGGTCGGGCGCCACCTGCGTGGCCCAGAGCTGCAGGCGCACGTTCAGCCGCACGCGCAGCGCGGGGTCGCCCGCCAGCGCCATGCCCAGCCACTGCCCCATGGCGGCCACCCTGCGCGAGATCTCGGAGTCGTCGTCGGCCAGGTCCTTCTGCAGCCGCTCGCGCAGGTTCGTCCACAGGTCATGCACGTAGCGGCCCAGGGTCTCGTCGTTCTGCAGGTACTCGCGCAGCTCGAGGCCGCGCCGCTCCCAGTCGGGATCGGTCTGCAGCCGCTCGATCAGCCGCTGCACCGCGGCATCGAGCGCCGAACGCAGCTGGTGCGCCGGATCGCTCGCCACCTCGGCCAGCAGGCTGTCGATGGCCTGGGCGATGGCCCCGGCCCCCTTGCCGCTGAGCCAGTCGGTGGGCAGCACCTTCTCCTTGAGGGGATGCTCCCGCTTGATCCACTGCACGATGGCTTCCGCGATGAAGGTGCGCGTCTCGGGGGCGCGCAGCAGCAGGGTCACGCGCGCGAGCACGTCGTCCAGCAGCACCTGGTGCCGCCCCCCCTGGGTGAGCGCGCCCAGCGCCGCGGCCATGGTGCGCGACAGGTCCAGCTGTCCCACCAGCGCACGCGCGGCCTGGTTCATGAAGCGCTGGATGCGTGCGTCCTCCACCGTATCGAGCGCCGCGAGTGCCAGCCGCGCCACCTGCCGCCCCAGCAGCTGCGCATTGCCCGGCGACGTCAGCCACTGCGCCAGCATGTCGGCCGGGTCATGGCGGCGGATCAGCGTGACCAGCGACGGGGCGTCCAGGAACTTGTCGCGCACGAACACGGCCAGGTTGCCGCCGATGCGCTCCTTGTTGCGCGCGATGATGTCGGTATGGCGCTGCACCCAGGGCAGCGGGATCCGGCGGAACAGGGCGGATACCGCGAACCAGTCGGCCAGCGCGCCGACCATCGCCGCCTCGGCCATCGCGCGCACGCACGACACCAGCAGGCTCGGCGGCAGGGCATAGGTGCCGGCGAAGACCGCCGCCACGGCCAGCAGCAGGCCGGTGGCCAGCCATTTCGACCGCGCCAGCGCCAGCGCGCGCTCGGTGGCGGCCGGCGATGCCGAAGGGCTTTCGGCCACGGGAGGAACCCCCAGGAGGCCGCCCGCGGCGCCCAGGGCTTCCATGCCCGGCGCGGTCCCGCCGTCGCCGGGGTTGCGGTTGCGACTGCTGCTGTCCATGCCCGGAGAATAGCCCGCCCGCCGCCCGGCGGGGCGTAAGGAACTGTTGCCCGTACGGGCTTGGCGGTTTAGAGCCACCAACACGCCCCCCCTTGCGTTGTTGTTCCGTCCTGTCGTACCTGATGTACTGCCTGCGACGGGACGCCTGGCCAGGGCCGCTTCGCTGGGTTGTGTCGGCAGCTCTTGGTGCTCTGCCGCGCCCGGTGTGGTTTCAGCCCTGGGCGGGCGCGATGCGGTCCAGGGCCGCGGCAAGGTGACCGACCGTGCGGTCCACGTCGCGCCACTTGTCCAGCCCGAAGAGGCCCAGGCGGAACGTCTGGAAATCCGGGCCCTCGCCGCACTGCAGCGGCACGCCCGCGGCCGTCTGCAAGCCGGCCTCCAGGAACTTCCGGCCGCTCTGGATGCCCGGATCGGTGGTGTAGCTCACCACCACGCCCGGCGCCTTCCAGCCCTCGGCCGCCACGCTCGGGAACCCGCGCGACTCCAGCAGCGCGCGCACCTTCGCGCCCAGTTCGATCTGCCGCTCGCGCACCCGCTCGAAGCCGTCGTCGCGGGTCTCGAACATCACGTCCCGCAGCCGCACGAGCGCATCGGTCGGCATGGTCGTGTGGTAGGCATGCTGCCCCTTCTCGTAGCCTTCCGCGATCTGCATCCACTTCTTGAGGTCGCAGGAGAAGCTGGAACTCTGCGTGCCCTCGATCGCCTGCCGCGCGCGCTCGCTCAGCATGACCATGGCGCAGCAGGGCGAGCCGCTCCAGCCCTTCTGCGGCGCGGAGATGAGCACGTCCACACCCGTGGCACGCATGTCCACCCACATCGCGCCGGAAGCCACGCAGTCCAGCACGAACAGCGCGCCCACCTCGTGTGCCGCCTCTGCCACGGTGCGCAGGTAGTCGTCCGGCAGCAGGATGCCGCTGGCCGTCTCCACATGCGGAGCGAACACCACCTTCGGCCGCTCGGCGCGGATGGCCTGCGCCACCTCGGCGGCCGGGCACGGCGCCCAGGGGGCCTGCGGGCCCTCGCCCTGCTGGCGCGCCTGGCAGACCACGGCACCGCCGCCCAGGCCGCCCGCGTCGAAAATCTGGCTCCAGCGGTAGCTGAACCAGCCATTGCGCACGATCAGCACCTTCTCACGGTTGGCGAACTGGCGGGCCGCCGCCTCCATGCCGAACGTGCCGCTGCCGGGAACGAGCACGGCGGTGTGGGCGCCGTACACCGACTTCAGCGTGGCGAGGATGTCCTGCACCACCGCGGCGAAGCGGCGGGACATATGGTTGAGAGCCCGGTCGGTGTACACGACCGAGAACTCCAGCAGGCCATCGGGATCGACATCGGGCAACAGACCGGGCATGGCGGGGCAACTCCTTGAAAACGGGAAAGGGGGCAGTCCCTGTAACGGGAACAGCGCGAAGCGCCCCAGCTTACACCTCCCGCAGGCGGGGGCGCACCCGCCTCCAGAGGGGATTTGCCCCCGTTTCGCTCCCGCAGCGGGTCGCCGCAGCTACTATCGCAGCCGAAGCCCGCCCCTTCTCCAGCCTCCCAGGAGCCCCTTCCGATGCACGACTTCCGCAGCGACACCGTCACGCAGCCCACCGCGGCCATGCGTGAAGCCATGCAGACCGCCCCCCTGGGCGACGACGTCTTCGGCGACGACCCTTCCGTGAACGACCTGCAGAACCATGCCGCGGAACTCCTGGGATTCGACGCCGCGCTGTTCGCCCCCAGCGGCACGCAGGCCAACCTCATCGCGCTCATGGGCCACTGCCAGCGGGGGGACGAAGCCATCGTGGGCCAGAGCTGGCACACCTACCGCTGGGAAGGCGGCGGCATGGCGACGCTGGGCTCCATCCATCCCCAGCCCATCGAGAACCGCGCCGACGGCACGTTGTGCCTGCGCGATATCGCGTCCGCCATCAAGCCGGACGACCCGCACTTCGCCCGCACCCGCCTCGTGGTGCTGGAAAACACGGCCGGCGGGCAGGTCCTGCCCAACCCGTACATCGCCGACGTGGCCGCCCTCGCGCGCAGCCGCCAGCTGTCCATGCACCTCGACGGCGCCCGCCTGTTCAATGCGGCCACCGCCAACGCCATGGCCCACGGCACGGACGTGTACGACGAGGCGCGCGCCATCTGCGCGCACTTCGACTCCGCCTCGATCTGCCTGAGCAAGGGCCTGGGCGCCCCCGTGGGCTCCCTGCTGCTCGGCTCCCATGAGTTCATCGCCCGTGCCCGGCGCACCCGCAAGATGCTGGGCGGCGCCATGCGGCAGGTCGGCATGCTCGCGGCCGCAGGGCACTATGCCCTGGACCACCACGTGCGCCGCATGGCGGACGACCACACCCTGCTACGCTCGCTGGCCGAGGGCCTGGCGGAGGTCGGCCGCAGCCATCCGGTGCTGCGCCGGCGCCTCAGCGTGGCCTCCGCGCACACCAACATCCTGTTCACCGACGTGCACTCCGACATCGCCCCGGCCCTCATGGCCTGGCTGTCCCAGCACGGCATCTACGTCACGCGCAGCCTCTGCGGCGGGCAGATCCGCCTGCGCTGGGTCACCCACCTGGACGTGGGCCCCGAAGACGTCGAACACACCCTGGGCTGCGTCGAGGCATTCCAGGGCTGACCCTGCGCTCCTTAGCGCGGGTAGCTGCGCGCGCCGAAGATCCCGCTGCCCACGCGCACCATGGTGCTGCCCGCGTGGATGGCGGCCTCCAGGTCGGCCGTCATGCCCAGCGAGAGCGTGTCGAAGTCCTCCAGGCCCGGAGCGCCGGATGCGCGCAGGCGGTCGAAGAGCGCCCTCGCCTGCGCATGCACCGAGAACTGCGCCGCGAAGTCCGGAGCCGGCTCGGGGATGGCCATGAGCCCCCGCAGCCTCAGGCGTGGCAGCCGCGCCACGGCCAGGGCCAGGCCGGGCACCTCGTCCGGCGGCAGGCCCGCCTTGGTGGCGCCGCCGTCCACGTTCACCTGGATGCACACCTGCAGCGCCGGCAGGTGGTCCGGGCGCTGCTGCGACAGGCGCTCGGCCGTCTTGGGGCGGTCCACCGTGTGCACCCAGTCGAAATGCTCCGCCACCAGCCGTGTCTTGTTGCTCTGCACGGGGCCGATGCAGTGCCATTCCAGCGCATGGGCGAGGCCGGACTCTGGCGCACCCAGGGCAACGATCTTCTCGACGCCCTCCTGGATGTAGTTCTCGCCGAACGCCCTCTGCCCCGCCAGCGCCGCCTCGCGGACGGCCGGGGCGCCGAAGGTCTTGGAAACGGCCAGCAGCCGCACGCTGGAGGGCGCCCGGCCCGCCCCCGCGCAGGCCTGCGCGATGCGGTCCAGGACCCCTTGGAGGTTGTTACCAATCGTCGTCATAATGATTGCTCTCAAGCGTACCAAACGACCAAGGGCTTTTCGTGGACATCACCCAACTGCTCGCCTTCAGCGTGAAGAACAAGGCTTCCGACCTGCACCTGTCCGCGGGCCTGCCTCCGATGATCCGCGTGCATGGCGACGTGCGCCGCATCAACGTCGATGCGCTCGACCACAAGACGGTGCATGCCATGGTGTACGACATCATGAGCGATGCCCAGCGCAAGGTGTACGAGGAGTTCCTGGAAGTGGACTTCTCGTTCGAGATCGAGGGCCTGGCGCGCTTCCGGGTCAACGCCTTCAACCAGAACCGCGGCGCGGCCGCCGTGTTCCGGACCATCCCGAGCAAGATCCTCACGCTCGAGCAACTCAATGCCCCGCGCATCTTCGCCGACCTCGCCCTCAAGCCGCGCGGCCTCGTGCTCGTCACCGGCCCCACGGGCTCGGGCAAGTCCACCACGCTCGCGGCCATGGTGAACCACCTCAACGAGACCGAGTACGGGCACATCCTCACGGTGGAAGACCCGATCGAGTTCGTGCACGACTCCAAGAAGTGCCTGATCAACCAGCGCGAGGTCGGGCCGATGACGCTGTCCTTCGCCGCCGCGCTGAAATCCGCGCTGCGCGAAGACCCGGACGCCATCCTCGTGGGTGAAATGCGCGACCTCGAGACCATCCGCCTGGCCATGACGGCCGCCGAGACGGGCCACCTCGTGTTCGGCACCCTGCACACCTCCAGCGCCGCCAAGACCATCGACCGGATCATCGACGTGTTCCCCGCCGAGGAAAAGGAGATGGTGCGCGCCATGCTGTCCGAATCGCTGCAGGCCGTGATCTCCCAGACGCTGTGCAAGACCAAGGACGGCCAGGGCCGCGTGGCGGCGCACGAGATCATGCTGGGCACCAGCGCCATCCGCAACCTGATCCGCGAGGCCAAGGTGGCGCAGATGTACTCCACCATCCAGACCAGCAGCAGCGTCGGCATGCAGACGCTGGACCAGAACCTCACCGACCTCGTGCGGCGCAACATCATCAGCCCCGCGGAAGCCCGCGGCAAGGCCAAGATTCCGGAGAACTTCCCGGGCTGACACCGCCCCGGGCGCCCCATCCCCCCATCCCCCAACACACCGCGCGGCAGACATCCAGCACCGCCGCGCGCGCACCGGAGCATCTCCATGAAAGGCATCCTCGGCCTGCTCAAAGCCAAGTCCCGCGGCAACAAGTCCGGCGGCGAAGGCGCCAGCGATTCGGTCTTTTTCACCACGGCCTTCGCCGGCCAGGGCGTGGACAGCTCCATGCTCGTGCCCTGGGAAGCCCGCGCCGTGGAGGTCGCTGCGCAGCGCCTGCCCGCAAGCCGGGGCGGCAAGCTGCTGCAGGCGCTCTGGTCGAAGGACCGCTACATGGCCCACCTCGACGCCTCCGCCGTCGAGCGCATGGAGCGGTTCTTCCATTTCGCGGCCGTGCCCGCCGACCGCGACGTCATCCGCCAGGACGAATACGGCAACTTCATGGTCGTGCTGCTGACCGGCACCATCGCCGTGGACCGTGTGCAGCCCTGGGGCGAGCACCTGCGGCTCGCGGAAACCCGCCCGGGCGACATCCTCGGCGAGATGTCGCTGCTGGACAGCGGCATCCGCTTCTCCGCCTGCACCACGCTGACCGACTGCGAGATCGCCGTGCTCAGCGCCGAGGCCCTGGACGACATGATGGCCAAGGACCCCCAGCTCGCCGCGAGCCTGGTCGCCCTGCTTGCGCGCAAGCTCTCGCAGCGCCTGCGGGTCGTCAGCGCCCGCCTGAGCGACAGCCAGCGCTGACGCCGCGGCGCACGACCGGAGCACTGAATGGAACGCGATCAGGCCAGCAAATTCATCAACGACCTGCTGAAGCTCATGGTGGGGCGCGGCGGCAGCGACCTTTTCATCACGGCGGAATTCCCCCCTGCCATCAAGGTGGACGGGAAGGTCACGAAGGTCTCCCCCCAGCCGCTCACGCCGGCGCACACCCTCACCCTTGCGCGCGCCATCATGAGCGACAAGCAGGTGGCGGATTTCGAGCGCACGAAGGAATGCAACTTCGCCATATCCCCCGCGGGCATCGGCCGCTTCCGCGTGAACGCCTTCATCCAGCAGGGCCGCGTGGGCATGGTGCTGCGGACCATCCCGCTCACGCTGCCCACCATCGACGGGCTGGGCGTGCCGCAGGTGCTCAAGGAAATCACCATGTCCAAGCGCGGGCTGTGCATCCTCGTGGGTGCCACCGGCTCGGGCAAGTCCACCACCCTCGCGGCCATGGTGGACTGGCGCAACGAGAACTCCTTCGGCCACATCATCACGGTGGAAGACCCCATCGAGTTCGTGCACCCGCACAAGAACTGCGTGGTCACCCAGCGCGAGGTGGGCCTGGACACCGACAGCTGGGAGGCGGCCCTCAAGAACACGCTGCGCCAGGCGCCCGACGTGATCCTCATGGGAGAAATCCGCGACCGCGAGACCATGGACCATGCCATCGCCTTCTCCGAGACCGGCCACCTGTGCCTCGCCACGCTGCACGCCAACAGCGCCAACCAGGCGCTGGACCGGATCATCAACTTCTTCCCCGAGGAACGGCGCGCGCAGCTGCTCATGGACCTGTCGCTCAACCTGCGCGCCATGGTGTCCCAGCGGCTCATCCCCAAGCAGGACGGCAAGGGCCGCGCCGCGGCGGTGGAAGTCATGCTCAACACGCCCCTGATCGCCGACCTGATCTTCAAGGGTGAAGTCGCCGAGATCAAGGAGATCATGAAGAAGAGCCGCAACCTCGGCATGCAGACCTTCGACCAGTCGCTGTTCGACCTCTTCGAGGCCAACGTCATCGGCTACGAGGACGCCCTGCGCAACGCCGACTCGCTCAACGACCTGCGGCTGCAGATCAAGCTCGGCAGCCAGCGCGCCCGCAGCACCGACCTGTCGTCCGGCACCGAGCACTTCGCCATCGTCTGACGCCATTTCCGCGCCGCGCCCGCCGCAGCCCGGCGGGCGTTGTCTTTTCCACCGTTCACGAGCACCCGACAGGAGACCACCCCATGCCATCCAGCACCGCACCGCGCAGCTATGACGCTCTTCCCTCGCGCAAGGTCGCCTTCCTGGGCCTGGGCGTCATGGGCTACCCGATGGCGGGACACCTGGCGCTCGCCGGCCACCAGGTCACCGTCTACAACCGGACCGCCGCCAAGGCCGCTGCCTGGTGCGAAGAATTCACCCAGGCTGCCGGCGCCCGGCATGCAGCCACCCCGCGCGAGGCCGCCCAGGGCGCGGACATCGTGTTCTGCTGCGTGGGCAACGACGACGACCTGCGCGCCGTCGTGCTCGGTGCCGACGGCGCCTTCGCCGGCATGCAGCCGGGCGCGGTCTTCGTGGACCACACCACCGCGTCCGCCGAAGTCGCGCGCGAACTGGACCGGGCCGCCCGCACGCTGGGCCTGCGCTTCATCGATGCCCCCGTCTCCGGCGGCCAGGCCGGCGCGCAGAACGGCCAGCTCACTGTCATGTGCGGCGGTGACGCCGAAGCATTCGACAACGTACGCCCCGTGGCGATGGCCTTCTCGCGCGCCTTCACGCGCATCGGCGACAGCGGCGCCGGACAGCTCGCCAAGATGGTCAACCAGATCTGCATCGCGGGCATCGTGCAGGGCCTGTCGGAAGCGATCGCCTTCGGCCAGCATGCGGGGCTGGACATGCCGCTGGTGCTCGACGTGATCGGCAAGGGCGCCGCCCAGAGCTGGCAGATGGACAACCGCGGCAAGACCATGGTGGAGGGCCGCTTCGACTTCGGCTTCGCCGTGGACTGGATGCGCAAGGACCTGGGGCTGGTGCTCCAGGAGGCCCACCGCAACGGCTCCCGCCTGCCCCTCACCGCCCTCGTCGACCAGTTCTATGCCGACGTCCAGCAGGCCGGCGGCGCGCGCTGGGACACGTCGAGCCTCATCACCCGCCTGGGCATGAAAAAGCCGAAGAACAACTGAGTACGGCGCAAGAAACCGCCGCGGTCCTCACTCCGCCCTGCCCACCGTGCTGCGCACGGCGAGAGCGGGGAAGCGGCGCAGTCGCCCAGGGAGTGCCTCTTACTTGCTATCCGTGGTGACCGGTGCCGGGGTCTGGGGCTGCTGCGAGAAGCCGCGCGCCAGTTCCTGCTCCGAGACGATCTCGAACACGCGCACCACCTTGCGCACGTCGTTCACGCCGCGCGCGATCTCCGTGGCACGGTCCGCCTCACGCTGCGTCACGCGGCCCATCAGATAGACGGTGTTGCGCTCCGTCACTACCTTGAAGGCGGTCGCGAAGATGTCCTTGGCGTCCACCAGGCTGGCGCGCACCTTGCCCGTGATCAGCGTGTCGTTGGCGCGCTGCGAGAGCGTGCTGGCCGACATCACCGCCAGGTCGTTCACCACCGAGCGCACGTTCTCGACGGTCAGCACCGTCTGCTCCACCCGCTCCTTGTCCTGCTGGGAGGGCACCTCGCCCGTCAGCAGCACCTGGCGGTTGTAGCTGGTCACGTTCACGTGGACCCGGTCACCGAAGGTGTCGCGCAGCCGGTTGCCTGCGCGCAGTTCGATGGTCTCGTCCTCCACCTGGGTCCCGGTGGTGCGCCGGTCCGCGGCCATCATGGTGCCCACGGCGGCGCCGCCGATCACCAGCGGCGCGCATGCCGAAAGCGCCGTTCCCAGGGCGACGGCGGCCAGCACGGCGCCAGTGGTACGGGTCAACGTCTGCAAGGTCATAGCGGTATCTCCTGTTCACCAAATAACTGGGCATCCACCCCATCGCACAGACAGTGCAGCACCAGCGCATGCACTTCGCGCACACGGGCCGCACGGTCGTGCGGCACCTCGATCAGCACGTCCGTCTCGCGCAGCAGCCCGGCCAGCGCGGCACTGCCCCGCCCGGTAAGGGCGATCACGGTCATGTCCCGCTCGTGCGCGGACTGGATGGCCTCGACCAGCGCGGCATCGGTGGCCGCGCTGCCGTCGGCCACCGCCAGAAGCACGTCGCCCGCCTGGCCGAGCGCCCTCACCTGGCGCGCCAGCACCTGCGCATCGCCGCCGGGCATGCCGGGCGCGGACCAGAGCGCATCGGGCTCCAGCGCAACGGCCGCCAGTTCGGGCCGCTCCCGCTCGAAGCCGGCCACGCAGAGCGCCGCGAACTGCCGCGCCTGCGCGGAGGCCGCCCCGCTGCCGCAGGCCAGGACCTTGGCTCCGCTGGTGACGCACGCCAGGATGGCCTGCACGGCCGCCCCGATGGGTTGACTGAGGATTTGCGCGGCCTGGTACTTGAGATCCGCGCTGTCGATGAAATGCTGTTGGATGCGTTGCTCGAGCATGTATGCCGATGATACCCCCCGGGTGCTATCGCTTTGGTGGCAAAGCGTTGGCACGGCATGCGGCTGCCGCGCTAACCGGCATCGAACGCAGCCTGCAGCCACTGCACCGCGTCGCCACTCACCAGTACCGCATCGAAGCGGCACGGAGGCAGCGACGGCCAGCGCAGCAGGTAGTGCCGCGCCGCGAACACGATCCGTCGACGCTTGGCCGCACCGATGCTCGCGCCAGCGCCACCGTAGGCATCGCTCGCCCGGCTGCGCACCTCCACGAACACCACGGTGCCATCGCGATCGCGCAGGATCAGGTCGATCTCTCCGCCCCCACGACCCGGCGTCCGATAATTGCGCGTCAGCAGCCGCAGGCCGGCGGCCTGCAGATGGGCCAGCGCACGGTCCTCCGCGGCCATGCCCGCCGCCCGCGTCGTCGTCTTGCGCACGGCCCCGTCCGTGCCGCCGGTCTTTTTTTCAAGGATTCCCATTGAGCGCCTCTTTCGCCTCCGCCCTGTCCGCCGCGCGCGACGCGGCCGCAGCGCAGCATTATCCGCAGGGCGCCCTCTACGTCGTCGCCACGCCGATCGGCAACCTCGCGGACATCACCCTGCGCGCCCTGCACGTGCTGCAGCTGGCCGATGCCATCGCCTGCGAGGACACCCGCCACACGCAGTCCCTGCTGCGCGCCTACGGCATCGACAAGGCCCCGCCGCAATGGATGGCCGTGCACCAGCATAACGAGGCCGAGGCGGCCCAGGCCGTCGTGCAGCGGCTGCAGCGCGGCGAGCGCGTCGCCTACGTGAGCGACGCCGGCACCCCGGGCGTGAGCGACCCGGGCGCCCGGCTCGTCGCCGCCGTGCAGGCGGCCGGACTGCGCGCGCTGCCGCTGCCCGGTGCGAGCAGCGTGACGGCCGCACTCAGCGTCGCCGGGGCCCTCGATGCCGGCGCGGCCTCGCACCGGCCGCTGGCCGGTGGATTTCTATTCGCCGGCTTTCTCCCCACGCGCGCCTCGGAACGCCAGGCCGCCGTCCAGGCCCTGGCGGCCGAACATCGCTGCACCGTCCTGCTCGAAGCACCCCACCGCATCGCCGACCTCACAATAGCGCTGGCCCCCCTGGGGGACCGCTTGGTCACCCTGGCACGGGAAATCACCAAGCAGTTCGAGGAAATCGCCACCTTGCCCGCCCATGCCCTGGCCGCCTGGCTGGGAGAGGAAGGAAGCTCGCGCACGCGCGGGGAATTCGCCATCGTCGTGCATCCCGCAGCCCTGCCCGGGGGCGACGACAACCCCACCACCGCGTCCGGCCTGCGCATCCTGCGCCAGCTGCTGGCCGAGCTGCCCGTCAAGACGGCAGTCCGCCTGGCGGCCGAGATCAGCGGAGCGCCGCGCAACGCGCTCTACGACGCCGCGCTGGCGATGAAGAAGGAAGGCGCCGAGGGCGGCTGAGACCGGGTGCCACAACCGCATGCCGAGCCTGCACGAAAGCGGAAGCTGCGGGCGGCTTTCAGCGGGCGACGCGCCCCCTCCGCCTCAGGAACGGACGGTGTACGCCAGCCCGGAGGCCACGCCGCCGAACAGGTCCCCTTCGACCTGGGGCACACCGGGAAACGCCACGGCCAGCGCATCGCGCAAAGGCTTGAGGGCAGAGGAGCCGCCCGTGAGGTAGAGCGCATCCACGCCCCGGGCTCCGAGGTCGGCCGCGGCGAGGCATTCCGCAGCGCACCCCACCACCTCCTGCAACGGTTGCTGCAGTGTGTCCGCCAGCGAAGCCGGGGTGACGGTTGCATCCAGTCCCCGCTCCACCCATCCGAGCGGCAGCGCTGCCGGAGCTCCGCTGCTCGAGACATCGATCTTCGCCTGCTCCACCGCCTGGGCCAGGCGATGCCCCCACCGCTCCGAAAGCACCACCATCAACCGGTCATGCAGGCGGGTGTCGCGATAGTCCGGCCTCAGCCCCTTCGCTTCCGCGAGGGCCCTGGGGCTGTATAGCCATTGGATCAGGTGCCAGGTCGAAAGGTCGAAGAAAATGCGGCTGGGCACCTCACGCCCCGATGGACCATGGTGCCCCAGGCCGAGCAGGGGCATCACCTGCGAGCGGCTGAGCCGCTGGTCGAAATCCGTCCCGCCCAGGTGCACGCCGGCGGTGGCGAGCACATCGCTGCTGCGGTCGGCGCGACGGGAGCGCTCCGGCCCGAGCAGGACCACCGTGAAGTCGGAGGTCCCCCCACCGATGTCCACCACCAGCACGCGCGTTTCCCGGTCCACGCGCTGTTCGTAGTCGAGCGCCGCCGCGATGGGCTCGAGCTGGAAGGAAACATCCGCGAAGCCGGCCATTTCCGCCGCCCGCCGCAGCGCCCCTTCCGCCAGCGCGTCTCGCGCCGGGTCACCGTCCACGAAATGCACCGGCCGCCCCAGCACCACATGCGCCGGAACGCCGCCCACCACGGCCTGCGCGCGCTGGGCCATCGTGCGCAGGAACAGCGCGATGATGTCTTGGTAGCTCATCAGCGTCCCTTGAACCGCCGTCTTTTCCTCCAGCAGTGCACTGCCCAGCAGGCTCTTGAGCGAACGCATCAACCGCCCTTCGGTGCCCGCCAGGTACTGGGCGATCGCATCCCGGCCCACGTGCGTGCGGGACTCTTCGGTATTGAAGAACATCGCCGTCGGCAGCGTGTGAAACGACTGCTCCACGGGGACCATCTGCGCCACCCCGCCCTCCCGCCGGACCGCCATCGCGGAATTGGAAGTACCGAAGTCGATGCCAAGGGTCAGCGGGCGCATGGGATTCGAAAAGCAGTGTGGGAGACACCGGCAGGCCCCGGTTCGCGGAGGCCGTCACCGAACAGAGCGCCACCCGGGAAGCCAGCAGGGCCAGCGGGCAACGCAAAAACAAAAACGCCCACTGTGAAGTGGGCGTTTTCGAAAGTGCAAGGCACTTGTGTTGGTTGCGCGAGAAGGATTTGAACCTCCGACCTTTGGGTTATGAGCCCAACGAGCTACCAGACTGCTCCATCGCGCGGCAAGAAATAAATTATAGCTTACTTTGCGGCGTCTGCGGAAGAATCTTCAGAAACTTCTGCGACTTCCGGGCGATCGACGAACTCGACGAAGGCCATGGGAGCGTTGTCGCCCACGCGGTAACCCATCTTCAGGATGCGGGTGTATCCGCCGGGACGGGCCTTGAACAGGGGGCCGAGCACGTTGAAGAGCTTGGTCACGCTGTCACGGTCACGCAGGCGGTCGAAGGCCAGGCGGCGGTTCGCCACCGTGTCTTCCTTGGCCAGGGTGATCATGGGCTCGATCACGCGGCGCAGTTCCTTGGCCTTGGGGACGGTGGTCTTGATGGCCTCGTGCTCGATGAGCGAGTTCATCATGTTCTGCAGCATCGCGAGGCGGTGCGAGCTGGTGCGGTTCAGTTTACGGAGTCCGTGTCCGTGGCGCATGGTGCTTTTCCTTATCAGTCAATTAAAACGGGCAGCCGTATCAGGTACTGCCCGCAGCACTGGTTCCCCGAAATGGGAAACCGAAGATTATAGAGCGATCAGCGCTTGTCGAGGCCAGCCGGGGGCCAGTTCTCGAGCTTCATGCCCAGCGTCAGGCCGCGCGAAGCCAGCACTTCCTTGATCTCGTTGAGCGACTTGCGGCCCAGGTTCGGGGTCTTGAGCAGTTCGTTCTCGGTACGCTGGATCAGGTCGCCGATGTAGTAGATGTTCTCGGCCTTCAGGCAGTTGGCGGAACGCACGGTGAGTTCCAGCTCGTCCACGGGGCGCAGCAGGATCGGGTCGAACGTGGCGCTGCCGCGCGGGCCGGCCGGCGTATCGAATGCGGCCAGTTCGCCGCCCTCGAGCTGTGCGAAGACAGCGAGCTGCTCGACCAGGATCTTGGCGGAGGCGCGCACGGCGTCTTCCGCGGTGATCGCACCATTCGTCTCGATCTCGACCACCAGCTTGTCCAGGTCCGTGCGCTGCTCGACGCGGGCGCTCTCGACGGTGTAGCTCACACGCTTGACCGGCGAGAAGGATGCGTCCAGCACGATGCGGCCGATCGACTTGGTCGATTCGTCGGCATAGCGGCGCAGGTTGCCCGGCACATAGCCACGGCCCTTCTCCACCTTGATCTGCATGTCCAGCTTGCCGCCTTGCGACAGGTGGGCGATCACGTGGTCGGGATTGACGATTTCAACGTCGTGCGGCGTCTGGATGTCGCGCGCGGTGACCACGCCCTCGCCATCCTTGCGCAGGCTCAGCGTGACTTCGTCGCGGTTGTGGAGCTTGAACACGACGCCCTTCAGGTTCAGCAGGATGTTCACGACATCTTCCTGAACGCCGTCGATGGACGAGTACTCATGGAGCACGCCGGCGATCGTCACTTCCGTTGCTGCGTAACCCACCATGGACGACAGCAGCACGCGGCGGATGGCGTTGCCGAGCGTGTGCCCGTAACCGCGCTCGAAGGGTTCCAGCGCGACCTTGGCGCGGTTGTGTCCGAGCTGCTCGACGTTGATCGTCTTGGGTTTCAGCAAATTGGTTTGCATGCAGACTTCCTCTCAATACCCCCAGCTCGTTACACCGGTAAGGCTGGCGAAGCACCCATACCGCGATGCCTCGCGGTATGGGAAACAATTGCGATCGATGAACGCTGGATTAGCGCGAGTACAACTCAACGATCAGGGATTCGTTGATGTCTGCACCGAACTCGTCGCGGTCGGGAGCCTTCTTGAAGGTACCTTCGACCTTGTCGGCATTCACTTCCACCCAGGCGGGGATGCCCACCTGCTGGGCCAGTTGCAGCGCTTCCACGATGCGGGCCTGCTTCTTGGACTTCTCGCGCACGGCCACGATGTCGCCGGGCTTCACGAGGTAGGAAGCGATGTTCACGGACTGGCCGTTCACCGTGATGGCCTTGTGGGACACCAGCTGGCGTGCCTCGGCACGGGTGGAACCGAAGCCCATGCGATACACCACGTTGTCCAGGCGGGACTCGAGCAGCGACAGCAGGTTGGCGCCGGTGTTGCCCTTGCGGCGGTCAGCGGCTTCGAAGTAACGGCGGAACTGCTTTTCCAGCACGCCGTACATGCGCTTGACCTTCTGCTTCTCGCGCAGCTGCAGGCCGAAGTCGGAGGTGCGGGCGCCGGAGGTGCGGCCGTGCTGGCCGGGCTTGGAGTCGAACTTGGCCTTGTCCGCGATGGAGCGGCGTGCGCTCTTCAGGAACAGGTCGGTGCCTTCACGGCGGGAGAGTTTGGCCTTGGGGCCGAGATAACGTGCCACTTGAGCTTCCTTGAAATGTCATCTGCCGCGCCGAAAAACGCGGGAGCCACCCGCACCATGCCTTGCGGCATGCGCCCGGGTGGCGGTGGGCTTACGCAAAAAATCAGATACGACGGCGCTTTTGCGGGCGGCAGCCGTTGTGCGGAACCGGGGTCACGTCGGAGATGGACGTGATGCGGATGCCCAGGGCACCCAGTGCGCGCACCGACGATTCGCGACCCGGGCCAGGGCCCTTGATCTCGACGTCGAGGTTCTTGATGCCTTGCTCGATCGCGGCGCGGCCGGCCACTTCGGAAGCCACCTGGGCAGCGAAGGGCGTCGACTTGCGCGAACCCTTGAAGCCCTGGCCACCGGAAGAGGCCCAGGACAGGGCGTTGCCCTGGCGGTCCGTGATCGTGATGATCGTGTTGTTGAACGAAGCGTGCACGTGCGCGATGCCGTCGGAAACGTTCTTGCGAACCTTCTTGCGCACACGCTGCGCTGCGTTATTGGCGGGAGACTTTGCCATGTGGATCTTTCAATCTGCTTATTTCTTGAGCGCTGCGGCACCCTTGCGCGGACCCTTGCGGGTACGGGCGTTCGTGCGGGTGCGCTGACCACGCATCGGCAGACCACGGCGATGGCGGAAACCACGGTAGCAGCCGATGTCCATCAAGCGCTTGATGTTCATCGTGGTTTCGCGACGCAGATCACCTTCGATGGTGAACTGGGCGATCTGGTCGCGGATTTTTTCGAGATCGCCGTCCGTCAGATCCTTGATCTTCTTGGAGTAGGCGATGCCGCAGGCTTCGCAGATCTTGCGAGCGCGCGTGCGTCCGATGCCGAAGATAGCCGTCAGGCCGATTTCAGCATGCTGATGCGGCGGAATGTTGATGCCAGCGATACGTGCCATTTGCGTCCTCTAAACTTTCAATCAACCTTGGCGCTGCTTGTGGCGCATGTCGGTGCAGATGACCCGCACGACACCCTTGCGGCGGATGATCTTGCAGTTGCGGCAGATTTTCTTGACCGAAGCCGAAACTCTCATTTCACTCTCCTAAAACTAGTCCATTCGTTCCGGCCACGCGCGGAACACATTTGCGTGCCCGCGATGGATCGATGGGCATCATTAACCGTAACATGCTGGAGGCGAACCCGCGATTGTAGCGGATCCGCTCCCGGCTCGCCAGACCTCAGGTGCCTGGTGTTGCTTTGAAGTTCGCCTTCTTGAGCAGCGACTCGTACTGCTGGGACATCATGTAGTTCTGCACCTGGGCCATGAAGTCCATGGTGACGACCACGATGATCAGCAGCGACGTGCCGCCGAAATAGAACGGCACGTTGTACTTCAAGATCAGGAACTCCGGCAGCAGGCAGACGAAGGTGATGTACACCGCGCCGGCCAGCGTCAGCCGCACCAGGATCTTGTCGATGTAGCGGGCCGTCTGATCGCCCGGACGGATGCCGGGGATGAACGCACCGCTCTTCTTCAGGTTGTCCGCCGTCTCACGGCTGTTGAACACCAGCGCCGTGTAGAAGAAGCAGAAGAACACGATGGCGGCCGCGTAGAACATCACGTAGATGGGCTGGCCGGGGGTCAGCGCACCGGAGATGTCGCGCAGCCAGCGCATCGATTCACCGGCACTGAACCAGTTCACGATCGTGGCGGGCAGCAGGATGATCGACGACGCGAAGATCGGCGGGATCACGCCGGCCATGTTCAGCTTCAGCGGCAGGTGCGAAGACTGTCCCCCGTAGACCTTGTTGCCCACCTGCCGGCGGGCATAGTTCACGAGGATCTTGCGCTGACCGCGTTCCACGAACACCACGAAGTACGTCACCAGCGCCACCAGCAGCACGATGAAGATGGCCGCCAGGATGCTCATCGCACCCGTTCGCACCAGCTCCAGCAGGCCGCCGATCGAGCTCGGCAGGCCGGCCGCGATGCCCGAGAAGATCAGGATCGAGATGCCGTTGCCGAGGCCGCGCTCGGTGATCTGCTCGCCGAGCCACATGAGGAACATGGTGCCGGCCGTCAGGCTGACCACCGCGGTGAGGCGGAAGCCGAAGCCCGGGCTCAACACGAGGCCGGCGGAGCTCTCCAGCGCCACGGCGATGCCAAGCGACTGGAAAATGGCCAGGCCCAGCGTTCCGTAGCGCGTGTACTGGGTGATCTTGCGGCGTCCGGCCTCGCCTTCCTTCTTCAATTGCTCGAAGGTGGGAAGGACATAGGTCATCAGCTGCATGATGATCGATGCCGAGATGTACGGCATGATCCCCAGTGCGAACACCGTGAAGCGGGACAGAGCACCGCCCGAGAACATGTTGAACAGGTTCAGGATACCGCCATGCTGGCCACTGAACAGCTGCTGCAACTGGGCCGGATCGATGCCAGGCACCGGGATGTGTGCCCCGATGCGATAGACGATCAGGGCCAGCAGCAGGAAAACCAGCCGGCGACGCAGGTCGCCGAATTTACCGGTCTTTGCAATCGACGCTGCACTGGTAGCCACGAATGCGTTCCTTCTTCAGGGTGCCGTTCAGGCCAGGCTGCCGCCGGCGGCCTCGATGGCTGCCTTCGCACCCGCCGTGGCACCGATGCCGTTCAGCTTCACGGCCTTGGTCAGTTCGCCGCTCTTGATGACCTTGACCACCTTGGCGAGCTGGCCCACCACACCGGCGCTCTTGAGCGCTGCGAGGTCGACTTCGGCCAGGCCGAGCTGTTCGAGCGTGCCCAGGGTCACTTCGGCGTTGAACTTCAGCAGGTGCGACTTGAAGCCGCGCTTGGGCAGACGGCGCTGCAGGGGCATCTGGCCGCCTTCGAAGCCCACCTTGTGGTAGCCACCCGAACGCGACTTCTGGCCCTTGTGTCCGCGGCCTGCGGTCTTGCCCAGGCCGGAGCCGATGCCACGGCCCACACGGCGCTTGGCATGCTTCGCACCTTCTGCGGGCTTGATGCTATTGAGTTCCATCATCAACCTCTCAGAGGACCTTGACCAGATAGCTGATCTTGTTGATCATGCCGCGCACTTCGGGGCTGTCCTTGAGCTCGCTGATGCTGTTCAGCTTGCGCAGGCCCAGGCCGCGAACGGTGGCGCGGTGCGATTCCTTGGTGCCGATGGGGCTGCGCACCAGTTGAATCTTGACGGTTTGTTGCGTAGTCATTTGCGGAGCTCCGTTCAGGCGAAGATGTCTTCGACCGACTTGCCGCGCTTGGCAGCCACTTCCGCGGGGGTCGTGGAGTTCACCAGCGCGTCGAACGTGGCGCGGACCATGTTGTAGGGGTTCGAGGAACCATGGCTCTTGGCCACGATGTCGGTGATGCCCACGACTTCGAACACGGCGCGCATGGGGCCGCCGGCGATGATGCCGGTACCCTTGGGAGCCGGATGCAGTTCGACCGATGCGGCACCGTGATGGCCCTTCACCGAGTGGTGGATGGAACCGTTCTTGAGCGCAACCTTCACCAGGTTGCGGCGGCACTCTTCCATCGCCTTCTGCACGGCTGCCGGCACTTCCTTGGACTTGCCCTTGCCCATGCCCACGCGGCCGTCACCGTCGCCGACCACCGTCAGTGCAGCGAAGCCGAGGATACGGCCGCCCTTCACGACTTTGGTCACGCGGTTGACCGCGATCATCTTCTCGCGCATCCCGTCGTCTTGTCCTTCGGTCTGCACTTTGGGTTGAAACTTAGCCATTTTCTATTCGCTCCGCTTAGAACTGCAGGCCGGCTTCACGCGCGGCTTCTGCGAGGGCCTTCACGCGGCCGTGATATGCGAATCCAGCGCGGTCGAATGCGACTTTCTCGATGCCGGCAGCCTTCGCCTTTTCAGCGATGCGCTTGCCGATCATCTGGGCCGCGGCGGCGTTGCCGCCCTTGCCGGAACCGCCCAGTTCCTTGCGCACTTCGGCTTCCGCCGTGGATGCGCTGGCAAGCACGCGGTTGCCGTCTTCGGAAATGACGCTGGCGTAGATGTGGAGGTTCGTGCGGTTCACCGTCAGACGGACCACGCCTTGCTGTGCAATGCGGATACGGGTCTGGCGCGAACGACGAAGACGCTGCTCTTTCTTGGTCAACATGCTGCAGCTCCTTACTTCTTCTTGGTCTCTTTGATCGTGACCTTTTCATCCGAATAACGGATGCCCTTGCCCTTGTAGGGCTCGGGAGGACGAACGGCACGGATTTCGGCAGCCAGCTGGCCGACGCGTTGGCGGTCCGCGCCCTTGATCACGATTTCCGTGGGGGTCGGCGTGGCCACCGTGATGCCGGCGGGCATGTCGAAGTTCACGGGGTGCGAATAGCCGACGGCGAGGTTCAGCTTGGCGCCCGAAGCCTGGGCCTTGTAGCCCACGCCGATCAGGTTCAGCTTCTTCTCGAAGCCCTTGCTGACACCCACCACCATGTTGTTCACGAGCTGGCGGATGGTGCCGCTCATGGCATTGGCTTCGCGGGAATCGTTGACAGGCTCGAAGCTGAGCTTGCCTTCCTTGTTGGCGATCTTGACCAGGCGGTTCTGCGCCACGGACAGCGTACCGCCCGAGCCCTTCACGCTGATCTGGTCTTCCGTGATGGACACATCGACCCCGTTGGGGATGGCCACCGGCATTTTTCCTACGCGGGACATTTCAGTTTCTCCTCGATGCCACGTTAAGCGACGTAGCAAAGCACTTCGCCGCCGACGCCGGTGGCACGTGCCTTGCGATCCGTCATCACGCCCTTGGGCGTGGTGACGATGGCAACGCCCAGGCCGTTCATGACCTGGGGGATGGAGTCGCGACCCTTGTACACGCGCAGGCCGGGACGGCTCACGCGCTCGATGCGCTCGATCACCGGACGGCCGGCGTAGTACTTCAGGGAAATTTCGAGTTCGGACTTGTTGCCTTCGGACTTCACTTCGAAGCCGTCGATGTAACCCTCGTCCTTCAGCACCTGCGCGATGGCGATCTTCACTTTGGAAGAAGGCACGGAAACGGTGGCCTTGGACACCATTTGCGCATTGCGGATGCGGGTCAGCAAGTCGGCGATGGGATCACTCATGCTCATGTGTTTTCTCCTGCCTGCTTACCAGCTGGCCTTGGTGACACCCGGGATGTCACCGGCAAAAGCCAGTTCACGGATCTTGGCGCGGGCCAGACCGAATTGGCGGAACGTGCCACGGGGACGACCCGTGATTTCGCAGCGGTTGCGCTGGCGCGTGGGGTTCGCGTTGCGGGGAAGCTTCTGCAGGCCGAGGCGTGCGGCTTCGCGCTCCTCGTCGCTGCGCTTCGCGTCGCCGGCGATGGCCTTCAGTTCCGCATACTTCGCGGCGTACTTGGCTGCCAGTTTTTCGCGCTTCAGTTCGCGCTGGATCAAAGCTACTTTAGCCATACGCTGCCTTTAGTTCTTGAAGGGGAAACGGAAACCGGCGAGAAGGGCCTTGGCCTCTTCGTCCGACTTGGCCGTCGTGGTGATGCTGATGTTCAGGCCGCGCAGGGCATCCACCTTGTCGTACTCGATTTCGGGGAAGATGATCTGCTCTTTGACGCCGATGTTGTAGTTGCCGCGGCCATCGAAGGCACGGCCGGAAATACCACGGAAGTCACGGACGCGGGGCAGTGCCACGGTCACGAAACGATCCAGGAATTCGTACATCTGGACGCCGCGCAGCGTGACCATGCAGCCGATGGCCTGGCCTTCGCGGATCTTGAAGCCGGCGATGGCCTTCTTGGCCTTCGTCACGACGGGCTTCTGGCCGGCGATCTTCGTCAGGTCGGCCACGGCGTTGTCCATGACCTTCTTGTCGGACACCGCTTCGCTCACACCCATGTTCAGGGTGATCTTCGTGAGGCGCGGGACCTCCATCGGCGAGGTGTAGCCGAACTGCTTGGTGAGTTCGGGAACGATCTTTTCGCGGTAGTGTTGTTGCAGTCGTGCCATGTTGACTCCTTAGGCCGCCTTGATTTCAGCGCCGCTGGACTTGAACACGCGAACGCGCGAACCATCCGCCTGCACCTTGATGCCCACGCGATCGGCCTTGCCCGTGGCAGCGTTGAAAATGGCCACGTTGGACTGGTGGATGGGCATGGCCTTTTCCACGATGCCGCCGGTCGTACCCTTCATGGGGTTCGGCTTCACGTGCTTCTTGACCAGGTTGATGCCGTCGATGACCAGATGGGAGTCATCCTTGCGCAGCGACACCGTGCCGCGCTTGCCTTTGTCGCGCCCGGTGAGCACGATCACTTCGTCGCCCTTGCGAATCTTGTTCATGGCGCGTCCTCAGAGAACTTCGGGAGCCAGGGACACGATCTTCATGAAGCGCTCGGTACGCAGTTCACGCGTCACGGGGCCGAAGATGCGGGTGCCGATAGGCTCCAGCTTTGCATTCAGCAACACTGCTGCGTTGCCGTCGAATTTGACGAGCGAACCGTCGCCGCGACGGATGCCCTTGGCGGTGCGGACCACCACTGCGCTGTAAACCTCGCCCTTCTTGACGCGGCCACGCGGAGCGGCTTCCTTGATGCTCACCTTGATGATGTCGCCCACGCTGGCATAGCGACGCTTGGAACCACCCAGCACCTTGATGCACAGGACGGACTTCGCGCCGGTATTGTCGGCAACGTCTAACCGAGATTCTGTCTGGATCATGTGAATATTCCCAACTTGCACCAGAAGATCGACAGCCCTGGAAACCTCGCAGGGCTGCTTATCAGCCAGTCAGTCTTGGGCCCGTCGTCCGCGGTGCAAACCATTTGCACCGCTTCCCGCTGGGCAGAAATCCGCGTAGAGAAACGCGAAGCCCTCGATTCTTTCAAAAAACCAAAGGCGTGTCAAGTAGTTAGCGGGGCACCGAGAGGTACTGCGCCGCCAGGGCCTCGAAGGCGGCGAGCGCGGGGTCCCTGCCCAGCTCCTCCTGGAGGATCCGGGCCACGTCGGGGGCGATCGCGAGGGCGCGGGCGGCATCGAGGAACAGCATCCGGCTGCGCCGCGAGAGCATGTCCTCGACCGTGCGGGCGTACTCATGGCGTGCGGCGAAGCGGACCATGGCCTCCGACAGCCCCGGCGCCAGCCAGCGCTGGGCACCGGGCACGGTATCCAGGAACTCCGCCTCCGAACCGTAGGAATGCGGCCCCTGGGCCTCGTCCATCCCGTGCCGAACGGCACCCTGGGGGGAACCCACCACCGGCAGTCGCTGGGTGACGCCGCCGGCGCGGGCCGCGAGCAGGCCGGCATCGAAGCATTTTTGCAACACGTCCTCCGCCATGGCGCGGTAGGTGGTCCATTTGCCGCCCGTCACGGTGACCAGTCCGCTGGGGCTGGCCAGCACGGTGTGCTCGCGGCTGATGCCCTTGGTGCTGCCTCCCTCGTCGTCCGGCGGCCGGACCAGGGGGCGCAGGCCCACCCAGATGCTGCGCACGTCCGACGCGGAAGGCGCGCGGGTGAGGTAGCGGGCCGACTCGCTCAGGATGAAATCGGCCTCTTCGCGGAACGGCAGGGGTTCGCGTTCGAGGTCCTGCCGGGGGCTGTCGGTGGTCCCGAGGATGATCTTTCCGAGCCAGGGCACGGCGAAGAGGACGCGGCCATCGGCCGTCTTGGGGACCATCATGGCATGGTCGGAGGGCAGGAACTCCCGGTCCACGACGATGTGTACGCCCTGGCTGGGGGCCACGATGGGCTTGGCCGGACGGCCGAGCGCTTCGGCGTCCTGGCGCAGCAGCCCGTCCACCCACACGCCGGTCGCGTTGACCACGCAGCGCGCGCGTACGGTATAGCGGGTGCCGGTTTCCACGTCCTCGCAGTGCAGGCCCGCCACCTTGCCGTCTTCATGGATGAGCTCGCGGGCGGGGCAATAGTTGACCAGCAGCGCGCCGCGGAGCGCGGCCGTGCGCGCCAGCGCCAGCGCCAGCCGGGCGTCGTCGAACTGGCCGTCCCAGTACTTGACGCCGCCCCGCAGCCCTTCGCGCCGCACGGTGGGCAGCAGGCGCAGGGTGCCTTCGCGGCCGAGGAATTCGGTGGCACCCAGGCCGGCTCGGCCCGCCAGCAGGTCATAGGCCTTCAGGCCCACTCCGTAGAACGGCGTCTCCCACAGGTGGTAGGAGGGCATGACGAACGGCAGGGGCTGGGCCAGGTGGGGCGCATTGCCCAGCAGGGTCGTGCGTTCGTGGAGCGCCTCGCGCACCAGGGAGATGTTGCCCTGGGCCAGGTAGCGGACGCCGCCGTGCACCAGCTTGGTGGCGCGCGACGAGGTGCCCTTGGCGAAGTCATGGGATTCCACGAGCACGACGCTGAAGCCGCGCGCGGCAGCGTCGAGCGCCACGCCGAGCCCCGTGGCACCGCCCCCGATGACCGCCAGGTCGTACTGCCGAGGCTCGGCAAGCCGCGCCAGGAGCTGGGCGCGCACGGTAGGCTGGGGCGTGTTCGGGGAGGTCATGGGATGGATTGTCCATTCAACCGGGGCGAATTTCAGGGTTTACCCTGATGTCACCCCGCAAAGGCAGGTCTCCCGCGCGGCCCCGGGGGACAGGGCCGGGCGGGAGACCGGAGAAAGAAAGTGGCGGCCCGCGCCGGGCCGCCGCCGGTCGTCAGCGCACCTTGCCGTCCTTCCAGGCCTGCAGCAGGCGGTCGTAGGCGATGGTTTCACCCTTCGGCTTCTCGTTGGCCAGCTTCTTCCAGGGGGCGTGCTCGTCGCTCAGCCACTTGGCGGGGTCGCCCTTGGGGTTGAGCTTGGGCGCGCAGTGGGCCATGCCGGCGCGCTGCAGGCGGGCCATCACCTGGTCCATTTCCTCGGCGAGGTTGTCCATGGCGCCCTGCGGGGTCTTCTCGCCCGTGACGGCCTGGGCCACGTTCTTCCACCAGAGCTGCGCGAGCTTGGGGTAGTCGGGCACGTTGTTGCCGGTGGGGGTCCAGGCGACGCGCGCCGGGCTGCGGTAGAACTCCACCAGGCCACCCAGCTTGGGCGCCGCGTCGGTCATGGCCTTGGAGCGGATGTCGGATTCGCGGATCGGCGTCAGGCCCACCAAGGTCTTCTTGAGGGACGTGGTCTTGGCCGTGACGAACTGGGCGTAGAGCCAGGCGGCGGCCGTGCGGTTGGCGTCGTGGTCCTTGAAGAAGGTCCAGCTGCCCACGTCCTGGTAGCCGTTCTGCATGCCGTCCTTCCAGTACGGGCCGTTGGGACCGGGGGCCATGCGCCACTTCGGCGTGCCGTCGGCGTTCACCACGGGCAGGCCGGGCTTGACCATGTCGGCAGTGAAGGCGGTGTACCAGAAGATCTGCTGGGCGATCTGGCCCTGCGCGGGCACGGGGCCGGATTCGCCGAAGGTCATGCCCATGGCTTCCTTGGGCGCGTACTTCTTCATCCAGTCGATGTACTTGGTCAGCGCATAGACGGCAGCCGGCGAGTTGGTGGCACCACCGCGCGAGACGGATGCGCCGACCGGCGTGCACTTGTCGTCGGCCACGCGGATGCCCCATTCATCGACGGGCATGCCGTTGGGGATGCCCTTGTCGGCAGCACCGGCCATGGAAAGCCATGCATCGGTGAAGCGCCAGCCCAGGGACGGATCCTTCTTGCCGTAGTCCATGTGGCCGTAGATGGGCTTGCCGTCGATCTGCTTGACGTCGTTGCTGAAGAACTCGGCGATGTCCTCGTAGGCGCTCCAGTTCTGCGGCACGCCCAGTTCGTAGCCGTACTTGGCCTTGAACTTGTCCTTCAGGTCCTTGCGCTCGAACAGGTCGGCGCGGAACCAGTAGAGGTTGGCGAACTGCTGGTCGGGCAGCTGGTACATCTGGCCGTCCGGCGCCGTGGTGAAGCTGGTGCCGATGAAGTCCTTGATGTCGATGCCGGGGTTGGTCCACTCCTTGCCCGCCTTGGCCATGTAGTCGGTGAGCGACATGATCTTGCCGTAGCGGTAGTGGGTGCCGATCAGGTCGGAGTCGCTGATCCAGCCGTCGTAGATGGACTTGCCGGACTGCATGGAGGTCTGCAGCTTCTCGACCACGTCGCCTTCCTGGATCAGGTCGTGCTTGACCTTGATGCCGGTGATCTCCTCGAAGGCCTTGGCCAGCGTCTTCGATTCGTACTCATGCGTGGTGAGGGTTTCGGAGACGACCGAGATGTCCTTCACGCCCTTGGCCTGCAGCTTCTTGGCGGCGTCGATGAACCACTTCATCTCGGCCATCTGCTGGTCCTTGCTGAGCGTCGAGGGCTGGAATTCGCTGTCGATCCACTTCTTGGCCTCCGCCTCGCCGGCCCATGCGGCCTGCCCGATCACCAGGGCCGTGGCGGCGAACGCCAGGGCGGTCAAACGCATCTTCATGACTGTCTCCTTGTTAGGTGGGTGTCCCCTGCTGCCATTGCAACCGGCCGGCGGCCCCGGGGAGCGGGGGGCCGCACGTCCGAGAAAAATCAGCCTTTGCGCAGGATCAGCGCGAGGACCAGCATCGACAGCACGAAGCTGATCCATACGGAGGGCTCCTGCTCGAGCTTGAACCACTCGGCGAACTTCGCGCCCAGGCCCACGAAGATGAGGTTGATGTAGGCGGCCGAGAGCAGGCCGATGAAGAGCCGGTCGCCGCGCGTGGTGGCAATCGGCAGGAAGCCCTTGCGCAAGGTGGTGGGGGACTTCACCTCCCACACGGCCATGCCCGCGAGCATGAGCACGATGCAGGTAAAAAACACGGCCACCGGAGTGGTCCAGGCCATCCAGTCAAACATGAGCGACTCCTAGCAGTGAGCGATGGACAGCACCGTCGCGACGGCACGATAGGCGCGCGGCCCCACGCGAGGGACGCCGAGCAAGGGCCGCCCCGCAGCGAGGGCGTCGTCCCCCTCCCGCGAAGCGAGAGAGGGGTGAAGGCGCGAAGCGACTCAGGGGGTGCATTTCAAACTCTTCCCATCGCGAATCCCTTCGCGATGTAGTGGCGCACGAACCAGATGACGATGGCCCCCGGCACGATGGTGAGCACGCCGGCGGCGGCCAGCGTCGCCCAGTCCATGCCCGAGGCGCTCACCGTGCGCGTCATGGTCGCCACGATGGGCTTGGCGTTCACGCTGGTGAGGGTGCGCGCCAGCAGCAGCTCCACCCAGCTGAACATGAAGCAGAAGAACGCGGCCACGCCCACGCCGGCCTTGATGAGCGGCAGGAAGATGGTGAAGAAGAAGCGCGGGAAGCTGTAGCCGTCGATGTAGGCGGTCTCGTCGATCTCGCGCGGGATGCCGCTCATGAAGCCCTCCAGGATCCACACGGCCAGCGGCACGTTGAACAGCAGGTGCGCCAGCGCCACGGCGATGTGCGTGTCCATCAGGCCCACGGTGGTGTAGAGCTGGAAGAAGGGCAGCAGGAAGACGGCCGGCGGCGTCATGCGGTTGGTGAGCAGCCAGAAGAAGACATGCTTGTCGCCCATGAACTGGTAGCGGCTGAAGGCATAGGCGGCCGGCAGCGCCACGGCCAGCGAGATCACCGTGTTCATCGCCACGTAGATCAGGCTGTTGATGTAGCCCGAGTACCAGGACTCGTCGGTGAAGATGGTCCGGTAGTTGTCCCAGGTGAAGTGCTGGGGCCAGAAGGTGAAGGTGGAGAGGATCTCGGCGTTGGTCTTGAAGCTCATGTTGACCATCCAGTAGATGGGCAGCAGGGCGAAGACCAGGTAGGCCAGCAGGAAGAGGGTGCGTTTGCGGAAGCGGCGCTCAGTCATGGCGGCTATTCCTTGTTTCGTGGATCGGCATCGGCGTCGTGATCGATGGCGGCAGCCGCATCAATGCTCCACCTCGGGCTGCTGGGTGCCCACGCGCTGCATCCAGTTGTAGAGGATGAAGCACAGCAGCAGGATGATGAAGAAGTAGATGAGCGAGAAGGCGGCGGCCGGCCCCAGGTCGAACTGGCCCACGGCCTTGGTGGTGAGGTACTGGCTGAGGAAGGTGGTGGCGTTGCCCGGCCCGCCGCCGGTGAGCACGAAGGGCTCGGTGTAGATCATGAAGCTGTCCATGAAGCGCAGCAGCACGGCGATCATGAGCACGCCGCGCATCTTGGGCAGCTGGATGTAGCGGAAGACGGCGAACTTGCTGGCGCCGTCGATGCGCGCGGCCTGGTAGTAGGCATCGGGGATGGAGCGCAGCCCGGCGAAGGCCAGCAGCGCCACCAGCGGGGTCCAGTGCCAGACATCCATCAGCAGCACGGTGAGCCAGGCCTGGGTCTCGCTGCCGGTGTAGCTGTAGTCGATGCCCATCTGCTGCAGGGTGCGGCCCATGAGGCCGATGTCGGCGCGCCCGTAGATCTGCCAGATGGTGCCCACGACGTTCCAGGGGATGAGCAGCGAGAGGGCGACGGTGACCAGCACGGCGGAGGACTTCCAGCCCTGCGCGGGCATGGCGAGAGCCAGGCAGATGCCCAGCGGGATCTCCACCAGCAGCACCGAGAGGGAGAAGCCGAGCTGGCGCAGGAGCGCGCCGTGCAGCTCCTCGTCGCGCATGACCTGGGCGAACCATTCGGTGCCGACGAACACGCGCCGCTCGGGCGAGATGATGTCCTGCACCGAGTAGTTGACCACCGTCATGAGCGGCAGGATGGCCGAGAAGGCCACGCAGAGGATGACGGGCAGGATGAGGAACCAGGCCTTCTGGTTCACGGGTTTGGTGGTGGTGCTCATGGAGGCAGCTCCTTCTCAGGGCAGCAGTTGCTCGTCGCGATAGAAACAGGTGTGCGGGCCCACCACCTGCAGCCATACGGTGGCGCCGGGTGCCGGCAGGGTTTCGGCGGGCGCCACGCGGGCCTTGAGCGGCTGGCCGTCCAGCCGCGCCGTGAGGAGCTGGTAGGTGCCGATGTCCTGGACCTTGTCCACCACGCAGGGCAGTGCGCCCGGGGTGCCCTCGGTGACGACCGACAGGTACTCCGGCCGCACGCCGAGCTGCAGCGGGCCTTCGGGCAGTTCGCGCGCCGGGCCCGGCAGCGTCTGGCCGCCGACGCGCAGGCCGCCGGCCTGCAGTTGCGCAGGCAGGAAGTTCATGCCGGGCGAGCCGATGAAGTGGCCCACGAAGACGTGCGCGGGCCGCTCGAAGAGCGCATCGGCGGAGCCCACCTGAACGGCACGGCCGCGCGTCATCACCACCACCTCCTCGGCGAAGGTGAGCGCCTCCACCTGGTCGTGGGTGACGTAGATGAGGGTGAGCTTGAGTTCGTGGTGGATCTGCTTCAACTTGCGCCGCAGCTGCCACTTCAGGTGCGGGTCGATCACGGTGAGCGGCTCGTCGAACAGCACGGCCGAGACGTCCGGGCGCACCAGGCCGCGGCCCAGGGAGATCTTCTGCTTCTGGTCGGCCGAGAGGCCGGCAGCGCGCATGTCCAGCTGGTGGCTCATCTCCAGCATCTCGGCGATCTGGCCCACGCGCTGGCGGATCTGCGCGTCGGGCACCTTGCGGTTCTTGAGCGGGAAGGCCAGGTTCTGGGCCACGGTCATGGTGTCGTAGATGACCGGGAACTGGAACACCTGGGCGATGTTGCGCTCCTGGGGGCTGGCGCGCGTGACGTCGCGGCCGTCGAACAGCACCCGGCCGTGCGAGGGCACGAGCAGGCCCGACATGATGTTGAGCATGGTGGTCTTGCCGCAGCCCGAGGGGCCCAGCAGCGCGTAGGCGCCGCCGTCGCGGAACTCCATGGTCAGGGGCAGCAGTGCGTAGTCGCTGTCCTGCTGCGGGTTCGGCTTGTACGAGTGTGCGAGCTCAAGTTGGATGCGGGCCATGTCAGTCTTCCGTCGTGCTGCGCGCCATCCGCAGGGCGGCCGCGGAGCAGGCCAGGGGGTGTGTCGTCATCTCAGCGGCCTTTGCGCACCGGGGCGCGCAGCAGTTCTTCGCCAGTGCCGAACACGTAGGCGTCGCCGGGCTGCAGGTGCAGAGTGAGGGCGGAGCCGAGCGCGAAGTCGTGCACGCCGGTGAATTGCGCGACCATTTCGCCCCAGGGCGTGTGGGCATGCACGAAGGTGTCGGAGCCGGCGATTTCGGCCAGTTCCACCGTTCCGGCAACCGCGACGTCGCCGGGCCGGGGCGCCAGGCGCAGGGCGCTGGCACGCACGCCGACGGTGAGGCCGCCGGCCGCGCCGGCAGGCAACGGCTCCGGCAGGGGCAGCACGTCGCGTCCCGCCACGCGCACGCCCCCCGCCACGGCCTCGGCGGCGAGCAGGTTCATGGGCGGATCGCTGAAGGCCCGGGCCACCCGCAGGGAGGCCGGCGCATGGAACACCTCGGCAGTGGGGCCGTATTGCAGCAGTTCACCTTCGTGCAGCACCGCCGTGTATCCGCCCAGCAGCAGCGCTTCGCCGGGCTCGGTGGTGGCATAGACGACCGTGGAGTCGCCCGCGGCGAAGAGCTGGCTGAGCTCGTCGCGCAGTTCCTCGCGCAGCTTGTAGTCGAGGTTGACCAGGGGTTCGTCGAGCAGCATGAGCGGCGCGCCCTTGGCCAGGGCCCGCGCCAGCGCCACGCGCTGCTGCTGGCCGCCGGAGAGTTCGGCCGGCAGGCGGTCGAGGAACATGTCGATGTGCAGCCGCTCGGCCAGGGACCGCACGCGCTCCATGGCGTTCTTCTCGCCGCGCAGCCTGAGCGGGGAGGCGATGTTGTCCGCCACCGTCATCGAGGGGTAGTTGATGAACTGCTGGTAGACCATGGCCACGTTGCGTTCGCGCACGGGCATGCCCGTCACGTCCGCGCCGTCCACCAGCACGCGCCCTTCGGTGGGCGCATCCAGCCCGGCCATGATGCGCATGAGGCTGGTCTTGCCCGCCTGCGTCGCCCCCAGCAGCACGGTCACGGCCCCGGGCTGGAGTGCCATGTCCATGCCCCGGAGCCAGGTTTGCGCGCCCACCGTCTTGCCGATGCGCTCGAGTACCAGCTGCATCCCCGCACCTTTCGTGTTGTCTGGAGCCGCAGGACTTCGCAGCCTGCGTGTTCTTTCTTTGCCGAAACGCGCATCCAATGCACCAATACGTTTCGGTTTCGTTCATTTTTGTTCTTTTTGATTCGGTTCACCTCCAGGTTTACCCTCGGTTTTTTCCTTTTCGTTCGTTTTAAAGTCAAGGCACAGCCCTCTTCCCCTTTTCGCGTGAACACGAACCCCCGACAGCTCCTGCTTCTCGAAGAAGTCCGCACCCGCAGAACGGCCACCGTCGAACAGCTCGCGGAAACGCTGGGCGTGACGCTGCAGACCGTCCGGCGCGACATCCAGCGGCTGGCCGACAGTGGATTGCTGTTGCGGTTCCACGGCGGGGTGCGCGTGCCGAGCTCCACCACGGAGAACCTGGGGCACACGCAGCGGGAGACGCTGCATGCCGAAGGCAAGGCGCGCATCGCGCGGGCCGTGGCCGAGGCCGTGCCGCACAACTGCTCCCTGATCCTGAACATCGGCACCACCACCGAGGCGATCGCACGGGCGCTGCTGCACCACCAGGGGCTGCGCGTGATCACCAACAACCTGAACGTGGCAGCGATCCTGGCGGGCAATCCGCAGTGCGAGGTGATCGTGGCTGGCGGCGTGGTGCGAGCGCGGGACCGCGGCATCGTGGGCGAGGCAGCGGTGGACTTCATCCGCCAGTTCAAGGTGGACATCGCGCTGATCGGGATCTCCGGCATCGAGCCGGACGGCTCGCTGCGCGACTTCGACCTGCGCGAGGTGAAGGTGGCGCAGACCATCATCGCCCAGGCCCGCGAGGTGTGGCTGGCCGCGGACCACAGCAAGTTCGACCGGCCCGCGATGGTGCAGGTGGCCACGCTGGCGCAGATCGACCGGATGTTCACGGACGCGGCCCCGCCCGATCCCTTCCCTGCCCTGCTGCGCGACGCCGGGGTCGAACTCGACGTGGCGGCGTGAGGCCGCCCTTCCCTCTTCCAACACCGCATACCCTCCGGACGCCATGACCTATCTGCTCGCCCTCGACCAAGGCACCTCCAGCTCGCGCAGCATCGTTTTCGACGAGCATGGGCACATCGTCGCGCAGGCCCAGCAGGAACTGCCGCAGATCTATCCGCAGCCCGGCTGGGTGGAACACGACCCGCTGGAGATCTGGCGCACGCAGCTGGCCACGGCGCGGCAGGCGCTCGCGCAGGCGAAGATCGGCCCGGGCGATGTGCGGGCGCTGGGCATCACCAACCAGCGCGAGACCACGGTGCTGTGGAACCGGCGCTCCGGGCAGCCCGTGCACCATGCCATCGTCTGGCAGGACCGGCGTGCGGAGCCGCTGTGCGCCGAACTGCGCGAGCAGGGCCACGAGCCGATGATCCAGGAGCGCACGGGGCTGCGCATCGACGCATATTTCTCGGCGACCAAGCTGCGCTGGCTGCTGGACCATGTGCCCGGCGCGCGCGCGGCGGCAGAGGCCGGCGAGCTGGCCTTCGGCACGGTGGACAGCTGGCTCATCTGGCAGCTGACGGGCGGCAAGGTGCACGTGACCGACGTGAGCAATGCCTCGCGCACCATGCTGTTCAACGTGCATTCCAACACCTGGGACGACGACCTGCTGGCGCTGCTGCGCATTCCACGCGAACTGCTGCCGCGCGTGCAGCCTTCGGCGAGCGACTTCGGCGCCACGGACGCGGCGCTGCTGGGCGGAGCCATCCCGATCGGCGGGGTGGCCGGCGACCAGCAGAGCGCGCTGTTCGGCCAGGCGTGTTTCACCGCGGGCATGGCCAAGAACACCTACGGCACGGGCTGCTTCATGCTGATGCACACGGGCAGCAGCTTCCAGACCTCGCGCAACGGGCTGCTGACGACCAGCGCGGCGCAGATCGCCCCCCGGGGCGGGCCGGGCCAGGGCACGCCGGAGCCAGCCTTCGCCATGGAGGGCAGCGTGTTCGTCGGCGGCGCGGTGGTGCAATGGCTGCGCGACGGGCTGCGCGCCATATCGACCAGCAGCGAGGTGCAGTCGCTGGCCGAGAGCGTGCCGGATTCCGGCGGCGTGATGATGGTGCCAGCCTTCACCGGGCTGGGCGCGCCCTACTGGAAGCCCGACGCCCGCGGCACCATCACCGGGCTCACCCGCGGCACGACCATCGCCCATATCGCGCGCGCGGCGCTCGAGAGCATCGCCTACCAGAGCGCGGCGCTGCTGCAGGCGATGAGCCGCGACGCGGTGGCGGCAGGCGGCGCGCCCGTGAGCGAGCTGCGGGTGGACGGCGGAGCCTGCGTGAACGACCTGCTGATGCAGTTCCAGGCCGACCTGCTGGGCATTCCGGTGGTGCGGCCGGCGGTGATCGAGACCACGGCGCTGGGGGCCGCCTATTTGGCGGGACTCTCCAGCGGGGTCTATGCGGGCACGGATGCCCTGTCCGCGCTGTGGCGCGCCGAGCGGAGGTTCCTGCCCACGCTGAGCGCTGCTCGCGCCCAGGAATGCATGGCGCGCTGGGAGCATGCGGTGCGGCAGGCCGCGCTGGACTGACCGGAAGGAAGCGCTACCATCCGGTGCCGCGGCCTGCGGCGACGCTCCGCTGCGGGCCTTCCCCTCTTCCACGGGCCGCCCGCCGGCCCCACGCCCTTTCGCACGCATGACGCCCGACACCCCCCTCCCCGCATCCGACCAATCCGCGATCGCCTTCATCGGCGGCGGCAACATGGCCAGCGCCATCATCGGCGGACTGATCCGGCAGGGCATGCCGGCCTCCGCCATCGAGGTGGTCGAGCCCTGGGAGGAAGCGCGGGCCGCCCTGCGCGCGCACCACGGCATCGAGGCCCTGCCGGAGGCCGGGACGGCCCTGGAGCGCGCCGGCGTGGTGGTGTGGGCTGTCAAGCCCCAGACGTTCAAGGAGGCCGCGCAGCAGGCACGCCCCTACACGGCGAATGCGGTGCACCTCAGCGTGGCCGCCGGGATCCGGTCGGATAGCATCGCCGCCTGGCTGGGCTCGGAATGCGTGGTGCGCGCCATGCCCAACACGCCTGCGCTGATCGGACGCGGCATGACGGCGCTGTATGCCCGCCCGCAGGTGAGCCCCGCGCAGCGCGCCGCCGTGCAGCAGGTGCTGGCGTCCACGGGCGAGCTGCTCTGGGTGGACGAGGAGCCGCAGCTCGACGCCGTGACCGCGCTGTCGGGATCGGGCCCGGCCTATGTCTTCCTGTTCCTGGAGGCGATGGCGCAGGCGGGGGTGGAGATGGGCCTCGCGCCCGAGCAGGCGCACCAGCTGGCCGTGGGCACGTTCACGGGGGCGTCGGAACTGGCGCGCCGCTCGGACGAATCGCCCGCGGTGCTGCGCCAGCGCGTGACCTCCAAGGGCGGCACCACCTTCGCGGCCGTCCAGTCGATGGAGCAGGCCGGCCTGCCGGAGCAGTTCATCCGCGCGATGAAGGCCGCGCAGGCACGGGCCCGCGAACTGGGAGACGAGTTCGGAAGGTGACCATGGTGGGACGGCCGGCACCGCAGGCGGCACCTGAGGGTGTTGCAACTTTTACAATCGCAGGTTATTTCGCCAGAACCCGCCGCGCCTGCCTGCATGCCCATCGCCACTACCGTCCCGCCCAGCAATTCCCATAGAGCCCTCGCACTGCTGGCGGGGCTCTACGTCCTCGCATGGTCGCTGCTGCCGCCCCTGCTGAGCCACAGCCTGCCGCTGGACGTGGTGGAGAGCCTGTCCTGGGGGCGGGAATGGGAGTGGGGCTACTACAAGCACCCGCCGCTAGCCCCCTGGTTGCTGGAGCTGTCGTATCGCGCACTGGGCCGCGTCGGGCCGTTCCTGTTGAGCCAGCTGTTCATCGCGGCCACGCTGTGGCTGGTGTGGATCACGGGGTGCCGCCTGGTGTCGCGCGAGCGCGCCCTGCTGGGCACGCTGCTGACCATGGGGGTGGCGTACTACACCCGGCCGGCGCTGGAGTTCAACCACAACATCGCGCAGATGCCGCTGTGGGCGGCGACGGGTTACTGCCTGCTGGCGGCGCTGCAGGAGGGCCGGCTGCGGCACTGGCTGCTCCTGGGCATCGTGGCGGGCCTGGGCCTGCTCACGAAGTATTCCGTCGGCCTGTTGCTGGCGGCGCTGGCGCTGTACCTGCTGCTGACGCCCGCGCGCCGGGTGCTGGCGGGCCCGGGGCCATGGCTCGCGCTGGCGGCGATGCTGCTGGTGTTCGCCCCGCACCTGCAGTGGCTGCGGGAGTCCGGCTGGCTGCCCATGGCATATGCCAAAGGCCGCGCCTCCGTCGAAGGCGCCGGCCCCATCGCGGCCCGGCTGGATGCATTGTCGTTCCTGGCGACGCAGTTGCTGAACCACCTGCCCCTGGCGCTGATCATGCTTGCGGCGCTGTGGAACACGCGCGGGCAGCGTGCCGCGGACGCACCTCCCGGCGCATGGCGACTGCAGGCCCGCATGCCGGGCTACCTGCTCGTCCTGGCACTGGGCCCGTGCCTGCTGGCCTGCGCACTGGGCATCGTGCTGGGGCTGCGGCTGCGCGACATGTGGGGCGTGCCCATGTGGGTGTACAGCGGCCTGCTCGTGGCAGCGTGGCTGCCCGAAGCCTGGCTGCCGGCCCTGCGGCCACGGCTGCTGCGCGGCTTGGCGGTGTGGTTGGTGCTGGTTTCCGTGCTGACCGGCGTGTTCCTGGCCTATGGGGCGCAGTGGCGCAAGCGCCCGGCGCGCACGGACTGGCCCCAGGCAGCGGTCGCACAGCAGGCGCAGACGCTGTGGGAGGCGCATTCGCGTTGCCCGCTGGATTCCGTCTCGGGCGACTATTGGGCCACCGGCCTGGTGGCGGCGCAGTTGCCCGACCGGCCGTCGGTGTTCATCACCGGAGACGACCGATTCTCTCCGTGGATCACGCTCGAGCGCCTCCGGTCGAATGGCACACTGTGGATCGGTCTGGGCGACCAGCCCCCGGTGCCGGCTCTGCTCGAAGAACTGGACACCGCCCCCGGGATGCGCATGCAGCAGGGACAGGTGCAGGTGCGCTGGCCGTACCGGGGCGCCGAAGCACCACTCACCATGCATTGGCGCGCCTATGTGCCCAAAGCATGTGCCCGCTAACCTCGAATACCGGAAATGCTGACATGACGGCTTCTCTCTCCGACATCCTCATCGCCTCCCGCGGCGGCAGGAATGACTGCCTGTCTGTTGGCGCCAGGACCGCTGGACAGTCCTGCAGTGCATTCGGGAGGCGCCTGACCGGCCTGGCGGCACGCGGCGAAGACCGTGCCCCTCTGGCGCGAGAGCGGTCGTGAACCAGACGCTGCATACCCTTCTTGCCGTGTTGCGGCACCTGCCGCAGGAGCTTCAGTTCGTCCTGGTGGGCGGTGCTGCCGCCGCCACGCACCTTGCCGTGGCAGTTTCTCTGGTGGCGCTCGCCGGCATGGCGCCGCTGGCTGCCAACGTGTTCGCGTTCCTGGTGGCTTTTTCCGTCAGCTACAACGGCCATGCCTTGCTGACGTTCGCCAGCGCCCGGGCCAAGGGCCCCGCGGTGATGGCGCGCTATTTCGCGGTCGCCAGCCTGTCCTTCGCCGCCAACGAGCTGCTGTACTTCGTCGCCCTGCATGCCCTGGACTGGCACTACGCCTGGAGCCTGGTCGGCGTGCTGGTTCTGGTGGCCACGGGCACGTTCCTGCTGAGCAAGTCCTGGGCGTTCAAGAACCCCTCGGGTCCACGGACGTGACCCGCGCCGTCGTCCTGTGCGCGGATGACTATGCGCTGCATCCACTGGTGGATGCAGCGGTGGAACAACTCGTACTGGCAGGCCGCCTTTCCGCCACCGGCTGCATGACGACATCGCCCCAATGGCCCGCAGCGGCGCGCCGCCTCGCGCATCTGCGTCCCCGCCTGGCCACGGGCCTGCATTTCAACCTGACCGAAGCCCACGGAGGCGCGCACTCCGGCGCCCGTCCCCTGGGAGAGGTGATTCTGCGGGCATACGCGCGCCAGCTGTCCGCCGCGTCACTGCGGGCTGCCTGGCGCGCGCAGTTCGACGCCTTCGAGCGGGAGACGGGCACGCCGCCCGACTTCGTCGATGGCCACCAGCATGTGCACCAGTTGCCCCGCGCGCGGGAAGCGCTGCTGGCCGAACTGCAGGCCCGCTATGCGCCCCACGAATGCCCCTGGGTGCGCTCCACCGCGCCCGCCCCTGGACTGTGGCGCCAGCCGAAGGCATCCATCATCGCCATGCTCGGCGGCTGGACGGCCACGCGGCGCTGGCGCCGGGCGGGGCTGGCGATGAACCCGGGGTTCGGCGGGGTCTATGGGTTCGATGCGCCCGATGCCGCGGCCTACGGAGCGCACATGGCGAAGTGGCTGCCGCACCTGCCGGAGGGCGGGCTGTTGATGTGCCATCCAGCCACGGACGTAGTGCATGGCGATGCCATCGGCGCGCAACGGCCGGTGGAGTTCGCCTACCTGATGTCCGAGGCCTTCGGCGAACTGCTGCGGCGCAGCGGCCGGCATGTGCAGCAAGGGCCGTTCGCGCCGTAGCAGCCCGCCGGGCCGGATCAGCGCAGCGCGAACCCTGCCACGATGCCCGCGAACAGCGTGAAGCCCAGCCAGTGGTTGCTGGTGAATGCGCGAAAGCACCCCTCGCGGGTGCGGTGCCGGATGAGGCGCCAGTGCCATGCCACCTGGAGCAGCATGGCGGCCAGCGCGGCATGCAGGGGCCAGCCCAGGCCGAAGGGCGCCAGCGCCCAGGCCCAGAGCGCCACGAAGGCCAGGTAGAAGGCCATCACGGCCCGCACGTCGTGGCGCCCCAGGGTGATCGCCGAGGTCTTCATGCCGATCTTCAGGTCGTCGTCGCGGTCCACCATGGCGTATTCGGTGTCGTAGGCCAGCACCCAGCAGAGGTTGCCCAGCACCAGCCAGGCAGCCAGCGGCGTCACGCTGCCACCCACCGCGGTGAAGGCCATCGGGATGCCCATGCTGAAGGCCACGCCGAGCACGGCCTGGGGCATGGAGACGAAGCGCTTGGCGAAGGGGTAGGCGATGGTGACGGCCAGCGCGGGCAGCGACCACGCGACGGTGGCCGCATTGGTGGTGAGCACCAGGCCGAACGACACGAGGGCCAGCACCGCGCCCACGGCCAGGGCCTCGCGCACCGACACGGCACCGCTGGTGACGGGGCGCTGCGCGGTGCGCTTGACGTGCCGGTCGAAATCACGGTCGGCAACATCGTTCACGCAGCATCCCGCACTGCGCATGAGGATGGTGCCCAGGATGAAGACGGCCAGCAGGTGCCAGCCCGGGAAGCCCCCGGCCGCGATCCACAGGGCCGACAGCGTGGGCCAGAGCAGCAGCAGCCAGCCGGCGGGCCGGCTCCAGCGGATCAGGTCGAGGTACAGCGCCAGGCGCGAGGGCTGGGGGGGACGGTGCGGTGCGGTGCTCTGCATGGGCGGACGGCGGGAATGAAAAACGCCCGCGACAGGCGGGCGTGGGCTGGCCAGAAAGGTCGTTTCGGCCGCTCAGTCCTCCAGCAGCGAGCGCAGCATCCAGGCGGTCTGCTCGTGCACCGTGAGGCGCTGCGTGAGCAGGTCGGCCGTGGGCTCGTCGCTGGCCTTGTCGGCCACGGGGAACAGTTCGCGCGCGGTGCGGGCCACGGCTTCGTGGCCCTCGACCAGAATGCGCACCATTTCGAGCGCATGGGGGGGCTCGGCCGGCGCGTCGGGCAGCGAGGTGAGCTTGCCGAACTGGGCGTACGAACCCGGAGCGGGATGGCCCAGCGAGCGGATGCGCTCGGCCACCGGGTCCACGGCGTTCCACAGTTCGGTGTACTGGCCCATGAACATGGTGTGCAGCGTGTTGAACATGGGACCGGTCACGTTCCAGTGGAAGTTGTGCGTGGTCAGGTAGAGCGTGTAGGTGTCGGCGAGCAGGCGCGAGAGGCCCTGCGCGATGGCGGCACGGTCCTTGTCGCTGATGCCGATGTTGATGCGCGGCGCGGTGGAGGTGGACGGGCGGGCTGCAGATTTGCCGGGGGCTTTGGCCATGGGAAGAACTCCTTCGATGGATGGGCTGGAAACAACTGTATCGCAGGCGCGCAGGCCCATGGTACGGTGCGGGCTCTCGCCCGCAGGGCATCAGGACAGGCGCGTCACGCCCGGCAGCTCGCAGGCGTACACGGCGTTGCGCAGCGCCGCGATCGCCTCGTAGCGCGTGAAGCTGCGGCGCCAGGCCAGGACCACGCGGCGCATGGGCGGCGGGCTGCCGTCCTCTTCCTCGATGGGCAGGTAGCGGATGTGGGTGTCGTCGCTCTTGCGGCGCTTGGTGCCGGTGTGCAGCGCATCGCGCGGCACGGACAGGCGCGGCACCAGCGTGACGCCCATGCCGGCCGACACCATGTGCTTGATGGTTTCCAGCGACGAGCCCTCGAAGGTGCGGCGGATGCCCTCCGCGTTGCTCGCGTAGCGCGCGAACTCGGGGCAGACCTCGAGCACGTGGTCGCGGAAGCAGTGGCCGGCGCCCAGCAGCAGCATGGTCTCGCTCTTGAGTTCGGCGGCCGAGATGCTCCTGCGCTCGGCGAGCGGGTGGGACGAGGGGACCGCTGCCAGGAACGGCTCGTCGTAGAGCGGCGCCATGGCGAGGCCCGTGTCCGGGAACGGCTCGGCCATGATGGCGCAGTCGATCTCGCCGGTGCGCAGCATCTCCAGCAGCTTGACGGTGAAGTTCTCCTGCAGCATGAGCGGCATCTGCGGGGTGCGGGCGATGGCGTGCCGCACCAGCTCGGGCAGCAGGTAGGGGCCGATGGTGTAGATCACGCCCAGCGTGAGCACGCCGGCCAGCGGATCCTTGCCGCGCTTGGCGATTTCCTTGATGGCCGCGGCCTGCTCCAGCACGCTCTGGGCCTGGCGCACGATCTCCTCGCCCAGGGGTGTCACCGACACCTCGCCCGCGCTGCGCTCGAAGAGCTTGACCTCCAGCTCGTCCTCGAGCTTCTTGATCGCCACCGAGAGGGTCGGCTGCGACACGTAGCAGGCGTCCGCCGCGCGGCCGAAGTGCTTCTCCCGTGCAACGGCGACGATGTATTTGAGTTCTGTGAGGGTCATTGTCTGAAGGGTCGGCAATGCGGAAGGTGCGATTGTGCGCCCGCAACACGGAATCCGGGCGGTGCAGGCAAGCCGCCAAGTCTGCCACGGATGGAGGGCTGCCGGATCAGGCCTTGAGGTAATCGGCCTTGCCGCCGAGCCAGCGGCCCACATGGCGGCGCGCGTCGCCGGGATGCCCGTCGAGCATGCGCGGGGCGGTCTCGCGCGCCCATTCGAGCAACAGAGTGTCGGTGGCGAGATCGGCGAAGCGCAGCATCGGCGCGCCGGACTGGCGGGCACCGAGGAATTCGCCGGGGCCGCGGATTTCCAGGTCGCGCCGCGCGATCTCGAAACCGTCCTGGGTCTCGGCCATGGCCCGCAGGCGGTCGCGCGCGGTCTCGCCCAGCCGGCCGCCCTCGCCCGTCGAGTAGAGCAGCACGCAGGCCGAGGCCGCCGATCCGCGGCCCACGCGCCCACGCAGCTGGTGCAGCTGGGAGAGCCCGAAACGCTCGGCATGCTCGATGACCATGAGCGAGGCGTTGGGTACGTCCACGCCCACCTCGATCACCGTGGTGGAGACGAGCACGCCCATGGTGCCGGCGGTGAACAGCTCCATGACGGCCTTCTTCTCGGCCGGGGGCATGCGGGAATGCAGCAGGCCCACCATGACCGGGGCCTGCCCGCGCGCCGGATCGCCCTGCAGGGCCTCGCTGAGTTCCACGTGGGTGGCGGTGGCGTTGGAGAGGTCCAGCGCCTCGCTCTCCTCGATGAGCGGGCAGACCCAGTACACCTGCCGGCCGGAGGCCACCTGCGCGCCGATGCGCTCGATGACCTCGTCCTTGCGGCTGTCGGCGATCAGCTTGGTGACGATGGGCGTGCGGCCGGGGGGAAGCTCGTCGATGGTGGAGACGTCGAGGTCGGCGTAGTAGCTCATGGCGAGCGTGCGCGGGATCGGCGTGGCGCTCATCATCAGCAGGTGCGGCTCCATGCCCTGGTCGGCGAGCTTGCGGCGCAGCGCGAGACGCTGCGCCACGCCGAAGCGGTGCTGCTCGTCGATGACGGCCAGCGCGAGGTTGCGGAAGCGCACCTGGTCCTGTATCACGGCGTGGGTGCCCACGACCAGGGCCGCCTCGCCGCTTTCCACCAGCGCCAGCATGGCGGCGCGCTCCTTCTTCTTCTGGCCGCCGGCCAGCCAGGCCACGCGCCGTCCGCTGGCCGCGAGCAGGGGCTCCAGCCAGCCGATGAGCTTGCGGAAATGCTGCTCGGCCAGGATCTCGGTGGGCGCCATGAGCGCGCACTGCCAGCCGGCATCCATGCACACGGCCGCAGAGAGCGCCGCCACCACGGTCTTGCCCGAGCCCACGTCACCCTGCAGGAGCCGGTGCATGGGCACGGGGCGGGCGAGATCGGCCGCGATCTCGGCGCACACGCGCTGCTGCGCAGCCGTGAGGCCGAAGGGCAGCGCAGCCAGCAGGCGCTCGTGCAGCGCGGGCCCGCCCTGCTCGCCCGGCACGGGCCGCAGCACCGGGGCGCGCAGCCGGTCGCGCTCGCGCTTGGCCTCCAGCTGCGAAAGCTGTTGCGCCAGCAGTTCCTCGGCCTTCAGCCGCTGCCAGGCCGGGTGGCTGTGGTCCTCCAGCGTGGCCAGGGCCACATCGGGGGTGGGGTGGTGCAGGAACACGAGCGCGTCGCGCAGCGTCCACCAGGAGCGGCCGCCCCCGCCCTCTCCCAGGAACCGCGGAATCGGGGGCTCCAGGCCCGGCGGGATGGTTTCGGACAGGTCCACGCGCTGCAGGGCGCCTACGACGGCACGGCGCAGATAGGGCTGGGGCAGGCCGGCCGTGGTCGGATAGACCGGCGTGAGGGCGGCGGGCAGTTCGCCGCCCGCCAGGCGGAATGCCGGGTGCAGCATCTGCCGCCCCCAGAAGCCGCCCTTGACCTCGCCGCGGATGCGCAGGCGCGCGCCGACCGCCAGGGTCTTCTGGTGCGAGGGATAGAAACTGAAGAAGCGCAACTCGCAGGTGCCCGTGCCGTCGTCCACCGTCACCACCAGCTGGCGGCGCGGGCGCAACTGCACTTCGCTGGCCGTGACCGTGGCCTCGATCTGGGCCGTGTCGCCGTCCCGTACGTTGCGCAGCGGAGTGATGCGGGTTTCGTCTTCGTAGCGCAGGGGCAGGTGCAGCGCGAGATCGATGTCGCGCGACAGTCCCAGCTTCTGGAGGGCTTTCTGGGCGGGACTGGGCGCGGAAACGGGCATGGGCAAGGCAACGGCGGGACAGCGAAGGCGCGGGTCGCGCTGGACAGTAAAATATTAAAAAGCGCAATAACTGCAAAAACGGAAACAACGCACCTTGCGCGCCACGGGAACGCGCAAAAGGCTAACATGCTGCCGCAGCCCGGCCGACCTTCCCGCACCAGCTCCCATTTCGCCCCATGCTCAAGCGAATCAGCGTACAGCACCTCACCCTGGGCATGTACCTGCACCAGTTCTGCGGCTCCTGGATGGACCACCCGTTCTGGCGCACCGGCTTCGTGCTGCAGGATGCCGCGGATCTCGCGCGCATCCACGCGACGGCCATCCAGGAGGTCTGGATCGACGTGTCCAAGGGGCTCGACGTCGCCGCCGGAGTGCAGACCATCACGCCCGAGCAGGCCGAGGCCCGGCGGGAGACGGATTTCCAGAAACTCCAGGACATGCCGGAACTCAAGGTGGCCGCACCGCCGCCGCCTGCGCCCTCCCCGGCCGCGCCTGCGCGCCCGCGGGGGACGGCGCCGACCAGCATGTCCGAGGAACTGGCCCATGCGGCGGCCCTGACCAGCCACGCCCGCCAGACGATGACCTCGATGTTCACCGAGGCGCGCATGGGGCGGGTGGTGGATTCGACCGAGGCCCGCAGCCTGGTCGAGGAGATCTCGGACTCCGTGACGCGCAACCCCTCGGCCCTCATCAGCCTCGCGCGCCTGAAGACCGCGGACGACTACACCTACATGCATTCGGTGGCCGTCTGTGCGCTCATGGTGGCCCTGGGACGCCAGATCGGCCTGGAGGGCGACCGCCTGCGCACCGCCGGCATGGCCGGCCTCATGCACGACATCGGCAAGGCGCGCATCCCGCTGTCGGTGCTGAACAAGCCCGGCAAGCTCACCGACGACGAGTTCGACGTGATCCGCAGCCACTCCGAGCACGGCCACCGGATGCTGCTGGCCTGCGGCGGCGTGGACGAGGAGGTGCTGGACGCCTGCCTGCACCACCACGAGAAGATGGACGGCAGCGGCTACCCGCACCGGCTCGCGGGCGACGGCATCGGCCTCATCGCGCGCATGACGGCGATCTGCGACGTCTATGACGCCATCACCTCCGACCGGCCCTACAAGCGCGGCTGGGACCCGGCCGAATCGCTGCGCCGCATGGCCGAGTGGACGCACGGGCATTTCGACGCCCGGCTGTTCCAGGCCTTCGTCAAGAGCATCGGCATCTATCCCGTCGGCTCGCTGGTGCGGCTCGCCTCGGGCCGCATCGGGGTGGTGATGGAGCAGTCCGCCTCGCTGGTCTCGCCGCGCGTGAAGGTGTTCTTCTCCACGAAGTCCGACCTGCGCATACCGCCCGAGGTGGTCGATCTCTCGTCGCCTGCGAGCGGTGACAAGATCATCGCGCGCGAGGACCCGGACAAATGGCGCTTCCCGGACCTCGTCGATCTCTGGGCGCGGCCCGGGGGCACCGCCGGATGAGCCGGGTGCGCCCGGAGCGCGCGCGCCCTGCCGTGCGCACGTATGCGATGGCGGAGCGCTCCCGGCACCTGGACTTCGATATCCGCGACCAGAGCGGCCGCACGCCCCTCACGCAACCGCACAAGCACGAGTATTTCCAGATCCAGGCGAGCCTAGAGGGCGCCACGCAGCACCACGTGGGCGGCACCGTGCGCCCCTTCACGCCGGGCACGCTGAGCTTCGTGCTGCCGCACCGCATGCACCTGGTGCCGCATCCGCCCGGCACGCGCTGGCTGGTGGTGAACTTCAGCCAGCGCTTCCTCTGGCCCGACCTGCGCGTGGATCCGCTGGACCTGGAGGACGTTCCGCTGGCGCTGGCGCCCGAACTCGCGCCCTTCCAGTTCCAGGAGCACCTGGATTTCAGCTTCGGCGGCGCGGACTGGCAGGCCGTGCTGGCGGTGCTGGACATGCTGCAGCAGGAGAATGCGGCGCGCCGGCTGGCGTCGTCGGCGCGCATCCGCGGCGGGCTGCTGGAACTGCTGTCGCGCGCCTGCCAGTGCCGGGAGGGCGAACTGCGCGCGCTGGCGGCCAACCAGGCCCAGCGCGGCAGCCGGCGCGCGGCCCTGGCCCGGGTGCTGCGCTACCTGCGCGGCGAACTGGCGGGCGAGCCCACGCTCGCGAGCGCGGCCGAGGCGGCCTGCCTCTCGCCCAACTACCTCGCCCACCTCATCAAGAAGGAAACGGGCCGCACCTTCACCGAACTGCTGACCGAGCGGCGGCTGGCCCTGGCGCAGGAACTGCTGCTGGCCACCGGGGAGCGCATCGGCGAGATCGCGCGGCGCTGCGGCTTCGCGGACGAGGCGTACTTCGCTCGGCGATTCCGCCAGTGGCACGGCCTGAGCCCGCGCGACTGGCGCACGGAGCGGCTGCGGGAACTGCAGGGCGAGCCAGCGGCCCCCGATCGCGTCCAAGTCTTGCGCTGAATCGTCCGCATGCGGCGCCCCGGCCGCTCCTACAGTGGCATGCACCGGCCCGAGAGAGGCCGCACGCCATCCAGGACACAGGAGACACAGCCCATGCAACGCAGAGACATCCTCATGAACACCACCGCCACCCTCGGCGGCGCCCTGGCCGCCGGCTGCGCCAGCGTCGCCGCCACGCCCGCCGCCCCCTCGCCTTTCACCCTGCCCGTGCCGGCCGTGCCGATCGCCGGCAGCGCCGAGGTCTTCCCGGTGCACCGCATCTACTGCATCGGCCGCAACTACGCGGCCCATGCCCGCGAAATGGGCTCGGACCCGACGCGCGAGCCGCCGTTTTTCTTCCAGAAGCCGAACGACGCGATCCAGTACGTGGCGCCCGGACAGATCGCAGACCACCCCTACCCGGCCCTGACCCGCAACTACCACTACGAAGTGGAGCTGGTGGCCGCCCTGCACAGCGGCGGGCGCAACATCCCGGCCGATCAGGCCCTGCAGCACGTCTTCGGCTACGCCGTGGGCCTGGACATGACGCGCCGCGACCTGCAGGGCGACATGAAGGACCAGAAGAAGCCCTGGGAGATCGGCAAGAGCTTTGACCTCTCCGCCCCCATCGGCCCCATCCACCGCGTGGCACGCACGGGCCATTTCCCCCGGGGTGCCATCACCCTGGCGGTGAACGGCACGGTGAAGCAGCAGGCCAACCTCGACCAGATGATCTGGAGCGTGGCCGAACAGATCGCCAAGCTCTCCGAAGCCTTCGAGCTCAAGGCCGGCGACCTGATCTACAGCGGCACGCCGGAGAACGTGGGTGCGGTGGTGAGGGGGGACGTGATGGTGGCGCACATCGACGGGCTGCCGGATCTGGCACTGAAGGTGGTGTGAGGCCCAAGGGGGGCATCGCAGTCGAATGGCCGCCGAAGGGCCCCCTCACCTTCGGACAGCCCCCATAACGCAAGAGAATGCAAGCCAGAACGGCACGGAATGGGTTCCTTCTGTATGTACCGATAAACTGGCTTGTTGCAGTGCCCCCACTTGCATCGATGGTGAGTCTGCACATCTGGAACTCTCCATTGACAAGAATTGTCCTCTCTTCTCCTGTTGGCAGGACCGCAGGGAACAAGCCGCATGAAGTCCTGAGCATTCAATGCGCCTTGAACAGGCACATGGCGTGCAAGATGGGCTACAGGCTCATTCCGGAAGACGGTCGTATCAGTCCAGATACGCTCCAAGCCATCCTGATCTTCCAGAAAATGGTCGGCATCCAGCCTGCTGATTCGATCATTCTTCCCAACGGACCGACGCATCAGGCGCTGTGTCGGGACCAAATCAGAATGCTCCAACCCACCATCGCCTGCCGGATCGCTGATCACGCTCAAATTCGGAAGGTGCTCATCAGCAGGTTGGGTATCGTGGAGCGTTCGCAGTGGGGCGCGACCAATCCTTCTTCGATACCTCATGGCGATTGGGACTATCGTGCCATCGCGCTTCACCATGCAGGCAACTCCTTCAGTTGCGGAATGAACGGCATCGAAGCGTTGCGCAAAGCAGAGAAAATCGACTTGAGCAGCTTCGGGCAACTGAGCTATCACTACGCCATTGACTGCCAAGGCACCATCTACGAGGCACTGGACATTCGCCATAGAGGTGCCCACATCGAGAAAGGCAACACCGGAGTCATAGGGGTAGTATTCCTGTCCGACTTCAGCCAACGTGGCGAAGCAGGCGACCATGGTCCTGGAGTGGCGCAAGCATTCAAGAAGCGGGGCATGCTTGGCGGAGTCTCCGAATTTCTGGGTGTGCAAAAAGACAAGCTCGATTTCTACAACGACGAGCCCTCTGACTTTCAGCGAAGAGCGGCAGAAAATTTGGTAAGCACCTTGAAGGAGTTTTTCCCCATCAAGGCTTTGGGCGGACACCGGGAATTTGCAGCGGCGGCGGGCAGCAGCCGTGCATGCCCGGGAGTTCACGGGCTCGCCATGGCCCAACAATTGCGAACCCACTTCGGACTCATGCCACCGTGAAGGTCCGAGCCACTCTGGGAATTGCCACCGTGCTGCTGTTCGGCAGCTGGCTGTGGGTCGGCTTCGACCAATACGTCGGAGACCATGAGGTTGGAAGCGCATGGGAGCCATTTCTCAAGTCGCGTCCCACGCTGGTACTGCTCTTCAAGAACCCTGCGCAACAGGGGCTGGACAGGGATGCCTTCGACACCCTGGACGCGGCACGGCAGCAGGCGTTTCGGGACTACTGCGCTGTCCGCTTCGGGATCGCAGATCCGCATCGGTGCGAGAAAGCCATCGAAGACCGTCGCCTGTAAGTCGCCCGTGCCAAGGTGCCGATCAGCGATCAAACGCCCTGGAGCCGGCACCGGGCCCAGCAAAGCGCTCACCCCTCCATGGGAGAATCGAAGGCTTCGCCTTCCTGATCCATCTCCTTGGAACGGGCCCGTCCGGCCCTCAAGCCCCCCATGTCCGCCAGCCAGCCACCCCGCGCCTTCACCCTCAGCGATTTCGACTTCTCGCTGCCCCCCGAACTCATCGCCCAGCACCCCGCGCCCGAGCGCAGCGCCTCACGCCTGCTCGATGGCCGTGCGGACGTGCCCGTGGACCGCATCTTTCGCGAGCTGCCGGACCTGCTGCAGCCGGGCGACCTGCTGGTGTTCAACGACACGCGCGTGGTCAAGGCCCGCGTGTTCGGCGAAAAGGCCAGCGGCGGCAAGGTGGAGCTGCTGATCGAGCGCGTGCTCGTGGGCCCGAATGGTGAGGCCGGCAACGAGGTGGTCGCCCACATGAAGGTGAGCAAGAAGCCCGCCGTGGGTGCCATGCTCCACATGGCCGGGGGCCCCGCGGGCGGTGGCTTCGGCGCGACGCTGCTGGGCCGCTGGCCCGACGAGGACGGCCCGCTGTTCCGCTTCGCGCTATCGAGCCCCGATGGCGAGGGCCCGCATGCGCTGATGGAGCGCCACGGCCACATGCCGCTGCCGCCCTACATCGAGCGCCACCAGGACGGCGGCGGCGATCCCGATGCGGCCGAGGACGCCGAGCGCTACCAGACGGTGTTCGCGCGCGCGCCGGGCGCGGTGGCCGCGCCCACGGCGGCACTGCATTTCGACGAAGGGGTGCTCGCGTCGCTCGCGGCCCGCGGCGTGGAGCGCGCGAGCGTCACGCTGCACGTGGGTGCCGGCACTTTCCAGCCCGTGAAGACGGAGAGCCTGGCGGACCACCGCATGCACAGCGAGTGGTACGAGGTGCCGCTGGCCACGCTGGCCGCGCTGGAGCGCTGCCGCCAGCGCGGCGGCCGCGTGGTGGCCGTGGGCACGACGACGGTGCGCACGCTCGAATCCTGGGCGCGCAGCGGGCAGGCCACGGGCGATACCGACATCTTCATCACGCCGGGCTTTGCCTTCCAGGTGGTGGACCTGCTGGTCACCAACTTCCACCTGCCCAAGAGCACGCTCATGATGCTCATCAGCGCCTTCACGGGCTACGACCACGCCATGGACCTCTACCGCCACGCGATCGCGCAGCGCTACCGGTTCTTCAGCTACGGCGACGCGATGCTGCTGGCGCGGCGCTGACGCAGCAACGCTCAGTACGCGACGGCGTGCCCGTCCTTGCGCGGGTCCGAGCCCGCGGTGTAGGCGCCGCTGTCCAGCCGCAGCACGAGCTGGGCGCCTCCGAACGCGAAGACGCCATCGCCCGCCTCCACCGCCACTTCATGGCCGCGCGCGCGCAGCGCCTCGACCACCGCGGGGTCGAATGCCGGCTCCACGGCCACGCCACGGCCGCCCGTCACGCGCCAGCGCGGCGCATCGGCGGCGGCCTGCGGGTTCTGGCCGTAGCGCAGCACGCGCAGCGCCATCTGCACGTGGCCCTGCGACTGCATCGGCCCGCCCATGACGCCGAAGGCCATGCGCGGCGCGCCGTCGGCATCCATGGCGAAGGCCGGGATGATGGTGTGCGAGGGGCGCTTGCGCGGCGCCACCTCGTTCGCGTGGTCCGCCTCGGCGGTGAAGCAGTGGCCGCGGTTCTGCAGGCTGATGCCCGTGCCCGGCACCACCACGCCCGAGCCGAAGCCCATGTAGTTGGACTGGATGAAAGAGACCATCATGCCGCTTTCGTCGGCCGCGGCGAGGTACACGGTGCCGCCCGGGCGTGGCGTGCCGTGGCCGGGGTCGCCCGCGCGGGCCGGGTCGATGAGCGCGGCGCGTTCGCGCACGTAGGCGTCGGACAGCAGGTCGCGCGCGGCCACGCGCATGGCGTCCGCATCGGCGTTGTGGCGGTACAGGTCGGCCAGCGCGAGCTTCATCGCCTCGATGCTCGCGTGCACGGTGTCCACATGGTCCACCGGCTGCGCGCCGATGCCGGCCGCATCCAGCATGCCCAGCGCCATCAGCGCCGCAATGCCCTGGCCGTTGGGCGGGATCTCGTGGATCACCGAATCGCCGAAGCGCCGGCTCACGGTACCCACCCAGTCGGCCTGGTGGGCCGCGAGATCCTCCGCGGTCATCGCGCCGCCGTTCGCGCGGGCATGCGCGGCCATCTGCCGGGCCAGTTCGCCCCGGTAGAAGTCTTCGCCCTCGGTGGTGGCGATGCGCTCCAGCGTGCGGGCATGGGCCTCGCTGCGGAAGATCTCGCCGGCCCGCGGCGTGCGGCCGCCGGGCATGAAGCATTCGGCGAACCCCGGCTGCCCGCCGAGCTTGGCAGCCCCCAGCGCCCACTGCCGCGCGATGGTGGGCGAGACGGCGAAGCCGCCGCGTGCGTAGTCGATGGCCGGCTGCGCGAGCTGAGCGAAAGGCAGGCGGCCGAAGCGCCGGGAGAGCGCCACCCAGCCCGAGACGGCACCCGGCACCGTGACGGCGTTCCAGCCCGTCTCCGGGATGCCGCCGCGCTCGGCGAAGTAGCCGGGCGTCCAGGCGGCAGGGGCCCGCCCCGAGGCGTTCAGGCCGTGCAGTTCCTGGCCGTCCCACACGATGGCGAACGCGTCGCTGCCGATGCCGCAGCCCGTCGGCTCGACCACGGTGAGCACCATCGCCGCGGCCAGGGCCGCATCGACCGCATTGCCCCCTGCCTGCAGCATCCGCAGGCCGGCCTGGGCGGCCAGCGGCTGCGAGGTGGACACGACATTGCGGCCCATGACCGCGCTGCGGTGGGAGGCGTAGGGCAGGGACCAGTCGGTGGCCGGGCGGGCGCCGGGGGATGCGTTCATTGCGGTGTCTCCTTCATCGATTGCGGATGGAGACGGCATTCTTGCAGGTGCTGCGCGGCCACGAGGACCGGCGCCGGAAAACCCTGGCGGCTACCTCAGCCCCGCGCCATGCGCTGCTGCAACTGCTGCAGCGCCTTCGCGTCCAGCGGCCCGCGGTGCACGCTGTCCAGCGCGTCGTGGAGCACCTCCCAGGTGCGTCCCCGGCCCCGCTGCTCCGCATTCTTCACGTGAATGGCGTCCAGGTCGTCGAAGGCGATGCTGCGGCAGGCCTCGGCGGTGACCGGCTGCCGGGTGTGCATGTGCACGTAGAGCGGCGGCGCGGGCATGCCGTTGGAGAGCACTCCCAGGTTCAGCTCCACCTCGAAGAGCGTGCTGTGGCGCCCGTCGGCATCGCCCTCCGCGCGCAGCCGCCGCGGCGGGCCGGCCCTGAGGTGGCGGCCCTGCGGGTCGGACGCCATCAGGTGTTCCACGTGCTTGAGCCGGGGGTGCGGGAAGGTCTTGACCTGGTCCAGCTCCAGCGCGTCGATCTGCGCGTGCAGCTGCCGGAGCGGCTGGATCCGCTGCTGGTCGATTTTCTGCAAGAGTTCTTTCGCCGAAGCCCCGCTGTCCCCTCCCTGCAAGGACTGCAATTGCTCCTGCACCCCTGCCCAGCGCCCCGCCTGGCCGAACCAGCCGTCGAGCGCCAGGCGCATCTGCTTGCCGCGTTCCAGCGGGTCGCTGGCCGCGCTGCGGTAGGCCTCCAGGACCGAGGTGTCCTTGCGCAGCGATGCCCCCATCGCGATCACGTCGTCCAGGTTGGCGATACGGACTTCGGGAGGGCGCCTGAACGCGCCCAGTCGCTCGCGCGCCAATTGCAGCACCGCGGCCTGCCCAGGCTCCTGCGCACTGGAGGAGGCAGAGGGCAAGGAAGCAGAGGGCAAGGAAGCAGAGGGCCCGCTGCTGCCTTGCGGGGCCTTCTGCTTGCGGGATGGGATGGGGGCCTGGGCCTGCGCAGTCTGCGGCGGGGACGCCACGGGAGCAGGCTTGCCGGCCGTTGCACCCGGGATGGTGGCGTGCGGCCCTCCGCGGGACGGATTGCGCGCCGCCGCCTCCAAACCCACGGCCACGCCGAGGTAGGTCGTGCCGTGCACGTGCCGGGCGACGGAGCGTGGCAATCTGTAGGCCCCGAGGGCATCCTCCATTTCGGCGACGATGCGCGCGACGGAGTGCAGTACGTGCGGTGCCAGGCGCACCGTGGCAGAGGACGGATCGTCGTCCTCGGCCGCGAACTGCGCGCTCGCCACCTCCACGAAGCCCCGTGCAGCGCCCAGCAGCGCGTCCAGCTGGCCCTGCAACTGCACCACCTTCTGCGGCAATGCAGGTGAACGTGCGTCCAGCAACACGTCGAGCACGTCCAGCAGCTCATCCTGCTCCGCGGTGCGGGCCTCCAGCGCATCCAGCGCCGTGCCTGCGGGTGTGCCCGCCAGGGCCGGCTCCATGCGCAGGCGCTGGATGCACAGCCGGATGCCGTCGAGGTGCCGCTCGATCCGCTTCACCCGCATTTCGGTGAGGCTGACCACGGCATCCTTGAGGCATTGGGCCATGCTCTCGCTGGCCTTGAGATCCGGCCTGGCACCCAGGAGCCGGATCGACGATAACGCGGCGTGCATGCAGGGCTCGAGCTGTTCCAGGGTGCCGTCCAGGCCTTTCAGGTAGTCGACGAGTTCCTGATCGAAATCCGGAGCCATCTCCCTGTGAGCCATCTCGGCCGCGCGCATGCGCCACTTGAGCTTGCCCCCGGTATCTTTCGCATCGAAGGTATCGATCAGCACCCCGGAAAGATCACTGGCCAGGACGGCCTGCTTCTGCGGAAGATACTGCTGCGCCTTCTCGCCCTGCAGGCTGTGGAGCTGCTGGATGTTCAGATGGGGAATGGCCTCCAGCGCGCGCCGGATGGCCTTCAGCGCACCGGGCAGCATGCGCGCAATGGCAGCCTTCGTCACGTTCGGGTCGATCGAGAGTTTCTCGAACTTCTGGAGATACGTCATGGCCTCGTCGACCACCGCGCCCGCCGCCCTGTCGCTCAGGGCCGGCAGCGCGACACGGCCCCGCGCGGGGAGGGCCGCCCTCGGCGGCGATGGATGCGTGCCCGACGATGACGACGCCCCGGCGGCCTGCGCGCGCGGCGCGATGGCCGCCGAAGCGCAGCCCTGGGGTGGCGGCGCGTTGCCGCGCCGGGCGGCAGCCCCCGCACCGGGGGCCGCCTGTTGCGGGGATGCAGCACCGCGCTGGGCGCGATGGCTGCGGCTCACGTTTCCTGTTGCCATGGGGGATCCGCCTGACGGTGGGTAGTGCGGCGGTGGCGGGTCGCGCGCATCTGCGCAGCACCCGTCCACCGGCAAGGCCCCATGCTGCGCCTGCGCGGGCAGCAGCGCAGCCGGGGCGCGAAGCCCCGGCCGGCGGTGCGAAACAGCCGCCCCGGCCGGTGTGCATCACGCCCCGGCCGATGGCCGCCCGCCGGCTACTTCGCCGCCTGCTGCTCGCGGAACTCGCGGGCCCGGCCGAAGTGGCCGCAGCCGATGAAGGGCACGGGCGGCCGCAGCGCCGACAGCGGCGACGGATGGTTGGCCGTCAGCACCAGGTGCCGTTCGGCGTCGATGAGCGGTCGCTTGGACTGCGCATGCGATCCCCAGAGCATGAAGACCGCGGGCCGGTCGCCCTCGCCCACCTTGCGGATCACCGCGTCGGTGAGCTGCTCCCAGCCCTTGCCCGCGTGGCTCGCGGGCTGGGCCTCTTCGACGGTGAGGCAGGTGTTGAGCAGCAGCACGCCGTTCTTCGCCCACTTGACGAGGCTGCCGCCCGGCTCGGGCCAGGCGGGGAACGGCGTACCCAGGTCGCGCTGCAGTTCCTTGAAGATGTTGCGCAGCGAGGGCGGCAGTTGCACGCCCGGAGCGACCGAGAAGGCCAGCCCTTCGGCCTGTCCGCGCCCGTGGTAGGGATCCTGCCCCAGGATGACCACGCGCACCGACTCCGGCGGCGTGAGCTCCAGAGCGCGCAGCGGCCGCGGCGGAAAGATCACGGCGCCCGCTTCCAGCCGCTGGCGCAGGAAGCCCAGCAGCGCCTGCCCGCGCGCGCTCGCGAAGAAATCATCGACCAGCGGCTGCCAGCCGGGCGCCACCGGCCAGTCGGCGGGATCGGCGCTCTGCAGTTGCGAAGGCGGGGCGGAGGGATCGTGCGCGGGAGGGTTCATGGCCGAAGGAATCAGGAGAACAGCTTCGCCAGCGCGGCCCCTGGCTCCTGTGCCCGCATGAAGGCCTCGCCCACGAGGAAGGCATGCACGTCGGCATCGCGCAGGGTCTTGACGTCCTGCGGCGTGAGGATGCCCGATTCCGCCACCAGCAGCCGGTCGGACGGCACCGCCTTGCGCAGCGAGACGGTGGTGTCCAGCGACACCTCGAAGGTGCGCAGGTTGCGGTTGTTGATGCCCACCAGGGGCGTGCGCAGCTTGAGGGCCCGGTCCAGTTCGGCGCCGTCGTGCACTTCCACCAGCGCGGCCATGCCCAGGCTGTGCGCGATGGCTTCGAACTCCGCCATCTGCGCGTCTTCCAGGCAGGCGGCGATCAGCAGGATGGCGTCGGCACCCATCGCGCGCGATTCGTAGATCTGGTAGGCATCGACCATGAAGTCCTTGCGCAGCACCGGCAGCGCGCAGCTCGCGCGCGCCTGCTTGAGGTAGTCGGGCTGGCCCTGGAAGAACTGCCGGTCGGTCAGCACCGAGAGGCAGGCCGCACTGACCTTGCCGTTGCCCTCCGCATAGCTCTGGGCGATGTCGGCCGGGACGAAGTTCTCGCGGATCACGCCCTTGCTGGGGCTGGCCTTCTTGATCTCGGCGATCACGGCCGCCTGGCCAGCGGCGATCTTGGCGCGCAGGGCGCCCTCGAAATCGCGCGTGAGCACGCGGCTCTCGGCATCGGCGCGCATGGCGGCCAGCGGCGTTTTCTTCTGGGCCGCCGCGATCTCTTCGCGCTTGACGGCCACGATCTTGTTCAGGATGTCACTCATGTTCCGGTGCTTTCTTCGAAGAGGGCGCCTCTCCCTCGGGTGCGCCCTTCTTCAGGATGTGGATGAAGACGCGGTGCATCACGATGCCCGCAACGATGAATAGCAGGGATACGCCAAGGGCGATCCAGGTTCCGCTGTCGCGCCACATGCGGCGATTCCCACCGGCTGGCGCCTCAGGCGCCCACGGCCAGGGCCCGGGTGCGTGCCACCAGCTGCTCCAGCCGCGCGAGCGCCGCGCCGGAGTCGATCGCCGCGCGGGCCCGGGCGATGCCGTCTGCCACGGTCGCAGCCACGTTAGCCGCATACAGCGCCGCGCCCGCATTCAGGCTGACGATCTCGCGCGCCGGGCCCGGCTCGCCGCGCAGCACCGACAGCAGCATCTCGCGCGACTGCTCGGGCGTTTCCACCTTGAGGGCGCGGTTGCTGGACATCGCCAGGCCGAAGTCCTCCGGATGGATCTCGTATTCGGTGATCTCGCCGTTCTTCAGCTCGCCCACCATGGTGGCCGCGCCCAGGCTCACCTCGTCCATGCCGTCGCGGCCATAGACCACCAGCGCGTGCTCCGCGCCCAGGCGCTGCAGCGCGCGCACCTGGATGCCCACGAGGTCGGGGTGGAACACGCCCATGAGGATGTTCGGCGCGCCCGCGGGGTTGGTGAGCGGCCCGAGGATGTTGAAGAGCGTGCGCACGCCCAGCTCCTTGCGCACGGGCGCCACGTTCTTCATGGCCGGATGGTGGTTGGGCGCGAACATGAAGCCGATGCCCACCTCGGCGATGCAGCGCGCGATGGCCTCGGGCGGCAGGTCGATGTGCACGCCCAGCGACTCCATCACGTCGGCGCTGCCGCTCTTGCTCGACACGCCCCGTCCGCCGTGCTTGGCGGTCTTGGCGCCCGCGGCGGCGGCCACGAACATCGCGCAGGTGGAGATGTTGAAGGTGTTGGCGCCGTCGCCGCCCGTGCCCACGATGTCCACGAGGTGCGTGGTGTCGGCCACGGCCACCTTGCGGGAGAACTCGCGCATCACCTGCGCGGCGGCGGTGATCTCGCCGATGGTTTCCTTCTTGACGCGCAGGCCGGTGACGATGGACGCGGTCATCACGGGGGAGAGCTCGCCGCGCATGATCATGCGCATCAGGTGCAGCATCTCGTCGTGGAAGATCTCGCGGTGCTCGATCGTGCGCTGCAGCGCTTCCTGGGGGGTGATGGACATGGCGGGAAGCCTTTTTCTGGAGATCGGGAGATTCAGGGGCCGGGCCGTTCGGACAGCGCCAGCTTGATGCCGAAGCCGACAAACATGGCGCCGGCCGCGCGGTCGAGCCAGTGCATGCGGCGCTGCACCAGGGTGGCGCGGCGCGCCATCCAGGCGGCGGCCAGGGCCCAGCCCGCGTTCACGGGAATGGCGTTGAGGTTGAACAGCGTGCCCAACAGCACGAAGGCCAGCGCCTTGTGCTCCGCGCCCGGCGCGATGAACTGCGGGACAAACGCCAGGAAGAAGATCGCCACCTTGGGGTTGAGCACGTTGGTCCAGAAGCCGCCCAGAAAGACCTTGCGCAGCGGCGTGCCGGCTGCGGCATTCCCCGCGGCAATGCCCTCGCCCGCCGGGCCCGCGCTGCGGGCCACGGCCGCGAGGCCGCCGCCCGGCCGGGCGCGCAGCATGCGCAGGCCCATCCAGACCAGGTAGGCCGCGCCGGCCCACTTGAGCACGGAGAACGCGGTGGCCGACGTGGCCAGCAGCGCCCCCACGCCGAGCGCCGCGGCGGCCACGTGGACGAAGCAGCCCGCAGTGATGCCCAGGCCCGCCACGATGCCGGCGCGCGCACCCGATCGCAGGGCATGCGTGACGATGTAGAAAACATCGGGGCCTGGCGTGAGGTTCAGCAGCCAGCCCGCGGCGATGAACAGCAGCAGATGGTGGAGATCCGGCATGGCGGTGTTGCCCCCGGGTTACCAGCGCCGCTCGGGCTCGAAGCGATGCAGGAAGGTGGTGATCGCGTCGCGCGGCGGCTGCACGCCATGCACCGCCAGGATGCGGCCGGCCGCACCCCGGTGGTAGGTGCCGTGCAGCAGCAGGTGGTGCAGCATTTCCGCGCGGGTCATCGTGCCCGTGTCGCCGTCCGTGAAGCGGAACGGGATGCGCTCGGCGAGGCCGTCCGCATCCAGCGCCTGCACGTACTGCACCAGCCAGTCGTCGCATGCCCGCACTTCGGGCACCAGCGCCTCCAGCGCGGGCGTTTCGTCGGTCTGGGTGGCCGCGGGTGCGCCCTGCGCATCGCCGGCGAGGCGCGCGCGGAAGATCCGGTCCACCAGGTGGGTGTGGTTCAGCAGCCGCGAGAAGGTCCGGAAATCGTCCGCGGGCAGCTGGTCGCGCGAGGCGATGCCCAGTGCGAGCAACTCGCCATTGGACCAGCGCTTGAACTCGAAGAGGGAAACCAGGGAGGCATCCATGGCGGTCATGCCTTCGTGGCGAGGAAGTTCTTCAGCATGGCGTGGCCATGCTCGGTGAGGATGCTCTCGGGATGGAACTGCACGCCTTCGATGGGCAGTTCCCTGTGGCGCACGCCCATGATCTCGCCATCGTCTGTCCAGGCCGTGATCTCCAGCGCCTCGGGGCAGGACTCGCGCTCGATGGACAGCGAGTGGTAGCGGTTCACGGTGAACTGCTCGGGCAGGCCGGCGAACACGCCCTGGCCGGTGGTGGTGATGGTGCTGGTCTTGCCGTGCATCAGTTCGCGGGCCCGGATGATGCGCCCGCCAAAGGCCGCCCCGATGGACTGGTGGCCCAGGCACACGCCCAGGATGGGCAGCTTGCCCGCGAAGTGGCGGATGGCCTCCACGGAGACACCGGCCTCCGCGGGCGAGCACGGGCCGGGCGAGATGACGAGGTGGCGCGGATTGCGGGCCGCGATCTCCTCCACGGTGATCTCGTCGTTGCGGTGCACCTCCACCTCCTCGCCCAGTTCTCCGAAGTACTGGACGATGTTGTAGGTGAAGCTGTCGTAGTTGTCGATCATCAGCAGCATGGGGTGTTTCCTTCTGCGGACGGGGCGGGACCCGCGGGTCCGTCGGCCCCTTCCAGGGACGGTTCCGGCACCCGGGCGCGCGGCGGGCGCGGCGCTTTCCGGGCGGACTGGGGAGGGGGCGCCCGGCACGGGGCGCAAGGGGTGGTCAGCGCGCAGGCTTGCGCCAGCGGAAACCGGAAAAGGTCGCCTGCCAGGGGTGGGAAGGGAACGCATGCGGACACAGCATGCGCCGCATTATCACCCGGCGCGCGGCGGCCTGCCGCTTCGCATCTTCTTACATGCCATCGCACCCCCGGCCTGCCCCGCCGGGCCGCCCCCCCACAGTGGAACCTGCGTTGGTCCACCGATCCACGATTCCCCTTCCGATGGTGAAAGTGCCTGGTGCACCGGTGCTTTTTTCCACGTCAACCACTAGGAGCCACTAAAGATGAGTGCCATCAAGAAAGCCTTCCAGGCGATAGGGAAGGGAATCGAAAAAGCCGTCAGCAGCGTCGGCCAGATCGCCAAGGGAATCGTCACGCTGAACCTGAAGGCCGCGGCCCAGGGACTCAAGGGACTGGCCGACGCCACCCTGACCATGGCACGCGGCGCCATGAACCTCATGCCGGCAGCGATGGCGGCCAACACACTGCTCGACGGCGCGCTCGACAAGGTGCTGAACAAGGTGCAGAAAACCGCGCAGAAGCTGGCCGACTCCGTCGTGGACAGCGTGGAAGGAGGCCTCTCCAACATCAAGGACGGCGTGGTCAACACGGCCAAGGCCATCGCCAAGGGCAATTTCTCCAAGGCCTTCCAGGGACTGACGCAGCTGGCCATGGGGGTGGTGGACACGGCGTCCAACTTCGGCCCTGGCGGCGTGGCCAAGAACATGGCCCGCATGGCGGTGGACGCCGCCATCGGGCTGGCCGGGCAGGAGGTCACGAAGGTCGCCGCCAAGGTGCTGGATCCGCATGGAACCTCGCGCTTCGGGGCGCTCGCCACCGACATGGTGGGCGCTGCGGTGGGCGGAGGCCTGGGCAGCTCGCGCGCCGGCCGGTTCGCGGGCTGCGGCACGGGTGCCACGGGCGTGCTGCAGGGCGCCAGGCACGCCGTGCAGGACACGGCGCGCACGGCCGCCCTCGGTTTCGCGCAGGAGCAGGTATCCACGCTCACGATGAAGGTGCAGATGACCCTGGACCCCAACGGCGACTCGCGCGTGGGCGAAGCCGGGGCGAACGCCTTCGACAGCGCGGCCAACGCCGCCCTCTTCCAGGCCACCGCCGGGCGCCGCCGCGCCGACGGCACGCGTGCCACGGCCGGAGAGCACCTGCGCGGCGTGCAGGGCGCCGCCACGGACGCCGCGCTCAACAGCCTGAACTTCTCGGCGCAGACCGCCGTCCAGGGTGCGATCTACGAGCAACTGTCGCCGCTGGGCGCTGGCACGGGCACGGGCCTGGGCCTGGGCTCCAGCCTGGGCGCCATCGGCACGGAAGCCGCCGCGGGCGTGGCCGGCGCCGCGGTGAACCATGCCTTCACGGGCCGCCAGCGCGGCCTGGACGGCGCCCTGCCGCCGATGGCACCGGCTACCGCCCTGGCGGCCACCAAGGGGGCCATCCTGCTGGCCGTGGACCAGTTCGTGCAGCAGGTGGTCGCACGCACCATCCTGGAAGCCATCCAGAGCGCGCTCGGCCAGCTGGACGCATCGTCGCTCAAGGGCTTCGCCTCGCTGTCGGAGGCGTCGGACACCACCGATGCTCCCGCCGGACAGGGCCCGGTCCAGATGGCGCGCCGTGCAGCCGCGCAGATCCGCCAGCAGATGGGCCTGTCCATCGAGATGGCCATCGACCAGGCCACCCGCCAGGCCACCGACGCCATCGGACAGCGCCTGCTGCAGGGCCTGGCGGGCGGCGGCAACAACGCCCGCGCCCTGGGCGGCGACCTGGCGGCCATCACCCGCAACGCGGCGATGCAGCCCATCGAGCAGGCCTCGCGCAGCGTTTTCGATGCGGTGCAGGGCGCCATCGGTGTGGCCGCGCGCCAGACCGTGGAGCAGGGCCTGGCCGACAAGCTCCCGCTGGGAGGCAGTTCCACCGCAGCCACGCTGCAGGTGCAGATCGAAGCCCAGATCAGCCACTACCAGATCCGGGCCTGACGCGGCCCGCCGCCGGGCGCGGCGGCCCGTCCGCCCCGCCCGGCATCCCATCCCACTTCCTTTGCAAAGGCACGCCAAGCCATGGACGAAACCCAACTTCCCGATGACCCAGTCGCCGCCCTGGCCGTGCGCCTGGTGGAGGCGCTGCGCGACGACCGCCTCGACGAAGCCGAGACGCTGCTCGACGAGATGAACGCCATGAGCCCCGAAACCGAGGAGCACCTGATCTTCCCGGTGCTGATCGCCATCCAGCGCGGCTATATCACCGAGGCCCTGCAGTACCTGAACACCCTGGGCGAGGACACCGCGCCGGAGCTCAAGGCCCTGTGCCTGAACATCCTGGGCGACCCCACGTGGCACTACCACGCGCAGCAGTGCCTGGAAAGCGACGACCCGCACGTGCGCAAGGCAATGCGCCAGCTGCTGGAGATGGAACCCGAGGACGAGCCGGCCGCCCTGGCGGCCTGACCGGCGGTCCGCACCAGGGAGCAACACATGCTGAAACTGACAGACCGCGCCGATCTCGGCGTGTTCTACGACGCCGACGCCGCGCGCTATGGCGGCCAGGGCTACACGGACACCGTGACGCGCGAGCGCTTCGCGGCGTTCTACGCGGATTGCCCGTCGATCGGCTTCGAGGCCGACGGCCAGCCCATCGGCGGCATCCTGTTCGATGGCGAGGAGGCGCACATCGCCGTGCTGCCCTCCCACCACGGGCGCTGGGCGCTGCTGCTCAAGCCGGCCCTGGCCTGGCTCTTCGCGCTGCAGCCGGGCATCACGGTGGCGGTGGAGCGGAACAACACCCGCTGCCTGCGCTTCCTCGACCGGCACGGCTGGCAGCGTGCCGGCGAACGCGACGGCGACCTGCTCTACCGGCTCGAGCCCCAGGGCGGTACGCGCAAGACCGCCTACCCCTTCCGCCGCCGTGCGCGCGGCACCGTTTCTCCATCCACCGAGGTGGCACCATGCATGCACCCACACTGACCTCGTCTCCCCAGCCGTCCGCCATTCCGGCGGCCTGGCGCTCCGGCGCCAACCGGCTCGTGTCCTGCGGGGGCCGGCCCGGCGTGCAATTGCGCCTGGTCTCGCTCGTGGAGCCGCCCTTGCTGCTGGACGAAGGCTTTCCCCAGGCCTCGGGCCTGTGGGTGTCCTCGCAATTGCGCTTCTCCTGCGGCATGAATTCGCTGGCGCTGCTGCACATGGCCATGCACGGCCTGCTGATCCGGCTGGAATCGATGGCCGGGGCCAGCCACGGCATGGCGGCCAACCACACGCTGCGCATGCTGGTCGAAGGGCGGCTGACCCACGTGTTCGCCAGCACCGCCGACTTCCAGCGCCTGACCGGCCATGCGGATGACGGCACGGCGCCCCTGCCCCGCCTCGTGGACATCGACGTGGAGCATGACTGGCTGGTGGTGGATGCGCAGCGGGGTTTCCACAACGCCCGGCCGGCACCCGCGCTGATCGCGGGGCTGGTCCGCCTGGCGGAGATTCCCCGGGCGGCACGGCGCCTGGACATGCTGCCGGACACCGGGCCGGCCGGCGCGGACGGAGACCGCCTGGGACTGCTGCTGGAGGCTGCCCGCGCGCTCGCGCAGCAGGATCTGGGCGACCGGGGCGCGACGCTGTCGCAGGATGCCGGCACCCTGGCATCGCGGCTCGGGGTCCGGACACTGGTGCAATGGCTGCTGTCCGACCTGCCCCTGCCGGATGCGCTGGCGCCGGTGGCCGGGCCTGCGGAAAAGCAGATCGCCGGCTTCCAGGGCTTCCTGCAGTAGGCGCGGCGAACACGACCCTTGCGGCAGCGACGCCGCATGAAGGCGGACCGGTCGGTCCGCCTTTTGTTGTTCTACCTAGCGTTTCGCCAGCGGATACAGATCCAGGACCTTGCGCACGTAGTCCTGGGTCTCGCGGTAGGGCGGCACGCGGTATCCGTGGCGGATGACCGCGCCCTCTCCCGCGTTGTAGGCGGCCAGCACGAGGTCGGTGCGGCCGCCGAAGCGGTCGGCCAGGAACCGGAGGTAGCGCACGCCCACATCGACATTCACCGCGGGGCTGAGGATGTCGTCCTCGGAGGCGGCCCCGAACCGTGCGGCCGTGGCAGGCATGAGCTGCATCAGGCCCATCGCACCCTTGGGCGACCGCGCGCGGGGTGAATAGCCGGACTCGACCTGGATGACCGCGCGCACCAGGTGGGGATCGATGGCGTGGCGCTGCGCCGCGGACTCGATGATCGGCGACAGCGCTTCGGCCCGGGGGCTGATGCCGGGCCCGCGCCGCGCTCCGCCTTCCGGCCAGCGCATGCCCGGCAGCGCGGCGCCGGCCGTGGGTGCATAGATGTCGCGGGGCGCCGGCGCATGGATCACGCGCGCGGCAGCGATCGCCGAGGTATCGGGCCAGCCGGGCAGCGCGACGTCGCGCGCAGGAGTCCAGGCGGCTGCGTTGCACGAACTGCCGATGGAGGGAAAGCGCTGCGCGATGTCCGCACCCACCACGAGCAGGGCCGCGCCGCCGGGCAGCCGGCAATCGTAGGCGCCCGCCGCCATGGCCGCGCCGGCCGACAGGGCGAACAGGCCGGCCAGCATGCGGCGGGCGGCCCGTATCCGGGAAGCAGGCCGCGCCATCACACCACCTCCAGCCGGCGCAGCAGAGGGGCGCGCTGCGCGAGGTACTGCCGGGCGCTTTCCGCGAGTTCGGCGGCGTCCAGCACGCCGTCGCCGCCCAGCGATTCGGCCACGGCGCGCGCGATGGCATCCGGGTCGCCGGCATGGCTCTGCGCGGCGCGGATCTGCCGCAACGCGGCGGGCGTCCATTCGGTCGCGAGCCCGGAGGCGCCGCACACGAGGTGGCGCGTGCCGTCCGCGCCGCCGCGCTGCAGGACGGCGGTGTTGAAACCCTGCACCGACGCACGTGCCGTGGCCCGCAGGGCGGCAGGCAGCGCCGGCATCACCACGCCGCTGCTGGACAGCAGCAGCAGCGCCTCGTGGATGGACTGCGCGGGCAGGCGGGCCTGCTGCGGCCTGGCCGCCAGGTCCCGCAGGCGCACCGGCCCTTCGCCCAGCGCATCGAGCAGATCGGCGCAGGCCGCCTCGCCGAGCCACTGGCCGACCAGCCGCAGGGCCGCGCACTGCGGCAAGGCGTCGCGCGGCGCGGCCAGCAGCCACTCGCGCTCCAGCATGCGCGCGACCTGCTCGGCGGGCGCCAGCGCCTGCCCCCCGCGCACGAACAGGTCCCGGCGGAAGGCGCGGTTGAGGCCGTAGTCGCGCAGTGTTTCGCGCAGCACGGGGTCGAGGGTCGATTCCAGCAGCGCGGCCAGTTCCTCCGGCACGCAGGCGGCATCCACCTGTTCGGCCAGCAGGGCCGGCGCGGCGAACGACAATCCGGCCGACTCGAATTCCGCAGCCACCTGGTGGAAGTACAGCGGGTGCGAGTCCGGCCCCACGTACTCGTGCAGCGCGTAGTTCGGCCCTTCCACCTGCGCGTGCCGCAGGCGCTCGGCCACTGCCGGATGGGCCTGCACGTAGCCGCCCTCGCAGGCCGCGAGCCGGCCGATGAAGTCCAGCGCCCCCTGCAGCTGCCCGGCAGCGTCCGACCCCGGATCGGCCACGCGCGAGGCATGCAGGTGGAACAGCTCGCGCAGCGGCAGCAGCGGGGCCCAGCCGGGCAGGGTGTTGTAGCTCACATAGACCACGCCGCCGGGCTTGAGGCGGCGCTCGATGAAGCGCACGATCGCCTGCCGCAGCGCCGGGGACACCCAGGAGTACACGCCGTGCATCACGATGCAGTCCATCATCGGCAGGTCGCGGTCGGGCAGCTCCTCGAACCCGTCCTCGAACACCTCGACATTCGACAGCCCCGCGTCGCGGGCCAGTTCCCGCGCATAGGTCACGTGGGCGGGATTGAAGTCGTTGCCGAAAAAGCGCATGTGCGGAAAGCTGGCCGCATGGGCGAGCAGCGAAACCCCGAAACCCATGCCCAGCTCGAAATAGCACAGCGGATCCTGCAGGTCGGGAGCGCGCTGCCCGCGCGATTCCAGCGCGGCGGCGATCACGCCGGGGGACAGGATCTCGTAATAGCCGTGGGTATAGACCAGTTCGTTCGCCGCGGTGCGGGGGAGTGACATCGTCGTTCCTTTCTGAGGGAGAGTGCCCGGGGCCGTGCGGCGGTCCGGGAGCGCAATCGAAGGGCATGGCCTGCGCGCGGGCGATATCCGGCGCGCGGCAGTGCCCGCATCGCCATTGCAAACGGACACCCCGCCGTCAGCGGCCCCAGGCTCGAAGCGATGGCCCGAAAGGCGAAGGAACCTGCCGCGCGGCGCGCTCTGCGGAGGGGCTTCGCAAGCCGTCGCGCGGCTTCGCATCCCCGCGCACTCCGCCCGGCACCGGCTCCTAAGCTGTCCCCCACACGAAGACACCGAACGGAGCGCTCCAGTGATGCCCAAAATTTCCGCCCCCCGACCACGGCATGCAGCCACCGGCATGGCCGGCAGCGTGCTGGCCGGCGCGGTGCTCGCGCTGGGCATGGCCGGCCTGCCCGCCGCCCAGGCCTCCTCGCTGCGGCTGAGCGCCAGCCTCTCCAGCCTGCCCTCGGCGGGCGCCGGCGCCGCCCTGGCGGTGCCCGCCGCGGAGCTGGCCACGGCCGGCACGGACGCAGCGCCCTCCAGCCCGGCCGCCGCGCCCGCCCCGGCCCAGCGCAGCAACACGCTGCAGAAGGCCTCGCCGCGCAAGCACACCTCCTACCACGCGCTGGCAGCGGCGACCTTCTCGGCAGGCGCCGTCGGCGCAGCCGCCGCCAACGCTCCCGTCCCGCCCGCCACGGCGCCCGTGGCGATACCGAGCATCCCTGCCGCCCGGGCACTGGAAACACTCGTGCCTGCCTCGCGGGCTTCCGACACCCTCAACCGCGGCCGCTTCGTGTACCGCGCCGAGAACAAGCGCCTGACGGACGTGCTGCAGGATTTCGCCGCCAGCCAGGGCATCCCCGCCGTGGTGGCGGACGGGCTGGACGGCATCGTCAACGCGAACTTCGACGCGAGGCCCCGGGAGTTCCTCGACAGCGTGGCGCGCGCCTACAACATGCTCTGGTACCACGACGGCTCGGCGCTGTATTTCTACCCGGGCAAGTCCATCCAGAGCCGCATGTTCCGCATCAAGGGATTCAGCCGCGACCAGCTCACGGCCATGCTGCAGTCCCTGGACGTGGGTGACAAGCGCTACCCCATCCGCTTCGACGCGGCCAGCAGCACGATCTATGTGTCCGGCCCGCCCCGGCACGTGGAACTGGTCAGCTCCGCGCTGGAGGCCCTGGATGCAGGCGTCACGGCCAGCGCCGAGCGCACGGTGCGCGTCTTCTCCCTGCAGTTCGCCTCCGCCAGCGACCGCTCGATGGGCGACTCCGTGGTGCCCGGCGTGGCGACGACGCTGCGCAAGCTCTACAGCAAGGATGACGGTGAAGGCCTGGCGACGTCCAAGGCGACGAGCGCCGAGGTGATCGAGAAGATCCAGCAGCAGACGCGCCGCAAGATGAGCGCCTACGTGCCCGTGCCCGCGGCCAACCAGTTCCTGCCGCCGCTGCCGCGCGCCAACCCCTCCGAAGGCATGCGTCCGCCCGAGCCCGTGTCCCTGCCCACCGCCACCGCCGCGGACAAGGCCGAGGAGGCACCGCCCCGGTTCGAGGCCGACGAGGGCACGAACTCCGTCGTCGTGTACGGCCGGGCCGACCGGATGGACGAATACGAATCGCTGATCCGCCGCCTGGACCAGAAGCCGCAGCTCGTCGAGCTCGAGGCCACGATCATCGAAGTCAACTCCGACAGCGTGGATGCGCTGGGCGTGAACTGGTCGTTGCGCGCCGGCACGAGCAGCATCGCCACCAACCTGCCCGGTCCGAGCACCCCGGCCGCGCTCAGCACCATCGTGCTCGACGCGGGCCGCCACCTGCTGGCCAACGTGAACGCGCTGGAAGCCCAGGGCAAGGCGCGCATCCTGTCCAAGCCGTCCGTGCTGGGCGTCGCCAACCGGGCAGCGGTGATGCGCGAGAAACGCGTGGCCACCGTGCGCGTCGCCGGGAACCTGGAGGCCAATCTCTTCCAGATCGAGGCCGGCACGCTGCTGCAGATGACGCCGCAGGTCACCGCGGTGGAAGGCAAGAACAACATCAAGCTGAGCCTCTACATCGAGGACGGCGCCTTCGAGACGAACGTGGTGGACCAGATCCCCCTGGTCAAGAAGACCGAGATCCGCACCGAGGCCCATGTCCGCGAAGGCGAGAGCCTGCTGATCGGCGGCATCACCGTCGAATCGGAGAACACGCAGGACAACGCGGTGCCGGGCCTGTCCAAGCTGCCCGTCGTGGGCGGGGTCTTCCGCAACACGGAGCGCCTCACCCGCCGCACCGAGCGCCTGTTCCTGATCACGCCGCGCGTCCTCGCGCAGGACGCACCGACCACCGTTTCCTCGATCTCTCCGGAGGTTCGCAAGCCATGAAGCAACTTCGTATCCTGACCGGCCAGCACGCCGGGGCCCGCATAGATTTGACTCCAACGCGCCAACACATCAGCGCGGACGACACGGCGGACATCCAGCTGCTCGACTGGACCGCCGAACCGGTGGTCATCGACGCTGGAGACGACGGCATGGTCCACATCGCAACGGCATCCGCAGGGGCACAGTCCTCCGCCGTCCTGGCCGACTTCACGCCCCGGCGCTTCGGCGACGTGGTGCTGTGCGCCGGTCCCGCCGATGCCACCTGGCCTGCCGACGCGGACATCATCGCCCGGCTGGCACCCGCCGCCGCTGTCGTCGCTGCCCCGCCCGCCGCCCCCGCCAAGGGGCGGTCGATGTGGCCACGCATCACCTCCGCCGTGGTCGGCACGGCGCTCATGACGGCAGCGCTCAGCGCCGCCGTCGCGCCCCTGAGCCAGAGCCAGGCGGAACGCAAGGCGCTGACCTCGGTGCTGCCGCCCGAGCCGCTGAAGATGCGCGTGGAACGCGCCCTGGCGGAAACCTCCGTGGCGGGCTACGAAGTGGCCCAGCAGGGCGACGGCGTGGTGGTGCGCGGACTGCTGCGCCAGCCCTCCGATGCCGACGCGCTGCGCCAGCGCCTGGCCAGCTTCCAGGGCGACCGCATCGTGCAGTCCTTCGCTTCGGCGACGGAAGTCGCGCAGAGCATCTCCGACGCACTGGGCCAGCCTGGCCTGCGCATCGCCCACCACGGCAACGGCCTGTTCACGGTCACGGGAGAGGTGGCGAACCTCGCCGCCCTGCAGCAGAACGCCGCCCGCGTGGCCACCGACCTGGCACCGCTGGTGCGCGGCATCGACGTGGCCGCGACCCAGCGCCCCCCGGCCAGCCCACCCGCCATGAGCGCGCTGATGGAAACCGACGGCCTGCAGTACATGCAGACCCGGGACGGGGTGAAGCACCTTTCGCTCACGTCCGGTTCGCGGATCGCTTCGGCCGACCAGCCGGCGTCCTTCCGATAACACACCCAAGAGACCTTTTCAGACCATGACCGCATCCATCGAATCCACCATTTTCAGCGATCTGGAGAACCTAGAGCAGGCCCTGAGCGAAGACCTCAGCGGAGACCGCGCACGCGCCATGATCCGCTACTTCGACGAAGTCGCCCGCGAAAGCAGTGCGATGCGGATCCAGGCGGAGATCGACGCCGAGCGCCAGTTGATCGGCCAGCTGGTCGATGCGTTCCAGGCCTCGCAGCGCGTGATCCGCAAGATCTGGGAAACCCTGCACGGCACGACGCTGGCGGTGTGAGGAAGGCACGACCATGATCCACGCCCCCCACCCCGCCGCTGCTCCGTACGCCGCCGCCGAAGCGCCGGCCGCGCCCTATCCGGTGATCTACCGCAACCTCATGAGCGTCGCCCTGCTGGGCACCGTGTACCGCGTCGGCAGCGACGCGGACACGATCAGCCGGGCGGTCGAGGCCACGCTCGAGGACTCGAGCACCTACCTGCTCTACCGCAACATCGTGCTGGCCATGGCCGGACAGCGGGGCAAGGAACACGACCAGCTGCTGCACCACGTGGAGACCCACCCGGAAGACGGCGTGAGCAAGGTCGCCCTGGCGCTCACGCTGCTCTTCAACGGCGACCCCGCCTGGCGCCACTGGATCGACAACGTGCTGGCGACCAGCGTGGACCAGCCGGTGCGGCAGGCCGCGCAAGGGGTGCTGCATTTCCTGGGCCGGGCCACCCAGAAGCCCGTCATCCACTGAAGGGCAGGCCACAAGACACGGCGCGGCGGCGTTGCCGGCGCGCCTCCCGGATGGAGATCGCAGGGTGCGGTCTTCGCTAACCGCGGTTCGCACCGCAACATTCTCTCGAGGAGTTTTCTATGTCCGTTTCCGGCGCAGACGCAGCAACGATGCGTTCCATCGCTCTGCAAGAGCAAAACATGCGGAACCAGGAGGCGCTCACCGACGCCAGCACCCGCAACATGGCCAAGCAGGCCCTGCTGAACTTCCAGAAGGAAATGGCGGAAATGAACGCCAAGACCATCGGCGCAATGGGCAAGGGCCTGTCCGGCCTCGCACCCAACTGATGTCCACGGCGCCGCGCAGGGCGTGGCGCGACATCGCATCCCTTTTCACCCAGTCATTCATTTTCCCGAGGAGTCACACCATGTCCATTTCCGGCGCAGACGCAGCAACGCAGCGTTCCATCGCTCTGCAAGAGCAGAACATGCGCAACCAGGAGGCGCTCACCGACGCCAGCACCCGCAACATGGCCAAGCAGGCCCTGCTGAACTTCCAGAAGGAAATGGCGGAAATGAACGCCAAGACCATCGGCGCCATGGGAAAAGGCCTCTCCGGTCTCGCCCCCAACTGACGCGGCATGCGCCGTGCGCGGCCGCCCGGCGGCACGCGGCGCGGCGCCAGCCCGCCTCCCATTGCATCCCTTCACGATTTTTCGACCCAAGGAGTCACACCATGTCCGTTTCCGGCGCAGACGCAGCAACGATGCGTTCCATCGCTCTGCAAGAGCAAAACATGCGGAACCAGGAGGCGCTCACCGACGCCAGCACCCGCAACATGGCCAAGCAGGCCCTGCTGAACTTCCAGAAGGAAATGGCGGAAATGAACGCCAAGACCATCGGTGCCATGGGCAAGGGCCTGTCCGGCCTCGCACCCAACTGATGCACGCGGTGCCCCGCGCAGTCCGAGACGCCGATCCAGGGACGACGCATATGCCGTATGCCGTGTTCCTGGCCGTGGCCACGCTCTCCTGCGCGGCCTACGCGGTTCTGGTGCATTCCGGCACCGAAGCGGCCGCGCAGCCCGCGCTGCGCGAATCGCCTGCCACCGCAGGGCCGTCATTCGACCCGTCGGACGCACCCCAAAAATCCTCCAGGGAGACCGCTCCATGACCCCGAAAATCTCTCGACGAGAAGTGGTCGCCGGCCTTATCAATCTGGCGACGAAAGCCGTCGAACTCGAACTCACCGACGACGCTGCCGAGATCCTCCAGGGCGCGCGCATACTGCGTCCCCGCATGGTCGAGCTGGACCTGCTGGAAGGCTGGATCTGCATCCAGCGCGGCCAGGTGGAAGAGTGCATCCGCCTCATGCGCAACGTGGAAGGCAGCCCCACCCACTGGGGCATGGCCAAGGCGCTGATGGCGCGCTGCCAGCGCTTCATGCGGGACCCCGCCTGGCGCGCCAATGCCGACGAGGTGCTGGCAGGCTGCACGGACCCCACGGCCCTGTACCTGGTGCAGCAACTGTTCGCACAGGCCGGCGATGCCGATGGCAACGCTGCCGGCCAGGACGCCGCTCCCCAGGAGTCCGGCGAGACGCCGGATCCGCAGTCCGCATTCCGCCCGCGCAAGTTCGCGCCCGTGGATCCGCTCACCAATCCCTTCGTATTCCAGCTGCGCGCCTGAGCCCCGCGCGCAGTACCCCCTTCTCCCTACAGGACACCGCCATGAACGCCCTCCAGCTGCCCGTATCCCCCGCGCCGGCCATCGAATCCGGCGCCGCCCAGCCCAGCAACCTGAGCGCGCTGGCGGAGAAGTTCGCGCGCATGATGGAAGGCAAGCCCCAGGCGCCCCTGGCCGAGATGGCCCCCGACTCCACCCTGGGCAACGCGCTCATGCACCAGGACGAATCCATGCGCAAGGCACTGCAGGACATGCACGCGCTGGCCCACGCGCAGAAAGACAACTCGATGAACGACATCGACATGACGTCCCGCCAGATCGAGCTGATGTACCGGGTGTCCGGCATGCAGTTCCAGTTCCATGCCATGGTCTATCTGGCCCAGAGCGGCAAGAGCGGCCTGCAGACGCTGATGCGCAACCAGTGAGCGGAGGCCACCATGACGCATGACACGCCATATCCGGCCCGGGGCTTCTCGCCGCTGCGCCGGTGGCTCGCTCCCCTCGTCCTGCTGCTGGCGCTCGTCGGCTGCAAGGACGACCTCTTTACCAGACAGACCGAGGCAGACGCCAACGACATGGTGGCGGCCCTGCTCGAAAGCGGCATCGACGCGGGCAAGGCGACCTCCGACGCCGGCAAGACCTGGAACGTGCAGGTGGAAAAGAGCGACGTGGTGCGCTCGCTCGCCGTGCTGCGCTCCTACGGGCTGCCGCGCGAGCGCCATGCCACCCTGGGCGAGATGTTCAAGAAGGAAGGCCTGATCTCCACCCCGACGGAAGAGCGGGTGCGCTTCATCTACGGCGTCGCCCAGCAGCTGGAGGCCACGCTGTCGCAGATCGACGGCGTGGTCACCGCGCGTGTGCAGATCGTGCTGCCCAACAACGACCCGCTCGCCTCCACCGTCAAGCCCGCGAGCGCCGCGGTGTTCATCAAGTACCGCGAGAGCGCGAACATCGCCGGGCTGACCGCGGGCATCAAGAACATGGTGGCGCGCAGCGTCGAAGGCCTGACGTACGAGAACGTCACGGTCACGCTCGTGCCGGGGATGCCCATCGGCCCCGCGCCGGAGAAGGAAGCCTCGCGCGCCGGCCTCTGGGCCGCGCTGGCCGCCGCCGTGCTGCTGGTGCTGGGCGGCGCGGCGGGCTGGATCGCCTGGAAGCGGCCGGCCTGGCTGCCCGCCGGCCTGCGCCGCAAGCCGGAAGCCGCCGCCGGCGAACTCGCCGCCGACGCATCCGCGCCATCTCCCGCATCCGCGGCGCCCCTCCCGTCGGCCCCCGCCATGGCCAAGGGACTCGCGGGATGAGCCGCGCACGCGATCTCGCCCGGCTGGCCTGCGAACTGCAGGCCCGCATCGATGCGCTGCCCGACCACGTCGATCCCAGCTGGCTGCGGCCCACGGACGCCGTGGGCGCCGCCGCGGCACACGGCGATGCGCTGCCTCCGCAGGTGCAGGGCACCCTGTCCAAGGACTGGTTCGTCCGCCGCTGCGGCCCCCTGCCCCCGCTGGAACGGCTGGAGGATGGCGGTGCGCGCCTCGCGCTGCTGGACCGGACATCGCTGTTGGCGCGCCTGTGCGCGCTGGCGCTGCTGGGCCGCCCCGGCGTGCTGCGCTGCTGCGTGCAGCGCAGCGCGCGCACGGCGCTGCAGGAAGCGCTGGGCCCCGCCTTCGCCCCGCTGCGCGCGCGCGACGGCGGCGCTGCCGTATCTCCTGAAGTGGCCGGCTGGCCACCGCTCGCATGGTCCTGGGTGGGCTACCGCGAACTGGTGCGCGCCGGTGCCTGGCCGGACCGCGCGCTGCGGCGCATGGTGCGGCTGGCCCTGCCGGCATCGCGCTCCGGCGCTCCCCGCCCCCACCTGGTGCCCCGGGCATCGGCCGCGGCGCGGGAGCGCCTGCAGGCGCTGGAAACCCTGTTCCCGGAGGGCCGCGCATGCTGATCTGGTCTTCTCCCGCAGGCGCCGGCCTGCATTCGCCGGCCGGCATTCTCCGGGCCGCTGAATTCGAAACCGCCACCACGGCCGTGGCCGTGCTGGAAGGGGCGCGCACCGAAGGCGAGCACCTCCTCGCACAGGCAAGGCAGGAGGCGGCCGACCTGCTGGAGGCCGCGCGCAGGCAGGCGCAGGCGCTGCGCGACCAGGCCGCGGCCGACGCCGCAGCGCTGGTCGATCAGGCCCGTGCCGATGCCCGGCTCCTCGCGGAGCAGGCCGTGGCCGACGCCTCCGAGGAAGCCGCCCGCCGCTGGCACGCGGAATTCGCCGCGCTGCAGGCATCGCACGATGCCGCCATGGCGGGCATGGAAAAGCGCCTGGCGGCCGTCGTCGCGATGGCGGTGGAACGCATGGTGCTGGCAGAGCCGAGGCAGGCCCTGCTGCAACGCGCGATCCTGACCCTGCGCGATACCCTGGGCGACGCACGCACCGCGCGCCTGCGCGTCCATCCGGACGATGCCGATGCGGCACGCGCCGCGCTATCGGCCATCGGCAGCGACCCCGATGCCCCGCGCGTCCAGGTGGAAGCCGATGCCGACCTCCCGCCCGGCAGCAGCATTTTCGATGCCGACATCGGCCGCCTGGACACCAGTCTGCACGTGCAGCTGGCCGGCCTGCGCGGCGCGCTGGAGCGCGCCGTCCGCGTGGCCGCCGAAGAGCCGGTCACCGTGGCCTATGCGAGCCGGCTGGGCGAGGACGACAACGACGAATACCAGGACGAAGGCCAGGGCGACGACCGCCTGGCCCGGGAGGACCACGATGCATGACGTGAACGGAACCGCGCGGATCGCCCGCTGGATGGAGCGCGAGATCGCCGCCGCCCCGCTGGTGCGCCGCAGCGGCAAGGTGGCCGAGGTGATCGGCACGCTCATGCGCGTGAACGGCCTGGACGCCAAGCTGGGCGAGCTGTGCCACGTGCTGGACGAGCGCGGCGAGCTGCTGCAGGCGGCCGAGGTGGTGGGCTTCGCCAACGGGCAGAGCATTCTCTCGCCCTTCGGCTCCATCCTCGGCGTGCGCGGCGGATCGCCGGTGGTGGGCCTGGGCGAAGTGCTCTCGGTGCCCGTCGGCCCCCGGCTGCTGGGCCGCGTGATCGACAGCCTGGGCCAGCCCATCGACGGCAAGGGGCCGCTGGACTGCAGCGAAACGCGGCCCGTGTTCGCGCTGCCGCCCACGCCCATGGAGCGCGAGATGATCGAACACCCCCTGCCCACGGGGGTGAAGGCCATCGACGGCCTCATCACCCTGGGCGAAGGGCAGCGCATGGGCATCTTCGCGCCCGCCGGCGTGGGCAAGAGTACGCTGATGGGCATGCTCGCGCGCGGCACGCAGTGCGACGTCAGCGTGATCGCGCTCATCGGCGAGCGGGGCCGCGAAGTGCGCGAATTCGTCGAATTCATCCTCGGCGAGGAAGGCATGGCGCGCTCGGTGGTGGTCTGCGCCACCTCGGACCGCTCCTCCAGCGAGCGGGCCAAGGCGGCCCACGTGGCCACGGCCGTGGCGGAGTACTACCGCGACCAGGGCCTGAAGGTGCTGCTGATGATGGATTCGCTCACCCGCTTCGCACGGGCACAGCGCGAGATCGGCCTGGCCGCGGGTGAACCGCCGGCGCGCCGGGGCTTTCCGCCTTCGGTGTTCGCCGAGATCCCGCGGCTGCTGGAGCGTGCCGGCATGGGCGCGCGCGGCTCCATCACGGCGCTCTATACCGTGCTCTACGAGGATGAAAGCGGCAACGACCCGATCTCGGAGGAAGTGCGAGGCATCCTCGACGGGCACATGATCCTCTCGCGCAAGATCGCCGCGCGCAACCAGTACCCGGCCATCGACGTGCTGGGCAGCCTCTCGCGCGTGATGTCGCAGATCGTGCCGCGGGAACACCAGCAGGCCGGCGGGCGCTTCCGCCAGCTCATGGCCAAGTACGAGGAGATCGAACCGCTGGTGCAGATGGGCGAATACAAGCCCGGCAACGACCCGCTGGCCGACGAGGCCATGGAGAAGCACGAGGAGATCCGCGCCTTCCTCAACCAGTCCACGTCCGACCTCTGGGACTTTGGCCGTTCCGTCGATACGCTCTCGGACATCTCGGGCTGACACGCCCCGCCCCGGCCGCGCGTGGCCGGGCGCAGGCTCCCGGTTCCGGGGCCGGGGCAAAGCACCCGCAGCCGGGCAGCCGGGCTGCGGGGTCCGGAAGAATCACCCTGGAGAAAACACTTCAGGCGAAGGGAAGGTGGCCAGCGCCTGCGCCCCGGCGCCCGCGGCGCAGGCCTGCGCGCCCTGCCCAGGATCGCAGGCCGCCCCGGGCCGCAGCAGGAACGCGACCACCTCGTCGGTACGTTCGAGCAGCAGTGCACGCAGCGCGGACTCCTCCAGGGCCAGGCGCAGCGCCTTCCAGTTGGCGCGCAACGGCGCCGTCCTCAGTGCCCGGCCCCGGCCGCCGAGAAGCTCCACCACCTGGCGCAGGCGGCCAGGGGGCATGGCATCCAGCTCGCAGAACTGGAAGCGCTCCAGCAACTGGCGGGCGGGCGAAGCCGGCGCGCCGTCACCGGGATCGCGCGGAGATGCAGCCGCCATGGCGGCGCGCACGGGCGCGGGCACCGCCGCCAGTGCCCGCGCCCTCCGCAGCGGCAGCCGTGCCCCGGCGGCCGGCACCGCGGTGGCGCGGAGCCGCCGGCCCCATCCACCGCGGGAGCGGACCGGGGAGGTGTCCGTCGGGGCGGGCATCATGGGACAGCCTGGCGCAAGGATCAGACGTTCTCCGCACCGTGGGGCACGGCACGGCGGTCTTCCGCGGCACGCACGGCACCGTCGGCCTGCCAGGTGGAGCCGATGCTCTTGTAGTTGACGCCAGCCCAGATCCCCTGCGCACCGTTGGTCAGCAGGGCACTGGTCGCCGGGGGCATGTCCTTGGTGAGGAAGCCCACCAGGTCCCCGACCGAGTTGGAGCTGTCGATGATCGCGACGCGTGCGGCGACATGGTCTTTCAGGCGACCGTAGTCGTCAGGCAGGATGCGGGGGGCCAGCTGCTGCTTCGCGCCCGCCTGCCGCGCCTCCTGCTCGGTCACGGAGAACCAGTCCGAGGCCTCCAGCACGGTGTTGATGGCGGCCTTCACGCCGATCATCTTGGCCGTGGCGCCGACGGCGCCCTGCAGGGACAAGCCCTCCACCGGCACGCCGCGCAGCACGTCGCGCACGTTCGCCGTCGTCACGCCGGCCGGCAGGGCCAGGGGCGGCAACGCGCCCCAGGCATAGGCGGCCGCCAGGTTGGCTCCCCCATAGAACAGCCCCGCGCCAGTCAGGTGGCTGCCGCTCACCCCGTTGGTCGGCTTGTCTATCCTGATCATGGAGAACTTGGACTGGATGCCGTCCCGCATCAGCGAATAGGCGATCACCTTGGCCTCGCTCGCGATGCTGGATGCCGCGAAGGAGTTGTCGCCATGCGCCGTACCGTACGCCGCGAAGCCCACATTCACCATGACCGAGGCCATCTGCAGCGAGACGACGCGGTCCGAGTGCTGCTGCTGCTCCTTGCGCAGCTGGGCCTTTTGCTCCGGCGTCTTGTTCGCCCACTGCTCGGGGCTCAGCGCATGAAAGCCTCGCGCCGCCACGTCGGGATTGCGCTTCTCGCGCACCTGGCGCAGTGCCTGCAGCGACATGTTGACCACGCCCATGCCGATCTCGATACCCAGCAGCGCACCGGCAGGCGCCTGGCGCAAGCCTGCGATCAGCGCTTCCGCGGCCACTTCGCGCACCGCGGTGGTCACTCCCACGGCGATGCCCTGGTGCGTCAGATGGCCGATGGCCACCTTCGGAATGCGGAAGGCCTGGCTGCCCATGTTCCACGCCGCGGAGACGCCGCTGCGGGCCAGGGAGACCGGGGCCATCGCCGTGCGCCCCAACGCCTCGCCGCCGCTCTGCACGGCCTGCCGGGCGGCTGTCGCCCGATGGCGCAACGCTGCGGTCGCCATCTGCCGCCAGCTTTGCTGCGCCGGCACGGCAGCGCCGTCTTCGTTGCCGGCGGGCGGGGACGGCTGCCGTTCGCCCATGGCTGTGCGGAAGGACTCACGGGCGGCGTCGGAGCCGTCCGCTGCAGGGCTCGCCAGCGAGCCGGAAGGACTGAATTCGATGTGGGGCAACTCGTCCTGCAAGGCGTCGGAGTAATGCGTTGCCTCCGTCCGGAAGGAAGGATGGCTGGATCCGAGATCGCTGCGGTCCCGCAGGGGCACCATTTCCCGCTGGGGCGACATGTCCATCGCCACGCGCGGGAGGCGCTGGGGGAGCGGCGCGTCCGCGCGGGCGCGCCCGCTGGCGTTGCGCACCGGCGGTCCTCCCTCGTTGCCGATGCGCTGGCTGCCGCGGGCCGCCGGGGCCTGCGAGGTGGATGCACCGGACTGAGAACTGGCGCCGTGATCGCCGGCAGCGGGGGTGGTGGAAGACCTGTGGGTCGAAGAAAGGGGCGTCATGGCGTCACTCCTGGCGTTCGCCAGCGCCTCGCGCCGGCCGGGAAAGGGAAGAGGAAAGTGAGGCCCCGGAAGGGCTGGGGGCCCGGAAGCCCTGGGCGATCGCGCCCATCTGGCGCACGCCGTTGGCGAGTGCCTGCGCATCGGTCGAAGGCCAGCGGCCCACGAGCACGGGGCCGGCCGGGCCGCGGGCGAACACGACGCCGGCCTTGACGAACAGGTGCATGTTGGCGAGCAGTGCGGCCTGCGCGCGATCGGGATCGGCCAGGTAGTCGGGGCCCAGGTCCACCGACAGCAGCAGCGTTTCCTCGCTGGCATCGGGCGTCACGGCCACGGTGTGCCGCTCCAGTTCGAAGCGGCCGGTGCGTGTTGCCTCCTGTGCCTGTCCGGCGCTGGCGCCCAGCACCAGCGCTGCATCGCATACCAGGGCCTGCAGGGCCGGCGAGGCCTCGAATTCCTGCACGGGAGCAGGCGGCTGTTTCGACAGGTCGAGCGGGGCGTTCATGCGGCCTCCTTGCCCGTCTGGGCAGCCTGCGCCAGTGCCTGGGCACCGGTGGACACGGCCTCGCACAGCGACAGCATGCCGTCGAAACAGGCCGCCAGCATGCGGGCATCGGCCATGTCGGGCTCCAGGGACATCAGCAGCACCGCGTCGCCGCTGTCGTCCAGGCTGAAAGCCCAGGGAGCCAGCAGGATCGTCTGCCCGTTCGCCACCAGCAGGGCTTCGCTCCAGCGGGCGCTCGAGACGCCCTCGGGGCGGGGCAGCAGCGCGGAGGCCAGCCAGCGACCGTCATCGCGCTCCTGCAGCGATGCGATCGCCAGCAGAACGTCGTTGACCATCACCATGCCCTGCTCGGCGAAGGCGCGCACGGAGGCATCGTCGGCCCCCATGTGCTGCAGGGCGGCCGCCAGGCAGGCGCGGCGCGCAGGGGACAGGGGTATCCGGGGCGGCACATGCGCCTGCGCGGACTCGGTTGTTTTGATTGTCATACTCCTCCAGATTTCTAAAAGGTCCGCCATGTCCGGGTGACCGTCGGATCAGCGCGATGTCCGCGCCGCCGCAGACCAAGCCGCCAGGCGGATCGACTGCTTGGATTCATCCTAGGAAGGCGCGGGCCCGCCCGCGCGCGGCGGGCGAAGCCGCGTGCGGTACCGCGAAGCCCCCCTGGCCCGCTCCTGGTCATTCCCGGGTCGCCGCCCTCCCTCGCCACGCCGGCGTTCTCTTCGTGTCCGCAGGCACCTCCGCGCCGCTGCCCCCCTACCCTGGGCGCTTTGCAATCCGCCCTCGCGCGGCGACACACCATGAACGCCTTCTCCCATGCCCCTGCCGGCCCGGACGCCGGCCCCGAGGAACATACCGTCCGCGACGTCCGGGGCCTGCTCGCGCTGTGCCGGGAGGACATGCGGGGCCTGCGCGGGCTCACCCTGCGTGGCGACTTCTGCGACGACGACCTGCGCCTGCTGCCCGCCACGCTCCAGTCCCTGGAGCTGTCCGACTGCACCGGGCTGACGGCTCGCGGCCTGTCGTGGCTGCTCGCCCTGCCGCTGGCCACCCTGGCCCTGCGGCGCATGGCCCTGCGGCCCGAAGCCGTGCACGCGCTGGCACGCCACAGCCGCCTGGCGACCCTGGAACTGGCCCACGTGCCGCTGGATGCGGAGGGAGCGCGTGCGCTGGCGGGCGCGGGCTCGCTCGCCACGCTGCGGCTGGACCATTGCGGCCTCACGCCGGAAGGGCTCGCGGCCGTTTCGTCCCTGCCTCGGCTTTCGCGCCTGCAGGCCCGCGGCAACGGACTGGGCCCCGAAGCCGCGCCCGCGCTGCCGGGCCTGCGCAGCCTGGTGGAACTGGACCTGGACGGCAACCGCCTGGGGGCCGAAGGCGCCGCCGTGATCGCACGCATGCAGGGCCTGCGGACCCTCTCGCTGAACCACAACGCGCTGGGCGACGATGGCGCACGGGCCCTGGCGGCACTGCCCGGCCTGCAGACGCTGTCGGTCCAGGCCAACCAGATCGGGGCGGCGGGAGCCGCGGCCCTGGCGCGCGGTGCCGCGCTGCGCGCCCTGGACCTGCACCGCAACCGCCTGGGCGATGCCGGCGTCCGCGCCCTGGCCACGGGCACCCGGTGGCAGCAGCTCGACCTCGCACGCAATGGCATCGGCGCAGAAGGGGCAGCCGCCCTGGCCAGCCTGCCCGCGCTCGACGCCCTGGTCATCGCCCACAACCCGCTGGGCGATGCCGGCGCCGGCGCCCTGGCGGCTTCGGATTCGCTGCGCTTCCTCGATGCGGGAGACTGCCGCATCGGCGATACCGGCGCCTCGGCGCTCTCGCGCTGCCCGCAACTGGCCTCGCTGGTGCTCAACAACAGTTCGGCGGAGGGTGTGCGCATCGGGGAACGCGGCGCGCTCGCCCTCGCCGCCAGCCCGTCCCTGGAAGAAATCGACCTGGAAGGCCATGCCGTGGGATCGGCCGGGGCCCGCGCATTCGCCGCCAACCCGCGGCTGCGCCGGCTCGGCCTGGCACGCAACCAGGTCGGCAATGCGGGCGCCCACGCGCTTGCCGGCAGCGCCAGCCTGGCCAGCCTGGACCTGTGGGACAACCGCGTCACGGACAAGGCCCTCCACAGCCGCGGCGGCGCCCCGTGGTTGCGCCGCCGCGGCCCGGCACCGCGCTGGGTGAGCCGGGCGGCCGGCTGACCACGAGGGGCGCCCGGCGCCCTACGCCCGGGCAAGGAAAAAAGGCCCTGGCATGCCGCTCGCGCGCATGGCCAGGGCCTTGCCCGGGTCACCGGCGGCGGCCTGCGCCGCGCGCCGTCAGCCGGTATAGCTCTTGGTTCCGCGGTGCTGCGCACCCTCGACCTGCGCAGCCTGGGGAGCGATCACGTCATGGGGCGTGTCCACCACCGTGTTGCCGGCCAGGTGGGTCTTCGCCTGCTCCGCGTCGGAACGCACCACGGCCTCCTTGCCGTTCCTGAACGACGAACGGGTCACCGAGATATCGATCGGAAAGTCCTTTCCGCCATTGGTCCGCACGGCCTTGCCGAAGGTGTCCGCCGTGAAGTTGTCCAGCTTGAAGGAACCGCCGGCGTTGAGCTGGAAGATCTTGTCGCTGGCATTGAAGGCGGAGCTGTTGGTGACCTCCACATGCCCCGGTCCCTTCATCGTGAAGGCATCCTCCCCGACATCGGCCCACTTGATGCGGTCGAGCTTCGCGTCCCCCATCGCATGGATGCCGTCCGCCCCGGACAGCTCCAGGTTGGCGATGGAAGACCCCGACTCCATGCGGATCAGCGGCTTCTGGCCCTCGGCCTGGCCGCCGTCGCCCAGGGCTGGTCCGGCCTTGATCCGTGCACCGTTGAAATCCACCTGCACGCCGGCCGGGATCACGCGGGTGGTGTTGTAGATGCCCACGCCGTCCGCACCCACCGCGTCGGGCTTGAGCGCCTCCTGCAACTGTCTGGCCTGCGCGCTGCTCAGGGGCCTGGAGGGATCCATGGAACGGACCACGGGAGCGCCGCCCTGGCCGGAAGGCGCCGCCACGCCGTGCGCGCCGTCCACGCCCTTGCCGGCTGCACCACCGCCTGCACCTGCACCGGTTCCTGCGCCGGCATGACCGGGGCCGGCACCGCCGCCGCATGCGGGGGCGCCTGCGCCCGGACCGCCACCCGGGCCGCCGCCCTGGCCTGCCGGGCCGCCGCCATCGGGCTTGCCGCCGGACAGCATGGTGATCAGTTGCGTCAGCAGTGCCAGGATCTGCTGGAGCGAATGCCTCCCGCCCTGGCCTTGCAGCAGCTTGTCCACGCCGCTGGTATCGCCCTGCATGAAGGCGCCCAGCAGTTGCTTGACGAGCTCCGCCATGGCCTCGGCGCCACCACCGCCGGCAGCATGGCTGCCGCCCGCCGCGCCGCCACCCGCAGCCTGCAGGCCCAGGCCCAGGAGTTGCACGAACTGCTCCAGCACCTTCAGGAGGACATCGGAGCCGGCGCCGCGGTGGCCCAGCAGCTTGGCGAGCGCCTGGGGATTGCCTAGCAGCATCGCCAGGATCAACTGGCGCACGAGATCGCCCAGGTCATCGTCGTCATCCCCGCTGCCGCTGCCCACGCGGCCGGAGCCGCTGGCCGCGCCATTGCCCGAGAGCGCATCGAGGTTCTTGAGGAAGTCCTTCGCGAAGGACTGGAAGCTGCCGTTGTCCGCGCCATCGCCCAGCCGGTCGAGGGTGCGGGCATCGGAGCCCAGGGCGCGCGCCAGCCTGTTCGCGAACGCGTTCGCCCGCACGGCCGCCAGCGATTTCTCGAGCGCCTGGCCCAGGTGCTTGAGCAGTTCGGCGAAACGCTGCAGCACCCCCTCCGGGCCGTTGCGCTGCCCCTCCGCGGAGCGCGTGCCGCCTGTGCAGCCGACGCCATGGCCCCCCTGGCCGGTGCCCTGCAGGGCCTTGAGCACCTGCTCCAGCACCTGCAGCACGAGCTGGTCGATCGCCAGTTCCGCGCTGCCTGCCGGCATGGCCGGCGGCGTCTCGGTGGTCCGCAGCGACGTGGATTGGGAATATGTCTGAAGAGAGACGGACATGGATGTGGATTCCTGTGAATGGATGGAAGAGAAACGGATCCCTGCGGGACAGGGCCTCGCTGCGGGCATGGCAGCTGCGCGCCCTCCCTCGGCAGCCTGCAGGCGGATATTCCGGCGGAATGTGGAAAGGAGACCGGCGCGGGTCGAGTTCAGAAGACCATGCCGCGGCCGGTCCGGGGCCGGCCGGCAGCCCCCGCCGACGAGGCGCGTTCCCCGCCGGACCGGGGCACCGCCCGCAGCGACGGACCGCCCATGGGCAGTCCGCCGTCCTGCAGGTCAGCGGGACGCTGCATGCTGCTCCTGGGGAGCGGCAGCCGGCGCAGGAGCCGGGGCAGGCGCCGGAGCCTGCGTGGCTTCGGGCTGCTGCACCTTGACCGGCTCGGGCACCGGGGGCCGGGCCTTGGCAGCAGGATCGGAATCACGCTGCGTGCCGTCGCGGCTGTCCGACTCGGTCGAGGCGGGCTGGGGTGCGGCGGTGCCCGACGGCTGGGGTGCCGGGGTCGGGGCGGGAGCAGGAGCCGGAGCGGCGGCCGGAGCCGGCGCAGCCTGCCCACCCTGCGGAGCCTGTCCGCCTTGTGCGCCGCCTGCAGCCGGCGATCCGCCACCGCTGCCGCCACCCTGGCCACCGGCCTGGTCGGCGCCATCGTTGCCGGGCTTCTTGCCGGTCAGCGCCTCGATCAGCTTCATCAGCATCTCGAGGATCTGCTTGAGCTGCTCCTGGCCCTTCTCGCCCTTGAGCATGTTGTCCACGCCGCTGGTGTTGCCCTTCGCGAAATCGTCGAGCAGTTGCTTGATCTGGTCCTCGGGGCTGCCGGCACCGTCGGCGCCCTGGGCGCCACCGCCCGAGCCACCCGCACCCTGCGCGCCGCCCGCCTCCGGCGAGCCGCCGCCAGCGGGGGCACCGCCTCCGGCGCCTTGCGCGCCGCCAGCACCACCCTGGGCGCCACCTGCACCGCCCTGCGCACCGCCGGCACCGCCAGCGCCCTGGGGAGCACCCGCACCGCCGCCGTTGCCGCCGCCCTGGCTGCCGTTGTTGCCCTTCAGGGCCATTTCCAGCAGCTGGATGAACTGCTTGAGCACTTCCATCAGCTTGTCGAGCGAAGCGTCGCCCTTGCCGTCCGCACCGCCCTTGTCGCCGGCGCCGTCCTTGCCCGACACGTTGTCAGCGCCCTGCGAATCGCCCTTGAGCAGGCGTTCGATCAGTTGCTTGACCAGGTCGCCGATGCTGCCATCGGAGCCCTCCGCGCCATCTGCGCCGCCGGCGCCACCAGCGCCTTCGGCTCCGCCGGTTCCACCGGCACCGCCCGCGCCATCCGCGCCGCCGGCATTGCCTGCGCCGCTGGCACCACCGCCCGAGCCACCACCCACGCTGCCGCTGCCGTCGGCACCGCCCGCACCGCCCTGGGAGAGCGCGTCCAGGTTCTTCATGAAGTCCTTGGCGAAGTCGTTGAAACTGCCGTTTTCCTTGCCGTCATCGAGCTTGTCCAGCGTCTTGGCATCCGTGCCCAGCGCGTTGGCCAGCTTCTGCGCGAAATCGTTGGCCTTCTGGTCGTTGAGCGACTTGTCCAGCGCTTCGCTCAGGCCCTTGAACAGTTCGGCAAAGCGCTGCAGCGCACCTTCCGGGCCCGAACCTCCCTGGTTGCCGCCGGCACCGCCGGGACCGGACGCGGAATCGGCACCGCCGGGTGCCTTGCCGCCGCCCTTGTTGCCGAGCTTGTCCTGCAGCGCCTTGAGCACCTGCTCGATGATCAGCATCATGATCTGCTGCAGCGGATTGTCTCCGCCGCTGCTGCCGGATGCCGCGGACGAATCGCTGGAAAGGCCCAGCGAGGAGGTTTGCATCTGCGTCTGGAGAGAAATGGCCATGGATGAACTCCTGTGAGGTGAATCAAAAAAGCAGCGGCCGCCCTGCGGCGGACGCCGTTGCCGCAGTCCTGGGATGCAACCGCTTCCCGGACCACCGCCGAGCGATGGCCGGCATGCACGGCCAGCCACCCCGAAGGCGGCCGGCGGCAGGCATGCCGGGCAACACGTCCCGACCTCCCGCTCCTGGCTGCGCACGTTCCGCCGCGGGCACGCAGCGCGCCGACACTCCGAACCAGGAAGGAGCAACGGCGCGCTGCGTGCACGAAAGCAGAAACCCGCACGGCAGGCATCGGGAGATCGCACTGGCACGTTAAGAGCCGGCCCCCGCAGTCCGCGGGCGCCACGCGAAGACGGCGCAGCGGATGCGAACCGTCTGCGGCAACGGGTATGGCCGCAGCGGATGCCCGGGGGGAACACAGGGGGCGGGAACGGCAGCGGCCCGCGCCTCTGCATGCGAGGCCGACCCACGGCAACAAGCGCCGGGTGCCCTGCAGGGCATGCCGGCGCACGAATGGAGTGAAGACGGCGGAGCGGGACCAGGCCCGTGAACGCTAGCGACCTGCAGCGGTGCTCGCAGCAGGGCCGGTCGCCGGCGCAGGCACCGGTGGCGAAGCCACGCCTGCGGGACCGGAATCCGCCGGGTCACGCGGGGCGAAGATGCGCTCCAGCCGCTGCGCCACGGGCCGCAGGGTGAGCTGCTCGCGCACCTGGTGGAAGAAGACCCCCACCAGCAGCACCAGCAGGAGCATGGTGGCCGCGCCCTTGATGGGCTGCGCCAGGCTTCCGGGCTCGAGCTTCTCGGCCGCCTTGCTGAGCAACCCCATGCCCAGGTCGATCAGCATCAGCGTCATGAGCACCGGCCCCGCGATCTTGAGCACGGTCTGCGCGTAGCCGGCGACCTCGTCGGGAAAGAAGCGTTCCGCCAGCACCGGCCAGCTGGGCATCATTCCCGTCAGCGGCCACCAGTCGTAGCTGTCGAACAGCAGCCCCACGAACACCATCATGCCGCCCAGCATGTAGAAGCCCACGATCGCCAGCTGCATGAGCAGGTTGCCCACCGGCGTGCTCTGCTGCCCGCTGAGCGGGTTGGTCTGCTGGATGTTGTTGTAGCCCGCCTGGTTGTCAATCAGCATGCCGATGCCTTCGGCCGCCCAGAACACCACCGAGACGGCGAATCCGATCAGCATGCCGATCAGCGCCTCCTTCACCACCAGGGCGATGAAGACCAGCGGGCTGGTGGACTCGAGCAGCCCCGAAGGCTGCCCCCACGCCACGAAAGCCCCCAGCAGCAGCACCGTCCCGTTGCGCACGCGCCCCAGCAGCAACTGGTCGTTGGTCGCCGGCAGCACCAGCATGGCCGCATAGAAGCGTGCGCAGCAGAGCGCGAGCAATCCCAGCATGCCGTGCAGGTCTCCGCCCAGCCGGACCAGCGCATACCCATTCTGCAAATACTCTTCCATCGCGTCAGACCTCCACCGCCCTCGATGCCCCGGATCGCGCGCCGGTGCGCCGCCCCTGCCGCGCAGCGGCCAGCATGCGGGCCACCGCGGTTTCCTCGGCCTCCTCGTCCTGCGCGTCCTCCTGTGCGCGCTCGGCGGCCGCAAGGGCCTGCTCCAGGCGCTCGCGCGTGGCTTCCAGCTGCCGCTGCGCACGGCGCACGGCCGCGTCGCGCAGCCGGACCTGCTCGCGGGCCGCCTCCACCCGCCCCTGGGCCTGCGCCGCATGGCGTTCGGCCTCCGCGCTCCGGCCCTGCGCCTCGGACACCAGCATCTGCAGGGTGATCGCATCGTTGGCCACGAAGCAACTGCCCGCCGACGTGGCCGACGCCAGCCGCTCGCGGCGCGCACGCTCCGCATCGCGCGCATGCGACTCCTCGGCCTGCGCCTGCGCCAGTGCCTCCTCTTCGCCTTTCAGCGCCTGGATGCTGTCCTGCAGGGCCGCTTCGGCCTGCTCCGTGCGGCGTGCCTTGAGGCGCACCAGCGTGCGCAGGCCCTTGATCGTGCTCACGAGTTCTCCATCGGCCGATCCACCCCGGCCAGCTGGCCAGCAGCCTGGGGCATAGGAGCCCGCGCGGCGCCGGCCGCCCCGAAGCCGTCCACCGGAATGCGAAACCCCGGAGCACATGCGCGCCCGCCCTGCCACCGCTTCGCACCGGGCGGCACCGCTTCGCCCGGCACGGGGTTCCGCGGCCGCCCGGCCCCTAGATTGGCGCATGCCGCGCATTCCGCGCTGGATCGATGGCCCACCATGTCGGAAAAAACCGAAGAGCCCACAGCCAAGAAACTCAAGGACGCCCGCAAGAAGGGCCAGACCACCAAGAGCCAGGACCTGGTGGCCGGTGCCGTCCTGGGTGCGGCCCTGCTCGTCCTCACGGGTGCGGGCCCCCTGCTCTACGACCGCGTGCGCCGCATCGTCACCACGGCGCTGGAACAGGGCGTGCGCGTGCACGGCACGCAGGAGCTGCTGGCGCTGCTGTCCTCCATGGCGCTCGACGGCATGGCGGTGGCTTTCGGCATGGTCATCGTCTCGGTCCTGGTGGCCGTGCTGGCCCTGCTGCCGCAGGTCGGCTTCATGATCACCTTCGAGCCCCTCACGCCCAAGTTCGACAGCCTGAACCCCGCCGAGGGGCTCAAGAAGATGTTCAACGCGCGGTCGCTCGTCGAATTCGCCAAGTCCGTCCTCAAGGCCGTCGTCTTCGGCGCCGTGCTGTGGCACATCGTGACCGGGCTGGTGCCCCTGCTCGTGGGTTCCGTCTATCTCACGCCCGAGGCCAGCGGAAAGATCGCCTGGAGCGCGCTGCTGAAACTCTTTTCGTTCGCATTCCTCGTCTTCCTGGTCATCGGCCCCCTCGACTTCGGCCTGCAGCACTGGCTCTTCATCCGGGACCAGCGCATGAGCAAGGACGACGTGAAGCGCGAGAACAAGGACAGCGAAGGCGACCCGCACCTCAAGGGCCACCTCAAGTCGCTGCGCGAGGAAATGGCGACATCACCGCCGCAGGAACGGGTGCCGGGCGCCACGGTGGTCGTCACCAACCCCACCCATTACGCCGTGGCGCTGCGCTACGAAGCCGGCGCGACCCCGCTGCCCATCGTCGTGGCCAAGGGCATGGACGAACAGGCCGCCGTCATCCGCGGACTGGCCGCGTTGCACCACATCCCGCTCATCGCCAACCCGCCGCTGGCGCGGGCCCTGCACAAGCTGCCGCTGGACCAGCCCATTCCCGAGGAACTGTTCGAGGCCGTCTCCGTCGTGCTGCGCTGGGTGGCGGAACTCGACCGGCTCGGCGGCGGCAGCCCGCGCTGACGCCCTGCTTTCCATCCCGTGCCCCGCTCCCCGAGGACCACTCCATGGCCAAACGATTCGACTCCACCCTGGTCAACGACCTGACGATGGCCGGCTTTCTCGTCGGCGTGATCGCGCTGATGATCCTGCCGCTGCCCACGCTGCTGATCGACTCGCTGCTCGCGATCAACCTCAGCATCAGCGTGCTGCTGCTGATGACCACCCTGTTCATACCGGACGCGGTCTCGCTCTCCACCTTCCCTTCGCTGCTGCTGTTCACCACGCTGTTCCGGCTGTCGCTGAACATCGCCTCGACCAAGGCCATCCTGCTGCACGCCGACGCGGGCCACCTGATCGAAAGCTTCGGCCAGCTCGTGGTGGGCGGCAACCTCGTGGTGGGCATCGTGGTGTTCCTGGTGATCACCATCGTGCAGTTCATCGTCATCGCCAAGGGCTCGGAGCGCGTCGCCGAAGTCGGCGCGCGCTTCACGCTCGACGCGCTGCCCGGCAAGCAGATGAGCATCGACGCCGACCTGCGCGCCGGCCTGCTCACCGCCGACGAGGCCAAGGCCAAGCGCGCCCGGCTCAGCATGGAGAGCATGCTGCACGGCGGGATGGACGGCGCGATGAAGTTCGTGAAGGGCGACGCCATCGCGGGCCTCATCATCACGCTGGTCAACATCCTCGCGGGCATCGTGGTGGGCATCATGTACCACAGCATGACCGCCGGGGAGGCGGCCAACCGCTTCGCCGTGCTGTCCATCGGCGACGCCATGGTCTCGCAGATTCCCGCGCTCTTCATCTGTATGGCCGCCGGTATCCTGACCACCCGCGTGGCCGACGAGCACCGCAAGAAGCCCACCTCCCTGGGCGAGGACATGACGGAGCAGCTCACGCGCAATACCCGCTCCATGTACCTCGCGGGCGCGCTCACCCTGGGCTTCGCGGCCATTCCGGGCTTTCCCGCCGTTCCGTTCTGCCTGCTGGCGGCGGGCCTGGTGGGCGGCGGCCAGTGGCTGTCGCGCAGCCGCAAGTCGGCCACGCCGGGCAGCGCCAAGACCCACTCCAAGCCCATCGCCTCCCTGCTGCGCGAAGGCGGCAAGGGCGAGGGCACGGCCATCCAGCACCGCGCCCCCGAATTCGCCAAGCCGCTGTCGATCCGCCTGTCCGACCCGCTCGCCCGCCTGCTCAATGCCGAGCGGCTCGACCAGGCCCTGAACAAGGAGCGTGAAGGGCTGCAGACGCGGCTGGGGCTGCCCTTCCCCGGCGCCGCGATGTGGGTCTGGGACGGCCTCCAGGACCTGCGCTTCGACATCCTCATCAACGACGTGCCCGTGGCACAGCCGCAATTGCCCGGCGACATGCTCCTGCTGCTGGACCCGCAGTCCGCCCTGGCCGCGCAGGCCCAGCGGCACGGCCCGCTGCTGGGCATGGAGGAGTCGCTCTGGGTCCCCCAGGCGGCCATCCCGCCCGCCCAGCGCGCCGGGGCCTGCCTGGAGATCGAGCAGGTGATCGCCCGCGAAGTGGTGGAGATGCTCCAGCGCCACGCCCACCTGTTCATGGGCGTGCAGGAAGTGCAGTGGATCATCGAGCGGGCCACGCCGGAATATCCGGGGCTGGTGGCCGAAGTGCAGAAGGTCATGCCGCTGCAGCGCATGGCCGAGGTGCTGCGGCGCCTGCTGGAAGAACAGGTGCCCATCCGCAACATCCGCAGCATCTTCGAAAGCCTCATCACCTGGGCGCCCAAGGAAAAGGACCTGCTGCTGCTCACCGAATACGTGCGCTCCGACCTGGGCCGCTACCTCGCGCACGAGGCCGGCGGCGGCCAGCGGCACATCTCGGCCATCCTGCTCGCGCCGGAAATCGAACAGGCGATCCGCGGCTGCATCAAGCCCACGCCCGCCGGCAACTACCTCGCCATGTCGCCCGACGACGCGCGGGACATCACCGACCGCATCGCGGCCGTCGCGCGCTCGTCGCCCGCCACGGGCGTGGCCCTGGTCACGTCGATGGACATCCGCCGCTACGTCAAGAAGATGATCGAAGGCCGCATCGACTGGCTGCGCGTGTATTCCTTCCAGGAACTGGGCAGCCTGATCGAGCTGCGGCCGATCGGCCGCGTCGCCTAGCCTGCGCCATGGGCCAAGACCTCTCGCAACTCCGCCCGGGCCCCTCCGGCAGCCGCAGCCTGGCTCCGGAGGCCGTATGGCGCGGGCCATCCACCCTGCCGCAAGCGGCCGGCGCCGCCCACCGGTTCCAGCGCCACCTGCTGGGCGATGCGGCCGACGCCATGCCGGAATCCGCCGGCTTCCTGCAAATGCCAGCGCGGCGTGCGCCCGCGGGCCCCGCCGAGCCAGACACGCCCGCCGCAGCCTCGCCAGTGCATCCGCTGCCCGTCCACGCCTGCAACCCGGACGAGGAGGCCCCGCCGTGGCCCGGACCGGACGCCATGGCGGAGAGACAGGCCCGGTCCAGCGCGCTGGCAGCGAAAGACTATCCTGCGGCCGGCCAGGCCGCTGCACCGGACAGCGCCACGCCGTCCGCCGACACCGCGGGCCCCACGCCGGACGCGGCCCTCGCCGCGACTCCCGACACGACCCTCCCGCCGGCCCCGGCTCCCGCCACGGCGCCACCGCCCCCGCAGGCGCCTTCCCTGGCGCGCCAGGACGGCGATACCCCCCGGCAGCCCGGGCAGGACTCCGGAGCGGAACAGCCCGGCGCCGGCGCCCCGGCGCGCCCTGCCGCGGCCGATGCGCCCGCCTGGCTGCAGGACACCGTGCAGCGCATCGCATGGCTGTGCGCCCAGGCCGATCCGGCCTTCCAGTCCTGGTCCGTCACGGTGCCGATGGACCCGGCCGTGCTCCCGGAAAGCGAAGTCGCCCTCACCCTTTCGCCTTACGCGATGAGCCTTCGGTTCCGCACCCAGTCCTCCGAATCGGCACGGCTAATCTCCCTCCATCGCGATCCACTGCGTGCGCAGCTCGAGGCATTGGGCCCCGGACAGCGCGGCATCGACATCGATCTGGAATCTCCAACGTGAACGTCCTCGCGCCCCCATCCGCCACCAACGCCGAACTGGCCGACTGTCTGCCGACCGTGCCCGCCGGCGAGGCGCATCTGGCGCGCATCGCCTTCGACCGCCGCTTCGCGCGCTGGGCAGCCGGCCTCTGCGGACAGCCGCAGGGGCGCGTGGCAGCCGCCACGCCCGGCCACCGGCACGAGGCGGCGATGCTGGACTTCTCCTGCATGCACGGACACCTGCAGGTCTCCGTGCCCGTGTCGGCATGGCCGGCGCTCGGCATGGCGGCCCGCCTCGCCGATGCCGCGCTGGCGCGCGAAGTGGCGGAAACCCTGCTCGCAGGCCCCCTCGCCGCCGCGGCGCCGGTGCTGCCGGGCCTCGCCCTGTCCGCCGTGGCCGTGCGCCCGGCCGTGCAGGCGCCACTGGAATGGACATGCGGCGGCCTGCGCATCGGCCTGCATGCCATCGACGGCACCGTGGCCGCCAGGCTGCAGGCCAGCCTCGCGCATTCCGCGCAGGCCGACGGCGCCCCCTTCGCGGCGCTGCGCCTGCCCGGCACCGTCCGCCTCGCCACCCGCAGGCTCGCGCCCGCGGACCTCGCCACCCTGGCGGCAGGCGATGTCGTCCTGTGCGGCACGCTCGCCGCAGGCCGGCGGCGCCCCTGCCATCTCTCTTTCGGACTGGGAACCACCATGCACATACCCGCAGAACTCGATCTGGACGACTCCGAAATCGCGCTGCACGCCGCACCGCAGGCCGATGCCTTCGCGGACCTGGACGATGGCAGCGCCGAGCCGGCTCCCGCCAGCGCCGCCGCGGAAATCCCGGAAGACGCCGGCAGCGAAGCCGCCCTGCCGGCCACGCCGCTCCCCCTGGCCGACATCGGCAGCATCCGCGTTCCCGTCGCCATCGAGATCGACACGGCCCACATCCGCCTGGACGAACTCGCGGCGCTGGATGCCGGTTCGGTCGTCCCGCTCGCCGTCCCTGCCCGCGACGCCACCGTCCGCCTTGTCTGCCACGGCCAGGTCGTGGGCACGGGCCGCCTGGTCGTGATCGGCGAAAGCCTGGGCGTGCGCATCGCGCACATGGCGGCGGCCGGCGCAGCCGCATCGCCCACGGCAACGGACGCACCATGACGCCGATTTCGGGACTCGATCCCATCTCGCTGGCGCTGGCGCTGATGCTGCTGGCGGTGCTGCCGTTCGCCGCCATGATCGTCACGTCCTACACCAAGGTGGTGGTGGTCCTGGGCCTGCTGCGCAACGCGCTCGGCGTGCAGCAGGTGCCTCCCAACATGGTGCTCAACGGCATCGCCATCATCATCTCGGTGTACGTCATGGCCCCGGTCGCCATGGAGGCCTCGGACCGCATGCAGATGCTGCCGCCCTCCGCGCAGAGCTCCAACACCCAGCAGATGCTCGCCGCCGCCTCGGCCGCACGCGAGCCGTTCCGCAAGTTCCTGGACAAGCACGCCGATGCTGCCGAGAAGGCGTTCTTCCTCAAGTCGGCCCAGGCGCTCTGGCCCGAGGACCGTGCCCGGTCGCTGCAGGCCGACGACCTCGTGGTGCTGGCGCCCGCTTTCCTGCTCACCGAGCTTACCGCCGCCTTCCGCATCGGCTTCCTGCTCTACCTGGCCTTCATCATCGTCGAGCTGGTCATCGCCAACGTCCTGCTGGCCATGGGCCTGTCCCAGGTCTCCCCCACCAACGTCGCCATCCCCTTCAAGCTGCTGCTCTTCGTCGTGCTCGACGGATGGTCCCAGGTGATGCACGGGCTGGTCATGACCTATCGCTGACTGCACGGGGCTCGCTCGCCATGAACCACGACAACATCGTCCAGCTCACCTCCGAGGCCCTCATGCTGTGCCTGCTGCTGTCGCTGCCGGCCGTGGCCGTCGCGGCGATCGTCGGCCTGCTCGTGGCGCTGGTGCAGGCCGTCACCTCGCTGCAGGACCAGTCGATCTCGCAAGGCATCAAGCTCATCTGCGTGACGGTCACCGTCGCCGTGAGCGCCCCCTGGGTGGGCAGCACCGTGCTGCAGTTCTCGCAACGGCTTCTCACGGCCGTCTTCACGCCATGATGCAGAACCTGTTTTCGGTGTTCCGGCTGAAGCAGCTGCGCACGCGCCAGCTGCAGCAACAGCAGCTGGTCAAGCGCGAAAACCTGCGCACGCAACTGCATGAAGAAGCCGTGCAGGACCGGCAGCGCGCCGTGCTGCAGGGCCGCTATGGCGACTATGTCTTCAAGACGCTGGGGCGCCCCCCGCCTCCACCGCCGCCCCGGCACAGCCACCTGCCGGGCCAGGGCAGCGAGCATGCGCCCACGGAGGAGCGCACGCCGCTGGACTTCCTGGCCGACTTCGAACAGGCCAAGGAAACCGGCGAATCCGCGCGCAGCGAGCACAAGGGCCAGGAAGAGGAAAGCAGCCGGGAGGTGCGCGAGCGCGGCCGCGAAGGCCTCGCGGAGCACCGCCGCGACCTGGAAGAGCAGGAACAGTACTCCCAGGACATCTTCCTGCAGCCCGGCAGCAACACGGCGCAGCAGGACACGCGCGATGGCGAGTCCGGCTCCGGCGGGCAGTCCGGAGGCCACCACCAGGGCAGCGATGGCCGCGGCCATGGCGGACAGGCGCAGGCGGGCGGCAGTGCGGCGAAGCTGCGCATGCAGGCCATGCTCGCGGACCTCGAGGTGGGCATGTCCAGCGACGACCCCATGGTGCAGGCCGACACGCTGGTGGCCGCGCTAGGCTCGATCGTCTGGGCATCGCACGGCGCCGGGCACCCGGTACAGGCGATGCTCCTGGCACGGATCGCCGAGCACCTGCGCCGCCAGAACGGCGGCAAGCCGCTCACCACGGTGGCCGAGGTGCGCGAGGCGCTGCTGCGCGCCGGCATGGACGTATCGAGCAAGCCGTCCGACCGTTTCGCGCTGCTGCCCCTGCAGCTCCTGAACTACAGCCGGCCCCGGACCACGTCGCAGCTGCGGCTGACGACGGAACGTCTGGCCGGCGGGCCGGCATGGCTTCTGCCGCGCATGCCCGAGCGATCATGAGCTTCCAGCAGTACGAGCAACTCGTCACCGATCTCTGCGGTGTCATCGACCTGCCCGATTCCCGGGCCGTGCTGGACCGGGGCTGGGTGGAAGTCGAAGGCTTCGAGGTCCAGATCGCGCACTACGAGAACGACGTGGGCGCGATGTACCTGAACTTCCATTTCGGCATCGTCACGGCAGGCCGCACGCTGGCCGTGTACCGCCTCCTGCTGGAGGCCAATCTCACGGTCTATGCGCAGGACCAGGCGCAGGCCGGGATCAACCCGGACACCGGCGGCATCATCCTCATCGTGCGCGTGCCGATGACGCCCGACATCACGGGCACCTGGCTGGCCGAAACGCTCACGCACTATGCCGAGCACGGCCGCTACTGGGGCGACAACATCCTGACCTCCACCGACGAGGCCTTCCTGGGGATCTGCTCCGGCGAATACCTGTGGATCAAGGTCTGAGCCCGGCCCCTGGCGGGGCGGGCAGGCCTGCGGCTCAGCTGCCCAGCGGCGGCATGGAGAACATCGCCGCCAGGGATGCCGGCATGGGGGCGGACATGGCCGGGGGCACCGGGGGCGCCGCAGGCCGGACCCGGGACACCTGCATGCTGGGGGGTTGCGCGACCGGAGCGGCGGTGGCTTCCTCGGTGGACGACATGAGGCGGTAGCCCCGGCCGTACGCGGCCTGCACATGCAGGCTGCATCCGCACTGGCGCAGCTTCAGGCGCAGCTTGTAGATGTGCTGCTCCAGCGTGCGCTTGTTGGATTCGACCGACCGCCCCCAGACCCGGGCCACGATGGTGGGGGAGGACACCACCTGGTTGGGCCGCGAGAACAGCAGCCAGGCGAGTTCGCATTCGCGGTGGGTGAGTTCGACCACCGTGCCGCGATGGACGAAGCACTGGCGGGCCGGATCCAGTTCGCAGCCATCCACAGTGATCGACCGCGCGGTCTCCAGCGCATAGGCCTCCACGTGCCCGCGCAGCCGCGCCTTCAGCTCGTCATGGCCCACACGGGACAGGTTGATGTAGTCCACCGCCCCGCACGCCAGGGCCGTGCCGAAGCCCGCCTGCAGCTCCGAGCCGGCCACCAGCACCGGCACGTGGGCCGAGATGCAGCTGCGGATCAGGCCGAGGTCCTCGGCCAGCGTACCGCCGCAATCCTCCAGGATGACCGCATCGGGCGGGTGCCGACGGGCCTGCATCCGGAAGGCAGCGATGCTGACCTGCAAGATGGCCTGGATGCCCCCACGATTCAACAAATCCACCAGGAATTGATTCACCGCCGAACGGCGCGACAGCAATGCGACTCGCATGAATTTCCCCATACGCAAACGTTTTCGTAGATCTAGTCATGACCATGACAGCCATGTGTCAGCCACCGGGACATTCACAATTTTTGCATTTCATTGCAAATATCCGTGCGTGAGTGGCGACAGGCGCAAGCTTAGTTCATTCCAGCGGAGATAGGTGTATTTATCGTCTGTAATACGTCGATAGGAATATGCAATATTCTGCAGGGATTTGTATCAACGACCGCGGCGGTGCTGCCATTTGTTAATCCGCAGCGCCAATGCTGTCAAGGACCGGGCTGCATATTTAATTTCCGCTATCAATAACTTTCCTATATGGAGCACACAGCCGCGTCCACCTCCCGCATGCGGCCCCATGGCGCAAATTTCGCGTCCCCATGCCTGGAGTGTGCAAATTTGAGGATTTGGAAAACCTAGGTGAGATTTGTCCGCGGCATGGTTCCTAGCATCGCCTTCATCCAAACCACATGGGGCGCGGCGGGGGCCGCGACGATCGACATGCTCCTTTCTCTGCTCTCTCTTTCCTGCCACCGCATCGGCCACGGAGCGCAGGCGCTCACCCAGTTGCTCCAGAACCTGCAGGTCAAGGAGGCCGCCGCGATGGGCCGTCGGCGGCTGGAACGCGGCCAGTCCCGCGACGCGAGCCCCGTAGAAGAAGGTGCCCTGCTCGGGCGGACCCTGCTGTTGATCGGGCAGGAAGAACTCGCAAGCGACGTCTTCCACCAGCAGCTCAAGGCCTACGACGCCGTCTCGCGCAGCATGGTGCGCTGGCATTCCGCACTGGACCAGGCATGGATGTTCCAGCACCTGCGCAAGCCCGCCCGGGCAGCCGCCTGCTGGGCCTTGGTGGCCAATGACCACGACGTTCCCGCCCCGCTGCGCGTGGAAGCCTGCTGCGGGCTCGCCCTGTCGCTGCAGGCCCAGGGGCAGCACGCCTCGGCACTGGTGGCGGCCCAGCGTGCGCAGTCGCTGTGCGAATCGGAGGAGGCAGCGGCCCCCCTCGCGCTCCACGCCGCAGCCATCCGGCTCGAAATCCTTTCTCGCGTGGAACTGCTGCACAGCGAAGAACTGTCGGACCATGCCTTCGCCGAGGCCGCCCAGGAGCTGGGCCGCGAACGCCTGGCCGGCGAGACCCTCGCCTCCGAACTGCGCACCCTGGAATCCACCCCCGGCACGCCCGCGCTGCTGCGCGCCCGCCTCGGATACCTGGCCGGCATGCATGGCGGCGATCCGTCAGGCCGCCAGGAAGCCGTTGCCGGCTTCGGGCGCTGGCTGCGCCAGCACGGCATCTCGGGCATCGACGCGGAAGCCCGGGTCGAGGGCTGCCTCGCCCTGCTGGCGGATCGCGCCATCCCTGCGGCCCGCGAAGCGATCATGCCGCTGGCCGGCGGCGAGCGCGAGATCGAACACCACCCACTGGCCTCGGACATCCAGTACTGCCTGTCGAAAATCCACATGAGCGAAGGCCGTCTCGGCGAGTCGCTGCGGCAGTACAAGCGCCATGTGGCGCAGGCCATGCGCGTGGTGCACCACGCGGCCCTGCAGCGGATGGACACGCCCGCCAGCAACGCCCCGCAGGACACCGTGGGCCTGCGCCTGCCTCCGCGCTACCGCGCCGCCTACCGCTACATCATCGAAAACCTGCACGACCCCAACCTCTCGGTGCGCGAGATCGCCGGCCGACTGGGCGTCACCGAGCGCGCGCTGCAGCTGGCGTTCCGCAACCATTTGGGCATGACCCCCGCGGAACTGATCCGGCGCGAACGCGTGCGGCGCATCGAGGGGGAGATGGAAGAGGCCAGCGCCACGGGCGGCCGCGTCCACATGCTGGACGTCGCCTCCCGCTGGGGCATCAGCAACCGCTCCACCCTGGCGAATGCTTTCAAGCTGTCGTCGATGCGGCACTGAGCGCCGCGCGCCCGGCCCGGGCGTGCCGGCGGGAAGAAGGCGCGCTCAGGCCGGCCTGCCGTCCGCCGCGTTGCCCGCCTTCTCGCCCGCGGCGACCATCCGGTCGAACTCGCGGTGCTCGTAGGCGATGTAGGCTTCCATCATGCTGCGGTAGATCGCCTCGATCACGTCGGGCTCCCCGCCCTCGGCCAGCGCGCGCTCGCGCACCCGCCGCACGATGAACTCGATGCGCCCTTCGTCGCGCACCTGGGATGCCTCGCGCTTGTTGCGCGCCGCCTGGGTCATGTAGCCGCCCCGCTCCACCAGCAGCGGCACGAGGATGTCGTCGAGCGCGTCGATGCGCTCGCGCACCTCCGCCATGCTGCTGCAACTGCGGGTCTTTTCGATGGCGCGGGTCATTCCAGTCCTTCTTCGACGAGTTCGGCCGCGCGCAGCAGGGCGCGGGCCTTGTGCTCCGTTTCCTTCCATTCCAGCTCGGGGACCGAGTCCGCCACCACGCCGGCCGCGGCCTGCACGTAGAGCGTGCCGTCCTTCACGATGCCGGTGCGGATGGCGATGGCCACGTCCATGTCGCCCGCGTAGCTGAGGTAGCCGCAGGCGCCGCCGTACAGTCCCCGCTTGGTGGGCTCGAGCCGGTCGATGAGCTCCATCGCATGCACCTTGGGCGCGCCGGTGAGCGTGCCGGCGGGGAAGGTCGCCTTGAGCACGTCCATGCTGGTCATGCCTTCGTTCAGCAGGCCTTCCACATTGCTCACGATGTGCATCACGTGGCTGTAGCGCTCCACGGCGAAGGCCTCCGTCACCTTCACCGTGCCGGTGCGGGCGATGCGCCCGATGTCGTTGCGCGCCAGGTCGATGAGCATCACGTGCTCGGCACGCTCCTTGGGGTCGTTCACCAGTTCGACCTCGGCCGCCTTGTCCTTCTCGGGCGTGGCGCCGCGCGGGCGCGTGCCGGCCAGAGGCCGGATGGTGATCTTCTGGCCCTCGTCGGTGCGCTCCTGGCGCACCAGGATCTCCGGGCTCGCCCCCACGACGTGGCAGTCGCCGAAGTGGTAGTAGTACATGTAGGGCGACGGGTTGAGCGAGCGTAGCGCGCGGTAGAGCGACAGGGGCGACTCCGTATAGCGCTTGTGGATGCGCTGGCCCACCTGCACCTGCATGAAGTCGCCCGCGGCGATGAGTTCCTTGGCCCGCTCCACGGCCGCCAGGTAGTCGGCCTTGGCGAAGTCGCGCTGCGGCGGGTGGCTCTCGGTCGGCTTGACCAGGGGGGCGGCCACCGAGTACTTGAGCTGGTCCTTCAGCTCGCGCAGGCGCTTCTTGCCGCGCGCATAGGCCTCGGGCTGCGCCGGGTCCGCATAGACGATCAGGTAGAGCTTGCCCGAGAGGTTGTCGATGACGGCCACTTCCTCGCACTGCAGCAGCAGGATGTCCGGCATGCCCAGCGTGTCGGGCGGACAGGTCGATTCCAGCTTCTTCTCGATGTAGCGCACCGCGTCGTAGCCGAAATACCCCGCCAGGCCACCGCAGAAGCGGGGCAGGCCGGGCCGCAGCGCCACCTTGAAGCGCTTCTGGTAGGCAGCGATGAAGTCCAGCGGATTGCCCTGGTCGGTTTCCACCACCTGCCCGTCGGTCACCACCTCGGTGCGCGCCTGGTCGCCGAAGCCGCTGGCGCGCAGCAGCGTGCGCGCCGGCAGGCCGATGAAGCTGTAGCGTCCGAAGCGCTCGCCACCCACCACGGATTCCAGCAGGAAGCTGTAGCGGCCGCCGTCGCGGGCATGGGCCAGCTTGAGGTAGAGGGACAGTGGGGTTTCCAGGTCCGCGAAAGCCTCCGCGATGAGCGGAATGCGGTTGTAGCCTTCGCCGGCCAGGCTTTTGAATTCGAGTTCGGTGATCACGGGAGATCGCTCCAGATCGGCCGGCCCGCCACGGGCGGTCGTTGCGCCCGCGGCCAGTGCCGCGCCAGGTTCATTGCGTTCGGCCCCGCAGGGGCCACGGAGGACACGCCGGGATCGCGGGGCCCGGGTGCGGTCAGCGGTTCGGTGCGGCAGGCTTGCGCCAGGGCCAGGCTCCCCGGCCGCTGCGACCTGTGATGACCACGTGGTGAATGAACATGGGCGCAAAGTGTAGCAAAGCGGCCTGCGCGAAAACCCTGTTGCGCAGCCCGCGGAAGGGCATCGAGAATAAAAAGAACGATCGTGCTTTTTTAGGAAGTCGCCATGACACTTCGGCAACGCAGCCTCGCCTGGGCGCTCGCCGGGCTCATCGCCTGCGGGGCCGTGCCCGCGGGCGCACAGACCGCCACCACCGTGGCCGGCGTGGCGTTCGAGCCGCGTGTCACGCTGGCGGACGTCCCGCTGGCACTCAACGGCGCGGGCGTGCGCTACAAGGCCGTCTTCAAGGTCTATGCCGCCGGCCTGTACCTGGAGCGCCATGCCGGCACGCTGCAGGACGTGGTGGCGCTGCCCGGCCCCAAGCGGCTGTCCATCACCATGCTGCGCGACATCGACTCGACGGAGCTGGGCAAGCTGTTCGCGCGCGGCATCGAGGACAACCTGGACAAGGCGGCGTTCTCCCGCCTCGCGCCGGGCGTGCTGCGCATGGGCGAGATCTTCGCCGCGCACCGCCGGCTGGCGGCAGGGGACCGCTTCACCGTGGACTGGCTGCCCGGCACGGGCACGGTCATCACCGTGAAAGGCGTCCCGCAGGGCGAGCCCTTCCGCGAGCCCGAATTCTTCGACGCGCTGATGGGCATCTGGCTCGGGCCGCAGCCCGCGGACTGGAAGCTCAAGGACGCCCTGCTGGGCAAGGCCGGCTGATCGCCGGCCCGCCGCGGCGCGGCATCAGCCCGCGCACAGCGCCTGCAGGCTGTCCACGTGCGCGTCCGCGTCCACCTCGCGGGCGGGTTGGCCGTGGTTGTAGCCATAGGTCACCAGCACCACCGGGCAGCCGGCGGCGCGGGCCGCGCGCGCATCGTTGACGGAATCCCCGATAGCCAGCGTCCGGGCAGGCGCCGTTCCCAGGGCTTCGCAGGCCTTGAGCAGCGGCAGCGGATCGGGTTTCTTGCGCTCGAACGCGTCCCCGCCGAAGACATGGTCGAAGAATCCGTCCAGCCCCTTGGTCCGCAGCAGGGGCATGGCGAAGGCTGCGGGCTTGTTGGTGACGCAGGCCAGCCGCAGCCCCGCGGCGCGCAGGGCCTGCAGCCCCTCGGCCACGCCCTCATAAACGCGGGAATGGCTGCCGTTGATCGCCAGGTAATGGCGCCCGTAGGCCTCCCATGCCTGCGGGTAGTGCGCCTCCACCGCCGCGGCGCGGCGCTGGGGCTCCATCGGCTGCAGCACGTGGTCCAGCACCGAGCGCAGCAGGTGCTCGGTGCCCTTGCCCACCATGCGCTCGATCTGCGCCGCGTCAATGCCCGGCAGGGACAGCTCGCCCAGCATGCGCCGCAGCGCCTCCGCGAAATCGCCCAGGGTGTCCACCATGGTGCCGTCCAGGTCCACGATTGCCGCATCGGCGCGCGCCACCAGCGCCGCCGGGGAACATTCCAGCATGCCCCATCCTCCAAAGTGCCGCCAAGCCCGCCGGGGCGGTGCGTGAAAAAGGTTCCTGCCGGCGATCAGCAGCCGGCGGAGCTGCCGGGAGTGTAGGCCGTGCGCCAACGGCCACAGCGATTGTCTGGTCCGTCCGACACGGCACGCGCACCGCAGCGGCTACTCTGGCTCGACCGTTTTCGCCCTACGGCGCGGAAACTGTGACCCCACGCCGTCCGTCCGCGGCCGGCACCACCGACACATGGAGGTTCTTGATATGCCGAATCGCTTTGCCATCGCACCCCGCATCCTGTCCGCAGCCTGTCTGATCGCGGCCTGCGCCGCCGCCCAGGCCGCCCCCGCGGACGCCGCCGGCGCCCGTGAGCGCTACCAGCAGGACCGCCAGGCCTGCATGAGCGGCGCCACCGCCCAGAGCCGCGACACCTGCCTGAAGGAAGCCGGCGCCGCGCTGCAGGCCGCCCGCTCCGGCCAACTAGACTCCCAGGACGCCGCCGCGAATGGCTACAGCCGCAACGCGCTCCAGCGCTGCGAAGTGTTCAAGACCCCCGTGGACCGCGACGCCTGCGTGGCGCGCGTGCGCTCCGGCACCCAGGATGGCTCCGTGGCCGGCGGCGGCATCCTGATGGAGGCCACCACCCAGGTGCCCGCGACCCTGCAACCCGGCGCAGGCGCCATGCCCCCGCCCCCGGGCGGCGCTGCCGGCGCCATGCCCCCTCCGGGCCGCCCCCACCCGCATGGCAAGCCCCATCCGCACCCGATGCCGGCTCCCATGCCCCAGCCGATGACGCAACCTGCGCCCCAGCCGATGCCGCAGCAATAATCGGTCGCACGCCGGGCCGGCCCTCGGCCCGGGTGCCCGCGCGCTTCAGCCCAGCTGGGCGCGCATCGCGTCGATCACGGCGCGGTAGTCGGGCTTGCCGAAGATCGCGCTGCCCGCGACGAACGTGTCGGCACCGGCATCCGCCACGCGGCGGATGTTGTCCACCTTCACGCCCCCATCCACCTCCAGGCGGATGTCCTTGCCGCAGGCATCGATGCGGCGGCGCAGGGCCTCGATCTTGCGCAGCGCCGAATCGATGAAGCTCTGCCCGCCGAAACCCGGGTTCACGCTCATCACGAGGATCAGGTCGATGTCGTCGATCACCCAGTCCAGCACGTCCAGCGGCGCCGCGGGGTTGAACACGAGGCCCGCCTTGATGCCCTTGGAAGTGATCGCCTGGATGCTGCGGTGCACGTGCGCGGAGGCGTCCGGATGGAAGCTGATGTAGTCCGCTCCCGCCTCCGCGAAGGCCGCGGCCAGGGCGTCCACGGGCTGAACCATCAGGTGCACGTCGATCGGCGCAGGCCGGCCGTCGGGCGTGACGGCATGGGGCTTGAGCGCCTGGCACACCATCGGGCCGAAAGTGAGGTTGGGCACGTAATGGTTGTCCATCACGTCGAAGTGCACCCAGTCGGCGCCGGAGGCGATGACGTTCTTCACTTCCTCGCCCAGGCGGGCGAAATCGGCGGACAGGATCGAGGGGGCGATGCGGAATTGGCGGGTCATGCCCGGATTGTCGCAGCAGGCGCGGCCTCCCGCTTCCCGCCGGCCTCCTGCACCGCACCACGGCCCCGCCGACGGAACGGCCGAGCCGCCCGGCCCCGGGAGCCCTAATAATCGCGTCCATGCCGAAGTACCAGTTCCGGGCCGAAGTCCAGCCCGAATACCTTCCCGACCAGTCCGCGCCCGAAGACGGCGTCTACAGCTTCGCCTATACGGTCACCGTGACCAACACCGGCGACGTGCCCGCGCAGCTCATCGCGCGGCACTGGACGATCAGCGACGCCCGGGGCCACACCGAGGAGGTCAAGGGCCTGGGCGTGGTCGGCCAGCAGCCGCTGCTGCGCCCGGGCGAGGCGTTCCAGTACACCAGCGGATGCCGGCTGCGCACGCCCAGCGGCAGCATGCACGGCAGCTACTTCTGCGTGGCGGAGGATGGTGAGCGCTTCGATTGCGCCATCCCCCTGTTCGTGCTGGAAGCCCTTTCCGGCGGCCCTGCCGGAAGCACGCCCCTGTCCGGCCGGGTGCTGCATTGAGCCGGCGGCCGCCCGCGCCGCAGCCCGGGACGCTGCTGGCCGACCTGGACCCGTCCGCCCCGCTGGCGCGGCGGCACCTCTGGCTCATCGAATGCCTGGCCTGGGTGCGCGGCGACTGCCGCTCCCCCGAGGAGGCCGTCGCCCGCCTGGCGCGCCTCGTGGAAGCCGCGGAAAGCGACGCCGGCGTGCGGGCCCGGCTGCAGGCCTGGTGGAGCGCACTGGTCGGGACGGTGGACATCACCACCCTGCTGGCCGATTTCGGGTTCGCGCCGCGCACCGCGCTCGCGAGCGAGGTGGCGGAGCGGCTGCGCTACAAGCTGCTGCCCGGCAGCCCGGAGACGATCGACGCCTCCGAGCTGTTCATGCTGGCGTTGCCCCACGAGTTCGATGCCCAGTGGCTGGCCCTGCTGGACGAGGCGCTGCTCGCGCGGCTGCTGGCCGTGCTGGCACCGGCCGGGGATGGTGGCGGCGCGACGCGCTGGCAGCATTCGCTGCTGGATGCCATCACCTATTGCGCAGGCCAGATCCTGTCCACCGGGTTCGCGCCCGAGCTGCGGCTGCGCATGAGCGACTCCGCCCGCGACGCGCAGCCGTTCCATGCATTGATCCGCGACGTGGAGAGCCTGCGGGTCGAGGTCCTGCACCAGTTGCGCACCACCGACCGGCTGGACGAGGCGGTGCTGCGCCTGCGCGAGCGCCTGGAAGCCTGCCGCGCCGCCGCGGCCACGGTGTATTCGCATTTCGAGGACAACGGCATTTCGGTGGGCCTGGTCTTCCGCCTGCGGCAACTGCGCGAACGCATCCTGCGGGTGCGCGACCTGCTCGATTGCCTGCTGTCGCCGGAGCCGGCCGCCAGTGCCGCACGCCTCATGGCGCGGCTCGTCACCGTGGGCCGGGAGCGGCGCAGCCTGCGCGCGCTGATCGCCTCCAACTCCTCGCTGCTCGCGGCCAAGGTGGCCGAGCGCAGCGCGGAGACCGGCGAGCACTACATCACCCGCACCGGCGCCGAATACCGCGCCATGGTGGCGAAGGCGGCCGGCGGCGGATTCGTCATGGCGTTCACCACGCTCATGAAGTTCGGCATCGTCGCGCTGGCCCTGTCGTCCTTCTGGAGCGGCTTCTGGGCCGGCATGAACTATGCGGTGAGCTTCGTGCTCGTCATGCTGCTGCACTGCACGGTCGCCACCAAGCAGCCGGCGATGACCGCGCCGGCCATGGCCGCGAAGCTCAAGGAACTGCAGACGACCGAGGCCGTGGAGTCCTTCGTGGACGAGGTCACCCACCTGGTGCGCTCGCAGGTGGCCGCCATCCTGGGCAACGTGCTGGTGGTCTTTCCCACCGTCGCGGGCCTGACGCTCGCCATCGCCTGGGCGACCGGCAGCCCGGCCATCGACCAGGCGCAAGCGCGGCACGTGCTGCAGTCGCTGCAGCTGGCGGGACCTTCGCTGCTGTACGCGGCCTTCACGGGGGTGCTGCTGTTCGCCTCCAGCATCATCGCGGGCTGGGCCGAGAACTGGTTCGTGCTGCACCGGCTCGATTCGGCCCTGCGCTACAACCCGCGCATCACCGGCCTGCTGGGCCGCGAGCGCGCCGTGCGCTGGGCGCGGTTCTGGCGCGAGAACCTCTCGGGCTTCGCGGCCAACGTCTCCCTGGGGTTCATGCTCGGGCTCGTGCCGGCGTTCTCCGCGTTCTTCGGCCTGGGCCTGGACGTGCGCCATGTCACGCTCTCGACCGGGCAGCTGGGTGCCGCGCTGACCTCACTGGGCACCGCCGCCCTGCACCAGCCTGCCTTCTGGTGGGCGGCCGCGACGCTGCCCTTCATCGGCGCGCTCAACGTAACGGTGAGCTTCTACCTCGCCTTCCGGCTCGCGCTGCGCGCCCACAACGTCACCCGCGTGGACCGCGCCCGGCTCACCGCCGCGCTGCGCGGGCGCCTGCGGCACGCCCCGCTGCAGTTCTTCGTGCCGCGGCGCATGGCGACACAGGCCTGAGAACGGGCCGCCCGGGGTACCCCTTTTCCGGGAGTGCCCGTCCTACAGCGCCCTCCCGGATCAGCAGGTACATTCGGTCGGCCCCGGCCGGGGGACGCGCGGCCTCCCCGCGCGGTTCGGGCGGGAATGCGAGGACTAGAACAAATGGATGAAATCATGGGCTTCTGGGCGCAATGGCTGCGCCCATCGGCCGGGCTCCCGACGGTGCAGTGGTCGCTGCTGCTGGCCGTCGCGGCGGTCTCCGGCTATCTCTTCCAGCGCCACATCGGCCTGCCCAAGGTGGTGGGCTACACGCTCGTCGGCACCATCGCCGGGCTGCTGGGCTTCAGCGGCGCCGTCTGGCCCCTGCAGGGCATCAGCCTGTTCCTGCTGGAGCTGGGCATCGCCATCGTGCTGTTCGAGGCCGGCGGGCGCATCCCGCTGCGGTGGTTCCGGCACAACCCGATGGTGCTCGTGCAGAGCATCATCGAATCGGCGCTGACCTATTTCGCGGTGTACTACGCCATGCTCTGGCTGGACGTGCCCCAGCGCGCCGCCGGGCCGCTGGCACTGGTGGCACTGGCGGCGTCGCCCGCCGTGCTCACGCGCGTGGTGGCGGACACCCGCGCGGCCGGCCCGGTGACGGACCGGGCCATCGTGCTGGCCACGCTCTCCACCCTCTACGCGCTCACCCTGGGCAGCGCCACCGCGGAGCTGATCAACCGGCCCGCCGCCCGCATCATGGACACCGTGTACCCGGTCATGGTGGTGCTGGGTGTCTCCGTGATCGTCGGCGCGGTGCTGGCCCTCGTCCTGCGCATGGCCCTGCGCTTCATGAGCCCGACGAGCGAGAACACCGCCTTCCTGCTGCTCACGCTGATCGCCGCCGGCACCGCCGTGGCCGCGCACATGGGCGGCTCCGCGCCGCTCGCCGCGCTGCTGGCGGGCATGCTGCTCAAGCAGCTCAACCCGCGCCCCTGGGCCTGGCCCCGACAGCTCGGCACCGCCGCCTCGCTGCTCACCATGCTGATGTTCGTGCTGGTGTCCACCGTCGCCGCGCAGGCCGACTGGAGCGGCCCCGTGGCCGGCCTGGTGCTGGCCCTCATCGTCGCGCGCCTCGTGGCCAAGGCCCTGGGCGTGGCCCTGGGCAACGTGGGCAGCGGCGCGAGCTGGCGCCAGGCCCTGTGGGTGGGCTGCGCGATGACGCCGATGTCGTCGATCGCGCTGCTGATCGCCTCGCAGTTCGTGGTGGCATCCGCCTCCACGGGGCAGCTCATCGCGCGCGTCGCCCTGCCCACCATCCTGCTCATGGAAGTGCTCGGCGCCGTGATCGCCACGGTGGCCATCTACCGCGCCGGAGAGAGTTCGAAACCCTGGGCGCCGCAGACACGCGCCGCCAATGCAGAGCGGGAGCAGCAGCCATGAGCCTCGAAGCCTTCCACCATTCCGAGCCGCTGACGCTCGGCGTCGAGCTCGAGCTGCAGCTCGTCAACACGCACAACTACGACCTCGCGCCCTACGCCGAGGACATGCTGCGCCTCATGGCGAAGCAGCCGCTGCCCGGCAGCGTGGTACCGGAGATGACCAACAGCATGATCGAGGTCTCGACGGGCATCTGCCATTCGGGCAGCGAAGTGCTGGGCCAGCTCTCGCAGATCCGCGACGCGCTGGTCAGGAGCGCCGACAAGCTCAACATCGCCGTGGCCGGCGGAGGCACGCACCCCTTCCAGCAGTGGCACGAGCGCCGCATCTACGACAAGCCGCGATTCCAGGAGCTGTCGCAGCTCTACGGCTACCTCTCCAAGCAGTTCACGATCTTCGGCCAGCACGTGCACATCGGCTGCCCCAGCGCCGACGAAGCGCTGCTCATGCTGCACCGCATGTCGCGCTACATCCCGCACTTCATCGCGATGTCGGCCTCCAGCCCCTACGTGCAGGGGCAGGACACGGCCTTCGATTCTGCCCGTCTCAATTCGGTGTTCGCGTTCCCGCTGTCGGGCCGCGCCCCCATGGTGCTGACCTGGAAGGACTTCGAGGCCTACTTCGACAAGATGACGCGCACCGGCGTGGTCAAGAGCATGAAGGACTTCTACTGGGACATCCGGCCCAAGCCCGAGTTCGGCACGATCGAGATCCGCGTGTTCGACACGCCGCTCACCATCGAACGCGCCGCCGCGCTGTCGGCCTTCGTGCAGTCTCTGGGGGCCTGGTTCCTGGCAGAGCAGCCCTTCACGCCCAGCGAGGACGACTACCTCGTCTATACCTACAACCGCTTCCAGGCGTGCCGCTTCGGCATGCAGGCGGTGTACGTCGATCCGGCCACCGGCGAACACATGCCGCTGCGCGACCACATCCTGCAGACCATCGACCACATCGCGCGCCACGCCACGGTCACCGGGGCTTCCGGCGCGCTGCACCTGCTGCGCAGCGAGGCCGCGGCCGGCCAGAACGACGCACGCTGGCTGCGCGACCGCCAGCGCGACGAACAGTTGCTGGGCGAGGTGAGCCGCCAGGCCGCGCTGCGGTTCCGGGGCGAGCCCGCCTGACGGGGCATCTGCCTGCGCGGCCCCCCGCGGGCCGTGGATTCGTCCGGGCGGATCATCAGGGGGGCATCCCGGCGAATCCCGGGGCGAGGGAGAAATCCACGCACTGCCGCACCAGCGCGTGCATCGTCCCGATGAGTGCCCGCGTGTCGCCCCGCTTCCACTGGAAAGCGTAGTGCAAGGGTGCCAGAGGGACGCGCGCGCGGGCCGTGCGCAGGCCCATGGCGGCCACCCATGGGCCGGGCAGGATACCCGTGCCCACACCCAGGCGAAGCATGCCCGCCACTGCGCCCCAGCTGTTGCAGGCGATGCGTCCATGCACCGAGGCGCCGTTGGCGAGCAGCCAGTCGTCCAGCAAACGGGTCGTGCCCGCACCCTCTGGCAACGTGACCAGCGGATGGGACTGCAAAAGGGCTGCAACATCGGTGGCGCCCCCCGATACCAGGGAAGACGCCACGCTCCACTGGAAATGCACGGCGCCCACGGGCTGGGACAGCAGTTCGCTGCGCGAGGAGCGGCCGGCGATCACGGCGAAGTCCAGGTCGCCCTCGGACAGGCGGCGCTCCAGCACGCCGCCGACATCCACGACGGGTTCAAGGTGCAATTGCGGGTGGGCCGCCCGCACCGCCGCCACGAAACCCGGCATCCAGGTCAGCGCAGAGAGATCCCCCACGCCGAAACGGCACGAGCCGGCGAGTGCCGCGCCGTCATCCTTCGCCTCGTGCAGCGCGGCCATCGCATTGAGCACGTCCAGCGCCCGGGGAAGCGTCCGCCGCCCCGCATCGGTCAGCACCGCGCGGTGGCCGCTACGGTCGAAGAGGGGATGTCCCAGCGCCGCCTCGAGCTCGGCAATGCGCTTGGACAGCGACGAGACGGACAGGTGGACACGTTCAGCCGCCGTGGCGAAGTTGGCGCAGGTCGCTGCCCACCAGAAGGCCTCGAGTTGCTTGACGGTGGGTGATGGCACGGCGATTTATTTCCAAAAAACGAACAAATACATTCTAAATAAGTCACTTTTATTCAACATGCCACCGCCGTAGATTCGCGCCATCACCGGCCCGCAAGCGCGTTTCACCATGGCATCCTACGCAGAGCCCTCCTCCTCCCCCAAGCTCCACGCCGCCTTGCGCGGCCTCCTGGCACTGCACGATTTCGAGGCGGCCGCGCGCCGGAGATTGCCGCGGCCCATCTTCGGCTACATCGCCGGCGCCGCCGAAGACAATGCCTCGCTGCGCGACAACCGCTCGGTCTTCGAGGAATACGCTTTCTCCACCCGCGTCCTGCGCGACGTTTCGCAGCGCTCCCAGGCGGTGGAACTGTTCGGGCAACGCTACAGCAGCCCTTTCGGCATCGCCCCCATGGGCATTGCCGCCCTGTCGTGCTACCGGGGCGACCTGGCGCTTGCCCGTGCCGCGCGCCAGGCCGGCATCGTGTCGATCATGAGCGGCACCTCGCTGGTCCGGATGGAAGAAGTCGCCCAGGAGAGTCCCGGCACCTGGTTCCAGGCATACATTCCCGGAGACCAGGCCCGCATCGACGCACTCGTGGACCGTGTTTCCAGGGCCGGGTTCGGCACGCTGGTGGTGACGGTGGACATCCCCGTTTCCGCCAACAGGGAGAACAACCTCCGCACCGGATTTTCCACACCGCTTCGCCCCGGCCTGCGCCTGGCGTGGGACGGCCTGGTACGCCCACGCTGGGTAGCGGGCACCTTCCTGCGGACCCTGCTGCGCCACGGCATGCCGCATTTCGAGAACTCCTTCGCGACCCGCGGCTCCCCCATCCTGTCATCCACCGTGCTGCGCGACTTCTCCGCGCGCGACCACCTCAGCTGGGCGCACATCGAGGCGATCCGCCAGCGCTGGAAAGGCCGGCTGGTCATCAAGGGGCTGCTCAGCGTGGAGGATGCGCTGCAAGCGCGGGGCATCGGCGCCGACGGCATCGTGCTGTCCAACCACGGCGGCCGCCAGCTCGATGGCGCCGCCTCGCCGATGCGTGTGCTCGAAGCCGTCGTGGCTGCCGTGGGACCCGGCTACCCGGTGCTCATCGACAGCGGCTTCCGCCGTGGATCCGACGTGTTGAAGGCCCTGGCCCTGGGTGCCCGCATGGTGCTGGTGGGGCGGCCCTTCAACTATGCCGCGGCGGTGGCAGGCGAGGCGGGCATCGCCCACGCGATCGGCCTGCTGCGCGATGAAGTCGATCGCAACCTGGCGATGCTGGGAGTCACGTCCTGCGCGGAACTCGGCCCCCGGCACATCGTTCGCCGCCGCCTCTGAGCGGAATGAGCGCCCCCGCTTCTCCATCGATGAAAGGACCTTTCCCATGCCCACCGATTTCCTGCGGCGCATAGCGCTCGCATCGCTGTGCTGCACGGCGCTCGCCGCCGGTGCCTCCGCGTCGGCCCAGGCCGCCTACCCAGCCAGGCCCATCCGGCTGATCGTTCCCTTCGCGCCCGGGGGGACGACCGACATCATCGCCCGCGTGGTCGCCGACCCGCTGGGGCGTGCACTGGGCCAGCCGGTGGTCGTGGACAACAAGAGCGGCGCAGGCGGCACCATCGGGGCGAGCGAAGCCGCACGCGCCAAGCCGGATGGCTACACGCTGAGCATCGCCACCGTTTCCACGATGGCCACCAATCCGGCCATCATGCCGAACCTTACGTACGACCCGTTGACGGACTTCGTGCCCATCACCAACATCGCCGCGACCCCGAACGTCATCGCGGTCCACCCCCGGTTCCCGCGGCACGACTATCGCGGCTTCGTCGATGAATTGAAGAAGCACCCCGGCCAGTACGCCTACGCCTCCACCGGCACGGGCAGCATCACCCACATGCTCATGGAGCTGTACAAGAGCATTGCGGGCGTGCAGATGACGCATATCCCCTACCGAGGCGCAGGGCCCGCGCTGAACGACGTGGTGGCAGGCCAGGTGAGCATGAACCTCGACAACCTGCCATCGTCCCTGCCGTTCATCAGGGAGGGAAGGCTGGTGCCCATCGTGGTGGCGGCGCCACGGCGCCTGTCCGTGCTGCCGGATGTTCCCACCTTCAGGGAAGTGGGGCTGGAGTCCGTGAACAGGATGGCCTACTACGGCATGGTCGCGCCCAGGGGCACCCCGCGCGACATCGTGGACACGGTCGGCACCGCCCTCCGGAAGGTGCTGGCGGACCCCGCGGTCAGGAAACGGATCGAGGACACCGGCTCGCTCGTGATTGCCGGCACGCCCGAGCAATTCGCGGAGCAGATCAGAAGCGAGCTCGGCATCTACAGAGACGTGGTGCGCACCCAGAAGCTGACGCTGGAATGAGGCGGCGCGGGCTTCAGGGCTGCCTGACCAGTTCCACCCGCCGGTTCTTCGCCTTGCCCTCGTCCGTCGCGTTGTCCGCCACCGGGTCCGCGGCGCCGAATCCGGCGGAAGACAGGCGGGACGCATCGATGCCCTGGGCTGCGACGGCGGCGGCGACGGCCTTGGCCCGCCCCTCCGACAACGTCTTGTTGTGGGCCGCGTCGCCCGTGTTGTCGGTGTAGCCGTTGACGGCGAGCTTCAGCGACGCATCCTGCCTGAGCAGTTGCACCACCTGTTCGATCTGCGGCTGCGAATCCGGCAGGATGTCGGTCTTGTCGGTGGCGAAGTTGACGTGCAGCGCCACCTTGCCGGTCTTGTCGATCTGCGCCTTCAGTTCGCTGGCGGGCAGCAGGCCGGCGGTGACCTGCAGGGGCTTGGTCTCGGCGATGAGCAGGCCGCCGCCGAACTCGTAGTTGCACAGGTGGATCCAGATGTCCCGGTCCGCGCGGTGGACGACGAAGACCTGCACCGTGTTGTTCCAGATGTCGCCCAGGCCGCTGTTGTAGCGCGTGACCATGTCGCGCGGCCACTCCTTCATCTTGTCCGTCACGGCTTTTGGCAGCTTGCCCTCGAAGATCTTCCGGCCGCCCAGCGAGGTGACGACGGACTCGATGTTGCGCGACAACTCCAGGTCCGAGAACGTCTTGCCCTGGGCGGCAGCGATGTGCGCGGACCAGACACGGCCCTCCACGGGCTGCAGGCGGTCGCCCGTCCAGAACGGCACCTGGTCGAAGTCGACGATGTCGGGCTTGGTTCCGGTGACGTAGCCGGTCGGCAGCGCGATGTAGGGAAAGGCCCCCAGGGGCGCGGTGGACACCGGCAGGCTGGCCGCGTCGAAGCCCTTGCCGGTGGCAGCCTCCGCGGGCTGTGAAGCGGGTGCGCTCGCGGCCGGCGCCGGCGGCGCGGCGGCGGCTGGCGGTGCTGCAGGCTCGCTGGCGGCCTTCTGCGGCGCCTCCTGCTTCTTGCAGGCGCCCAGGCCCATGGTGACCGCCAGAACCAGCGTCGCCGCTACTGCTTTTTGCACAGAGAACTCCTTGCAGGAAAAAGAGCGCAGCAGTTTAGTGCCGGGTCCGGCCGGCCGGCCGGGCTCCCCACCATGGTGGGGGATGCCCATTCAGCCGGCCCTGGACGGCCGGGGCAGCTCAGCCCGCGGATGCGGCAGGCGTTGCAGCGGCTTTCTCGCGCACGCGGGCGGCCTGCATTTCGGTGGCCAGCAACGTCCCCCGCACCGTGGTGGCCTTGGCACGCGCGTCCTTGAGGCAATACCGGGCGAACTGCAGGGCCGTGTCCTCGTGGGCATGGGCGGTACCGGTTTCGCACAGCAGGAACTGCTGCCGCAGGGACTGCATCACCAGCGATGCCCCCGGCGCGGAAGCCGCATTTCCGCCCAGGCTGGCCTGCAGCGATTTCCATTGCAGATATTGGGCTTCGTCGTCGGCACGGGCCTTGCGGAGTTCGGCGGCCAGATCGGCCTGCGTCATGGGAGGCGAACCCTCCCGTGCGGCGCCGTCCGCTCCGGCCAGCAAGTCTTCCAGTGCCTTCAGCGGCTCGCGCGCAGCCAGCTTGGACTGCAGGTAGCTCACCTGGAGATCGGCCACGGAGCGCATGAAATCCACCTGCGCCTGCCTCGACGCGGGGGTATCGAGCCATTGGGCGAGTGCCGTCGGGGTCAGGCGGTCCGTGCGGGCCGCATAGGCCTGCCGCGCCTGCTGGCGCGCTTCGCGGGGCTTGTGTCCGGTCAACAGGGACTTGCCGTAGGCCATTCCGCCACGCACCAGGGCCCGGGCCTCACGCGCCGTGGAATGCTTGCGCGAAGGGGTCGCGGGCGTGGCCTCGTCCGTGGACCGGCCCTTGTCCCGGTAGTGTTTCCGCAGGTCCGTGGCGGCATCCTGCAGGAAGCCCCCCAGCGCCCGTTCCCGGCCATCGGTGGCGGCATAGAGCGCGCTGCGCAGCAGGAATCCGGCCGGCTCGGCGGGTTCTGCAACGGAGGCGGTTTCGGACGCCTCGGATGCGAAGCTGGACCGCGCGGAGTGGAACTCCGATTCCCCATCGGCCTGCAGTTCCGGCCCTTGCACAGCGGCAGCCGCGCGCTCACCCGCAACAGGTGAGGCCTGCAGGAGGTCGACCATGGAGAGAAAGGCCCTGTCGATGCCCACGGCGTCTCCGCGTTCATAGTCCCGGTAGCGCTTGAGCTTGCCGTGCGTGAGGAAGAACTGGTGCGATCCCACGCCCATCGTGACGGCCCCCAGCAGCCCCGCGCCGATCAGCAGCGCGAGCCCCACGGGCCCCGCGGCGCTGGCGCCCGCGACCGCCGCGATCCCCACGCCCACCTTGGCGGCCGTGCTCGCCGTATAGGTCACCCCGCCCGCGACGAAACCCTTGTTCCAGTTGTTGAAGCCGTTCACGAAGCGCTTGCGCTGATCGAACTTGGTCTTCAGGAAGTCGTGATAGCGCTGTGCATCGGGGCCGAGGCGCTGGGCGTCCACGCCCGCGAGGAACTCGCTGACGCGCGAGAAATCGGCGCGGAACCGTTTCTTCTCGGCGCGCGACTGGTGCAGGAAGACAGCCCCCACCACCGACGCCATCACGCTCGCCGCCGGGCCCAGGACGTAGCCGCCTGCGATGGTGGCCGCCGAGGCCGCGCCCGCGGCTGCCGCACTGTGCGCGACCAGACCGCTGGCGCTGGCGCTGCCGGCGCCGATCGCCAGACCCGCGTGGACCGAGGTCTCGACCGCCGTCTTCGCGAAGATGAGGCTGGCCGATGCGAGCGTCGATGCGGCCACGCGGCCGTCGTGGCGGTTGAGATGCTGCTGGTAGGCCACGTCGTCGATCGCCTGGTCGATCGCCTGCGACTGCGCACGCCCGGCGGGATGCGCCGGGTCTTCGTCCAGCACGGAGTCCAGCACCTCGCGGCGCTGCTGCAGCGCCTCCTTGTGGTCGCGGAGCTCCTTGCGCTGCTCGGAGACTTCGCGCAACTCCCGGTAGCCGGCATGGATCGCCATGGCCGACAGTGGCAGCATCGCCCCGCCCAGACCGAGGGTGGACGCGAGATCGCTCACCCCGCCGGGCGTGCCCTCTTCGGCGAAGGCATGCATCGGACCATGGTGCTCGCCCGCACCGTGGACTTCGCCATGGTGGCCCGCTGACTCGGTGCCGGCGCCATGCTCCGCGGCAGGTTGATCGGGCCCATGGGCAGGAAGATGGCCTTCCACGCCGCCCTGGGAGGCGCTGTCACCGGGGCCTTCGGAGCCGCCCTCGGGCTTGCCTCCTTCCATCGCCAGTTCGCTGGCCTTTTCGGACATGCCGTGCAGCGGGTCGGTGAAATACTTGGCGGCAGCCACGAGGTTCGACCCCGCCTCCTCCGCATCGACGATCGCGAAGGAGGCCAGTTCGGGGTGGCCTTCAGGCGCGGGCACGTGCCCTGGAAGGCTGCGGGCCTGCCGCAGGGAGGCCAGGCCCAGCGGCCAGCCCGCTGAAGTGGTTTTCGCCGGTCTTCCCGGCACGGGAGCCCTGCGGGGGCCGGAACGATCGGTCCGGGGTCCGGACTGCGGGACAGCAAGCGTATTTACTCTCATGCGTTGAATGAAGAGCAGAAGGCACGGAGCATCCTGCGCCCGCCGCAAGAGCGTGCTCCCGGACAGGAACATCCGGACAGGAAACCGAAGCCCGCGCCGCCGGGCGGCTGCGCGTATGCTCGAGCCCATGGGTGAATTCGATCTGATCGCGCGCTATTTCCACCGCCCCGTGCGCCGCGCGGCCCTGGGCGTGGGCGACGACTGCGCGCTGCTTGCGCCGGCCGCAGGCATGCAGCTAGCGGTGTCCAGCGACATGCTGGTGGAGGGTCGGCATTTCTTCGCCGACGTCTATCCGGCGCACCTGGGCCACAAGGCCCTGGCGGTGAACCTGTCGGACCTCGCGGCCTGCGGCGCACGGCCGATGGCCTTCACGCTGGCGCTGGCGCTGCCCCGCGCCGACGAAGCCTGGCTGCAGGGCTTCTCGGAAGGCCTGCTGGCACTGGCCGACGAACATGGCTGCGAACTGGTGGGCGGGGACACCACGCAGGGCCCGCTCAACATCTGCATCACGGTGTTCGGCGAAGTGCCCGCGGGCCAGGCCCTGCTGCGCAGCGGCGCCCGGCCGGGCGACGACCTGTGGGTGAGCGGCCACCTGGGCGATGCACGCCTGGCACTGGATGCCCTGCTGGGCGAAATGCCCGTGCAGTTGCCGCCACAGGTACTGGCACAGGCACGCGAACGGCTGGAGCGCCCCACGCCGCGCGTGGCACTGGGTCAGGCATTGCGCGGCGTGGCCAGCAGCGCCATCGACGTGAGCGACGGACTCGTGGGCGACCTGGGCCACATCCTGAAGGCATCGGGCGTGGGCGCGCGCATCGACACCACGCTGGCCCCGCAGCTCATGGCGGCCTGCGACGGGCATGCCCCCGAACAGGTGCCCTACGGCTGGGAAAACCTGTTGCGCTGCGTGCTGGCCGGGGGTGACGACTACGAGCTGCTGTTCACCGCGCCCCCGGGCCGGCGCGCGCAGGTCGAGGCCGCGGCCCGCCAGGCAGGCACGCGCGCCACCTGCATCGGCGCCATCGAGGCCGGGCCCGGCCTGCGGCTGCTCGATGCGCAGGGCCGGCAAGTGGATGCGCAATACCTGGCCTTCGACCACTTCCGCTGAGCGCGTGCGGCGGAGGCGCTGCTAGCATTGCCCTCCCCAGTCCTACCGAGAGAGAAGGAGCGCGGATGTCCTCTGCATGCCCGGGCGCGGCCTATTCCATGCCTTCCACGCTTTGCGCGCGACCCGTCCCGCCGCCATGGCATGCCGGCGCGCGCCGCGCGGCTGCCGCCTGCCTGTGGCTTGCGGCCGCCGGCATGGCCAGCGCGCAGGAGCGCCCTGCCACGACGGCATCGCGCATCACGCAGGTGACGGTGGCGCCAGGCATCGCCACGATCGAGCGCAGTGCGCGCATCTCCGCGGGCGCGCGCAGTGCCACCTTCGCCTGCCTGCCCGCCAGTCTCGACCCGGACAGCCTGCAGATCAGCGCGGATGCCGGCGTGCGCGTGGGCGAATTCAAGGTCACTACCGAAGACCGCGACGTGGCGGCCGGCTGCGCGAGCCCGCTGGACGACCGCGTGCGGGCGCTCGAAGACCAGATCGCGGGCGTACAGGCCGAGATCGCGGCGCTGCGGCGCGCGGACCGGTACCTCGACCACCTGGCAGGCGGTAGCGGCAGCTCCGACGGTACCCCGCGGGACGGCCAGGGCAGCCCGCCGGCGGCCGCGGCCACCGCGGCGCCGGCCACTCCTGCCGCCCAGATTCCGGCCACGGCCGAGGCGCTGCGCAGGACGTCGGCCGAAACCCTCGTGCGCCTGCAGCCGCTGCAGCGCCGCCAGGAAGCGCTGGAGCGCGAACTGAAGCCGCTGCGCGCCGAACGCGACCGCTCGGCGGGCGGGCCGCGCGCCAGGGTGGTCTCCGTGGCCGTGAACCTCGCCACCGACCGGGATGCCGGCCTGCGCCTGTCCTACCAGGTGCGCGGGCCCGGCTGGCAGCCCGCCTACCGCGCGCGGCTGGACACCGCCACGGGCGCGGTGGTGCTCGAGCGGCTGGCCGTCGTCGCGCAGCGCAGCGGCGAGGACTGGAACGACGTGCGGCTCGCACTCACCACACAGGCCCCCGCGCGGGCCACCGCGGGACCGCGGCCGGGCACCTGGACGGTGGACGTGGCGGCACCGCCGGAGCAGCAGGCCCGGCTCGAACGCATGCCGCGGCCGCTGCCGGCCCCCGCACCCACCGCAGCGGTGGCGTCGGTCGATGCGGCGGAAGACCCCCTGCCCGACTTCAATGTCACGGCCCTGGCCGGCAGCTACGCGACGCGCTTCGAGGTGCCCCAGCGCCTGAGCGTGCCCGCGAGCGGGCAGCGCACCACGCTGCTGCTGGGCACGCACGACGCCGCGGCCCGCCTCGTCACGCGCACCGTGCCCGCGCAACGCGAAACCGCCTACCTGGTGGCGGAGATCGCGCAGCCTGCCGGCGCCTGGCCGGCCGGGACCGTCGGCCTGTACCGCGATGGCGCCTTCGTGGGCCAGGGCCGGCTGGACTTCGCCTCGGCCACGGATGCAGGCGGCCCCGGCGGGCGCACGGTGCCGCTGTGGTTCGGCCCGGACGACCTCGTGGTCGTGCAGGCCGAGACGCCCCGCACGACCACCGGCACAGCCGGCTTCACGGGCGCCACCGTGGAGCGCCGCACCCAGCTCGCTTACCGCATCGAGAACCGCCACACCACGCCGATCACGCTCCAGGTGATCGACACCGCGCCCGTGTCGCGCAACGCGAAGATCGAGGTCGAATCCCGCTACGCGCCGCCACCGCTCACCACGGCCTGGGAGGGCACGGCCGGTACCGTCGCATGGCAGCAGCCCCTGGCGCCCGGCGCCGAGGTGCGCTTCACGGCGGAGCACCTGGTGCGCCACGGCAAGGACGTGGAACTGAACGAGAACCGCCGATGAACGCATTGCCTCCCCTGCCCGCGGCCGGATCGGCCGCAGCCCCCCGCAGGGCCAGCGCCGCCTTCATGCGGTCCCACCCGGCTCACTGGATCGCCCTGGGCTTCGGCGCAGGCCTCTCGCCGCGCGCGCCCGGCACCGTCGGCACGGCCTGGGCGTGGCTGGCCTATCTGGTGCTGCAGCATTGGCTGTCCCCCCTGCAGATCGGCGGGCTCATCCTGGCCGGCACGCTCGTGGGCTGGTGGGCCTGCACCACCACCGCCCGCCACCTGGGCGTGGCCGACCCGGGGTGCGTGGTGTGGGACGAGATCGTGGCGTTCTGGTGCGTGCTCTGGCTGGCAATGCCCATGGGTTTCTGGGGCCAGTGCGCGGCGTTCGCGCTGTTCCGCTACTTCGATGCCGCCAAGCCCGGGCCCGTGGCCTGGGCGGACCAGCTGTTCAAGGGCTTCGGCTGGCGCGGCGGGTGGGGCATTCTCTTCGACGACTTCGTCGCGGCCTTCTGCGCGCTGTTCGCCATCGCGCTCTGGAGGGTGCTGTGGTGAGCGCCGACATCACCTTCCTCGCTCAGGCACTCACGGCCCGCGGCTGGATGATGGCCACGGCCGAAAGCTGCACCGGCGGCATGATCGCCGGGGCCTGCACCGACCTGGCCGGATCGAGCCAGTGGTTCGAGCGCGGCTTCGTCACCTACTCCAACGCCGCCAAGACCGAACTGCTCGGCGTTGCCGCCGCGCTCATCGACACGCACGGCGCCGTGAGCGAACCCGTGGCGCGCGCCATGGCAGAAGGCGCCGTGCGCCACTCCCGCACGCAGGCCGCGGTGTCCGTGACCGGCGTGGCCGGCCCTTCCGGCGGCAGCGCCGCCAAGCCCGTGGGCACCGTCTGGTTCGGCTGGCACGTGGGCGGCACGACGTACAGCGAAATGCGCCGCTTCCCCGGCGAACGGGCCGCCGTGCGCTCGGCCGCCCGCGACCATGCGATCGCGGGGCTCGCCAGGCTGCTGCGCTGACCCCCGTGGCCCGGGGTTCATCCGGCGCCTCTCCGCCCTCCTGCACGCATTCCCCATCGTCCTCTGGCGCACCGCCTGCGGCAGCGCCGGGGACGGGCACGCCTGCCCGCCATGTGCAAAGAATGCATGTCCATCTCGTCAGCAAATGATGAATGCGACTCATGTCTGTAGTCCGACGGCGCGAAATTCGTGAATTCCGAAAACTGATGAGCAAATATTTCAGATTGGTTCCAGACTCAACGCACAAAGACGACTACTTTTCCCGGAGGTACCCATGGCCGCCCGCGCCCGCTCCCTGACTGTCTCCCAGCGCCTGCTCATCGCTTTCGGCCTGGTGATCGCCATCTTCATCGCCGTGGCCACCAGCGCGCTCGTCACCAGCCGCAGCCTCGCGGAAGCGGAATCCTGGAACGAGCACACCTACCAGGTGCTCGACCGCTCCAACACCCTGCTCGGCAGCATGGTCAACATGGAAACCGGCGCCCGCGGCTTCCTGCTGAGCGGCGACGAGAAGTTCCTGGAACCATGGACCACCGGCACCCAGGAATTCACCAAGACGCTCCCCGACATCAAGGCCCTCACGGCCGACAACCCCGTCCAGCAGCGGCGCCTGGATGACATGAAGGCCCGGGAGACCGAATTCACCTCCGTGATGTCCGGGCTGATCCAGGCCCGCCGTGACGTCACGGCAGGCAGCAAGACCATGCGGGACTTCATCGCGCAGTTCGCGCAGGGCAAGGACAAGGCCGCCATGGACGGCTTCCGGGCGCTGCAGAAGGAACTGGACCAGACGGAATCCAGCCTGCTGGCCGAACGCAAGGCGGGGGTCGACCGGATGCGCGGCATCAATACCTTCGTGATCCTGGCCGGATCCGCGCTGGCCGTGGCACTGGCCATCGCACTGGGCATCTGGGTCACCCGCTCCATCACGCGCCAGCTCGGCGGCGAGCCCGACTATGCGACCGGCATCGTGCGGCAGATCGCGCAGGGCAACCTCGCGGTGGACGTGGAGGCCCGCTCCGGTGACCAGTCCAGCCTGCTGGCCGGCATGAAGGACATGCGCGACCAGCTGGCCCGCGTGGTCGGGCAGGTGCGGCAGAGCAGCGACTCCATCGCCACGGGCAGCACGCAGATCGCCACCGGCAACGCCGATCTGAGCCAGCGCACCGAGGAACAGGCCTCCAACCTGCAGCAGACGGCCGCCTCCATGGAGCAGCTGACGGCCACCGTGAAGAACAACGGCGACACCGCCCGGCAGGCCACGCAACTGGCGAACTCCGCCAGCGAGGTCGCCGAACGCGGCGGCACCGTGATGGGACAGGTCGTGAGCACCATGGGCGCCATCACCGACTCCAGCCGCCGGATCTCGGACATCATCGGCGTCATCGACAGCATCGCCTTCCAGACCAACATCCTGGCGCTCAATGCCGCGGTGGAGGCCGCCCGCGCAGGCGAGCAGGGCCGCGGCTTCGCGGTGGTGGCGAGCGAAGTGCGCAGCCTCGCGCAGCGCAGCGCCGATGCCGCCAAGGAGATCAAGGCACTCATCTCCACCAGCGTGGAGAAGGTGGAAGCCGGCAGCCAGCAGGTCGAGGAAGCCGGCCGGACCATGTCCGACATCGTCACCCAGGTCAAGCGCGTGAACGACCTGATCAGCGAAATCAGCGCCGCCACCCAGGAACAGGCCCAGGGCATCGGCCAGGTGAGCGACGCGGTGAGCCAGCTCGACCAGGTGACGCAGCAGAACGCCGCACTGGTCGAGGAAAGCGCCGCCGCCGCGGACAGCCTGCGGGCCCAGGCCGGCCGGCTCGTGGATGCGGTGAGCCAGTTCCGCCTGCACCACGACCAGGGCCTGCCAGCCCCGGCACCAACCCCGGTGGCCGCACCGCGCGCCGCCGCAACGCCGGCGGCAGCCAGCACACTGCCTGCCGCCAAACCGGCACCGGCCCGGGTGCCTGCCGCGCCGCGCGCTCCGGCCGTGGCGGCCCGCCGGCCCGTGCCTGCGTCCACGAAGCCCCCCGCGCCTTCGCTGGCCCTGGCGGGCAGCGCGAGCGAGGACGACTGGACGAGCTTCTGACGGTCAGGGCCCGCCCACGCGCTCCACGAGGCCGGCGCTGGCCTCGTTCATTCCCACCACCTCCACGGGGCAGCCGTGGTGCCGCAGCCGCATCACCACCTTGTCCAGCGCGGCCACGGCGGTCACGTCCCAGAAATGGGCGCGCGAGACGTCGATGCGCACCGGGCGGCCTTCGGCGGCCAGGATGTCGAAGGCATCGATGAACGCATCGGCCGAGGCGAAGAACACCTGGCCCGTCACATGCCAGGTGCGCAGGCCGGTGGCCCCGTCGTCCTCGGCGCGGACGTCGAGCAGGCGCGCCACCTTGAAGGCGAAGAACACGCCGCTCAGCGCCACGCCCACGGCCACCCCGGCCGCGAGGTTGTGGGTGGCGAGCGTCACCGCCACCGTGGCCAGCATCACGGCGCTGGAGGTGCGCGGATGGCGCACCAGGGTGCGCAGCGAGGCCCAGTCGAAGGTGGAGGCCGACACCATCACCATGATCGCCACCAGCGCGATCACCGGCACGCGCGAAACCCAGTCCTTGAGCGCCACCATCAGGATGAGCAGGAACACGCCCGCGAACAGCGTCGAGAGGCGGCCGCGGCCGCCGTACTTCACGTTGCCCACCGCCTGCCCGATCATTCCGCAGCCCGCGATGCCGCCGGTCAGGCTGGCCGCGATGTTCGCCAGCCCCAGCCCGGCGCATTCGCGGTTCTTGTCGCTGGGCGTGTCGGTCATCTCGTCCACCACCGCGGCCGTGAGCACGGATTCGAGCAGGCCCACGAAGGCGATGGCGAGCGCCGGCAGCGCGATGATGCGCAGCGTCTCCAGCGTGAACGGCACGCCGGGCAGCGCGAAGGCGGGCAAGGCGTCCGGAAGCCTGCCCAGATCGGCCACGGTGGGCAGCGGCAGGCCCACCGCGGAGGCCAGCGCCGTAAGCGCCACGACGCAGACCAGCGGCGACGGAATGGCGGTGAAGACGCGCCAGCCCAGCCACGCGCCCAGGCGCGGCAGGCCGTAGATGATGGCCAGGCCCAGCGCCAGCATGGCCCAGGTGGCCGGACCGGCGCCCCGCAGGTGCGGCAGCTGGGCCGAGAAGATCAGCACGGCCAGCGCGTTCACGAAACCCGTGCGCACCGAACTGGAAACGAAGCGCACCAGCATCCCCATGCGCAGCAGTCCGAAGGCCACCTGCACCGCACCGGCCAGCAGCCCCGCGGCGAACAGGTAGCCCACGCCATGGGACTGCACCAGCGGCGCGGCCACCAGCGCCACCGACCCGGCCGCCGCCGACACCATGGCCGGGCGCCCGCCCACGAATGCGATCACGATGCTGATGACGAACGAGGCGAACAGCCCCACGGACGGATCCACGCCCGCCACGAACGAAAACGCGATCACCTCGGGAATGAGAGCGAACGTGGCCACAGCGCCCGCCAGCAACTCACGCGGAATGCTGGGCGCCCACTCCGCGCGCAGGCGGGTCCTCAGCTTCCGCAGCACTTCTTGTATTTCTTGCCGCTGCCGCAACTGCACGGATCGTTGCGACCCGGCGTGTCCGCACGGCGCACCGATTCGACGCGCGGGCCCATGCTCTTCCAGAGCTGGCGCAGGTCATAGACCGCCCAGATCGCCTCTCCGAACACCTCCAGCCGGTCCTCGCTCACGCTGGGCGGGCCGTCCTCGGCATACATGTTGTGCTCGGGGCGTCCGGTGTCGTCCTCGGTCAGCGCGACGATGTGCTCGAGCGCGCCGTCCAGCCACTGCGCGGCCTCCTTGTCGCGCGGCGCGGCCCACTCCTCCGGCCAGTTCTCCACGGCGAACATGAAGCCCAGCGCCCAGACCTGCCCGAACGAAGGCACGTCCTGCCCGGCCATCTCCGCGCGCTCCTCCTCGGGCAGGCAGGCGATCGCGCCGCGCATGTCCATCACCTCGGGCTGGAAGGCACGGTCGTCCTCCAGCGACTCCACCGTATCCTCGAGCTGGCCTGCCACCTCGTTCCAGCGGCGCATCCACAACTCGACGAAGCGCGCCTGCTGCGCATCGTCCTGGAAGGCCGGAAGCCGCGGCAGCGCCTCCCCTTCGGCCACCATGTCCATCGGACCGCCGTCGTCCAGCAGCATGGGCAGGTACTCGGCCGGCGCAATGGCGCGGCGCGTGCAGACCAGCGCGGTGAGGAAGCCGTCGCAGAATTCCCACTGCGGGATTTCCTCGGCGCGCGAACGCAGGTCGTCGAGCAGCGCGTCCAGCTCATCGAGGTCGTCGTTGCTGAGCGCGGGAACGGCGCCGGAGGCATCGGCGGCGGGGGCGTGGGGATCGGTCATCGGGGGCTCCTGGCCGGCGCGCACGCGCGGGCAGGCCGTATTTTGAAGAAGATGGCGAAAAAGGCGGACAGCGGCGGGCCGGCCCATCGCTCTATGATGCCGCCGCGGCGGACAGGATTGCCCACCTTGCGCATTCCAAGGCGGCGAGTGTAGCCGCGCCCCTGACGCCCTCCGTTTCCCACTCTCCAGTCCATGCCCGCCTTTCCGCCAGATCCGGCGCCCCCGCCCTCTCCCGCCTGGCCGGCACACCACGCCGCGCCCACCGACTGGGACGCCTTCCTGCGCGAGCGGCTGCCCACCCAGGTGCATGCGGTGGAGAGCCACATCGCGGCCGACGGAACGCGGGTCTGGCTCAAGCGCGCGGCACCCGTGCGCGGGCCCGGCAGGCACCGCGCCATGGCCCTGCTCGCCGGCATGCTGGGCCTGCCCGTGCTGCGGCCCGTTCCCACGCCGGGCGGGGCCGAGGGCATCGCCACCGAGGTGCGGCGCCTGCGCGCCTTCTCGGCCCTCGGGCTGCGCGTGCCCGCGGTGCTGGCGTTCAGTGGCGAGGGCCTGCTCACGCTGGACCTGGGCCGCCCGGAGGTGGACACGCACTCCCTGGGCAACGAGATCGAACACCACCTCGCAGACGGGCCGGGAGCCGTGCTCGCGCTCTGGCGCCAGGGCCTCTCGGCGATCGCGCAGGTGCATGCGCGCGGCACCTGCCTGAGCCAGGCCTTCGCGCGCAATCTCGTGCGCTGCCCGGACGGCGTGGTGGGCTACCTGGACTTCGAGGATGACCCGGCCGCCACCCTGCCGCTGCCCGTCTGCCAGGTGCGCGACCTGCTGTGCTACGCCCACTCCACCGCGCTCTACCTGCGCGCATCGGACACGCTGGCCCCGGCGCGCGCCGAAGCCGCCGCATGGACGGCCGCCCATGGCCCGGAATTCCGGCAAACCATGGATCAGGCGCTGCGCCGCCTCGCCTGGCTGCGCCGGCTCCCCCAGGACCGCCGCTGGGGCCGCGACGTGCAGCGCATCCGCGCCGCCTACGACCTGCTCGCTCCATAGGCACCGCGATCGCGCGGTGGTGCGGCAGGTCGGGGGTGTTTCCGTAATGCCGCGTGGGCGGCGTCCGACAGGCCCCGGCGGAAGCCCCCGCATATCGTGCGGACAAGCGCTCCCGCCCCGTTCCGCCATCGCCCCGCATGCCGTCATCCGCCACAGCCGCCGCGCCGCTGCCCACCGCAGCCGAACCCGATCCGAAGGCCGCTGCCGGCGCACGGGCTCCGACCCTTTCCCTGGCCGCCTGGCGGCAATTCATGGCCGTCGCCAAGCCCTACTGGCTGGGCGACCGCAAGGTCGCGGCCTGGTCGCTGCTGGGCCTGCTGATCCTGCTCATGCTGCTGGAAACGCACCTGGCCGTGCGCCTCATCGACCGCACGGGGGAGATGACCTCCGCGCTGGCCGCACAGGACCGGGACCGCTTCTGGGACGCCGTACGCACCTGCCTCATCGTGCTGGCCTTCGCCGTGCCGGTCTATGCCTTCTACTACTACATGCGCGATGCATTCGCGAACCACTGGCGCCTCTGGCTGACCCACCGCTTCCTGGACGGCTACCTCGGGCGCCGCCGCTACTACGAGCTGAATGCGGAGGGCACGGTGGACAACCCGGACCAGCGCATCAGCGAGGACATCAACAGCTTCACCGGCCGCTCCACGCATTTCTTGCTGATCTTCATCGGCGCCATGATGCAGCTGGTGGCATTCAGCGCGGTGCTGTGGTCCATCTCGCAGGCGCTGGTCGCGTTCCTGGCGGTCTATGCGCTCGTGGGCACGGTGGTGGCGCTCTACGTGTTCGGAGCCCCGCTCATCCGGCTGAACTTCTGGCAGTTGCGGCGCGAGGCGGATTTCCGCTTCGGGCTCATGCGCCTGCGCGAGAACGCCGAATCCATCGCGTTCTACCGCGGCGAGGCCCAGGAGCGCGCCCAGCTGGATCGCAGCTTCCAGGCCGTATTCAACAACTATTCCCGCCTCATCAAGCGCCAGCGCTCGCTGAACCTGTTCCAGCGCGCCTTCAGCCAGCTCACCCTGGTCATCCCCAGCATCATCCTGGCCGATGCGGTGCTCTCGGGCGACATGGAAGTGGGTCGCGCCATCCAGGCCGGCGGCGCTTTCGCGGCAGTCCTGGCCTCGGTGTCGCTGATCGTGGACAACTTCGAAAGCCTGAGCCGCTTTGTCGCGGGCATCGGCCGCCTCGACACCCTGCGCCAGGCCCTGCTGGAAGCCCCCTCGGAACGCAGGCCCCCCGAACCCATGGAGCCGGAAGCCGCCGCCGCGGCACGCCGGCAACTCCGCGAACAACGTCGCGAGCAGCGCCGTGCACGCCGGCGGGGCGGCGCCCCGTCCCCCACCCCGGCAGCGGCCGCTCCGGTGGCCGCACTGTCCCCGGAGGCATGCGGCCAGATCGAGGCCCGGGAGGGCGAGCGCTTCGCCGTCGAAGGGCTGGACCTCTACACGCCCCGCTTCTCGCGCCTGCTGGTGCGCGATCTCTCACTGGACCTGAAGCCGGGCGACGCGCTGCTGATTACCGGCGCCAGCGGCTGCGGCAAAAGCTCGCTGCTGCGCGCCCTGGCCGGCCTGTGGCGCGACGGCCGGGGCGTGGTGCACCACCCGCCCATGGACAGCGTGTTCTTCCTGCCGCAGCGGCCCTACATGCAGCCGGGCACGCTGCGCAGCCAGATGATCTACCCCGCCCGCGACACCGATCTTGCGGACACGCAGCTGCTGGAAGTGCTCGACGCCGTGCACCTGCCCGACCTCGCCGGCCGCGTCGGAGGTCTGGACGCCGTGCGCGACTGGGAAAAGGAGCTGTCCATCGGCGAGCAACAGCGGCTGGCGTTCGCGCGGGTGCTGGTGCGACAGCCCCGCACCGTCATCCTCGACGAGGCCACCAGCGCGCTGGACAGCGCCAATGAGGCGGCCCTCTACGAGCGCGTGCGGGCCAGCGGTGCATCGGTCATCAGCATCGCGCACCGGCCGGCCGTGCTGGCCCACCATACCCATGTGCTGGCGCTCACGGGCGACGGCGGCTGGTCCCTGCACCCCGCGGAGGGCTTCCAGTTCGACGAGGGCTGAAACACGCCGGTGGCGCGCTCAGGCGGCTTCCGGCTGCGCGGCCTCCAGCACCAGGGCCGTGGCCACGTGCGCGCCCATGTTCAGGAGCCGCTTGCGCATGCAGAGCACGGCCTTGTCCTTCGACAGCAGGATGGCGCGGTGGGCTGCCGCGAGGTCGATGAACTTCTGGTCGTCCGCGTCCTTGCAGACATAGGCCACGCGCGGCGCGATCTCCACCAGGCGCGCCTGGGCATCGAACGCAGCGAGCACCTGCGCGGCGTCCACCCGGTAGAAGTCCATGCGCTCCACGATATGCGCGTAGGCCAGCACGCGCTCGAGTTCGTCGCGCATGACCTGCGTGGCGATCCACGCCAGCCGGCCCTGGGCCAGCAATTGCCGCAACGGCCCCGTGCGCGGGTCGGAAAAAATCAGCAGGTCCAGCGCCACGTTGGTGTCCACCACCACGCAGCGCACCGGTTCGCCGTCCTCGGCCTGCGCGGGCAGGCGCAGCTCAACCGGCATGGTCCCCGCCCGCATCCGTGGCGCCTCCGGGGCCGGCAGGCGCATCCGCCGGCGGCGCCGCGCCCTCCGCCCTCTGGCGCACTGCGCCCTGCACCATGTCGAACCGGAACAGCCGGCATTCGATCGGTCCGTTCCACATCGGCACGCGACGCGATTCCTTCAGGCGCATCTTGCCGGGCAGCTTCAGGTCGGGCGTGAGCATCCAGGCCTGCCAGCCTGCGTAATGCTTCTTCCAGTGCGCGGCGAGCTGCAGGAAGAAGTCCCCGCCGTCCTCCGTCTGCGCGGTCTCCCGGCCGGCGCGCTCGACCACGCCCATGCGTTCCCGCGCGCTGCGACCCGCCGTGCCGGCCGCGGCAATGCGCTCGCCATAGGGCGGGTTGAGCAGCATCACGCCGGGCCGGTCGCCCGGCGGCATGCGCTGCAGCGCATCCCCGCCGCGCAGTTGCACCGCCTGGGCGACGCCTGCGCGCTCGGCATTGCGCTGCGCGAAATCCACCATGCGGTGCGACACGTCGCTGCCGAACACCGGCACGGCGGCCGGCACGATGCCGCTTTCTGCCTCCTCGCGCAGCGCATGCCAGACGTGTGCCTGGAAGGGCAGCAGTTTCTCGAAAGCGAAGCGCCGGCGCAGGCCGGGGGGAATGCGGCAGGCCATCTGCGCGGCCTCGATGGCGATCGTGCCGCTGCCGCAGCAGGGGTCGTACAGCGGCATGGGTGCGTCGCCCAGCGGATCCCAGCCGCTGGCGGCGATCATGGCCGCGGCAAGCGTTTCCTTGAGCGGCGCATCCCCCTTGTCCTCCCGCCAGCCGCGCTTGAACAGCGGCTCGCCCGAGGTGTCGATATAGACCGTGGCCTGGTCCGTGGTGAGGTGCAGGTGGATGCGCACGTCCGGCCGCTGCGTGTCCACGTCGGGCCGCACGCCGCCGGCTTTCGCGCGGAAACGGTCGGCGACCGCGTCCTTCACGCGCAGCGCCGCGAAGTTCAGGCTCTGGAGCGGGCTGTGCTGGGCGGTGACGTCGATGCGGAAGCTCTGGCGCGGGGTGAACCAGATCTCCCAGGCGATCCCGGACGCGATGGCGTAGAGATCGTTCTCGGAGCGGTACATCCGCTCGGCCAGGTGCACCAGCACCCGCTGCGCGAGGCGGCTGTGGAGGTTCAGCCGCAGCGCTTCGCGCCACGACGCGCGGGCCATCACGCCGCCGCGCCCCGTGAGCAGGTCGTGGCCCGTCAGGCCGGTGATGCCATGGACCTCGTCGGCCAGGAAGCCTTCCACGCCGGCGGCGCAAGGCAGAAAGATTTGCAGTGAATTCATAACGCAGGCGAGAGGATACGCCTTGCGGCAAACGCAATCCCCTGCGTTTATTTTTCCACCGTGCAGAACGAATGTTTCATTCTGTTGATAAAGTTCAACAATAGACGATAACCAGGCGATCCCCCTCCCTACAGGCCTTCTTTCCGGAGTCCGTCGATGTTCCACAGCCTTCGTGCCCGCCTCATCGGGATCTGCATCGCCATCACCGCCCTGTCGCTCATCGCGCTGGCGCTGGCCACCTTCTTCGTCGTGCGGGGCAACACGCTTTCAGGACTGGACGAACGCATCGGCCAGCTCACGCGCCTGCATGCCAGCGAACTCGCCGAATGGGTCAGGGAAAAGCAGCGCATCACCTCCTCCCTGAAAACGGCCGTCGGCCAGGCCGAGCCGGTGCCCTTCCTGCTGGCCGCCAAGCAGGCCGGCGCGTTCGACGACACCTATTTCGTCTATGCCGACAAGCGCAACATCTTCGCGCACCCCATGCCGGAGGGCTATGACGGCACCGCGCGCCCCTGGTACAAGCAGGCCGTCCAGGCTGGCGGGCCGGCCCTCACGCCCGCCTACGTGGATGCGAGCACGGGCAAGCTCACCATCAGCTTCGTCGAGCCCGTCGGTCCCGCCGGGCAGCCCACTGCCGTCATCGGCACCGACATGCACCTGGACACCGTGACCCGCAAGGTCAACGCGATCCATCCCATGGAAAAGAGCTTCGCCTTCCTCCTGGACGGGCAGGGCAATATCCTGGCCCACGCCAGGGCCGAACTGGCCCTGAAGCCCGTCACGGCCATTTCCCCAGCCCTGGACGGGGCACAGCTCGCGCGGCTCGCGTCGGACGGCGGACGTGCCGACATCTCCATCGACGGTGCCCCCACCATGCTCTACGCCGCGAAGGTGGAAGGCACGCCGTGGATCCTGGCCATCGCCATCGACCGTGCCGAGGCCACCCGCCCCGTGCAGGAACTCCTCAACGTCGCCATCGCCATCACCGTGCTGTGCGTGCTCGCCGCCGTCGGCCTGCTCACCTACGCCGTCAGCCGCCAGCTGCGCCGCCTCGCCGTCGTGCGCGACGCCCTGGAGGACATCGCCTCCGGCGAGGGCGACCTCACCCGCCGCCTGGACACCCACGGCAGCGACGAGCTCACCCAGATCGCACGCGCCTTCAACCACTTCGTGGACAAGATCGCCGCCGTCCTCGTGCGCATCCGCGCATCGGCCGAATCCGTGCGCCTGGCCACCAGCGAGATCGCCAGCGGCAACCAGGACCTCTCCGGCCGCACCGAGCAGCAGGCCAGCTCCCTGGAGGAGACCGCCGCCGCCATGGAGCAGCTCACCGCCACCGTCCAGCAGAACGCCGAGAACGCACGCCAGGCCAAGCACCTGGCCGCCAACGCCTCGCAGATCGCCGCACACGGCGGCACCGTCGTCGGCCAGGTCGTGCAGACCATGGGCGGCATCGATGCCTCTTCGCGCAAGATCGTGGACATCATCGGCGTCATCGACTCCATCGCCTTCCAGACCAACATCCTCGCCCTCAACGCCGCCGTCGAGGCCGCCCGCGCCGGCGAGCAGGGCCGCGGCTTCGCCGTCGTCGCATCCGAGGTGCGCACCCTCGCCCAGCGATCGGCCACCGCCGCCAGGGAAATCAAGGCGCTCATCGACGACTCCGTCGCCCAGGTCAACGCCGGCAGCCGGCTCGTGCAGGACGCCGGCTCCACCATGCAGGAAGTGGTCGAAAGCGTGCAGCGCGTCACCGCCATCGTCACCGAGATCAGCAACGCCAGCCAGGAACAGAGCACCGGCATTGCCGAGATCGGCGGCGCCGTCAGCCAGATGGACCAGAGCACCCAGCAGAACGCCGCCCTCGTCGAGCAGGCCACCGCCGCCGCTCAGTCGCTGCAGCAGCAGGCCCACCAGCTCGCCGACGTCGTCGCCGGATTCAAGCTCGACGCCGGGGGCACCCATGCCACCGGCCATGCGCATCCACATCCCGCCTTGGGAGCCCCCAACCACCCGACTTGATACCCAGGACGTCCCCCGGTTTTCCCGCACGGCGCAGTCCCACGGCTGCGCCGTATCTTTTTCTTCCTTCCCCGGCACACACAGCGGCCCGGCCGCCTTCCCGTTTTCGAGAGATCCCCATGTTCCAGAGTCTGCAAGCCCGCCTTATCGGGATCTGCATCGCCATCACCACTGCGTCCCTCGTGGTGCTGGCCTTCGCCACCTTTCTTGTCGTGCGCGGCAACACGCTGGCAGGCATCGACGCCCAACTCGCCCAGCGCACGCGGCTGCACGCCGACGAGATCACCAGCTGGGTAAAGGAAAAGCAGCGCATCACCAGTTCCATCCGGATCGCGGCCACGCAGCCGGACCCGATCCCGTTCCTGCAGGCCGCGAAACAGGCCGGCGCAATGGACGATGCCTACCTGGTCCATGCGGACAAGCGGATCGCCTTCCTGCACCCGGTGCCCGACGGCTACGACGGCACGGCCCGCGGCTGGTACAAGCAGGCCATGCAGGCGGGCGGCCCCGTCGTGACGCCGGCCTACATCGGCGCCAGCTCCGGCAAGCTCCTCATCACCTTCGCCGAGCCCTGGGGTCCGGCCGGCCAGCTCTCCGGCGTCGTGGCGGCCGACATGCTGCTGGAGACCGTCGGCCGCATGGTGACCGCCATCCAGCCCACGGCCAAGAGCTTCGCCATGCTCGTCGATGACCAGGGCCGCCTGCTCGCCCAGGCGGATCCCCAGCTGGCCCTCAAGCCGGTCTCCGCGCTCGCCTCCGGCATCGACTTCGCGCTGCTGCAGCGGCTCGCGACGGACGGGGGCCATGCGGACGTGGCCGCCAAGGACGCGGACCAGATGCTCTACGCCGCGAAGGTGGAAGGCACGCCCTGGATCCTGGCCATCGCCATCGACCGCGCCGAGGCCACCCGCACCGTGCGCGAACTCCTCAACGTCGCCATCGCCATCACCGTACTGTGCGTGCTCGCCGCCGTCGGCCTGCTCACCTACGCCGTCAGCCGCCAGCTGCGCCGCCTCGCCGTCGTGCGCGACGCCCTGGAGGACATCGCCTCCGGCGAGGGCGACCTCACCCGCCGCCTCGACACCCACGGCAGCGACGAGCTCACCCAGATCGCACGCGCCTTCAACCACTTCGTGGACAAAATCGCCGCCGTCCTCGTGCGCATCCGCGCATCGGCCGAATCCGTGCGCCTGGCCACCAGCGAGATCGCCAGCGGCAACCAGGACCTCTCCGGCCGCACCGAGCAGCAGGCCAGCTCCCTGGAGGAGACCGCCGCCGCCATGGAACAGCTCACCGCCACCGTCCAGCAGAACGCCGAGAACGCACGCCAGGCCAAGCACCTGGCCGCCAACGCCTCGCAGATCGCCGCACACGGCGGCACCGTCGTCGGACAGGTCGTTCAGACCATGGGCGGCATCGATGCCTCCTCGCGCAAGATCGTGGACATCATCGGCGTCATCGACTCCATCGCCTTCCAGACCAACATCCTGGCGCTCAACGCCGCCGTCGAGGCCGCCCGCGCCGGCGAGCAGGGCCGCGGCTTCGCCGTCGTCGCCAGCGAGGTGCGCACCCTCGCCCAGCGATCGGCCACCGCCGCCAGGGAAATCAAGGCGCTCATCGACGACTCCGTCGCCCAGGTCAACGCCGGCAGCCGGCTCGTGCAGGACGCCGGCTCCACCATGCAGGAAGTGGTCGAGAGCGTGCAGCGCGTCACCGCCATCGTCACCGAGATCAGCAACGCCAGCCAGGAGCAGAGCACCGGCATCGCCGAGATCGGCGGCGCCGTCAGCCAGATGGACCAGAGCACCCAGCAGAACGCCGCCCTCGTCGAGCAGGCCACCGCCGCCGCGCAGTCGCTGCAGCAGCAGGCCCACCAGCTCGCCGACGCCGTCGCCGGATTCAAGCTCGACGCCCACGGCTCCAGCGCCCATTCGCCCCGCCACCCCGCGCTCGGTGCGCCTGAATAAGCGTCGGGAAACGCATTCGCGGCCGTGGCTGGCACGGCAGGCGCCGGGGCTGCGGCGATGATATGGGCATGGTGACATCCCCTTCCACTCCGTCCTCCCCCGCTGCGGCCAGCGCGCGCAGCGCGCCCCTGTCGCCCCGCACCTGGCTGGCCCTCGCTGGCTGGCTGCTGCTGTGCTTCGTCGCCGCGGGCATCGGCAGCGTGGCCTCGGTGCAGGCGCCGCAGTTCTATGCGCAGCTGGTGCAGCCGCTCTGGGCACCGCCGCCCGGCGTCTTCGGCCCCGTCTGGAGCGTGCTCTACACCCTCATGGGCATCGCCGCGTGGCTGGTCTGGCGCGAGCCCGCGGGCGCGGCACGGCGCCACGCGATCGCGCTGTTCTGCGCCCAGCTGGCGCTCAACGCGCTCTGGAGCTGGCTGTTCTTCCAGTGGCACCTGGGCGCCTGGGCCCTGGCGGACATCGCCCTGCTCGGCATCTGCGTGGCCGCCACCTTCGTGGCCTTCCTGCGCCTGCGGCCGCTGGCGGGCCTTCTGCTGTTGCCCTACCTGGCCTGGATCAGCTTCGCCGGAGCCCTCAACTACGTCCTCTGGCGCATGAATCCCGGCCTGCTCGGCTGATGCCGCCCCGCCCGGGGCGGCCGGCCTTCACAGCGCCTTGCGCAGGTTGGCCGGCGCGATCTTCAGCGCCTCGCGGTACTTGGCGACCGTGCGGCGCGCGCACTCGATGCCCTGCTCCTTGAGCATCTCCGCGATCTGGCTGTCCGACAGCGGCTTGGCCGGGCTCTCCGACGCGACGAACTGCTTGATCAGCGCGCGCACGGCCGTGCTCGACGCATTGCCGCCCGTCTCCGTGCCCAGCCCCGAGCCGAAGAAATACTTCAGCTCGTAGGTGCCCTGGGGAGTCGCCATGTACTTGGCCGTGGTCACCCGGCTGATCGTCGATTCGTGCAGTCCCAGCTCGTCGGCGATGTCGCGCAGCACGAGCGGCCGCATGGCCAGCTCGCCATGCACGAAGAAGTTCTTCTGCCGGTCCACGATGGCGCGCGACACGCGCAGGATGGTGTCGAACCGCTGCTGGATGTTCTTGATGAACCATCGCGCCTCCTGCAGCCGCTGCTGCAGCGCCTGGTGCCCCTCGCCACCGCGGTTGCCGCGCAGTGCCCCCGCATAGATGTCATGCACGCGCAGCCGCGGCATGACGTCCGGATTGAGCTGCACGGTGAACGCATGCGCGGCCCCTCGGCCACTGCTCTTCTTCACGATCACGTCGGGAACGATGATGTTGCGCTCGACCTGCGCAAAGGCCCGGCCTGGCCGGGGCTCCAGCCGCGCGATGAGCGCCATGGCCGCACGCGTGCATTCCTCGCTCGCACCGCAGCCCTGGGCGAGCCGGCGCACGTCGCGCCGTGCCAGCATCTCCAGCGGCTGCTGGCAGATGCGCAGTGCCGCCTGCAGCACTTCGGGCTCCGCGTCGCCGTCTTCCTGCAGGGCCCGCAACTGCAGCGCCATGCATTCGCTCAGGCCGCGCGCGCCCACGCCCACGGGCTCCAGGCTCTGCAACAGCCGCAGCGCCACCGTGAAGCGGTGCACCAGTTCCTCGACCTGTTCGGGGTCTTCCTCGCCTGCCAGCGACACGGCCAGCGACTCCAGCGATTCGTCCAGGTAACCGTCGTCGTTCAGCGATTCGATCAGGAAGCGCAGCGCCGCGCGGTCCACCTCCGACAGGCGCAGAGACAGCGCCTGCCGGTGCAGGTAATCGGTGAGCGACTCGTGCTCGCGCGCGAGTTCGGTCGCGTCCGTATCGTCTTCGTCCCCCATCTGGTTGCGGGTGCGGGCGGGCGCCTCGCCGCCCCACTCGCCGTCGTCGGGCGCCATCTCGACGGTGCCGTCGCCCTCCCAGTCCGGCGCATCGGGGGCTTCCGGTGTCTCGGTGCCTTCGGATGCGCCCTCGCCCGGCGACGAGGCCGCAACCTCCGCCGTACCGCTGGCCGGCGTGTACAAGGACTCTTCCGCACCGCGGTCGGCATCGCTCACCGGCGCATCCGCCTGCGGCAGGCCGAACTCCTCGCGCGGAGCCTCGTCCGGGTTGCGCTCCAGGAAGGGGTTCTCGTCGAGCATCTGCTCGACTTCCTGCGACAGCTCCAGCGTGGACAGCTGCAGCAGCCGGATCGACTGCTGCAGCTGCGGCGTCAGCGCCAGATGCTGCGAGATGCGCAGCGACAGTCCTGGCTTCATCACATGCGGAAGTGTTCGCCGAGGTACACGCGGCGCACTTCGGCGTTGTCCACGATCTCCGAGGGAGTGCCCTGCGCGAGCACCCGGCCATCGCTGATGATGAAGGCGTGGTCGCAGATGCCCAGCGTCTCGCGCACGTTGTGGTCGGTGATGAGCACGCCGATGCCGCGCGCCTTCAGGAAGCCGATGATGCGCTGGATCTCGATCACCGCGATCGGATCGATCCCCGCGAACGGCTCGTCCAGCAGGATGAACCGCGGCTGCGTGGCCAGCGCGCGCGCGATCTCCACGCGGCGGCGCTCACCGCCCGAGAGCGCGAGCGCGGGCGAGGCGCGCAGGTGGTCCACCCGCAGTTCCTGCAGGAGCGCGGTGAGGCGCTCCTCGATCTCCGCGCGCGAGAGCGGCCGGCCATCGTCGCCGCGTTGCAGCTCCAGCACGGCGCGCACGTTCTCTTCCACGGAAAGCTTGCGGAAGATCGAGGCCTCCTGCGGCAGGTACGACAGGCCCAGGCGGGAGCGCCGGTGGATCGGCATGTTCGCCACCGACTGCCCGTCGATGCGGATGTCGCCGCCGTCGCTGCGCACCAGGCCCACGATCATGTAGAACGACGTGGTCTTGCCAGCGCCGTTGGGGCCGAGCAGCCCGACGACCTCGCCCTTCTGCACGACCATGGAAACGTCCTTGACCACCTTGCGGGTGCCGTAGGACTTCTCGAGGTGCATCGCCTCCAGGCGGCTCGGCGCGTCTGCCGCCGGTGCCGCCGCGGCGTCCGGTTGGTGGGAAGCCGCCATGCTCACTTCGCCCCGTTGCCCAGTTCGTTGCTGCGGCGCAGCGCAGGGGCGGGCCCCGGCGCAGGGGCCGCCGCGGGTGCCGAAGCAGTCTCCTTGGGCGAGAGCACCGCGCGCACGCGTCCGCCCGGCGTGCCGGACGATGCGGCGCCCCCGGGCGCGGTCTTCTGGCCGTCCACGGTGAAGACGTCGGTGGTGTTGTTGTAGACGATCAGTGCGCCAGCCATCTCGTCGGTGAGGGTGGACTCCCGGTAGCGGCGCAGTTCCGCGCGCCGGATCAGGCGCACCAGGTCGGCCCGGCCGTCGTACTCGATCACCTCGCCCTCGCCCTCGACGAACTCGTCCGGGGCGCCGGGCGCAGTGTCGCGCTTCTGGCGGAAGAAGGCCCGCTTGCCGGGCTCGGCCGTCATGGTGCCGTACTGGAAGCCGTCGGGGTCCTGCCGCACGTCCAGCCGGGTGCCGCGCAGCACGATGGTGCCCTTGGTCACCACCACGCGCCCGGTGAACACGCTGGTCTGCTTGAGTTCATCGTGGCGCAGTGCGTCGGCCTCGATGTTCATCGGCTTGTTGCGATCGGCTTTTTCGGCCTGTGCGGGCCCCACGGCAAAGGCCATGGACGCCAGCAGGAGGAGGGTGGGGAGGAGTCTGGATCTCATAGAGGGCACGAATCTTGCAAAGATTGTAGTCCCCCGCTGCGGCAGCGCAGACGCCGGAAAGGAAAAGCCCGCCGGAGCGGGCTTCTTGCCGGGGCGGAGGGCAGCGCCCTGGACGGGATGTCAGCCCTTGCGGGCCAGGCCCGCCAGGTACTCCACCACCTGCAGCACGTTCTGCATGCTGCCGGCCATGGTGCCGTCGGTATAGAAGCGGCCGGCCACGCCCATGGAGGGCACGCCCTCGACGCCGTACGCATCCTGCAGCTGGGCAGCCTTGCGCAGCTGGTTGGACACGGTGAAGGAGTTGTAGACCTCCTTGAACTTGGCCACGTCCAGGCCCTGCTTGCCGATCCACTCGAAGATCTGGTCGTCCTTGGCGAGGGGCAGCTTTTCCACGTGCACGGCGCGGAACACCTTGGCGTGCACCTCGGGCAGCTTGCCCATGCCTTCCAGCGCGAAATACAGCTTCTGCTGCGCGGCGAAGCTCGAATTGAAGGCCACCGGAACGCGGCGGATCACGAGATCCTTGGGGGCGGACTTGATCCATGCCTCGAGCGTCGGCTCGAAGGCATTGCAGTGCGGGCAGCTGTACCAGAAGAACTCGATGACCTCGACCTTGCCGGCGGGCGCATCGGTGGGGGCCGGCTTGGCCAGGCGGGTGTAGTCCTTGCCCTCCTTGAACTGTTTCGCCTGCGCGAAGGCGGGCGTGGCCACCGGCAGCGCAACGGCGGAAGCGGCCACGGCGGTGGCGGCGGAGAGGGAGAACTCGCGGCGTTTCATGGAAAAAGGCACTCCTGGTTACAGTATCTGGAGGATTGGGAGCCGCGCCGGGCGGCAAAGTTCAGTGGCTCGTTCAATGCTGCACGCGCACCAGTGCGGACTCCACCCCGGCGCCGTCGAGCTTCTCCTTGAGCATCTCGGCATCGTCGCGCTTGGTGAACGGGCCCACGCGCACGCGGAACACCGTCCGGCCGTTCTGCTCGCGCTCGCTCACGCGGGCCTCCCAGCCCAGCATGGCCAGCTTGGCGCGCTGCGCATCGGCATCGCCCTGGGTGCGGAAGGCGCCGGCCTGCACGAAGTAGTCGAATGGCTCGGCGCCGGCGGCGGCACGTGCGCGCGCAAGGTCCCCCAGCGGATCGGCCGACGAGGCGCCGGCCACCGGCTTGCTCGCGGCGGCCCGCGGCGTGGACGCGGCCGCCACCGCGGCGGATGCCGCGGGCGTGCTGGCCGGTGCGGGCTCGACACCCGCGACGGCCGGCGTGCTGGCCGCCGGCGCGGCCGGCCGCGCCGGATTCTTGCCGTACAGCGGCGAATTCGGGTCCCAGTTCTTGTTGCGCTGGGATTCGAGGGCATCCTGGTCGGAGCTGCGCGCCCCACCCTTGTTGAGGAAGGGTACGGGCACCTTGGTCACGTACACCGCCACGGCGAGCGCCACGCCCAGGCCGACGACGATCCCCAGGATGAAGCCGACGGCCGAACCGCCGCGTTGCTGCTTCTTGGTCATATTTGGCTAGAGACTCACATTCTGGCTGGCGCCGACACGCCCAGCACGGCCAGGCCATTGTGCAATACCTGTGCCGTGGCGGCGACCAGCGCGAGGCGGGCACGTTTGACAGCCTCGTCGTCCACGAGGATGCGCTCGGCGTCGTAGTAGCTGTGGTAGCTGGCGGCCAGGTCGCGCAGGTAGAAGGTCACGTCATGCGGTGCCTCGCCCTCGGCGGCGGCCGCCAGCATCTCGGGGTACTTGGCCAGCTGCAGCATCAGGGCCTGGGCCTGCTGGCCTTCAAGAGGAGAAAGATCTGCGTTGCCGAGATCAAGCAATTCACATGCACTGGACAATGACGTATCCGTGACGTGCTCACCAACGTCATTCAGTGCATCCGGCGCAGATAGCTTTTCAAGCTGACCACCTGACACATCAGGCCTGTCACCACGGGCATGCGCCACTGCGGCCCGCAGCACCGACTGGATGCGCGCATGCGCGTACTGCACGTAATAGACCGGGTTGTCGTTGTTCTGCGCCACGGCCAAGTCGACATCGAAGGTGTACTCCGTGTCGGGCTTGCGCGAGAGCAGGAAGAAGCGCACCGCGTCCTTGCTGGTCCACTCGATCAGGTCGCGCAGCGTCACGTAGCTGCCGGCGCGCTTGCTGATCTTCACCTCTTCGCCACCCTTGACCACGCGCACCATGGTGTGCAGCACGTAGTCGGGGTAACCCTGCGGGATGCCCACGTCGGCCGCCTGCAGGCCGGCGCGCACGCGGGCGATGGTGCCGTGGTGGTCCGTGCCCTGGATGTTCACCACCTTCGCGAAGCCGCGCTCCCATTTGGAGATGTGGTAGGCCACGTCGGGCACGAAGTACGTGTACGTGCCGTCCTTCTTGCGCATCACGCGGTCCTTGTCGTCCCCGTAGTCGGTGGACCTGAGCCACAGCGCGCCGTCCTGCTCGTAGGTATGGCCCTTCTCGACCAGGCGTTTCACCGTGGCCTCGACGCGGCCCGAGGTGTAGAGGCTCGACTCCAGGTAGTACTGGTCGAAATGCAGATTGAACGCCCGCAGGTCCTTGTCCTGCTCGTTGCGCAGGTAGGCCACCGCGAACTGGCGGATGTTGTCGTAATCCTCGACGTCGCCGTTCGCGGTGAATGCACGGTCTTCGGCCTGCACGGTCTTCTTCGCCAGGAAGTCGTTGGCGATGTCCTGGATGTACTCGCCGTTGTAGAACGCCTTGGACGCCGGGTTCTCCGGATCGGTGGGCCAGCACTCGTCGCCGGGCTTGAAGCCCTTGGCGCGCAGCTGCGTGCTCTTGGCCAGCGTTTCGATCTGCACGCCGGCATCGTTGTAGTAATACTCGCGGTGCACGCTCCAGCCCTGGGTGGCGAAGAGGTTGCAGATCGCATCGCCCAGGGCCGCCTGGCGGCCGTGGCCCACGTGCAGCGGCCCCGTGGGATTGGCGGAGACGAACTCGACCAGCACGCGCTGGCCGTTGTCCTTCTGGTAGCCGAACCGGTCACCGGCGGCCAGCACCTCGCGCACGATCTCCTGCTTGGCGGCGGCCTTGAGGCGGATGTTCAGGAAGCCGGGGCCCGCGATCTCGATGGCATCGACCCAGCGTGCGAAGGCCGGCGTGGCCTCCAGCGCGGCCTTGAGCTGTTCGCCCAGCGCGCGCGGGTTGAGCTTGAGCGGCTTGGCCAGCTGCATGGCGGCGGTGCAGGCGAAATCGCCGTGCGCGGCCACCTTGGGCGATTCGAAAGCGGCGCGCCCGGCGGCGCCGGGCGAGAGTTTGTCCAGCTCGCCGGCCAGCGCCGCGAGCAATTCCTGTTTGACGGAGAGCATGCGCGGATTCTACGGGCCGGCCGTCATCCGCCCGGGCCCGGCCGGCGTTAAGCTGGACAGCCCCGGTCTCCGCCAGTGGCGGCCGGGGCGGACCACCCCCTCACATCATCCGCAGGAGCATTACATGAAGAAGCTGCTTTCGATGCTGGCCGCCACCGGCCTGGCCCTCTCCTTCGCGACGGCCCACGCCGCAGACACCGCGGCTCCGGCTGCATCCGCCTCTGCCCCTGCCGCCACCACTGCGGCCCCGGCTGCCTCCAAGCCGGCCAAGGCACCGACCGCGCAGCAGGGCAAGATGACCACCTGCAATGCCGAAGCCAAGGACAAGAAGGGCGACGAGCGCAAGGCCTTCATGAAGGAATGCCTCTCGGCCAAGAAGCCCGCCACCCAGCAGGACAAGATGAAGACCTGCAACGCCGACGCCAAGACCAAGGCGCTCAAGGGGGACGAGCGCAAGGCGTTCATGAAGGAATGCCTGAGCGGGAAGTGACATCCCCCTGAGGCGGCTGCGCCGCCTTTCCCCCTTCTCTCGCCGCGCTGCGCGCGGCGGGAAGGGGGACGATGCCGGTGGCCCGGCAAAGCCGGTTCCACGGCATCTGCTGGCCTGGCCTGCTCCGCGGCCTTCTGCTCCTTGGAGCATGAAAGCTGCCGGCGATGGCTGGACGCGCCCGGATGCCGGCATGGCATGCGGGCGCATCTTTTTACCGGGTGCCGACGCCCCGGGCCAGGAACACGGCCAGCAGCGGGATCAGGGCCAGCAAGTGGGCCTCGATCATGACGAGGCGGCGCGTGCTGCGGATGGCGGTTTCGTCGGGAAGGGCGCCGGTGGCGCGCAGGGTCTTGCGCCAGCGCAGGAAACGCATGGTAGGGGCGATGGAGAGCAGGCCGATCACCACGAACAGGGTCACCTTGGTGTGCAGCAGCGGCTGCGACCAGTACCACGCGGAGCCTTTCATGCCCCAGCCCACGCGGGCCAGTCCCGTCGCGAGGACGGCCAGGGCGGAGAGGCCGTAGATCAGGTCCACGCGCGCGAGGCGCTCCACGACGGCGGGATTCATCCACTCCTTGCGGCAAAGCGCAGCCTCGCTGGCGAGGAAGGTGGCCATCATCAGGATGGCCAGGAAATGGGCATAGGCCAGCAGGGCTTCGGTGGTCACGCGGCGATCCTTTGCATCGGAAGGGGTGGCGCATGGTAGCGCGCCCCGCCCTCTTCTTCCCGCCGCGTGGCGCTGCCGGCTATTTCTGCGCAGGCAGCGCGTAGGCGCGCACGCTGTCTCCGGGCTTGGTGCCCGTGGAGCCGTGCCCGCCGGCCACGACGACCACGTACTGCCGGCCGTCCTCCCCCGTATAGCTCATCGGCGTGGCCTGCCCGCCCGCGGGCAGGCGGTCCTGCCAGAGGGTGCGGCCATCGTTCAAGTCATAGGCGCGCACGTAGTTGTCCAGCGCGCCCGAGTAGAACGCCACTCCGCCACCGGTGAGCATCGGCCCGCCGATGCCCGGCACGCCCATGCGGAAGGGCAGCGGCAGCGGAGAGAGATCTCGCACCGTGCCGTTGCGGTGCTTCCATGCCACCTCGCCGGTGCGCAGGTCCACGCCGGCCACATAGCCCCAGGGCGGTGCCTGGCAGGGCAGGCCCACGGGCGACATGAACGGCTTCATCGAGGCGGCGAAGGGCGCGCCGAAGTTCTCGTTCAGCGCCGGCAGGCTGCCCTTGGGCGGCCCGCCGTCCTGCACGAGCAGGCTGGTGTCGTCCTTGCGCGGCACCAGCCTGGAGACGAACGCGAGGTAGGTCGGCGTGGTGAAGGCCACCTGCCGCTGCGGATCGACGGCGATGCCGCCCCAGTTGAAGACGCCGAAATTGCCCGGATAGATGATGCTGCCCTGCTCCGACGGCGGCGTGAAGCGGCCCTCGTAGCGCAGGCGGTGGAAGGCGATGCGGCAGGCGAGCTGGTCGAACATCGTTCCGCCCCACATGTCGCGCTCGGTGAGCGGCGGCGGGTCGAACGACAGGGCCGACTTCGGCTGCGTGGCCGCCGTACGGTCTCCCTGGGCAGCGCCCTGCGGCGCGGGATGCTCCGTCACCGGCAGGATCGGCGTGCCGGTACGCCGGTCGAGCACGAACAGTTCGCCCTGCTTGGTGGGCTGCACCAGCGCCGGCACGGTCTGGCCGCCCACCTGCAGGTCGATCAGCGTGGGCTGCGAGGGCACGTCGTAGTCCCACAGGTCATGGTGCACGGTCTGGAAGTGCCAGCGCACCTTGCCGCTGTCCAGGTCCAGCGCGACGACGGAGGAGGAGTACTTCTCCACCGCCGGGCTGCGGTTGCCGCCCCACTGGTCGGGCGGCTGGTTGCCCATGGGCACGTACACCATGCCGAGGGTCTCGTCCACGCTGGAGATCGACCAGCTGTTGGGGGAGTTGGGCGTGTACGTGCGGCCCGGCGGCAGGGGCGCCGTGTCGTCGGGGTTGCCGGAATCCCAGTTCCAGACCAGCGCCCCGGAGTCGATGTCGAACGCGCGGATCACGCCCGATTGCTCCTTCACCGAGGCGTTGTCCAGCACCGTGCCGCCCACGATCACGAGGCGCTGAGTGACCACCACGGGAGACGTCGAATAGTAGGCGCCAGGGCGCAGGTTGGGCATGCGCTGCCACAGGTCGATCTGCCCCGTGCCACCGCCGAAGTTGGTGCATACGGCTCCGCTTTCAGGGTTAAGCGCGATCACGCGGCCATCGGCCGTGGGCATGAAGAGCTTGGCGCGGCAGGCGGCGTCGGTGGGGCCTTTGCGGGCCGCGATGGGCGGCTGGCGCTGGTCCGCCGCCTGCGTGGCAGGTGCCGCCGGCTGCGTGGTGGTGGGCGAGGCATGGGAGGCGGGTTCGGTGCGCTCGCCGCCTGCTGCGGCGCCCGCGACGGCGTGGAGTGCCGCAGGCGACGCATCGGCAACGGGGTCGCGCGGCGGCTGGTACGACAGCCCCCGGCAGGTCAGGTGCTGCAGCGCCAGCTTGCCCTCGATCTGCGGGTCGTACCGCCAGAGCTGCTTGCCGGTGGTGGCGTCGAGCGCGATCACCGACTGGTGCGGCGTGCACAGGAACAGGCGGTTGCCGATCTTCAGCGGCGTGACCTCGTAGGTGGTCTCTTCCGGGTCGCCGTCCTTGCCGCGAACGTCGCCCGTGCGGAATTCCCAGGCCATCTTCAGCTGCGAGGCGTTGTCGGGCGTGATCTGCGCTAGCGGGGAGAAGCGCTGGCCATAGCCGGTGCGGCCATAGGCATGCCATTCGCCGTCGGGCAGCGTGGGCGCGGCCTGGGCCGGGGCGGGCACGGATTCGCCCGCCAGCTTGCCGCCCAGCTCATGCGGAGCGGTAAACCAGGACGCAGCCGCCAGCACGGCGGACAGCAGCAGCGCCAGCCCCAGCGCCATGCGCGGCATGCGCAGCGCGGAAGCCCGGGCCGCGGCATCGCCGGAAGCGCCCGGCTGGAGCGGTGCGGGCTCGCGCAACAGGGACCGGCGCATCCACGGCGTCGTGAGCCAGAGGCCGAGCACGAAAAGCACATCCAGCCGCGCGGCCAGCGGCCACCAGTCCACGCCCACCTCCCAGACCGCCCAGGCCGTGGAGCCCAGCAGCAGCACAGCATACACCCAGAGGGCCGCCGCGGATCGCCGCGCGAGCAGCACGCCCGAAGCCAGCAGCGCCAGTCCGGCGATGAGGTAATAGGGGCTGCCGCCGAGTGAAACGAGCCATCCGCCCGCACCTGCAACGAGAACGCCTGTGATGCCGACGAGAACGCCGGTAATGCGCGCGAGGCCTGCCATGGTGATTGTCCTTTGGTGTCCATGCCCCGGCCGGCCATCGGCGCAGCAATACAGCGGGATGGACAAAAGGAACGGCCTGGAGGGACGAATCTAGGCGGGCCGAGCGTGCATGCCCCGTCGGCGCGCGGCCTGCACGCCTGTGGGGCGTGGCCTACAACGGCGCGCTCACTGCAGGGTTCTAGGGCGCGCCGAACTCCTGCCGCACCCAGTCGTCGATCAGGCCCTTTTCATACCGCAGCGGGTCGGTCCCGCCGCGTGCCGCACGCTCCATGAACGCGGGGTCGCGCAGTTCGCGGCGCCCCGACTGCAGCACCGAACCGTCGGCAGCCAGCCGCTTGAACTCGAGCACGATGCGCGGGGGATAGATGTCCCGCACGATGCGCACCTGCCCGGCCTGGGGGCCGCGCCAGGGCTCGAATCCGCCGGCACGCTGCACATCGGTGATCCGCACTTCCAGCCGCTGGCCCTCGGGCAGCGCCGCGGCCGCGGTTTCCGACAGGTACAGGCAGAGCGCGTCCACCCAGGCACGGCGGGCGCGGTCGGCTTCGTGGACACCCCGGCGTGCATCGCTGAAGCCGGCAGGATCGTCATAGGTCACGCTGACGATGCCGGGCGGCGGCGGGCCCTTGGCTCGGGAAGGCGCCGGTGGACCATCGCGCCTGGCAGGCACGGCGGCGGCGTCCTGTGCGGGCGCCGGCGCACTGCCGGGCGTGCCCGCACAGCCGGCCAGCAGGCAGGCCAGCACCAGGGCGACCGGCGACCGGCCCGCAGCGGAGCGTCGCAAAAGATCGGGAGACGGGTCGGGGAATCGGTGCGTCATGGCGAAGGAGAGGTGGGGAGGATGGGAGCGGTGAGCGCATGCGCGGCGCGGCGCCAGAACGCCGGCTGCGCATAGTGGTGCTTGAGGTAGTCGATCCACAGCCGCACGCGCAGCGGCAGGTGGCGGGCATGCGGAAAAACCACGTAGATGCCGTTGGGCGGCGCGGCGAAATCCTCCAGCACGGCTACAAGCCGGCCGGCGGCGATCTCGGCTTCCACCTCCCAGGTGCTGCGCCACGCGATGCCCCAGCCCCCCAGGCACCAGTCGTGCAGCACCTGCCCGTCGGAACAGTCGAGGGGGCCGGTGGGCTTGACGTGCACCACATCGCCCGGCGCGCCGCCCGGGTCCGCAGCGGGCATGCGGAAGGCCCAGCCGCGTGTCTGCGACGCGTCGCTCGACAGCATCAGGCAGGCGTGCCGCGCGAGTTCGGACGGATGCTTCGGCGTGCCGTGCCGCTCCAGGTAGGCGGGCGTGGCCACGCAGAGCCTGCGGTTGTCGGCGATGCGCACGCTCACCAGCGAGGAATCGGGGAGGTCGCCCACGCGCACGGCACAGTCGAACCCCTCCCCGGCCAGGTCCACCACGCGGTCGCTGAGATTGAGGGAAATGCGCACGTCGGGATGCAGGTCGCGGAACAGCGGCACCAGCGGCGCCACATGGCGCCGCCCGAACCCCGCGGGCGCGGTGATGCGCAGGTGCCCCGTGGCCCGGGCCCCGCCGACCGACACGCTGGCCTCGGCCTCGGCCACATCGGCCAGAAGGCGCTGGCAATCCTCCAGAAAGGCGCTGCCCTCGTGCGTGAGGCTGATGCGCCGCGTGGTGCGCACCATGAGCTTCACGCCCAGGTGCTCTTCCAGGGCGTCCAGGCGCCGCCCCATGATGGCGGGCGCCACGCCCTCGGCGCGCGCCGCGGCGGTGAGGCTGCCGCGCGTCGCCACCGACACGAACGACTCGAAGGCCTTGAGCTTGTCCATGGGCTGCGATTATCGGCAGCCTGTAACCGGGGCCTATCCCCGGCGGGTCACCACGCACTGGCTGCTGCCTCATCGAACCGGCGGAACCCTCATAAATAAGAGGCCCACAGCTCTCAAAAATATAGCAAACCAATGGACACGGATGTTGCACGCCGCAGGGCTCCAGCCCGTCTGGTTGCCCCGCAGCGGATTCATGCAAAAAAGTCACGGGTTCTGCGATTCGAGGGTGGTTTATGCGGATAAAAAATTCAAATACAGTGGCTCCATCGGGGGAATGGCCCCCGCATACCTCCTTTGTTTCACCCGCCCCAGCCCACCACACCATGACCGACCGCACCACCGTCCACGGCCTGCAAGTGGCCACGCTCCTGCACCAATTCATCGAAGCACGCGTGCTGCCCGGCACGGGCGTCGATGCCGCCGCGTTCTGGTCCGGCTTCGATGCCATCGTGCGGGACCTGGCTCCGCGCAACATCGCCCTGCTGGCCGAGCGCGACCGCCTGCAGTCCGAACTGGACACCTGGCACAAGGCCCACCCCGGCCCGGTCACCGACATGGCGGGCTATCGCGCCTTCCTGGAGAAGATCGGCTACCTCGTGCCGCAACCCGCGAACGTGCAGGCCACCACCGCCAACGTGGACGACGAACTCGCCGTCCAGGCCGGCCCGCAGCTGGTGGTGCCCATCCTGAACGCACGCTACGCCCTCAACGCCGCCAACGCGCGCTGGGGCAGCCTGTACGACGCGCTCTACGGCACCGACGCCATCTCCGAAGAGGGCGGCGCCGAAAAGGGCAAGGGCTACAACCCGGTGCGCGGCGCCAAGGTGATCGCCTTCGCGCGTGAAGTGCTCGACCAGGCCGCGCCGCTGGCCAGCGGCTCCCACAAGGACGCCGCGGGCTACCGCGTGGAAGGCGGCCAGCTGGCCGTGCAGTTGCAGGGCGGCGCCACCACCGGCCTGCAGGATGCGGCCCAGTTCGTGGGCTACCAGGGCGATGCCGCAGCGCCCTCCTCGGTGCTGCTGCGCCACAACGGCCTGCACCTGGACATCCAGATCGACCGCAGCACGCCCATCGGCAAGACCGACCCGGCCGGCGTGAGCGACCTGGTGCTCGAAGCCGCGCTCTCCACCATCCTGGACCTGGAAGACTCCGTCGCCGCCGTCGATGCGGAAGACAAGGTGGCCGGCTACGCCAACTGGCTGGGCATCCTGCAGGGCACGCTGACCGAATCCTTCGCCAAGGGCGGCCAGACCGTCACCCGCGGCCTGAACGCCGACCGCATCTACACCGCGCCCGACGGCAGCGGCGAAGTGCGCCTGCACGGCCGCTCGCTCATGTTCCTGCGCAACGTGGGCCATCTGATGACCAACCCCGCCGTGCTGTGGACCGACGCGCAGGGCACGCAGCGCGAGATCCCCGAAGGCATCCTGGACGCCGTGGTCACCACCGCCATCGCGCTGCACGACCTGCAGGGCAAGGGCCAGAACGGCATCCGCAATTCGCGCAAGGGCAGCGTCTATATCGTGAAGCCCAAGATGCACGGCCCGGCCGAAGTGGCGTTCGCCAGCGAGCTCTTCGCCCGCGTGGAACGCCTGCTGGGCCTGCCGGAGAATACCGTCAAGCTGGGCATCATGGACGAAGAGCGCCGCACCAGCGTGAACCTGAAGGCCTGCATCGCCGCCGCATCGGCCCGCGTGGCCTTCATCAACACCGGCTTCCTGGACCGCACCGGCGACGAGATGCACACCGCCATGCAGGCCGGCCCCATGGTGCGCAAGGGCGACATGAAGGCCAGCGCCTGGATCCAGGCCTACGAGAAAAGCAACGTGCTGGTGGGCCTGTCCTGTGGCCTGCGCGGCAAGGCCCAGATCGGCAAGGGCATGTGGGCCATGCCCGACCTGATGAAGGCCATGCTGGAGCAGAAGATCGCCCACCCCAGGGCTGGCGCCAACACCGCCTGGGTGCCCAGCCCCACGGGCGCCACGCTGCACGCACTGCACTACCACCAGGTCAACGTGGCCGACGTGCAGAAGGAACTGGAAAAGACCAGTGCCGATGCCGAGCGCGACAACCTGCTCACCGGCCTGCTGACCATTCCCGTCGCCGCGAACCCGCAATGGACCGACGCCGAGAAACAGCAGGAACTGGACAACAATGCCCAGGGCATCCTCGGGTACGTGGTGCGCTGGATCGACCAGGGCGTGGGCTGCTCCAAGGTGCCCGACATCCACGACGTGGGCCTGATGGAAGACCGCGCCACGCTGCGCATCAGCAGCCAGCATATCGCCAACTGGCTGCTGCACGGCGTGGTGACCGAGGCCCAGGTGCGGGCCACCTTCGAGCGCATGGCCGCCGTGGTGGACCAGCAGAACGCGGGTGATCCGGCCTACCGGAAGATGGCCGGCCGCTTCGCCGAGTCCGCCGCCTACCAGGCCGCCTGCGACCTGGTGTTCAAGGGCGTGGAGCAGCCCAGCGGCTACACCGAGCCGCTGCTGCACGCCTGGCGCCTCAAGGTGAAGGCCGGCGCGGCGCGCTGATCCGCCTCCGCTCCGCCCCGAAGGCACCCGAGAGGGTGCCTTTTTTCATGGAGGCAAAGACCCTCCCCGGCCACCGGGCACCAGGAAGACACAGCACAACCCGAAATAAACATCAAGTTACAATCAGGGTTTACCCTGACACAACTCATGAAGTTCCAAGATTTATCCATTGGAAAACGTCTGGCGCTGGCCTTCGGCCTGCTGACGTTTTTCATCGTGGGCATGCTCGCCATCGGCACGTGGCGGCTGCAGTCCGTCGCGCAGGACACCGCCGCAATGATGAACCTGCCCCTGGCGAAGGAGCGCCTGATCTCGGACTGGTATCGCACCATCTACAGCAACGTGTCGCGCCATGCCCTGGTCGCACGCAGCAGCGACACCGCCCTGGCCGGCCGGTTCACGCAGGAGAACGCGGCGGCCTCCCGCCAATCGACGGAGCAGCAGCAGCAACTGGCCCAGCTCATCTCCGGCCCTGAAGAACAGGCGCTCTTCGACCAGGCCGGCGTGTTGCGCAAGCAGTTCGTGAACGCACGCGACGCGATCTACAAGGCCAAGGCTGAAGGTCGGTCGGACGATGCCCAGCGCATCCTGGACACCGAGTTCACCCCCTCCGGCAAAGGCTACCTGGACGCGCTGCAGGCCTTGCTGGACTTCCAGCGCAAGCAGATCAACGAAGCCGCCGCCTCGGTGCACAGAAACTACGAAGGCGGCCGCAACGCGCTGGTCCTGCTGGGCCTGCTGGCCACCGCGGCGGCCGTGGCGCTGGCGCTGGGCATCACGCGCAGCGTGACGCGCCCCCTGCACCGTGCCGTGTCGGTGGCGGAGGCCGTGGCCGGCGGCGACCTGACGGCGCGCTCCGCCAGCACGGCGCATGACGAGATGGGCCAGCTGCTGCGGGCCCTGGACGCCATGGCCACGCAACTGCGTGACACCGTCGGCCAGGTGCGCCGCGGCGCGGACGGCATCGCCCTCGCATCCAGCGAGATCGCCACCGGCAACCTGGACCTCTCCAGCCGCACCGAAGAGCAGGCCAGCGCGCTGCAGCAGACCGCCGCGTCGATGGAACAGATGACCGCCACGGTGCGGCAGAACGCGGACAACGCCGCGCAGGCCGACCAGCTGGCGCGCTCCGCGTCCGACATGGCGGTGCGCGGAGGCGAGGTGGTGGGCAACGTGGTGACGACGATGGGCGGCATCCACAGCGCCTCGCGCAAGATCGTGGACATCATCGGCGTCATCGACTCCATCGCCTTCCAGACCAACATCCTGGCGCTCAACGCCGCCGTCGAGGCCGCCCGCGCCGGCGAGCAGGGCCGCGGCTTCGCCGTCGTCGCCAGCGAGGTGCGCACGCTGGCGCAGCGCAGCGCCACCGCCGCCAAGGAAATCAAGGCGCTCATCGACGATTCCGTCACCCAGGTGGATGCGGGCAACCGGTTGGTGGAAGAAGCGGGTACGGTAATCCGCGACGTGGTGACCGGCGTGCGCCGCGTGACCGATATCGTGGCCGAGATCAGCGCCGCCAGCCAGGAACAGACCAGCGGACTGGAGCAGGTGAACCGGGCCGTCGCGCAAATGGACCAGGTCACCCAGCAGAACGCCGCGCTGGTGGAGGAAGCAGCCGCCGCCACGGGCTCGCTGGAGGCACAGGCTTCGCAACTGGTGCAGGCCGTGGCGGTGTTCCGCCTGGCCGACGCGGGAACGGCGCTGCCCCGCCTGGCGGCCTGAAAGCCCACCCGCGCCGGGCAGCGGGCGGATGCCCCACAACGGCCCTTGCCGTGCGATCGATGGCAATGGGCGCCTTTTCCCCCCGGGGCCTACACTGGCCGCATGCCCGACGCCGCCCTGCTTCCGGACCCTGGCCGCTGCCCCCTGTGCGGCCAGAGCAATCAATGCGCCATCGAGGCAGGCCAGCCGGCAGACAGTTGCTGGTGCATGGACACCCTGGTGAAGCCCGCAGCCCTGGCCGCAGTGCCGGAGGCAGCTCGCGGCATGGCCTGCCTCTGCCCTCGCTGCGCGGCCGGGGCAGGCACATCCCCGGACACCGCCGTGGCCATGCCGCCGATATGATCGAAGGCTGTTTTCTTCGCATTCAAAGGAATCTCCCCATGCCCACGTACCACATCGAAATGATGGAAGGCCGCACCGTCGAGCAGAAGAAGAAGCTCGTGGAGGAAATCACCCGCGTCTCCGTCGAGATCCTCGGCGGTTCGCCCGAATCCGTGGACATCCTCATCACCGACGTGAAGCGCGAGAACTGGGCCACGGGCGGCAAGCTCTGGTCCGAGAAACAGTGAGCATCCCCCTGAGCGGCTGCGCCGCGGGGCGGCCCTTGCGCAGCGTCTGCTGGCGCAGGCCGAGCCTCCCGCGCATCGGGGTGCTCCCGCCAGCCCCGCCCCGAGGCATCGCATGACGGGTTCGGCGGCGTTGCTGCGCGAGCGCTACGGCGAACGCTACCGGTGGCTGCTGCTGCTCTCGGTCATGGTCGGCACCATGGCGTCGATCATGTCCTCCACCATCGTGAACGTGGCGATCCCGGACATGAGCCACCATTTCACGCTCGGGCAGGCGCGCGCCCAGTGGGTCACCTCGGGCTTCATGGTGGCCACCACCGTGGCCATGCTCACCACACCCTGGCTGCTGGCGCGCTACGGCTACCGGGCCACCTACGTGGGGGCCATGGTCCTGCTGCTGGTCGGCGGCATCGGCGGCGGCGTGGCCGGCCAGTACGAGCTGGTGCTGCTGGCCCGCGTGCTGGAAGGCCTGGCGGCCGGCGTGGTGCAGCCCATCCCTGCCGTGATCATCCTGCATGCCTTCCAGCCGCACGAACAGGGCCGCGCCAGCGGCATCTTCGGCATGGGCGTGGTGCTGGCGCCTGCCATCGGCCCGAGCGTCGGCGGCCTGCTGGTGGACTGGTTCGGCTGGCGCTCCATCTTCTTCATGGTGGTGCCGTTCTGCATCGCCTCCCTCGCACTCGCCTACAAGTACGTGCCGGTCAGCAGCCCGGGCGGCGTGGCCGCGGACCGTGCCGGAGCCTCGCTCGACTGGGCCGGCCTGCTGCTCGGCGCGGCGGGCACGCTATGCCTGCTCAACGGGCTGGTATCGCTGCGCGACGGCCCCGCACTCATGTCGGCCGTGCTTCTCCTGGCCGCGCTCGCCGCCCTGGCCGCGTTCATTGCATGGGAGCGCCGCATGCTGTCAGGCCAGGGCAAGCCCCTGATGGACCTGCGGCTGTTCGAGGTGCGGCAGTTCGCCATGGGCAGCATCGTGGCGTTCATCTACGGCACCGCGCTTTTCGGGTCCACCTACCTGCTGCCAGTGTTCCTGCAGCTGGGCCTGCAGATGTCGGCATCGCACGTCGGCACGCTGATGCTGCCGGCGGGCATCGTGCTGGCGATCACCATTCCCCTGGTCGGGCGCATGGCCGACCGCCAGCCCACGCACCTGCTCGTGGGCATCGGACTGGCGCTGCTGGCACTGTCCTTCGGCCTGATGGCGTTCGCAGGCCTGCACACGGCCCTGTGGCTGCTGGTGGCCTTCGCGGTGCTGGGCCGCATCGGCCTGGGCTTCATACTGCCGTCCCTCAACCTGGGCGCGATGCGGCCGCTGCCCAAGCCGCTCATCGCGCAGGGCTCGAGCGCCATCAGCTTCGTGCGCATGCTCGGTGGCGCGGCCGGGGTGAGCCTGTGCGGCATCGTGCTCGAATGGCGCATCGCCGCGCACGGCGATTCGCTGCAGAATGCGGTCAGCAGCCCGGAACGCATCGCCGCCTTCGGGGAAACCTTCCTGCTGCTCACCGGGCTGTGCCTGCTGGCCCTGGTGGCCGCCTGGCAGCTGCGCCCGCCGCGCGAAGGCTGACCGCCCGCCGGGCAGCGCACGTCCCGCGTCGCGGGGCCCGGCTCCAGGCAGCCGCTCCTACGATATTTCTCTGCCCCTCCATCGACCATGTGCCAGCTGCTCGGAATGAATGCCAACACGCCCACCGACGTGACCTTCAGCTTCACGGGGTTCGCGCAGCGCGGCGGCAAAACGGGCGACCACTCCGACGGCTGGGGCATCGCCTTCTTCGAGGACAAGGGCCTGCGCCATTTCGTGGACCACGAAAGGGCCGTGGATTCGCCGATCGCGGAACTGATACGCCGCTATCCCATCCGCAGCCGCAACGTCATCGCGCACATCCGCAAGGCCACGCAGGGCAGCGTGACGCTGCAGAACTGCCATCCGTTCGTGCGCGAGCTCTGGGGCCGCTACTGGGTGTTCGCGCACAACGGCGACCTGAAGGACTTCCGTCCCCGCCTGCATTCGCACTTCCATCCCGTCGGCGCCACCGACAGCGAGCACGCGTTCTGCTGGATCATGCAGGAGCTCTCCAAATCCCATGCCGACGTGCCCAGCGTGCAGGAACTGACCCTCACCCTGCGTGAACTCGCGGCGCGCATCGCACCGCACGGCACCTTCAACTTCCTGCTGTCCAACGGGCAGGCCCTCTGGGCCCACGCGTCCACCCACCTCTGCTACATCGAGCGCCGGCATCCGTTCTCGCAGGCCTGCCTGTGCGACGAAGACCTGAGCGTGGACTTCTCGGCCCACACCACGCCGCACGACCGCGTGGCGGTGGTGGTGACGGCCCCCCTGACCAGCGACGAAGTCTGGACGCCGTTCCGCAGCGGCGAGCTCAAGGTGTTCGTGGACGGCGCCTGCCAGGCATTCTGAACGTCAACCCAGCGGTTTCCACACCGGCGGCTCGGGATCGGGGAAGCAGGGTGACGGGCTTCCCGGCCGCAGCATGGCCTCGCGCTGGCGACGCCGCTTGATCTCCCGGGGCTTGGCCGCGATGCGGCCCACAACGGCGTCGGAACAATGGCGATGGGACTTGGACATGGCGAACTCCGTCTTTTTCAGGATATGGCCCCATTGGCGCACCGGAGCCGGATGACCGCCCGTCGGACGCGGGCGCATCCGCCGACCCGACAAGGCCCATGGCCGTGCCAGCCAAACGCCCATGCTGCTGCAGAAGGGGGGCCACGGCGATGAAAGCCACGCCCCGGGAAGACTTGATGCAAGTCAAGACACCCTATCCGTGTAGGACAGGCACTGCGCCTTCGCTGACACGGCTTCGATCCCCAGGCCGGCGCGGCGGGACCGGCCTGGGCGATACAACGGTGCCATCCGATCCACACACCACAAGGAGCCAAGCCATGTCCACCGTCAAGACCACGCCCCCGCCGACCCGCGTCGACCCCTCCGCAGACGGCATCCCCGTGGAGCACCGTCCGGGCTACGGAGTGCCTTCGCAAGATCCGCGGCCTTCGGCACAGGTTCCCCTGACGCCCGAGGAGGCGGAGCGCGAGGCCGGTTCCGTTCTGGCCGGGGGAGGCGTCATGGCCGGTGCCGCAACGGGCGCTGCCGTGGGGGGCGCCATGGCCGGCCCGATCGGCGTGGTGGTCGGAGTGGCCGTGGGAGGCGTGGCCGGCGCCGTGGGTGGCGCTGCCGCCAGCAAGGCCGTTGCCACGGACCCGCACGACATTCCGCAGCCCGAAGGGGCGCAGCCTCGGTCCGGCGGCCAGCAGTGACCTGCGCCGAGACGCGCCCGTGCGCCCGGCAACGGCCGGCGCGGGAACGCCTTCCGGGCATGGCCCGGACGTTTCATGAAGAGGGGAAAAGGGAGCTGGAAATCTGGTGCGGCTGGCGGGGATCGAACCCACGACCCTTGGCTTCGGAGGCCAATACTCTATCCACTGAGCTACAGCCGCATGCGGGCCCTTGCAGCCCGGACGAGGATTATGGCACGGCGTTGCGGGACGCCTGGCAAATCTTCCAGGGGATGCCCGCGGACAGCGGGTCGAAGCTGGCCGACACATCGAACCCCAGGCCGCGCAGATAGGCATCCACCGCCGCGCGGCCGGTTTCCGCCAGGCCGAAAGCCGCGCCGCCCAGCAGCCAGACCTGCATCAGGCCATCGAAGAGCGCCTGCAGTCCCAACGCCGCCACCTCCGCCGAGGACGGCAGCTCCACGCCCTGGTCGCTCGCCGCCAGGGCCAGTTCGGCAGCGAACTGCCGGCGAAACTCCAGGCTGGCTTCGACGTGGCGGTCCCGCACGGCGGACAACTCGCCCACGTATTCCACGCGGAACATCGCGATCTCGAACACGCGGCGCACGGATTCGTCCTTTTCCAGGCTGCGCAGCACGAAATCGATCACCGCCCGCAGGCGCTGCAGCGGAGGCATGCGGCCATGGTCCGCGCACCCGCCGCTCGCACACTCCAGCGGCAGCGTCACGCGCTCCATCATGGCGTTGAACAGGTCCACCTTGTCCTTGAAATGCCAGTAGATGGCGCCGCGCGTGGCGCCCGCGGCCTGGGCGATGTCATTCAGGGATGCGTTCGAAACCCCCTTCTGATAGAAAACATGTTCTGCAGCATCCAACAGGCTGTTGCGGGTGGCGACCGCATCTTCCTTGGTACGTCGGGCCATGTGGGGAGTCTCCTTGATTCTGCACGGGCTGGCGGCGAATGGCGGGCATCTGGGCCCGCGCTTCGCGAAGCAGCATTCCACAATTATACATTCATGTTTGTATGTATAATTCCGCCGAAATTCAAGGGCCGCCGCATGGTTTTGACGTTGCTCAATGCCATGCGTAAGCCTTTTCCCCTGCGCCGATCCGGAAGGACTTCCATGTACCGCTTGAGTGTCGAACCTGCTGTCTCCGCCGCCCCGCTCCGCCGCACAGCGCGGTCGGGGCTTTTCTGTCTGGCCCTGCTCGCTGCCGCCGCCCTCGCGGCCTGCGGGAAGTCGGGCGACTCCGCCCAGCAGGGCCAGGGCGGCACGCCCCCGCCGCCGCAAGTGGGCGTGGTGACGGTCTCGCCGGGTGATGTGGGCCTGGTGACGGAGCTTCCGGGGCGCCTGGAAGCGTCTCGGGTGGCCCAGGTCCGCGCCCGTGCGGCCGGCATCCTGCAAAAGCGCCTGTTCACGGAAGGCAGTGACGTCAAGGCAGGCCAGCGCCTGTTCGCGATCGACGACGCGCCCTACCGCGCCTCGCTGGAAAGCGCCCAGGCGAGCGTCGCACAGGCCGAGGCCAATGTGGCCCAGGCCCGTGCGCTGGCCGAGCGCTACAAGCCGCTGGTGGCCGTGAATGCCGTGAGCCGGCAGGAATACGACAACGCGGTCGCATCCCAGAAGACGGCAGAGGCCAACCTGGCAGCCGCGCGTGCGTCCGTCACCACCGCCCGCATCAACCTGGGCTACGCGGCCGTGACGGCCCCCATCTCCGGCCGCATCGGCCGCGCGCTCGTCACCGAGGGCGCACTGGTGGGCCAGGGCGAGGCCACGCAGCTCGCGGTGATCCAGCAGATCGATCCGCTCTACGTGAACTTCACCCAGTCCGCATCGGACACGCTGAAGCTCAAGGCCGGCCTCGCGAGCGGCAAGTACAAGCAGGCATCCAAGGGCGCCGCCTCGGTGAGCGTGGTCATGGAAGACGGCAGCGTGCACCCGCAGACGGGCAAGCTGCTTTTCACCGACCTGTCGGTGGACCCCACCAGCGGCCAGGTCACCCTGCGCGCCGAAGTGCCCAATCCCGAACGCCAGCTGCTGCCCGGCCTGTACGTGCGCGTGCGCCTGGAGCAGGCCCAGGTGGACAACGGCGTGCTGCTGCCCCAGCAGGCCGTGACGCGCTCCGCCAAGGGCGATACCGTGATGGTTGTCGGCCCGGACAACCACCTGGCGCCGCGCCCCGTGAAGCTCGGCCCGGCCCAGGGCACCAGCTGGGTCGTGCTGGACGGCCTGAAGGCCGGCGAGAAGGTCATGGTGGACGGCTTCCAGAAGCTGCCCCGCGGCAAGCCGGGCGACCCGATCGTCGTGCAGCCGGTGCCGTGGCAGGCCGCCGGCGCCGCGCCCGCGGGCAGTGCATCGGCGCCCGCCGCCGGAGCCTCCGCAGCCCAGGCTGCCGCCTCCAGCGCCTCCGCCCCCGCGAAGCAGTAACCCCCAGAACACGGAGCGCGGCACATGGCCAAGTTCTTCATCGAACGGCCCATCTTTGCATGGGTCATCACAATTTTCATCATGGTGATGGGGGGTATCTCCATCGCCAAGCTGCCCATCGCGCAGTATCCGGCCGTGGCGCCACCGACCATCCAGGTGTCGGTGGCCTACCCCGGCGCCAACGCCCAGACGCTGGAGGACAGCGTGCTCGCCGTGATCGAGCGCGAGATGAACGGCGCCTCGGGCCTGGCCTACGTCGAGACGACCAGCCAGGCCAACGGCACGGGCACGATAGTGCTGAGTTTCGAGCCCGGCACCAACGCCGACCTGGCCCAGGTGGACGTGCAGAACCGCCTCTCGCGCGCCACGCCGCGGCTGCCCTCCGCGGTGACGCAGCAGGGCGTGCGCGTGGAGCAGTCGCGCTCGAACTTCCTGATGTTCGCCATGCTCACGACGGAGAACCCCGACGTGAGCATCGAGGCGCTGAACGACTATGCGGCGCGCAACGTCGTGCCTGAACTGCAGCGCGTGGCCGGCGTGGGCACGCTCACGCAGTTCGGCGCCGAGCGCGCCATGCGCATCTGGGTGGACCCGGCCAAGCTCAAGGGCTTCAACCTGTCGCTCGACCAGGTGAACGCCGCCATCCGCGCACAGAACGTGCAGGTGTCCGCCGGCAATCTGGGCGACCTGCCCGCCGAACAGGGCCAGCCGGTGTCGGCCACCATCGTGGTCAAGGGGCAGCTCAACAATGCCGAGCAGTTCGGCAACGTGGTGCTGCGCGCCAACACCGACGGCTCCACCGTGCGGCTGAAGGACGTGGCCCGCATCGAGCTCGGATCGCAGAGCTACAGCACCAGCGCACGCCTCAACGGCAAGCAGGCCGTGGGCCTGGGCGTGCAGCCCACGCCGTCGGCGAATGCCCTGGCGACCGCCAAGGCCGTGAAGGCCAAGCTCGAGGAACTCAAGAAGTTCTTCCCGCAGGGCGTGAGCTACGTGGTGCCCTATGACACCTCCAAGTTCGTCTCGGTGTCGATCGAGAAGGTGGTGCATACGCTGATCGAGGCCGTGGTGCTGGTGTTCATCGTGATGTTCCTGTTCCTGCAGAACTTCCGCTACACCATCATCCCGACCATCGTGGTGCCCGTGGCCCTGCTGGGCACATTCGGCGCACTGCTGGCGATGGGCTTCTCGATCAACGTGCTGACGATGTTCGGCATGGTGCTGGTGATCGGCATCGTGGTGGACGACGCCATCGTGGTGGTGGAGAACGTCGAGCGGATCATGGCCGAGGAAGGGCTGCCGCCGCTGCAGGCCACGCGCAAGGCCATGGGCCAGATCTCGGGCGCCGTGATCGGCGTGACCGTGGTGCTGATCTCGGTGTTCGTGCCGCTGGCGTTCTTCGCCGGCTCCACCGGCAACATCTACCGCCAGTTCGCGGCGACGATGGCCACCTCGATCGCGTTCTCCGCGTTCCTGGCGCTTTCGCTCACGCCGGCGCTGTGCGCCACGCTGCTCAAGCCGATCGATCCCGACCACCATGCCGAGAAGAAAGGCTTCTTCGGCTGGTTCAACCGGTCCTTCAAGAGCACGACGCACCGCTATGAAGGCTGGCTCGGCAAGCTGCTGCGCCGCAGCGGCCGCATGATGATCATCTACGCCGTGCTGCTGGGCGCCGTGGCGCTGGTGTACACGCGCCTGCCGACTTCGTTCCTGCCGAACGAGGACCAGGGCTACATCATCACCAACATCCAGCTGCCGGCCGGCGCGGCGCAGTCCCGCACCAGCGACGTGCTGCACCAGGTCGAGGACTTCATGCTCAAGCAGCCGGAGGTGGAGAACATCGTCACCGTGGCCGGCTTCTCCTTCTCCGGCCAGGGGCAGAACGCGGGCCTCGCCTTCGTGATCCTGAAGGACTGGAGCGAGCGCTCGGGCGCCGAGCACTCGGCGGCGGCGATTTCCGGCCGGGCCTTCATGGCGCTGTCGAGCATCCGGGATGCCTTCATCTTCGCGCTGAGCCCGCCCCCCATTCCCGAACTGGGCACCGGCACCGGCTTCAACTTCCGGCTGCAGGACCGCGCCGGCCAGGGCCACGATGCCCTGGTCGCCGCTCGCAACCAGATGCTGGGCATGGCCTCGCAGAGCAAGGTGCTCGCGGGCGTGCGCCCCGACGGCATGGAAGACGCTCCGCAAATGCAGATCGACATCGACCGCGACAAGGCGAACGCCCTGGGCGTGGGCTTCGACAGCATCAGCAGCGCGCTCTCCACGGCGCTGGGCTCGGCCTACATCAACGACTTCCCGAACCAGGGCCGCCTGCAGCGGGTGGTGGTGCAGGCCGACGCCGCGGCGCGGATGCGCCCGGAATCGGTGCTGGACCTGCCGGTGCTCAACGCCCAGGGCCAGACGGTGCCGATGTCGGCCTTCGCCTCGACCCGCTGGATCACGGGCGCCATGCAGACCGTGCGCTACAACGGCTATCCGGCGATGAAGATCGCGGGCGACGCCGGCCCCGGATTCACCACGGGTGACGCCATGGCCGAGATGGAGAAGCTCGCCGGGCGACTGCCTCCGGGCTTCGGCTTCGAGTGGACGGGCCAGTCCCGCGAGGAAAAGCTCGCGGGCTCGCAGGCCTCGGTGCTGTACGCGTTCTCGCTGCTGGCGGTGTTCCTCTGCCTGGCGGCGCTGTACGAGAGCTGGTCGATCCCGTTCTCGGTGATGCTGGTGGTTCCGCTGGGCGTGCTGGGCGTGCTGCTCGCGACGCTGCTGCGCGGCATGTCCAACGACGTGTACTTCCAGATCGGCCTGGTGACCATCATCGGGCTCTCGGCGAAGAACGCCATCCTGATCGTGGAGTTCGCCAAGGACCTGCAGGCCGAGGGCAAGAGCGTGCTGGAGGCGGCGCTGGAAGCCGCCCACCTGCGCTTCCGCCCCATCGTGATGACCTCGCTGGCCTTCACGCTGGGCGTGGTGCCGCTGTTCATCGCCTCGGGCGCGAGCTCGGCGAGCCAGCGCGCCATTGGCACCGGCGTGATCGGCGGGATGATCACCGGCACCGTGCTGGCCGTGGTCTTCGTGCCCGTGTTCTTCGTGCTGGTGCGCTCCTTCTTCAAGGGCAGCAAGCGCCAGCAGGAGCATGACGCGCACCAGGCACAGCTGCACCGGCATGCCACGGACGGGGAATAAGCCCTCTCAAGAACGGCAGGAGAAGAACACCATGCAAGCAACCTACCGCGCACGCCCCGGCATGCGCCCCCTCCTCTGCGCAGCCGCCGCTGCGGCGCTGCTCGCCGGCTGCAGCTTCATTCCCACCTACGAGCGCCCGGCGGCGCCGGTGCCCGCGGCCTATCCGGCCGCAGGCGCGGCGGCGCCGGCCGGCGCCCGGGCCGCTGCGGACATCGACTGGCGCGAGTACTTCGCCGATCCGCGGCTGCAGCGCCTGATCGCGCTGGCACTGGAGAACAACCGCGACCTGCGCGTGGCCGCGCTCAACATCGAGCAGGCCCGTGCTCAGTTCCAGATCCAGCGCGCAGGGCAGTTCCCCACGGTGAACGCCGCGGTGAACGCATCACGCCAGCCGAGCACCACGACCGGCCAGTACGTCAACAACTACCAGGTCGGTCTGGCAGTTTCTGCCTGGGAGATCGACTTCTTCGGCCGCATCGCCGCGCTCAAGGAACAGGCCCTGGCGCAGTACTTCGCGACCGAGGAGGCCCGCCGCGCCACCCAGATCAGCCTGGTGGCCTCCGTGGCGACCGGCTGGTTCAACCTGCTGGCCGACGAGGAACTGCTCGACATCTCGCGCCGCACGCTGCAGACGCGGGACGAGTCCGTGCAGCTCACGAAACTGCGGCTCGAGAACGGCGTGAGCTCCGAGCTCGACTACAGTCAGGCCCAGGGGCTGGCGCAGGCGGCACGCGCCACCTTCGCGCAGCAGCAGCGCCAGCGCCTGCAGGACGAGAACGCGCTCGCCCTGCTGCTGGGCCAGCCGCTGCCGCAGGAGATCGCCTCCACGCTCGATGCACGCACGCGCCTGGCCGACGCACCCGCCATGCCGTCGTTGCCCGCCGGCCTGCCGTCCGACCTGCTGGTACGCCGCCCCGACATCCGCCAGGCAGAGCAGCAGCTCGTGGCCGCCAATGCCAACATCGGCGCAGCCCGGGCCGCGTTCTTCCCGCGGATTTCGCTCACGGCGAGCGCCGGCACCGTCAGCAACGAGCTGTCGGGCCTGTTCAAGGGCGGCTCCTGGGCCTTCTCGCTGGCGCCGCAGCTGGCGCTGCCGATCTTCGACGGTGGCCGCAACCAGGCCACGCTGGACTCTGCTCGCGTAGGCCGCGACATCGCCGTGGCGCAGTACGAGAAATCGATCCAGACGGCTTTCCGCGAAGTGTCGGATGCGCTGGCGGGCCAGGCCACGCTGGGCGAGCAGTTCGCCGCGCAGCGTGCGCAGGCCACGGCCGATGCCAAGCGCTTCGAGTTGTCCGACCTGCGCTACCGCAACGGCGTGGCGAGCTACCTCGACCTGCTGGACGCGCAGCGCTCGCTGTTCACGTCGGAGCAACTGGTTGTACAGACGCGGCTCCTGCAGTTGCAGAACCAGGTCGCGCTGTACAAGGTGCTCGGCGGCGGCTGGACGGCCGCCCAGGAGGCCCCGGCCTCGGGTGGCGGCACGGCGGCGGCGCCGAACTCCTGAGAGACGGCCTTCCGTCGTTCCAAGGCGCCTTCGGGCGCCTTTTTCTTTGGGCATGCCGTCCGGTGGCGGGATAGCCCAACCCCTACGGACGTGCATGCACTGCATGCCGGAAGGCCGCTTGCAGCTTTCCAGCGCGCCGCTACCGTCCGTCTCCCGACCACACCAGAACAGCAGGGAGAAAGCCAGCCATGCGCATGCCACCGTCCATCCCGTCCGGCCACCCGCCTTCCGCCGCGCAGCGGCCGAGCCCCGGGCCGGCCATGCGCCGAAGAAGCCTTGTCGGCATGGCCTGCGCCCTCGCGGCCTGCGCCGCCACGGCGGGCCCGAGGCCCGGCCCGCAGGATGACGGCGTGTGGACCCGGCTTTCCAGCGAAGGTGCCCCGTCCGGGCGCAGCGCGCCGGTCACCGCGGCGCTCCGGGGTGCCATCTACCTCTTCGGCGGCGTGAAGGACGATTTCCGCGCCGGCACCAACGACTTCCTGAACGACCTGCACCGCTACGACGTGCATGCCAACCGCTGGGCACGCCTGGCGCCCGCGGGCGATGTTCCCTCTCCGCGCGCCTTCTCCGGCGGCGTGGCCATGCCGCAACGCGGCTGGATGGTGGTGTTCGGGGGCGCCCGCTACTCTGCGGACCTGTCGGACTTCACGCCACTGGGCGACGTCTGGGCCTACGACGCACGGGCCGGACGCTGGGAAGCACTGGCGGGCGTGGCCCCCGGCGATGCACCGGCACCCAGCCCGCGGGCGTGGCCCACGGTCTGGCGCGCGGGCGACCAGCTCTATGTGTTCGGCGGCGTGGAGGCCGGATTCCGCACGCTCAACGACCTGTGGCGTTTCGATGTCTCCACGCGCACCTGGACCCAGCTCTCGCCCCACGGCGCACCGGGATCGCCCCCGCCCCGCTATTCGGGCGCCGTGACCGGCGAGCCCTGGCGTGGGCAGGTCGCGCTCTACGGCGGCGAGGCCACCACCGGCCAGGGCGGATTCGTGTTCCTGCGGGACACCTGGACGCTCGACCTGCGGACCCTGGCCTGGCGGCAGGTCACGCCCGCGCCGGGGGAGGATGTCGATCCACCCCAGAACCATGGCGCGGATGCGCTGCTGGGCAACGGCCTGCTGCTCGCCGGCGGCGACCAGCCGGGGGGTACAACGGGCTGCGGCGCCCAGTTCAACCAGAACCCCACCAATGCGCTGTGGCGCCTGGACCTGAACACGGCCGCATGGCGGCGCCTCGCACCGCAGGGCGACACTTTCCCGCGCATCAAGCGCACCAGCGCGGCCACGGTGATGGGGGAGATGTACGTGTTCTCGGGTTTCGGCTTCGCGTGCGAGACCGGCAGCGGCGGCCAGGTGTGGAACACCGATGTGTGGCGCTACACGCCGCCGTACCGCTATTGGGGCCACTGAACGGGCTGCTTGACCCAGCGCAAGGGTGTTGCGGCTGGCCGTTTTCCCTAACGGCCGGCCCGGGAGGCGCTTCCTATAATCGTCCGCTGGTTCCGCCAGACATACCCACAGAGGTCCCCCTCATGAGCGACACCCCCCACGAAGAAGCGCATACCGGCCCGATCAAGAACCCCCGCCAACTGCTCTGGACGGTGTTCTTCTGCTTCGTGGTCCCCGTCTTCGCCATCATCGGCCTCGTGATCTACGTCACCTCGGGCAACAAGCCGGCACAGGGCTCGGGCAACCCGGAGCGCGCATTGGCCGAGCGCATCCAGAAGGTGGGCATGGTGGAGGTGCGCGACGCCAACCGCCCGCTGCGCAGTGGAGAGGAGGTCTTCAAGGGCCAGTGCGCGGCCTGCCATGCCACGGGCGCTGCCGGTGCACCCAAGTTCGGGGACGCCGCCGCCTGGGGCCCGCGCATCCAGACGGGGTTCGAGGCACTCGTGCATTCCGCGCTGGCCGGCAAGGGCGCCATGGCGCCCCAGGGTGGCGGGGACTTCAACGACACCGAGATCGCCCGCGGCGTGGCCTACATGGCGAACGCGGCCGGCGCCAAGTTCACCGAACCGGCAGCCCCTGCGGCCGGTGGCGCGTCCGCTCCCGCCGAGGCCCAGGCCGCGGCGGCGGGTGCATCGGGCGCCCCGGCACCGGCAGCACCGGCCATGGCCGCAGCGCAACAGGCCTCGGCGCCCCCCACGGCTGCAACCCCGGCGGCAGCTGCAGCACCCGCCGCCGCAGTGGCAGCCGGTGCGGGCGAAGCGCTCTACAAGCAGGCCTGCCAGGTGTGCCATGCGGCCGGCGTGGCCGGTGCACCCAAGTTCGGCGACAAGGCTGCCTGGGCCGAGCGCCTGAAGGACGGGATCGACGGCATGACGCGTATCGCCATCGCCGGCAAGGGCGCCATGCCTCCGCGCGGCGGCACCCAGGCATCGGACGCGGAAATCCGCGCCACCGTGGAATACATGGCCAACGCCGTCAAGTAACCGGCTCCAGGTTTCAGCCTGCAATGAAAGCCGGTCCGCGCGACCGGCTTTTTCATTTGGCGCTCCGCCTGAGGTCAGTCCCGCAGTTCCGAGGGATGCTGCACATAACCGTAGCGCAGGGGCAGCTCGTCCGCGCGCACGTCCGCGGGCGTCCAGAGCCCCTGCTCCACCGCACGGGCCGCCAGTTCCATGTCGAGCGTGTGCACGAGGCCGAGGATTCGGCCGTCGAACAGGTACAGCCGCCCGGACTCGTCGAGCAGGCACTCCTGCACGGCCGAGCGCAGGCCGGTGTGCGCCACGATGGAGAAGCCGGCCTCGCCACCGTCCTCCCCTGACCCTTCGATGCGCCACACCACGGGTGTGGCCTCCAGTTCCACATACACCCGCTGCGGTCCGTTCTGGAAAAACCAGCGGCCTCGGGCATCGGGCTCGTAATTGCGGTGGATGAAATCGATCAGCTTGTCATGCTGCAGCACGGCGCCGCGCGCCTGGGGGAAAGGGCCCTGCGCCTGCACGGCGTCGTCGCGCATGAACCAGCGCCCGCGCGCGTCCAGGCCCAGCCAGCCATAGCAATCGGGTACGTTGGGCCACTTGGCGATGGCCTGCCTGACGATGTCATCCATGGGCCGATCCTAGCCCGCCGCAGCCGCACCGGGCGTAGGCGCGGGTCCCGGCGGATGTGCGTCCGGAAGGCCTGCCTGCCGGGCCAGCCACCCGGCGACGGCTTCGGGCATGGCCCGGACATGGCCGGGAAGGCGCCCGAACGCGAAACCCACATGCCCGCCATGCGGCGGCTGCCAGAGCGTCACATGGGTGCCGGCCTGCCCGTGCCGGGGCAGGCTTTCCGCCGGAACGAAGGGGTCGTTGAGCGCATTCACCGCCAGCGCCGGAATGCGCACCGCGCCCAGCAGGGGCCGGGCGGATGCCCGGCGCCAATAGTCGTCCGCATCGCGAAAGCCGTGCAGGGGCGCGGTGAACAGGTCGTCGAAGGCATGCAGGTCGCGCACCGCGCGCAGGGCTTCGCGGTCGAAAAGGCCTGGGTGCTGGCGCCACTTGGCCAGGGCCTTCGGCACCATGGTGCGCAGGAACATGCGCGTATAGACGAGCCGGTTGAAGCCCCGTCCGATGGCCCGGCCGCCCGCGGCCAGGTCGAGCGGGGAGCAGATGGCCGCCACGGCGTCGGCGCTGCGCGCGGCCTCCAGCCCATGCTCGCCCGCCCAGCGCAGCAGCGCGTTGCCGCCCAGCGACACCCCGGCCACGAGCAGGGGCGCTCGGGGTCCATCCGGCCCGCCGCCGGGCCGCTGCCGCTGTGCCATGCGCCGCAGGATCCAGTCGATTTCCTCATGGTCGCCCGAGTGGTAGGCGCGCGGCGCGAGGTTGATCTCGCCGCTGCATCCCCGGAAATGCGGCACGGCATAGTCCCAGCCGCGGGCCCTCGCCGCGCCGGCGAACGCCTCGGCATAGTGGCTGCGCGACGAGCCCTCCAGCCCGTGGAAGAGCACCAGCAGCGGCCGGGCCGGCCCAGGGGCCGCGGCGGGCGTCTCCAGGAAGTCCACGTCCACGAAATCGCCGTCCGGTGCGGTCCAGCGCTCCCGGCGGTAGGCCGGCGCGCCGCCCTCGGCGCGGCGCGATGCCAGCGCGGGCCAGATGGTCTGCAGGTGGCCGCCGGGCAGCCACCGGGGCGCGACATAGTCCATGCCGGGCGCTCCGGACCGGTCAGTGCAGCACCGGCGGCACCGGGCCGGCCACGGCCTCGTGGACGGTGCCCGGGCTCGCGTGGTGGGCGACCAGCCGCCAGCCCTGCGGGGTCTTGTGATAGACATTGGTGGACTGCACCAGTGCCTCGCGCATGCTGCCTTCCATCCGCACCTCGACATGCTCGACCACGCTGTGTACGGCACTGGCCAGGGCCTGCACGCGGTGGACCTGCGCGGGCCGGGCGCGCAGCCCGCCGTGCTCGAACATGGCGGTGAAGGCGGCACGGATGGCGCCCGCGCCCAGCAGGCGGGGCCCGCCGGGGTTGACGCAGACGATGTCGTCCTCTTCCGCCCAGCAGGCCATGAGTCGGTCGATGTCGCCCGCCTGCAGCGCCTCGTAGAACGCGGCCTCGGTCTCGTCGGCGGAGCCGCCCACCAGGGCGGCGCGGTAGGGAGTGCGTGTGCTCATCGTGGAGTGTCCTGGCATCGGGGCCCCGGCGGGGCCGGATCGGGGAAGTGCGCCATTGTCGGAAATTCGGCGCCGCCGCGCATCCTGCCCGTCGGGCGGCCGCTCCGCCACATGCGCCGCCCGCTGACGCTGCAGGTCCGGCGGCTGCGGCAGAATGGCCCGGCGCCGGAGCGGCCAGGGCACGTCGCCCCCACGTTCGCAATCCCGCCCGGCGCCCGCACACCATGAAACGCCTCATCGCCACCCTCGCCGCCGCGCTGGCCCTCTCGGGCTGCGGCTACAACGACTTCCAGCGCCTGGACGAGCAGAGCAAGGCCGCCTGGAGCGAAGTGCTCAACCAGTACCAGCGCCGCGCCGACCTGGTGCCCAACATCGTCGCCACCGTGAAGGGCGAGGCCGCGTTCGAGCAGGACACGCTCACCAAGGTGGTGGAGGCGCGCGCCAGGGCGACCTCGATCCAGGTGACGCCCGAGACGCTGAACAACCCCGAGGCGTTCAACAAGTTCCAGCAGGCACAGGGCGAACTGTCGTCGGCGCTCTCGCGCCTGATGGTGGTGGCCGAACGCTATCCCCAGTTGCAGGCCAACCAGGCGTTCCGTGACCTGCGCGTGACGCTGGAGGGCACCGAGAACCGCATCACCGTGGCACGCAACCGCTACATCCAGACCGTGCAGGAGTACAACGTGCTCGCGCGCAGTTTCCCGACCAACCTGACGGCCAAGGTGTTCAGCTACGAGCCCAAGCCCAGCTTCACGGTGCAGAACGAGGCGCAGATCAGCACGCCGCCGACAGTGGACTTCTCCCGCCCTGCACCGGCCGCGCCAGCTGCGCCGGCTTCGCGCTGAGGTGGATCCGGCATGCCGGGCATCGCCGCACCGCTCCGCACCCTGCTGGCCCTGCTGTGCATCGCCCTCGGGCTGGCGTGCGCTCTGCCTGCGCGGGCGCTGCGCGCGGTGCCGCCGCTCTCGGCCCACCTGATCGACGAGACCGGCACGCTCGGCGCCGCGGAGCGCGAGCGGCTGGAAGCCCGCCTGACGGGTATCGAACAGCGCCAGGGCACGCAGATCGCGGTGTTCATGGTGGCCTCCACGGCGCCCGAGGACATCGCCGCATTCGCCAACCGCGTGGCCAACACGTGGAAGATCGGCCGCAAGGACGTGGGGGACGGCGTGCTCGTCGTGGTCGCGAAGGACGACCGCCGGATGCGTATCGAGGTGGCCAAGGCCCTGGAGGGGGCGATTCCCGACATCGCCGCCGCGCGCATCATCGACGGCGCCATGAAGCCGCGCTTCCGGGAGGGCGACTTCGCAGGCGGTATCGACGCCGCGCTCGGGCAGCTCAGCGCGCGCATCGCAGGAGAGAACCTGCCGGCGCCCACGGGCAATACCCAGGCAGCCCGCGCCGAACGCGGCGTGGACTGGAACGATTTCGCGATCTTCCTGTTCTTCGGGGTGATGGTCGGCGGCCCGATGGCCCGCGGGCTCTTCGGCAACCGGGCGGGAGGACTGCTCATGGGCGGCGCAGCGGGCCTCATCGCCTTCCTGTTCACGGCCAGCATGCTGCTGGCCGTCGGGGCGGGCGCCGTGGCGCTGCTCTATACATGGCTCTTCGGCGGACGCGGCGTGTCGGCAGGCCGCCGCGGCGGGTTGCGGGACGGGTTCTCCACGGGCCTGGGTACCGGCATCGGCATGGGCGGCTGGAGCGGTGGCTCGGGCGGAGGCAGCAGCAGCGACAGCGGCGGCTTCAGCTCGGGCGGCGGTGGCGACTTCGGCGGTGGCGGTGCGTCGGGCGACTGGTAGCCCTTTCGGACCCCGCCCCCCTCCCCATCCCCATCCACATCCACGACCGGATCTGCTCCATGCCCTCCACCTCCCGCCCCCCTGCACCGGCGCCCCTTCCGGGACTGCCTGCCCGGATCGCGCGTCTCCTGCGCCACCGCTGGGCAGAAGGCGGCCTGCACCGCGCGCTGCCGCCCGATCTGCTCGAACGCCTGGCGCGCCGCGTGGCCGCCAGCGAGGCACGGCACACGGGACAGATCCGCATTTGCGCGGAAGGCGGGCTGCCGGCGAGCTACCTGTGGCGCGGGGCATCCGCACGCGAGCGCGCCGTCACGCTCTTCGGCAAGCTGCGCGTGTGGGACACGGAGCACAACAACGGGGTGCTCATCTACCTGCTGCTGGCCGAGCATGCGATCGAGATCGTGGCCGACCGGGCCCTCGCGCGGACCGTTCCGCCCGCAGCTTGGCGCGAGATGGTTGCCCGCATGGGCGAAGCCTTCCGCTCCGGACGCTACGAGGACGGGCTCACGCAGGCCCTGGAGGAAGTGTCGGCGCTGCTGGCCGAGCATTTCCCGGCTGGCCCGGGGCCTCGGGGAGCCAACGAGCTGCCCGACATGCCGGTGCTGGGAGGCGCTGCGCCGCCGGACGGACATTAAAGTCTCCCCCTGCCCCGCCACCCCGTCGGTTCGCGAATCGACCATCTGCTGCGCATGGACGCAGGGCATGCCGGGCCGGCCGCGCGAGCATGGCGCCATCGCCCGTGCCAGCGCACGGCAGGACAACACGCTCCCATGCAGCCCCCCAGCCGACCCACAGGCCACGCGAGCCCGCGCGCGCGCAGCCCCCGCCACGATAGCGACAGCGATGTGTCACCGACGCGGCGCGTGAGAGCGCGCACCACGGAAGCCGGTTCCAGCCTGGCGGGACGACTGCCGGCCCGCCAGGCCGCTGCCGCCCCCTCGGCGGAAGCAGGCCCTTCCAGCCGGCCGCCCCGCGCCGCCGTGCCACCGCCACGCGCGCCGCACCCCATGCAGTCTTCCAGCAGTGCCGGCGCCAGCGCCAGCACACGGGCGGCCAGCGCCCGACAGGTCCCCGAATCCCTGCGCCAGGAACTTGCGGCATTGGGCATGCAGGGACCACCGAGCCGGGCGCAATTCGTTCCCCTGGTCATGGTGGCCGTGGTGCGGCCGGACCTCGAGCCACGCATCCACCAGGCGGCTGCAGCCCTTCTCGCCCACCAGGAAGGCACCGGTCACGAGGTCGGGGAAGCATTGCGCTCGCTCTGGCTTTTGCTCCAGCTGGGCAGCCCTGCCGCAGCCCGCGTGATCGAACGCATTCTGGTCCCGGGGGGCGCGCCCGAGGCCGGACGCACCTCGTCTTCGGACAACGAAGCCACCGGATCCGACGAAGACGACAGGGGCCTCGAAGGAGACCTGGCACAGCTGGGCGCGCCGCTGGGCAGCCAGCTCCAGGCCTGGCTGGGCGATGCGGCCCGCACCTCCACGATGGATCTCCATGCCTTCGACGAGGAGGAGGCCGCCCCGGCTTTTGCCCGGATGCTCGAACGCCTGCACCAGGAAGCCCTGCCCGAACTTTCTGCCACCGCACGGCGCGAAATGGAAAACCAGGTGAAGGTCGCATTCACGGCAATGGCCCGGGATGCCGAGTTGCGCAACGAGGCGTTCCTGATTGCGCAGACCGCTCTCGGCAGTTGCCAGGACAATGTTCTGGAGGGCTTCTCCAAGGTCATGCTGGCGGTGCGGAAACTCCAGTTGGTGATGGCCGCGCGCCGCGGCCTCCTGAATGAGGCGAGGCTCCACCAGTGGACCAGCCAGCAGTTCCGGCTGGCCCTGCTGGAAACCGCCGTGGGCCACCTCATCAGCAAGATGCTGCAGCGCACCGACATGCCCCCTTGGGAGAGGGACAAGTTGCGCAAGGACCCCATGGAGACGCTGGCCCATGCCAAGTCCGCGCTCCGGCAGGCCCTGGAACTCCCCAAGGACACCGTGCAGCACCTGACGAGTGCGGAAATGAGCGTGCTTGGTCCGGAACACCTCGAGGCCCTGAAATCCCGGGTGCAGCAGCAGGCAGCGGACCCGCAGGCCTACCGCGCATTCATCCTGCAGCACGACACCTGGCGTACCTGCATGCAAGTGCTGCACCCCGAAATATTCCAACCGCTGGAGGCGGCCCGGGACGCCGATCCGTTCCACGACCAGGACATCCCTGAAGACACCGAGAGTCCGGCCGCCTATGCCTACGCCGAGGCGGGCCGCCAGGTTTACGAACGCTGGCAGGCGTCGGTGCAGCGTGCGCTGGAAACTCTTGCCGACCATGCCCGGCCCGTCCCGCCGCAGCCCAGGCCCCAGGACCCGGGCCCATCGGCCGGCGGGGGCAACGCCTGACCACGGTCTTTTTTGCTGACAATCGCCCGGAATTCGCCCCATGAGCCCTCTGCGCCTATCCACCAGGACGCGATCACGTGAACCCAGCCCTCCAGCCGATGCGCAGGCACGGCAGGTCAGGCCGCGAACCGCAGGCACCGGAGGACGCCCGTCGGCATCCATACCCGTCGCTCCAGGGGCGGGGCCATCCGCACCGCCCCAGCGGCCCGCAGCGACGGTGCACGCCATGGCACCCCGCGCCCGCCTGCCGCTGCCGGACCTGAACGCCGCGCCTGAACCGCCAGTGCTGCTGCCGGACCTGAACGCCGAGCCCGAACCGCCAGTGCTGCTGCCGGACCTGAACGCCGAGCCGGAACCGCCAGTGTTGCTGCCGGACCTCAATGCCATGCCAGCATTGCCGGAGCCAGCCGATGCCGAGATGCCGCTGGTCCCCGATCTGCTCCTCCTTCCGTATGCCGATCCGGCCGAGTTCGGTATCCAGGGCGAGCCGGTGCCTGCCCACGTGTTCAGACTTCTGGACCAATTGAGACAGCATCCTGACCAGGCGCAGCGCGCCCTGAGCGTGGCGTTCGACCTGCTGGCGGACATCGGCCCGGATCCGGAACTGCGTGAAGGCCTGGAGCAGCGGCATGAACAGGAAGCGGAGCGCAACCCACGCCTGGCGGCGTTGATCTGGCAACTGATTCATCAAGTGAACAGGATGGAAGTCGAAGACGAAGAAGGGTCGGAAGGCGAGCCGGGGGAGGTGGATGCGGTGACAGCGCTGGCCCTCGATCTGGCAACCCAGCAACACCCGCTGGGGGTGGAAATGGCCCGCTGGACCCACGGTGGCGGAGAAGCCCTGCGGAACCTGGAGCTGGGGCGCTTCGATGACGAAACCCATGCTCCGGCTTTCGCCCGCCTCCTGGGGCGCCTGCGGGAGGCCAATGCACAAGGGGAGTCCTCCGCGGTGGCAGCACAGCGGGCCGGGCAGGTCACGTCCGTGATCAACGCGATCTGCGCGAGCTCCACATTGCGCGAGCAGGTCTTCCTGATCGCACAGACCGCCCTGGGCAGTTGCCACGACAACGTGCTGGAGGGTTTCTCCAAAGTCCTGTTGGCCGTGCGGGACCACCAGATGGTGGATGAGATCCGCGCAGGGCGGATGGGTGCCCCGCAGTTCCATCGCTGGGCCGGGCAGCAACTGCGCCTGGCGCTGCTGGAAAAGGAAGTCACCTGGTTCATCCACCGACATTTGCAGCGCCCGGACCTGGAAGACTCGCACCGCATGAACCTGGAGAGGGAGCCCCTGGAACACCTGTTGCGTGCCAAGCAGGCGCTAGGCCCCCGCCTCGACCTTCCGGAGGGCACGTTTTTCGACGTGGCCGGACGGTCCACCAGCCTGCTCACCCCCCGGGCCCTGATCGCCATGGAGCAGGCCGTGCTCCGGCAGGCCCGTGATCCCGCCGTGTATCGCGAATTCCTCATGGGTCACTCCACGTGGCGCGCCGGAATGCAGGCCCTGCATCCACGGGAGTTCCAGGAACACTTCCGCCTGCGCGATGCGGACCCCTTCTTCGACGCGGACATCCCCGAAGGCCTGGAGGAGCAAGCCGACTATGCCGCACGCGCCCGGCAGGTCGAAGCGCATTGGCGCAGGGCAGAGGACCGGCTGCTGCTCCAGTTGGCGGGACTCGCCCCCCCGGAGCCCCAGGCGGGCGCCAGCCCCTCGGGAGCCTGAGCCGCCGCAGGATGGGTCATGCCCGCAGCGATGCGCCGGTACCGGCCACCGGCACGGGCCATGTCCGTCCACCGCCCACGGCGAAGAACCGCCGGCCGGCCATCGGCGCCAGCACCTGCCCTCCCGTGAACTCGCCGAAGGCCGGCAGCAGCGTGGCTCCGGCATCGGAGCCTTCTGCCGCGTCCACCACGAAGCATGGCAGCCGGAGCGCATCGCGGCCCGGCCCGCGCAGCACCACGGCGGGATGCACATGGCCGGCGAGCACATGCAGCACTGCATGCCGCTGCGGATGGTGGCAGCATGCGAACGGTCCGAGCGGCCACGGCTCGTCCACGATCGCGATACCCAGCTTCGCAGGCGGATCGCCCGCATGGCTGTCGTGGTTGCCGCGCACCAGCACCACCTCCAGCGCCGCATGCGTCGCACGCCAGGCCGCGAGCGATGCCAGCACGGAGGGCGAGCGCGCCTCTGCCGCGTGCAGGAAGTCGCCCAGCACCACGAGCCGCTGCGCGCCCTGTTCGGCCACGAGCGCGGAAAGCCGTGCGAGGTTGTCGCGCGTGGTACCGGAAGGCACGGGCAGCCCGCGCGCGCGGAAGGTGTCGGCCTTGCCCAGGTGCACGTCGGCGACGAAGAGCGTCCGCCCGCCGGGCCACCAGAGGGCATGGCCGGCGAGCAGCCGGACTTCGGTACCGGCGAGGTGGAAGGTGGCGGATGCGCCTGTCAATTGAAGGGGTCCATGCACAGCGATGAGGGATGCGCCATTGTCCCGGACCGGCAACCCAGGTGCCGGCATGGGGGTTCACAGCCGCGGCAGGGGCCGTGACGGCTTGCGCTCGCGGCGACGGCTGCGTCCGCCCCCTGCCGCGCCGTTGCCCGCGTCCTCGGAGGAAGTGAGTGAAAAATCCAGCGTGCGGCGGACCGCCTCGGCGGCCTGCTGCATCGCGGTCCGGGCGGCAGGCGCCGCCCCGTCCTCGCCGCCCCCCTCCTTGCCGGTCGCCTTTTTCGCCGCGGCGCGCCGGCGCTGCGGCCGCGCGGGCGGGTCCGGAGGCACCACATCCTGCGCTGGCGGGCTGGCCGCAGCAGCGGACCCCGCGTCGGCGGCGGTGTCCAGCTGCGCCAGCATGCGCGCGATGCGATCGGCCAGGTCCTCGTTGGTGAGCTTTTCCCGGAAGCGCTCCACCATGAGTGGAAAGGCGAACGGGCTGGGCCGCGCCAGCGGCTGCACCACCAGGTCCTGTGCCTGAATGCGGCGCAGCGCCGCCAGCAGCTGCGCCACGTCCAGCTCCTGGCTCAGCACTTCCTCATCGGCCTGGCGCAGGAGCATGTTGCCCGCGTCATACTTGCGGAACACCTCGAAGAACAGCTGCGACGACGCCTGCAGCTGCCGCGCGCTGCGGCGCTCGCCGGGATGGCTCTGGAAGATCAGCCCCGCCACCCGCGCGATTTCGCGGAACCGGCGCCGGGCCATTTCGGTGGCATTGAGGCTGGCCAGCACCTCGTGCAGCAGCGCGTGGCGGGCCTCGTCCTGCGGGGCGCTGCCGGTTTCGATCACGCTGGCGCCGGACGAATCCTCGGCCTCGGCCTCGGCACGCGCTGCGTTCGCGGTATTGCGGATGGCCAGGGCTTCACCGGCCGGCAGCCGCAGCGGTTTGGCATCGCTCCCGCGCTCCGGCACGGGCGCGGCATGCACCCGCAGCAACTCCGGCAGCAATGCGGCCCAATCGCGCTCGGTCGCAGACAGCAACTCCAGCCCGTAGTCGTTCACGGCGATGGAAAACGTGCCGGCCTCGCCCTGGGCCGCGCGCCATGCGAACAGGCTGGCCAGGCCGATGTGCGCATGGCGGCCCGCGAACGGATAAAGGAACAGGTGCCAGCCCTCCCGGGTGCGCAGGGTTTCGGCGAGCAGCGTTCCGGGCGTCGGCAGCGCGGACCAGCGCTGCTGCACGTCCAGCAGCGGTCGGACGCAGCGCAACTCGGGCGACCCATAACGCCCCGCGGCCGCCTGCGCGAGTTGCTGCACCACGAAATCCGCGAGCACGGTGGACAGCGGCATGCGCGATCCGGCCCAGCGCGGCACCGTGGGCCGCCCGCGCGCGGCGCGGCGCACGTAGGCCGTCATGTCCTCGATCTTCACCATCTCCAGCACCTGCCCCGCGAACACGAAGCAATCGCCCGGTGACAGGCGCGAGAGAAAACTCTCCTCCATCGTGCCCAGCCGCGCGCCGTGCAGCACCTGCACGGCCATGCTGGCGTCGCTCACGATGGTGCCGATGTTCGAACGGTGGCGGCGCGCCAGGCGTGCGCTCGGCATGCGCCAGACGCCCTCTTCGTCTGGCGCCACGCGCTGGTAGTCCGGGTAGGCCGCGAGCGAGGGCCCTCCGCGGTGCACGAAATCCAGGCACCACTGCCAGACCGCGCGCGGCAGGTCGCGGTAGGCCACGGTGCGGCGCACTTCCGCGTACAGCGCCTCGGATTCGAAGCCGCCGCCCAGTGCGACGGTGACGAGGTGCTGCACCAGCACGTCCACCGGCCGGCGCGGGCTGGCGCGCATCTCCACCTCGCCGGCCTGCACCGCGGCGCGCGCGGCCGCGGCCTCCACCAGTTCCAGGCTGTGCGTGGGCACCAGCGTGATGCGCGAGGGTCGCCCCGGCGCATGGCCCGAGCGCCCGGCGCGCTGCAGCAGCCGCGCTATGCCCTTGGCCGAACCGATCTGCAGCACGCGCTCCACGGGCAGGAAGTCCACGCCCAGGTCCAGGCTGCTGGTGCACACCACGGCGCGCAGGCGTCCTTCCTTCAGGCCCGCCTCCACCCACTCCCGCACGCCGCGGTCCAGCGAGCCATGGTGGATCGCCAGTTCCCCCGCCCAGTCGGGCCGCGCGTCGAGGATGGCCTTGTACCAAAGCTCCGCCTGCGACCGCACGTTGACGAACACCAGCGTGGTCGACGTGGATTCCAGCTCGCGCACCACCGCCGGCAGCATGCGCAGCCCCAGGTGACCGGCCCAGGAAAACCGCTCCGGATGGTCGGGCAGCAGCGTATCGACGACGAGCCGCTTGTCCACCTGGCCCTGCACCAGCACGCCCTCTTCCGCCACCTCCGCACCCAGGGGCGCCAGCAGCGCATCCCGTGCCTCGGGCAGGTTGCCGAGCGTGGCCGACATGCCCCAGACACACACCCTGGGATTCCAGCCGGCCAACCGCGCCAGCGCCAGCTGCACCTGCACGCCACGCTTGTTGCCGAGCAGCTCGTGCCACTCATCGGCCACCACCAGGCGCACGGTGGACAACAACTCGCGCGCGTCCGCCCGCGCCAGCAGCAGCGAAAGGCTCTCCGGCGTGGTCACCAGCACGGTGGGCAGCCGGCGCGACTGCGCGCCGCGTTCGGCACTGCCCGTGTCGCCCGTGCGGGCCCCGCTGGTCCAGCGCGCGAGCGTGGGCTGCGTCGCCGCGAGTTCGTCGAGCGGGGTGCGCAGGGCCTTCAGCGTGTCGGCAGCGAGGGCCCGCATTGGCGTGAGCCAGAGCACGGTCAGCGGCTCCGGCGGCGGGGCCTTGCACCGTTTTCCGTCAGCGGGACTTCCTGCAGCGGCCTCCCCGGCGTCGGCCAGGTCGGCGGAGATGCCGCCTTCGTCCTTGCCCCGCACCTTGCCCGCGGTACCGAAGGCCTGGAGCGCGCCCAGCCACACCGCGTAGGTCTTGCCGGCGCCCGTGGTCGCGTGCAGCAGCCCGCTGCGGCCCTGGGCGAGCGCGCGCCAGACCTCGCGCTGGAAGGGAAAGGGCCGCCAGCCGCGCGTCGCGAGCCAGACCTCCGCCAGAGGGCGGGGACGCGGGGCGCGGGAAGAGGGACTGGGCATGGATGTGAAGGGTGTAGTCGGCGTCACCGCCGGGATCGGGTCGCTGTCAAGGGTCCGACCTGGGCAACAGGGCCTCCAGCGTCTCCAGGGAATCCGCCTCCTCCACCGGCTTGTCCTCGCGCCACCGCAGCATCCGCGGAAACCGCACCGCGATGCCGCTCTTGTGCCGCGCACTGCGCGCGATCCCCTCGAACCCGAGCTCGAACACCAGCGTCGGCTTCACGCTGCGCACGGGCCCGAAGGTCTCGAGCGTCGTGCGCCGGATGACCGCGTCCACGCGCGCCATCTCGGCATCGGTCAGGCCCGAGTACGCCTTTGCGAACGGCACGAGCGTGCGGCCGTCCGTGCCGGGCGGGCCGTCCCAGACCGCGAAGGTGTAATCGCTGTAGAGGCTCGCACGGCGCCCGTGCCCCCGCTGCGCATAGATCAGCACCGCATCGATGCTGAGCGGATCGATCTTCCACTTCCACCAGGTCCCCACGTCCTTGGTGCGGCCCACGCCGTACTGCGCACCGCGGGCCTTGAGCATCATCCCCTCCACGCCCAGCGAGCGGGCCTGCGCGCGCTGCGTGGCGAGGTCCTGCCAGCTCGCTCCGTGCAGCACCGGGCTGGCCACGAGCGACGGGTGCGCGGTGCGGGCGAGCAGCGCATCCAGGCGCGCGCGGCGTTCGTGCTGCGGCAGGGCGCGCAGATCCTGGCCGTCCTCTTCGAGCAGATCGTAGGCGAGCAGCACCACGGGCAACTCGCGCAGCAGCTTCGGTCCCAGCGTCTTGCGCCCGATGCGCTTCTGCAGATCCGCGAACGGCCGCACGTGGGCCGCGGTGTCGCCGTCGGCAGGCTGCCAGACGACGATCTCGCCATCCAGTACCGTGCCGTCCGGCAGGGCCTCCTCGCCCAGCCGCTGCAGCTCGGGGAACCGGTCGCTCACCAGTTCCTCGCCGCGCGACCAGACCCAGGTGGCACCTGCGCGCCGCACCAGCTGGGCGCGGATGCCGTCCCATTTCCACTCCACGATCCAGTCGCCGGGCGGGCCGAGCGTGGCGTCGAACTGCTCCACCGGCAGCGAGAAAGGGTGCGCGAGGAAGAACGGATACGGATGGCCGCTGGTCTCTGCGCTGCCGCCGCCTTCAGGGCCGTCGCCGCTGCCCTCCTCGGGTTGCGGCGCCACGAGGCGTTCGTAGTCCGCGGCCCCGGGCCGTGCGCCGATGTGGGTGTAGCCCATCAGGCGCTGGGCCACGCGCTTCGGGTCCAGGCCGCCCACGGCGGCCAGCGCCTGCGTGACCTGCAGCTTCGACACCCCCACGCGGAACGCGCCCGTGATGAGCTTGAAGTACACGAGCCGCTCTTCCGGCGCGAGCCGGGCCCACTGCGCACGCAGCACCGGCTCCAGTTCCTCGGGCGTGCGGCCCCGCAGCGGCAGCAGGTGCTGCTCCACCCATTCCGCCAAGCCGAGTTCATGGCGATCGGTGGGTGGGGGCAGCAGCAGCGCGATGGTTTCGGCAAGGTCGCCGACGGCCTCGTAGCTCTCGTCGAACAGCCATTCCGGCAGGCCGGCCGCCTCGCGCGCGAACTGCCGCAGCAGCTTGGTCGGCACGAGCTGGCGCGGTTTGCCGCCCGCGAGGAAATACACGGCCCAGGCCGCATCGGCAGGCGCGGCCGCGCGCAGGTACGACTGGAGCGCGGCCTGCTTGGCGAGGTTGGAGGTGCTCGCGTCCAGCGCGCGGTAGAGGGCCGCGAAATCCTTCATGCGCCATCCTCTTGCGGGGCGGGCGCCTCCTCTACCATCGGCGACGCATCGCCCCCCGGCTCGGCCACCAGCGGGGCCGGGTCGTCGCCCGCCGGGTGGGCTGCGGCTGCTGCATCCGCCGGCCCGGCATCGCCATCCTCGTCGCCGTATTCCGTCTGGAAGCCCTGCGCATCCAGGCCCTGCTCGGAGAGCCAGCGCACCAGCACCGCCACGCTGCCGTGCGTGACGAACACCCGCTCCGCACCCGTGGCACCGATCGCCGATTGCAGCCCCGGCCAGTCCGCATGGTCCGACATCACGAAGCCCCGGTCCACGCCGCGCCGCCGCCGCGTGCCGCGCAACTGCATCCAGCCGCTCGCGAACGCATCGGAATGGCGCGGGAACCGGCGCATCCAGGGCGTGCCCTGCGCGGACGGAGGCGCTACCACGAGCGCCGTCTGCAGCAGCTTCGCCGTCACCTCCGGATCGGTGACGCGCAGCGTGGGCGGCAGGGCCACGCCCGCTGCACGGTAGACGCGGTTCAGCGGCTCCACCGCGCCGTGCACCACGACCGGACCGATCGATGAATCGACGCCATGCAGGATGCGCTGCGCCTTGCCAAAGGCGTAGCACAGCATCACCGACGGTCGTCCTTCGGCCGCGTTGGCGCGCCACCAGGCGTTGATGTCGGAAAACAGCTCTTCCTGTGAAGGCCAGCGGTAGATCGGAAGGCCGAAGGTCGATTCCGTGATGAACGTGTCGCAGCGCACCGGCTCGAACGGCGGGCAGGTGCCGTCTGCCCCCGTCTTGTAATCGCCCGACGCCACCCAAACGCGCCCTCCGTGCTCCAGCCGCACCTGCGCGGAACCGAGCACGTGGCCGGCAGGATGCAGAGAAATCCGCACGCCGTGGTGTTCGATGGCCTGGCCGTAGGGCAGCGTCTGCAGCGTGATATCGGCGCCGAGCCGGGTGCGCAGGATCCCTTCGCTGTCGATGTGGGCCAGGTAGTGCGCGTGGCCCCAGCGGGCATGGTCGGAGTGGCCGTGCGTGATGACCGCCCGCTCCACGGGCTTCCAGGGATCGATATAGAAATCGCCCGGGGGACAGTAGAGCCCCTCGGGCCGCGCGATCACCAGGTCATCGGAAGCAGCCGCCATGCGGGAGCCCTTCCATGGAATGGAGGAAAGCGCCAACCCGCCGCCCCGCTGACCCCGCCGCCCAATGCGACGTACGTAGAAGGAAGAAAGCCCTGGTGTGCGCTTGCATGAGGAATGCTAGCGCCCGTCCCGCGGCCTCTCCCGTACAGCCCGCCGCATGCCGTTGTCGGAGCACGCCTACCCCACGGCCCGGTTTCCGGCAGCCGAAACGCGCGGGCCCTTGCCGTTCCGGCCCGGTTCATCAGAACCATGGCCCGGGGGGCCCGGAAAAAGAAAAAGCCGCCCTGCAGGGCGGCCTGGATGGGGAGTGCGAAAGGCCGTCACGGCCCCGCCGGATTCAACGCTTCTGGCGGAACTTGCGCAGCGCGGCGATCTGGGCGGCCATCACGGCCAGCTCGGACTGCGCGCGTGCGAAATCGACGTCGCTCTTGGCGTTCTTCAGCGCTTCCTCGGCGGCGGCCCGGGCGGCGTTGGCCTTCTCGTCGTCCAGGTCCCTGCCGCGGATGGCGGTGTCGGACAGCACGGTCACACGCTCGGGCTGCACCTCGAGGATGCCACCGGCCACGAAGACGAACTCTTCGCCGCCGTCGGCCGTCTCGATGCGCACCGATCCCGGCTTGATGCGGGTGATCAGCGGCGTGTGGCGCGGGTAGATGCCGAGCTCGCCGGCCTCGCCGGGCAGCGCGACGAAGCGCGCCTCACCCGAGAAGATGGACTCTTCGGCGCTGACCACATCGACGTGGATGGTGTTCATGGGTTTTCCTTCCAAAAGTCGGGGGAAAGCAAGGAATCGGCCGCATCGCTAGGCGGCGCGCGGAAATGTGCATCGAGCACATTGAGCACGCCAACGACGCGAGGTGGCCGATTACGCAGCTTTACGCGACCTTCTTGGCCTTTTCGAAGGCTTCGTCGATGGTCCCGACCATGTAGAACGCCTGCTCGGGCAGGTGGTCGCACTCGCCAGCCACGATCATCTTGAAGCCGCGGATGGTTTCCGCCAGCGGCACGTACTTGCCAGGCGAGCCCGTGAACACTTCGGCCACGTGGAACGGCTGCGACAGGAAGCGCTGGATCTTCCGGGCGCGCGCCACGGCCAGCTTGTCTTCGGGAGCCAGTTCGTCCATGCCCAGGATGGCGATGATGTCGCGCAGTTCCTTGTAGCGCTGCAGCGTGCCCTGCACGCCGCGGGCCACCTGGTAGTGCTCTTCACCGACCACTTGCGGGTCCAGCTGGCGGCTGGTGGAGTCCAGCGGATCCACGGCGGGGTAAATACCCAGCGAAGCGATGTCACGCGACAGCACCACGGTGGAGTCCAGGTGGGCGAAGGTCGTGGCGGGGGACGGGTCGGTCAAGTCATCGGCAGGCACGTACACGGCCTGGATGGAGGTGATCGAGCCGACCTTGGTGGAGGTGATGCGCTCCTGCAGGCGGCCCATTTCCTCGGCCAGCGTCGGCTGGTAGCCCACGGCGGAAGGCATGCGGCCCAGCAGTGCGGACACTTCGGTGCCGGCCAGCGTGTAGCGGTAGATGTTGTCCACGAAGAACAGCACGTCGCGGCCTTCGTCGCGGAACGACTCGGCGATCGTCAGGCCGGTCAGGGCCACGCGCAGGCGGTTGCCCGGGGGCTCGTTCATCTGGCCATAGACCATGGCGACCTTGGAGTCTTCGAGCTTCTCGAGGTTCACGACGCCGGAGTCGGCCATTTCGTGATAGAAGTCGTTGCCTTCACGGGTACGCTCGCCCACGCCAGCGAACACAGACAGGCCGCTGTGGGCCTTGGCGATGTTGTTGATGAGCTCCATCATGTTCACGGTCTTGCCCACGCCGGCGCCGCCGAACAGGCCCACCTTGCCGCCCTTGGCGAACGGGCACACCAGGTCGATCACCTTGATGCCGGTTTCCAGCAGCTCCTGCGACGGCGACAGTTCGTCGTACGCAGGGGCCTTGCGGTGGATGGAGGCCGTCAGCTCCTGGCTGACCGGGCCGCGCTCGTCGATGGGCGAACCCAGCACGTCCATGATGCGGCCCAGCGTCGCCTTGCCCACGGGCACGGTGATCGGGTTGCCGGTGTTGGACACCATCAGGCCGCGGCGCAGGCCGTCGGACGAACCCAGGGCGATGGTACGCACCACGCCGTCGCCGAGCTGCTGCTGCACTTCCAGCGTCAGCGGGGAGCCTTCGAGCTTCAGTGCGTCATACACCTTGGGCATCTGGTCGCGCGGGAACTCGACGTCCACCACGGCGCCGATACATTGAACGATCTTGCCCTGAACGCCTGCGTTCACTTGGGTGTTCTCTTGAGCCATTGCATTTGCTCCAAAAATTTAAACTGCCGCGGCACCCGCGACGATCTCCGAAAGTTCCTTCGTGATCGCGGCCTGGCGCGTCTTGTTGTAGACCAGCTTGAGTTCGCCGATGACGTTGCCCGCGTTGTCCGTGGCGGCCTTCATGGCCACCATGCGCGCCGACTGCTCGGACGCCATGTTCTCGGCCACGGCCTGGTAGATCAGGGACTCCACGTAACGCACGAGCAGGTCGTCGACGACGCTCTGGGCATCGGGCTCGTAGATGTAATCCCAGCCATGCTCGGTCTTCTCGGCCTGCATCTTCTCGGAAGAGAGCGGCAGCAGCTGCTCGACGACCGATTCCTGCTTCATGGTGTTGATGAACTTCGTGTACGCGAGGTACACGCCGTTGATCTTGCCTTCGGCATAGGCGTCGAGCAGCACCTTCACGGGGCCGATCAGCTTGTCCAGGTGGGGGGTGTCCCCCAGGCCGGTCGCATGCGACACCACCTGGGCGCCGACGCGGTTCAGGAAGCCCAGACCCTTGTTGCCGATCGCGACGGCCTGCGTGGACACGCCCTGCGACTGCAGTTCGCGCAGCTTGGCCGTCACGGCGCGCAGCACGTTGGTGTTCATGCCGCCGCACAGGCCCTTGTCCGTCGTCACCACGATGAAGCCGGCCGTCTTGGCGTCGTTCGACTTCATGAAGGGATGCACGTACTCGGGATTGGCCTGGCCGAGGTTCGCCGCGATGTTGCGGATCTTCTCGCTGTAAGGCCGTGCGGCACGCATGCGGTCCTGCGCCTTGCGCATCTTGGACGCGGCCACCATTTCCATGGCCTTGGTGATCTTCTTGGTGTTCTCCACCGATTTGATCTTGCCGCGTATTTCCTTGCCTGCTGCCATGATGGGTCCTCGTCCGGTTTAAGCGAACGACTTCTTGAAGGCCGTGATGGCTTGCGTCAGTTCGGCCTCGTCCTTGCCTTCCTTGTCGAAGGCACGGTTCTTCTCCAGGCGCTCCAGCAGGGCGCCGTGGCTGGTCTTGAGGAACTGGTGCAGGCCGGATTCGAAGGCGAGCACCTTCTTCACGTCCACGTCGTCCATGAAGCCCTTGTTCACCGCGAACAGCGTCGCACCCATCAGCGAGATGGGCAGGGGGCTGTACTGCGCCTGCTTGAGCAGTTCGGTCACGCGGGCACCGCGGTCGAGCTGCTTGCGGGTGGCTTCGTCCAGGTCGGAAGCGAACTGCGCGAACGCAGCCAGCTCACGGTACTGCGCCAGGTCGGTACGGATACCGCCGGACAGGCCCTTGATGATCTTGGTCTGGGCAGCACCACCCACGCGGGACACGGAGATACCGGCGTTGATGGCGGGGCGGATACCGGCGTTGAACAGGCTGGTTTCCAGGAAGATCTGGCCGTCCGTGATCGAGATCACGTTGGTCGGAACGAAGGCGGACACGTCGCCGGCCTGCGTTTCGATGATCGGCAGGGCCGTCAGCGAACCGGTCTTGCCCTTGACTTCACCCTTGGTGAAAGCTTCGACGTAGTCGGCATTCACGCGGGCTGCGCGCTCCAGCAGGCGGCTGTGGAGATAGAACACGTCGCCGGGGTAGGCTTCGCGGCCCGGCGGGCGGCGCAGCAGCAGCGAGACCTGGCGGTAGGCCACGGCCTGCTTGGACAGGTCGTCATAGACGATCAGGGCGTCTTCGCCGCGATCGCGGAAGTACTCGCCCATCGTGCAGCCGGAGTAGGCCGACACGTACTGCATGGCAGCCGACTCGGAAGCGGATGCCGCCACCACGATCGTGTATTCCATGGCGCCGGCCTGTTCCAGGGCGCGCACCACGTTCTTGATCGACGAAGCCTTCTGGCCGATCGCGACGTAGATACACGTCACGCCCTGGCCCTTCTGGGCGATGATGGCGTCGATGGCCACGGCGGTCTTGCCGGTCTGGCGGTCACCGATGATCAGCTCGCGCTGGCCACGGCCCACGGGCACCATGGCGTCGATGGACTTGATGCCGGTCTGCAGCGGCTGGTCCACGGACTGGCGCGCGATCACGCCGGGAGCGACCTTCTCGATCACGTCCGTCAGCTTGGCGTTGATCGGGCCCTTGCCGTCGATGGGCTGGCCCAGGGCGTTCACCACGCGGCCGACCAGTTCGGGGCCCACGGGCACTTCCAGGATGCGGCCCGTGCACTTCACGGTGTCGCCTTCGGAAATGTGCTCGTACTCGCCCAGAATCACGGCGCCGACGGAGTCGCGCTCGAGGTTCAGTGCCAGGCCGTAGGAAGGCTGGCCGTCCTGGGTGGCCGGGAATTCGAGCATTTCGCCCTGCATCACGTCCGACAGGCCATGGACGCGCACGATACCGTCGGTCACGGACACCACGGTGCCCTGGTTGCGGATGTCGCTGCTGGCTGCCAGACCTTCGATGCGGCTCTTGATCAGTTCAGAAATCTCTGCGGGATTGAGTTGCATGACTCTTTCCTTCTTTCTTGGGTTAGCCGAAACCTCGGGCGCTTACGCGACGAGGGCCGCTTTCATTTGTTCCAGACGGGCCTTGACGGAGGTGTCGAGCACCTCGTCGCCCACGGCCACGCGCACGCCGCCGATCAGCGACTCGTCGAGCTGCACGGTGAGGTTCAGCTTGCGGCCGAAGCGCTTCTCCAGCGAGGCACCGAGTTCCGCCAGCGCGGCGGCATCGATCGGGAACGCGCTGTGGACCACCGCGTCGGACGAGCCGCTCTGGCGGTTGACCAGGGCACGGAACTGCGCAGCCACCTCGGGCAGCGCTTCGAGGCGGCCGTTGTCGATGAGCACGCGCAGGAAGTTGCGGGCCGCATCGGAGAGCGGCGCGCGCACCACCCCGGCGATCAGGTCGAACAGCTGTCCGGGCTCGATCTTGGGGTTGTCGGCCAGCTGCCGCACCTGCGGGTCGGCAGCGATCGCCGCCAGTTCGTCCACCCAGGCGACGGTGCTGCCCAGGTCGGCGCCCGGCTGGGCTGCGCAGGCCTTGAACAGGGCTTCCGCGTAAGGGCGGGCAATGGTGGCGAGTTCAGCCATGGTTGCGTCCCTTACTTACAGCTCGGTCTTGAGCCGGTTCAGCAGATCGGCGTGGACGCCGGCATTGACCTCCTTGCGGAGAATCTGCTCGGCACCCTTGACGGCCAGCGCGGCCACCTGCTCGCGCAGGGCTTCGCGGGCCTGGATCGACTGCTGCTCGGCCTCGGCGCGGGCAGCGGCGACGATCTTGTTGCCTTCCTCGGCCGCACGGGCCTTGGCCTCTTCGATGATGGCCTGGGCACGGCGCTCGGCGTCCGCAAGACGCGATGCCGTCTCGTTGCGCGTCTGCGCGAGTTCCGTCTCGACGCGCTGGTTCACGGCGACGAGTTCGGACTTGGCGCGGTCGGCAGCAGCGAGGCCTTCGGCGATTTTCTGGGCTCGCTCATCCAGCGCCTTCGCGATCGGGGGCCACACGAACTTCATCGTGAACAGCACCAGGATCAGGAAGACGATGGCCTGAACGAACAGGGTCGCGTTGATACTCACGGCAACACCTTTCTAGTTGGGCGTTGGTCGGGAATCAGGCCAGGACGAAGGGGTTGGCGAAGGCGAACAGCAGGGCGATGGCAACGCCGATCAGGAAGGCGGCGTCGATCAGGCCGGCCAAGATGAACATCTTGGTCTGCAGTTCGTTGATCAGCTCGGGCTGGCGGGCGGAAGCTTCGAGGTACTTGCCACCCATCAGAGCGATACCGATCGATGCGCCGATGGCGCCCAGACCCACGATCAGACCACAAGCCAGAGCGACGAGACCGAGAATGTTTTCCATGATGACTCCTAGGATGAAAAGAAAGAAAGGTTGAGAAGGAAGGAAAGGGAAGGCTCAGTGAGCGTCATGCGCCTGGCCGAGGTAGATCAGCGCCAGCATCATGAAAATGAAGGCCTGCAGGGTGATCACCAGGATGTGGAAGATCGCCCAGATAGAGCCCGCAATGATGTGCCCCACGGGGAGCAACACACCGGAAAGCGACATGGCTGCCGCGCCGCCCATCAGGGCGATCAGCATGAACACCAACTCACCAGCGTACATGTTGCCGAACAGCCGCATGCCATGCGACACGGTCTTGGCAACGTATTCGATGATCTGCATCAGCAGATTGACCACGCCCAGGATCAGGGCGAAGACGGGATTCTTGCTCGTGCCGAACGGAGCGGTCACGAGTTCGTGCGCCCAGCCGCCGAGGCCCTTGATCTTCACGCTGTAGTACAGGCAGAGGATCAGCACGGCCGTGGACAGGCCCAGCGTGGTGGAGAGGTCGGCCGTGGGCACGACGCGCAGGTAGGCGTGGTGCGGATCATGGCCCGCGGCGCCGTAGATCTGGGCCCAGATGGCGGGCAGCAGGTCCACGGGCAGCATGTCCATCGCGTTCATGAGGAAGATCCACACGAACACGGTGAGGGCCAGGGGCGCGATGAACTTGCGGCTCTCGGCGTTGTGGATGTTGGCCTTGGCCTGGTTGTCCACCATCTCGACGAGGATCTCGACGGCGGCCTGGAAGCGGCCCGGCACGCCGGAAGTCGCCTTGCGGGCGCAGATCCAGAAGGTGAACAGGGCGATGGCGCCGAGCACCAGGCCCACGATGACGGAGTCGTAGTTCACCACGGAGAAATCGACGATGGACTTCTGCTTGATGTTCTGAAGATGCTGCAAGTGGTGAACGATGTATTCACTGGCAGTCGGGGCATGCGCTTCTGCGGCCATCGGACAACTCTTCTCTCAATCAATCGGTTTGCGGACACCGGACCGCACCATGAGCGCGATCCAGTACGTTTTCATCGTCACCACCATGCCGGCGAGCAGAGCCAGCCAGCTCAATCCCGGCACCAGCCGGGGCGCCGCCGCCAGCATGGCGACGGTCACAGCAATCTTGACCAGCTCCCATCCGAAGAAGCCCGCCAGGGCGCCCCCGGCGGAAGACCTCCTGCGCGCCATGCCCCGGGCGAAGAGCGCTGCGGGAAGGACCACCGCCAGCGCTCCATAACCCGTGGACCAGGCGACATGGGAGCGTCCGGTCACCATCCAGGCCACCAGGGCCGCAACGAGCCCCACCGCCGCCTGGCCCGCAACGATGCGCCAGATGGACATGGGTGGATGTCGTTGCCGCCATTCCTGCGCCTCGGCTGCAGAAAGGGGCTTGAAACCGGAATCCTCGACCTCAGTTCCAGTGTCCGTAGCGTCTGTTTTCATGGTTGGTCAACGCCTGCTGGACGCCCGGCATCCGGGCTGGAACTTCTTACAAAGCCCCTGATTATAAGTAAAAACCCGTTGCATCCTGCAATGCCTTGGGGCGCGCGTGCGACAACGGCGCGCAACGGTGCACCCGATGGGTGAACCAGGCCTCTTGCAGGCACCAGCATGGCGCATCGCCGCCCCGGTGCCTTTCCCTGATTCGCCGACAATCATCGCATGACACAGCCCCCCACCCCTTCCCCGGTGATCGGATCCGAGGGTGATCCGCGCAAGGAATCGCTCATCGAGTACCCCTCCCGCTTCCCCATCAAGGTCATGGGCCGCAAGGCCGACGGGTTCGTCCATGCGCTGACCGAGGTGGCCCGCCGCTTCGATCCCTCGTTCGACGCCTCCACCATCGAGTTGCGTGACAGCCGCGAGGGAAATTACCTGGGCGTGACCCTCACCGTGACGGCGACCAGCCGCGAACAACTCGACGACCTGTACCGCGCGCTTTCCTCGCACCCGATGGTGAAGGTGGTGCTCTGATCCAGGACACGGCGATGCAGGTGCGGATGCTCGGGCGGGTGGACTTGCGCCAAACCGTGGACGCCATGCAGGCCTTCACCGCGCAGCGCACCGGCGACACGCCCGATGCCCTCTGGGTGTGCGAGCACGCACCCCATTTCACCCAGGGCCTCGCGGGCCGTGACGACCACCTGCTGGCCCCGGGCGACATCCCCGTGGTCGCCACCAACCGCGGCGGGCAGGTCACCTTCCACGGCCCCGGGCAGGTGGTGGCCTATCCGCTCGTCGACCTGCGGCGCGCCGGCTACTACGTGAAGGAATACGTCCACCGCGTGGAAGAGGCCGCGATCCGCACACTCGCGCATTTCGGCATCACGGGCCACCGGGTGGCCGGCGCGCCGGGCATCTACGTGCGCCTGGCCGACCCGCGCAGCCATGCCCTGCTGCCCCAGCGCCCGCAGAAGGCCGATCCGTCGGCACCCGCGGCAGCCCCCGATTTTTCCGGCCTGGGCAAGATCGCCGCGCTCGGCATCAAGGTCTCGCGCCACTGCACCTACCACGGTGTCGCGCTCAACGTGGACATGGACCTGGAACCCTTCTCGCGCATCAACCCTTGCGGCTACGCAGGACTGCCGACCGTGGACCTTTCTACAATCGGCGTGCACACCACCTGGGACGAAGCGGCTTCCGTGCTGGCCAGCCAATTGGCCATCCGCCTCGCACCCTGACCTCAGCACCAGCCATGAGCACTCCCGAAGTCGTGCGCGAAGCGCAATCCACCGTCGCCTACAACCCGCTCGCCAAGCAGAAGGCTGCCGCGAAGCTTTCGCGCATCCCCATCAAGGTGGAACAGGGCGAGGTGCTGAAGAAACCCGAGTGGATCCGCGTCAAGGCAGGCTCGCCCACCACGCGCTTCTACGAAATCAAGGAGATCCTGCGCGAGCACAAGCTGCACACGGTGTGCGAGGAGGCCTCCTGCCCCAACATCGGCGAATGCTTCGGCAAGGGCACGGCCACGTTCATGATCATGGGCGACAAGTGCACGCGCCGCTGCCCGTTCTGCGACGTCGGCCACGGCCGGCCGGACCCGCTGGACAAGGACGAACCGCTGAACCTGGCGCGCACTATCGCCGCGCTCAAGCTGAAGTACGTGGTGATCACCAGCGTGGACCGCGACGACCTGCGGGACGGCGGCAGCGGCCACTTCGTGGAGTGCATCCAGAACATCCGCGCGCTCTCGCCCCAGACGCAGATCGAGATCCTGGTGCCCGACTTCCGCGGCCGTGACGACCGTGCGCTGGAGATCCTCAAGGCCGCGCCGCCCGATGTGATGAACCACAACCTGGAAACCGCGCCGCGCCTCTACAAGGAAGCGCGCCCGGGCTCCGACTACCAGTTCAGCCTGAACCTGCTCAAGAAGTTCAAGGCGCTGCACCCCGGCGTGCCGACCAAGAGCGGCATCATGGTGGGCCTGGGCGAGACCGACGAGGAGATCCTGCAGGTGATGCGCGACATGCGCGCGCACGACATCGACATGCTGACCATCGGCCAGTACCTCGCGCCCTCCAACAGCCACCTGCCGGTGCGCCGCTACGTGCACCCCGACACGTTCAGGATGTACGAAGAGGAAGCCTACAAGATGGGCTTCACCCACGCCGCCGTGGGCGCGATGGTGCGCTCGAGCTACCACGCGGACCAGCAGGCGCACGCGGCAGGCGTGTAGCCAGGCGCACCGGGAAATCTCGAGGGCCTGAAAAGCAAAAAGGCCCTCGAGATACCTCGAGAGCCTTTCAACGCGCCGCCGGCATCCCGGCACAGGCACGAGGCCTGCCGTCCATCACGGAGGCGGAGGCGCGTCGTAATGGGTAGAGCACGTGCCGCCGGCAGGCAGGATGGTGCCCACGACGCATTCAGCCGGGAATCCATTGTTGATGGAGAGCCGCGTGTAACCATTCTGCACAGTGATCTTCGTGATCTGTTGCGTCACGCCACTCGTGTTGGAAACGGTAAAGAGCCCCGCATCGACACCCACGATCCCTCCACCGGGCTGCGCCAATTGCACGCCAGAGGGGGCCGCGAAAGACTTCCCGATCCAGCCGCCGGCTCCACCCATGGAAAGGGCGAGCGCTCCTGCCAGCAGCATGCCCGCGATGGGACGGCCATTGCCGGCCTTGCGCAGGCTGCGGTAAATCATCAGCCCCAGTGCCAGGGAAAGCAGCGCGATACCCCATTGCGACAGGGTTGGCACGGGCGTGGCAGCAGGCGGGCCGTACGTAATGAGGATGGGCAGCACGTTGACCTGCTGGGCGAGAGCACTCTGGACAAGTGCGAAGCCGATGGACGAAATCGCACCAGCTCGGACCATGGACGCAATTTTCACGCAATCTCCTGAACATCAAAAAAACAGACAAATTTTACATAATTTATCAATTGACGTAACTTGGTAGGTAACTGGTATCGCGTACGGGGGGCCGTTCCATGCGCTGGCCGCATCCCTCGAGAGACGCTCCGGCTGTAAAGGCGAGGATGGTCATCCCGGCCTGCACAGCGCACGCATGTCATGCATGGGCACGCAATACTTTGTGCGGGGACGGCTCCACCGGCTGCAGAACGTCATGGGACACCCGGCCCAGCCGGCCGAATTCCGCCATCGGCAGGGCGGCCATGAGCCGGTGCATGCACTCGCCGATGTCGGCCTCGCGCAGATGCAGATAGACCGTGCACACCGGCCGCACGGCATCCACCGACAGGCGGTAGGTGCCCAGCAGCGGCCCCAGCGCGGCATGCAGGCGCTGGCGCACGCGCAGTGCGGGCTCCCGTGCCATTCGGACGGGCAGGACCACGCCGGGCACCGCGGGGCGCGCACGGCGGGCACTGGAACACGCGGCGCCGGCAGGGGCGCCCTCTTCGTCTGGAAATATCCGATGCAACAGCATGCTCTAGGGCTTCGTGCGGCGCGGAGCGCTTGTGCGAAGCAGGATGGAACAGGCCTTCAGTCTAGGAACGGGCGCATCAAAACGGCGTAAAAAGCACGGCGCGCCGCGTCAATCCGCTGCAAAGCGTCAGGCGGAAAGTCGGTAGCCCACCCCGGTCTCGGTGAGCAGGTGCCGCGGCTGCGCGGGATCGGCCTCGAGCTTCTGGCGCAGATGCCCCATGTAGATGCGCAGGTAGTGGCTCTGGTCGGAGCGAGCCGGGCCCCAGACCTCGCGCAGCAGCTGGCGCTGGGTGATCACGCGACCCGCGTTGGCCACCAGGACGGTGAGCATGCGGTACTCGGTGGGCGTGAGGTGCACCACGGTGCCCGCGCGCCGCACCAGTCGCGCGCCCCGGTCCACCTCGATGTCGCCGAAGCGGAACACGGGCTCGGCCGCCTCGGCCTGCAGGCCCTGCCCGGTGGCGGGCCGCGGCCGGCGCAGGTTGGCGCGCACGCGTGCGAGCAGCTCGCCCGTGCCGAAAGGCTTGGTGAGGTAATCGTCCGCGCCCGCGTCGAGGGCGGCGATCTTGTCGGACTCGTCGGTGCGCGCGGAGAGCACGATGATGGGCACGGCCGACCAGTTGCGCACGTCCCGCAGCAGGGTGAGCCCGTCGCCATCGGGCAGGCCCAGGTCGAGAACCAGCAGGTCGGGCTGGCGCGTGCCGGCGGCCGACAGCCCCTCGCGCAGGGTGGCGGCCTCGTGCACCTGCCAGCCCTCCTCTTCCAGCGCCCCGCGCACGAAACGGCGGATCTGGGGCTCGTCCTCGATCACGATCGCGGTGCGCAGGTGCAGGGTCATGGTGCAGGGTCGGGGGATGAGGGCTCGGACGGCTCCACGGGCTCCGGCAGGGCCGGGGGCTCGCGCCGGGGCAGCGTGACGGTGAATTCTGCCCCGGGGCCCGGCGACGCACCGGTAGCCGCGATGTCGCCGCCGTGCGCCAGCACCACGGCCTTGCAGATCGCGAGCCCGAGCCCCACGCCCGGCGTGGCGGACTCGGCCTGCCCGCGGGTGAATTTGTCGAACAGCGTGTGCTCGCGCCCCCGCACCGCCGCGGGCAGGCCGGGGCCGTGGTCGCGCACGCGCAGGCGCAGTGCGCCCGGCAGTGCGGCGGCACCGATCTCGATGGGCGCGGCGCCGTACTTGGCCGCGTTTTCCAGCAGGTTCACGAGCACGCGCTCGATGAGCACCGCATCGAACTCCACCAGCGGCAGATCGGGAGGCAGCGCCGTGCGCACCTCCAGCGCGCCCAGCGCGGGCCGCGCCGCGCGGATGGCCGACCCGACCACCTCCTCCACCGACTGCCAGTCGCGCCGCAGGTTCACGCTGCCGCCGGACAGGCCGCTTTCCAGCCGTGCCATGTCCAGCAGGTTGCTGACCAGGGCGTGCAGCTGGTGGGCCTGCTGCACGATGGCGCGCGACGCCGACTGCAGGCCCTCGCCGGGCTGCGACGGCAGGGACTCCGCCAGGGCGATGAGGGCGGTGAGCGGGGTGCGCACGTCGTGGGAAATGGCGCCCAGCAAGGCATTGCGCAGGCGTTCGGACTCCATGTCCAGCACGGCGCTCTGCGCCACCTCCACGTAATGGACCCGCTCCAGCGCGATCGCGACCTGACGCGCGAGGGTGTCGAGATGGCGTGCCTGCTCGGGTATCAGCAGCCAGCGCGGGCGGGCAGGCGCCAGGGCCAGCACGCCCCGCACGCGCATGGGCGCGGTGAGCGGCACGTAGCGCCAGCCCTGCGCGGCCAGCGTGCTGGTTCCCAGGCCCGCGCTCTGGCCGTGGCGCAGGGTCCAGTCGGCCACGCTCGGGTCGAACCCCTCGGGAGGCTTTGCGGGCAACATGAGGCGGTCGCCTTCGTCGAGGGGCAGCACCACGGCCTGCCCGCCGAAATGCTGCTGTACGGCGGCCGTGCCGATGTCCACGACCTGCGAGGCCTCCAGGGCGGCCGAAAGCTCGCGCGCGAGTTCGAACAACGAGCGCATGCGCTGCTCACGCCCTGCCGCGACCCCTGCAGAGAACCGCAGGCCCGCGGTCAGCTGGCCCACGAGCAATCCCACGCCGAGCATGACGATAAAGGTCACGAGGTACTGCACATCGCTCACGGCGAACGAGAACTGCGGCGACACGAAGACGAAATCGAAGGCTGCCACGTTGAGCAGCGCGGCCAGGGCGGCCGGCCCGCGACCGAAACGCATGGCCACGCCCACCACGCCGAGCAGGTAGAGCATGACGATGTTGGTCAGCTCCAGCACGCCAGACAACGGCAGCGCGAGCAGCGTCACGGCCACGCTCGCGGCGCCCGCGGCCCCGTAGCCGGGCCAGCGGGCGGACAACTGCTCGCCGTCCTCCTGCGCATCGCCCCCCTGCCGCCAGGATGCGGCCGGCAGGCGGCGGCTGCTGCCGGGTTCTCCCGCCTCCACGATGTCCAGCGCGGGCGCGGCCGTGCCGATGGCCTCCGCCGTGCCGGGCACCGGCCACCACCGCCACAGGCCGGACCGCCGGCGGGCGCGGCCCACCACCAGGGTGGCGCAATTGAGCTGCCGCGCATGCTCCGCGAGTGCGGGCACCACGGCACTGCCGGTGAGCACGGCGGTTTCCGCGCCCAGTACTTCGGCCAGTTGCAGCACGGCCAGGATGCGGTCGCGCTGCGGGGCTGGAAGCCGCTGCAGCCGCGGCGTCTCCACATAGGCGGCATGCCAGCGCACGTTCAGCTGGCCGGCCAGGCGGGCCGCCGTGCGCACGGTGTGGGCGGCATCCTCGTGCGGCCCCACGCAGGCCAGCAGCGCGCCGGAGGTGTTCCAGGCCGGCGGCACGCCGCGGCTGCCGCCGGACTGCTCCACGCGCCAACCGCGCACATCGTCCTCGACATGCTCGGCGGTGCGCCGCAGGGCGATTTCGCGCAGCGCGATCAGATTGCCCTTGCGGAAGAAATTCTGTGCCGCGCGCTCGGCCTGCTGCGGCAGGTACACCTTGCCCGCGGCCAGGCGCGCGGCCAGCTCGTCGGGCGTGGCATCGACGAGCACCACCTCGTCGGCCTCGTCGAGCACCGTATCGGGCACGGTCTCGTGCACGCGCACGCCCGTGATCGCCCCCACCGTGCCGTTGAGGCTCTCCAGGTGCTGCACGTTGAGCGCCGTCCAGACATCAATGCCCGCGGCCACGAGCTCCTGCACGTCCTGCCAGCGCTTGGCATGGCGCGAGCCCGGCGCGTTCGAGTGCGCCAGCTCGTCCACCAGCAACACGGCCGGCCGGCGCTGCAGCGCGGCGTCGAGGTCGAACTCGGTCCGCGTCCGCCCGCGGTGTTCCAGCACGCGCGCGGGCAGCACGGGCAGGCCGTCCAGCAGGGCCGCCGTTTCCGCGCGGCCATGCGTTTCCACGACGCCCACGAGCACGTCGCGCCCTTCCTGTCGCTCGCGCTGCGCGGCGCTCAGCATGGACCAGGTCTTGCCCACGCCCGCATTGGCGCCGAAATAGATGCGCAGCTTGCCGCGCTGTACCCGCTGTTCCTCGGCACGCATCTGTGCGATGAGGGCATCGGGATCGGGACGGGGATCGGTCATGCGTGGAGGGCGATGGAGGGCGCACAGCGGCGGTATGCCGCGGCACCGCAGTCTCCGGGATTCAGCGCGCCGCGTCGAGTGCCAGGTTGAGGGCCAGCACGTTCACGCCGGCCTCGCCCAGCCAGGGCAGGAGGGGCGACTCGGTGTGCGAGCGCACCAGGGCTTCCACGCGCTCCAGCGGCAGACCCCGCGCCCGGGCCACCCGGGGCGCTTGGTAGCGGGCCGCCGCCACGCTGATGTGCGGATCGAGCCCGCTGCCCGAAGCGGTGACCAAGTCCACCGGCACGGGCGCCGTATTGCCTGGGTCGGCGGCCCGCAGGGCGTCGATGCGGGCCTTGACCGCCTCGGCCAGGGCGGGGTTCGCCGGGCCGAGGTTCGATCCGCCCGACGCCCCCGCGTTGTAGGGCATGGGTGCGGTGGCCGAGGGACGACCCCAGAAATGCCCCGGCTGCGTGAAGTTCTGGCCGATCAACGCAGACCCGACGGCATGGTCGGCCTGGTCCCGGATGAGGCTGCCGGCCGCCTCGTGCGGGAAGGCGGACTGCGCCACGCCCGTCACCGCCAGCGGGTAGAAGACGCCGGTGACCAGGGACAGCAGGATGAAAAGCACCAGCGTGGGCCGCAGGAGCGGCCCGCGGGCCGGGACCTGGCCTTCGCCGGCCGGCGCGGCGGTCGATGCGGAGGCGTTCGCGGGGGATTGCAGGGAGGTATTCATAACGGTTCTCCGGAAGGATGCGTTCAGACGAGGCCGACGGCCACGAGCACCCAGTCGATGAGCTTGATCCCGATGAACGGCACGACGAGCCCGCCCAGGCCGTACACGGCGAGGTTGCGCCGCAGCAGCGCGGCAGCGCCCACGGGGCGGTAGCGCACGCCCTTGAGCGCGAGCGGAATCAGGAAGACGATGATCAGCGCGTTGAAGATCACCGCCGACAGGATGGCCGACGACGGGCTCGCCAGCCGCATCACGTTCAGCGCGCCGAGCTGCGGATAGGTGGAGACGAACATCGCCGGGATGATGGCGAAGTACTTGGCCACGTCGTTGGCGATCGAGAACGTGGTGAGCGAGCCGCGCGTCATCAGCAGCGCCTTGCCCGTCTCCACCACTTCCAGCAGCTTGGTGGGGTTGGAATCCAGGTCCACCATGTTGCCGGCCTCCTTGGCGGCCTGCGTGCCGCTGCCCATGGCCACGGCCACGTCGGCCTGGGCCAGCGCGGGCGCGTCGTTCGTGCCATCGCCGGTCATGGCGACGAGCCGGCCTTCGGACTGGTAGCGGCGGATGAGGGCGAGCTTGTCCTCGGGCGTGGCTTCGGCGAGGAAGTCGTCCACCCCGGCCTCGGCCGCGATGGCCGCGGCCGTCAGCCGGTTGTCGCCCGTGATCATCACCGTCTTGATGCCCATGCGCCGCAGCTCGGCGAACCGCGCCTGGATGCCGGCCTTGACGATGTCCTTGAGCTCCACCACGCCCAGCACGCGGCTGCCCTCCGCCACGGCCAGCGGCGTGCTGCCGCGGCGGGCCACATCGTCCGCGGCGCGGGCCACCTCCATCGGCATCGCGCCGCCCAGCGCCTCCACGTGCCGGGTCAGCGCCTGCACGGCGCCCTTGCGCAGCGCAACGGCGGCCGCGCCGTTGGTGGCGGGCAGGTCCACGCCGCTCATGCGGGTCTGCGCGGTGAAGGGCACCAGCACCAGGCCGGCGGCCGCGCCGGCTTCCGCTTCGATGCCCTCGCGGCGTGCCAGCTCAACGATGCTGCGGCCTTCGGGCGTCTCGTCGGCCAGCGAGGCCATGAGCGCGGCCCGGGCCAGGTGCGCGCGGGACACGCCCGGCGCCGGCATGAACGCGCTCGCCTGCCGGTTGCCGTGCGTGATCGTGCCGGTCTTGTCCAGCAGCAGCACGTCCACGTCGCCCGCGGCCTCCACGGCGCGGCCCGACGTGGCGATCACGTTCGCCTGCATCATGCGGCTCATGCCCGCCACGCCCACGGCCGACAGCAGGCCGCCGATGGTGGTGGGGATCAGGCACACCAGCAACGCGATCAGCGCGGTGAGCGACACCACGGTGCCCGCGCCCGAGGCCTGCACGCTGAAGAGCGAGAACGGCAGCAGCGTCACAGTCACCACGAGGAACACGATGGTGAGCGCCACCAGCAAGATGGTGAGCGCCACCTCGTTGGGCGTCTTCTGCCGCTTGGCGGCCTCCACCATGCCGATCATGCGGTCGAGGAACGATTCGCCCGGGTTCACCGTGATGCGCACCACCAGCCAGTCCGACAGCACGCGCGTGCCGCCGGTCACCGCGGAGAAGTCGCCGCCGGACTCACGCACCACCGGTGCCGACTCGCCCGTGATGGCGCTTTCGTCCACCGAGGCCATGCCCTCGATCACCTCGCCGTCGAGCGGGATCACGTCGCCGGCGTCCACCTGCACCACGTCCCCCTTGCGCAGGTTGGTGGCCTGCTCGGGCAGGAAGCGCGCGCCATGGCGCGGCTCGGAGAGCTTCTTGGCCCAGGTGTCCTTGCGCAGCCCGCGCAGCGATGCGGCCTGCGCCTTGCTGCGGCCTTCCGCCAGCGCCTCGGCAAAGTTGGCGAACAGCACGGTGAACCACAGCCACACGGCCACCGCAAGGATGAACGCCGGGCGCATGCCCATGTCCTGGGCAGTGGTCAGCGCCTGCAACCACAGCAGCGTCGTGAAGATGCTGCCGATGAAAACGATGAACATCACCGGATTGCGCCACTGAACGCGCGGGTCCAGCTTGGCGAACGCCTGCCACACGGCGGGGCGCACCAGCGCGGCATCGAACAGCGTGAGGTTCCGCGAGGGAGCCAGGTCCACGGCGGGTGCCGCGGCAGGGGATTGGGGGGTCGTCATGTCGTATCTCTCCTCGCGCTCACCGGGCCTGCAGCACCAGGTGTTCCACCACCGGGCCGAGCGCCAGCGAAGGCACGTAATTCAGCAGCCCCACGAGCAGCACCGTGAACACCAGCAGCGCCACGAACAGCGGGCCGTGCGTGGGCATGGTCCCGGGGCCGGGCGGCAGCCGCTTCTTGGCGGCCAGCGATCCGGCGATGGCCAGCACCGGCACGATCACGCCGAACCGGCCGAACCACATGGCCAGGGCCAGCAGCACGTTGTAGAACGGGGTGTTCGCGGACAGGCCGGCGAAGGCGCTGCCGTTGTTGTTGGCGGCCGAGGTGAGCGCATACAGCACCTCGGAGAAGCCGTGCGCTCCGGGATTCGCGATGCCGGCCTGCCCCCCGGCCGACAGCACGGCGACGGCGGTGCCCACCAGCACGAGGATCGGCGTCACGAGAATGGCGACGGAGGTCAGCTTCATCTCGCGCACCTCGATCTTCTTGCCCAGGTACTCCGGCGTGCGCCCGATCATCAGCCCCGCGATGAACACCGCGAGGATGGCGAACACCAGCATGCCGTAGAGGCCCGTGCCGACGCCGCCGAACACCACCTCCCCGAGCTGCATGAGCACCATCGGCACCATCCCGCCCAGCGGCGTGAAGGAGTCGTGCATGCCGTTCACGGCGCCGCACGAAGCCGCGGTGGTCACCGCCGCGAACAGCGCGGAGGCGGAAATGCCGAAGCGCACTTCCTTGCCCTCCATGTTGCCGCCGGCCTGCAGCGCGGACGCCACGGGGTCGGCCCCCAGCGCGGACAGCGCCGGGTTGCCCGCCTGCTCCGCCGCCGTCACCGCGAACGCGGCCACCACGAACATCAGTGTCATCGCGGCAAGGATGGCCACACCCTGGCGCCAGTCCCCCACCACCCGGCCGAACGCGAAGCACAGCGCCGCGGGTATCAGGAAGATCGCCAGCATCTGCGCGAAATTGGCGAGCGGCGTCGGGTTCTCATAAGGGTGTGCCGAGTTGGCGTTGAAGAACCCGCCACCGTTCGTGCCGAGCATCTTGATCGCCTCCTGCGAGGCCACTGGCCCCATGGGCAACGTCTGCGCACGGGTGCTGACCTCGCGGGTGAGCGGGTTGCCGGCCGCATCCTTCAAGGGCTGCCCCTGCGCATCGAGCTGCGGGTCCTGGTAGATGGTCGTCTCCACCGTGGCCACCTCCTGGTAGGGCGTGAAGTTCTGGATCACGCCCTGACCCACAAAGAAGATCGCCAGCACGAACGACAGCGGCACCAGCACCCAGGCCGTGATGCGCACGATGTCCGCCCAGAAGTTGCCCACATGCCCGGCGCCATCGCCACCGCGCGCGGCGAATCCCCGCGCCAGTGCGAAGGCCACGGCAATGCCGGTCGCTGCGGACAGGAAGTTCTGTACCGACAGCCCGAGCATCTGCACGAGGTAACCCATCGTGGACTCGCCCGCGTACCCCTGCCAGTTGGTGTTCGACACGAAGCTCACGGCCGTGTTGAAAGCGGAGTCGCCCGAGACGGCGGGCAGGCCCTGCGGATTCAGGGGCAGCAGCCCCTGCAGGCGCTGCAGCGCGTACACGGCGAGCACGCCCAGGGCATTGAAGGCCAGCAGCGCCAGCGCGTATTGGCGCCAGTGCATGCCCGCTTCCGGCCGCACGCCGGCCAGGCGATAGAGCGGCGCCTCCGCGCGGAGCATCCAGCCCGGCAGCCGGCCATCGCACACCGCGGCCAGGGCCCGGCCCAGCGGCCACGCCAGCAGGCCCAGCACGATCAGGAAAAGGGCCAGCAGGCCCCAGGCGGAGGCAGTCATCAGAACTCCTCCGCGCAGATCAGCGCGAACACCAGATAGGCGAACAGCAGCACCGCGACGATGCCGCCGAAACCGTAGAGCACGTCGATGCCGATCATCGCGCGTCTCCCCGCGGCCGGCCGTCGTGGCGGCCCAGAATCACCACGGCCTCGGCCATGGCCACCCACAACGCCGCGATCGCGGCAACCCACAGCACATCCATGTCATGCACTCCAGCAACCCTTGCGGGCGATGGAGGCATTCTGGAAAAGCACCCGTAAAAAGTGTGCACAGCTTGCGGCATGCCGCATAAACGCGGCGTAAAAACCGCGAGCAGGCCGAGGCACACCAGCCGGGCCGGAGTTTCAGCGGCACAGCGCCAGGCGCAGGCCGCGGACGGCCGTCAGCCGCCCAGGGCGTCGGCCGGGTTGTCCGCGTCGATCACCGTGCGGGCCCAGGGCGCCAGCTTGCGGGTATCCGAACGCAGCACCTCCTGCTTTACCGCCAGGATCTGCGCGGGATGCATGGAGAAGCTGCGCAGCCCCAGGCCCAGCAGCAGCCGCGTCATCGCCACGTCCCCTGCGGCTTCCCCGCAAAGGCACACGTTCTTGCCCTGCCGGTGGCCTTCCGCGATCACGTCCGCCACGAGCTGCAGCACTGCCGGATGCATGGGGTCGTACAGGTGGGCCACGCTCTCGTCGGCCCGGTCGATCGCCAGGGTGTACTGGATCAGGTCGTTGGTGCCGATCGACAGGAAATCGAAATACTGCAGGAAGCGCCGCACGATCAGCGCCGCCGCGGGCACCTCGATCATCGCCCCCAGCTGCACCGGCCCGTAAGGCACGCCACGCGCCTCCAGTTCCGCGCGCGCCATGTCCACCTGCGCCAGCGTCTGCCGGATCTCCCCGACATGGGCCAGCATCGGGAACAGCAGGTTCACCGGCCCGTGCGCGGCCGCGCGCAGCACCGCCCGCAGCTGCGTGCGGAACATCGACGGATCGGCCAGGCTCCAGCGGATGGCCCGCAGGCCCAGCGCCGGATTGAGGTGGCTGGCGGCTTCCTTCGCAGCCTTGGGATCCAGCGGCTTGTCCGCGCCCACGTCGATGGTGCGCAGGGTGACGGGCAGGCCCTGCATGCCCTCCACAGCGGCGCGGTAGGCCTGGTACTGCTCTTCCTCGCCCGGAAGGTGGCCGCCCCGGCCCATGAACATGAATTCGCTGCGGAACAGCCCCACGCCCGCAGCGCCCGCACGCACGGCCGCCTCTGCATCGGCGGGCTGCTCGATGTTCGCCAGAAGCTCGATGCGCTCGCCGTCGAGCGTCACGGCCGGCGTGTGCCGCAGGCGGGACAGCCGCTCGCGCTCCAGTTCGGTCTGGCGCTGGCGGAAGCCGTATTCGGCCAGGATGATCGGCGACGGATCGACGATCATGATCCCCGCGTCCCCGTCGATGATCACCCAGTCGTCCTGCCGCACCAGCTGGCTCGCGGCACGCGCGCCCACCACGGCGGGAATGTCCATGCTGCGCGCCACGATGGCCGTGTGCGAGGTCTTGCCGCCCACGTCGGTCACGAAGCCTGCGAACACGCTCTGCTTGAACTGCAGCATGTCGGCCGGCGAGAGATCGTGTGCCACCAACACCAGCGGCACGTCCACCATGTCGCCCGGCAGCAGGTCCTGCTGCAGGCCCAGCGCGGCGCTGCCGCGGCGCGGGCTGCAGGGCGGCGGCGCGACCGGGCTGGCGACGCCCTTCATGTGCCGCAGGATGCGCTCGACCACCTGCTCCAGGTCGGCCTTGCGCTCGCGCAGGTATTCGTCCTCCATCTCGTCGAACTGGCGCGCGATGATCTCCAGCTGCGTGGTCAGCGCCCACTCGGCGTTGTAGAGGCGGTCCGTGATCCAGTGCTTGACGCCGCTCACCAGCGCCTCGTCCTGCAGCAGCATCAGGTGCACATCCAGGAGCGCGGCGAGTTCGGGCGGGGCATCGGCAGGCATCTCGGCCTGCAGGCGCTGCAGTTCCTCGACCACGGCATTGCGCCCGTTGCGCACACGGACGATCTCCGAGCGCACCTGGTCGGGCTCGATGAAATAGTGCGCCACGTCCACGCGGCTCGAGGCCACCAGCACCGCGCGCCCGATGGCGATGCCCCGGGCGACCGCCAGGCCGTGGACGGCGAATGTCATCGGAGGTCTCCGGAACGGGTTGCTGAGGGGGCCATTCCCGGACTCACTCTCCCTCGCCGAACTTGCCGTCGATGAGCGCGCGCAACGCATCCATCGCTTCCTGCTCCTGCGGACCGTCGGTCTCGATCGAGACTTCGGTGCCGATGCCCGCGGCCAGCATCATCACGCCCATGATGCTCTTGGCATTCACGCGGCGCTCGCCCCGGGCCATCCACACCTCGCAGGGAAAGCTGCCCGCCAGCTTGGTGAGCTTGGCCGATGCCCGGGCATGCAGGCCCAGCTTATTGCTGATGGTGATATTCGTCTTGATCATGATGGGAGCGTCGGATCTGGTTCTGGGGTGCGGCGACAGCGACCTGCATCACCCCCTGGGTGCCGCCCGCGACCGCGCGGGCGACGAGCGCCTCGAGCGGCTCGTGGCGATAGCTCACCGCGCGCAGCAGCATCGGCAGGTTCACCCCGGTGACCAGCCGCGAGCGCTCACCATCCACGAGGCGCTGCGCCACGTTGCACGGCGTCGCGCCGAACACGTCCGTCAGCACGAGGATGGGGTCGTCCCCGCCCGCTCCGTCCAGCAGGATGCTTGCGGCTGCCAGCGTGTCCTCGGGAGGGGCATTCGGATGTACATCCAGCGCCAGGATGTCTTCGGCAGTGTCCGGAAACACGTGCAGGGCGCAGGCGCGCAGCGCATGGGCCAGCGGGGCATGGGCGATGAGGAGGATGCGCGTGCTCATGGGGAGGTCAGGTGAACCGCATTATCGCAATGCGAGCCCGGGGAAAAACGTGTCCGCCCCTGCAGCCCGCGGCTGGGGGCTGTAGATCACCGCGTGGTAGAGCCGCATCCGCGGCCCACCTTCGGAGGCTTCCGCCCGGGCAAACCAGGCGGCATCCATCGCCACCGCAGCCCCCTGTCCCGGCGCCGCACCCTGCGCCTGCAGGCGCACGGACTGCGGCAATGGCAGCGCACCAGGAGGCGTGAACGGGGCGCCGGGCCCTGCCGCGTCCGCCGGCGCGCCGATGCGCGCCAATGTCGCCGCACGCCACTGCGCGAGCACAGCCCCCGCTTCGGCCGCGCCGGCACCCGGCGGAAGCACCATGTGGGATAAGGCGAAGGTGGCGCCATCGGCATCGCACCCGGCCATGGACAAATCCACGGAGCGCCCCTGCAGCTCGACGGGCCGCACGGCACGTTCCGGCTTGCACGGAAGCAGCGCCGTCAGTCCGGCATCGTCCATCCGGACGGAACGCCAGTCCAGCGACGGACTGCAGCCCGCCAGCGACACGGCGCCGGCCAGCAGGATCCAGGGCATGCGGTTGCGCGACATGCGGGCATTATGGTCGGCCCATCCCGGTGGCCCCGCGCACGGCATGCGTCCCGGCGATTGATACGCATCAAGCCCGAACCTTTCTGCTGGCCGCTTGCTCCACCAGCGGCATGCGCCGGACCGCCTCGTCCGGCACAATGGCAGCCGTGCGCCGCGTTTCGCGCGCCGCGCGGCCTGAACGGACGGATGGAAGGACGGCATGATGGGCTTGAAGCATTGGATCGGCGCTGCCGCGGTCGCGGCCTTCGTGGGGGTGGGCGCCTTCGTCTTCCTGGGCGCGGGACGCTCCCAGGCCCCGGAATCCACCTTCGTGCTGCTTGACGGCAGCCGCCAGACCACCGCAGACCTCCGCGGGAAGGTCACCCTCGTGAATTTCTGGGCGACCAGCTGCACCACCTGCGTGGCCGAGATGCCGCAGATCGTGTCCACCTACGGCAAGTACCGCGACCGCGGCTTCGATACTCTGGCCGTGGCCATGAGCTATGACCCGCCGAGCTACGTGGTGAACTTCGCGCAGACCCGCCAGCTCCCCTTCAAGGTAGCCATCGACAACACCGGATCGGTGGCCAAGGCCTGGGGCGACGTACAGCTCACCCCCTCGACCTTCATCGTGAACAAGCGCGGCGAGATCGTGAAGAGCTACGTGGGGGCCCCAGACTTCGCGGAACTCCACCAGTTGATCGAACGGCTCCTGGCCGAAACCTGAACTGCGACGCCCGCCGTGCACCGGGGCCAGGACACCGTGCCCTGGCAGGGGGAACGTGATGCCCAGCGCGGCATGGGGCCCGGGCCGGCCGCAGGGTCGCCAGGGCATGCCGTTACACTGGTTCCCACTGCCACCCTTCCGACGCTTTCCGTGGACCAGCCCTCCATCGCGCTCCTCACGCCCTCCCAGCCCACCGAGATGGAGCCCGTGCGCGCCATCTTCCGGGAATACGGCGACAGCCTGGGTATCGACCTGGAGTTCCAGGGTTTCGATGCCGAACTGGCAGAGTTGCCCGGCGACTATGCCCCGCCGCGCGGGCAGATCCTCCTGGCCGAAGTGGGCGGCGCCATCGCGGGGTGCTGCGCCCTCCGGCCGCTGGACACCGCCGACTACCCGAACGCGGCCGAAATGAAGCGCCTGTACGTGCGCAAGGCCTTCCGCGGATTCGGCCTCGGACGGCAACTGGCGGAGGCCATGCTGGACGTGGCCCGGCAGGCGGGATACGCCTGCGTGCTCCTGGACACGCTGGACGGCATGGAGTCCGCGCGGGCCCTCTACGCCGACCTGGGTTTCGAGGAAATCCCGCCCTACTATCACAACCCCATCGCAGGATCGCACTACCTCAAGGTCGATATCGACTGAGAGTGCACGGCCCCGGGACAGGCCTGGATCGGTTCACACGGTCCAGAAGCGTTTGATTCTGTCAACGCGCCGCATCGCAGGCCGTACAAAGGGGTACGACACGATGCGGCAACCACGCCAGGAGGGTCTGCTAGCCGCGCTCAGCCGCGGGCCTGGGCCAGCAGCGTGTCCGCGTCGCTCACCTCGAACTTGCCGGGCGCCTCGATGTTCAGCGAAGCCACCTTGCCATCCTTGACCAGCATGGAATAGCGGTTGCTGCGCAGGCCCAGGCCCTTGCCGTTGAGGTCCAGCGTCAGGCCGGTGGCCTTCGCGAAGGCGGCATCGCCGTCGGCCAGCATGCGCACCTTGCCGTCGGTCTTCTGGTCACGCGCCCAGGCGCCCATGACGAAGGCATCGTTGACGCTCAGGCACCAGATCTCGTCCACGCCGGCCGCCTTGAAGGCCTCGGCCTGCTCGACGTAGCCCGGCACGTGCTTGGCGGAGCAGGTCGGCGTGAAAGCGCCCGGCACCGCGAACAGCGCGATCGTCTTGCCGGCCGAGGCCTTCGCGACGTCCACGGGGTTCGGGCCGATGCTGCAGCCTCCGCCCTCGACTTCAGAGTATTCCATCAGCGTCACGGCAGGCAGCGCTTCTCCGATCTTGATCATGCTTTCTTCTCCAGTTGGGTGGGATGGTGGATGGGATGGGTCAGCCGGTGCGCCACGAACGGGGGCACCGGCGCCGGAAATAAAAAAACGGCCCACGATTGTGGGCCGTTTTTGGAGGGCGTGTCGCCGGAAGAGTGGAGAGCCACTCAGACCAGGGCAGCCTTCTGGACCAGGCGGGTCGCAACCCAGTTCTTGGTCTTGGAGAGTGGGCGGCTTTCCGTGATCTCGATCGTGTCGCCCAGCTTGTACTCGCTGTTCTCGTCGTGCGCGTGGTACTTGCTCGACTTGATCACGATCTTGTCGTAGATCGGGTGCTTCACGCGGCGCTCGACGAGCACCGTCACGGTCTTCTCACGCTTGTCGCTGACCACCTTGCCAACCAAGGTGCGCTTGAGGGATTTTTTAGCTTCCGTCATGTCGGCTCCTTACTTGGCGGCTTGCTTTTCAGCAAGGATGGTCTTGGCGCGGGCGATGTCGCGGCGCGTGGTGCGCAGCGTGCCCGTGTTGCCCAGTTGTTGCGTGGCCTTCTGCATGCGCAGGCCGAAATGGGCCTTCTGCAGCGACTTGATCTCGGCCTCCAGGCCGGCGACGTCCTTCTGGCGCAGTTCAGCAGCTTTGGTCATATCAATTCTCCTGATCAAGCGCCGATTTGACGTGCGACGAACGTGGTGCGCAGCGGCAGCTTGGCGGCAGCCAGGCGGAACGCTTCACGTGCCAGCTCTTCAGGAACGCCAACGATTTCGAAGACGATCTTGCCGGGCTGGATCTCGGCCACGTAGTACTCGGGGTTGCCCTTGCCGTTACCCATCCGCACTTCTGCGGGCTTGGTGGAAATCGGCTTGTCGGGGAACACACGGATCCAGATGCGGCCGCCACGCTTCACGTGACGGGAGATCGCACGGCGTGCGGCCTCGATCTGGCGGGCCGTCAGGCGGCCACGGTCCGTGCACTTCAGGCCGAAGTCGCCGAACGCCACCGAGTTGCCCCGGGTGGCGACGCCGGTGTTACGGCCCTTCTGCTCTTTGCGGTATTTGCGACGAGCGGGTTGCAGCATCGTTATTCTCCTTTGCCGTCCGCTGCTGTAGCGGGCGCGTCAACCTTGCGAACGCGCTTAACGGCGGTTGCGTCGGTGCCACCGGCACCAGCGGGCTTGTCGCTGCCATCGGCCGGAGCGGCATTGCCACCCATGGGACGACGGGGACCACGGCCTGCACCGGCACGGTCGCCACCAGGGCGGCCATCACGGCGGGGGCCGCGGGGGCGGCGCTCTTCTTCCGGACGGGGCGTCTCGGCCACCGGCAGGTCGTTGCGGCCCAGCGTGTCGCCCTTGTAGACCCACACCTTCACGCCGATCACACCATAGGTGGTCTTGGCTTCGGAGGTGCCGTAGTCGATGTCGGCACGCAGGGTGTGCAGCGGCACACGGCCTTCACGGTACCACTCGGTACGGGCGATTTCGATGCCGTTCAGGCGGCCGGCGGACATGATCTTGATGCCCTGGGCGCCCAGGCGCATCGCGTTCTGCATCGCGCGCTTCATGGCGCGGCGGAACATGATGCGCTTTTCGAGCTGCTGGGTGATCGAGTCGGCGATCAGCTTGGCATCGATTTCGGGCTTGCGCACTTCCTCGATGTTCACTGCGACCGGCACGCCCAGGCGGGAGGCGAGTTCCTTCTTCAGGTTCTCGATGTCCTCGCCCTTCTTGCCGATCACCACGCCGGGGCGTGCCGAATAGATCGTGATGCGGGCGTTCTTGGCAGGACGCTCGATCAGGATGCGCGACACGGCGGCGTTCTTCAGCTTGGCCTTCAGGTATTCGCGCACCTTGATGTCTTCAGCCAGCATGCCGGCGAAGTCACGGTTGCTCGCGTACCAGCGGCTGGCCCAGTTGCGGCTCACGGCCAGGCGGAAGCCGGTAGGATGGATTTTCTGTCCCATATTCTTCCTTTGGCCTCAGTTGCCGACCGTCACGTACACGTGGCAGGTGGGCTTGCTGATGCGGTTGCCGCGGCCTTTGGCGCGGGCCGTGAAGCGCTTGAGCGTCGTGCCTTGTTCGACGTAGATGGTCTTGACCTTCAGTTCGTCGATATCGGCGCCGTCGTTGTGCTCGGCATTGGCGATGGCGGACTCCAGAACCTTCTTGACGATGCCGGCAGCTTTTTTCTGCGTGAACGTCAGGATGTTCAGGGCCTGGTCAACCTTCTTGCCGCGGATCAGGTCCGCAACCAGACGGCCCTTGTCCACCGACAGGCGGACGCCACGGAGGACAGCACGTGTTTCAGACATGTTCTGCTCCTTATTTCTTCTGGACCTTCTTGTCCGCGGGGTGACCCTTGAAGGTGCGCGTCAGGGCGAATTCGCCCAGCTTGTGGCCCACCATCTGGTCGGTGATATAGACCGGCACGTGCTGCTTGCCGTTGTGGACGGCAATGGTCAGGCCGATGAACTCGGGCAGGACCATGGAGCGGCGCGACCAGGTCTTGACTGGCTTCTTGTCCTTGGTGGCAACGGCCTTCTCGACCTTGGCCAGCAAGTGGTGGTCAACAAACGGACCCTTTTTGAGAGAACGAGTCATTTGTTATCCCTTACTTCTTGCGGCGCGACACGATCATGACCTGTGTGCGCTTGTTGTTGCGGGTGCGATAACCCTTGGTCAGATTGCCCCAAGGATCGACAGCATGGCGGCCTTCGCCGGTGCGGCCTTCGCCACCACCGTGCGGGTGATCCACCGGGTTCATGGCCACACCGCGGACGGTCGGGCGGATACCCATCCAGCGCTTCACACCGGCCTTGCCCAGTTGGCGCAGGCTGTGTTCTTCGTTGGCGACTTCACCGATGGTGGCGCGGCACTCGATGTGGATCTTGCGCACTTCGCCGGAGCGCATGCGCACCTGGGCGTACGTGCTTTCGCGGGCCAGCAGCGTAGCGGACGCACCGGCGGAACGGGCGATCTGGGCACCGGCACCGGGCTTGAGCTCGATGCAGTGGATCGTCGAACCCACGGGGATGTTGCGGATCGGCAGCGTGTTGCCCACGCGGATCGGGGCCTCGGAGCCGCTCACGATGGTGGCGCCGACTTCCAGATTGCGGGGAGCGATGATGTAGCGGCGCTCGCCGTCGGCGTAGCACACCAGGGCGATGTGGGCCGTACGGTTCGGGTCGTACTCGATGCGCTCGACCTTGGCCGGGATCGCATCCTTGTTGCGCTTGAAGTCCACCACGCGGTAGTGGTGCTTGTGGCCACCGCCCTTGTGGCGGGTGGTGATGTGACCGTTGTTGTTGCGGCCGGACTTCTGGTGCTGGGGTTCCAGCAGCGCAGCGAAAGCCTCGCCCTTGTACAGGTGGTCACGCGTCACCTTCACCACGGCACGTTGGCCGGGCGAGGTGGGTTTCATCTTGATGACTGCCATTTAAGCGGCCTCCCCGGACAGGTTCAGCTCTTGACCTTCCTTCAGCGTCACATAGGCCTTGCGCACGTTGTCGCGGCGGCCGATGGTCTTGCCAAAGCGCTTGGTCTTGCCTTTGGTGTTCACCACAGAAACGCCCTTGACCTCGACCTTGAACATCAATTCCACGGCGGCCTTGATTTCGGGCTTGGTTGCGTTCTGCAGCACCTTGAACGTCACAGCATTGGACTTCTCGGCAACCATGGTGGCCTTTTCGGACACGATGGGAGCGACCAGCACCTGCATCAGACGGCCTTCGTCAAACTTGGTCGTGCTCATGCGAACATCTCCTTGAGTTTGTCGATAGCGCCCTTGGTGACGAGCACTTTCTTGTAATGCACCAGCGACACCGGATCTGCATAACGCGGCTCGACGACGAACACGTTCTTCAGGTTGCGGGAAGCGAGGTACAGGTTTTCGTCCACTTCATCGGCGATCACCATCACCGATTGCAGGTTCATGGCCTTGAACTTGTCGGCCAGCACCTTGGTCTTGGGCGTTTCCACCTTCAGCGAGTCCACCACGGCCAGGCGGCCTTCGCGGGCCAGCTGCGACAGGATGGACGCCATACCGGCGCGGTACATCTTCTTGTTGATCTTCTGCGTGAAGTTTTCTTCAGGCAGGTTCGGGAAGATGCGACCGCCCCCACGCCACAGCGGCGAGGAGGTCATACCGGCACGTGCGTTGCCGGTGCCCTTTTGCTTGAAGGGCTTCTTGGTCGAGTGGCGAACCTGTTCGCGGTCCTTCTGCGCGCGGGTACCCTGGCGGGCGTTGGCGCGGTAGGCCACGACGATCTGGTGGATCAGGTCTTCGTTGTACTGGCGATCGAACACGGTTTCGGGCACGTCGATCTTGGACGCGGCCTGGCCTTGGTCATTCAGGAGTTCGAGCTGCATTAGTTCGCTCCTTGGGAAGCTTTGGCCTTGACGGCGGGACGCACGGTCACGAAGCCACCCTTCGAGCCCGGAATGGCGCCCTTGATCAGGAGAAGCTGGCGTGCCTCGTCGACGCGGATGACGTCGAGGTTCTGCGTGGTGGTGGTGGCGTCGCCGAGGTGGCCCGTCATGCGCTTGCCGGGGAACACGCGGCCGGGATCCTGCGCCATGCCGATGGAGCCGGGCACATTGTGCGAACGGCTGTTACCGTGCGATGCGCGTTGCGAGGCCATGTTGTGGCGCTTGATCGTGCCGGCGTAGCCCTTACCGATCGAGGTGCCTTGCACATCGACCTTCTGGCCCACCGAGAACACGTCCGCCACGGGCACTGCAGCGCCGGTGGCGTACTTGCCAGCGGTTTCTGCGGTCACGCGGAATTCACGGATGATTTCACCGGCTTCCACACCTGCCTTGGCAAGGTGGCCGGCTTCGGGCTTGGTCACGCGAGATGCCTTGCGCGAACCGAACGTGACCTGCAGGGCCACGTAGCCATCGTTCTCTTGGGTTTTGACCTGGGTCACGCGGTTGTTGGACACATCCACCACCGTGACGGGCACTGCGTCCCCGTCATCGGTGAACAGACGCATCATGCCCACCTTGCGGCCCAGCAACCCGAGGGAGTTGCTCAGACTCATTGGTTGTTCTCCAAAGCTTCCGCCGCCCCGACTTCAATTGGCCAGGACGTTTGCACGACGGGCGCAGGCCTCGACGGCTTGGCACCAATGTGCGCGAAAGAAGGTTGATAAAACTCCGCAGCCCTGCACCCCGCTTGAATTCGGAGCGCAAAAATGCGAAGCCTCAAAGTATAACGCGGACTGCCTTTGCAGGCAAGTCCGCGTTGGATGCACGGCACGCTCCAGCCGGAGCGCGCCGCGCGAATGGCAGCAGTAGGGATTACTGCAGCTTGATCTCGACGTCCACGCCAGCCGGCAGGTCGAGCTTCATCAGCGCGTCCACGGTCTTGTCGGTGGGATCGACGATATCCATCAGGCGCTGGTGCGTGCGGATTTCGAACTGGTCGCGCGACGTCTTGTTGACGTGGGGCGAACGCAGGATGTCGAAACGCTTCATGCGCGTCGGCAGGGGCACGGGGCCCTTGACGATGGCGCCGGTGCGCTTGGCGGTGTCAACGATCTCGGCGGCGGACTGGTCGATCAGCTTGTAATCGAAAGCCTTCAGGCGGATACGGATCTTTTGCTTGGACATGGCAGATTCCTTATTGCTCAAAATTTAAGCAATGATCTTGGCCACGACGCCGGCGCCGACCGTACGGCCGCCTTCGCGGATGGCGAAGCGCAGGCCTTCTTCCATGGCGATGGGGTTGATCAGCTTGACGGTGATCGACACGTTGTCGCCGGGCATGACCATTTCCTTGTCGGCCGGCAGCTCGATGGCGCCGGTCACATCGGTCGTGCGGAAGTAGAACTGCGGGCGGTAGTTGTTGAAGAAGGGCGTGTGGCGGCCGCCTTCGTCCTTCGACAGCACGTACACCTCAGCCGTGAAGTGGGTGTGCGGCTTGATGGAGCCGGGCTTGCACAGCACCTGGCCGCGCTCGACGTCTTCACGCTTCGTGCCGCGCAGCAGCAGGCCCACGTTGTCGCCGGCCTGGCCCTGGTCCAGCAGCTTGCGGAACATTTCCACGCCCGTGCAGGTGGTCTTCTGCGTGTCGCGGATACCCACGATTTCGATTTCTTCGCCGACCTTGATGATGCCGCGCTCGACACGACCCGTCACCACGGTACCGCGACCGGAGATGGAGAACACGTCTTCCACGGGCATCAGGAAGGCACCGTCCACGGCGCGCTCGGGCGTCGGGATGTAGGTGTCCAGGGCTTCAGCCAGCTTGTCGATGGCTTGCTCGCCCAGGGGGCCCTTGTCGCCTTCGAGGGCCAGCTTGGCCGAGCCGCGCACGATGGGGGTGTCGTCGCCGGGGAAGTCGTACTTGTCGAGGAGTTCGCGCACTTCCATTTCGACGAGCTCGAGCAGCTCTTCGTCATCCACCATGTCGCACTTGTTCAGGAACACGATGATGTAGGGCACGCCCACCTGGCGGGCCAGCAGGATGTGCTCGCGCGTCTGGGGCATCGGGCCGTCGGCGGCCGAGCACACCAGGATGGCGCCGTCCATCTGGGCGGCACCGGTGATCATGTTCTTGACGTAGTCGGCGTGGCCGGGGCAGTCCACGTGGGCGTAGTGGCGGTTGGCCGTCTCGTATTCCACGTGTGCAGTGTTGATGGTGATGCCGCGGGCCTTTTCTTCGGGCGCTGCGTCGATTTCGTCGTACTTCTTGGCTTCGCCGCCGAACTTGGCGGACAGCACCGTGGCGATCGCTGCCGTCAGCGTCGTCTTGCCATGGTCCACGTGGCCGATCGTGCCCACGTTCACGTGGGGCTTGGTACGTTCGAACTTACCTTTTGCCATTTCTCAACTCCAGAATAAAGAGCAATGCCCGTGTGTTGGTTTTACGTCTGCACCGCATTGCCGAATCCTTCGCCACGGGCAACGAAGGGCATGCGATCGCAGACAAAAAGATTTCCCAATGCCACCCCGACCGTCCTGGTCAAAAGGCCGCGGAGCAGGCCAAGCCAGCAGCACGCGCGGGACCGGCTTCGCCGGGCCGCTGCGTGCGCCCCCTCGAGGGGGAGGCGCCGCAGGCGACACAGGGGTGGGATTTATTTAGCGCGGGCGGCCATGATGGCTTCGGACACGTTGCGAGGAGCTTCGCTGTAGTGCTTGAACTCCATCGTGTACGTGGCACGGCCTTGCGTCGCGGAGCGCAGCGCGGTCGAGTAGCCGAACATTTCCGACAGGGGCACTTCGGCCTTGATGGCCTTGCCGCCGCCGACCATGTCGTCCATGCCCTGCACCATGCCGCGGCGGGACGAGAGGTCGCCCATCACGGTACCGGCGTAGTCTTCAGGCGTCTCCACTTCCACGGCCATCATGGGTTCCAGGATGACCGGACCGGCCTTCTTGCAACCTTCCTTGAAGCCGAAGATGGCAGCCATCTTGAACGCCAGTTCGTTCGAGTCCACGTCGTGGTACGAACCGAAGTGCAGCGTGACCTTCACGTCCACCACCGGATAGCCGGCCAGCACGCCCTGGGTCACGGCTTCGTTGATACCCTTTTCCACGGCCGGGATGAATTCACGAGGAACCACACCGCCCTTGATGGCGTCCACGAACTCGATGCCCTTGCCGGCTTCGTTCGGCTCGATCTTGAGCACGACGTGGCCGTACTGGCCCTTGCCGCCGGACTGGCGCACGAACTTGCCTTCGGCCTCTTCCACCGTCTTGCGGATGGTTTCACGGTAGGCCACCTGGGGCTTGCCCACGTTGGCTTCCACGCCGAACTCGCGCTTCATGCGGTCCACGATGATTTCGAGGTGGAGCTCGCCCATGCCCGAGATGATGGTCTGGCCGGATTCCTCGTCGGTCTTCACGCGGAAGGACGGATCCTCGGCGGCCAGGCGCTGCAGGGCGATGCCCATCTTCTCCTGGTCGGTCTTGGTCTTGGGCTCCACGGCCTGCGCGATCACGGGCTCGGGGAACACCATGCGCTCCAGCGTCACGATGGCTTCGGGATCGCACAGCGTTTCACCCGTGGTCACATCCTTCAGGCCCACGCAGGCAGCGATGTCGCCGGCGCGGATTTCTTCCACTTCCAGGCGTTCGTTCGCGTGCATCTGCACGATACGGCCGATGCGCTCCTTCTTGCCCTTGACGGGGTTGTAGACGCTGTCGCCCTTGGAGAGCACACCAGAATACACGCGCACGAAGGTCAGCTGGCCCACGAACGGGTCGGTCATCAGCTTGAATGCGAGGGCCGAGAACTTCTCGTTGTCGTCCGCCTTGCGGGTGGTCTCGGCTTCGTCTTCGTCCGTGCCGGCCACGGGAGGAATGTCCACGGGCGACGGCAGGTAGTCGATCACGGCGTCCAGCATGCGCTGCACACCCTTGTTCTTGAATGCCGTACCGCACAGCATGGGCTGGATCTCGGTGGCGATCGTGCGCGTGCGCAGGCCGAGCTTGATCTCGTCCTCGGAGAGGTCGCCCTCTTCCAGGTACTTGTTCATCAGCTCTTCGGACGCTTCGGCAGCGGCCTCGACCATCTTCTCGCGCCATTCCTTGGCGGATTCCACCAGGTCGGCCGGGATGTCTTCGTAGTTGAACTTCATGCCCTGGGACGCTTCGTCCCAGATGATGGCCTTCATCTTGAGCAGATCGACCACGCCGGTGAAGTTTTCCTCGGCGCCGATCGGGATCACCACGGGCACGGGGTTGGCCTTCAGGCGCAGGCGCATCTGGTCATAGACCTTGAAGAAGTTGGCGCCGGTACGGTCCATCTTGTTGACGAACGCGAGGCGGGGCACCTTGTACTTGTTGGCCTGGCGCCACACGGTTTCCGACTGGGGCTGCACGCCACCCACGGCGCAATAGACCATGCAGGCACCGTCCAGCACGCGCATGGAACGCTCCACCTCGATGGTGAAGTCCACGTGGCCGGGGGTGTCGATGATGTTGAAGCGGTGCTCGGGATAGGACATGTCCATGCCCTTCCAGAAGCAGGTCGTGGCGGCGGACGTGATCGTGATGCCGCGCTCCTGCTCCTGCTCCATCCAGTCCATGGTCGCAGCGCCGTCGTGCACTTCGCCGATCTTGTGGTTCACACCCGTGTAGAACAGGATACGTTCAGTCGTCGTGGTCTTGCCAGCGTCGATGTGGGCCGAGATACCGATATTGCGGTAGCGCTCGATGGGAGTCTTGCGTGCCATGATGGTCTTTCGTTAACAGCCAAAGAGCCCGCCCGCCGGTAGGGCGGATCGGGCTCCAGGCCTTCGAGATGAAGGGATGGGCTTAGAAGCGGAAGTGGCTGAACGCCTTGTTGGCTTCTGCCATGCGGTGCACTTCGTCACGGCGCTTCATCGCGCCGCCACGGCCTTCCGTGGCTTCCAGCAGCTCGTTGGCCAGGCGCTGGGCCATGGACTTCTCGCCGCGCTTGCGGGCGGCTTCCTTGAGCCAGCGCATCGACAGGGCCAGGCGGCGCACGGGGCGCACTTCGACCGGCACCTGGTAGTTGGCACCACCGACGCGGCGGGACTTCACTTCCACCATGGGCTTCACGTTGTTGATGGCAACGGTGAACGCTTCCAGGGGATCCTTGTCGGGGTGCTTCTTCTGGATGAGTTCCAGGGCGCCATAGATGATGCGCTCTGCAACTGCCTTCTTGCCGCCTTCCATGATCACGTTCATGAATTTGGACAGCTCGACATTGCCGAACTTCGGGTCCGGCAGGATTTCACGTTTGGGGACTTCGCGACGACGTGGCATTTCTCACCTCTATCTTTGCTTCAGTTGGCGCCTTCCCAGGCACCGCGAGAGCCATTCAGGACTCCCACTTACTCGACCCACGCAGAACACCTGCGTTCGGGGCCACTACGCTGCTTCACCGCGCCACGCGGGAACAGCACCGAAAATTCTTCGAAACGCAGGGCTTACTTGGCCTTGGGCTTCTTGGCACCGTACTTGGAACGGGCCTGCTTGCGGTCCTTGACGCCTTGCAGGTCAAGCGAGCCACGCACGATGTGGTAACGCACACCGGGCAGATCCTTCACACGGCCGCCGCGGACCAGCACCACGCTGTGTTCCTGCAGGTTGTGGCCTTCGCCGCCGATGTAGGAGATGACCTCGAAGCCGTTGGTCAGGCGCACCTTGGCGACCTTCCGCAGAGCGGAGTTCGGCTTCTTGGGCGTCGTGGTGTACACACGGGTGCACACTCCACGGCGCTGGGGAGAGTTTTGCATCGCGGGGCTCTTGGACTTGGTCGTTTCGACCTCGCGCCCCTGACGCACGAGCTGGTTGATGGTTGGCATGAATCGTCCCTAAACGTGAAAACTTCGCCCGGCGGATTCGAATCGAGCGAAGACGTGATTCCCTTCGGAAATTCCGAAAAGCCTTCTAATGTATCAGTTTGCCCCTGGCGAGGCAAGGACCGGCACCGCCAGCCTCCTGCCACGCGCAGCGCGCATCACTTGATCCAGAGCCGGATGGCATCCCAGGCACGCCCGAAGATGCCCGCCTGATCTACGGTTTCGAGCGCCACCAGGGGCACCTCGGCAATCTGCTGGTCGCCCAGCGAGACCTTGAGCGTGCCGATGGACTGCCCCTTGGTCAGGGGGGCGACCAGCGGGTCCTGGCGGACGATCTGGGTGGAAATCTTGCCGGCGGAGCCCGACGGCACCGTGACGACGATGGGATCGGGGCGCCCGATCTTGATGGTGTTCTGCGTGCCCTTCCAGAGCGCCGGGGTGGCAGCCGGCTGGCCGCCGTCGAACAGCTTGACGGCGTCGTAGGCGGTGTAGCCCCAGTTCAGCAGCTTCTGGCTCTCGTTGGCACGCGCGTTCTCGCTCGCGGTGCCCAGCACGATGGACAGCAGGCGGCGCTGGCCGACATTGGGAAAGTCACGCTTGGACGTGGCCACGAGGCAGTAGCCGGCCGCTGCGGTGTGCCCGGTCTTGAGGCCGTCCACCGTCGGGTCGCGGAACAGCAGCGAATTGCGGTTGGTGCCGTTGGAAGGCGGCGTGCCCGGATAGGCATAGTGCTTGGTGGAGTAATAGTGCATGTACTCCGGGAAGTCCTTCATGAGCCGCGTCGCGAGGATGCTCAGGTCGCGTGCCGTGGTCGTGTGGCCGGGCTCCGTGAGGCCTTCGGGGTTCTTGTAGGCCGTGTTCTTCATGCCCAGGGCCTTGGCCTGGTCGTTCATGAGCTTGACGAAGTTCTCGGCCGAGCCACCCACGCCCTCGGCCAGGGCCATGGAGGCATCGTTGCCCGACTGCACGATCATGCCCTTCAGGAGGTCATCCACCGGCACCTGCATCTTGGGGTCGATGAACATGCGCGAGCCCGGCATCTTCCACGCCAGGACGCTCACCGGCAGCTTCTGCTCCAGGGTGATCTTCCTGGAACTCAGCGCATCGAACACCAGGTAGCCGGTCATGAGCTTGGTCAGGGACGCCTGCTCCACGGGCGCATCGATGTCCTTGGCGGCCAGCACCTGCCCGGAGGTCACGTCCAGCAGCAGGTAGTTGCGCGCGGCGATCTCGGGCGGCTGGGGGGCCTGCACCTGCGCCCAGAGCGCAGCAGGCGCGAGGGCGGCGGCCATGGCGAAGGAGCGCAGCAGGGGCAGGAAGGACTTCATGGAGGCATGCATTCGGAACGGTCCGGGAAGAAAGGAAGCGGGAGAGAGGAAAGCAGGAAAAGCGGAAGGGTGGGTGGGGGCAGGCAGCCGGTGGCCCGCCCTCAGGCCTGGGAAGTCAGGTGCCGCATGACCAGGCTCTTGAGCAGCGGCAATTGTCCGTGAAAGAAATGCCCGCCGCCGGGCACGACTGTCACAGGGAGTGTCTGCGGGCGCGCCCAGTCCATCACGGAGGCCAGGGGCACGGTGTCGTCCTGCTCGCCATGGACGACCAGCGTGCGGCCATGGGCTTCGGCCGGCACGGGTGCCACGGTGAAGCGGCTGGCGGCCGTCCCCACGAGCACGGCGCGCTCGATGTCACGCGCGCCCCAGAGCCGCTCCAGGGCGTGGCTGGTCACGAAGGCGCCGAAGGAGAACCCCGCCAGCGCGATCGCACCGGCGGGCGCGGCCTGGTCGATGACCGCGAGCAAGTCGTCCAGCTCTCCGCGTCCTTCGTCGTGGGAGCCGGCGCTGCCGCCGACGCCCCGGAAATTGAAGCGCACGGCCGTCCACCCACAGGCGACGAAGGCCCGGGCGAGCGTCTGCACGACCTTGTTGTCCATGGTGCCGCCGAAGAGCGGATGGGGATGGGCGATCACGGCCACGCCGCGCGGGGCGCCGCCCCCGGCCGCGGCGGCAGGGTCGCGCAGCGCCTCGATGGCGCCGGCCGTGCCGGAGAAAGTCAGGCGTTCAGTCTGGGCGTTCACTTGTCTGCAGTATGAAATGGCCCCGTGCCGCCCCGAAAAAAGGCGGCCCGCGGCCCGGAATGCGGGAAGGCCGGGGTCTGAGCCCGGATCAGCGTCCGAGTTCCGGCGGGGTGAGCAGGCGCTCGACCACCTGGCCGTTCTTGAGGTGGGATTCGACAATCTCGTCGATATCACTGGTGTCCACGTAGGTGTACCAGGTGCCCTCGGGATAGACGACCGCGACGGGCCCGCCCGCGCAGCGGTCCAGGCAGCCCGCCTTGTTCACGCGCACCTGGCCGGGACCGGCGAGCTTTTCGGCCTTGACGCGCGCCTTGCAGTGGTCGAACGCCTCCTTCGCGCCGTGGTGGGCACAGCTGTCCTCACCGTTGATGCGGTCGTTGAGGCAGAAGAAAATGTGGCGGGCGTAGTAGCCGCGGGACGGGGAAGTGTCTTCGGTCATGCCCGGATTCTAGGAGGCGGGGGCCGCGCGCGCCTCTGGCGCCGGGCGGCTGGCGACCTGCAGCACCACGTACACCAGCGTCGCGTAGGGCCAGAGCCAGCCGAGCCACTGGCCCAGGCCATAGAAGCGGATGAAGCGCCCTTGCTCCCAGGCCAGGAGGGTTTCTGCGAAGTAGGCGCTGGTCGGCGCCTGGTTGAGCAGGTTCAGGTGCCAGACCAGCACGAGCAGCAGCAGCACCCCGGCGGCGCGGCGCGGCAGGGTCACGAGCAGCAGCGCCGCCACGAGGCCCGCGACGATGCCCACGCGCGTGGGCAGGCCCAGCCACTCCCAGGCGTGGGCCGGGCCGTAGCTGAGCGCGGCGGACAGCGCGGTCACCGCCACCCCGGCGGCGACCATGCCGCAGGCATAGGCCACCCGGCGCCCGACGTTCCGGATCACGCAGTAGCCCAGCAGGCAGGGAACGAGCAGCCCGAGCAGCACCGCGAGCAGTTCCGCCCCGGGCATCAGGGGCTCCAGCGGGGTGTCGCGCACCGGCAGCCATTCGAGGAAGGGGGTGTCGGCCAGCGTTTCGGCCAGCGCGGCTTCCAGGCGCTCCCACATCTGGCCGAGCCCGAACGGCACGGCCGCGGGGAACAGCAGAGCGGCAGGCCAGAGCGCGATCAGCACCAGGGCACCGCTCGCATCCTGCACGAACCAGCGCGCGCGAAACCGGCTCCAGCGGGCGATGGCCCCCAGCCGCTCCAGCAAGGCGGCCACGAGCGCCCCCAGCAGGGTGCCGGCCGTGTTGAGCAGCAGGTCCATGTTGGACGGCACCCGCCGCGGCAGGTAGATCTGCAGCAATTCCATGAGCATGGAAAGCATGCCGCCGGACAGCACGGCCACCACCACGGCCGCCCGGGGCCAGCCCGTGCGCAGCAGCGCCAGTGCCAGCAGGAAGCCCAGCGGCGCGTAGCCCGCGACATTGATGTTGACGTCGAACCAGGTCCAGTACGGCGGCGGAACCCGGGCCGTGAGGAATACCAGCGGGGAGATGCCCTGCTCGCGCCAGCCCTCGAAGGGAAACAGGCTCGCGAAGACGATGAGCGCGATGTAGGTCAGCGCGAGCGGCCAGGCGGAGGTCTTGTGCACGGCGGCGCGCGCCCGGTTCAGAACGGCTTGACGACCACCAGCACCACCGCCGCGACCAGCAGGAGCACCGGCACCTCGTTGAACCAGCGGTACCAGCGGTGCCCGTGGCTGTTGCGCCCCGCGGCGAACTTGCGCAGCAACACGCCGCAGGCATGGTGGTAGCCCACGGCCAGCACCACCACGGTGAGCTTGGCGTGCATCCAGCCGTTGCCCGGTCCGCGGCCGATGCCATACCCCAGGTAGAGCCACAGGCCCAGGGCCAGCGCGGGCACGGCCAGCATGGTGGTGAAGCGCAGCAGTTTGCGCGCCATGAGCAGCAGGCGCTCGCGCTCGGCGGAGGAGTCCGGCGGCACCATGGCGAGGTTCACGAAGATGCGGGGCAGGTAGAACAGGCCCGCGAACCAGCTGGCCACGAAGACGATATGGAAGGCTTTGACCCAGAGCATGGGCCGCAGTGTACGTGCCGCCGGGCGCCCATCCGGTGGCACGCCCTCCCGAAACGGGAGCACAATTTCGGGATGCATCTCTCCAGCCCCCCGCCCTTTCCCCAGCACCGCCCGCGCCGGCTGCGGCGCGACGCGTTCACCCGCAACCTGGTGCGCGAGCACCGGCTGTCCACGCACGACTTCATCTACCCGGTGTTCGTGCACGAAGGCACCAATCACCGCCAGGCCATTGCGTCGATGCCCGGCGTGGACCGTCTGAGCCTGGACCTGCTGTTGCCCGTGGCGGAAGACTGCGTTCGCCTGGGCATCCCGGTGCTGGCACTGTTTCCGTCCATCGAGCCGTCGCTGAAAACGCCGGATGGCAAGGAAGCACTCAACCCTGAGGGGCTGATCCCCCGGGTAGTGCGGGCCCTCAAGAAGGAGTTTCCCGATCTCGGCGTGCTCACCGACGTGGCGCTCGACCCCTATACCAGCCATGGACAGGACGGCGTGCTGGACGAGACCGGCTACATCATGAACGACGAGACGGTGGAAATCCTCGTCGGCCAGGTGCTCACGCATGCCGAGGCGGGAGTGGACATCGTGGCGCCCAGCGACATGATGGACGGCCGCATCGGCGCCATCCGCGAGGCGCTGGAGGCCCAGGGCCACATCCACACCCGCATCATGGCCTACAGCGCGAAATACGCGAGCGCCTTCTACGGCCCGTTCCGCGACGCCGTGGGCACGCGCGGGGCGCTCGGCAAGGCCGACAAGAACGTCTATCAGATGGACCCGGGCAACACCGACGAGGCGCTGCGCGAGGTGGCCCTGGACATCGCCGAGGGCGCGGACATGGTCATGGTCAAGCCCGGCATGCCCTACCTGGACGTCGTGCGCCGGGTGAAGGACGAGTTCCGCGTGCCGACCTTCGCCTACCAGGTGAGCGGCGAATACGCCATGCTGAAGGCCGCCGCGGCCAACGGCTGGCTCGACCACGATGCCGTGATGATGGAATCCCTGCTCGCCTTCAAGCGCGCCGGGGCGGACGGCATCCTGACGTATTTCGCCCGCGACGCCGCGCGCCTGCTTTCCCGGTAGGAGCACCATGGCACCCCATTCCGGATGCCGGGGGCACGCCCCGTGACGCTGGACGCCTCCGGCGCGATCCGCGTATTCCACATCGGCCCGCAGGGAGCGAAAGAGCTGGATGCCATCCCGCAGCGCGTGCCCGCCCAGGGCTTCGTGTGGATCGCCTGCACGCGCGCCGTCTTCGGCGAGCGGCTGCCGGCGCTGCAGGCGGCGCTGCAGTCCCTGGCGGGCCTGCAACTCGTCGATCTGCACGTGTCCGACCTGCTGAATGCCCAGTTGCCGTCGCACTACGATTACACGTCCCAGTACGACGTCATGGTGTTCCGGCGGCTGAGCGCCACCCAGTGCGACACGACGGAAGTGCCCAGCCTGACGGGGCTCGCGCCACCCCGGCGTGCCGGGCCTCCCGTGCTGCGCCGCATCGACACCAGCCCCGTGGGGTTCGCGGTCTTCGACCAGGTGCTGCTGTCGGTGCACCCGGGCGATTGCACCGTGCGCGACGCCTTCGCCGCCCGCCTGCTCACGGCGACACAGCCCGCGCCCGCCGCGGAGGACGGCGCGACCTCGGAGACGCAGGCCCGGGACATGCGCACCGGCCCCGCCCCGGGATCGCGCCTGCCGACCAGCCCGGCGGACCTGATGCTGCGCGTGGTGAACCTGATCGTGGACAACTACCTGGACCTGCGCCGCGAGCTTTCTCGCCAGTTGGACCACTGGCAGGCCGAACTGCTCAAGCCGCGCGGGCGATTCGCCAACTGGAGCGCGCTGCTGGATGCTCGGCTGACCCTGCATCAGCTCGACGAGATCTGCGAGGACCAGCGGGCCGCCGTGCAGGACTGGGTGGACACGCTCGAGACCTGGGCCCTGCCCGAGAACATCGCCGCACTGCGCGAACTGGAACTGCTCAAGGTGCGCAGCCGCGACGTGCTGGAGCACATCGAACGGGTGGTGCACCACGTGCGCCGGCTGGAGCAGAGCACCGAAACGGCGGTGCAGATGCATTTCAGCGTCCAGAGCAACCGCACGAACGACATCATGCGCACGCTCACCGCCCTCACCGCCGTGTTCCTGCCGCTCAACCTGATCGCCGGCATCTTCGGCATGAACTTCGAGTTCATTCCGCTGGTCCACAAGCAGGACGGCTTCTGGTGGGCCATGGCCACGATGACGGTGATCGCCATCGCCCTGGTGGCGCTGTTCTGGCGCAAGCGCTATCTCGCCCGCACCGGCCAGCATTGACCGTACCGCCCGCATGCCCTCGCCGACACCACGACCCATCCTGATCGCCAGGACCGGCGGCACCTTCCCGGCGCTGCGGGAGCGTTTGGGCGACTTCGAGGACTGGGTCCAGGCCGGGCTGGCCTGCACCGCAGCGCCCGTGCTCACCGTCGATGCGGAGCAGGGCGAAAGCATGCCCGACCCCGATGCCGTCTCCGGCGTGGTGGTGACCGGGTCACATGCGATGGTCACGGACCAGGCGCCCTGGAGCGAAACGCTGGGCGGCTGGCTGGCCCGCGCCGTGGCGGCGCAGACGCCCGTGCTGGGCATCTGCTATGGGCACCAATTGCTCGCGCACGCGCTGGGTGGCGAGGTGGCGGACCATCCCGGTGGGTGGGAAATCGGCACCGTGGAGGTCCACACGGCGCCCGACGCCGCGGGCGGCGACGCGCTTTTCGCCGGGCTGCCCGGCGCTTTCGGCGCCCAGGTGGTGCACCGGCAATCGGTGAGGCGGCTGCCAGCCGGCGCGGTGCGGCTCGCGGGCAATGCCTTCGAACCGCACCAGGCCTTCCGGGTCGGCCAGTGCGCGTGGGGGGTGCAATTCCATCCCGAATTCGTGCCGGACGCGATGCGCGGCTACATCGATGCGCTGTCGGCCGATGTGCGGCAGGCCGGCCGCGATCCGGAAGCCTTGCGCGGCCATGTCCGCGCGACACCCGAAGCCTGCGGGCTGCTGGAGCGGTTCGCCCGTTTCTGCCTGAGCAGTCGCCAGGCAGGCTGATCTTTACCGATTCCCTCCCGCAGCCGGCGAGAGGAAAAGTCTTCCCCGCTACCCGGACACACACAGGCCGATCAGACCGCATCGCAATCAAAGACTTGACATTATTTGACCAGTCAATTAATGTCGCGACATGCATTCAACCCGCGACGCCAAGCCCCACGTCAACCCCGAGCTGATCGAGCAGAGCATCGGCTACCAGATGCGCCGCATCGTCAACCTGATGGGCAGCGAGGTGGATCGCCGCGTGGAGCCCCTGGGGCTGACCGACGCGCAATGGCGGCCCCTGCTGCGCATCTTCCTGGCCTCAGGCCAGGAAAGCACGGTCGCAGCCCTGGCGCGCGTCTGCCAGCTGGATGCCGGCGGCATGACGCGGCTGCTGGACCGGCTGGAAGCCAAGGGCCTGTGCCGCCGCGAGCGCTCGCAGGAAGACCGCCGCGTGGTCAACCTCGCACTGACCGAAGAAGGCCACGCCGCCGCAGCCCAGTTGCCCGAAATGCTGCAGGACCTCCAGCGCACGGCCCTGCACGGCTTCAGCGATGCGGAAGCCGCCGCGCTGCGCCGCTACCTGGCCCGCATCTACGAGAACCTGGCCACGCGGCTCACGCCGCCGCCGGACGCCACCCAGTAAGCCGTCCCGCCCCTTTTCCCGAGAGCACGACACAACATGAAAAACCTCCTGGCTCCCTCCACCCCCGCGGCGACGATGCCGCACGTGCAACCGGCCGGAGACGCCGCAGGGCCTCGCTGGCAGGCGGTGGCGCTGTACGTCGGCACCCTGGCCTTCGCGCTGCTGGGGCTGACGGCCTGCGCGGACATGTCCGGCATCGCCCCCCAGGCCCGGATGCGCGACGCAGCCTCGCTGGGCCTTGCTGCACAGGCCCAGGGCACGGCGGATGCCGCACGGGCCTTCGCCGATCCGGCCGTGGCATCCGACTGGTGGCGCGGCTTCGGCGATGCGCAGCTGGATGCACTCATCGACCAGGCCCTGTCCCGGAGCCCCAACCTGAAGCTCGCCGAAGCGCGCATCGCCCGGGCACAGGCCTTCACGGAAGCCACGCGCGCTGCAGACCGCCCACAGGTCAATGGCAGCCTGGACGCCAACCGGCAGCGCTACAGCGCCAATTCCATCTATCCGCCTCCGCTGGGCGGCAGCACGGAAAACAGCGCCACGGGCCGCCTCACGGGCAGCTGGGAGCTGGACTTCTTCGGCAAGAACCGCGCGGCCATCGACGCCGCGGTGGGCAGCGCCAATGCAGCCATCGCCGACGCGCAGGCCGCGCGGGTGCTGTTGGCGTCCAACGTGGTGCGGCAGTACGTGGAACTCGCACGGGTGCAGGACCAGCTCGGCGTGGCACAGCGCACCCTGGAGCAACGCACCCAGACCCTGTCGCTGGTGCGCGACCGCGTGGCGGCCGGCCTGGACACGCGGCTGGAAGAGCGCCAGAGCGAAGGCAGCCTGCCCGAGGCGCGCCAGCAGATCGAGGCGCTGCGCGAGCAGGCGGCCATGGCGCGCAATGCGCTGGACGCACTGGTGGGGCAACCCGGAGCGGCGCAGGCCCTGGTGCCGCCGCCGCTGACGTCCCTGCATGCCATCGCCCTGCCCGCCGCGCTGCCCGCGGACCTGCTGGGCCGGCGTGCGGACATCGCCGCCGCGCGCTGGCGCGTGGAAGCCGCAACGCAGGACGTGGCCGTGGCGAAGGCGCAGTTCTATCCCAACGTGAGCCTCACGGCCTTCGTGGGCCTGGCCTCGCTGGGGCTGGACAACTTCGTCAAGGGCGGCAGCCGGGAATGGGGCGTGGGCCCGGCCATCCGGCTGCCGATCTTCGAGGCGGGCCGGCTGCGCGCCAACCTGCGCGGCAAGGCCGCCGACGTGGATGCCGCCGTCGAGAGCTACAACGCCACCCTGCTGGATGCGCTGCATGAAGCGGCCGACCAGATCGCCTCGGCACGCTCCATCGACCAGCAGGCGGCCGAGCAGCGCGAAGCGCAGGCCTCCGCCGAGAGCGCCTACGCCATCGCCCAGCAGCGCTACCGGGCCGGCCTGGGCAACTACCTGAACGTGCTCACCGCCGAGACCAGCGTGCTGCAGCAGCGCCGCCAGGCCGTGGATCTTGCGGCCCGCCGCCTGGACAACCAGGCCCGCCTGGCGCGCGCACTGGGGGGTGGCTATGCCGCGCAGGCCCCCATCCTGGCAGCGGGCACGCAGGCACCCGGCGCATCCGGCTCCGCGCACTGACCTTTCCGCTCCCTTTATCCGCCTCCTTTTTCCCTTGCCGCGCGGACGATGGCCGTCCCGCGGGGAGACATCACCATGAACGCACCCCAGAACGCTTCCGCCCCCTCCAACGCCCCGGCAAACGCACAGGACGCCAAGGCCCGCCGCCGCAAGACCCTCGTGGCCCTCGCCGCCGTGGTCGTCGTGGCCGGCGCGGGGTGGGGCCTGTACGACTGGCTCGTCCTGAGCCACTACGAGAGCACCGACAACGCCTACGTACAGGGCAACGTCATCCAGATCACGCCGCAGACGGGCGGCACGGTCATGTCCATCATGGCCGACGACACCGACTTCGTGAAGGCCGGCGCACCGCTGGTGCAGCTGGACCCGGCCGATGCCCGCGTGGCGCTGGCGCAGGCCGAGGCGGGCCTGGCCCAGGCCGTGCGGCAGGCGCGCACCGTGTACGTGAACAACGGCTCGCTGAACGCGCAGATCACGCTGCGCCAGGCCGAGGTCACCAAGGCAAGGTCGGACGTGGCACGCGCCCAGGAAGACCTGAAGCGCCGGCAGTCCCTCTCGGGCAACGGCGCCGTCTCCAAGGAGGAGCTGCAGCACGCGCAAAACCAGGTGGACGCGGCCCGTTCGGCCCTGGCCGCCGCGCAGGCCGGCGTCGAAGCCGCACGTGAACAGCTGACCAGCAACCAGTCGCTCACCCAGGGCGTGCCGGTGCAGGAAAACCCCAACGTGCTCGCCGCTGCAGCGAAGGTGCGCGAAGCCTATCTTGCCGAGCGCCGCACGGCCCTGCCCGCTCCGGTGGACGGCTATGTCGCCAAGCGCACGGTGCAGCTCGGCCAGCGCGTGGCGCCCGGCGCTCCGCTCATGACCATCGTGCCGCTCAGCCACGTCTGGGTGGACGCGAACTTCAAGGAAAACCAGCTGCGCAACCTGCGCCTGGGCCAGTCCGCCACGCTCACGGCGGACCTCTACGGCAGCAAGGTGGAATACACGGGCAAGGTCGTCGGGCTGGGCGTGGGCACGGGCGCGGCGTTCGCACTGCTGCCCGCGCAGAACGCCACCGGCAACTGGATCAAGGTGGTGCAGCGCGTGCCCGTGCGCATCGCCCTGGACGCCGAGCAGCTCAAGGACCATCCGCTGCGCGTGGGCCTGTCCATGGACGTTACGGTCAACACCCAGGACCGCGCAGGCGCACTGCTGGCGGATGCGCCGCGTGCCGAGGCAGTGGCGCAGACGGCCGTGTATGCCGGCCTCGACAAGGGTGCCGACGAAGAAGTGGCCCGCATCATCGCAGCCAATGCAGGACCGGCCGCCCGCGCCACCGGCCGGACGCAGGCCCACTGACCGCGGCGGCGCCCTCCCCTTTCGGAGCCTCCATGTCCTCTCCTTCCCACACTCCGCCCCTGGCGCCGCCGCCGCTCGAAGGCAGCGCGCGCATGTGGGGCACGCTGGCCCTCTCGGCGGCCACGTTCATGAACGTGCTGGACACGTCGATCGCCAACGTGTCGCTGCCCGCCATCGCGGGCGACCTGGGCGTGAGCCCCACGCAGGGAACCTGGGTCATCACCAGCTTCGCGGTGGCCAACGCCATCGCGGTGCCGCTCACCGGCTGGCTGTCGCAGCGCTTCGGGCAGGTGCGCCTGTTCGTGGCCAGCGTGACGCTCTTCGTCATCGCATCGCTGCTGTGCGGGCTGGCGCCCAACATGGCCACGCTCATCGCCTTCCGCGCGCTGCAGGGCTTCGTGGCCGGGCCGATGATCCCGCTGTCGCAGTCGCTGCTGCTCTCCAGCTACCCCAAGGCGCTGGCCGGGCTGGCCATGGCGATGTGGTCGATGACCACGCTCATCGCGCCGGTCATGGGGCCGCTGCTGGGCGGCTGGATCACGGACAACATGACCTGGCCGTGGATCTTCTACATCAACGTGCCGGTGGGCATCGTGGCGGTGCTCGTGACCTGGGGCATCTTCCACAAGCGCGAGTCCGAGCGGCGCGCGCTGCCGATCGACTCCGTCGGCCTGGCCCTGCTCGTCATCTGGGTGGCGGCGATGCAGGTGATGCTGGACATCGGCAAGGAGCATGACTGGTTCGCCTCGCCCTGGGTGGTGGCCTGCTGTGTGGTGGCCGTGGTGGGCTTCATCACCTTCATGGTCTGGGAGCGCGGCGAGGAGCATCCGGTGGTGGACCTGTCGCTCTTCAAGATCCGCAACTTCTGGGCCGGCGCGCTGGCTACCTCGGTGGGCTACGGCCTGTTCTTCGGCAACGTGGTGCTGCTGCCGCTCTGGCTGCAGCAGTACATGGGCTACACGGCCACGCAGGCGGGCATGGTGATGGCACCCGTGGGCCTGCTGGCGCTGGTGCTGTCGCCGGTGGTGGGCAAGAACATCGCCAAGGTGGACCCGCGCCGCTTCGCGACCTTCGCCTTCCTGGTGTTCGCGCTGGTGCTGTGGATGCGCTCGCGGTTCAACACGCAGGCGGACCTGGCGACCATCATGGTGCCCACCATCATCCAGGGCATCGCCATGGCGTTCTTCTTCATCCCGCTGGTGACGCTCACGCTGTCGGAGATCGCTCCGGCGCGCATCCCTTCGGCCTCGGGGCTGTCGAACTTCATGCGGATCACGGCCGGCGCGATCGGCACCTCGGTCTCGACCACGCTGTGGGAGCGGCGCGCCACGCTGCACCATGCGCAGCTCACCGAAGGACTGCAGCAGGGCGGCGTGGCCGTCACGCAGACACTGCAGGGGTTGCAGGCAGGCGGTCTGACGGCAGAGCAGGCGCTCGCGCAGGTCGAGCGGCTGGTGAACCAGCAGGCCTTCATGCTGGCGGCCAACGACATCTTCTATGCGTCGGCCGTGCTGTTCCTGCTGCTGATCCCGCTGGTCTGGCTGGCCCACCCGGTGCGCGCCAGTGCGGGCAGCGCCGATGCGGCGGCCGGGGCGCACTGACTGGGAAACACCCCCCTGAGCGGCTGCGCTGCTCGGTGCTGCCTCCAGAGGCGGCTGCCCTTCGTGCACGTCCAAGCCTGCGCAGGCAGGCTTGGAACCGCAGAACTCAGCCCCCGCTCTCGCCATGCTGCGCATGGCGGGCAGGGCGGAGTGAGGACCGCGGCTCCATGCCCGCCTGCGCGGGCATGGACGGGACGAACGCCCCTCGGCTCTGGCGAGGTGCTGGACGCCTGTGGCCTGGCAAAGCCAGTTCCACGGCGCCTGCTGGCTTGGCCTGCTCCGCGGCCTTCGGATGGGTAACGCTTCGTCGGTTTCAAAGGCCGGAGGGCGGGCCTCTAGAGCTTTTTCCGGCGGCAGCTCAGCCCAGGTGCTTCGCGAAGAACGCCAGCGTGCGTTCGCGCGCCAGGTCTGCCGAGGGCGCGTCGTAGGAGCCGCGCTGGTCGCAGTTGAAGCCGTGGTCGGCCTCGTAGATGTAGGCTTCCACCTCCGGATGCGCCTTGCGGAAGGCCTCCACGCCTTCCAGCGGGATGTAGTGGTCGCGCTTGCCGAAGTGTGCGATCACCGGGCAGCGCGGGGTGCGGGCCACTTCCTGGTCGCCCGTGATGCCGCCACCGTAATAGACGGCCGCGGCCGACAGGCCACGGAGTGCGCACGCTGCCCGCCAGGACAGCAGGCCGCCCCAGCAGTAGCCCACGATACCGACCTTGCCGCCGCTCTGCTGCGCCGCGTGGTCGATGGCGGCCTGGATGTCGGGCAGCACGCCCGCGCCGGGCAGCGCCTCCACCTGCTGCTTCAGGCCGAAACCTTCCTTCATGTCATCGTCGGTGTAGCCCAGCTCCACGCCGGGCTTCACGCGCGCGAAGGTGGCAGGCGCCACCGCGAGGTAGCCCGCGGCCGCATAGCGGTCGGCCACGGAGCGGATGTGCGAATTGACGCCGAAGATCTCCTGCAGGACCACCACGGCGCCGCGCGCACGGCCTTCGGGCTGCGCCACCCAGGCCGGCACCTTGAAACCATCGGCCGAGGCCAGATCCACGAAACTGCCCATGTTTGTCACTCCTTCGATATTGGACGGGTTGAACGCCCCCCGGGGGAGGGGCGGCGGAATCGATCGCAGCGGCATGCCCGCGCCGGGCACGGCAGTGCTGTAATCGCGCCACGGCATTCTTGCAGGAGACGCACCCATGGACAAAAAAGTGGTTTTGGTGACGGGAGGCAGCCGGGGCATCGGCGCCGCCACCGCCCGGCTGGCCGCGCGGCGCGGCTGGGCCGTGGCGGTGAACTATGCGCGCGACGCCGCCGCGGCCGGGCGCGTGGTCGATGCCATCCGGGCGGAAGGCGGCGAAGCCGTGGCCATCCAGGCGGACGTGGCCGACGAATCGCAGGTCGTGGCGCTGTTCGAGGCGGTGGACAGGCAGTGGGGCCGGCTGTCGGCCCTGGTGAACAATGCCGGCGTGGTGGACGTGCCTGCACGCGTGTCCGAGATGAGCGGCGAGCGGCTGCGGCGCATGTTCGACATCAATGTCCTGGGCAGCTTTTACTGCGCGCGCGAGGCCGTGCGGCGCATGGGCCTGCAGCGCGGCGGCCAGGGCGGCAGCATCGTCAATGTTTCCAGCGCCGCCGCCCGGCTGGGTGCCGCCCACCAGTACGTGGACTATGCGGCAGCCAAGGGCGCCATCGACGTGCTCACGGTGGGCCTCGCGCGCGAAGTGGCGGCGGAAGGCATCCGCGTGAACGCGGTGCGGCCCGGGCTGATCGATACCGAGATCCACGCGAGCGGCGGATTGCCCGACCGCGTGCGCGACCTCGCCCATCAGGTGCCCATGGGCCGGGGAGGCACGCCGGAAGAGGTGGCCGAATCCATCGTCTGGCTGCTGTCGGACGCCGCGAGCTACACCACCATGAGCCTGCTGGACGTCTCCGGCGGCCGCTGAACCGGACACCGACATCCCATGGACCTCAAGCCCCTCATCACCCTGCTGGCCATCGTGAACCCGCTGGCCATCGTGCCCTTCTTCATTCACTACACCGACGGGTTCTCGCCGCGGCAGCGGCAGCGCACCATCCAGGTGGCGGCCTTCAGCGCGTTCTGCGTCATCGCGGCCTGCGCGCTGCTGGGCCTGCAGATCCTGGAGTTCTTCAACATCTCGCTGCAGAGCTTCCAGGTGGGCGGCGGCATGCTGCTGCTCATCAGCGCGATGAACATGCTCAATGCCCAGCCCGCGGAAGCGAAACCGCACACGCACGAGCTGGAGGAAGGCGCCGAGAAGGCCGCCCAGGGCGACAGCATCGCCGTGGTGCCGCTCACGATCCCGCTGCTCACCGGGCCGGCGAGCATGTCCACGGTAGTGATCTACGCCGACCGGGCACAGACCTTCTGGCAGCACCTGGCACTGGTGGGCTACGGCGTGGTCATCGCCCTGGCCACGGCGGTGTGCTTCGCGCTCGCCGACCCGATCGCGCGCGTGCTGGGCAAGACGGGCATCAACGTGATGACGCGGCTCATGGGCCTGATTCTGGCGGCTCTGGCGGTCGAGGTGATGGCCGACGGGCTGGGCAAGCTCTTCCCCGTGCTGGTGGCGCGCTGACCATGGCGGCCCGCCTGCTGCTCGTGGAGGACGACCCGGCCATCGCGCGCACCGTGGCCTACGCCCTGGAACGCGACGGCCTGGCCGTGAGCCACAGCCTGCTGCTGGGCGATGCCCGCGGCCTGCTGCGCGCCCACCGCTTCGACCTGCTGGTGCTGGACGTGGGCCTGCCGGACGGCAGCGGCCTCGATCTGCTGCGCGAACTGCGGCAACAGGGCAGCGTCCTGCCCGTGCTCATGCTCAGCGCCCACGGGGAGGAGATCGACCGCGTGCTGGGACTGGAGCTCGGCGCCGACGACTACCTGCCCAAGCCCTTCAGCCCGCGCGAACTGGCCGCGCGGGCCAGGGCCCTGCTGCGCCGCGCCGCCGTGCCCGCGGCGGCATCGCCCCCCGCGGCGGCCGGCCCCTTCCATGACGACGCCGCCGGCCAGCGCATGCACCTGCACGGGCGCCCGCTGGCGCTCACGCGCCGGGAATACCGCCTGCTGTCCCAGCTGCTCGCGGGTGCGGGCCGCATCCACACGCGCGATGCCCTGCTGGCAGGTGCCTGGGGCGGCGACAGCGAGAGCACCGACCGCACCGTGGACACGCACATCAAGACCCTGCGCGCCAAGCTGCGCGAGGCCGACCCGTCGCGCGAGTACATCCACACCCACCGGGGCATGGGCTATTCACTAGAGGTATGAAGCTCCCCGTGATGCGCGTCGCGCCACCCCCCTTCCGCTGGCAAGGAAATTGACCCATGCGCCTCGGATTGCGGCTGCTTTTCGCGTTCTTCCTCATCAACGGCATCGCGGCGTTCTTCGTGCTGCGGGTGTTCACGGCCGAGATCAAGCCCAGCGTGAGGGAGGTGATGGAGGACATGATGGTGGATACCGCCAACCTGCTGGCGGAGCTGGCGAGCGACGATCTCGCGAGCGGGCGCCTGGCGGCGGGCGCGCAGGGCGCATCCGGCGCGCCGGAGAGCGATTTCGCGCGCCACGTGCGGCGCTACGCGAGCCGGCCGGTCGATGCCTCCATCTGGGGGCTGTCCAAGCAGACGCTGGATTTCCGCATCTACGTGACGGATGCCCGCGGGCGCGTGGTCTTCGATACCGAGCGGCGCGCCGTGGGCGACGACTATTCGCAGTGGCGCGACGTGGCCCGCACGCTGCGCGGTGAGTACGGCGCCCGCGCCACGCGCGACGTGCAGACCGACGACACCAGCGGCGTGATGTATGTGGCCGCGCCGATCTGGATCGATGGCGCCCCTGGCAGCGAACGGCGGATCGGCGGCGTGCTCACCGTCGCCAAGCCGACGCGCACGGTGCAGCGATTCATCGACCGCGCCGAACGCAAGGTGCTGCAGGGCGGATTGCTGCTGCTCGCGCTCTCCGCGGCCGTGGGTGTGGCCGTCACGGTGTGGACCGTGTGGCATGTGCGCCGCCTGCGCGACTATGCCCTCAGCGTGCAGGCACCGGGCGACGGGGGCGGGCCACCGCCCGCCGTGCCGCGGGTGCCCGGTGAACTCGGCGATCTCGCGCGCGCCATGGACCACATGCGCGAACGCCTCGCAGGCCGCGACTACATCGAAGGCTACGTTCGTGCCCTGACCCACGAACTCAAGAGCCCCGTGGCCGCCATCCGCGGCGCGGGAGAGCTGCTGCAGGACGATCTGCCCGGGGATGACCGCCGGCAGTTCGCGGCCCAGGTGGTGGACCAGAGCGAGCGCCTGCAGCGCCTCATCGACCGGCTGCTGGAGCTGAGCAAGCTGGAGCAGCGCCAGCACGCCGAGGCCGGCGCCGCACCGGTGCCACTGCGCGATTGCGCCGAGGCGGCCCTGCACCAGTGCGAGGCGCGGGCCTCCCAACGCAGGGTGCGCCTGCAGCTGGAAGGGGACGGAGGAAGCGGCCCATGGGAGGCAGAACTCATCACCCTGGCCCTGGGCAACCTCATCGACAACGCCATCGACTTCTCGCCCGAAGGCGGCACCGTGCGCGTGGTGCTGGACGGCGCCACGGCCTCCGTGCAGGACGAAGGACCGGGCGTGCCGGGCTATGCCCTGCCCCGGCTGGGCGAGCGCTTCTTCACCACCGCGCGACCCGACGGCACGCGCAGCGGCTCGGGCCTGGGGCTGGCGATCGTGAAACGGGTCATGGCGCTGCACGGGGGGCGGCTCGACATGGCCAGCACCGCCCGCGGGCTGCGGGCGACACTGGTACTGCCCGGCTGACGATCATCCCCGGGGGGCACAGGCCTGCGGCTCGCACCGAGCCAGGTCGGGCGGGCGGCGGGGCACGCCACTTCACGCTCGCCTCACACACCTCATTTCCCGCTCACACCCGGAGCCGAGACTGCCCCTCCATCACCACTCGCCGGAGGAGCACCTCTTGAAACACCCCTTTCTCACTAAAGCCGTGGCGCTCGTCGCGGTCACCCTGCTGCTGCTCTTCGGGCTCGGCATGATCGAAGACATCGTGCGCGACCGGCAGCACTACCGCAGCGAAGCCACCCGCAGCGTGGCCCAGAGCCTGGCCGGTCCGCAGACGCTGCTGGGGCCGATGCTTCACAGCGCCTGCGTGGAAACCTGGGATACCGTGACCGGCAAGGGGGAGGAGCGCCGCACGACCGAGCAGCGGCGCGAATTCCTGCTCACGGCCATGCCCGAATCGCTGCAGGTGCGGTCGGGCGCCGCGATGCAACAGCTCTCGCGCGGCCTGCACCAGGTCAACGCCTATACCCTCCAGGCCCATGTCACCGCGCGCTGGGCCACGCTCGCGGACCTGCGGCCGCACGCCACCGTGGAGGGATCGCGCATGCAGTGCGGTGCCCCCATCCTCATGCTGGCCGTGGGCGATGCACGCGGCATACGCGCCGCACGGGTGGAGGTGGACGGGCAACCGCTGGCGCTCAAGCCCGGCACCTTCCACCCCACCTATACGCGCGGCCTGCACACGCCGCTGCCGGAAGCGCTCCGCGGGCGCGGCGAGCCCCTGGTCGCCTCCGTGGATCTCGAGCTGGTGGGTACCGAGCAGCTTTCGGTGGTACCCCTGGGCGGCACGACCGACGTGCAGCTGCAGAGCAGCTGGCCCCATCCGTCGTTCGGTGGCCGCTTCCTGCCGTCGGAGCGCGCGCTCGGCGACGATGGATTCACGGCACGCTGGCACCTCTCCGCGCTGGCCACCACCGCTCAGCAGGATATTGCCGCCAACCGGCGGCTGTGCGACCTGACAGGCGATCCTGCGCCCTACCAGCCACCGGGAACGGCCGAGGCGGGCTGCGCCGATGTGTTCGGCGTCTCCTTCATCGAGCCCGTCAATCCGTATTCACTCTCCGACCGCGCCACGAAATACGGCGTGCTGTTCATCGCGCTCACCTTCGTGGCCGTGGGCCTGTTCGAGTTGCTGCAGCGGCTGCGGGTGCATCCGGTGCAGTACCTGCTGGCAGGCAGCGCCCTGTGCAGCTTCTTCCTGCTGCTGGTGAGCCTGTCCGAGCATCTACCCTTCGGCACGGCCTACGCGGCGGCGGCCGGCGCCTGCGTATTGCTGCTGACCTACTATGCCTGCCACATGCTGCGCAGCGTGCGGCGCGGCCTGCCGTTCGGCGCGGGCATCGCCCTGCTCTACGGCCTGCTCTATCTGCTGCTGCAGCTGGAGCAGACGGCGCTGGTGGTGGGGTCTCTGGCGCTGTTCGCGGTACTGGCGTTCGTGATGGTGGCCACGCGCAAGATGGACTGGTATGCGCTGTCTGCCGCGGGCCGGGGCGCGTCTTCAGCAGGCCGGGCGGAGATCACGCCATGACCCAGGCCAGACCGTATTCCGGCTCGCCCAGCAGCACGGACTGGTCCGGCTTCCTGTCGGCGCAGGGCACTGCGCAGGCATCGGCAGTTCCGGCGCTGCTGCGTCCGGCGGAGGCCGCCCGGCTCGCGCGCTACCGGGACCAGTTGCTGGCGGCCTGGGATGCGAGGGACCGGGACGCGCTGCATATCGCCAAGCAGGCCGTGCTGCGAACCGCGTGTGCCTCCCGGGGAGCGACTCCCGCCTTCATGCGAGCGATAAGGCAACTCGCCTGGCGCATGGCCGCCCTGCGGCTGGCAAGGTCGCGCACGGAGTGACCGGCCAGGACAGCAGGCTTTCCGTGGGAACACGCCGGGGCGTCAAGCCGCGATCGCGGCGGCCGGGGCTTCGGCCTCGACCAGTTCGCTGGAGCAGGCCCCTCCGCAGCCCTGGATGGGAGTCTCGGGCAGAGCATCCGGCGCATGTACCTGGCCGCTGACGGGGTCGTAGCCCACGCGGCGCAGGTGCAAGGCCAGCGCGGCATCCATGGTCTGGGTGTGCTGGGGGAACCATACCGCCAGCTCTCCAGCCATGTGGCGCAGCACGGCAGGCTCGCCTGCCTCGGCGCGTGCCGTGCCCTCGCCCATCACCTGCAGCACCACTTTGTGCTGCAGGCTGTGGCAGTTGCCCGAGGCGAAGCGGGTGGCGGCCATCCAGGCGTCTTCGCGTGCGAAGTGCCCGGTGGTGTGGGCCACGAGCGCACGCCACGCGGGCAGCAGCGCCTCGTCGTCCGCCTGTTCGACGGCGGCCAGCAACGCGACGAATTCCTCGTGCGTTTCATCCATCAGGGGCAGGTCCAGCGCGAGACCCTCCGACCATTGCAGTGCGGCCATGCATCTCTCCAATCCTTGGCTTGCGGTGAGCGATGCAGCTTAGGCGCAGCCCCGGCCGGGAGATTTGATGCAGGTCAGCCTTCGGGCCGCCGGGCAGGCATGGCCTCCCCCGGCATGGACACAAAAAAAGGCCGAAGCCCCCGTCAGGAGACCTCGGCCCACAGAGGGCCATGGCGTGGCGTGCCATGGCTCCCACCAGTACGCTTACTGGTTGTACATGCGCTTGGCGTCGGCAACGCACTTGTCCTTGGCGTCGCCGCTCATGGTGTCGCAACGCTCCTTGGCGGCCTTGTAGTCGGCTTCACGCTTTTCATGGGCGGCGTCCTTCTTGGCCTCAGCCACCTGTGCGCCCTTCTCGGCAGCGGTGTCGGCGGGCTTGGTCTCGGCACGGGCCACCTTGGCGTCCTCCTTGGCCTTCACGTGGGCGGCCTTGGCATCCTTCTGGCAGACGTTCTTGGCATCGCCCTTCAGGTCGTCGCACTTTTCCTTGGCCACGTCGTAGGCGGCGTCGGCACGGGCTTCGGCGACCTTGTAGGTGTTCTTGTCGCTGGGCTTGTACTGGGCTTCCAGCTCGGCCTTGGCGATCTTCTCATTGCCCTTGGCTTCCTTCTGGCAGACATCCTTGGCGTTGCCGGTCAGGCCGTCGCACTTGGCCTTGGCGGCCTTGTAGTCGGCGGAGATGCGGTCATTGGCTGCCTTGTGTTCTTCCTTGGTCATGGCCATGCCGGAAGTGGCGAGCAGACCGGCGACGGCCAGGGCGAGCAGATTGCGTGCGTGCTTCATTGTTTTCTCCTCAAGTCAGTGAAGGGGATGGTTTCAGAAAATGCGGTGAGAGAGCAGGAGTCCGAACGGATCACTTGTCGAAACGGAAATCGGGGTGGCGGTCCTGCCAGGCCTTGAGCTCCTTCTCGGCGGCATCGCGGGCGAGACCCTGGCGCTCCTGCAGCTTGCCCAGGAACTGGTCGCGCTTGCCGGCGACCACGTCGAGATCGTCATCGGTCAGCTTGCCCCACTGCTCCTTGATCTTTCCGGTGAATTGCTTCCAGTTGCCCTTGATGGTGTCTTCGTTCATGGACGTGTCCTCTCTTCTGGGTGTCTCGCTCCGCCATCCACTCCGGTACGGGGTGGAACCCTTGCGGGATGCGATGGAGGCACTGTAAAAGTCGGCCCGGCACGGTCGCGTAGGCACGGGGGGTGAGGCCGCGTCAGCCCAGGACTACTGGCAGCGTGAGCACCCAGCCATAAAAAAAGGGCATGCAAGCACGCCCTTGGGGATGGAGAGGGGCGCCTGGAGCGGCGCGCCCGGTCAATGGGCCAGGTGCAGGCCGCACTCGCGGTTGTCTTCGCCCTTGGTCGGATCCACGTAATCGAAATTGTTGGGCAGGCCGTGCGCCTGGCAGTATTCGTACAGGTCCTTGGAACTCCAGTGGAGCAGCGGAGCGACCTTGACGAGGCCGTCGGGGTTGAGGCTCACCGGATCCATCTGCGCCCGCACGGCCGTGTCGGTGGCGCGCAGGGCCGTGAACCAGACCTTGGGGGCGGTCTCGCGCAGGGCCCGCGCGAAGGGCTCGAGCTTGACCTCCTGCGTGAACGCGGCGTGGCGGGGGTCATCCAGTGCGGGCGTGGGACCGTCCACCGCTTCGCGGTGGGCTCGCGAGCGCAGCGGCAGGTAGATGCGCAGGTTGAGCCGGAGTTGGCGCGTCACCTCGTCGGCAAACCGGTAGGTGGCTTCGGTGTTGTAGCCGTTGTCCATCCACACGACCGGGATGTCCGGCCTGGCACGCGTGCACATGTGCAGGATCACGGCCTCGAACGGGCGGAAGTTGGTGGTGACGATGGCGGGCTGGCCCAGGCCGATGGCCCAGTCCACGAGGCCCTGCGCGTTGTGGCCGAGTTCGGCGTTGATCCTGTCGAGGTCGATGGTGCTGCTCATGGGAATGCGTGGCTCCGTTGCCGCGCCGGCTGGACAAAAAAGCGCCGGCGGCAGGGCTGGCATTGTGCCGCGCGTGCGGGCCGCCGTCCCGGCGGCGGGTCACGGCCACGCTGGTGGCAGGGATGCTGGGCGTGGAATCCTGGTTATCAATGTTAATAATTCGTATTAACTTTTCTATAATCACGGCCGCCATGACATCCATCGCTGCCGATTCCCGCGCTATCCCCGGTGCCGCCCCCCTGCTGGCGGCACTCGTGCAGCACTATGAGGAACTGGTCGGTGCGCTGCGGCAGCGCTTCGGCGAAGACTGCTTTCCCCGCGAAATCCTGAACGAGGTCTGCGTGCGGCTGCTGGAGCGGCCCGTGCCGCAGCATGTGGAGAATCCGGTGGCGTTCCTGCGCGCGGTGTCGCGCGACCTGGCGATCGACCGGCACCGCGCCCGCGCGCGCCGGCCCGAGACGGTCCTGGAGCCGGAGCTGCTGGAGACACACGCGTCGCCCGCCGCGCCCGCGCGGCTGTCGCCGCCCGAGCTGGCCTGCGCGGCCCAGCAGTGCCGGCGTGCCCTGCTGTCGGCCATCGCGGACCTGCCCGAGGCCTGCCGCGATGTGTTCGTGATGGCCAAGCTGTACGGGCTGCCCCAGGACGAGGTAGCGCAACGCCTGGGCATCTCGCGCAGCATGGTGGCACGGCACCTGGCTCGGGCATTGCGCGGCGTGCAGCCGGTCCTGCAGGCCACCTGCGCCGGCAGTACGCCGGACGGGGACCCACGCCACCGCCATGGACATTGATCCGGCCCGCACGGCGCCCCCGCCCGCGCGCCGCTCCGCACGCTCGCCCCACCTTCCCTTCGACGAGGCGCTGGCCCCCTTCGCCGACGCGCTGCGCCAGCACCTGCCCACGCCCGAGGAGATCGAACGCGCTGCGGCCGCCCGCAAACGGCGCCGCGCGGCCCGGGCGACGGCGGGCACGGCGGCGGTGGCCCTGCTGGCCGCCGGGCTCTGGTGGGCCGACCCGGCATGGCACCGCGACACCCTGGTCACCGCCCAGGGAGAGCGCCGCAACGTGCGCCTGCCGGACGGCAGCGAGGTACGGCTGCACAGCCAGTCCCGCGTGGAGGTGGCGATGCACCTGCGCTCGCGCAGGCTGGCCCTCTCCACGGGCGAGGCGTCGTTCGATGTGGCGCATGCGCCATGGCACCGCTGGCTGCCGTGGCTGCAGCGGCCCTTCGCCGTGCAGGCCGGCGCGGTACGCGTGCTCGACATCGGCACCGTGTTCCAGATCCGCCGCCGCGGTGCGCCGTTCACCCCCGGTGGACCGGGGCGCACGGATATCGCCGTGCTGCAGGGCCTTGTCAGCGTGCATCCGCTGCATGGGACAGCTCCCGCGGTACGGCTGGCGGCCGGGGACCTGCTGCGCGTGCCGGACGATGCAGCGGCCACAGGCGCCTCGGCAGTGCTGCCGGCCCCGGAGCGCCCGGGCCCTGCGGCGATGGCCGCAGCCACGGCCTGGCGCGAGGGACGGCTGCTGCTGGAGGCGACGCCGCTGGCCGACGCCGTGGCGGAGATGCAGCGCCAGCATGCCGCGCCCATCGTGATCGCGGACGAGCAGGCCGCGGGCCGGCGGATTTCCGGCGTGTTCGACCTGGACCGCATCGACCAGCTCATCGACCTGCTGCCGCGGCTCGCGCCCGTGGCGGTACACCGGCAGCCCGACGGCAGCGTGGTGATCCGGTCCCGCGCGGGAGCGCACTCCGCTTCCTGACGGCCAGCCCTCGGGACAGCAGCCCACGAGCGCCTGGCAATTTTTTGTGGGGAGAGGTGTACAAACCCGCGCGCCCGTTCGGCTTGCAGGCAAGCCGGAGCCCTTTTCCGGCCATTCCTTCACTGTCTTCCGCCAGGAGTTTCCGTTCCATGCCGACCCCGTTCCGCGCTCCGCGCCCCCTGCACATCCTGCGCCAGCCCCGATCCTTCGCCCTCCGGGGCGCGGCCCTGGCCGCGGCGCTGTGCATCGCCGCAGCCGCCCATGCCCAGCCCCTGACCATCGACCTGCCCGCGCAGCCGCTGGCGCAATCGCTATCCGCACTTGCCCGCCAGAGCGGCGCGCAGATCGTGTTCGCCACCGAGCTGGCGCAGGGGCTGCGTGCGCCCGCGCTGCGTGGCACGCTGGAGGTGCGCGAGGCGCTGGACCGCCTCGTGGCCGGTTCGGGTCTCGTCGTGCGCGCGCAGGATGGGCGCACCTTCACCATCGAACGCCCTCAGGAAGCACCGGGCCAGGCCGCCGGTGGCGCGCCCGCGCTGGGCGAGGTGCGCGTGCAGGCCGCGCGTGGCGAGGACACGGCCTACTACGCGCCTTCGTCCGCCAGCGGCACCAAGACCGAGGCGGCCCTGCGCGACGTGCCGCAGACCATCGACGTGGTGCCCCAGCAGGTGATCCGCGACCAGGGCGCCACCTCGATCCAGGACACGCTGCGCAATGTGGCGGGCGTAGGCCTGTCCACGGGCGACGGGCAGCGCGACCAGGTGAGCATCCGCGGATTCACCAGCATCGGCGATCAGTTCGTGGACGGCTTCCGCGATGATGCGCTCTACTTCCGCGACCTCTCCAACATCGAACGCGTGGAAGTGGTGAAGGGGCCGGCCGCCGTGCTCTATGGCCGCGGCTCCTCGGGCGGCCTGGTGAACCGCGTCACGAAGAAGCCGGGCACGAATGTGTCCGATGCGGCCGTGAGCGTGGGTAGCTGGGCGGACAAGCGTGCCGAGTTCGATGTGGGCCGCGCGCCCGCGGGCAGCGACTGGTCCTGGCGGGTGACGGGTGCGGCCGAGGACGCCAACAGCTACCGCAGCCAGCAGTTCCTGGAGCGCCAGGCGATCGCCCCGTCGGTGCTGTGGAAGCCCGATGGCGCCTCCTCGCTGATGCTGCAGGCGGATTACCTGCGGGACAAACGCGTGACCGACTTCGGCATTCCGGCATACCGGGGCCGCCCGGTGGCCGTGGACCCCGGCACCTACTACGGCTCGGCCAATGCACGCGATGCGGACACGTCGGAATCCAAGGTGGGCTCCTTCACGGCCACCTTCGAGCACCGCTTCTCCGACACCCTGCGCGTGCGCAATGCCCTGCGCTACTACCACTACGAGCTGGACCGCCAGAACACGCTGCCCTCCGGCGGCGTGAACGAGGCCGCCGGTACCGTGGCGCTCACGCGCTCGGGCATCGACCGTTTCGAGCATGGCGTGTTCAACCAGACCGAGCTGATCCAGAAACTGCGCACCGGCAGCGTGGAGCACGAGGTGCTGTACGGCGTGGAACTGGGCCAGCAGAACAAGGACGCGCTCACGCTGTCGGGCGGCACGCTCGGCACCGTGAACCTGTGGAACCCGGTGCTGCCCGTGGCGCCCCTCAATGGCGGCGGTGCCCTGACGGGCAGCACGCTGAACCGCTACCTGACGCGTGCCGCCTACGTGCAGGACCAGGTCACGTTCACGCCGGAGTGGAAGCTGCTGGCAGGCCTGCGCTACGACCGGTTCGGCCAGGAGACCGACAACCGCCTGCCGGGCCAGGCGGACTTCGAGCGCACGGACACCACCTGGAGCCCACGCCTGGGCCTGGTCTGGCAGCCCGATGCCGTGCAGTCGTACTACGCGTCGGTGAGCCGTTCATACCAGCCGTCGGCCGAGATGTTCGCGCTGTCGGCATCGAATGCGTCCGTGAAGCCCGAGCGCACTACCAACTACGAAGTGGGCACGAAGTGGGAGCTGCTGGGCGGCCGCGCCACCGCCACGGCCTCGCTCTTCCAGCTGGAGCGCACCGACATCAAGACCGCCGACCCGGCGCAGCCCACGGTGCTGATCCCCATCGGCACGCAGCGCACGCGCGGGCTGGAGCTGTCGCTCTCGGGAGAACTGCGCCCCGGCACGCAGGCGACCTTCAGCTACGCGTTCCTGGATACGCGCGTCACGCGCTCCACGGCCACGGACGCGGGCCAGCTGGTGGAGGGCAAGCGCGCCACCCTCACCCCGCGCAATGCCTTCTCGGCCTGGATCACCCAGCAGCTCGGCGAGGCCTGGAGCGTGGGCGGCGGCGTGAACTACGTGGGCGACCGGTTCGCCAACCCGGGCAACACGGTGACGCTGCCGTCGTACGTGGTGGTGGACGCCATGGCGCAGTACCGCATCGGCCGCGCGACCACGCTGCAGCTGAACCTGCGTAACCTGTTCGACCGCAACTACATCGTGTCGGCCCATGGATCGAACGCGAACCTGAACCTGCCGGGAGCGCCGCGCAATGCGACGCTGACGCTGCGGCACAGTTTCTGAGGCAAAGGACGCGGAAGGCGGGGGCGGGCGAGACATACGTCACCAGATGGTCATGAAACCTGGTTACAAATCGCCGGCCTCCGGGCGCCGTCGCGCGCCATGGGGGCACGCCCCTATAGCGCCCTACAACATCCGCGTCCCATGCACACTTCCACGCTCCGCGCACGCCGGCCCGTGCGCCATTCCCTGGCGGCCTCCTCCTTGCTGCTTCTTCTCCTGAGCGCCTGCGGCGGCTCCGGCGGCTCGTCCGACGCCTTCGAGAAGGGCCGCTGGACCACCGGCGACCTGCACACGCACACGGTGCAATCCGACGACTCGCGTACCACGCAGACCCTGGACTTCCTGCTCGGCAAGGCCTTCACGAGCTACGGCCTGGACTGGATGGCCGTGACCAACCACCTGCGCTCGTCCAAGTACGACAACGCGGCCAACCTGCTGCCCGCGCCCAGGGCCTTCGCCTACGGCATGGAAAGCTACGAGATGCCGCGCATCCAGGCGCTGCAGGACGCCGGCAACTACAAGGGCAAGCTGATCTATTCGGCCTTCGAGTGGGACATGCCCACTCACGACCACATCGGCGTCGGCATCTTCGAAGGAGCCAGCGGCAACTGGAAGACCTCCGCCAGCGCGGCCAAGGAATTCCAATACCTCTTCACCACCGGCGCCGAGTCGCTGTTCGACCCGGCCGACGTGGCCCGCTGGAAGGCCCGGTACCCGCAGCGCTACAACCAGACCGGCGACGACGCGATCAAGGCCATCGCGTGGCTGAAGGAAAAGTATCCCGACAACAGCTACGCGCTGATCAACCACCCCTCGCGCAACCCCAACAAGTACACCATCGCCGACTTCCGCCAGATGAACGACCTGGCGCCCAGGATCGTGTTCGCCATCGAAGGCATGGTGGGCAACCAGCTCGAACCCGACCGCGGCGGCTACACCTCGGCCTACATCGACGCCAACAAACCCAACCGCACCTACGGCGGCACCGACTACATCGTGGCGCAGCTGGGCGGCGTGTGGGACGCGCTGCTGGGCGAAGGCCGCCGCATCTGGAACATCGCCGACTCCGACTCGCACTTCGAGATCGACTCCAACAACAACAGCAGCGGCTACTACCCCGGCGAATACGCCAAGACCTACGTCTGGCAGAGCGCCAAGGCGGAAGGCCACATCGACGGGCTGATCGACAGCCTGCGCGCGGGCCGCAGCTTCGGCGTGTTCGGCGACCTGATCAACGCCCTGGACTTCAACGTGTCCGGCGCGGCCGGCCGGGCCACCATGGGCCAGGAGATCCAGGCTGCCGCCGGTGAACGCGTGACGGTGCGCATCCGCTTCAAGAGCCCGCCGGTCAACAACTACCAGCGCCCGGTGGCGAGCGGCAATCCGGGCAACATGACGCCCAGGGTGGACCATGTGGATCTCATCGTGGGCGACGTGGGTGCGAAGGCACAGCCCGGCACCGACGCCTACCGGCAGGCCACCAACCCGAGCACCCGCGTGCTGCGCCGCTTCACCGCCGCGGACTGGACCACCGACGAGGAAGGCTACAACGTGGTGGAGTTCCCGATGACCGTCACGAAGAACCAGTACCTGCGCCTGCGCGGGACCAACCTCGGCGAGAACGTGGCCGGCCTCACGTCCGGGGGTGAGCCGCTGGCGGACCAGCCGGTCACCACGACCGATCCTGCCACCCGCCACGACCAGATCAACGACCGCAACTACGGCAACCTCTGGTTCTATTCGAACCCGGTCTTCGTGTCGCTGCGCTAGTGGCATTGCGGCGCCATCGCGTCGCCTTCCTGCTTCACCAAACCCATTTCCACCGCGCTTGTCCAGCGCGCGGTGGAAATGTTCTGCATTGCAGAACACGCGGTGCAACGGCCATCCGCACACCTCCCGATGCAGGCACATTGGCATCCGTCCAGGGCACGCACCGCCCGGAGGAAGGCCGCGCCGGCCTTCCATGCACATGCACATGGGGAGGAAAGACCGGATGTCGCTTGCCTACTGGTTCCGGGAGGGACCTGCGGAGCCCATCGAGAATGGGCGGATTCAGTATGGACCGGGGAAGGGGTTGCCCAAGCTGGTGTTCGAAGGGCTGGATGACTCGCGGAAATTGGTGCAAAAGATCGCGACCATCGATCCCATCCGCAAAAAGATCATCCTCATCCAACCTGGAGACAAAGCTCTGTATCTATCGGGGTTGAGAGAACGAGGCGTCGAGGGATATCTTTATCTTTTCGCCCACGCGACCGCGCACCGCCTGCAGGGAGTCACGAACATTGAGGAAATCGCCCGGACCATCCGTACCAGCGGCATATGGCACAGGCAACCCATTTTGATAGACGCATGCAATGCAGGAGCAGTTCCTGACGGCGTTGCAAGTGCATTGGCCAGAAGCTTGCTCACCCACGTCACCGCGCCCACCACAACCACCTGGAACCAAGCGTTCGGAGGCCCCGCCATTGGCCAAGGCGCCTTCGAGAAGCTACCTGGCGTGCTCGAACGCCTGGCTGTCCCCAACCTTCTGCGCCCGGGACAATGGCGAACCTGGGGCCCGGATGGCGAACCCATCGCTACCACCCGTACGTCACCACGCGATGCCGGCGGCCCCGTCACTGGCCGGTCGGCCCGAGAGATGCTGAGGAAACAATGATGCTTCGATGGTGGAGACGCCTTGGATACGGCGCCAAATGGCTCGTGCTCATCTCAATACTGCTGGGTATCTACACCGTCTGGTGGTGGGCCGACAGTGCACGGTGTGGCCAGCAGGACGAGTACTCGTATCACGGCATCTGCCTGATGCAGATAAAAGAGCGGGCCGAGCGGGGGGATAACGCTGCGCAGTGGGCCTATGGAAGTTATCTCGAAACAGAAAGCCAGGAATCGGAAGCTCGCATCTGGCAATTGCGTGCAATGCACGGTGCCCGGGAAGGCCTGGATCTGCGTGGGGAAATGCTTGGCTATTGCGACCGGATTCCTGGCTTCGACGCACGCACAGTGGAAGGGATCATGCTGCGCATCGCGCAGAGCAGCCCCGATGCACATCTACGCCTTCTCCAACTTTATATATACCCTGGCTGCGGCGCTTTCAATCTCGAGAAGGCCAGTGCACAGATTCCGTTGTTGACCCAGTGTGCACACCTGACTCTGGTGGATTATCTGAACCGTGCCGAAAGTGCCCACCACCGCGTGTTACAGCCCACTCGCGAAGCTATCCGTTCGAACATGGCCATTTGCGAACGCGAACTGGCCAGCCCCCCCCCGCCGGGCAGCACCGTGCGCGAATTCATGCCGGTGCGGAGGGCAAGCCTGGATGCATTGGCACATGCACTGGCAACGCTGGGCGAATAAATGCCAATGCCGGAAGGCTCTTCGATACATCGGCATCAAAGGAGCCGCGTCAATACTGGCATGGCAATGCTTTTGCTACTGATCGGCATCTACACCGCCTGGTGGTGGATCGACAGCGCGCGCAGCTGCGAAACGCAGGATGAATACAACCTTCGCGGCATCTGCCTCATGCGGATACAGGAGCGTGCCGAAAAGGGCGACAACGCCGCTCAATAGAGCTACGCCAATATGGCGCTCTGCAACAAGGAACTGGCAGAGCAACCCCCCTCCAGACACGACGGTGCAGGAATTCCTTCCAGTTCGCAGGCAGGACGTCGAAGCGCTGCTGCGCCGCATCGCGGCGCTGGCGCAATGACTTAGCGCCCCATCTGCGCCCCCACTGCGCCACCTCCTGCGACGCCTGAGCGGCCCCTCGGCCATGGCGAGCGTGCCGCCGCGCGGGTGTTGGCCGTGGGGGCGGGGCTCCGCTGGATGATGAAGACGCGACGGCGCAAGCCGAGCCGGTCGCGCAGGGCCCGCTGCACGAGCCCACGAGGCCCTGCGCGTCGTGGCCGGGTTCGGCGTTGATCCGGTCGAGGTCGATGCTGCCCATGGGAGCGCGTGGGCTCCGTTCCCGCGCTGCGGCTCTATTTTTCGTGTATCGATGGACTGGTACGCAGGCTGACTGGGCGATGCGCCTTCTGTCCCCCAAGATTTTCCATTTGCTGCGGAAAACATCGTGGAATATCGTATCAATCGTCAGGCACGCGCCACGGGCTCATCCTCCCGTGGAACCAATGATCTCGAGCAGAACGCGGCGCCTGCCGTCCCGGCGGGTCGCCATGCCGGGCACATCCAAGTCCCGGGGCTGGATGGATTGCCACGCAGAAGAGTGACGGGTGACGATCCTGCGCCTCCCCTTGACCGAGAGGCACTGCCCGCCAGGCATTCGGCGTCGATAGACCGCCCCGCCAGGCCGGCCCAAGGGCACCGGCCTCACAGGGCCATGTTCTTGATCATCAAACACCTGTCGTTCCTGTCCACCCACAGCACCCCAGGCGACGCCCAGGCCGCATCGGGAGTCTCCGGAAATGGCGTTGTCTTCTCACGCTCGAAGAAGGCGTTGGGAGGCAGCGACGTCGGAATGATCGGGAAGATCGATGGCGAGGAGCATCTTGTCAAGACAGGAATCTCGCGAAGCTTGTTGGGCCAGGCGGTTGCACTTTGTGCGAAAGGGCAAATTGCCGAAGCGAACAAGCGCCTGGGGTACATCGTCAGTGCCTGGGACAGGCTTGTGGAGGGTGGCACCGCGAAAGGGGCCCTGGAACGGGAGCTGACAGATGCCTTCCATGGCTTTCTCCAAAGCGGGAAAGGAAGAAAACTGGCGGAGAAAGCGAAGGTGGACGAGCTGGACATCAACGATGTCAGCGACATTCATGCGAGCCTCGTCCGCGCAGATCCAACGTTGAGAAATCCCCTCGGCATACCGGTCATTTTCGATGCCATCAACGTGGCGGCCGCACAGGACATGGTCAATGCCTTGCAGGGTACCTATCTCGCAAAGCACCATATCCCGGACTCGTCCCTGCTGACCGTGGAGAACAATGTATTGATCGCTTCGCGGCTCGTTTCGGACGCCACGCCGCTCGATGTCTTCCTGACCCAGCCTTTTCTTCCGGATGGCGTTTCGCTCGCGGACGCAAAACGTGCTGCGTCGCTCATCAAGGCAGCCGCTGCCGGAAACCGGGCAGGACCGGATGAGGTCGCACGGGCGCAGGCACTGGTCGCACGGATCAACGATCCCGCCAATCTCCACTCGGGCCGGCGGGCACTGAGCGAGACATTGCAACAGCAAGGGCTGGACGGACTGTTCATGTCGCTGCTGACCCGGTTAACCCTGGGGGAATCGTCCGATCTGGGGCCGGACAACATGCTGGTTGTCCCTGGCGCAGACGGCCGGCACCAGGTCGTGAACATCGATGTCACGGGGTTCCGCTACGACCGGGAGAAAGACGCCACGTCAAGTTCGCAGGATCCGGTGCGGCATGGCTGGGGAAAGGTCATCGAGAACCCCGGGCTGGCGCTGAACGTGCTGCTCGACCGGAGTGTGCTGAACAGCCGTTATGCGAAAGGTCTCGATCCGGTGCACGAGGCCGTCGTCGATTGCATGCGCGAAGCACTGCACCAGAACGCCACGCCCGAAGCGGCGGCGGTGAAGCGCTGGTATGCCGCACTCGACGTTGGCAGATCCACCGCATCGCTTCTTTCGTTGCGCCAAGGTTTGGGGCATCTTTCAGGATGCAGCTGGATGCCGGACGCCGACCTGGTGGACCGGGTGTTGGCTCGCAATGCCTCGTTCATCGACAACATCGTCCAGAAATCCAGGACGTGACCCGCCTACCGCCCCATCTGCTCCACCCACTGCGCCACCTCCTGCGACGCCTGGGCGGCCGCCTCGGCCATGGCGAGCGTGCCGCCGCGCGCGTCGGCAGTGGGGGCCGGGCGCTGGATGACGAATACGCGCTGGGCGACGAGCTTCTCGCCGGCCTGGGTGGAGTCGGCGAGCGAGGCACGCAGCCGCAGCACGCCGGTGCTGGCCTTGGGCGCCTGGAAGACCTGGCTGAACTCCTCGATCTCGACGCGCAGCACCGCGGGCGGTTTGCCGGTATCGACGAGCTGCGATGCGCCTTCGTCGCCCATGAGCACGGGGCGGCGCAGGCCGAGCTGGTCGCGCAGGGCCTGCTGCACGAGCTGCGCGGGCGGCTGGCTCCAGCGTGCCTGGCCGTAGGGGCGCAAGTGGCGCGGATCGTCGTAGGCCAGGCGGTACAGCACGGCGGTGCTGCCCTCGACCGGCCCCGCGACGGCCACCTCCGGCAGCGCGATGGGCGGTAGCGGCGCACCGCGCTCTGCAGGCGCTTGCGCCAGCGGGCCGGGACCGAAGTCGTACACGTCGGCCCGGGGCGGTGGCGCGGGCAGGGCGGAGCAACCCGCCATGAGCGCTGCGGCCGCAAGGGCGACGGCCCAGAGGCCGCGGGCCCGGGGAGTGACTGCGTGGTGTGCCATGTCGTTCCTCGTCATGTCCATGGATGCGGTGGAAGGTGCTGCAGTGCGTGCATGCAGGTGCCCGGGTGGACGACCTGCGCCTTAGGGAGCCGCGGTGGCAGGCGCCTCGAATCCGGGCTCGCCGGGGCCGCCCGCCGAACGGCCGGGCCCGTAGATGAGCGATTGCGGGTTGTCGCTGAAGCCGCTGGCCGCCCGGCCCAGACGGCGCGCAGCGCGCGAAGTCTCGTCGGCGGCGTGGTTCAGGCGCGGGAGCGTCACGCGGCCGAAGCGGTCCGCGGCCTGCGAGAGCGATTGCGAGCTGTCGGCGATCTGGTCCAGCGGCCCGCCTTCGGCGCTGAGCTTGCGCACGGCGGCCTTGACCTCGTTGGCTGCGTCACCGGCGTTGTTTCCCGCCTGCCGCAGCGCCTTGAGCGTCTCGCGTGCATCGCTCGCCACGCCCGGCACCGAGGCCAGCGCGGGGTCGAGACGCTGCTCCACGGTGGCATCGAGCCGCTTCATGAGCGCATTGGCGCTGCCTGCGGCCTGGCCGAGGTTCTCCAGCGCCAGGGAGAAGCGCTTCTGGTTCTCGTCGCCCAGCAGGTCGTTGATGCGATCGGTCGCCTGCTGCACCTGCGCGAGGATGGCGGGGCCCTGCTCCGCGAGCTGGCTGAAGGGGGAACTCTTGAGGGGCAGCCGCGGCAGGCCGCTCGCCCCGCGGGGAAGCGCCGGCTGCGGTCCGTTGCCGTCATCGAGCAGCACGTGGGCCAGCCCGGTGACGCCCTGGTAGCCCAGGACCGCGAAGGTGGCCGGGGTGACGGGCGCCTGGTCATTGACGGCGATCCGGATGAGCACATTGCCCGGCACGTCGGGATCGAAGCCGATGCGCGTGACCTTGCCCACGGCGACCCCCTTGTAGCGCACGGCGGCCTGGGGCTGCAGGCCGCCCACGCTCTCGCGGGTGGACAGCTCGTAGAGCTGGTAGCTCGCCCGGTCACGCGTGAGCCACAGGCCCAGCCCCGCCAGCAGCGCCGCCACGACGACCACGAAAATGCCCGCGGCCAGGGCATGGGACTTGTTTTCCATCAGGCCTCCTGTCCCGGGGCGGCGGCAGGCGGCACCGACGGCGCGGGCGCCATCGCGCGGCGGCCGCGCTCCCCGAGGAAAAAGTGTTGAATGAACGGATGCTCGAAGCGGGTCACCTCCTGCGGCGTGCCGCTGGTGATGACCCGCTTTTCCGCGAGGACCGCGACACGCGTGCTGAGCGCGAAGAGCGTGTCCAGGTCGTGCGTGACCATCACCACGGTGAGGCCCAGCGCGGCATGCAGCTCGCGCAGCAGTTCGCAGAATTCGTCGGAGCTGTTCGGGTCGAGGCCCGCGGTGGGCTCGTCGAGCAGCAGCAGCGGCGGATCCATGATGAGCGCGCGCGCCAGTGCCACGCGCTTGATCATGCCGCCGGAGAGGTCGGACGGGCTGCGCGTGGCGTGTTCGGGCTTCAGGCCCACCATGCGCAGCTTGACCATGGCGGCATCGCAGATCAGCTCCTTGGGCAGGGTGCCCTGCTCGCGCAGCGCGAAGGCGACGTTGTCCAGCACGCTGAACGCCGAGAACAGGGCGCCGTGCTGGAACAGCATGCCCACGCGGCTCGCGGCGCCCGCCCGGCCCATTTCGGAGGCCGGCCGGCCCAGTACGGTGACGCTGCCTTTGGCCGGACGGGTGAGGCCCAGCATCTGCCGCAGCAGCACGGTCTTGCCGGTGCCCGAGCCGCCCACGAGCGCGAGGATCTCGCCGCGGCGCACCGTGAGGTCGAGGTTCTCGTGCACCGCGAAGGCTTCGTCGCCTTTGCCGAACACGGTGGACAGCCCCTGGATCTCGACCACGGGCGGCGCGTCCTTCGGCGGCGGCTCGGGGGCGGCTGCGGGACCCGTGGCGATGGCGTCTGCTTCTGCTTCGCTCGTCATGCGCTCAGATCCCCAGGTTCTTGAACGCGATCGCGAAGAGCGCGTCCACGATGATGACCATGGTGATGGCGTTCACCACCGAAGCCGTGGTGCCCTCGCCCAGGCTCTGGGTGTTGGGCTTCACGCGCAGGCCCCAGTGGCAGCCGATGAGGGCGATGCCGACGCCGAACACCACCGACTTGCCCATGGCGAGCACGAGATTGGAGAAGCCCACCGCATTGGGCAGCGCCTGCACGAAATAGGCAGGCGAGACATTCATGGCGATGTCGGCCGCGAGCATGCCGCCCGCCAGGGCGCACAGCGTGGTCCAGACGGCGATCAGCGGCATGGCGATGGCGAGGGCCACCGCGCGCGGCATCACCAGCCGGAAGCCGTGCGGTATGCCCATGACGCGCATCGCATCCAGTTCTTCGGTGACCCGCATGACGCCGATCTGCGCCGTGATGGCCGAGCCGGAGCGGCCCGCCACGAGGATGGCCGCCAGCATCGGGCCCAGCTCCCGGATCAGCGAGATGCCCAGGATGTTGACGATGAAGGACTCGGCCCCGAACTGCCGCAGCTGCAGGCTCATGAGGTAGGCCAGCACCACGCCGATCAGGAAGCCCACGATGGCCGTGATGGGCAGGGCCGTGGCACCCATTCGGTAGAGGTGGCCCGAGATGTCGCGCCAGGGCGCGCGGCGCGGTGCGCGCACCACCCGGACCAGGTCGATCATCAGCTGGCCCACCAGCTCCAGCAGGTGCCGGCCGTGGCCGAGGGCGCTGAGCACTTTCACGCCGAGCCGATCGACCTCCTCGGCCAGGCGCCAGGGCGATTCGGGTGGCCGGCGGGTGACGGTGTATTCGGCCACGCGCTCGAGCATGTCGCGCTGCGCGCCGTCCACCGAGAGGCGTTCGGGCCACTCCCGTCCCCAATGGTTCCAGAGCAGCTGCGCGCCCACGTGGTCGAGCCATTCGACGCCGCGCAGGTCCCACCCCAGGCCGGCCGCGGGCGGCGTTTTCGCCAGCTGCGCCGACAGGGCCTTCCAGGCCGGCCGCGTGCCCAGTTCCGCAGCGCCCCAGCGGCCGAGCAGCGCCGCGACCGGCCCTTCGGGGGTGTCCGTGCGTGTGATGCGTGGCTGGCTGTCGCTCATGGAGGGGAAACGGGGCCGGATCGGGGCGGAAGGGGCTGGCAGGATGCGGTGGCGTTGAAAGGGCGGAGAAAAAACGCCGCGAAAAACGGCAACCGGATGTTAGCGGAGCGCGGCGCGCCGCACGCGTCAGCGCAGAGCCCGTCCGTATGGCGGAGCGCGGCGGTTGAAATTTCTTCAAAACCGGCATGCGACCAACAGGGATGGCGCAGCAATGCTATCGAACCAGGAGCAGCAGGTGTTTCCCTATCGACAGCACGGCACCGCTGCGCACAATGGCCGGGCCCATTGCCGCACCGCGGCGTCCCCGCCCTCCCTTCCATGAGCGACACCACTTTCGACACCATCGTCATCGGCGGCGGCACGGCCGGCGCCCTGCTGTGCAACCGGCTGAGCGCCGACCCGCGGCACCGCGTGCTGCTCGTGGAGGCAGGCCGCAAGGACGACTACCACTGGATCCACATTCCCGTGGGCTACCTCTACTGCATCGGCAACCCGCGCACCGACTGGCTCTACCAGACCGAACCGGACGAGGGCCTGAACGGCCGCAGCCTGCGCTACCCGCGCGGCAAGACCCTGGGCGGCTGCAGCAGCATCAACGGCATGATCTACATGCGCGGGCAGGCACGGGACTACGAGCAGTGGGCGGAGATCACCGGTGACGACGCCTGGCGCTGGGAATCCGTGCTGCCGGCCTTCCGCCGCCACGAGGACCACTGGCGCCTGGACCGCCCCGACACGGCGAGCGAGGCGTTCCGGCGGTTGCATGGCAGCAAGAGCATCGGGGGCGGCGGCGAATGGCGGGTGGAGCGCCAGCGCCTGCGCTGGGACGTGCTGGACGCCTTCGCCCTCGCGGCGCAGCAGGCCGGCATCCCGGCGACCGACGATTTCAATGGCGGCAGCAACGAGGGCGTGGGGTATTTCGAGGTCAACCAGAAGAACGGCTGGCGCTGGAACACCGCCAAGGCCTTCCTGCGGCCCACCTGCTATGGCCGCCCCAATTTCGAGATGTGGACCGGCGCGCAGGCCGCCCGGCTGCTGCTGGAGACCCTGCCGGACGGCACCAGCCGCTGCACGGGCGTGGAGGTGTGGAACGGCAGCGAGATGGTGACCGCGCATGCCGCCCGCGACGTGGTCCTGAGCGCGGGCGCCGTCAATTCGCCGCAACTGCTGCAGCTCTCGGGCATCGGCCCGGGAGAGTTGCTGCAGTCGCATGGCATCCCCGTGGCGCACGACCTGCCGGGGGTGGGCGGCAATCTGCAGGACCACCTGCAGATCCGTGCGGTTTTCAAGGTGAACGGCGTGCCCACGCTCAACACGCTGGCGGGCAACCTGTGGGGCCGCGCGCGCATCGGGCTCGAGTACGCCCTGAAACGCACCGGCCCGATGAGCATGGCGCCTTCGCAACTGGGGGCCTTCACCCGCAGCGCACCGGAGCAGCCGCACCCCAATATCCAGTACCACGTGCAGCCCCTGTCGCTCGATGCGTTCGGCGAGCCGCTGCACACGTTCCCGGCGTTCACCGCCAGCGTGTGCAACCTCAATCCCACGAGCCGCGGCACGGTGCGCATCCGCAGCCCCCGCTTCCAGGACGCGCCCGCCATCGCGCCGCGCTACCTGAGCACGCCGGAGGACCGGCAGGTGGCCGCCGATTCGCTGCGCGTCACGCGCCGCATCGTGGCGCAACCGGCACTGGCGCCCTACCGGCCCGAGGAGTGGAAGCCGGGCCCGCAATACCAGACCGACGAGGAACTCGCGCGCCTGGCCGGAGACATCGCCACCACCATCTTCCATCCCGTGGGCACCACGCGCATGGGCGCCGACGGAGACCCCGCCGCCGTGCTTGACGCGCGGCTGCGCGTGCGAGACGGCCGGGGCGGCACGATCGCGGGCCTGCGGGTGGTGGATGCGGGCGCCATGCCCACGATCACGAGCGGGAACACCAATTCGCCCACCCTGATGATCGCGGAAAAGGCGGCCGAATGGCTGCGCGCCGAAGCCCGGACCGGTGGCTGACACGCAGCCGGCCACGGGCCGGTGCACCATCGCGGCCTCCGGCAGGCCACCTTCGCGCACCGCCATCGCGCATGGACGATCTGCGGGAAACCCCCAATGCACCAGCGGGGTGCGGGAGTTACATTGCAGTTACCCGATGGCGCGCACGCCGCGCCACGAGGGGGCCGAGGAGACAAACTCGAACTCGAAAACATATTCCAAGCATCCCCTACAAGATGCCCTGTTTCCACAAGCGCCGGTGATCCCGGCGCTTTTTTTTGCCCGCCAGCTATTGAAACGATAGCGGGTGAGACAATCCGGGGATGGAATGGATCATTGTTTCGCTGGCTTCGCTGCTGGCCGGTTTCGTGGACGCCATCGTGGGCGGCGGCGGGCTCATCCTGGTGCCCGCCCTGTTCGCCACCTTCCCCAACGCGCCGCCGGCCACCCTGCTGGGCACCAACAAGAGCGGCTCGATCTGGGGCACCGCCATCGCCACCTGGCAGTACAGCCGCCGCGTGCAGATACGCTGGCAATCGCTGCTGCCGGCCGCTGCAGCGGGCTTCGCGGGAGGGTTCGCCGGGGCGTGGACGGTCACCGTGGTGCCGGTGGACTTCCTGCGCCGGATCCTGCCCTTCATCCTGCTCGCCGTGCTGCTCTACACCCTGGCGCGCAAGGATCTCGGCAAGCACCATGCGCCGCGCTTCGAGGGTGCCGCCGAGACCCGCGTGGCCTGCCTGATCGGTCTCGCGATCGGGTTCTACGACGGCTTCTTCGGCCCGGGCACGGGCAGTTTCTTCGTGTTCCTGTTCGTGCGGCTGCTGGGCTACGACTTCCTGAATGCCTCGGCCTCGGCCAAGCTGCTCAACCTCGCGACCAACGTCGCCGCGCTGATCCTGTTCACGGCCAAGGGCCAGGTGTGGTGGCACTTCGCGCTGCCGCTGGCGGTGGCCAATGTGGTGGGCAGCGTGCTGGGCACGCACATGGCGATGAAGCACGGCACGGGGTTCGTGCGCGGCATCTTCATTCTCGTCGTGGGGGCGCTGATCCTGAAGACCGGCTATGACGGATTCATGAGGTGACATCGCCTGCAGGGCGGGACAGGCGTTCCGCCGCGCGCACGATCTCGTCGATGAAGACCTTCACGGCCGGGTGGTCGCGCTCGCCGCGCCGGAAGGCGACGGAGATCTCCCGGGCGACGGCCGGGCGCAGGGGCACGGCGCGGGTGCCGGGCAAGGGGCGCAGCAGGCGCAGTCCGGGCACCACGGTCACGGCGCAGCCGGCGCCCACCATGGCGGACACCACCTCGAAGCCGAGGGCGCGCACGTCCATGCGCGGCTCGAAGCCTTCCGCGAGGCAGAGGTTGCGCACGAACTCGCCGAAGCTGCTGGAGGCGGCGTCCATGGCCCAGGGCTCGTCCCGCAGGTCCGCCACGCCCAGCCACGGACGGGCCGCCAGGGGATGGGTGCCAGGCAGCAGGACGTGCAGCGAATCCCGGGCCAGCGCCACGAAGCCGTATCCGTCCTGCCGCCGGTCCCGGCGCAGCGCGAGGTGGTCGATGAGCGCGATGTCGGCGCGCCAGGAGCCGAGCGCTGCCAGGCCGTCCGCCGGCTCCATTTCCTCCACGGCCAGGCGCAGGCGCGGATAGGCAGCCCGCAGCGCCTGGATCGTCTCCGGCAGCAGCGCCGAGGCGATCGACGGGAACGCCGCCACGCGCAACTCGCCCGCCAGTTCGCGGCGCAGCAGCGCCAGCTCGGACTTCGCCTCGTCCAGCACCGCCATCAGGCGCTCCGCGTGGCGCACCAGCGCTTCGCCGCCGGGCGTGAGGCGCACGCCGCGTCCCTGGCGCTCGGTCAGCGCGATGCCTGCCTCCGCCTCCAGCTGCGCGATCTGCTGCGAAACGGCCGAGGGCGTGAGGGCCAGCGCCTCGGCAGCCGCGGCCATCGTGCCGCAGCGGGCCAGTTCGCGCAGGGCGCGCAGGCGGTTCATGTCCATGGGGTCCCGGCTTTCGCAAATCGACAGAATCGCTAATGTATTCCCTCACGAAAGATCAGTGGACCTGGAGAAACTTGTTGCCTACGCTGTGCGCCCATCCGCAGCATTGCACTCCGCTCCCATGGCCATCAGCGTCTTCGACCTCTTCAAGATCGGCATCGGGCCGTCCAGCTCCCACACGGTGGGGCCCATGCGTGCCGCCCGCCTGTTCACCCACGCCCTGGAACACCAGGGCCTGATGGCCGCCACCGGGCGCGTGGAGGCGGAGCTGTACGGCTCGCTGGGCGCCACGGGCAAGGGCCACGGCAGCGATACCGCCGTGCTGCTGGGCCTCGCGGGGCACGAGCCCGACACGGTCGATGTGGACCGCATCGGCGGCTACGTGGCGGATATCCGCGCTGGCGGGCGCCTGCCGCTCGCAGGCCACCACCCGATCGCCTTCGACGAACGGCGCGACCTGCGCTTCTACGCCCTCAAGACCCTGCCCTTCCATGCCAACGGGCTGCGCTTCGCGGCGCACGCCGCCTCCGGGGAGCTGCTGCACGAGGCCACCTACTACTCCGTGGGCGGCGGCTTCGTGGTGAGCGAGGCGGTGGCAGCGGACGGATCGCGGCACAAGGTGGTGGCGCCCGACCCGTCGGTGCTGCCGCTGCCCTTCGGCGACGCGGCCGACCTGCTGCGCCTCACGGCCACGCACGGCCTGGACATCGCCGGCGTGATGCGCGCCAACGAGCGGCACTGGCGCACCGATGCGGAGATCGACGCCGGCCTGCTCGCCATCTGGCGCACCATGCAGGCCTGCGTCGAGCGCGGCTGCCGCACCGAGGGCCTGCTGCCCGGAGGGTTCAAGGTGAAGCGACGCGCAGCCGCACTCGTGCAGCGGCTGGGAACGTTCGATCCGCGCCCGGAAGACCCGCTTCGGGTGCTCGACTGGGTGAACCTCTGGGCGCTGGCCGTCAACGAGGAAAACGCCGCCGGCGGCCGCGTGGTCACCGCCCCGACCAACGGCGCCGCCGGCATCGTGCCGGCCGTGCTGCACTACTACGTGCACACGGCGCCCGGTGCCAGCGATCGCGGCGTGGTGGACTTCCTGCTCACGGCCGGGGCGATCGGCATCCTCTACAAGCAGAACGCGTCCATCAGCGGGGCGGAAGTCGGCTGCCAGGGCGAGGTGGGCGTGGCGTGCTCGATGGCGGCGGGTGCGCTGTGCGCGGCGCTGGGCGGCACGCCGGCCCAGGCGGAGAACGCGGCGGAGATCGGCATGGAGCACCACCTGGGGCTGACCTGCGACCCGGTCGGCGGGCTGGTGCAGATCCCGTGCATCGAGCGCAACGCCATCGCCTCGGTCAAGGCGATCAACGCGGCGCGCATGGCGCTGCATGGCGACGGTACGCACTTCGTGAGCCTGGACCAGGTCATCAAGACCATGCGCGAGACCGGCGCCGACATGCTCACCAAGTACAAGGAGACGGCCCGGGGCGGCCTGGCGGTGAACATCGTGGAGTGCTGAGCGCCAGGGCAGGTCCGCTTCTTGCTCAGCCGTGTAGCCGCTCCATGCGGCACCGGACCATCCGCATTTTCGAGGGGGCATGGGGCCATGCCCCGTCTTTATAATGTGTCCACTCCGTGACGCCCGACCCCGGGCGGCGGGTCCACCATGTCCGGCTTCGCCACACGCCAAGCCGGATTTTTTGTACCCTGTCCCACCCCACCAGGAACCGCAGATGAAGATTCTCAAGACGATGGCCACCGCCGCCGTGGCGCTATGCGCAGCCTTCTCGGCACAGGCCCGCCCGATCGACGCCATCCAGAAGGACGGCAAGATCATCATCGCCACGGAGGGGCAGTTTGCGCCCTTCAACTATTTCAAGGGCACGGAGCTCACGGGCTTCGAGGTCGAGGTCGCCAACCTGGTGGCCAAGAAGATGAATCTGAAGGTGGAATGGAAGACGCTGGGCTTCGACGCCCTGCTGACCGGCCTCGCGCAGGACCGCTGGGACGTCGCCATCGCCTCGCACGGCGTGACGGAAGAGCGCTCCAAGGCCGTCACCTTTGCCACGCCCCACTACTGCTCCGGCGGCATGGTGATTTCCATGGACCCGGCCATCCGCGCGGGCAAGGACCTCGCCGGCAAGGTGGTGGCCGTGCAGACCGGCACGAGCTACCTGGAGAACGTGAAGAAGGTGCCCGGCGTGAAGGACGTGAAGAACTTCCCGACCGACGTGGATGCCCGCAGCGCTCTCACCTCCAAGCGCGTGGACGCCTGGGTGACCGACAAGTTCGTCGCCAAGGAAGTCGCCGCCAAGAACCCCAAGGCCGGCCTGAAGCTCGGCGACATGCTCTTCATCGAGAAGATTGCCCCGGCCGTGGCCAAGGGCAACACCGGCCTGGCCGATGCCTGGAACAAGGCCTTCGCCGAGATCCTGGCCGACGGCAGCTATGCCGCCGTGTCGAAGAAGTACTTCAACGAAGACGTCCGCTGCGCCCCCTGATCCCTGACCGCCGGCCGGCGCCCTGAAACGGGTGCACGGCCGGCCTTCCGGACGCTTTCTCCATGCTCACCGCTCTTTGGCCCCGGCACTGGAGCCGCCAGCAGCGCAGCAATGCGACGCTGGTCTCGGCCCTGGTGCTGATGGTGCTGGCCCTGGCCCTGCTCGGCCAGGCCCTCTCCTTCCTCCCCGACCCCATCGGCCCCAACGCGCAGGCCTTCGCCGACGGCGCGCGCACCACGCTCTGGCTCACGCTCGTGAGCGGGTTCTGCGGCCTCGTTCTCGGCACCGGCGCAGCCCTGGCCCGCACCGCGCGCTGGACGCCGCTGCGCTGGGTGTCCCGCTTCTACATCTGGGTGATCCGCGGCACGCCGCTGCTGGTGCAGATCCTGTTCGTGTATTTCGCGCTGCCGGTGCTGGTGCCGGGGCTCAACCTGCCCGACTTCGCCGCCGCCGTGGTGGCGCTGGGCCTGAACGTGGGCGCCTACAACTCCGAAGCCATCCGCGCAGGCCTGCTGGCCGTGCCGCGCGGACAGACCGAGGCGGCACGCGCCCTGGGGCTGTCGCGCACGCATGTCTTCTTCGACGTGGTGTTCCCCCAGGCCTTCAAGATTTCGCTGCCGCCGCTGGTGAGCAATTTCGTTGCGCTGCTCAAGGACTCTTCGCTCGCCTACGCGATCGGCGTGGTGGAGCTGACCAACGTGGGCAACCGCATCCAGTCGGCCACGTTCCAGCCGATCGCCACGCTCTCCACGGTGGCCATCACCTACCTGCTGCTGACCACGCTGGTGACCCAGGTCTCGAACGCCATCGAGCACCGCTTCGACGTGGAGGGCCGCGCCCAATGAACCGGCCGCACACCACCATCGCCACGCCCTACATCGTGGCGGAGAACGTCTGCAAGGCGTTCGGCACGCACCAGGTGCTCAAGGATGTCTCCACCGTGTTCAACACGGGCGAGGTCACCGTGATCATCGGCGCCTCCGGCTCGGGCAAGTCCACGCTGCTGCGCGCCATCAACCGGCTGGAGCCGCACGACAGCGGCCGCATCACCATCGGCGGCGTGGAAGTCACCGACGACCAGCGCGTCCTGCAGCAACAGCGCAGCGAGGTCGGCATGGTGTTCCAGCAGTTCAACCTGTTCGGCCACATGAGCGTGCTCGACAACGTGACGCTCGCGCCGCGCCGCATCCACCGCACGCCGCGCACCGAGGCGAACGAACAGGCCCTGCAGCTGCTGCGGCGCGTGGGCCTGCGCGAGCATGCCCACAAGTACCCCTGGCAGCTCTCGGGCGGCCAGCAGCAGCGCGTGGCCATCGCCCGCGCGCTGGCCATGCGGCCCAAGGTGATGTTGTTCGACGAGCCCACCTCCGCCCTGGACCCGGAAATGGTGCAGGAAGTGCTGGACGTGATGCGCGAACTCGCGCGCGGCGGCATGACCATGATCGTGGTCACCCATGAAATGGGCTTCGCCCGCGAAGTGGCCGACCGCGTGATGTTCTTCGACCAGGGCCGCATCGCGCACGATGCGCCGCCGGCCGAGTTCTTCGCCAACCCGGCCAACGACCGCATCCGCGCCTTCCTGGGACGCATGGGCAGCTGACCGCCTTGCGCTCCGAACGCCAGGGCCTGCTGGCCCTCCTTCTCGTCACCATGGTCTGGGGAACGACCTTCCCCGCGATGAAGATGCTGTCCGCGCACCTGGACGCGCTGCAGATCATCTGGATGCGCTTCGCCATCGCGCTGGCCGTGCTCAGCCCGATGTGGCGCGGCATGCGCCGCGCCGAGTTCGGCTGGGGGCTGCTGCTGGGCGCCCTCCTGTTCCTGGCGTTCTGGCTGCAGATCGAGGGGCTGTCGCGCACCAGCAGCAACCGCAACGCCTTCGTCACCGGCCTGAACGTGCTGGTCGTGCCGCTGCTGGCCATGGCCGTGCTGGGCCGGCGCTACGGGTGGGCCCTGTGGGCCGCCTGCGGCATGGCACTGGCGGGCATGGGCCTGATGTTCCACGAGAACGAACCCTGGAACCTGGGCGATACCCTGACCCTGGCCAGCACGGTGTTCTACGCCATCTACATCCTCGCGCTGGAGGAATGCGCGCGCCGCACGGCCGCGACGCCGCTGCGGGCCACGCGCATGGCGGCCATGCAGGCGCTGGTGATGTTCGGCGCCGCCACCGTGCTGGTGGGCGTGCGCCATGGCGGCTATGCCACGTCGGTGGCGCAGGTCGCGCAATTGCCGGGCGATGCGTGGGCCGCGGTGGCCTACCTGGGGGTGGTGGCCAGCGTGCTGGTGGTCACGCTGCAGGCGTGGGGCCAGCAGCGCGTGGATGCCATGCGCAGCGCCATCGTCTTCGGCCTGGAACCGGTGTTCGCGGCGCTCACGGCCTGGGCGCTGATCGGCGAACGCCTGGGCTGGACCGGCGTGTGCGGGGCGGCCCTCATCGTCGGCGCGCTGATCGCCAGCCAGTTGCAGCCGCCGCGCGCGCCGCAGGCCGCCGGCTGACAGGCCGCGATCGCCTTTCCGTCAGGGCGCGGGAGCCGTGACCTGCACGTCGGCCGCGCGGCGCGGCGTGCCCATGGGCGCGCCGGCCTGGCCCTTGGCGACCGCCGCCAGGTCCTGCTCGTTGGGGTAGTCGCCCTGCAGCCAGTAGTCGAACACCCGGCGCACGATGGGCGCGGCGGCCGCGGCCCCGAAGCCCGCGTTCTCCACGATCACCGCGACGGCGATGCGCGGGCTCTCGGCCGGCGCGAAGGCGGCGAACAGGGAATGGTCACGCTGGTGCTCTTCCAGCAGTTTGGCGTTGTATTTCACGTTCTGCCCGAGGCTCACGGCCTGGGCGGTGCCGGTCTTGCCGGCCGCGGTGTAGGGAGCCCCGGCGAACACGCGCGTGCCCGTGCCGGCCTTGATCACCGCCGTGAGCCCGTTGCGCACGATCTCGAGGTTCTTCGGCGAGTAGCCCAGGTTCTCGCCCGGTGGCTGCTGCACTTCCGTGACCGCGCCGGTGACCGTGTCGCGCACGGCCTTCACGAGGTGCGGGCGGTAGCGGATGCCGCCGTTGGCGAGCGTCGCCTCGGCCGAGGCCAGCTGCAGCATGGTGAAGCTGTTGTAGCCCTGCCCGATGCCGAGCGACACGGTCTCGCCGGAGTACCAGCGCTTCATCTCCGGGCGCTTGTAGGTATTGCGCTTCCACTCGGTGCTGGGCAGCACGCCGCGCACCTCGCCATTGAGGTCGATGCCCGTGATCTGGCCGAAGCCCAGCGGCTTCATGAAGTCGTGGATGGTGTCCACGCCCATGTCCACGGCCAGCGAGTAGAAGTAGGTATTGCTGGAGAACTGGATGGCGCGCACCATGTCCACCCCGCCCAGGCCGCCTTCATGGCTGCGGAACGTGTGGCCGCCGTAGGTATAGAAACCCGGGTCGTTGTACACCTGCGTGGGCGAGCGCTTGTTCAGCTGCAGCGCGCCGAGCGCCATGAAGGGCTTGTAGGTGGAGCCGGGCGGATAGGTGCCGCGCAGCGCGCGGTTGAGCAGCGGCTTGTCGATGGACTCGTTGAGCGCCTGCCAGTTCTCCGAATCGATGCCTTCCACGAACAGGTTCGGATCGAAGGTGGGCTTCGATACCAGGGCGAGCACTTCGCCGTTGCGCGGATCGATCGCCACCAGCGCGCCGCGGCGGTCGCCGAACATGTCCTCCACCAGCTTCTGCAGCTTGATGTCGAGCGACAGCATCACGGTGTTGCCCGGCGTGGCCGGATGGCTCGCGAGGCGCCGCACCGCGTGGCCGCCGGCCGAGGTCTCCATGCGCTCCACGCCGGTCTGGCCGTGCAGCGTGGTCTCCTGGCTCTGCTCGATGCCGAGCTTGCCGATGTGGTCGGTGCCGCGGTAGTTGGCTGCGTCCTCGGAATCCTCGATGCGCTCCTTCTCGCGCTGGTTGATGCGGCCGATGTAGCCGATGGCGTGGCTGCCGACGTCGCCCAGCGGGTAGTTGCGGAAGAGCCGGGCCTTGATGTCCACGCCCGGGAAGCGGTAGCGCTGCGCGGTGAAGCGCGCGACCTCCTGGTCCGACAGGCGCGTGCGGATCGGCAGCGACTCGAAGCTGCGCGACTCCTCCATGAGCCGCTTGAACCGGCGCCGGTCGCGGGCGTGGATCTCCACGACCTTGGCGAGTTCGTCGATCGTGTCCTCCAGGCCATCGACCTTCGAGGGCGTGATCTCCAGGGTATAGGCCGAGTAGTTGGTGGCCAGCACCACGCCGTTGCGGTCCTGGATGAGCCCCCGGTTGGGCACGATGGGAACGACCGCGGTGCGGTTGCTCTCGGCCTGGTCGGCGAGGTCTTCGTGGCGCACCACCTGCAGCACGAGCAGGCGCGCCACGATCAGGCACATGGCAAGCAGCACCACGAGGCCCACGACGAAGACGCGCAGGCGGAACCGCGAGAGATCGGCCTCGGTGTTGCGCAACTCGGTCATGTCGGAAGGGCGGAGGAAAACAGAAGGCGCCTTACAGCGGCCGGTTCTCGTCGCGGTCGGGCGGGCGGCGCTGCGGCGCGAGCAGCACCCAGCTGGCGAGCGGCCACAGCAGGGCCTCGAGCACCGGGGCGATCAGCCCCGGCAGACCGGGCAGGATGCCGCCCGAGACCATGCGCACCAGCAGCTCGATCGCATGCGCGGCCAGGAACAGGGGCAGCACCTGCAGCGCCTGCGAGAACGGGCTGAACCACAGCAGGCGCCGGTGCAGGTAGATCGCGCCGAACATCATGGCGCAATAGGCCAGCGCATGCTGCCCCAGCAGCGCGGTCTGGTAGACGTCCATGCACAGGCCCATGGCGAAGGCGACGGCCATGCCCACGCGCTGGGGCTGGTGCACGCCCCAGAAGACCAGCAGCACCATGACGAGGTCGGGCGTCCACACCACGCGCCCGAGCGGCAGCATGTTGAACGCCAGCGCCACCAGCAGGCTGGCCGCGATGAAGGCGGGGCGCACGGGCAGCAGCAGCTGCTCGCCGCGGGGCATGATCATCGGCGGCCTCCCTTGCGGGCCGGCGCGGGCTCGGCGGCGGGAGGCCGCTCGGGCAGGCCGGTATCGAGCGGCTGCAGCACCATGACGTGGCGGGCGCCCTGCGCCTGCGCCAGGGGCGCGCAGTAGATGCGGGCGAAGGCGGAATCGGCCCGGCGCTCCACGCGCACGATGCGGGCCACGGGCAGGCCCGGCGGATAGAGGCCGTCCACCCCGCTGGTAGTGAGCAGGTCACCCTCCTGCACATCGGCATTGCTGGGCATGAAGCGCAGCTCCATCCCGCCGCCGTGCGCGATGACGGGGTCGCCGTAGGCCACGCCACGCGCGCCCGTGCGCAGGTTCATGACCGGAATGGCCTGGTCGCGGTCGATGAGCAGGGTGACCTCGCTCAGCAGCGGATGCACCCGGGTCACCTGGCCGAGCATGCCCGATTCGTCCATGACCGGGGAGCCGAGCACGATGCCGGCCATCTGGCCCTGGTCGATCATCACCCGGCGGGTATAAGGGTCTGCGGCGTCGTAGATCACCTGCGCGGCCTTCGCGGGCGTCTGCAGCCGGTCGCGCAACTGCAGCAGCTTGCGCAGGCGCTCGTTCTCCTGCAGGAGCTGCTCGGCCTGGTTGGCCCGCTGGGCCATGGCCACCATGTTGCGCCGCGCGGTATCGACCTCGGCCTGGGCGGATTCCATGGTGCGCAGGTAGGCCATGCCGCCGCCCACGAACTCCACGGGCTGCAGCATCACCCACTGCACCGGGTAGAGTGCCACGGCGATGGCCTTGCGCAGCGGCTCGGTGACATGGAAGCGGGCGTCCGCCACCATGAGAAAGAGCGCCAGCGCGCCGCACAGCGCAAAGCGGGCGCGCGGCGACGGGCCCTGCTTGAAGAAAGACGGCGCGGTCCGTTCGAGGGTACCGATGGGCATGGCGGTAGGGAACAGCCGCAGGGAATGTCAGGAGGAACGGTGCCGCGCGAGCACGGACGCAGTAGAGAACGCGGCGCCATCGGGGCGCAGGCACGGCGGCCGGCCTGCCCGGCCGGCGGACCCGCAACCTCCGCCCCGCGGCATGGTCATGTCACTCGCTCGTGAAGATGCTGCCCTGGCGGTCCATGCGCTCGAGCGCGATGCCGCAGCCGCGGACCACGCAGGTCAGGGGGTCTTCTGCCACGAGCACGGGCAGGCCCGTCTCCTCGGCGAGCAGCCGGTCGAGGTCGCGCAGCAGCGCGCCGCCGCCCGTGAGCATCATGCCGCGCTCGGCGATGTCGGCACCCAGCTCGGGCGGGGTCTGCTCCAGGGCGTTCTTGACGGAGGAAACGATCTGGTTGAGCGGATCGGTGAGCGCCTCCAGCACTTCGTTGCTGGAGATGGTGAAGCTGCGCGGCACGCCCTCGGAGAGGTTGCGGCCCTTGACCTCCATCTCGCGCACCTCGGAGCCGGGGAAGGCCGAACCGATGCTCTTCTTGATGGACTCGGCCGTGGGCTCGCCGATCAGCATGCCGTAGTTGCGGCGGATGTAGCTGATGATGGCCTCGTCGAACTTGTCGCCGCCCACGCGGACGCTGCCCTTGTACACCATGCCGCCCAGGGAGATCACGCCGACTTCCGTCGTGCCGCCGCCGATGTCCACGACCATGGAGCCCGAGGCCTCGGAGACCGGCAGGCCGGCGCCGATGCCGGCGGCCATGGGTTCCTCGATGAGGTAGACGGCGGTGGCGCCCGCGGCCTCGGCCGCATCCTTGATGGCACGGCGCTCGACCTGGGTGGAGCCGCAGGGCACGCAGATGATGATGCGCGGGCTCGGCGTGAGCAGCGTGCGCGGGTGCACCATCTTGATGAACTGCTTGATCATCTGCTCGGTGATCACGAAGTCGGCGATCACGCCATCCTTCATCGGGCGGATGGCCTCGATGTTGCCGGGCACCTTGCCGAGCATGGCCTTGGCCTCGTGGCCGACCGCCTGGATGACTTTCTTGCCGTGGGGGCCGCCTTCGTGGCGGATGGCAACGACGGAGGGTTCGTCGAGCACGATGCCCTTGTCGCGGGCGAAGATCAGCGTGTTGGCTGTGCCAAGATCAATGGCAAGGTCGGTGGAGAAGTACCGACGGAAAGCTCCGAACATTCAGGAATTCCTCTCGGGCACGGCATGCGCGTCGGCCTGCCGTCGCCGGGTGTTTACAGGGTGTTTGTGGGCTTTTTTCGCACAATGACCGGCGGTGGGGAGGGTATTGCGGCAAAGCCGGGATAATACCGCATCCCCTGTGAATAACTCCCGCCCGGCCCTACGCCAGCGCAGCTTTACATCCCGTTTCCGGACCTGTTTTCCCTATGGCACTGACACCCCAGGACATTGGCCGCATCGCCAACCTGGCGCGGCTCGATCTGAGCCCCGCCGAAAGTGAGCGCATGCTCACCCAGCTCAACGGCTTCTTCGGCATCGTCGAGAAGATGCGGGCTGTGGATACCGCCGGCCTGGAACCCCTCTCCCACCCCGTGGCGGCCATCCAGGACATCGCCCTGCGCCTGCGGGAAGACACCGCGAGCGAGCCAGACCAGCGCGAGGCCAACCAGCGCAGCGCGCCCGCCGTGGAGCGGGGCCTGTTCCTGGTACCCAAGGTGATCGAATAACAAGAATAAGCATACGTAATCCATGAGCGAACCCTCCTCTCCCCTCCACACCCTGGGCGTGGCCGAACTGGCCGCGGCGTTGCGCGGCAAGCAGGTCTCTGCCGTCGAGACCGCCCGGCATTTCCTCGCCCGCGTCCAGCAGCACACCGGCCTCGGCGCCTTCGTGAGCATCAACGAGGAAGCCACCCTGGCCCAGGCCCGCGCGCAGGACGCGGCCATCGCCGCCGGCACGGCCGGCCCGCTGGCGGGCGTGCCCATCGCCCACAAGGACATCTTCGTCACGCGCGACTTCCCCAGCACGGCCGGCTCGAAGATGCTGGCCGGCTACCAGTCGCCCTTCGACGCCACGGTGGTCACGCGGCTGGCCGACGCCGGTGCCGTGACCCTGGGCAAGCTCAACTGCGATGAATTCGCCATGGGCTCGGCCAACGAGAACTCGGCCGTCGCTCCCCTGGGCGCCGATGCGCCCGCCCCGGTGCGCAACCCCTGGGCCACCGGCCGCGTGCCGGGCGGCTCCTCCGGCGGCAGCGCCGTGGCCGTGGCCGCACGCCTCGCCCCGGCCGTGACGGGCACCGACACGGGCGGCTCCATCCGCCAGCCGGCCTCGTTCTGCGGCATCACCGGCATCAAGCCCACCTACGGCCGCGCCAGCCGCTACGGCATGATCGCCTTCGCCTCCAGCCTGGACCAGGCCGGCCCGATGGCCCGCTCGGCCGAGGACTGCGCGCTGCTGCTCTCGGCGATCTGCGGCCCCGACCCGGACCGCGACTCCACCAGCCTGGACGTGCCGGCCGAGGACTTCACCGCGAAGCTGGGCGACAGCATCGACGGCCTGCGCATCGGCATCCCGGCCGAATTCTTCGGCGAGGGCCTGGCGCCCGACGTGCGCGCCGCGGTCGATGGCGCGCTCAAGGAATACGAGAAGCTCGGCGCGAAGCTGGTGCCGATCACGCTGCCGCGCACCGAGCTGTCCATCCCGGTGTACTACATCATCGCGCCGGCCGAGGCCTCGTCGAACCTGAGCCGCTTCGACGGCGTGAAGTTCGGCCACCGCGCCAGGGACTACACCGACCTGGTGGACATGTACAAGAAGACGCGCGCCGAAGGCTTCGGCGACGAGGTCAAGCGCCGCATCATGATCGGCACCTACGTGCTATCGCACGGCTACTACGACGCCTACTACCTGCAGGCGCAGAAGATCCGCCGCATGATCGCGGATGACTTCCAGAACGCCTTCAAGGAGTGCGACCTGATCGCCGGCCCGGTGGCGCCCACGGTGGCCTGGAAGCTCGGCGAGCACGGCAACGACCCGCTGGCCGACTACCTGGCCGACATCTTCACGCTGCCCGCCTCGCTCGCCGGCCTGCCCGGCATGAGCGTGCCCGCCGGTTTCGGCGAGGGCGGCATGCCCGTGGGCCTGCAGCTCATCGGCAACTACTTCCAGGAAGGCCGGCTGCTGAACGCCGCGCACCGCCTGCAGCAGGCGACCGATTTCCACCTCCGCACGCCCACGGCATTTTCGGCATGAGCTATACGGATGCGCAACTCCTTGACCTGCTCGCAGCGCCGGAGTCTCAGGTTCTGGAGCGCAAGGAATCCTTCGACAAGGATAAGGTGTGCAAGACCGTCTGCGCGTTCGCCAATGACTTGGCACGCAACCGCCAGCCCGGCGTGCTGTTCATCGGAGTCCGCGACGATGGCACCGTCGTCGGCGTCCAGGCCGATGACCGGTTGCGCTTGAGCATCGACCAGATCACCTCCGATGCCCGCATCCAGCCGTTGCCCAGCGTGACGGTACGGGTCCTTTCGGTGAATGGCCTCTCGGTGGTCGCCATCGTGGTGCATCCGTCGGCACTGCCCCCTGTCCGCTTCGACGGCAGGGCGTGGGTACGGATGTCCGCCAGCAACCGGCAGGCCCATCGTGAAGACGAGCGTGTGCTCGATGAAGTGCGCAGGACCAATGCCGGCCGGCCTTTCGACAGCGAAGCGATTCCAAGCGCCTCCGTGGATGATCTGGACTTGCGCTATTTCAAGGAAACCTACCTTCCCTCAGCGCTTGCACCGGACGTACTGGCCGCCAACGGCCGCTCCACGGAAGAGCAATTGGCCACCACGCGCATGGCCCTGGGCATTGCGCCCTGCCTTCCCACTGTCACTGGATTGCTGACCCTGGGCCTGTCGCCGCAGGACTTCCTGGCCGGGGCGTATGTGCAGTTCATCCGATACGCGGGCACAGAACAGGGCTCCGACATCGAAGACCAGGAAAAGATCACCGGTACGCTGGAAACGATGATTCTGGAGACGGAACGGCGTCTGAAAGCCCACATCCGGACGTCCTTGCGCATCCTCGGAGTGGACCGGGAAGTCGCCGCGCCGGACTATCCACTGGCAGCGCTGCAGCAGCTCTTCCGCAACGCAGTACTGCACCGTACCTACGAGGGCACCAATGCGCCGGTCCGGGTGTACTGGTTCGACGACCGCATTGAGATATGGAATCCGGGCGGCCCCTACGGCATCGTGACGCCCGAGAATTTCGGCGAGCCGTACATTACCGACTACCGCAATCCGTCGATTGCCGAGGCCCTGGCACATCTCGATTTTGTGCAACGGTTCGGCTTCGGCATCCAGAGCGCCCGCAAAGTGCTGCAGGACAACAGCAACCCACCGCCGGAATTCCGCGTGGAGCAGGGCTTCGTACTGGTCACCGTCCGGAAGAGGCCGACGGCATGACGTCCGTGCCCACTTTGACGTTCTTCAACAACAAGGGCGGCGTCGGCAAGACCACACTGGTCTATCACCTGTCCTGGATGTTCGCGGAACTGGGCGTGCGGACTCTGGTGGTGGACTGCGACCACCAAGCGAATTTGACCGCGGCCTTCGTCGACGAAGCAGCGCTTTCGGACCTGTGGAATCCCGCCAGAGCTGGCCATTGCGTAAGCACCATCTACGACGCCGTGAGACCACTCGCGCGCGCGGAAGATTTCTCCCCCCCAAAGACCATCGCCATCGATCCAAAACTGCAATTGATCGCCGGAGACATGGGCTTGTCCGCCTTCGAGGACCAGCTCTCGGAGCAGTGGACCCAGGCGCTGTTGGGCAACGAAGATGCACGCGAGCATGCCATGCTCGTGCTCAGTGCATTCTGGCGCATGGCGCAGGCCAAGGCGAGTGAGATGAATGCCGATTTAGTGATGTTCGACGTAGCCCCCAACCAGGGAGCCATCAACCAATCCGTGTTGATCGGCACGGACCATGTCGTCGTACCGCTGGCAGCCGATTGGCTCTCGCTGCAGGGCTTGCGAAATCTGGGGCCCGCGCTGCTGCGGTGGCGCATGGGCTGGAAAGACCGCACACTGCGCATTGGCGATGCGCTGGGACCGCTTCCCAGCGGAGAGATTCGGCCCGCCGGATACATCGTGGTGCAACAGCAGAAAACGCTATCGCGTCCGGTGCAAGCCTACGAGTCGTTGCTCGACCGGATTCCTGGTGATTACAGGCAATATCTGCTGCAGGAGAAGGACGGCGGCACGCTCCCGGACATCAAAAGCGACCCCTACTGCCTTGCACTGCTACGCCCTTACCATGGCCTGATGATGCTCTCGCAGGAGGCGCGCAAGCCCGTCTTCAAACTCCGTTCGGCAGACGGTGCCATCGGCAGCCACGCTGCCGCCGTGACCCGCGCCTACCAAGACTTCCACACCCTCGCCTTGAAAATTCTTTCCCGTATCGGCATCACGCCTGCGTGAAGCACCTTATGCCAGCCAAGTCATCACTTCTCATCCACGGCTACGAAGTCGTCATCGGCTTCGAGACCCACACCCAGCTCGCCACGCAATCGAAGATCTTCAGCCGCGCGCCCACGGCCTTCGGTGCCGAGCCCAATACCCAGGCCTGCGCGGTGGACCTGGCCCTGCCCGGCACGCTGCCCGTGATGAACCGCGAGGCCGTGGCCTGCGCCATCCGCCTGGGCCTGGCGCTGGGCTCCAGGGTCGCGCCCGAGAGCATCTTCGCGCGCAAGAACTACTTCTACCCCGACCTGCCCAAGGGTTACCAGATCAGCCAGTTCGAGATCCCGGTGGTGCAGGGCGGCGAGGTGTCGTTCTATCTCGGTGACGAGAAGAAGACCGTGCGCCTGGTGCGCGCCCACCTGGAGGAAGACGCTGGCAAGTCGCTGCACGAGGACTTCATCGGCCAGTCGGGCATCGACCTGAACCGCGCCGGCACGCCGCTGCTGGAGATCGTGACCGAGCCCGACATCCGCAGCAGCGAGGAGGCCGTGGCCTACGCCCGCGAACTGCACAAGATCGTCACCTGGATCGGCATCTGCGACGGCAACATGCAGGAAGGCTCGTTCCGCTGCGACGCCAACGTTTCCGTGCGCAAGCCCGGCCAGCCGCTGGGCACGCGCCGCGAAATCAAGAACCTGAACAGCTTCAAGTTCATGCAGCAGGCGATCGACTACGAGATCCGCTGGCAGATCGAGCAGATCGAGGACGGCCACGCGATCCAGCAGGCGACCGTGCTGTTCGACCCGGACACGGGCGAGACCCGCGCCATGCGCACCAAGGAAGACGCGGCCGACTACCGCTACTTCCCCGACCCGGACCTGCCGCCGCTGCGGATTTCGGAGCAGTGGGTGCAGGAAGAGCGCGCGCGCATGCCCGAACTGCCGCGCACCATGGCCGCGCGCTTCGTGGCCGACTACGGCCTGCCGGAATACGACGCGACCACGCTCACGCAGTCCAAGGCCATGGCGGCCTACTTCGAGGAGGCGGCGAAGGCCAGCGGGCAACCGAAGCTCGCCAGCAACTGGATCATGGGCGAGGTGTCGCGCCGCGTGAACGCGGGAGAGACCGACATCGCCGCCGCGCCGGTCACGGCCGCGCTGCTGGCGAAGCTGATCGCACGCATCGCCGACGGCACCATCTCCAACGCTGCCGCCCGGCAGGTGTTCGATGCGCTCTGGACCGGCGAAGGCACTGACGTGGACGCGGTCATCGAAGCCAAGGGCCTCAAGCAGATGAACGACTCCGGCGCGCTGGAAAAGATCATCGACGAGGTGATCGCCGCCAACCCCGACAACGTGGCCCAGTTCAAGGCCGGCAAGGACAAGGCGTTCAACGCACTGGTAGGCCAGGCCATGAAGGCTTCCAAGGGCAAGGCGAACCCGCAGCAGGTCAACGAGATGCTGCGCGCGCGGCTCGCGGCCGCCTGACGCGGAAACACGCCACGGCCGGGCCGCCCCGCCCGGTCAGCGCGAAGCCGGCATCGCGGGCATGCCCTGCTGTGCGGCCCAGAGTTGGCGCAGCTGGGCCAGCTCCGCATCGAAGCGCTGGTGCACCCGGCGCTTTTCGTCTTCCTGCGAGGCGATGAAACGCTGCTGCTGGGCGAGCGACTCCTCCTGTTCGGCGATCTGGCGGCGCAATGCCATGGGGGCCTTGGACGGATCGCGGCGGTAGAACTCCATCTCGGCGTCGAGCGCCTTGCGCTGGCGCCGCAGTTCGGCCACCCGGGCCTCGGCCACGGCCGTCACCTCGTTCACTTGCGCAATGGCCGCCGCGCGTTCGGCATCGTGCGCGGCCTTGTCCGGATAGCGGGCGACCAGTACCCGCTCGCGGCGCCGCTCCTCGGCGGCGCGCGCCCGCTCGTCGGCCTCCTTGCGGCGCTGGGCCTCCACCGCGGCGCGCTCCTGGTCGGACAGGATGGGGCCCACGCGCGTGCGCTCCGTGCCGGACGGCCCCAGCACGCGCTGCTCCCGGTCGGAGCACTCGGGGATGGGGCGGTCCGCGGTGAGGCGGCGGCCCTTGGCATCCACGCAGGTGTAGATGCCACCGGGCCCCGGCTGCTGCTGCGCCTGGGCCGCGGCACCGCACAGGAAGGCCAGCGCCGCCCCGGCACCCGCGCGCCAGAGGCTCAGTTGCTTCACCGGAAGGGCTTCCATGCTGTGCAGGTGTCCGTGCTCTCCCGCCGCACCGGAAAGGGCCGGCGCGGCGTGCGAAGAAAGGTCAGGCGCGGTTCAGACGCCGTAGCGCTGGCGGTAGGCCAGCACGCGCTCGTGGTGGGCGCCCATGTCGGAGCCCCCGCGGTCCTGCAGATATTGCAATAAATCGGCCAGCTTGGCGATGGTGCACACCTGCATGCCCAATTGGCCACGCACGTACTGCACGGCGCTGTGGTCCACGTCCTGACCGTTCTCGGTGGCCTTTTCCTGGCGATCGAGGGCAATGGCCATCGCATGGGGAACGGCCCCGGCGGCCCGGATGAGCGCGATGGATTCGCGCGCGGCGGTGCCGGCGGACATCACGTCGTCCACGATCAGTACGCGGCCCCGCAGCGGCGCGCCGACCAGCGTGCCGCCTTCGCCGTGGTCCTTCGCCTCCTTGCGGTTGTAGGCGAAGGGGACATTGCGGCCGTGGCGTGCCAGCTCCACCGCCACCGTGGCGGCCAGCGGGATGCCCTTGTAGGCGGGCCCGAAGACCATGTCGAATTCGATGCCGCTGGCCAAAAGGGCTTTTGCATAGAATTCCGCGAGCCGGCCCATCTTGGCGCCATCGTCGAAAAGCCCGGCATTGAAGAAGTACGGGCTCATGCGGCCCGCCTTGGTCTTGAATTCGCCGAACCTGAGCACGCCCGCCTCCACGGCGAAGTGCACGAATTCCTGGGCGAGGCGGTCCGCCGACGCGCCCCCTCCTGCCATTTCCTCTCCCGCCTGCCGCTGCGCGCCGTCTGCCACCATGGATGCTTCCCTTTTCAAATTGACCAGCCTGAACCTCAACGGCATCCGCTCCGCCGCCTCGAAAGGCGTGGAGGCCTGGATCGCCGAGACGCGGCCGGATTGTATTTGCGTGCAGGAGATCAAGGCCCAGTCCGCCGACATGGAAGGCCGTTTCGAGACCCTGGCCGGCCTCAAGGGGCATTTCCACTACGCGACCAAGAAGGGCTACTCGGGCGTGGGCATCTATACCCGCCACGAGCCGACCGACGTGCGCGTGGGCTACGGCTCGTCCGAGTTCGACGCCGAAGGCCGCTACGTGGAGGCGCGCTTCGACACGCCCGCGCGCAAGCTCTCGATCATCAGCGCGTATTTTCCGAGCGGCTCGTCGGGCCCCGAGCGCCAGCTGGCCAAGTTCCGCTTCCTGGCGGAATTCCACGTGCACCTGATGCGCGTGAAGGAAGAGCGCGAATTCATCCTCTGCGGCGACGTCAACATCGCCCACCAGCAGATCGACCTGAAGAACTGGCGCAGCAACCAGAAGAACAGCGGCTTCCTGCCCGAAGAGCGCGAGTGGATGACAAAGTTGTTGCACCAAACCGACCCGGGCGGCGGCCTCGTGGACGTGTACCGCCTGCTGCAGCCCGACACCACCGAGACGGCCTACACCTGGTGGAGCAACCGCGGACAGGCCTATGCGAACAACGTGGGGTGGCGGCTGGACTACCACCTCGCCACGCCGGCCATCGCGGCGCTGGCGCGCACCGAGTCCATCTACAAGCAGCAGAAGTTCTCGGACCACGCGCCGATCACCGTGGGCTACGACCTGGCGATCTGAGCCCAGGTTCCAGGCGCCCGGCGGATCAATCCCAGGCCGGCGCCAGCCCTTCCGGATCCACCAGCCGGCCGCCGCGGTCCAGCGCGGCGATGCGCCGCATGTGGGCATCCTCCAGCCGCAGCTGCGTGGCGCGCAGGTTCGAGGCCAGGTGCTCGCGGCGCGTGGACGAAGGAATGACGGCAAAACCCGACTGCATCGCCCAGGCCAGCGCGACCTGGGCCGGCGTGGCATCACATTCCTGCGCGATCGCCTGGATTTCCGCATCCTGCAGCATCTGTCCGTAGCCCAGCGTCATGTAGGAGGTGGTGTGGATGCCCTGGCTGCGCGCGAAATCCACCACCGCCCGGTTCTGCAGGTAGGGGTGCAGTTCGATCTGGTTCGTGGCGATCATGTCCGACCCCACGGCGGCCACGGCCTCGCGCAGGAGCGGCACCGTGAAGTTCGACACGCCGATGCGCCGCGCGAGCCCGCGGGAGCGCGCTTCGGCCAGCGCCTCCAGGCTTTCGGCCAGCGGCACGGCGCCGCCGGGCGAGGGCCAGTGGATCAGCGCCAGATCGACGTAGTCGGTGCGCAACTTCCGCAGGCTCTCCTCCAGGCTGGGAATGAGCCGGTCGCCGGCGAGGTGGTCGGTCCAGACCTTGGTGGTGAGGTAGAGATCGCCCCGGGCCACGCCGCTGGCGGCAACCGCCTGGCCCACCTCGGCCTCGTTGCCGTAGATCTGCGCGGTGTCCACATGGCGGTAGCCGAGGTCGAGGGCATTCGCCACCGAATCGATGGCGGCCTGGCCCTGGAGCCGGAACGTGCCCAGGCCGAACGGCGGCACGGGCGGCTGGGTGGAAAGAGAAGCGGATGCCTGCATGGAAAACTCCTTGTCGATGAATGAATGAATGGATGGATGGGCCGGTCCCCACGCCTCAGTGGCCCGCCGCAGCCGGACGGCCGCCGCGCATCGCGGCCCCGCCGCGGGCATCGAGCACACCGCTGGCCTGGGTGAGCGCCAGTGCGCCCAGCACCACGACCGCACCGATCCAGGGCGTGTGCATGAGGCCCAGGTGCGTCACGATCAGCCCCCCGGCCCACGCCGCGCCGGCAATGCCGAGGTTGAACGCGGCGATGTTCAGGCCCGAGGCCACGTCCACGGCCTGCGGCGCGACGCGTTCGGCCTGCCGCACCACGTACAGCTGCAGGCCCGGCACGTTGCCGAAGGCCACTGCCCCCCAGAGCAGCACGGTGGCCACGGCCAGCCAGGGGTGCGGCGCGGTGAACTGCAGGAGCAGCAGCACGGCGGCCAACAGCGCGAAGATGATGCGCAGCGCGGGGATCGGCCCCAGACGGTCGGCCAGCCGGCCGCCCCAGAGGTTGCCCGCGGCCACCGAGACACCGTACACCAGCATCACCCAGCCCACCGCGCTTTCGCTGAAGCCCGACACGCCGGTGAGGATGGGCGCGAGGAAGGTGAACGGAATGAAGGTGCCGCCGTAGCCGATGGCCGTCTTGGCATACACCAGCAGCAGCCGCGGTTCGGCCAGCACGCGGGCCTGCTGCAGGAGCGAGGCCGGCGGCACATGCGCGATGCGCCGCGGCACGAAGAGCGCGCTGCCCGCGAAGGCCAGCATGCCGAGCCCCGCCACGGCGAGGAAGGTCTCGCGCCAGCCGAAGTGCTGGCCGATGAAGGTGCCCAGCGGCACGCCGGTGACCAGCGCCACCGTGAGCCCCGCGAACAGCGTGGCGATGGCGCTGGCCGCCTTCTCGCGCGGCACCAGGCCGGTGGCGATGGTCGAGCCGATCGAGAAGAACACGCCGTGCGCGAGGCCCGTGAGCACGCGCGCGGCCACCAGCGTGCCGTAGCCCGGGGCCTGCCAGGCCAGCAGGTTGCCGGCGGTGAACAGCGCCATGAGCGCCAGCAGCAGGGCCTTGCGCGGCAGCCGGCCGGTGAGCGCGGTGAGCACCGGCGCGCCGACGGCCACGCCCAGCGCGTACAGGCTGACGAGCAGGCCGGCCGAGGGCAGGCCGATGCCGAGGTCCGCCGCCACGGTGGGCAGCAGGCCGACGATGACGAATTCCGTCGTGCCGATGGCGAACGCACCGAGCGTCAGCGCGAACAGGGCAATGGGCATGGGATGCACTCCTTGTTATCACAGGTCGATGCCAGGAGTGTGGGCGCTTCACCTTTGCGGAAAAAGCCCGTTATCGGCAGAATATATTTGCCTCAAAGTCAACAATCCAAAACCACCCACCCCACCGGACCGCCATGAAAACCACCCTCGAAGAACTGCAGGCCTTCGCCGCCGTGGTGGACGGCGGCTCGGTCACCGCCGCCGCCGCGCAGCTGGACCAGACGGCGTCGGGCGTCAGCCGGGCGCTGGCACGGCTGGAGAAGAAGCTCGACACGACGCTGCTGCGCCGCACCACGCGCCGCATCGAGCTCACGGAAGAAGGCCAGGCATTCCTGGTGCGGGCCCGCGCCATCCTCGCGGCCCTGGACGAGGCGGAAGAGCACATGGCCGCACGCAGGAGGCAGCCTGCAGGGCGCCTGCGCGTGAACGCGGCCACGCCGTTCATGCTGCACGTGGTGGCGCCGCTGGTGCCGGCCTTCCGCAGCGCCTATCCGCAGATCGCCCTGGAACTGGACACCGACGAACGCAACATCGATCTGCTGGAGCGGCGCACGGACGTCGCCATCCGCATCGGCGCCCTGCGCGACTCCACGCTGCATGCCCGCCCGCTGGGCTCCAGCCGCCTGCGCGTGCTCGCCAGCCCTGCCTACGTGGCAACGCACGGCCGGCCGAAGTCGGCAGCGGCCCTGGCGCAGCACACCCTGCTGGGGTTCACGCAGCCCGAGGCGCTCAACCTCTGGCCGCTGCGAGGGCCTCACGGCGACGCATGGCCCGCCACGCCGGACATCGCAGCCTCTAGCGGCGAAACCCTGCGCCAGCTCGCGCTGGAGGGCGCCGGCATCGTCTGCCTGTCGGACTTCATGACCGCGCGGGACCGCGAGCGTGGCGACCTCGTGCAGTTGCTGGCCCGGGACACGGCAGACGTGCGGCAGCCCATCAGCGCGGTGTACTACCGCAACACGCAGCTCGCGTCGCGCATCGCCTGCTTCCTGGATTTCCTGGCCGCGCGGCTGGCCGGCCCCGGACATTGAGACGCCCCCTGTAGGACCGCACCGGGTCCTGCGCGCAGGCTTGCGCGAGCGCAAGGCCGCACGGCCCTGAGGCGCTTCAATGGCGCCATGCGCACCAGGAACATTCCCTTCCTCCGCCCCGGGATGTACGTACGCTCCCGCAACGGAAACATCCGCATGCTGGTGACCTGCGACAACGGCGATGGCTCCGTCATCTGCTTCTGGTTCTGCGAGGAGCGCGACCGGCTGGTCTGGCAGCGGTTCGCGTGCGGCGACCTGTGCCCGGACCTGCGGCCCGGCACCCGGCCGTCCGCGGGCAAGAACGTCCCGCGACGCGGCAACCACTTCAGGCCTGCCAGCGCGTGAGGGGCCGTGCCCGGCCGTACGCTCTGTTGCAGACTGCCTCTTACGCGTGCACCCGCCGGTGCTTAGACTGGGCCATGTTCCTCGACTACAACCCCGACGACCTCGATGTCCGGATTTCGGAACTGCTGGTGGCCACCAGCGACTCCGCCGACCCGGAACTGCCGTCCGCCGTTCCGGCCGTCCTTCGCCTGCTGCGCACGCGGCTGGACATGGACGTGGCCTTCGTCTCGCAGATCGCGGACGGGCGCCGCACGATCCAGGCCGTGGACCATGCGCCAGGCTTCGATCCCCTTCCGGAAGGCACGTCCGACCCGGTCGAGGAAACCTGGTGCCAGCACGTCATCGAGGGCCGGTTGCCGGAACGCGTGGAGAACGCGGCCGCCTACGTCAAGGCAGGAAAGGCCCCGGATCCGGGGTATCCCGTGGGCACGCTGCTGAGCACGCCGGTGCGCCTGCCGGGCGGCGGGGTCTATGGCACGCTGTGCTGCTTCAGCCGGGGCATCCACCCGGAGGCCGACATCGGCCGACTGCGGTACACGGCCGACCTGCTGGCATCGCGGCTGGAACCCGGGCCCGGAAAGCCGGCCTCCGCCCGCTGAGCGGGCAGTCCGGCGGCGCCGTCGCCACCACAGGGCCTACAAGTGGAAATCGCCCCGGGCCTCCGGCTGGTACAGCACCTTCCGCACCCGGATGCGGCGCGTACGGTCCGCGATCCGCCAGCGGAAGGCGTCGCCCTCCCGGTAGCCCAGGATCGCGGTGCCCAGGCCCGAACAGACGGAATGCCTGCCCGCGGCCTCGTCCGCATCCTGCGGATAGACCAGCGCCACCTCCACCGTTTCGCCGTCCACCTCCAGCAGGGCCCTGGAATTCATCGTGACGACGTCCTCCGCCACCTGCCGCGGATCGACGACGGTGGCCCGCTCGATCTCGTGCTCCAGCTCGAAAATCTCCGGATCCTGGTGGAACGCGACGAGCTCCCTGAGCCGGGCCTCGTCGATCTCGGTGACGTGGATGGAAGGGATGCCCGCTGCGGGGCTTTCGCGCAGGAGCCTGAGGTAGCGATCCGCACCCATGGCCAGGGACGTCACCGAAGGCCCGTCGCTGTGCAGCGCGAATCCGCTGCGCAGGAAAGCGTTCAGCGACCGCGCGTTGTCCGGATGGACTTTGGCGATGAGCCTCTCGGCCCGCATGTCGAAAAAGGCGAGCTTCATGCCTTCCCGGATCGCGCTGGCCCCGAGCCGGCGCCCCCAGTTGGCGCGGTCGCCGATGGCCAGGACCATCTCGCAGTCCGGGCCGTCCTTGACGAGCCGGACGAAGCCCACGGGCACGTCGTGCCGGTCGCAGGCCATGAAGAACCGGCCGCCCTGGTTGAACAGATGCGTGAGCACCGGCAGCTGGACGCGGCCGACCACCTGCCCGATGGACCGGGAGACATCGCGCGCATCGCTCAGGTAGCGGGTCACGCCCTCGTCTTCCAGCCAGTCCATCAGCAGGAGCGCGTGGGCCCGGGTGATTTCCGGGCACAGGGAAATGAAAGGCTTGTTCATCTTCACCCCATCGGGTTGCGAGTATGAAAGCCTTCCATGGCCAGGGCCATGGCGGTTCTTTCGAAAAAAGGATCTGCCTGGCCCGGGTTACCTGATCCGGTCGCGAGAAATGTCCATCACCATCCTGGTAGCCAGATACAGCCGGGGCACGATGGTGCCGATCTGCACGTATTCGGCATTGTTGGAATGGGCGCCGTAGCCCGACAGTCCCATGCCCTCGACAACGGCGCCCCTGGTCTTCAGTCCGGCAAAGGCTGCGTCGGTGCCGCCACCGGTGGCCCTTTCGGCGACTTGCAGCGGCAAACCCAGCTCCTGGTAGATAGTCTTGCCATAGCCGGCTACCCGTCGCGAGGCATCGGTCGCTTCCAATGGCGGGCGGCGCACCTCGAATTTCACGGTGACCGTGGAGGCCGGCAGCAGTTTCGTCTGCACCCTGGCCTGCAGCGATTTCTCCAGCCCGTCGAAGTCCGACACCCTCAGCGCGCGGGCATCGGCCTGCGCGGTGGCCTGGGCGGGGATCACATTCCGGTTGGTACCGGCCTGGGCGACGGTCCAATTGAGCTTCAGCCCGTCTTCGGTCTTCGACAGGTCCTTGAGTTGCAGCAGTTGGTGCGACAGCTCATAGAGCGCGTTGACACCGTCCTCGGGCCTTGCGCCCGCATGCGACGCCTTGCCCTGCACCGTGAGGTAGGCGGCACCGATGCCGCTGGTGGCCAGTCGCAGCGTGCCGTCCGTGCCGCCGCCTTCGAAGGAGAACACCGCATCCTGGTCCGCTGCGAGTTGCGTGATGGTGTTGCGCCAGCCGGGCGAACTGATCTCCTCGTCACCGTTGACCAGCACCGTCAGGGTGCCATAGTCCTTGAACCCGAGCTTGTGCAGCAACGCTACCGTGTGGATGATCAGCGCGACGCCCTGCTTGTCGTCGGAGATGCCCAGGCCGTAAGCCTTGTCGCCTTCGATCCGGAACGGCTGGTCCTTGAGCATGCCCTTGAGATAGACCGTATCCATGTGGGCGATCAGCATGATCTTCCTGCTGCCGGTTCCCCGATATACCGCCTTCACCGCAGGGCCCACCTTTTCGGGCGTATCGTCCAGGCGGTGAATGTCGGAGGGCTGCAGCACCTCCACCGTGCCGCCAAAGGCCTTGAGCTGGCCGGCAATCAGCCCGGCGATCTGATTCAGCCCCTCGATGTCCTTGCTGCCCGACTCGATCTGGACCAGATCGCGGAGAGTGTCAAGCACGGCCGGCTGCTCCTTCCGGGCGAGGTCGTGCACTTCGGCCACAGGCTCTGCATGCGCGGCTGCAACGGCGAAACCCAGGGACAGTGCGACAACGATGGGGCGAAGTGCGGAGGTCGAAGTTTGAGAGTTGTGGCGCATGGGTCTGTAGGGGACTTCGGTGGTGTAGGAAGTGGGCAATTATGGATGGGGCCTTTCGGCGACACGCTCCCGCAACGGCATCGCCGGGGTGCTGCCGCGTCCCGGGGTTGTTCGAGCTGCACAGGGCCGGCAACAATGGCGCTTTTCAGCGCGCCCCTTCCAGCCCCATGCTCCACTACCACACCCACCCCGTCACCGCCTTCCAGCAGAACTGCTCGCTCGTCTGGTGCGATGGCGCGCAAGCGGCCGCCGTGATCGACCCCGGAGGCGACCTCGACCAGGTGCTCGCGGAGGTGGAGCGCCGCGGCCTGCGGCTGGAGCAGATCTGGCTCACGCATGCCCACATCGACCATGCCGGCGGCGCGGGCGAACTGTCCGAACGGCTGTCCCTGCCGATCACCGGCCCGCATCCGGGGGACCAGTTCTGGATCGACGGGCTGCCGCAGCAGAGCGCGATGTTCGGCTTCCCGCCCGCGCGGCCCTTCACGCCCACGCACTGGCTGCACGACGGCGACACGGTGCAGATCGGCAACGAGACGCTGCACGTGCGGCACTGCCCCGGCCACACGCCCGGCCACGTGGTGTTCCATGCGCCGCAGATCCAGCGCTGCTTCGTGGGCGACGTGCTCTTCGCCGGCAGCATCGGCCGCACGGACTTCCCCCAGGGCAACCACCAGGACCTGATCGACAGCATCGTGCAGCGCCTGTGGCCCATGGGTGACGAGACGGTGTTCATTCCCGGACACGGGCCGGAGAGCACCTTCGGACGCGAGCGGCGCAGCAATCCCTACGTGGGCGGCACCTGAACGGCCCTCCCGCGGCGGGACACGGCGAAGGCCACGGCCGCGCATCCACCCGGCCTTGATGCCGGTCAACGCCCCGAAGGCGGCATGCAGGCATCCTTTCCGGCAGGCCTGATGGCACCGCGCGATCGGCAGTTTCCGATCCATGGCGGGCCACGGCCGCACCGTGAAAGCCAAGCCTCCGCCATGACGACGACACCCGTCCCCTCGCCCTCTCCTGTCGCTCCGATCACCTCGCAGCCCGAGCCCGATTCCCGCCGCAAGCTCGGCTACCTGCTGCTCGCCCTGGGCCTGTATGCCCTGGTGCTGGCCCTGCCGGCCCCGGCCGGGCTCTCGCCCTCGGGCCAGGTCGCCCTGGGGTTGCTGGTGCTCGTGGTCACGCTGTGGATCAGCGAATGCGTCTCGCCCGCCAACAGCGCGGTGCTGCTCACCGGCATGGCGGTGGTGGGGCTGATGGGCAAGCCGCTCACGCCGGGCGCCAAGCCCATGGGCTCGGCCGATGCGCTCACCGTGATGCTGGGCGGTTTCTCGTCCACGGCCGTGCTGCTGGTGGCCGCCGCGCTGTTCCTCGCCGTGGCGCTCAAACACACGGGACTGGACCGCCGCGTGGCCCTGCTGGTGATGAGCCGGGTGGGCATTTCGCCGGCACGGCTCACGCTGGGCGCGATGCTGGTGGGCTTCGTGCTGGCGCTGTTCATTCCGTCCGCCACGGCGCGCGTGGGCGCGGTGATACCGATCATGGTCGGCATCACCGCGGCGCTCGGCCTGCCCGTGGGCAGCAGCCTGGGTGCCACGCTGATGATCGTGACGGCGCAGGCCTGCTCGATCTTCAACATCGCGGTGAAGACGGGCGCGGCGCAGAACCTCATCAGCCTGAATTTCATGCAGGGTGCCTTCGGGCACGGCGTGACCTGGGGGCAGTGGTTCCTGGCCGCCCTGCCCTTCACCATCGGCATGTCCGTGGTGCTGTTCTTCGTGTCGCTGTGGCTGCTGCGCCCGCAGGTGCCCGACGCCGAAGGCGCCGCGGGCAACCTGCGCCAGCAACTTCGGGCCGTGGGGCCCGTCAGCGCCCCGGAAAAGCGCCTGATCGCCGTGGCGCTGCTGCTGCTCGTGCTCTGGTCCACGGAAGGCACGCTGCACCCGTTCGATACGACCACCACCACGCAGCTCGGCATCGCCCTGCTGCTCATGCCGCGCATCGGCGTGATGCACTGGGCGCAGGCCGAGAAACTCGTGCCCTGGGGCACGGTGGTGCTGTTCGCGGCCTCGATCTCGCTCGGCACGCTGCTGCAGCGCACCGGTGCGGCCGGCTGGCTGGCCCAGCAGACGCTGGGGCAGCTGGGGCTCGCGGCCCTGCCGGTGGTATCGGTGATCGGCGCGCTGGCGGTGTTCAGCATCGTGCTGCACCTGGGCTTCGCCTCCGCCACGGGCCTGGCCAGCACGCTGATCCCGATCTTCATCGCCTTCGTGCAGACGCTGCCGGTCTCGAAGGAGACGGCATTCGGCATCGTGCTCGTGCAGAGCTTCGTGGTGTCGTTCGGCTTCATCCTGCCGACGAACGCCCCGCAGAACATGCTGTGCTACGGCACGGGAGCCTTCGGCACGATGCAGTTCGCCAAGGTGGGGCTGGTGGTGACGCTGGCAGGCCTGGCACTCATCCTGCTGCTGTCGGCCACGCTGTGGCCGTGGATGGGCGTGCTCTGACGCTGCGCAGGTGGCGCGGGCTCAGCCGCGCCGCGCGGCCTGGTAGAGGCCCTGCACGCGCGGCACGTTCTGCTCCAGTTCGCGGATGCGGTCCGGCCCGCTCGGGTGGGTGGACAGGAACGCGAGCCCGCCCTGGCTGCCGGTGGCCTCGCCCATCTTGCGCCAGAGCGTGACGGCGGACTCGGGGTTGTAGCCGCCACGGGCGGCCATTTCCAGGCCGACGAGGTCGGCCTCCGTCTCGTCGCTGCGGCTGAACTTGAGCGAGATCAGCTGCGTGCCGATGTTCGCGGCCGCGTTGCCCAGGTCGCCCAGGCCCAGCAATTGCGCGCCGAGGGACAGGCCCATGCTCGTGGCCTGCGTCTTGGCCAGGCGGGCGCGGGCGTGCTCGCGCAGCGCATGGGCCATCTCGTGGCCCATGACCATGGCGGCCTCGTCGTCGGAGAGCTTGAGCTGGTCCAGGATGCCGGTGTAGAAGGCGATCTTGCCGCCCGGCATGCAGAAGGCATTGATCTGCTTGCTGCCGATCAGGTTGACCTCCCACTTCCACTGCCGCGCGCGGTCGTTCCACTGGGCAGAGAAGGGGATCAGGCGCTGGCCGATGCCGCGCAGGCGCACCAGCTGGGGATGGGTGTCGCCGGCCAGGGCGCGCTGGGCCTTGGCCTTGGCGAGCATCTGGTCGTACTGCTGGTCGGCGGCGGCCTCCAGTTGCTCGGCAGGCACGAGGCGCCGCATCTGCGAGGCGGAGCCCACGTCCACCTGGGCCAGCACCGGAGCAGCGGCCGCCGCGCCAGCCGCCAGCAGGAAGCCCCGCCGCGCATTCCAGGGCCCGGTGCGCAGGGCGGTGCAGAAGCGGCAGCCGGTGTCGGAATGCGGCATGGCCGCTGCAGACCCATCGACGGCCGGAAAAGGGGAAGTCGGGTGATCGTTCGGCATGATGGGGGTGAGTCTAGTGCGCCATGCCGCAGCGCGGCTGTAGGCCGCCCGCGCAAATGTCCATGCAGCCGAAGCGGCGCCCCTTCACCCCGCTGCGGACCCCTTGCGGCCACGGATCTCCGACCAGACCACGATCAGCAGGCCGCCGAGCACGCCCGCCAGCCCCCACACGGCCATGGCGGATGGCGACTCCCCCACCACCGCCACTGCCAGGGCGAACGCGGTGACCGGTTCGGCCAGCGCAAGGGTGACGCCGGTCGCGCCGCTGATGTGCCGCAGCGCGTGCGTGAACAGCAGGTACGCCAGCCCGGTGGCCACCAGGCCCAGGTACAGCACCACCCCCCAGGCGCGCGCCGAGACCGCGAGCGGCCCGGCAATGGCGAACGCGGCCGGCAGGGACAGCAACGCGGCCGAGCCGAACACCGCCAGGTTGACCGCCCCCGGAGCGGCGCGGGCCACCAGCCGCTGGTTGATGAGCGCATAGGCGGCGTACGACAGGCCCGCCAGCAGGCACAGCACGATGCCGCCGGGCGGTGCCTGCACGCTGGTGCGGCCGTCCAGCGCCATGGCGGCCCCGCCCGCCACGCCGAGCAGCGTGCCCGCCCACCACACGGCCGCGGGCCAGCGGCGCTGCACCACGGTCTGCAGCAGACCGGCCCAGATCGGCCCGCTGCCGATGGCGATCGCCGTGCCCAGCGCCACGCCGCTGGCCTTCACCCCGGCGAAGAAGCTCAGGTTGTAGGCGGCCACGCAGACCCCGCCGGCCAGGACGCCGCGCCAGGGCAGCGCGCCGAGGCCGCGTGCGCCGCCCTGCCACCGCAGCAGCGCCGCGAAGAAGGCACCGGCGATCAGCAGCCGCAGCGCCCCCACCCACACCGGAGCCAGGCCGGAAGGCGCGAGGCTCTGTGCCGTGCCCGTCGTGCCCCAGAGCACGGCGGCGAGCAGCACCATGCCGATGCCCAGCGGCGCGCGGGCGGCGGACGGTGCCGGCAGCCGGGAGGTGGCGGACGGTGGCGTCGTGGAAGAGGTCGCGGGCTTCGGGGAGGACATGGCTGCAAGCGTGCCACGCGGCGCAGCCACCGGATGTCGCGCAACGCTCGAAGTGAGCACTGCGCCCTGCGTCAGTCCCTGCCCGCATCCCCCCGCAGCGCGCGGGCACCGGTGCCGCGCTCCCGGCGCAGCGCGCTCGCCAGGGCCGTGCCCGTGGCGTAGCCGCAGGCCAGGGCCGCATCGTCGAGCCGCTGTCCGCGCGCGATGCGCTGCGCGGCGGCATCCAGGCGCAGGCCGCGCAGCCAGGCCTGGGGCGTCGCACCCGTGAGTTCCAGCCAGCGCGCATGGAAGCGCTGCGGGCTCAGGTGGCACAGGGCCGCCATGCGGGACGTGGGCCAGGGCTCGTGCAGGGCGGCCTCCACGGCCTGCTGCAGCCGCTCCAGCGGCAGCGCCCTGCGGGCCAGCACGCGAGGCGCACGGCCCAGCAGGGCTTCCAGGTGGGCGGCCACCTGCCCCCCCTGCGCGACGGGCGCGCTCCACACGCCGGGCAGCGAGGGCAGGCTGGGTGCACTGCCGGCCCCGCCTCCGATGGCACGGGCCAGGCCGTCGCGCGCCTGGGCCGGCACGGCGAAGCGGCGCAGCCGGTCCATGCCCGGTTGCGCCGCCGCATCGACCACGCAGAAGCGGGCCCCGGGCGAGGCCAGGTAGCCGTGCCGCGCGCCGGCGGGTATCAGGATGCCGCAGGAGGCGTCCACGAACGCCGCGCGGCCGTCCACCTCGAGTTCCATGCGCCCCTGCAGCCCGACCAGCACCTGCGCATGGTCGTGCGCATGCGCGGCGTGCTCCCCGCCGTAGTGGCGCAGGGTGCAGGAAAGGAAGGCGGGGGTTCCCGGCAGCATGGCCCGGATGGTACGCCCGGCGGCCCGCCCCGATAATGCCGCCACGCCCGGCCGCCCCCGCCCCGGGGGGCGGCCACGCACTTGCCCATGACCTCCACGCAGCCCTCCGAGCCTCCATCGTCCGCGCCCTCCGTGCCCGCACCGCCCCGCCGTTCCTGGAGGGCCGCCCGGAAGGTCTATGCCGAACCCGCCAGCCTGCGCATGCTCGCCCTGGGTTTCTCCGCCGGCCTGCCGCTGCTGCTGGTGCTGGGCACGCTGTCGTTCTGGCTGCGCGAGGCGGGCGTGGACCGCACCACCATCGGCTACCTGAGCTGGGTGGGCCTGGCCTACGCCTTCAAATGGGTCTGGGCGCCGCTGGTGGACCGCATGCCGCTGCCGTTGCTCACGCGTGCACTGGGCCGGCGCCGCAGCTGGCTGCTGTTCTCGCAGGCGCTGGTGATGGCGGGCCTGGCGGGCATGGCCTTCAACGATCCGCGCGCGGCCCTGGCGCCCATGGTGTGGTGCGCGCTGGCGGTGGCCTTCGGCTCGGCGACGCAGGACATCGCGCTCGACGCCTTCCGCATCGAGTCGGCCGATGCCGACCGGCAGGCCGCGCTGGCCGCCACCTACCAGACGGGCTACCGGCTGGCGATGATCTGGGCCGGCGCCGGCGTGCTGTGGGTGGCCGCACGCGCCGAGGTGCCCGGCCTCACGGGCTACCAGCACGGCGCCTGGCGCACTGCCTACCTGGTGATGGCCGCCTCGATGCTGGTGGGCGTGCTCACGGTGCTGCTCTCGCGCGAGCCCGCGCCGCGCCCGCTGCCGCCCGCACGCAATGCGGCCGAATGGCTGCGCGGCGCGCTGATCGATCCGTTCGCCGATTTCATCGCACGCTACCGCTGGCAGGCCGCGCTGATCCTGGCGCTGATCGCCGTGTACCGCATCAGCGACGTGGTGATGGGCATCATGGCCAATCCGTTCTATGTGGACATGGGCTACACCAAGGACGAGGTGGCCGCGGTCACCAAAGTGTTCGGCGTGATCATGACGCTGGCCGGCGCGTTCCTCGGCGGCGCGCTGTCGATGCGCGTGGGCGTGATGCGCGTGCTGATGCTCGGCGCCCTGCTGAGCGCGGCCAGCAACCTGCTGTTCGCCTGGCTGGGCCTGCAGGGGCACGACGTGGCCCTGCTGGTGCTGGTGGTCTCGGCCGACAACCTGGCAGGGGGCATTGCCTCGGCCGCGTTCATCGCCTACCTTTCGGCCCTCACGAATGTGCAATATTCGGCCACGCAGTACGCGCTGTTCAGCTCCATGATGCTGTTGCTGCCCAAATGGCTCGCGGGGTTCTCGGGGCGCTTCGTGGATGCCTTCGGCTATCCCGAGTTCTTCGCGGCCACGGCACTGCTGGGCCTGCCCGTGCTGCTGCTGGTGGCGCTGGCCGCGCGGGTGCAGCAGCGCCCGCCGGGCTGAGCGCCGCCGGTTTACCGAAACTTTACGGCCACTTCAACGCCCCGAGATGCACCGGGGAGAGCATGACATCCCGCCCCTGCGGAAGGAGACGAGAGACGCCATGAGTACCGCCCAGCTGTTGATGATCGAAGACGACTTCCGCCTCGCGCAGATGGTCATCGAATACCTCGGCCAGTCGGGCCTGGAAGTCACGCACATGGCCGACGGCCAGAGCGGCATGGCGCGGCTGCAGGGCAGCGATGCCGGCCCGCTGCCCGACCTCGTGATCCTGGACCTGATGCTGCCCGACATGGACGGCCTGGACGTGTGCCGCCGCATCCGCTCGCTGCCCGGCGCCGCGGCCCAGGTGCCGGTCCTGATGCTCACCGCCAAGGGCGACCCGATGGACCGCATCATCGGGCTGGAGCTCGGCGCCGACGACTACCTGCCCAAGCCCTTCGAGCCGCGCGAGCTGCTGGCCCGCATCCGCGCCATCCTGCGACGCCGCGAGACCGGGCCCGCGGCGCCCTCGCAGGCCCTGCGCTTCGGCTCGCTGGAGATCGACCGCGACGCACGCTCCGTCACGGTGGGCGGCCAGCCGGCCGACCTCACCTCCTACCAGTTCGACCTGCTCGTGGCGCTCGCGGAGCGCGCCGGCCGCGTGCTCACGCGCGACCAGATCATGGAGGCCGTGCGCGGCCGCGAGCTGGAAGCCTTCGACCGCTCCATCGACGTGCACATGGGCCGCATCCGCGCCGCCATCGAATCCGACCCCAAGAACCCCCGGCGCATCCTGACCGTGCGCGGCGTGGGGTACGTGTTCGCCAAGCAACAAGACTGACGGCACGCAAGCCATCCCCCATGTCGAATCCGTTTTCCCGCCGCCTCTACCTGCGCATCTGGCTCGCCGTGGTCGGCGGGATGGCGGTGCTCACGCTGGCGGTGGGCTGGGCGTGGCGCATCGCGTCGGAGCAGAACGCGCTGTCGCAGCCGGCGCCGCCGCCCCGCGAAGTGGTGCTGCTGGATGCCTCGGGCCAGACGATTCTGCGCGGACTGGCGATCCGCGTGCCGCCTCCGGCAGGCGCGCCCCCAGGCAAGCTGGAGTTCAGCGTGGAAGGCGAAGACGGCCAACTGCCGCACACGCTGCAGTTCTCGCCGCGCGTCCATCCTCCGGGTGGCGAACGCGACAGGCGTGGCGGACCCGAAGCCGCGTTCTGGACGCGCCCTCCCTTCGGTTTTCTCTGGATGCTGGGCATCGTGGGCATCGCGGTGGCCGTGGGGGTGTTCCCCATCATCCGCCGCCTGCTCAAGCGGCTGGAGAACCTGCAGCGCGGCGTGCAGCGCTTCGGCGAGGGCGACCTGTCGACGCGCGTGCCCGAACATGGCCAGGACGAGGTGGCCGACCTCGCCCGCCAGTTCAACGCCGCGGCCGCGCGCGTCGAAACCCTGGTGAAGTCGCACAAGTCGCTGCTGGCCAATGCGTCGCACGAGTTGCGCTCGCCCCTCACGCGCATCCGCATGGGGCTGGAGCTGATGCAGGGCAGCACGCCCTCGCCGGCGTTCCGCTCCGAGATCCTGCGCAACATCGCCGAGCTGGATCAACTGGTGGACGAGATCCTGCTCGCCAGCCGCCTCGACGCACGCGAGGCCGACATGGGCACCGTGGAAACGGTGGACCTGATGGGCCTGGCCGCCGAGGAGTGCGTGCGCGTGGACGCCGAACTGCAGGCGGCCGACGGCACGGCCGCCGATGCGCTGGAAGTGCGCGGCATCGCCAAGCTGCTGCGCCGCGCGCTGCGCAACCTGCTGGAGAACGCGCGGCGCTACAGCCAGGGCGACATCACCGTCACGCTGCGCAGCACGGCGACGCAGGTGGAGGTGAGCGTGTGCGACCAGGGCCCCGGCGTCCCTCCGGCACAGCGCGAACGCATCTTCGAGCCCTTCTACCGCCTGCCCGGCGCCAGCGAACGCTCGGGCGGCGTCGGCCTGGGCCTGTCCCTGGTGCGCTCCATCGCGGAGCGGCACGACGGCAGCGTGTACTGCACAGACCGGCCCGACGGCGCGGAAGGTGCCTGCTTCGTGCTGCGGCTGCCACGCGCCGGCTGACCGACACGCGCCCGCGCCGCGCGGCGCATCAGGCCCCCTCCGGCTGCGGCGGCCAGCGCCATGCCATCGCACCCAGCACCGCTGCTCCCAGGCCCAGCGCACCGGCCGCCATCGCCAGGCCGTGCGCGAACCCCTGCTGCGGCGTGGCCGCATGGTGCAGGGCCCATGCCACCAGCGGCGGCCCGGCGATCTGGCCCAGGCCGTAGGCCACCGTCAGCAGGCCCGCGAAGCTGTCGCCCGCCGCGGGCCAGATGCGCCGCGCCTCCTGCAGCGCATAGAACGTGATGGCGGTGAAGGGCAGCCCCAGCAGCAGGCTGCCCAGGGCGAAACCCGGCACCCCCGGCCATGCGAGGCCCAGGCCGATGGAGAAGGCCTGCAGCACATAGCAACCCGCCAGCAGCCGGCGCCGGTCCCAGGCCGCCGGGGTGCGTGTGGACAGGGCCGCGCCCAACGCCACGCCCGCGCCGAACACCGGCCAGAACAGGTCGGGCCAGGGCGATCCGGCCGGCAGCACCCCGCGCGCGATCACCGGCAGGAACGTGGCGGTGACGATATAGCCCAGCCCCGCCAGGCCGTAGGCCAGCGTGAGCAGCGCACGGGCGGGCGGGCCACCCCGGGCCGCAGGGGCGGCGGTTGGCGCCGACGCGGGCCCCGGCGCGCCGGCCGCTGGCTGCGCCGCCCCGCGCACCACCGGCCAGACCAGCGCGCACAGCAACGCGCAAAGCAACCCGAAGACGGCCCAGCCCGCAGCCGCCCGCCAGTGCGCCGACACCATGGCGCTGGCCGACAGCCCCGTCAGCGCGATCCCCAGCCCCGGCCCGCAGAAGATCAGCCCGCCCAGCGCCGGCTGCCCCAGCGCCACCAGCCGCGCCATGCACCAGGACGACACGTTGAGGAACACCACCGCGCTGGCCACGCCCGCGGCCGCGCGCAGCAGCGGCCATGTGCCGGGCAGGGGCAGCGCCATGCCGCAGGTCAGCAGCACGGTGACCGCCAGCCCCCAGCGCGTGAGCCGGGCTCCCTGCCATGACCGGGCCGTGCCCGGCGCCAGCCACGGCAGGGCCATGCAGACCAGGGCGCCCACCAGATAGCCCACGTAGTTGACCGTGGCCAGCCAGCTGCCGCCCGCCAGGGTCAGCACGCCATCGCCCAGCATCATGGGCAGCAGCGGGGTGAAGGCGAAGCGGCCGATGCCCATGGCGGCGCCCAGCGCGGCCATGCCGGCCAGGGCGACGGCCAGGGGACGCTCCCACAGGGCGGGAGCCATGCGGTCAGGATCGGATGGAGCGGGATCGGGTGCCATGCGGCTTCCTCTTGTTTATTCTCTTTTTCAGATTACCATTCAAACAATCCATCTCTCAACAAGAATTTCATGGACCTGTCCGCCCTGGAAATCTTCCGTGCCGTCGCGGCCGAAGGCAGCGTCACCCGTGCGGCCGAGCGGCTGGGCCGGGTGCAGTCGAACGTGACCACCCGCGTACAGCAGCTGGAGGAACAGCTGGGCGCCACCCTGTTCCTGCGGGAAGGGCGGCGCATGGCCCTGACACCGGCCGGCACCTCGCTGGTGGCCTATGCCGACCGCCTGCTGGCGCTGGCCGAAGAGGCCCGCCAGGCCCTGCACCCCGGCACGCCCGTGGGCCGGCTGCGCCTGGGCGCCATGGAGAGCACCGCCGCCGCGCGCCTGCCCGCCCCCCTGGCCCGCCTGCACGCCCGATGGCCCGGCCTGCAGTTGGAGCTGCGCACGGGCGCGTCGCGCGACCTGGTGGACCAGGTGCTGGCGCACGCCAGCGACTGCGCCCTGGTCGCCTGGCCGCCGCCGGGGGTGGACCCGGAGGCGCCGGTGGATTGCACGCCCGTCTTCACCGAATCCCTGGTCGTTGCCCTGCCGGCCGGCCATCCGCCCGTGGCGCGCCCCGGCGACCTGCAGGTGGACACCCTCGCCGCCTTCGGCCCGGGCTGCACCTACCGCCGCATGGGCGAGGACTGGATGCGCGCGCAGAGGCACGGCGCAGCGCCCCAGGTGCTGGAGCTGGCCTCCTACCACGCCATCCTGGCCTGCGTGGCCGCCGGGCGCTGCGCCGGCGTGGTTCCGCAGTCGGTCATCGACCTGATGCGCGAGCCGCCCGCGCTGCGCTGGGTGCCGCTGCCCGACCGGGAGACGGTGCTGGTGCGCCGGCGCGGCTGGCACACGCCGGCCCTGGATGCGCTGCTGGACGCGCTGCGCGGTGCCCCGGCCAGTACATCGCCGGACGCCTGAACCGGCCATTCCCTGTTCCCCATCCACCGGAGACCCGCCATGCCGACGCCCGTCCTTTCCCCCCGCCGCCCCCCGCTGTTCGAGCGCCTGGGCATCGCCCTGCCCATCGTGCAGGGCCCCATGACCGGCGCCGACACACCCGCCCTGGCCGCCGCCGTGTCCGAAGCCGGCGGGCTGGGCACGCTGGGCTGCGGCATGCGCTCGCCCGCCGCCATGGCCGAAGCCGCCGCCGAAGTGCGCCGCCGCACGGCCCGCCCCTTCGGCATGAACCTCTTCGTGCAGGACACGCCCTCGCCCGACGCCGCCACGGTGCGCGAGGCGCTGGACCGGCTGGCGCCGCTGTACGCCGAATTCGGCCTGGAGCCCGCCGTTCCCGCGCAGTGGTGCGAAGATTTCGCGGCGCAGTTCGAAGCCCTGGTCGAGGCCCGCCCGGCCGTCGCCAGCTTCACCTTCGGCATCCTCGACGCGCACCAGGTGGAGCGGCTGCAGGCCGCGGGCTGCGTCGTCATCGGCACCGCCACCACCGTGGCGGAGGCCCGTGCCTGGGCCGACGTGGGTACCGATGCGGTCTGCGCCAGCGGGCTCGAGGCCGGCGGCCACCGCGGCACCTTCCTGGCCGACTTCGAATCCAGCCAGGTCAGCACGCTGGCCCTGGTGCCCCAGTGCGTGGACGCGCTGCGCATCCCGGTCATCGCGGCCGGCGCCGTCATGGACGGCCGCGCCATCGCCGCCGCGCAGACCCTGGGCGCCGAAGGCGTACAGATGGGCACGGCCTTCCTGTCCTGCCCCGAGTCGGCCATCGCCCCGGCCTACCGGGCGGCGCTGGCCCGGGCGGGCGAGACCAGCACCCGCCTCACCCGCGTGTTCTCGGGCCGTCCGGCCCGCGGCATCGTCAACGCCACCATGGAGCGGCTCGCCCCCTGGGAAGGCAGCGTGCCGGCCTACCCGGTGCAGAACGCGCTGATGGGCCCGGTGCGCAAGGCCGCCGCCGCCCAGGGCTGCGCCGATGCGGTGGCGCTGTGGGCCGGCCAGGGCGTGGCGGCGGTACGGCCGATGCCGGCGGGCGAACTGGTGGCGCTGCTCGCCAGGGAATGGCGGGCCGCGGTGGGCGGGGTCAGCGCGGGCTCGCCGGCGTGACGGCGGGGCCGGCCTCCGCCATGAGGTGCCGCGCGGCGATGCTGTCCGGCAGGTAGAGGCCCCGCGCCAGATAGTCGTCCAGCCGCCGGCGGTCGGGCGCGCGCAGCTTGATGAGGGGCGGCAGCGCTCCCGCAGGCCGCGAGAACAGCAGCCGCAGCTTGAGTTGCGTGCGCCGCCAGCGCCCGAGCATGTGGTAGTAGAACGGGCCGTCTTCCGCGCGGGCCAGCGCCAGCCGGTAGCCGCCGCGCGCGCGCAGGATGAACTGCAGCGCCAGGTGCATGCTGAGGTAGTCCGGCGCATCGATGTACTGCCGCACCTCCTCGTACACGCCCAGGGATTGCAGGTGGGCGATGTATTCGTGCCCCGTGCGGTGGATCACCTGGGTCGTGAACTCCTGCTGCAGGTCGGCGATGAAGCGGCTGCCCGGGGGCGCCGCCATGAACCAGTTCTCCACCACCGGGTAGGCCGCGTCGCGGGTATGGCGCCCGAGGTAGAAGCCGACGAAGTCGGCCGGGATGCGCTCCTGCTGCGCCAGCACCCAGTCCAGCGGCGCCGTGAGGATCGTGCTGGCATCCACCCAGATGCCGCCATGCAGCCGCAGCAGTTCCAGGCGGATCCAGTCGGCGCGCTTCGCGGGCGATACGCCGTCGAGCACCGCCGGGATGTCCGGCAGCCATGCCCCGACAGAGGCATCGTCCAGCAGGCGGATCTCGTAGCCCGGGCTGTTGCGCCGCCAGTTGGCGAAGCAGCGCTGGATCAGCAGCGGCGGAGTGGCCCCTTTCCAGTAGGCCCAGATGACGCGCGGAATGGGACGCCGGCCCTTCCCGGCTTCCCCGTCCTCGTCCGCCGGCATGCCCGGGGCGGGCGCGATGGCGTGCAGCGCGAATGGCGGCGGGGGGCAGGCCTCGAGACGGCGCGGCCACAGCCCGTAGAACCAGCGCAGGCCGCGCGCCAGCCAGAGTTCGCCATGCGTCTTGAGCGTGGGACGGGGAAGTGCAGGCAGGTTCATCGTGGGCGGAGCGCGTGGGCGCGCAGGAATTTCAGGCGCCGCAGCCACCAGCCGCGCTGCAGATAGGCACGCGCCAGGGCATCGGCCGGCAGCGGCGACACGGCGGCGAAGTCGGCGCGGATGCGTTCGGCGGCGGCATCCAGCGCCGCCGGGTCGGCTCCGGGCTGGCCCGCGGCGCGAGCCACCACGCGCATGGCACCCGTGAGATTGCGCGCGCTCTGGTGGGCCAGGGCGAAGCGCAGCGCCGCGTCCCCGGCTTCGGGCCGGCCGCGCAGCGCTTCGCTGAAAGCCAGCAGCGCGGCGGACTGGTCCAGGGCCTTGGGCAGCGTCATGGTGGCCAGGATGCTGCCCCCGCGCTGGCGGTAGGCCACCCAGGGCCGGGGCGCATGCCAGTAGCTGCGGGCGCCCAGCAGCGCCAACGGCATGGTGGCCATGTCCTCGAAATACCGGCCGGCCGGAAAGCGCACCGCATCCGGCCAGAGGCCGCGGCGCGTGATCTTGGACCAGGCATGCAACTGCCCGGTGGACAGCAGCCCGGCCAGCAGTTCCGGCCCGCCAGGGCGCAGCGTGGCATGCGGGCCGTCGAAGCTGCCCCGGTGGCCTTCGCCGCGCAGGCGGTGCTTCAGGCGCGGGCGCTCGCGCCACACGGCGAAGTCGCACAGCACGGCATCGGGCGCGTGCAGGCGCACCACCTCGCGCAGCCCCTCGACGGCGCCGGGCAGGAGCTTGTCGTCGGAATCGAGAAACCACAGATAGTCGCCCCGCGCCGCGCCGATCATCGTGTTGCGCGCGGCGCTCAGGCCCGCATTGCGCTCGTGGCGCATCAGCCGCAGGCGGCCGGGCCAGCGGGCATCCAGCGCGGCCATGATCTCTGCCGAGCCATCGGTGGAGCAGTCGTCCAGCAGCAGCACTTCGACACCCGCATCGGCCGGCGCCTGGGCCAGCACGGATTCGACGCATTCGGCCAGGTATTCGCGCACGTTGAAGACGGGCACCAGCACGCTGAGCCAGGGCGCGGCCCCCGTGCGGGCCGCCATCGGGGATGCCGGGAGCGTCATGGTGCAGCGGGCGCCTCGCGCAGCAGGCCTTCCAGCAGGGCTTCGTAGCGCGCCGTCATGGTGGGCAGGCCGTAGTGCGCCACGGCGTCTTCGCGCGCGGCGGCGGCCATGCGGGCGGCGGCATCGGCATCGGTCAGCAGCAGCGCGAGCGCATCGGCCAGCGAGGCGGCATCGCCCGGCTCGGCCAGCAGGCCCGTGCGGCCGGGAGCGATCACTTCCTGCACACCCACGACGCGGCTGCCCACCACCGCGCAGCCGGCGGCCATGCCTTCGATGAGCGACAGCGGCATGCCTTCGTAATGCGTGGAGAGCACGCAGATCCGCTGGCCCATCAGCAGCCCCGGCACGTCGGCGCAGTGGCCGATGAACTGCACCTGGGGCAGCAGATGCAGTTCGCGCGCCAGCCGCTCGGCCGCCTGTCGGGCGCCGGCTTTTCCGCCACCAGCCAGCCGCACGGGCGGAGTGAGGCCGCGATCGCGCAGCAGCGCCACGGCGCGCAGCAGCGTGGCATGGTCCTTCTGGCGGGCGAAGCGGGCGGCCATGACGATGCCGGGCTCGCGCGCGGCGAAGGGATGGGCGGCGGCCTGGGCGAAAGGCTCCAGTCGCACGCCGTTGGGAATGGCATGGATGCGGTCGGCCGGAAAGCCCCGCTCCAGCAGGGTACTGCGCACGCCTTCCGAAACGCCGACGATGGCCGCCGTGCGCCGTGCCAGCCAGCGCGCCTGCGCCAGCCGCCAGGCGGTGTAGCGCTCGCGGGAGTTGTGCTCCACGTGCACCAGCCGGGGCACGCCCGCGAGCAGGCCGGCATAGCGGCCCCAGAGGTGCTCGCTGAAACCGTGCGCGACCAGGATGTCCGGCCGCCAGCGCCGGCAGAGCGCCGCCAGCTGCCATACGGTGGCCGCATGCGCCCAGCCGGGCACCAGTTCCACCGCCAGGCCCTCGGCCCGCAGCGCCGCCACGCGCCCGGGCGTGGTCGTGCGGCGCTTGGAGCGCAGCGCCAGCAGGGCCTCGAAGCGGCCGGAGCCCGCATGCGCGCGCACCAGATCGGCGGCCACCTGCGTGGCGCCGGAAAAGCCGCCGGTCACGAAATGCAGCACGCGCGGCCGCCGCGCGGACGGCATGCCCGCGGCCGGGGAGGCGTGGGGCGTGCGCACGCTCATGGCACGGGTTTCATGCCCTGGCGACCACCGCCGGCACACGCATGCCCAGCAAGGCCGCCCAGATCACCATGTTCATGAAGATGTAGAACATGATGCCGCTGTTGTGCGCGAAAAACACCTGCGTGAGCCCGAAGCCCGCATAGAGCAGCGGGATGCACACACCCGACAGCCGCAGCGCCAGCACCTGTGCACGCACCGGCTCGGGCTCGGACGCCACCGCGGCCATGCGGCGGCGGCTGGGCCAGAACAGCGCGAGCGGCACGCCGTAGAAGCACAGCAGGAGGACCACGCCCCCGATGCCGGTCTTGACGAAGACGTCCAGCGGCTCATTGTGGACATAGATGTACTCCAGGATCGAAGGCTCGTACTGCTTCGCGGCCACCCGCGCGGCTTTCTCCTGCATGTAGCCGGCCATGCCCCAGCCGGTCCAGGGCCGCTCCATGCCCACGTTCCAGGCGAAGCGCCAGTGCTCCAGTCGCTGGCCGACGGAGTTGTCGGCTTCGCCATGGGTGTCGTACTGCGTCACCTCTTCCTGCATCCGCTCCCAGCGCTTTTCCATCACGCCCCAATTCATGGCCGTGAGCACGGCCAGCGCAGTGACCAGCACGGCGGTGATCGCGGTGATCCGTCCCGGATGCAGGCGATGCAGCAGCCACAGGCCCACGGGCAGCGCCAGCAGCAGGGCCAGCCAGCCTCCGCGGGACTGCGACAGCACCGAGCCATTGAGGGCGCCGAGCGCGGCCACGACCGCCAGCCATGCGACCACGCGCGGAAGCTGGCGCCACAGGACGATCAGTTGCAGGGCCAGCATCGAACCCAGCAGCAACGCCAGGTTGCCCCACTGGATGGCGTTCGTGCGGCCGGTCGGGAATCCGGAAGCCCGCAGCGCGCCCTGCACATGCACCTGCCACAACGCCACCAGGCCCGCGCCGATGCAGCCCACGAGCAGCCCCCAGAACAGCGGGCGCGGCCGGGGCGGCTGCGAGGCGATGAACAGCCCGCAGACGGCGCCCAGCATGAACTTGATGGGGCGGTCCCACTGGCCCATGGTTTCGCGCGGATCAGACATCACGCACCACAGCAGCCCCATCGCGAAGGTCACCGCGACGAGGGCCAGGGTCCCCCGGTCGGGACGCACGCGCACCCAGCGGGGGAGCGTGGCCAGGGCCCCGAGCAGGAGCAGCACGGCCCCGTAGGAATAGCCGGAAGGCAGCGTCAGCGCCAGGGCCGGCACCAGGAACGCGGCGAGCGTCGTGAGGCGACGCGGCCAGGGGCCGGGCCCCAGCAAGGAGGAAAAGGCAGCGAGAGTCATCGGAAGGGCAAGGCGTGCTTCGCGGGCACAGGTACGGAAAAGGCGGCACGCATGGCGCAGGCCGCAGGATATTTATTCGGATGGTCTCTCCGCGGCGGATCGTAACGCAGCGCCGCGGTGCCAGAATGCCGACCGTCGCGCATCCGCGCAGTCCGGCCGCCACGGTATTCCATGACGCTTCGCATTTCTGCCCCCGCCCTGCGCGCGGCCTATCGCCTCGTGGCCTGCCTGCGCCCCCGCGGCAACGCACGCTATCCGGGCCAGCCGCAGGCCGTGCTGTTCGACGGCCAGCCCGGCGCCGCGCCCGCCGCTGCCGGCCAGCCGATCCCGCCACGCCTGTGGACATACTGGGATACCGAAACCGCCGATCCGCTGGTGGACCAGTGCATCGCCAACTGGCGCATCCACTGCCCGGACTTCGAGGTGCAGGTGGTCAACCGCCGCAACATCGGCGATTTCGTCGCGGCCGGCGACCTGCCGCCGGGCTTCGCCCAGCTGCATCCGACCAAGCAGTCGGACTGGGTGCGCCTCTACCTGGTGCGCCACCATGGCGGCTACTGGCTCGACGCCACCATACTGCTCACGCGGCCGCTGCACTGGATGGACGCGCTGCGGCAGTCGCGCGGCGCGGAATTCGTAGGCTTCTACCTGGGCGGGTACACGCATGACGAACGCTTTCCGGTGATCGAGAGCTGGGCCTTCGGCGCCCCCGCGCACGCGCCCTTCGTGACCGCCTGGCAGCAGGAGTTCCACCACGCGCTGGTCACCGCCGGCACCGACGCCTACCTGGCGCAGGTGCGCGGGCAGGACGATGCAGCCGCACGGCTGCAGGGCATCGCGGACCCGGCCTATCTGCTGATCCACGTGGCGGCCCAGCAGGTGCTGCGGCGGGGCAACGCCTTCCGGCTCGCACTCTTCAAGGCGGAAGACACGGCCTTCTTCTACCAGCAGGCCCTGCGCTGGAAGTGGTACCTGCTGTATCCGCGTCTGTGCCTGGTGCCGGCCGAGCCAGCGCCGGCGCCGCTCATCAAGCTGCGCGGCGGCGAGCGCCGGCATTTCTCGGAGCTGTTCGCCCGGCACGGCGGGCCGGCGGACGGCAGCATCTGGCAACAGGCCTGCGGCGCCGCGCCAGCGCGCGCCGGAGACGGCCCGGCAGCGTAGGGCCACGCACATCGGGGCCGCGCCAGGGCGGCCGCGGCTCAGTGGCCCGCGCGAACGGTTTCACCCGCCTTCAGGCGGTACACCGTGCCGCAGTAGGGGCACTTGGCCTCGCCCGTATGGGCCACGTCCAGGTACACCTTCGGGTGGGTGTTCCAGACCTTCATGTCGGCCTTGGGGCTCGGGCAGAAGACGCCGCCCTGCGGGTTCAGGTCCTTGGCGAGCAGTTCGATGATGGCTTGCGTCATGGTGGGGGTCGCGCTGTGCGGACAGGAGAGACAAAAAGGGGTCAGACCAGCGTGAGCCAGTGGGCGTATTTCGGATTGCGGCCGTTCACGATGTCGAAGAACGCGCCCTGGATCTTCTCGGTCACGGGGCCGCGGCTGCCCGCGCCGATGGCGATGCGGTCGAGTTCTCGGATGGGCGTGACCTCGGCGGCCGTGCCGGTGAAAAAAGCCTCGTCGGCAATGTACACCTCGTCGCGCGTGATGCGCTTCTGCACGAGTTCGATGCCGAGATCCTTGCAGATGTGCAGGATGGTGTTGCGCGTGATGCCGTTGAGCGCACCGGCCGACAGGTCGGGCGTATAGACCACGCCGTTCTTGATCACGAAGATGTTCTCGCCCGCGCCCTCGGACACGAAGCCGGCGGAATCGAGCAGCAGGGCCTCGTCGTAGCCATCTTCCGTGGCCTCCATGTTGGCCAGGATGGAGTTGGTGTAGTTGCTCACCGCCTTGGCCTGCGTCATCGTGATGTTGACGTGGTGGCGCGTGTAGCTGCTGGTCTTCACGCGGATGCCGCGCTGCATGCCTTCCTCGCCGAGGTAGGCGCCCCAGGCCCAGGCCGCGACCATCAGGTGGATCTGGTTGCCCTTGGGCGACACGCCCAGCTTCTGCGAGCCGATCCAGGTGAGCGGCCGCAGGTAGCAGGAGGCGAGCCGGTTCTCGCGCACCACGGCGCGCTGTGCCTCGTTCACCTCGTCCTGCGTGAAGGGGATCTGCATGCGCAGGATCTTGGCGCTGTTGAAGAGCCGCTCGGTGTGCTCCTGCAGGCGGAAGATCGCCGTGCCTTGCGGCGTCTGGTAGGCCCGCACGCCCTCGAACGCGCCGCAGCCGTAGTGCAGCGTGTGGGTCAGCACGTGGATCTTGGCGTCGCGCCAATCCACCATCTGGCCGTCCATCCAGATCTTGCCGTCACGGTCGGCCATCGAGGGAACTACGGGGCTCATGGGATTCCTTTTTCGGGGGCTTGCTGCCGCAAAACCGGCGATTTTACGGCGCGGACGGCCCCGCGGCAGGCGGCAGCGCATCGGAAGCGCCATCTGCCGCACCGCCGGCCCCGGCATCCGCCTGCGCCGCCGGCCGCACGAGCTCCCAGGCGGCGAGCCGGCCGCCGCGGAACTCGCAGGTCACGTGCGACTGCGTTCCGTCCGTCCAGCGGTAGCGCTCGGGCTCTTCGCCCTCGAGCGACAGCAGCTCGCCCAGCGAGCGCGTCATGGCCACCACGTGCATCAGGTTCACCCCTTCACGCAGGCGGGCGTTCAGCATCACGGCGCTGCCCACGTAGCCGATGGGCCGGTCGGCGGCCTTGCGCATGATGTTCATGAGCCGCGTGAAATGCAGCAGCGCCCACATGAGCAGCCCGCCGCCGACGGCGAAAACGCCCTGCCAGCCGTAGGAGCGGTAGGCCGCGATGACGAGCAGGGCGATGAGGACGGGAATGAAGAAGCGGCGCAGCAGGTTCATGCGCCGATTGTCGTCGGCCCGAGCAAGCCCCTCGCTGTGGATGGTGCTTACGCGGAAGGCACCGGAGGCGACCCAGGGGGGATCAAGTCAGGCCTCTGACGACTTCCATGGCCTCCTCCACCCGTTCCACTGCATGGATGGTCAGGCCCTCGATGGGCTTCCTGGGCGCGTTGGCCTTGGGCACCACGGCCACGGTGAAGCCCAGCTTGGCGGCCTCCTTCAGCCGTTCCTGGCCGCGCGGCGCAGGCCGCACCTCGCCCGCCAGCCCCACTTCGCCGAACGCGAGGAAGCCCTTGGGCAGGGCCTTCCCGCGCAGGCTGCTGGTGATGGCCAGCATCACCGCCAGGTCGGCCGCCGGCTCGCTGATGCGCACGCCGCCCACGGCATTCACGAACACGTCCTGGTCCATGCAGGCCACGCCCGCATGGCGGTGCAGCACGGCCAGCAGCATGGCGAGGCGGTCGCGGTCCAGGCCCACCGACAGGCGCCGCGGGCTGGGCCCGCCCTCGTCCACCAGGGCCTGGATCTCCACCAGCATGGGCCGCGTGCCCTCCAGCGTGACCAGCACGCAGCTGCCGGGCACCGGCTCGCTGTGCTGGCTCAGGAAGATGGCGCTGGGGTTGGTCACGCCCTTCAGCCCCTTTTCGGTCATGGCGAACACGCCGATTTCGTTCACCGCGCCGAAGCGGTTCTTGATGGCGCGCACCAGCCGGAACTGGCTGTGGGTGTCGCCCTCGAAGTACAGCACCGTGTCCACCATGTGCTCCAGCACGCGCGGACCGGCCAGCGCCCCTTCCTTGGTCACGTGGCCCACGAGGATGATGGACACGCCCGTGGTCTTGGCCGCCCGCGTGAGGTGCGCCGCGCACTCGCGCACCTGGGCCACCGACCCCGGTGCACTGGTGAGTTGGTCGGAATAGACCGTCTGGATCGAGTCGATCACGGCCACGGCGGGCTGCGTCGCCTCGACGGTGGCGAGGATCTTCTCCAGCTGGATTTCCGCCAGCACGTTCACCTGGCTGTGGTCCAGCCCCAGCCGGCGCGAGCGCAGTGCCACCTGCGCGCCGCTTTCCTCGCCCGTCACGTAGAGCGTGGGCAGGCCCAGGCGCTGCAGCGCGTCCAGCGCCTGCAGCAGCAGGGTGGACTTGCCGATGCCCGGATCCCCCCCGATGAGGACCACGCCGCCCTCGACCACCCCGCCGCCCAGCACCCGGTCGAGCTCCTCGATGCCGCTGGCGGTGCGCGCCACATCGGCGGCCTCGATGGCCGACAGGGGCGTCACCGCCTGCGACTGCGCCAGGCCCGCATGCTGCGGCGTGCTGTAGCGGTTCTTGCCCGGTCCGGACTCGGCGACGGATTCCACCAGCGTGTTCCAGGCCCCGCAGGCGGGGCACTTGCCGAGCCAGCGCGGGCTGGTGCCCCCGCATTCGGTACAGGTGAAAACGGTCTTGTCTTTGGCCATGGCAGAGGGAGCCCGCAGGATGCGGGCCGGGGAAAAGGAAGGTGCAGAGAGAGAGGAGCGAGACCCGGTGGTCAGCACGCCGCCAGGCATGCAGATGGGGCCGGCGATGCCGATTTTCAGGGGGCGCGCAGCGGGGGCCCGTACAGGAAAGCGGGGCAACCGTAAGCAAATGCGTCGTCAACCCTATCCTACTCCGCGCGGACGGCGGCCTCCCTAGGATGGGCCTCCCGGTGGCATGGCGCCGCCTTGTTCCTTCAACGGAGAACGAATCTATGACCAAGAACACCGCACTTTCCGCATCGCGCCGCTGGCTGGTGGCCGCCCCGATCGCGCTGGCATCGGTGCTGGCCCTGTCCGCCTGCGACCGCAACAAGGAAAGCAACGTGAACAACACGCCGGCCAGCACCCCGGCCCCTGCCACCGCGCCGGCGCCGACGACCACGCCGCCCGCCTCCGATGCGGGCACGTCGGGCTCCGGAAGCAGCTCCGGCGGCGCGGTCTTCGGAGGAACGGCCCCTGGCGCGGCGTCCTCCACCCCCTCCGGCGGTGCCGTCTTCGGCGGCACGGCGACCACGCCTCCCGCCTCCGCGGCATCCGGCGCCGCCAGCGCCGCAAACTGACGCCTCCCCATCCGCTGCGGGGCACGCGCCTCCCACCCGCAGCACAATAGCCTTCCCGGGCCCGGCGCATGGCTTTTCGTGCGCCGGGCCATTACGCGCCCACGGCGGCGCGATCCCGAGGAGGCAGGAGACGATGCAGGTTGCGATCTATGGTGCCGGCGCCATCGGCGGCTGGCTGGGCATGGCGCTGTCGCGCGGCGGTGCCGACGTGTCTTTCGTGGCGCGGGGCCCCACACTGGATGCCCTGCGCACCCACGGCCTGCGCTGCATCCGGCCGGACGGCACCTGCGAGGCCGCGTCCGTCGCGGCGCATGACGATCCGGCCGCGCTCGGTGCGCAGAACGTGGTGGTCCTGGCCGTCAAGGCCCCCGCACTGTCCGATGTGGCCGCGCGCATCGCGCCGCTGCTGGGCCCCGCTACCACCGTGCTCACGGCCATGAACGGCGTTCCGTGGTGGTTCCTGGAAGGATGCTCCGGCCCGGCGCATGGGCGGGAGCTGGCTTCCGTGGACCCGGGCGGATCGCTGGCACGCGCCATTCCCACCGAACGGGTGGTCGGCGGCGTGGTGCATGCCAGTTGCTCGCTCGATGGGCCCGGCATCGTGCGGCAGCATTTCGGCAACCGGCTCATCCTGGGCGAGGCCGGCGGCGGCATCACCCCGCGCCTGGAGGCGCTCTCGGCGCTCATCGCCCGCGGCGGCATCGAGGTGGAACAGTCCCCGCGCATCCAGCAGGACATCTGGTTCAAGCTGTGGGGCAACATGACGATCAACCCCATCAGCGCCCTGACCGGCGCCACCACCGACCGCATCCTGGAAGACGACCTCGTGCGCGGCTTCGTCTCCGCCGTGATGCTGGAGGCCAAGGCCATCGGCGATCGCCTGGGCCTGCACATCGACCAGCAGCCCGAGGACCGGCACGCGGTGACGCGCAAGCTCGGCGCCTTCAAGACCTCCATGCTGCAGGACGTGGAGGCCGGCAAGCCGCTGGAGATCGACGCCCTGGTGGGCGCGGTACATGAACTGGGCCGTGCCACCGGCGTGCCCACGCCCCACACCGATGCGCTGCTGGGCCTCGTGCGCCTGTTCGCATCCAACCGCCTCTCCATCCGCAACGAAACCCGACCATGACCCCTGCCCTCACCCTCTACTACACCCCCGGCACCTGCGCGCAGGCGGTCCGCATCGCCTTGCATGAAGCCGGCGCGGAGCACCGCCTGGTGCGCCTCGATTTCCCGGCCGGCGAGCAGCGCAGCCCGGAATACCTCGCGGTCAACCCCAAGGGCCGCGTGCCCGCGCTGGTCACCGAAGAGGGCACGCTGACCGAGACACCCGCCCTGCTCGCCTATGTGGCGCAGCGCTTTCCGCAGGCGCGCCTCGCGCCCACCGATGCCTACGGCTTCGCGCGCATGCAGGAGTTCCACAGCTACCTGGCCTCCACCGTGCATGTCGCCCATGCGCACCGCCCCCGCGCGATCCGCTGGGCCGACGAGCCCGAGGCCATCGCCGCGATGCAGCGCAAGGTGCCGCAGAACATGACCGAGTGCTTCGAGATGATCGAGCACCACACCCTCGGCGACGGTCCCTGGGTGATGGGCGACCAGTACACGGTGGCCGACGGCTACCTGTTCACCGTCGCCGGCTGGCTGGCCAGCGACGGCGTGGACATCGCGCGCTTTCCCAAGGTCCACGCTCACTCTCAGCGCGTGGCGGCGCGCCCGGCGGTGCAGCAGGCATTGGCCTGAAAGAAATGACACCCCCCTGAGCGGCTGCGCCGCTCCACGCGGCCGCCAGAGGCGGCTGCCCTTCGTGCACGTCCAAGCCTGCGCAGGCAGGCTCGGAGCCGCGGCACTCAGCCCCCGCTCTCGCCGTACTGCGTACGGCGGGCAGGGGGACGACGTCAGTGGCCCGGCAAAGCCGGTTCCACGGCGTCTGCTGGCATGGCCTGCTCCGCGGCCATCGGAGGGGTGGCGCCGTGCCGGCTTCCATGGAACGCGGTGGCACGAGGTGCACACGGGGGATGCGCCACGTCGTGCGCATCACCGCAGCGCGGCCTCGTCGCTCCACGCGAAGCGCACGCGCGGCTCGATCTGCGCGATCTCCGCGCGCAGCAGCGATGCGAGGCGGGCGGCCTCGCGCTGCGTGAGGCGCGCGACGGTGGTGGACAGGCTCACGGCCGCGAAGGCGCAGCCGCCCGGGTCGCGCACGGCATGGCCCACGGCGGCGGTGTTGGTGTTCAGGCAGCCGCCGCTGCGGGCATAGCCCAGGGCGCGCGTCTGCGCGATGAGGATGCGCAGCGACGGCACGTCGAGCCCGCCGTAGCGCCCGAGCACTCCGGCATGGGCGGCGAGCGACGCCTCCACACGGATATCGTCCTGCGCGGCGAGCAGGGCCAGGCCCGCGGCGCCCACGCCCAGCGGGCGCCGGCCGCCCACGGTGACGGACAGGGGCGGATCGAGCCGCTGCGCATGGGTGTGGTCATGGCAGACGGCCTCGATGCCGCTGCGCACGAACAGGTAGGCGGCGTAGCCCGTGGCCTCCGCCAGGCGGCGCAGGGAGGCCGCGAAAAGCGGCGCCACGTCGTGCCGCGCACGTGCTGCCAGCCCCACCTCGTAGGCCAGCCGGCCCAGCACGTAACCGCGCCCGTCGGGCAGCAGCGTCACGAGGCGCGCCTGCGCTAGATCGCGCAGCAGGCGGTGCACGGTCGGATGGGGAATGCCCGACTGGCGGGCGATGTCCGACAGCGAGAGTCCTCCCGCGTCGTAGCGCGAGAGCTGGTCGAGGATGCGCAGGACGCGGTCGAGCACCACGGTGGTCATGGCGCCAGCATACCCGGCTGGGAATGGAATCCCGCGGCTTCTTGTCCACACCGTGGACAAACCGCTGGCGCGGCCGGGAAGGCTGGCAACAATCGCGGCAACCACCACCAGGAGACAGCATGCGTTCCATCCCGTCCGATTCCCCTGCCATGCCGCGCCGCGCGGCGATGGGTGCCGCCGCGGCCCTGCTGCTGGGCGCCGCCTGCGCCCCCCTGGCCGCGCAGGAGGCATTCCCCTCCCGCCCCATCCGCTTCATCGTGCCCTACGCGGCAGGCGGCACCACGGACCTCGTGGCACGCACGGTGGGCGCGCGCATGGCGCAGACGCTGGGCCAGCCCGTCGTCATCGACAACCGCGGCGGCGCGGGCGGCAACATCGGCATGGATGCGGTCGCCAAGGCCGCGCCCGACGGCTACACCGTGGGCATGGGTGCGATCTCGACCAACGCGCTGAACCCGCACATCTACAAGAAGATGCCCTTCGACCCGCGCAAGGACTTCACTCCCGTGGGCCTGCTGGGCCAATCGACCATCGTGCTGGAAGCCGGCCCCGCGCTGCCCGTGAAGAACGTGGCCGAACTGATCGACTACGCACGCAAGCACCCCGGCCTGCCGTTCTCCACCGCGGGCGCGGGCACGTCCATGCACCTGGCCGGCGTGCTGTTCGGGCAACTGAGCAAGACCGAATGGACGCACGTGCCCTACAAGGGCAGCGCCCCGCTCATCACCGACCTGATCGCAGGCCAGGTGCCCGTGGCGTTCGACAACCTGCCCGCATCGCTGCCGCACATCCAGGCCGGCAAGCTGCGGGCGCTGGCCGTGGCCGGATCGCAGCGCTCGCCGGCCCTGCCCGACGTGCCCACCCTGGCCGAGGCGGGCCTCGCCGGCTATGCGGTGGAGCCGTGGTTCGGGGTCTATGGCCCCGCCGGCATGCCGGCCCCGGTGGTGCAGCGCCTGGACAAGGCCCTGCAGGAAGCACTGGCCGACCCCGCCGTGAAAGACCGCCTGCAGGCCGCCGGCTTCACGCCCCGCGGCTCCTCCGCGGCCGAACTGGGAGCGCTGACGCTGCGCGAGTACGACCGCCTGGGCCAGGTGGCCCGCAAGGCCGGGATGACCGTGGACTGAGACACAGCCATGCCACAGCACACCGACGCCACCCACGCCCCATCCCTGCGCAGCTGGGTCGAATCTGCCAACGCCGCGGGCTGCGACTTTCCCATCCAGAACCTGCCCTTCGGCCGCTTCCGCGCGCAGGACGGCGGCGCCCGCATCGGCGTGGCCATCGGCGACCGGATCCTGGACCTGCAGGCCGCGGGCCTCGTGGCCGGCGACGACATGAACGCGCTGATGGCCGCAGGGCCGCAGGCACGCCGGGCCCTGCGGGCGCGCCTTTCGCAGGGCCTCGCCGCCGGCAGCCCGCAGCAGGCCGCCTGGAAGGGCGCGCTGCTGCCCCAGGCGGGCACCGGGATGCTCGTGCCCTGCCGCATCGGCGACTACACCGACTTCTACACGAGCGTGCACCACGCCACCAACGTGGGCCGCCAGTTCCGTCCCGACAACCCGCTGCTGCCCAACTACCAGTGGGTGCCCATCGGCTACCACGGCCGCGCCTCCTCCATCGGCGTGAGCGGCGCAGCAGTGCGGCGCCCCCGCGGCCAGCTCAAGGCCCCCGATGCCGCGGCGCCCGTGCTCGCGCCCAGCCGGCGGCTGGACTACGAACTGGAACTGGGATGGTTCATCGGTGCGGGCAACGCACAGGGAGAGCCCGTCGGCATCGGCGAGGCCGAGGACCACCTGTTCGGCGTCGCGCTCTTCAACGACTGGAGCGCGCGCGACATCCAGGGCTGGGAGTACCAGCCTCTGGGCCCGTTCCTCTCGAAGAATTTCGCGAGCACGCTCTCGCCCTGGGTGGTGACGCTGGAGGCCCTGGCTCCGTTCCGCGCGCCCTTCACGCGGCCGCAGGAGGATCCACAGCCCCTGCCCTACCTGGACTCACCCGCCCACCGCGCCTCGGGTGCCTTCGACATCACGCTGGAAGTGCTGTTGCAGACGGAGCGCATGCGCGCGCAGGGCCTGCCGCCAGTGCGGCTGTCACGCACCGGCACCGCGCGCGCTGCCTACTGGACGCCCGCGCAGCTGGTGGCGCACCACACGGTGAACGGCTGCAACCTGCAGAGCGGCGACCTGCTCGGCTCGGGCACGCTGTCCGGCCCCGGGCCGCAGGAGGCCGGCTCGCTGCTGGAACTGGCCGCGGCCGGTCGCCAGCCCGTGCGCCTGCCCACGGGCGAGGAGCGCAGCTTCCTGGAGGACGGCGACACGGTCACGCTGCGCGGCTGGTGCGAGCGCGAGGGCGCGGTGCGCATCGGCCTGGGTGAGGCCAGCGGGACGGTCACCGGCTGACGGTCAGTTAGCCACCTTCAGCACGCGCCAGTCGATGCGGTTGTCGGCACGGTGCGGCAGCTCCACCTTCTGCGTGGCGGCCCAGGGGATGATCTGGTTGTAGAGCGGGATGTGCGAGATGAGCTCGTGGTCCTTCAGCAGCGCCTGCTCGATGAGGCCGTTGCGCGTGGCCGGGTCCGTCTCCTTCTTGATGCGCTCGATCAGCGCGTCCTGCTGCGGATCGGAAAAGCGGCCCAGGTTGAAGTTGCCGTCGCCGCCCGCGCCGGGCGAGCGGACCAGCGACTGCAGCGAATAGAACGCATCGAAGGTCGGCACGCCCCAGCCCAGCAGGTAGATGCTGGCCTCGTTGCGCTGGATCATCGGGAAGTACGTGGAAAACGGCTGGGTGCGCAGCTTGGCGCGCACGCCCACCTTGGCCCATTGCGCCGTGATCGCCTGGCAGAGCTGCTCGTCGTTCGTGTAGCGTCCCGCGCTGCACGCGAAATCGACCTCGAAGCCCTGCGGATAGCCCGCCTCGGCCAGCAGCTTCTGCGCGGCGGCGGCGTCGTAGGGCCAGCGCACGTCGGCCTTCTGCGTCCAGCCGTTCACCTGCCGCGCGATCAGCGCGCCGGTGGGCTGCGCGAGGCCGCGCAGCGTCACGCGCTGGATGGCCTGGATGTCGATCGCCTGGTAGAGCGCGCGGCGCACGCGCACGTCCTTGAGCGGGTTCCTGCCCTTCACGTTCGATCCGGGCAGTTCCTCGCGGAACTGGTCCAGCCCCAGGAACAGCGTGCGGTTCTCCGGGCCTTCCAGCACCTTGAAGCCCGGCGTCTGGCGCACGCGGGCGATGTCCTGCGGGCTGGGATCGAGCACGAAGTCCACCTCGCCCGACAGCAGCGCCGCGGTACGGGTCGCATCGGACTTGATCGGGGTATAGACCACATCGGTCACGTTGCCGGCGAATTTTCCCTTGCCCCACCAGTAGGGGTTGGCCGCGAGCACGGTGCGCTGGTCGGGCGACCACGACTTGAGCACGAACGGACCCGTGCCCAGCGCGTTGCGGTGCGTATAGGGCTCGTCGCTGGTCTTGATGTCCTTGGGGGTGGTCGCGTTGTTCTTCTCGGCCCAGGGCTTGCTCAGGATGCGCAGTTCGGTGAGCTGGTTCACCAGCACCGGGTTGGGCACGTCCGAGAAGATGTCGATGGTCTGCGCGTCCACCACCTGCACGCGGTCGATGCCCTGGGCATAGACCGCATAGTTCGACGTCCTGGCCTTCGCGCGCTCCAGCGAGAACTTCACGTCCTCGGCCGTGAGCGGCGAGCCGTCGCTGAACTTCACGCCCTGGCGCAGCGTGACGCGCAGCTGCGTCGGGCTCACCTGCTTCCAGGCGGTGGCCAGCTGCGGCTCGGGCTTGAAGGTCTTGCTGTTGTATTCGACCAGCGTCTCGTACACCGCCGAATGCAGCACATTGTTCGGGCCCACGTTGTGCGCATGCACGTCCCAGGTGGTCACGTCGGCCGACCGGGCGAAGCGGAAGGTGGCGGCCTGCGCGGCCAGGGGCAGGGCTGCCGTGAGCGAGGCCGCGAACGCGGCCGCCAGGAGGGTGCGGGAAAATCGCATGGTGGTGTCTTCTTCTCGAATGGGGCTGCTCCGCAGCGAGGGTGCCACTATGCCAAGCCGGCCGTACCCGCAGAACGACTTTGTGGTTGTATCGATATGCGGGGCCGCGTGCGCAGCCCGCGCCCATCCCGCAACGCAGGTTCAGCGGTGGCCGCCCTGGAGCATGCGCACCGCCTGCGGCAGCGACCGCGCCTCGGGCAGTAAGCGGTCGAGCGCGGCCCCTAGCACCACGGCGCACAGCAGCGCGCCCAGCAGGGGCTTCCAGGTGAGGCGCACGGCGGCCGCGAGCCAGCCCGCGCGCTCCACGCCCATGGCAGCGCGCGCCGTGGCATAGGAGAACGCCAGCTCCACCGCCACGGCCAGCAGCACGTCGAAGCCGAAGTACAGCAGCGCGAGCGCCCCCGCCCCGAACAGCACGGCCGCGCCGATGAGGAAGATCGCCACCACGGGCACGACCACCACCGCGCCCTCGTCGGCCTCGGCGGCGGCGCCCAGGGCGTTGCCCGCCATGTCGCCCAGGGCGTCGCCGAAATGGCCATCCGCCCCGGCCCCCGCGAAATCGCCGCCGCCGGACTGCGGCAGCGTGGGCGATCGCCCGCCGGCACTGCGCACGGCCCGTGCGGCCAGGTCGCCGGCGTCGTACAGGGCGTCGGCCACGTCGAGCACATCCACGCCGCTGGAGGCATCCACATCCTCCTCGCTCCGGTTCCGCGCGCTCCGGGCAGGCAACCGCACGAGCCGCGCAGCCCAGAGCCGCAGCACCAGCAGGTAGGCGACATAGCCCGCCCCGAGCGTGGCCAGGTAACGCACGGCGAGCGACTCCACGCCCAGCACCATCTGCGTGTGCGAAACCGCCCACATGAAGGCCATCATGAAGGCACCGATGCACCAGCCGTGCACTCGCAACTGGTAGCGGCTGAGCAGCGAAGCCTCCAGCGTGCGCCCGGGCGTGCGCACGCGGCGCCAGTTCGATCCCCCGGCGCGCTGGCCGGGCCGCGTACGCCCGGCGGGCATCAGTCCACCACCACCGGCACCCGCGGCGCCAGGGCGCACATCAGCTCGTAGCCCACGGTGCCGGCCGGCTGTGCCACATCGTCGATGCATAGCACGGCCCCGCAGGACGCCCGGCCCCAGAGCGTGGCCTCGCTGCCCACGCCCGCCTCCACGCCGGCCTCGTGCAGCGGAGAGAGATCCACGGTGATCATGTCCATGCTCACCCGGCCCACGGTGCGGGTGCGCACGCCGTTCACCAGCACCGGCGTGCCCGTGGGGGCATGGCGCGGATAGCCGTCGGCATAGCCGCAGGCCACCACGCCGATGGCGAGCGGCCGGTCCGCCGTGAAGGACGACCCGTAGCCCACCGTATCCCCTGCCTGCAGCTGCTGGGTGCCGATGATGCGCGCCGACAGCGTCATGGTGGGCGCGAGGCCCCAGTGCGCAGCCGTGTGTTCGGGGTGGTCGGCGGCGCTGCCATAGAGCACGATGCCCGCACGCACCCAGTCGCCGCGCACCCGCGCGTCGCCACCGGCATGCCGCAGGGTGGCGGCGCTGTTGCTGACCGTGCGCTCGCCCGGCAGGTCCTGCGTGGCGGTGCAGAAGGCTTCGATCTGGTGGGCGATGCCGCGCGGCCCGTCGGCGTCGCTGAAGTGGGTCATGAACGAGATTTCGTCCACCTGCGGCAGCGCATTCAGGCGTGCCCAGGCCGCCCGGTAGCGCGCCGGCGGGAAGCCCAGGCGGTTCATGCCCGAATTCATCTTGAGGAAGACCCGGTGCGGCGCATGCGTCTTGTGCGCGGAAAGCCAGTCGATCTGCTCGTCGCAATGCACCACGTGCCAGAGCGACAGGCGCGAGCACAGTTCCAGGTCGCGCGGCTCGAACACCCCCTCCAGCAGCAGGATGGGTCCCCGCCATCCCAGCTGGCGCACCCGCTCGGCCTCGCCCAGGTCCAGCAGCGCGAAGCCGTCCGCCCCGCGCAGCCCTTCGAACGCGCGCTCGATGCCGTGGCCGTAGGCATTGGCCTTGACCACGGCCCACACGCGGGCGTCAGGCGTGGCGGCACGGGCGCGTGCCAGGTTTTGCTGCAGTGCAGCAGTGTGGATCGTGGCTCGTATGGGGCGCGGCATGGAGGCTGGACGGCAGGCGGAAAGGGGGGAATTCTGGCATCGGAGCGTACAGGGCGCGTGATATAACCGCCAGTCACTTGCAGCCGGGTCCGAGATTTAACAGGGCATCAGTTCCGCTGATGCACCCCACAGCCATTCGATGAAGCGCGGTTTCTACACCATCATGTCGGCGCAGTTCTGCAGCTCGCTGGCCGACAACGCACTCTTCGTGGCGGCCGTCGAACTGCTGCGCACCAACGGCTCCCCGGAATGGCAGCGGGCCGCGCTGGTGCCCATGTTCGCCCTGTTCTACGTGGTGCTGGCCCCCTTCGTGGGCGCCTTCGCGGACGCGATGCCCAAGGGCAAGGTCATGTTCGTGAGCAACGCGATCAAGGTCGTCGGCTGCCTCATGATGCTGTTCGGCTCCCATCCGCTCATCGCCTATGCGGTGGTGGGCCTGGGTGCCGCGGCCTACTCCCCCGCCAAGTACGGCATCCTCACCGAGCTGCTGCCGGCCTCGCAGCTGGTCAAGGCCAATGGCTGGATCGAGGGCCTCACGATCGCCTCCATCATCCTGGGCGTGCTGCTGGGCGGCCAGCTGGTGGGCCCCAACATCTCCGGATGGCTGCTGTCGGTGGACATCCCGTTCGTGGACACCGGCGTGGACACCGCGGCCGAGGCGGCCATCGCCACGCTCATCACCGTCTATCTCGCCGCCGCCTGGTTCAACACCCGCATTCCGCACACCGGTGTCGAAATGCGCCCCATGCCGCGCAACCCGCTGGCGCTGCTCCCCGATTTCTGGGCCTGCAACAACCGCCTCTGGCGCGACAAGCTCGGGCAGATCTCCCTGGCCACCACCACCCTCTTCTGGGGCGCCGGCGGCAACCTGAAGTTCATCGTGCTGGCCTGGGCGGCCGCCGCGCTGGCCTACAACACCACCCAGGCGTCGGCGCTCACGGGCGTGGTGGCCATCGGCACCGCGGTGGGGGCCGTGGTGGCCTCCATGCGCATGCGGCTGGACATGGCCACCAAGGTCATCCCGCTGGGCATCGCCATGGGCGTGCTGCTGATCCTGATGGTGTTCATCAAGAGCATCTGGATCGCCATTCCCTTCCTGATCCTCCTTGGCGGCCTGGGCGGCTACCTGGTCGTGCCCATGAACGCGCTGCTGCAGCACCGCGGCCACAACCTCATGGGCGCCGGCCGGTCCATCGCCGTGCAGAACTTCAACGAACAGGCGGCCATCCTGGGGCTGGGCGCGTTCTACAGCCTCTCGCTCAAGATGGGGCTGTCGGTGTTCGGCGCGATCACGGCCTTCGGGCTCGTGGTGGCGGGCGTGATGTGGATGATCCGGCGCTGGCACATCCACAATTGCACCCGCCATCACGACGAGGTGGAGCACCTGCTGCACCTCGCGCGGCACGACCACCACCACTGAAGACCGGCCCCCGCGGGCCGCATCCGGCGCAGGTGCGCGGAACACCCGCCTCCAGGCACCCGCCGCCATTTCGGCCCGGATATTCCATGACCACCCCGCTGCCCATCCTCGCCCTGCTGTTCAATGCCTTCGTCTGGGGGCTGGCATGGTGGCCCTTCCGGCTGATGCACGCAGCCGGCCTCCACCCGCTCTGGGCCACGGCAGTGATGTATTGCGGCGTGCTGGTCGCGCTGCTGGCGCTGCGCCCGGGCCTCTGGGCGCAGCTGTGCGCGCATCCGCAGCTATGGCTGCTCGCCCTCAGCTCGGGATTGAACAACGTGGCCTTCAACTGGGCGGTCACCGTGGGCGACGTGGTGCGCGTGATCCTGCTGTTCTACCTGATGCCCGCCTGGGCGGTGCTGCTGGCCTGGAAGGTGCTCGGCGAGCGCCCCACGGCCGGGGCGATCGCGCGGCTGGCGCTGGCCTTCGCAGGCGTGGTGCTGGTGATCTGGCCCAGGGACGCGTCCGCGCAGGCACTGCTGCACGGGCTGTCGATGGCCGACGGCCTCGCCCTGCTGGGCGGCTTCATGTTCGCGCTCACCAACGTCACGCTGCGGCGCCTGCATGCAGTTCCGGGGCAGGCCCGCATGTTCTCGATGTTCGGCGGCTGCATGCTGATGGCGCTCGCGGTGGGCACGATCGGCCTGCACGCGGGCGTGGTGGAGCCCTTCCCCGCGCCCAACGCCACCTGGATCGCCACGGCAGCGCTGCTCGCGGGCGTGCTGCTGCTGGGCAACTGGGCGCTGCAGTTCGGCGCATCCCGGCTGGCGGCAGGCACGACGGCGATCGTGATGCTCTCGGAAGTGGTGTTCGCCAGCGTGTCGTCGGTGCTGCTGTCGGCGGCCGCGCTGCAGCCGCGCACGCTGCTGGGCGGCGGCATGATCGTGCTGGCCGCGCTGCTGGCTTCGCTGCAGCGGCGCTGAAGCCGCAGGCGGGTGCGCAGCCTCCCGCGGTCCTTGCGACAATGCGCGTGAGGCCCCCGTCGCGGGCCCTTTCTTCACCGGGAGACGCCGAGATGACCTCCGCCTATGACTTCGATGCCCTGCAGATGGACGGCCAGACGGTGCCGCTGCGCCAGTACGCGGGACGCGTGCTCCTCATCGTAAACACCGCCAGCGCCTGCGGCTTCACGCCGCAGTTCGCGGGCCTGCAGGAACTGCACCAGCGTTACGCGGACCGCGGGCTTGCCGTGCTGGGCTTTCCGTGCAACCAGTTCGGCCGGCAGGATCCGGGATCGAACGGCGAGATCGCCGCGTTCTGCCAGCGCAACTACGGCGTGGATTTCCCGATGATGGCCAAGATCGACGTGAACGGATCGGAGGCGCCGCCGCTCTACCGCTGGCTGACCGCGGAGGCGCCGGGCCTGCTAGGCACCAAGGCCATCAAGTGGAACTTCACCAAGTTCCTGGTCGGCCGGGACGGCCAGGTAATCCGCCGCTATGCCCCCACCGACAAGCCCGCATCGCTCGCCGCGGACATCGAGGCGGCGCTCGCCAGCCCCGCGCCCTGAGCCCCCCGGTCAGTCGGACAGCTCGCGCTGGGGCCGCCCGGTGATCTCGAAACGCCGGGAGAACCCCAGCGGCCTGGAGACCCCGCGCGCCTCCGGCATCAGGGGCACGCGCAGGCGGGGCCGCGGCAGCACCCTCAGCCGCCAGTCCGTGCCGCCGATGAACCGGAACCGCACCGTGTCCGTTCCCTCCACGCCCAGCAGCAGGAAACTGCCGGTGGAATACATGCCGCCGAGGGTGGCGGAGTCCAGCAGTTCCAGGCTGGGGCTGAAGAGGTGAATGCCGAGGAATTCCTCGTCCGGCACGTCGTCGGTGGTGAACAGCAGATAGCCGCTGTCGCAGCGGAACGCGGCCTCCAGTAGCGCGGCCTCCACGGTGCGGCCGGTGCGCTGGCCGGCCAGCACGATGTCGCTCAGTGGCTTGTGCCGCGCGTCGGCCTCCCGCAGGAGATGGAGGGACAGTTCTTCGGGAGCGAGGACATCCATGGACCGGGCGCCTCACCAGAGCATGTCCACACCGAAGGCGGCCAGTGCGCCCCCCACGAAGGCACCGACCGCCACGCAGACCGGCGCCCCCGGACCGCAGGCCAGGCCCGCGAGCGCGCCGCCGGCCATGCCGCCGCCGATGCCCGCGCCGGTCACGGCCACCTCGCGGCCGGTCGCCGCGACCTTGTCCTGCGCCGTCGCCACGTTGTACACCGACAGCGCCAGCGACAGCACGATGAGCCCCCGCCCCGCGCGCGACAGCCCCCGCATGGTCTGGGTGACGCGCGGATTGGATTTGCCAGCCGACTTCACGATCTCCGCATAGACGCCGTTCTGCTGCGCCGCCGTGAGCCGGTCGAACTGCGCGCCCGGCCCATGCAGCTGCTGCACCTTGCGCGCGATGAGTTCGTTGAGCGTCTTGCCTTCGGCCTTGAGCTGCTGTGCCATGGCCCGCCCGAAGGGAGTGCTGCGCCCGCGGATCACTTCCATGATCACGTTGCGCGTGTCCTGCGCCTGCTGCGCGGCCTGCGCCCAGGTGATGCGCCCCGACAGGGCCTGGGTGCGCAGTTCATTGGCCATGGCGTCGATCTGGCGGGTATAGGCGAGCCGGGCATTGCCGTCGATGGTCATGTGCGCGCCGGCATTGCCCATCTCCACCTTGAGCATCCAGACGGCTGTCTCGAACGCTGAGCGGTCCTTGACGGAATTGTCGTTGTCGGTGGTCATGTCTCCTCCTGCCCGTTCTGACGCGCCCGGCTCCCGAAAAATGGTGCCCTGGGGCTGGTGCCAACCGTACCAGCGCAGGCCGCGAAGGTTGCGCAACGACCCGTCACAAAGGTCATTTTTGGTATCCATTGATACCAGAAGCCTACCCAGGAGGGGTAGGCAGGAAGCGCGTTTTACGCTTTAGTAAATACTTCGCATTCACGCCACCATGCACAGGAGGGACAACCCATGCAGAACACCACCATCGCCCGCCCACTCCGGCGTGCTCGCCCGGCACGCCTTGCTCTGGCGTGCGCGCTTGCCCTGGCCGCTTCCGCGGCAGGCGTCGCACCGGCCTGGGCGCAAACCACCGCGGCGGCGGGCGCGGAGCCCGAGCCCGGCATGTGGGCCTTCGACGGCGAGCAGAATGGCAAGCCGGGACGCGGCCTGCAGATCGACACCCAGGAAGGCCAGGGCATGGTCGTCTCCTACGTGGGCTACCGGTCCAATGGATCCTCCCTCTTCCTGCAGGCGAGCGGCCTGCGTCCGGCGGGCAGCACCGCGTTCACCGGCACGCTGCAGGAGTTCCGCAACGGCCCCGTGATCGGCGGATCCACCGGCAACGGAGAGCCGGCTGCCAGCCTGGGCACCGTCCAGCTCAGCTTCGACACTCCCACGTCCGGTACCGTGACGCTGCCCGGCGACGTGCCGCGGCGCATCTCGCGGCTGACGTACCAGACCTTGTGGAACGAACCATTCCGGAGAGATTTCATCCTGGCGGCCTTCGCACAGCCCCAGCCCATCAACGTCCAGAACTACGATATGCAACTCGCCCAGGGTACGTTCCGCCTGCGCCAGCAGACCACGTCGGACGGCAGCCTGTGCACATATTCGGGCCCGTACCAGCCCCGCGGCGCGGGGGTGGAGTCCGAGGGCACCAGGGTCTGCACCGATGCGAACGGTACGCAGCGCAGCAGCACCTTTCGTGCGGAGCGCTTCTCCATAGACAGTTACGGGATCTTCACCGGCACGCTGCGTTCCGGCGACAGCACGACCTACCTGATGGGCCCTTGCAGAGCGGGAGCCGTCTTCCTCGACAGCCCCCTGACCTGCGCCACCGTCCGGCGCAGCTATGCCGTGGTTCAGCCGGGAATGTGGAGCTTCGACGACGAATTGGACGGACGGCCCGGCCGCAGCCTGCAGATCGATGCGCAGGATGGCAGCCGGACGATGTTCGTCTCGTACCTCGGGTACCGCCCCGATGGCTCGTCGATGTTCCTGCAGGGTGTCACGCCGGACCGCGCCGCGGCTACCCGTTACTCCGTCATCCTGAAGGAATACCGCAACGGCCCGGCGATCGGCGGACCCGCGTCATCCGGCGAAGAGGCCTCGACGGTGGGCGAAGCGCAGCTGGATTTCGACAGCCCCACCACGGGCACGATCAAACTGCCCTTCGAGTCCACGCCGCGCCGTATTTCCCGCTATCGCTACGAAGACCACACCGAACGCTTCAACAGGGCCTTCGCCGCCTACGTGTATCCGTTCGGGAACTACGAAGGCATGCGGACCCTGCTCGATATCGCCGCACGCAGCGATGTCTTCCAGATGAAGGCAACGCCCACGACCGGCAACTATTGCGAATACAAGGGCACCTACCGCCTGGCCGGCAACGGACTGGCCTCGGAAGGCACCCGCACCTGCTTCAGCGACGGCGGCACCACTACCACCGACACCCCCTACCGCATCACCGACCTGACCGTGGACCGCAACGGGCTGCTGCGCGGAAGGATCGAGGAAGCCGAGGGCACGCGGCTGGTCACCGGCCGGTGAGACGCCCGGACGACCATCGACCAGCCACTCTGAGACCGCCATCATGAAAATTGCCATTCCATCCATCCGCAGCGCCCTGGTGCCTGCGCTTCTCGCGGCCCTGGCCGCCACCGGAGCCGCGCCGGCCTTCGCGCAAGGCACCGCATCGGCAGAGCCCGAGCCCGGCATGTGGGCCTTCGATGGCGAACTCACCGGCCAGCCCGGCCGCAGTTTGCAGATCGACACCCAGCTGGGCCGCGGCATGGTCGTCTCCTACCTGGGCTACCGCGCCGACGGCTCGGCGCTCTTCCTGCAGGCGAGCGGCTACCGCGCGCAGGACGACAACAACTTCACGGGCGAGTTGCGCGAGTTCCGCAACGGCCCGGTGATCGGCGGGGGAGCCGCCAACGGCGAGGTGGCGGGCAGCGTCGGCACGCTGCGCCTGGCTTTCGACACGCCCACCTCCGGCACCGTGACGCTGCCGGGCGAGGCGCCGCGGCGCATCTCCCGCTTCACGTATGGCAACCAGCAACTGTCCCGCGATTTCGACCGGCAGATCGAGATCGGGCTGTATTCCCAGGCGAGCCGGTCACCCCGGACGGCAACGTACCGGATGCGGCTGTCCGACAGCAACCTCCGGCTGGAACAGCTCAGCAGCAGCGACGGCAGCCTCTGTGCCTATTCAGGCCCCTACCAGGTGCAGGGCGGGAGCCTGGCCTCGCAAGGCACGAAGGTCTGCACGGATGCCTCCGGCGCGCAGCAGCAGGGCACCTACAAGATCGAACAACTCCGGTTCGACAGCCAGGGCTTTCTCTCCGGAAAGATGGAGATCGACGGCGCCAGCGTCATCGCGGCAGGCGCCTGCTGGATGACTGGCGCGGTCCACCCCGGCACGCCCGCGCCCTGCTCGACGCACTTCTACGGCGGCTTCTCACTGCAGACGGGAATGTGGAGCTTCGACGACGAACTGAACGGACGGCCGGGGCGCAGCCTGCAGATCGAGAACCTGCCCGGCAGCGGGGCGCTGATCGTGTCGTACCTCGGATACCGCGCCGACGGCTCCTCCCTGTTCCTGCAGGGCTCCGCTCCGGTGGACATGGTGCAGGTACGCAACTACGAGATCCCCCTCAAGGAGTTCCGCAACGGCCCCGTGATCGGAGGGGCCGTCACTCCCGGGCAGGAGGCCGCGAGCGTGGGGACCGCGCAACTGGTGCTGAACAGCCCCACCACGGGCACCATCACGCTGCCTGGCGACACGCCGCGGCGCATCTCGCGCTACCGCTATGAAGATCACACCGCGCGCTTTGACAAGGCCTTCGCGGGCCAGGGCTACCGCTCCCCCTACCCTGCCAGCGATTCGATCGCCATCGACCTCGTCGCACGCAACGGCGTGTTTCGCATGGACACCATTGCCATGGGGACCTACAAGAACTGCCAGTACCGGGGTACCTACGACCTCGCTGGCAATGGACTGGCGACGTCCGGTTCACTGAACTGCCAGGCCTCCGAAGGCGGAACGAACACCGAATACCGCAGCGGATATTTCACGGTGGACGCCAATGGCATGCTGCGCGGCTCCCTGCTCCATTCAGCCAACGTGCCGTACCTCATCACGGCAGGGTGCATGGGCAGCAACAGCCGCCTCTGCACCCGCGACGAGCTGCAGCAGCCCCGCTGAAAAGCCGCAGCGCGAATGCTGGCCGGGCGGCTCAGGCCTCGGCCGGCGGGGGCTCCGGAGCTTCCGGGGCCGCTGGTGCGGGTGCAGCCACGGGCGCTGCACGCATCTGGCGCGCACGCTGCAGCAGCCGCTCGGCCGCCCGCGGCTGCAGGCCGTACATGTCGGCGAACTGTTCCACCGTGCTGCCGCTGGCCTCGAAGGCGCGCAGCAGGGCCTCGGCCTTGGCGTCGCGCTCGGCGACTTCGGCGAAGGCTTCGTCCAGCACGGCATTGGCGCGCTCGTCGCGGCCACGCACCAGCGCGTCGTAGGCTTCGCGCGTGAGGCCCGATGCTTCGTACGCCTGGGCGATGCGGCGGCGCAGCTTGGCGGTGAGGTCCTCGCCGTCGCGCGGCTTCTTGCGGCGAAAGACCTCCAGCAGCGCGTGGTGCACGTGCTCGGGCGCCATGGCCTCAACGGCCTGGCCCTGCAGGTCGTGCCGCGGGCGGCCCTCGGCCACCACCTGCAGGTAGCGGGTGGAGCGGGTATGGATGCCCAGCGCGGCCTTCAGGTCGTCCTTCTCGAAGGCGCCGGGGTGGGCGTCCTGCAGGTCCTGGAAGATGCCGCGCTTGAGCGGCAGGAACTGCGCGCCGAAGAGGTGCGGATAGAACCCTGCCAGTTGCTCCAGCACGGGATGGGTGCGGCGCGGGCCCTGGGCCTGCGGCGCGGCAGGGCCTGGCGCGGCGGCGGGATCGCCCGCGGAGCGGTTGCGGGCGCCTCCGCGGCCCCGGCCTCCACGGCGGCCGGCGCGGGGGGCGCGGCCTTCGCTGCCGGCCTCGGCAGCATCGCCGGTGGCGGCCGGCGCGGCATTGTCCATTGCGTCTTCGCGGCCTGCCGCGGCCTGCGCGTCGCCCGCTGCGGCGGGGACGGGGTTCTGGGTTGCTTCTGCGGTCGCGTTGTCGGTCATGGCAATCAAGGATGCGGTCTGGTCAGGGCGTGCGGCCCGGCTGCGCGGCATGGCCACGCGGCGTAAAACCCGCCATCATGCCAGTTTGCCGCGCCCGGCCCCTGCGCGGCGCTAGACGGCGCCCGGCCGCAGGGCCTCGTCGAGCACCTCCACCCAGTGCCGCACGGGCACCTGGGTGCCGCTCTGCAGGTGCGTGATGCAGCCGATATTGGCCGAGAGGATGGCCGCGGGCGGCTCCTCCGCGCAGGCCTCGTCCAGCGCGCCGAGCTTGCGGTCGCGCAACTGGCCGGCGATCTCCGGCTGCAGCAGCGAGTAGGTGCCGGCGGAACCGCAGCACAGGTGCGACTCCGTGCGCGCCACGCGCAGGCGGAAGCCCAGGCGGGCCAGGTGGGCCTCCACCCCGCCGCGCAGTTTCTGGCCGTGCTGCAGCGTGCAGGGTGGGTGGTAGGCGAGCAGCGCGCGCGGGGGATCGATCCGCCCCTGCAGCCGCTCGGCGAGCGCGGGCAGCATGTCCGGCAGCAGCTCGGACAGGTCCCGCGCCAGCGCGCTGACGCGCTCCGCCCGCGCGGCGTAGGCCGGGTCGTGGCGCAGCAGGTGGCCGTACTCCTTGACCGTTGCGCCGCAGCCCGAGGCATTGAGCACGATCGCCTCCACGCCGCCCGCCTCCACGTGCGGCCACCAGGCATCGATGTTGGCGCGCATCTGCGCGAGGCCGCCGTCCTGGTCGTTGAGGTGGAACTTCACCGCGCCACAGCAGCCCTCGCCGGCGGCGATCACGGTCTGGATGCCCGCGGCGTCCAGCACGCGCGCCGTGGCGCGGTTCACATTGGGCAGCATCGCCGGCTGCACGCAGCCCGCGAGCATGAGCACCTTGCGCGCGTGCTCGCGCACCGGCCAGGCGCCGGCCTCCTGGGGGCGCGGCACCTTGGCGCGCAGCGTGGCAGGCAGCAGCCCGCGCACGGCCTGGCCGGCCTTCAGGGCCGGCTTGAAGAGCGGCGAAGGCAGGCCCTCCTTCAATGCCCAGCGGCGCGCGCGCTCGGGCAGCGGCCGCGGCACCTTGTCCTCGACGATGCGCCGGCCGATATCCACCAGGCGCCCGTACTGCACGCCGCTCGGGCAGGTCGTCTCGCAGTTGCGGCAGGTCAGGCAGCGGTCCAGGTGCAGTTGCGTCTTGCGCGTGGGTGTCTCCCCTTCCAGCACCTGCTTGATGAGGTAGATGCGCCCGCGCGGCCCGTCCAGCTCGTCGCCGAGCAACTGGTAGGTCGGGCACGTGGCGGTGCAGAAGCCGCAGTGCACGCACTTGCGCAGGATGCCCTCGGCCTCGCGGCCTTCGGGCGTGTCCTGGAATTCGGGGGCGAGTCGGGTTTGCATGGTGATCGTTGTCGTGGGAAGGTCGTGGTGTCGGCCCGCAGGGCGCTCAAGGGCGATGGCGGCGCGCGCGCCACAGCGCGGCCAGGTGCCCGAAATCCGAGGCGAGCGGCGGCAGCGCGAGCCCCAGCAGCACCGCCGCCAGCGGCACCACCCAGACGAAGCCCACGTGCTTGAAGCCGGCCGCGCCCACGATGCCGCCGGCCGTGAACATGCCCAGCAGGCTCGCGAACAGCACCAGCCGGGCGCGGTTGGAATGCACGTGCGCTTCCGGCGGCGTGCCGCGCCGGTTCCAGTAGAGCATCTTGCCCATCTCGATGCCCAGGTCGGTGGCCACGCCCGTCATGTGCGTGGTGCGGATCTGGGCGGAAGACATCTTGGTCACCACCGCGTTCTGCAGCCCCATGAGGAAGGCCAGCAGCAGCACCGTGAGCGGCACCGAGAACGGGGTGGGCCAGCCCAGGGTGATCGCGCCCATGAGCCCGAACAGCAGCATCAGCACGGCCTCCAGGAGCAGCGGCAGCGCGAACCCGCTGCGCAGCCGGTGGTGGCGCGCCCAGTTCACCATGATCGCGGTGGTGCCCGCTCCCGACATGAACGCCCATAGCGTGCCCACGGCGGCCAGCACCAGGGCCATGTTGCCCAGCACGAGGTTGTCGGCCACGGTGGACAGGAACCCCGTCATGTGCGAGGTGTAGCTGTGCACGACGAGGAAGCCGCCCGCGTTCACCGCACCCGCGTTGAACGCCAGCAGCAGCCCCAGCAGCCGGTTGGTGGACGGCGTGCGGTGCCGCCCCATGAGGTGCCTCAGGAGGCGCATGCCCTCGCCTACCCCGCCACCCGCCGTCCGGGATTGAAGATGCCCTCGGGATCGAAGGCCGCACGCAGCCGGTCATGGATGCGCTGCAGGGCCGCGTCCGCGGGCTGCGCCGGCGCGGCACCGGCCGCCGGCTCGGGAGATTCCGCCGGGGCGCGGAACAGCGTGGCAGCACCGCCGACGGCACGCGCGGCCTCCTGCAGCGCAGGCCCCAGGGCTGGCGGCGCCTGCACCCAGCGCAGCCCGCCGTGCCATTCGACCAGCGGGCCGGATGCACCGGCAGGCAGCGCCAGGGCCGGGGCCGACTGCGGCACCGACAGGCGCCAGAGCGCGGCGCCCGCGGGCCGGCCGGCGAACCACGGCAGCGCCTGTTCGCGGCAGGCGCCCCACTGCGCGGCCGCCTCCTGCGGCGATTGCAGCTGCCCGCCCAGGGCGCGGCAGGCGGACTCCACGGCCGCCACGGCACCCCGCAGCCGCAAGTGCAGCACGCCGCCCGCGGCGCCGGACAGGCCGGCCTCCCAGCGGCTGGCATTCAACGGCAGCGGCTGGCCACCCCATTCCTGCAGCCGCCGCAGCGCCTCGACCTGAGGCAGCTCGAAGCACAGCGTGGCCTCCGCGGGCGGCACGGGCAGCACCTTGAGGCTCACTTCGGTCACGACGCCCAGCGTGCCCCAGGCCCCGGCCATCAGCCGCGACACGTCGTAGCCCGCCACGTTCTTCATGACCTGCCCGCCAAAGCGCAGGCATTCGGCGCGGCCGTTGACGATCTCCGCTCCGAGCACGAAATCGCGCACGGCCCCGGTGCTCGCGCGGGCCGGGCCCGACAGCCCTGCCGCGACCATGCCCCCCACGGTGGCGCCCTCGCCGAAATGCGGCGGCTCGAACGGCAGGCACTGCCCCCGGCTGGCCAGCAGTGCCTCCAGCTCGGCGAGGGGGGTGCCGGCGCGCACCGTCACCACCAGCTCGCTCGGCTCATAGTCCACCACGCCCGTGCAGGCACGCGTGTCGAGCAGTTCGCCGTCCAGCGGCATGCCGCCATGGAAATCCTTGGTGCCGCCCCCCCGGATGCGCAAGGGACGGCCTGCGCGCGCACTGTCGCGCACGCGTTCGATGATCTGGCGAAGGGCGGAATCCATGGCTGCATCGTAGCGGCAGCCCCGGGCCGGGGCGCCTGGCGCCGGCGTGAATTTTTTGAATGCGGCGCGTGAAGCCTGGAGAGGCACGAAAAGGCCCATGCCGGCACCCTCGCATAACGGCTTATTTGCACCGCCATAACGTCCGACATTCGGACACAAAACAAATTTCGGGAAGCCCTTCCCTGCCCTGGAAGCGCTTCCTATCATCGCGCCCGTTTTGAACTCTACCGTTCGGCCGCAAGGGCTGAACCCGATCACAATGACACGCCGCGTCACCATCCGGACGCCCCTGGGAGAGCAACTGCAGTTCCGGCAGCTGCGGGGCAGCGAGGAGCTGAGCCAGCTTTTCTCCTTCGACATCGACCTGCGCTCGGAGAGCCGGAACATCGATCCCAAGGCACTGCTCGGCAAAACGGCGACGGTGGAGATCGAAACGCAGGGCGGCGGGCGCCGATACCTCGATGGACTGGTCACCCGCTTCGGCATGCAAGGGCAGGACCACCGCTTCTATTCGTACCACCTGCGCCTGCAGCCCTGGCTGTGGGTGGCCACGCGGCGGCAGGATTTCAGAATCTTCCAGTTCAAGACCGTTCCGCAGATCGTCCAGGAGGTGCTGGGCCGGTACGGCTACCCGATGCAGTTCAAGCTCACGCGGGCTTATCGCAGCTGGGACTACTGCGTGCAATACGGCGAGAGCGACTTCGACTTCGTCTCGCGGCTGCTCGAGCATGAGGGCGCTTACTACTACTTCCAGCACGCGAGCGGCCAGCACACCCTGGTGATCGCCGACGACATCGTAGGTTGCCACGAACCCTTGCCGGGCGCGGCAACCATTCCGTTCCACCCGCCGGAGAAGTCGGCCACGGCCGACCGAGAGAATATCCATGCCTGGGTGCTCAGCGAGGAAATCAAGTCGGGCCGGTACTACAACGACGACTACGACTTCAAGAAGCCGAGGTCGGACCTCTCCAACATGCGCCAGCAGCCGCCGGGCCACGCGCACGATGCTTACGAGATCTACGAATGGCCGGGTGGCTACGTGCAGCACGGCGACGGCGAGCAGTACGCCCGCGTGCGCCTGCAGGAAGGGCTGACGGGCCACAGCACCGTCAAGGGCGAGTCCCGCCACCGCAGCATCGCACCTGGCTATACCTTCACGCTGGAAAACTACCCGCGCGGTGACCAGAACCGCCAGTACCTCATCACCGGCGTCACCTACCACCTGCACGAGAACCCGGGCACGTCCTCGGTCAACAGCGCCAAGCCGGGAGAAGCGCTCAAGAGCAACGAAGAGCAGGGCTCCTTCCAGAAATTCAGCCTCACGGCCCAGCCCACGAGCCTGCCCTATACCCCGGCAAGAAAAACACCCAAGCCACGCACGACAGGCCCGCAGACCGCCGTGGTCGTGGGGCCGGCAGGAGAGGAAATCTGGACCGACGAATACGGCCGCATCAAGGTGCAGTTCCACTGGGACCGGCTGGGTGCGATGGACGAGCATTCCAGCTGCTGGGTGCGCGTGGCGACCAGTTGGGCCGGCTCAGGCTTCGGGGCAGTATCCATCCCCCGCATAGGGCACGAAGTGGTGATCGATTTCGTGAACGGCGATCCGGACTATCCGATCGTCATAGGCAGCGTCTACAACGCGGCGAACATGCCACCCTGGGCACTACCGGGCAATGCCACGCAGTCCGGTATCAAGACACGATCGAGCAAGGGCGGCGCGACCGGCGACGGCATGAAGAACGGCGCCGGCGATGCCAACGCGATCCGCTTCGAGGACAGGAAGGGCGCGGAGCAGCTATGGCTGCATGCGCAGAAGGACCAGCTCATCGAGGTCGAGAACGATGAAGCGCACTGGGTCGGCAATGACCGGGCCAAGACGATCGACCGGGACGAGACGAACACCATCCACCGGGACCGCACCGAGACGGTGGACCGCAACGAGAAGATCACGGTGCACGGCTGGCGCACCGAGGAAGTGGATGGCGACGAGACCATCACCATTCACTCCAACCGCACCGAAACGGTGGACCGGGACGAATCCATCACCATCCACCGCAACCGCCGCGAACGGGTCGATCTGGACGAAACGGTATCGATCGGCGTGGACCGCATGGAGGACGTCGGCCGCAACGAGCAGGTCTCCATTGGCGCCAACCGGGCCAAGACCATCGGCAACAACGAGAAAGACCGGATCGGCAGGAACTGGTCCCTGCGCGTGGGCAAGACCAAGACCGAAACCATCGGCCGGATGTCGCTGCAGAACGTGGGCATGGCGCGCATGGACAACGTCGGCCTGGGCTACAGCCTCAACGTGGGCGTGGCGATGAACACGCTGGTCGGCCTGCAGCAGAGCACCCAGGTGGGCAGGACCAAGCGCCTCGACGTGGGTGACACCTACACCCAGGACATCGGCAAGGCCTGGAACCTGCAGGTCGGCCGCACCCAGACAGTGAACGTGGGCGAGCGCCAGGAAACCCGCGCCGGCAAGGTGCTCTTCGCCCAGGCCGGCGAGCACCTGGAACTGGCCTGCGGCGCGGCGAAGATCGTGCTGCGCAGCGACGGCGGCATCTACCTGCAGGGAACGCACATCGAAATGCAGGCCAGCGCCGCGATCAACGCGGACGCCGGGCTCATCGACCTCAACTGCGGCAGCAGCCAGCCCGCGCCCGAAACGCCTCCGCCCGCCAGCGATGCACCCGGCGACGCCGCGCAACAGGCCGCCGACACCGCGGAGAGCCAGGCGGAGTCCGCCGCGAGCGCCGCCATGGGCGGCGGCGCCGCGGGCCTGCAAAGCGCCCTCGGCGCACTCCAGCAGGCCAAGGGACTGCTCGACACCGCCAAGGCCCTGAAGAACGGCGACCTGGGCGCGATCGCCGGGTTGGCCGGGCTGGCCGGAGGCATCGCCGGCCTGGGCGGGGCGGGTGGCAGTGGCGGCAGGGTGGCCAGCGCCCCTGCCGGTTCCGCCGGCCCTGCGGCCATGGGCAAAACGCCGGGCTGGAGCGCCAAGCCCTGACCGACCCCGCACCCAGATACCGACAGAAAAAGCGATCGACCCGCCATGGCCCAACCCGCTGCCCGCATGCACGACGACGTCGCCCACCAGCGCGGCGCCGGCCCCATCCTGGAAGGCGCCCCCACCGTCCGCATCGGGGGGCAACCCGCCGCCCGCATGGGCGACCGGGTGCGCCACAACAGAGGCATCGAACCCATCACCGAAGGCGAGCCCTCCGTGCGGCTGGCCGGGCGCCCCGCCGCCCGCGTCGGCGATGAAGTCGCCTGCCACGGCGTGATCGCCCAGGGCTGCCCCACGGTGCGCATCGGCCGCGACAAGGACGAAGCCTGCATGCAGGCCGCCGCCGACGAGGGCGCAGCCTTCGTCGTGCCGGCGCATGGACCGTGACGTGAAGCCGTCGCGCGGCCCGAGCCCGCCCGGCCCCATTCCATCGACACCGAAAGACTCTGAAACCCATGGCACTCAAGGAAGAAGACCTTCCCGACTACGACAAGGACGCCCTCTCGCGCGAACGTGCGCTGCGCAAGACGGCCGAGGAATGCCGCCAGGAACAGGAGAAGGCCAAGGCGGAATTGCCCGGGTTAAAAAAGGAACGACAGAAATTGGACCGCAAGGCGGAGGGGTATGCGGAAGAGGCGCGGAGGCTGGATCAGGAGATCAAGGAGAAGGAGGGGAAGCTGAAACGGAAATGTCTCACGGGGAATATTCCCTGTCTGCCAGCAGATGAAACAAGAAAAGGGGCACTCAATCTGGAGATTGCAAAAATCATAAACGCATCTCTAGGAACAAAAATAGACCTGGCGCCAATCGCCAAATGGGAAGGCGTCTATCTTAAATCCTATGTACCGTGGTGGCCGGTCAACGAACCTGATGGCGGACCTTCGATGACGAAAAGAGAGGGGAACACTAGACTGCAAGGAAAAATGAAAAACGGAGACCCAAACAACGCCGGCGTGACAATTGCCAAAGGGATAGATTTCGGAGGTCAAGATTATAATGTATATAAAAAAGAATTGGAGAAATTCAACAAAAGAAATAACATTATTGCAGAGGAAGATTTTGACAAATTATCCGAGAAAATAAAACCATATTTTGGCAAGATAGGTGGAGAAGCATGCGCGCTTGCCCGAAAAAACTCTTTGGAAATCACACAGAAAGAAGCTGATTTATTGAATCTACGTGCTGGCGAAGAAGCCACCAGAAGAGCAATAGAACTCTTTGAGAAAAAGAATCCAGAAGGCTCCCCAAGATTTATAGATTTGACAACTGAACAACAGACTGCCTTACTCTCCAATGTCTACCAAACTTGGGGCATCCATCCAAAAATGAAGCAGGCAATTTTGGAAGGCGATCGGGAAAAAATACCTAGCAGCAGGCGAGAACGTGACTACTTATATGCATCCATGCCTGCAAAAAATTCCGGCGACCAATAGATTAGATATATTTCATGAAACAAACCTCCTACCCAAAAAGATTATTCATGATTTCCCTCTTGTCGCTTATCGGCTTACAAAACGCATTTCCCAGTGCGTCCGACATCGCCCAACCCTCGCGCAAGCGATTTAAGAGGCCAGTCATGGAAATCTCTGGCTGGTGGAAAGTTGTCAGGCACGAGGCTGGCATGAACCGGCCTCTCCCCCCTGACTGGCCCGGCATATACAAACACAACAAAGCCTATCTCCCGGTTGGCAAAATAATTCACATACAGCCCACTGGAATATCCACCATGATCCTCAAGGGGCCAGACGGCATGCCTAACGGCCCATCGGGTGAAGGCTTTATATATACGATATTTCCACCGTTCGGCGATGACTACTGTGCCATAAGAGATGACGGCGAAGGGTGGAAACAGTTTTGCGACATATACAGAGAAAGGGGAGTGCCAGTCCAACAAAGAATGATAATTCTTGATATAGATTTCAACGATCGATTGGCAAGAAAATGGCCCAAAGTGGAACCTTATTTATTTGATGTCGTGCCTGAAGCCATCATGCCGACCGCACTGGATTCCATATCAATTTCTCGGGATAAAAAAGAACTCTACCTGATGCTGCTCCGCCCAGAAAACAGACCGAAAAATGGAGAAAAGGAATACGAAGGCTTCGAATATGCAACAATATTGAGGAGGATTCCCGCACCATCCGGCTTAACCTTACCAAGGTCCGACTGATTATTTCAATATCACAGCGAGGGGAAACCAATGCACTTCATTTCCAACGACAACCTTGCGACTTGCCATTATTTCGAGATAACCATTGATCAACAAGCATACGTATCCATCCATCAAAATACCGTTCTGGATAAAAATATTCACCATTCTTCTTATATCTCTAATTAGCCCGCAGGCCGCATTTCCCAGCGCACCCAACATTGCCCAACCCTCGCGCAAGCGATTTAAGAGACCAATTATGGAAATCTCTGGCTGGTGGCAAGTGGTCAGGCACGAGGCTGACATGAATCGGCCTCTCCCCCTTGATTGGCCCGGCATATACAAACACAACAAAGCTTATCTCCCGATTGGAAAAATAATTCACATACAGCCCACTGGAATATCTACCGTGATCTTCAAGGGACCAGACGGCATGCCCAACGGCCCATCGGGCGAGGGTTTTATCTATACGATATTCCCACCGTTCGGCGATGACTACTGTGCCATAAGGGAAAACGGCGAAGGGTGGAAAAGTTTTTGCGATCTATACAGGGAAAGGGGAATGCCGGCCCAACAAAGAATGATAATTTTGAATATAGATTATAGTAATGAATTAGCAAAAAGATGGCCCAAAGTGGAGCCCTATTTATTTGATGTCTCGCCCGAAGCCATCATGCCGACCGCGCTGGATACCATATCTATTTCTCGCGACAAAAAAGAAATATATCTCATGCTATTCAGCCAGGAAAACAGGCCAGAAAAAGGAGAAACACGATATGAAAGCCTCGAATACGCCACGGTGCTCAGGAAAATTCCTGCACCATCCGGCCTGACCTTGCCAAAGTCCGACTAATTATTTCAATATCACTGCAAGGGGAAACGAATGAACTTCACCTCCAACCACAACCTTGCGACTTGCTATGTGAAAGCCATTTCACTCATTGGATTCCTTGCAATGCAAACCGCTAACGCCGAGCCCAGCCGGCCAAAAACAACCAAAGAACCAAGACAAGTCACTTCCTGCGGCATCACCTTCAACCTTCCCCGCCATCTGAAAATCACAGCACCCCAAAGAACCGTCAACACGGATGGGATCGAAGAATGTGAATTCCAAGTGGAATACGCCAAACACCCTGCCTTCGAGGGGTTCTGCAGAAAGGGAGACATCCGCTACCCAGACTCGGAGAAAAATGAATGCGAGTGGCGCCCCATGGACGGGCCAGCCAGTAAGATTCTGGTGGTCAAGACAAACTTCAACAAAGACAAGAAGACGGCCGGGGCCTTCACCTATAAAGAAAACAAGTGGGAAATCGCTGAAGGCGATTACTACTACTCAGATGAAGTGCAACTCGGAAACCATTATGGCCATATGTCTCTTGCTGCCGCCGCGAACTCCAGAGGTTTTTGGCAGAGATGGGGTGAATCCGTGGGGTATCAGCTCATCGAATACTGCTGCACCATTGGCACGGAACTGGTCTTGATCCAACTCTCCAGCGACATCGCCGTGTACATGGCGCCTCCGCCCCGCGACACGGAAAACGGCGATGAATGCGAAATCTTCTGCCGCAGCGTACGTCCGGCAGAGCCCCGGCAGCGCGCTGCTGCCCGCTGACCGAATCACACCCAGCCATGGCCTCTCCCAGTCTCCCGCGCTTCATCGCCCACCTGCGCAGCGACGCTGCCAACCTTTACGCCTTGATCGACTCCGCCCGCGACCACTCTCTGGTGCAGCAAATGCGGCAGGCGAACATCGAACACCACTGCCTGTTTTCCGGCGTGAAGGCGCTCACGCTGGCGCGCGTGGCGCCCTACCTGGTGCCGATGGCCGCGCTGGCGCCGCATCTGGAGCGGCTCGTGCCCTATGCCTGGGGCGGGGCCTGGAGCATGGTCGTGCGTGGCACGGCCGGCGTGGAGGCCACGCGCATCCAGCTCAAGAAAAGCAGCCTGGTGCGGCTGCCGGACGGTCAGTCGGCCTACTTCCGCTTCTATGACGCGCGGGTGTTCGACCGCTTCATGCGCATCGGCACCGAGGGGCAGCTGCGCTGGATCCTGGGCGACCGTCTGGACGGGCTGACCTGGGTGAGCGGCGGGGACGCGGCACGCACGCGCACCGTCCGCCATGGCCCTGCGCGCAAGGGGCTGTGGGGTCTGGTGCCGGCCACGGTTCCTCTGCGGGTGACGGAGCACCATTGGGCCGGAACGGCCGGCCCGCAGGAAGGAGTCCGCCCATGACGGTGATGGCATTCACCCCGGAGCAGATGGAGCAGGCCACCCTGGAAGAGACACAGCGCTGGATCGTGCAGGTGGCGCGGCGCTGGTTCCGGCTGGAGGCGCAGGAGTTTCCGGACGAGGAAGCGCTCACGCCCGAGCAGGTCACAGCCTGTCTCTACATGGTGCACCGGGCCGGGCGCCTGGCCGGGCTGGAGGACGGCGCAGCCCTGATCCTGATCGGGTTCGACGCGCTGCGTGCCATGCACTGCGGCATCGACGGCAACCTGGGCGAGATGATCGACTTCTGCGTACGCATGGCCCGGGGAGGCAACGTGGCCCTGGCGCATGCCAACATCGAACGCGCACTGGCCCTGGCCCGGCCGGCGCCTCCGTAAGGCCACGCTCGCCCGGGCGCCGGTCAATCCATCCCCACCGGCAGCGCCGCCTCCTCGTACCATGCCACCGGCTGGCCCGGCGCCGGCGCCGGCCGGCCGGCGCGCAGCAGGAAGCCCGTCCATGGCAGCCGGGTGACTTCCTCCTCGGGGCGCCCCTTGCGGGCCGAGGTGGCGAACAGCTCGCGGCCACCCACCCCGCCCAGGCAGGGCATGGTGGGGCACACGACGGGCACCGGCACCTCGGCCACGATCTCGCCGGAGGGGGCCAGCCGCAGCAGCCGGCCGCCTTCGTACATGGCCGTCCAGTAGTGGCCCTCGGCATCCACCACGGCCCCGTCGGGCCGGCCGGCGTAGCCGGGATCGCCGGGGCGCCACTGCGCCGGCTTGGGCGGGAACGAATGGAACACGCGCGGGCTGCCCTGGGGTTCGCCGTGCGCGTCGCACTCCCAGGCGCTGACCGTGTGGGCCGGGGTATCGGCCCAGTAGAGCCGGCGGCCATCCGGCGACCAGGCCAGGCCGTTGGCGGTCATCACCCCATCCAGCATGCGGCGCACCACGGGCGCGCTGGCGCTGCCGCGGCCGTCGATGCAGTAGAGCGCGCCCACTGCCTCCCGCGGCTGCCCGGCCGGCGGCTCGTGCAGCGTTCCCACCCAGAAACGGCCCAGGGCGTCGCATTTGCCGTCGTTGGCGCGTTGCGTCGCCGGGTCGTAGGGCAGCGTGGCCACCGGTACCAGGGCGCCACCCCATTCGCGCGCCCGGTAGATGCCGTCGCGCAGCGCGATCACCAGGCCGCTGGCCACCCCCGCGGTGCGCGCGGGGGCGATGCAACCCGGCTCGCTGGGCATGGCCCACCGGTCGATGCGGCCGGTGTCGGGCTCCCAGCGGGCCAGCGCGCAGCCGGCGATATCGACCCAGTAGAGGCGGGTTTCCAGCGGATGCCAGAACGGCGACTCGCCGAGCGCGTCGGGCTCCAGGCTGCCCGTGCGCCAGTCCATGTCCAGGTGCATGCGGTGTCCTCTTTCGTCAGGGAGCCCTTCGGCGGCGCGACCGCCGCAGCCGCCTTACCGGGCCCCGGCACCGATTATTCGGCCATGGCGCCGCACGGCCAAAAAAAAGCCCGCCTTGCGGGCGGGCCGAATGTCCAAAAGGAGCAACTCGATCGTTCGTTGTCGTCCGGCCCGGGTGACGCCACCAGTCGCCGCCCCGGTCCAGATACCTGGCACCGTACCCTTTTTCAGCATCCAAAGGAACGGCGCACAAACCCTGATTCCTCCTCCGCACGGCCTGACCGATCCGGTGGCCGCGGAGCAGGCCCCGCCAGCGGACGCCGTGGAACTGGCTTTGCCAGGCCACCGGCGTCGTCCCCCTGCCCGCCGCGCTCACGCGGCGAGAGCGGGGGCTGAGTGCCGCGGCTCCAAGCCTGCCTGCGCAGGCTTGGACGTGCACGAAGGGCAGTTGCCTCCGGCGGCAGCACGGAGCGGCGAAAGCCGCTCAGGGGGTGTACCGAATCTCAGCGGTTGTAGGCAGTTTCGCCATGCGAGGTGATGTCCAGGCCCTCGCGCTCGGCTTCCTCGCTGACGCGCAGCCCCACCAGCAGGTCGGCGATCTTGTAGGAGATGAAGGCCACCACGCCGGACCAGACCAGCGTGATCACCACGCTCTTGACCTGGATCCACACCTGCCCGCCCATCGAGAACGTGTCGGGCGTCAGGCCACCCGTGCCGCCCAGGCCCTGGGAAGCGAACACGCCCGTCAGGATGGCGCCCAGGATGCCCCCCACGCCGTGCACGCCGAACACGTCGAACGCGTCGTCGGCACCCAGCATCTTCTTGAGGCCACCCACGCCCCAGAGGCAGACCACGCCGGCGATCAGGCCGAGCACGATGGCGCCCATCGGGCCCACGAAACCGGCGGCCGGCGTGACGGCCACGAGGCCGGCCACGGCGCCCGAAGCGGCGCCCAGCATGGAAGCCTTGCCCTTGTGCAGGGATTCACCGGCCAGCCAGCTCAGGGTGGCGGCGCCCGTGGCGAGCACGGTGTTCACGAAGGCCAGGCCCGCAGCGCCGTTGGCGGCACCGGCGGAGCCGGCGTTGAAGCCGAACCAGCCCACCCACAGCAGAGATGCGCCCACCATGGTCAGCGTCAGGCTGTGGGGCGTGAGCGCCTCCTTGCCGAAGCCGATGCGCTTGCCCACCATGTAGGCGCCCACCAGGCCCGCGATACCGGCGTTGATGTGCACCACGGTGCCGCCGGCGAAGTCCAGCGCGCCGTCCTTGCCCAGCAGGCCGCCGCCCCACACCATGTGGGCCATCGGGATGTAGCTGAACGTGAACCACAGCACCGAGAAGATCAGCACGGCAGAGAATTTGATGCGCTCGGCGAACGAGCCCACGATCAGCGCGACGGTGATCGCGGCAAAGGTGGCCTGGAACGACACGAACACGTACTCGGGGATCGTTGGCAGCATGGCCGAGAGGGTGTCCGGCGCGATGCCCTTCAGGAAGATCTTGTCGAACGTGCCGAAGAACGTGCCTTCGCCGCCGAACGCCAGGCTGTAGCCGTAGATGGCCCAGAGCACGGAGATCAGCGAGAAGATCACGAACACCTGCACCAGGACCGACAGCATGTTCTTGGAGCGGGCGAGGCCGCCGTAGAACAGGGCCAGGCCCGGAATGGTCATGAGGATCACCAGCAGCGTGGAGGTCAGCATCCAGGCGGTGTCGCCGGAGTCGAGCTTCGGAGCAGGGGCCGCGGGAGCGGCTTCGGAGGCCGCGGCGGCAGCCGGCGCGGCAGCGGGTGCTGCAGCAGCGGCCGGCGCGGGGGCGGCATCGGGAGCCGATGCGGTGACGGCGGCCGGCTCGGAGGCGGCAGGGGCCTGTGCCAGCGCGGCGGAGCCGGCAGCCAGCAGGCCCATTCCCAGCAGGAAGGAAGCAAGCAGTTTTTTCATGGTTGTGTCTCTCGGAATGCGTTGATCCGTTGGCTGTGCGCTCGGGCCGCCGTCAGAGGGCTTCCTTGCCGGTCTCGCCGGTGCGGATGCGGACGACCTGCTCCAGGTGCCCCACGAAGATCTTCCCGTCACCGATCTTGCCGGTGCGGGCGGCGCCCTCGATCGCCTCGATGACCCGCTCCACGAGATCGTCCGCGACGGCGGCCTCGATCTTCACCTTGGGCAGGAAGTCCACCACGTACTCGGCACCGCGGTAGAGCTCGGTGTGGCCTTTCTGGCGCCCGAAGCCCTTGACCTCGGTCACCGTGATGCCCTGCACGCCGATGTCCGAGAGGGCCTCGCGCACCTCGTCGAGCTTGAAGGGTTTGATGATGGCTGTCACCATTTTCATGTTCGGATCTCCGTAGTGGGGGCCTCGAGACCCCCGTTGTGGGTATGGTCGGTCAAAGGGTTTTCGTGAGCGTGACGATGAGCCGGTTCTTGTTCACCGGCCCGAAGAAGTTCTTCTTGTTGGCGCCGGCCACCGCGGCCGACAGCGAGAGGCCGGAACCGAAATCGTAGGCACCGCCCACGCTGTAGTCCACATAGTTGGGCACGCCCAGGTCCTTGATGTCGCTGGCGAAGCGCGTGTAGCCCACCGCCGCCTTGAAGGTGGTGTTCGGAGCGACCTCCTGCGCGAAGGCGACGTTCAGGTAGCCGGTGTTGCGGCCGCGGTTGCCGGAGGTCTTGGCGCCGGCCCAGCCGAAATAGTCCTTGGAGACCGTGTGCGAGTACTTGGCCGTCACCGGGCCATAGGTGGCGGCACCATAGAGTTCGGTCGTGTTGCCGTTGGTGTTGCCGGGATACACATAGGTCAGGGCGCCCACGTCCAGGTCCATGCCCCCGGCCTTGAATTTATAGCCGCCATAAAAATCCATTTCGATGGAATTGCCGGGCAGCCAGTCCACGCTGGAGTTCCAGTTGCCCAGGTAGAAGCCGCTTTCACCGAACGTGTAGTCGAAGCCGCCCTGGATGGCGGGCTTGACGGCCTTCACCTTGCTCGTGTCCTGGTCCTGTCCACGGAACTTGTAGTTGGTGGTCAGGCTCACATTGCCGGTCAACTGGGCACTGGCCCAGACGGGGGCGACGGCCAGGAGGGCGATGCTCAGGGACTTCAGGACGCGGGTCATGGGGGCTCCTTCGGAAAAAGCCAGTGGTGGATTGCGTGTTCGACAGACGCAAAGCATGGACCGTGCCATGTCCCCCCGCCGTAGCGCTCCAGGCGCTCCGAATGGGTGCGCCCAGGCGTCCCCCTGCGTCGTGGATGGTTACAACCCTGACGGTTTTGCAGCATGGCGCACCCGAATGGTGCGTACCATGCGCCCCCGACGCGCCGGCACCCGGCAGCGCACCCAAGTGGGGAGGGGAAAAGTTCATGAGTCTTGCCTTGGTGCAGAGCCGCGCGCTGCTGGGCCTGCAGGCCGCGGCCGTTACGGTGGAAGTGCATCTGGCCAACGGCCTGCCCAGCTTCACGCTCGTGGGCCTCGCGGACGTGGAAGTGAAGGAGGCGCGCGAGCGCGTGCGCTCGGCACTGCAGAACGCGGGGCTGGAATTCCCCCACAACAAGAAGATCACCGTCAACCTGGCCCCGGCCGACCTGCCCAAGGACTCCGGCCGCTTCGACCTGCCGATCGCCCTGGGCATCCTGGCCGCCAGCGGCCAGATCGACGGCACGCTGCTGGCCGGCCATGAGTTCGCGGGCGAGCTGTCGCTGTCCGGCGAACTCCGCCCGGTGCGGGGCGCGCTCGCCACCAGCCTCGCCCTGCGGTCCGCCGGCGGCCGCGCCCGCATGGTGCTGCCGCCCGGCAGCGCCGAAGAGGCGGCCCTGGTGCCCGGCACCGAGGTATACCGGGCCCGGCACCTGCTGGACGTGGTGGCGCGGTTCCTTCCGCCCCAGGCCGCGGCCAGCGCCGGCCCCGGCACCGAAAGCGCCACCGAAGACGGCTGGTGCCGGGTGGAGGGCATGCCGCCGATGGCCGCGGCGCCCGCCGACGACCTTGCCGACGTGAAGGGCCAGGCCGCCGCCCGGCGCGCGCTGGAGATCGCCGCCGCAGGCGGCCATGGCCTGCTCATGGTGGGCCCGCCGGGTTCGGGCAAGTCGATGCTGGCACACCGGTTCGCGGGCCTGCTGCCGGCGATGTCGGTGGACGAGGCGCTGGAAAGCGCCGCGGTGGCCAGCCTGGCCGGGCGCTTCACGCCGACCGCATGGGGAGCCCGGCCGACGGCTGCGCCACACCACTCCTGCAGTGCAGTGGCCCTGGTGGGAGGCGGTTCACCACCGCGCCCCGGAGAGATATCGATCGCCCACCACGGAGTGCTCTTCCTGGACGAATTCCCCGAATACGCCCGCAGCGCCCTGGAAGCGCTGCGCGAGCCGCTGGAGACGGGCCGCATCACGATCGCACGGGCCGCACGCCGTGCGGATTTCCCGGCGCGCTTCCAGCTCGTCGCGGCGATGAACCCCTGCCCCTGCGGCTACCTGGGCTCCGGCCAGCGCGCCTGCCGCTGCACGCCCGACCAGATCGACCGCTACCAGGGCAAGCTGAGCGGCCCGCTGCTGGACCGCATCGACCTGCATGTGGAGGTGCCCGCCCTTCCCCCTGACCAGCTGCTGGCCGCCGCGCCCGGCGAACCATCGGCCAGCGTGCGCGAGCGCGTCGCCGCCGCGCGCGGGCGCGCCCTGGCCCGGCAGGGCAAGCCCAACCAGGCCCTGCAGGGGCGCGAGATCGATGTGCAGGCCAGCCTGCAGGACGATGCCGCCCGGTTCCTGCAATCGGCCGCCGCCCGGCTGGGGTGGTCGGCGCGCAGCACCCACCGCACGCTCAAGGTGGCCCGCACCATCGCCGACCTGGCGGGCGAGGCATCCGTCGGGCCCGCGCACGTGGCCGAGGCGGTGCAGTACCGGCGCGTGCTGCGCCAGGCAGCGTGACCGGCAGCCCCGGCCATGGCCGCTGCGGCCTACCGTTCGCCGTCGCGCGGCGCGACGCCCGCGCTGCCCGCATTACCGGTCGCCAGCCCGTGGCGCTGCAGCTTGTCGTACACCGTCTTGCGGGGCATCTGGAGCAGTTCGGCCGCGCGGGCCACGTTGCCCTGCGTCAGGGCCAGGGTGTCGCGCAGCAGCTTGCGCTCGAAGGCCTCCACCCGGGCCGCGAGGGACGGCGCGGATTCCCCCCCCGCATCGAGCGGCTGCACGGGCAGGCCCAGGCACAGGCGCTCGGCGGCGTTGCGCAGCTCGCGCACGTTGCCGGGCCAGTCGTGGGCCAGCCAGCCCGCGAGGTCGCGGTCGCTCCAGGCGGGCACCGGGCGGCCGTGGCGCAGTGCTGCCTGCGCGAGGAAGTGGGCCATGAGCAGCGGGATGTCCTGCGGCCGGTCGCGCAGCGGCGGAATGTCGATGGCGACCACGTGCAGGCGGTAGTACAGGTCGGCGCGGAACTGCCCACGCTCGGCGAGCTGCTTCAGGTCCGCCTTGGCGGCGGCCACGAAGCGCGCGGTGACGGGCACCGGCTGGTTGCTGCCCAGGCGTTCGATCTCGCGCTCCTGCAGCACGCGCAGCAGGCGCAACTGCAGCGAGGGCGGCATGGACTCGATCTCGTCGAGCAGCAGCGTGCCCCCGTTGGCGTATTCGATCTTGCCGATGCGCCTTCGCGTGGCACCCGTGAACGCGCCCGGCTCGTGGCCGAAGAGTTCGCTCTCGATGATGGTCTCCGGCAGGGCCCCGCAGTTGATGGCCACGAACGGACCGCTGCGGCCACTGGCCGCATGCAGGGCCCGGGCCACCACCTCCTTGCCGGCGCCGGTCTCTCCGTGGAGCAGCACGTCCACCTCCAGCGGGGCGAGCGCCGACACCAGCCGGCGCACCTCCGCCATGCCGGCGGACTGGCCCACCAGCCCGGCGAGCGCGTCGGCCCCGCCACGCGCGCGCAGCCGCTGCAGTTCGTCGGACAGCGCGCGCCGCTCCAGCGCCCGGCGCACCGTGAGCAGCAGGCGCTCGGAAGAGAACGGCTTTTCGATGAAATCGTAGGCGCCGTCGCGCATGGCCTCCACCGCCATCGCCACGTCGCCGTGGCCGGTGACCAGCACCACGGGCAGGTCGGCATCCCGCTGGCGCAGCAGGCGCAACAGCTCCATGCCGTCCAGGCCCGGCATGCGGATGTCGGTCACCACGACGGCGGGCGGGTCCTGGCCGAAGGCGTCGAGCGCGGCCTGCCCCTGGGGGAAGGCGCGCACCGGGATGTGGGCCAGTTCGAGGGCCTGGCCATAGGCGCGGCGCACCATGGCGTCGTCCTCGATCAGATAGACGGGGCGGGTGGCCCCGGCTGGTGCGGCCGGAAGGGGCGCGTCGGTCATCGGCGGAAAGGTCATTGGAACGGAAGGGATTCAGGCGTCGGGCCGGGCGAGCGGAAGGGTGACGGTGAACCCGGCGCCGCCACCCTCGGGAACGTCTTCCACGGTGAGGGTGCCGCCCATGCCTTCCACGATGATGCGCGAAACCGCGAGCCCCAGCCCGAGCCCCTCGCCCGCCTTGGTCGTGAAGAACGGCTCGAAGAGCCTGCCGCGGGCCTCGGGCGCGATGCCGCCCCCCGTATCGGACACGCGCAGGCGCACCCATCCGTCTTCGGCGGCCGGGGCGAAGCGCACTTCGCGCACCGGACGGTCCTGCACCGCGTCGAGGCCGTTGCGCAGCAGGTTCACCAGCACCTGCTCCAGCCGCGTGGGGTCCGCCCTCACGCACAGCCCGGTGTCGAACGGCTGCACGTCGATGCGCGCCTGCACCGCCGTGCAGCGCTGCGCCAGCAGCAGCAGCGCATGGTCCAGCGCATCGCGCACGCGGCAGGGCTGCAGCACGGGCGCTTCCTTGCGCACGAAACTCTTGAGCTGGCGAACGATCCGGCCCATGCGGGCGGCGAGCTGGCCGATGAGCTGCAGGTTCTCGGCCACGTCCTCGCGGCGGCCCTGGCGGTCGAGCGCGATGGCGTTGTCCGAGAGCGTCTGGAGCGCGGCCAGGGGCTGGTTCAGTTCATGGCTCATGCCGGCCGCCATCTGGCCGAGCACCGCCAGCTTGCCCGCCTGCACGGCCGCATCGCGCGTGCCGCGCAGGATCTGCTCCGCCTGCTGCAGGTCGCTCACCCGTTCCTGCAGCGCCGTGTTGGCAGCGGTCAGGTCGGCGGTACGCTGCGCGATCTGCGATGCGAGCATGTCGTGCGCGGCCTGCAGGCGGGCGGCGCTCGCACGGCGCTCTGCCTGCCCCTGCTGGTCCAGCCGCTGGTAGAAGAGCATGCCCAGCAGCAGCGCGGCGCACAGCCCGCCGGCCAGCCCCGCCACCAGGGCTTCCTGGCGCACCGGGTACTGGTCCGCCAGCAGCAGCATCTGCCAGCCCAGGGGCCCGACGCTGCGTGCGGCCACGCTGAAGTCGCGCTCCAGTCCGCCGCGCCGCAGGCGCACCGGTGCGCTGCCGTCAGGCCAGGCACCCAGGCCGTGGTCGATGGGCCTCAGGGCATGGCTGCCATACTGCTGGGCATCCTGCAGCCGGGCCAGCACCTGGGGCCCGAGGGGCGCGAGCGTGCGGTAGCGCCACTGCGCCTCGGTGCTCACGAATACGACGCCGTCGCGATCGGCCAGCAGGACGGTGTCGCCGCCTGCGGCCAGCGAGGCTTCGAAGGCATCGAGCGAAACCTTCACGGCCACGACGCCCCGGGCGGGCGCGGTGGCCGGCAGGGGCGCGGCGATGAAATAGCCGGGCTTGCCGGTGGTCGCGCCCACACCGTAGAAGCGCCCGGTCTGTCCCTGCATTGCCGCCTCGAAATACGGGCGGAACCGGTAGTTCTGCCCCACGAAGCTGCTCGGCAGGCGCCAGTTGCTGGACGCCACCGTGTGGCCGCCGGCATCCATCAGGTAGGCCGCTTCCACGTCGGCCAGGCCGGCCGCCTGCCCCAGGAAGGCATTGGCGGCCCCCGGGGAAGCCAGGTTGGAATGGTCCAGCGCGCGCCCCAGGCCACTGTCCAGGGCCAGCAGGGCAGGCAGCGCCTCGTTGCGGTGCAGCAGGGACTCCAGGCTCTGGGCCGCGAAATCGAGCCGCTGCGCCGCCGCCTGCCGCTGCCGCGAAAGCTGTGCATCGAGCGTGGCGCGGTACACCAGCGCGCCGACGCACACGCAGGCCAGCACCGCGAGGCCGGGGATCAGGAGGGAACGGTCGGGTTTCAAGCGGAGGACAGCGGTTGGGCCCGCATTGTGGTGGGTGGCAGCAGCCGGCTTCCCAGGGCTACCCCCGTTGACAAGGCGCCGTGTGCGGAAACCCGCACAACCCGGCGAGCCACGTGCGGAAAACCGCCACGCAGCCCCTGCGCAGGCGGCCTCCGGCGAGGCCGCCACCAACGCCCATTCCCAGCACGGGCGCGCCCTGGCGGCCCATCCGCACCGGCCGGCCACGGCATGGCACGCAAGCTGCAAAAGACATTCCGCAACCGGCAGACCCACAACATCCAACCTCCCAGGAGACATCCGAAATGAAGCATTCCCCATCCCCCCTGCGCCGCGCCCTGCTCGCCGCCACGGCCCTCGCCGCCTGCGCCGCGGCCCCCGCCATGGCCCAGGACTATCCGACCAAGCCCGTGCGCCTGATCGTTCCGTTCGCCCCCGGCGGCACGACCGACATCGTGGCGCGCGTGGTGTCGCAATCGCTGGGCACGACGCTGGGCCAGCCGGTGGTGGTGGACAACAAGGCCGGCGCGGGCGGCGTGGTCGGCGCGACGGAAATCGCCCGCGCCGCGCCGGACGGCTACACGCTCGGCGTGGCGACGGTGTCGTCGGTCGCCTCCGCCCCCGCCATCAATCCCGCCGTGAAATACAACCCGCTGACCGACTTCACGTCGATCGTCAACATGGCCGCCACGCCCAACGTGCTGGCCGTACACCCGAGCTTCCCGGCCAAGGATTTCAAGGCGTTCATGGCCGAGGTGAAGGCCCATCCGGGCAAGTACTCCTTCGCCACCTCGGGCACGGGCGGCATCGGCCACCTGCAGATGGAGCTGTTCAAGTCGCTGTCCGGCCTGGGCCTGGAGCACATCGGCTACAAGGGCGCGGGCCCGGCGCTCAACGACGCCGTGGCCGGCCAGGTGCCGATGATCTTCGACAACCTGCCCTCCGCGCTGCCGTTCATCAAGGAAAAGCGGCTCATCGCTATCGCGGTGGCGGCGCCCCAGCGCCTGCCCTCGATGCCCGACGTGCCCACCTTCAAGGAAGTCGGCTTCGAGCCCGTGAACCGGATGGCGTTCTACGGCATCCATGGGCCGAAGAACCTGCCGCGCGAAGTGGTGGACAAGATCTCGCAGGCCGTGAAGAAGACCCTGGAAGACCCGGCCGTGCGCCAGCGCATCGAGGACACGGGCTCGCTCGTGGTCGGCAACACGCCGGAGGAATTCACGGCGCAGACCAGGGCCGAGTACGAGCTCTACAAGGGCGTGGTGGCCAAGCAGCAGCTGAAGCTGAACTGAGGACCGCAACGGCCCGTCGGCCGGACGGCGGGCTTCACCGGCCCGCTCGGCCCCACGGGCCACTTTTTTTCTCCTGTCGCGTTCAAGGCCCGGCACGCACTGCCGATAAATGGCCACGCCTGCGCGCGCAGCGGCCGAGGGGCCGCACGCGCGCAGCCGCACTGCCCCCGCCCACGCTGCGCCTCCCATGGCGCGGCGGCCGTGAGCGGGCACGGCACCCCTGCGGCGCCGGCGGCCTTCCCGCATCGAACTCCAGGAACTCCCATGCGAAACCTCCCCATCGGCGCACGCCTCGGCGCCGGCTTTGCCATGGTGCTCGGCCTCATGGCCCTGATGACCGTCTTCGGCCTCTGGCGGCTGCAGACCGTCGCCCAAGCCACGCACGACATGACCCAGCAGCCGCTCGCCAACGAGCGCATGATCAGCGACTGGTACCGCTACGTGGACAGCGCCGCACGCCGTACCACGGCCATCGTCAAGAGCACCGACCCGTCGCTGGCGGGCTTCTTCGCCGACGACTCGGCCATGACCACGCGCGAGGCCGCCCGGCTCGTCGAGAAGATCGAGCCGCTGCTCGACAGCCCCGCCGAGAAGGCCGTGTGGGCGGACATCGGCCGGGCCCGCGCGGCCTACCTGGCCTCGCGCGACCAGGCCGTGAAGGCCAAGGCCGCGGGCCAGGCCGAGGAGGCCGAGCGCCTGCTCACCCAGGTCTACCTGCCGGCCACGAAGGAATACGTGGCGCTCATCCAGAAGCTGCTGGACCTGCAGCGCGCCGACATCGACGCCACGGCCGCGCGCATCCAGGACATCCATGCCCAGAGTCGCCTGCTGCTGACCATGCTGGGCCTGCTCGCGCTCGCGCTGGGCGCGGCCTGCGCAGTGTGGCTCACGCGCGGCATCGTGCGGCCGCTGTCGGAGGCGGTGCGCGTGGCGCGCGCCGTGGCGGCCAGCGACCTGACCAGCCGCGTCACCGTCACGTCGTCGGACGAAACGGGCCAGCTGCTGCAGGCTTTGAAGGACATGAACGAAAGCCTCGCGCAGGTGGTGGGCCGCGTGCGCTCGGGCACGGACAGCATCGCCACCGCATCGAGCGAGATCGACGCGGGCAATCAGGATCTGTCGTCGCGCACGGAAGAGCAGGCCAGCTCCCTGCAGCAGACCGCCGCCGCCATGGAGGAACTCACCAGCACCGTGCGGCAGAACGCCGACAACGCCCGCCAGGCCAGCCAGCTCGCCTCCTCCGCGGCCGGCACCGCCACCCGCGGCGGCCAGGTGGTGGCGGGCGTCGTGGGCACGATGGGCGCCATCCACGAGAGCAGCCGCAAGATCGCCGACATCATCGGCGTGATCGACGGCATCGCCTTCCAGACCAACATCCTGGCGCTCAATGCCGCCGTGGAAGCCGCGCGTGCGGGCGAGCAGGGCCGGGGCTTCGCCGTCGTGGCCGGCGAGGTGCGTGCCCTGGCGGGCCGCAGCGCCGCCGCCGCGAAGGACATCAAGGCGCTGATCGGCGACTCGGTCTCCCGCGTGGACGAAGGCTCCAGCCAGGTGGCCGAGGCCGGCCGCACCATGGACGAGATCGTGCAGAACGTGCAGCGCGTGAACGACCTCGTCGCCGAGATCAGCGCCGCGAGCGAGGAGCAGAGCCGGGGCATCGACCAGGTGCACCAGGCCGTCTCGCAGATGGACCAGGTGACCCAGCAGAACGCGGCGCTGGTGGAAGAGGCCGCGGCCGCCACGGGTTCGCTGAAGGCCCAGACGGGCCAGCTCTCGCAGGCGGTGAGCGTGTTCCGGATTCCTGCGGGCACGCAGGCCGCCACCGCGGCACCGGCGGCACCCGTGGCCCGGCCGGTGCGACCGGCTGCGGCCGCAACGCCTTCCCGCGCCATTCCCGCCGCGATGCCTCCCGCGGCAGCACCCCGCCCTGCCACAGCAGCAGCCCGCGCCCCGGCCGCTGCGCCCGCGCTGCCGCGCGCCGCGGCACCCGCACCTTCCCCGGCCGCACGCGGCGGCGGCGACGACTGGGAAACCTTCTGATCCGGCGAGCGGCAGCGCCATATCGCTGCCATCCGGCTCACCCGCACAGGGTGCCAGGGAATTGCCCCGCACTCCCGTCCTGCCGGCCTACCATCGCGCCGGCATGGACCTCTCCCTGACCTCTTCGCCACTCCAGACCCCGAGACTCGATCTGCGGGCCTTCCACGCAGCAGACTTTCCCGCCTACGCCGCCTACCATGGCGATCCGCAGGTCTACCGGTTCCTGTACATGGCCGCCCCGCAGGGAGACCGACTGCACAAGCAGTTCGCCGAAGTTCTCTCCGAGCCCTTCGCCGGCGAGGGCGACACCTGGCGCCAGGCCGTCGTGCGCCGGGAGGATGGTGTGCTCGTGGGCGAATTCCTGCTGAAGATCGCCAGCACCGCGGCGCTGCAGTTGGAAGTGGGCTACATCTTCAATCCGCACCATGCCGGACGGGGCTACGCGACGGAAGCCGTGGCCGCCCTGCTGGAACACGGCTTCGAACACATCGGCGCCCACCGTATCTTCGCGCGCCTGGATGCCCGCAATACCGGCTCCGCCCGCGTCGCGGAGCGCCTGGGCATGCGCCGCGAGGCCCATCTCGTGCAGAACGACCGTTTCGAGGGCGAGTGGGGCGACGAGTTCATCTACGCCCTGCTGCGCGCGGAATGGAAGGCCCGGCACGGCGTGCCGAGGCCCTGACCCACGTCCGGGGGTTCAGACGAACATGCCGCCCGACGCCTCGATGCGCTGCGCGTTCACCCAGCCCGTGCCCGGCTGCAGCAGCGCCGCGATCACACCGCCGATGTCGTCGGGCAGGCCCACGCGGCCCAGCGCCGTCTGGCCGGCGATGAAGGTGTTGAGCTGCGCGTCGTCGCGCACCGCGCCGCCCCCGAAATCCGTCTCGATCGCGCCGGGCGCCACCACGTTCACGGCGATGCCGCGCGCGCCCAGCTCCTTGGCCATGTAGCGGGTCAGCACCTCCACCCCGCCCTTCATCGCCGCATAGGCGGCATAGCCCGGCAACGCGAACCGCGCGAGGCCCGACGACACGTTCAGGATGCGCCCGCCGTCGTTCATCAGCGGCAGCAGCTTCTGCGTGAGGAAGAACGTCCCTTTGAGGTGGATGGCCACCATCTGGTCGAACTGTTCCTCGGTCGTCTCCATGAAACTGGCATATGCGCCCGAGCCCGCGTTGTTCACCAGGAAATCGAAACGCTCGCGCTGCCAGTGCTGCGCGAGCACGCCGCGCACCTGGCCTGCGAACGCCTCGAACGTGGAACTGGCCGCCACATCCAGCGGCAGCGCCACCGCGCGGCGGCCCAGCGCCTCGATCTCGGCGACCACGGCCTGCGCCTCGGCCGCCTGGCTGCGGTAGGTGAGGATCACGTCGGTACCGGATCGCGCCACATGCAGCGCGGCATTGCGGCCCAGGCCCCGGCTGCCGCCGGTGATGAGGGCGATGGTGGAAGACGGAGCGGATGCAGTGGCAGCCATGGCGGAATCCTTTCGGTGGATCAGGTGAAGGAATGAAAAAGCGATGGGCCGGAGTCTATTGAGCGATGCCATAGCCATAAATCACGCAGAATCGATCACATCGTTCATCCACCAAGAACAATGAACCCCTTTGATCGCATGCACACCTTCGTCCGCGTGGCCGAACTCGCCAGCTTCACGCAGGCGGCCGAGGTCCTGGGCATCCCCAAGGCCAGCGCCTCCACCGCCGTGCAGCAACTGGAAACCCAGCTCGGCACGCGCCTGCTGCACCGCACCACGCGGCGCGTTCAGCTCACGCAGGACGGGCAGGCTTACTACGAGCGCTGCAAGGACCTGCTGGCCGACGTGGACGAACTGCAGTCCATGTTCCAGAACGCCGACGGTGGCGGCCTGCGCGGGCGCGTGCGCATCGACATGTCCACCGGCATGGCGCGCAACGTGGTCGTGCCGCGCCTGCCCGAGTTGCTGGCCCGCCATCCGGGCCTGGAGGTGGAACTGAGCAGCACCGAACGCCGCGTGGATGTGGTGCGCGAGGGCTTTGACTGCGTGCTGCGCACCGGCGCGGTGGTGGATGCCAGCCTGGTGGCCCGCCCGCTGGGGCCGGCGCGGCTGGTCAACTGTGCCAGCCCGGCCTACCTGCGCGTCCACGGCACGCCCCAAACGCTGGACGACCTGGGCGACCACCGGCTGGTCCACTTCGTGAACACCCTCGGCGCCCGCTCCGGCGGCTTTGAGGCCGTGGTGGACGGCACGCTGGCGGCCATTCCCATGCAGGGCGCACTCACGGTGAACAACGCCGAGGCCTACATCGCCGGCTGCCTGGCGGGCCTGGGAATCATCCAGGTGCCGCGCCTGGGGGTGGTGGACCTGCTGGCGCAGGGCGCACTGGTGGAGGTGCTGCCGCAGCACGCGGCACCGCCGATGCCGCTCACGCTGATGTACGCCAACCGGCGGAACCTGCCACGGCGCGTGCGGGCGGTGATGGACTGGCTGGCAGAAGTGGTGGGGGAGCACCTGAAGCAGGATGCGACGGCGGCGCACCAGAGTACAGCGCCACGGTGAGGTCGGGCATCCATCAGCCCCAACTTCTCGCCACAGGGTGCCCCGGACCGCTGCCTGGCAGGTTTTCCGAGTGACGATAGACGGGATTCGCGCACATGTCCTGGGGCCTGAGCCCACCCACCCGCCGTGTTTGTCCGACAATGTAGGGGTTTGCCCACCCGGCAGGGGGCAGCCAGGGCGCGCCTGCAGACGCCCATACGAGCCACCGGCCCTGCCTTCGAAGGCCACGCGCCCCTTGTCGTTTTCACTTTCCGCCATCCATCCATGAGCGCATTCAACGAAGAGCGAGTCCTCTCCGTCCACCACTGGACCGACCGCCTGTTCTCCTTCACGACCACCCGCGACACGTCGCTGCGGTTCTCCAACGGCCACTTCACCATGATCGGCCTCAAGGTGGACGGCAAGCCGCTGCTGCGGGCCTACAGCATCGCGAGCGCCAATTACGAGGAGCACCTGGAGTTCCTCTCCATCAAGGTGCCGGACGGCCCGCTCACCTCGCGCCTGCAGAACATCCAGGTGGGCGACAGCATCGTCGTCGGCCGCAAGCCCACGGGCACGCTGCTGATCGACTACCTGCTGCCGGCCAAGCGCCTGTACCTCATCTCCACCGGCACCGGCCTCGCGCCGTTCCTGTCGGTGATCCGCGACCCGGACACCTACGAGAAGTTCGAGGAAGTGGTGCTGGTGCACGGCGTGCGCCAGGTGAACGAGCTGGCCTACCACGACTTCATCACGCAGGAGCTGCCGAAGCACGAGTTCCTGGGCGAAATGGTGGCCAAGCAGCTGAAGTACTACCCCACCGTGACGCGCGAGCCGTTCCGCAATCAGGGCCGCATCAACGACCTGATCGAGAACGGCAAGCTCTTCACCGACCTGGGCGTGCCGCCGCTGGATCCGCTGGTGGACCGGGTCATGCTCTGCGGCAGCCCGGAAATGCTGGCCTCGCTCAAGGCCATCCTGGAAAAGCGCGACTTCGAAGAGGGCAACACCACCAAGCCCGGCGACTTCGTGATCGAGCGCGCCTTCGTCGAGAAGTGACACTGCGGCAGCAGAAAGCACGACGGGCGGCCTGAAAGCCGCCCGTTCGCACAATCGCGGAGAACTGGCCGGAACATGCCGGCCAGCCCCCGAGGTCAGTAACCGTTGTCGGCCACGCGCACCGAATGCGGTGCCTGGGCGGAGTAGCCGCCGCCATAGCCGCTGCCGTACTGGCCGTTGTCCACGCGGAAGCTGCGGCCTTCCACCCGCACCGCCGTGCCCTCGGCCACCGGCTGCGAGCGCGTGAAGGTGCGCACCGAGCCGTCGTCCATGCGAACGCGGATCTGGTAGGCCGTGGTGGTACGGGTGCGCTGCTCCACCGTGTGGCCCAGGTAGCCACCGCCCACGGCGCCGAGCACCGTGGCCGCCGTGCGGCCCGAGCCCTTGCCCACCTGATTGCCCAGCACGCCGCCGATCACGCCGCCGGCCACGGCACCGATGCCGGTGGCGGGGGCGGCCTGCTGGAAGGCCTGGACGGACTCGACACGGCCGCAGGTCATGCAGGCCGGAGCCGCGGCACGCTGCATGGCCACCTGCTGCTGGCCTTGCGGGGCGCCGCTATATGCAGGTTGCGGCGCATAGCTGGGGGAAGGCGCACGCTGCGCGAACTGCTGGGCCGGAGCCTGGGCCACGGCGGAGGGACGTCCTTGACCCCCCTGGACTGCGGCGGGGTTGATGGACGGATTGGCTGCTGCCGCGGACTGCGCGTCCGGAGCGAGGGCAGCGGCAGGCTGCACTGCGGAGGCGACATCCGGAGCGCGGTCGCGGTTCTGGACCACCAGCGTGGCGCCCAGGGCCAGCACGCTGACTCCCAGCGCGCCGATCGCAGCCCAGAGCCACTTCGCCGAGCCGCCGGCCACCGGGCCCGCAGCGGAAGAATTGGGACGGACAACGAGACTCATACGATTTCCCTTTCTATGGGTGTTGTGCTGGCAGATTACCCGCGGCGGTGCTTCACATACCGCCGCGCTCTGTAAACACCGTAAGAAGCTGTAGAGCCGCCCGGCGGCGTCCGACACGGCCTGCCGAAGCCCTCCCGCCACCCCCATGACCGGCGCTGCGCACAGTGGCCCCATGGCACCCCGGGCGGCACCGGCCGCACAGATCCGCATCGGCGTTTCCGGATGGCGCTACGCCCCATGGCGCGGCTCCTTCTACCCAAACGACCTGGCCCAGGCCCGGGAGCTGGCGTTCGCCTCCCGGCAGTTCCCCGCGATCGAGTTGAACGGCTCCTTCTATGCCCTGCAGCGCCCTTCCAGCTACGCAGCGTGGTCGCGGGATACGCCGGAAGGCTTCGTCTTCACCGTGAAGGCGCCGCGGTTCATCACCCACATCCTGCGGTTGCGCTCGCCGCGCGCGGCCATCGCGAACTTCCTGGCGTCCGGCCTGCTCTCGCTCGGCCCCCGGCTCGGCCCCATCCTGTGGCAGCTGCCGCCCAGCCTGCCCTTCGATGCCGGCCTGCTGGAGGAATTCCTGGCGCTGCTGCCCCGCGACACCCGGCAGGGCCTGGAACTGGCCCGCGAGCGCGAACCGCGCATGCACGGCAGGGAGTGGCTGGAGGCGGAAGCGCCACGTTGGCGCATGCGCCATGCGCTGGAGGTGCGCCATTCCAGCTTCGCCACGCCCGAATGCATCGCCCTGCTGCGCCGCCATGGCGTGGCGCTGGTGGTGGCCGACACAGGCGGCCGCTGGCCGGAACTGGGCGACATCACCGCCGATTTCATGTACCTGCGCCTGCACGGCGCCGAAGCGCTGTACGCCAGCGGTTACAGCGATGACAGGATCGCCGCATGGGCCCGCCGCGTCCGGGCCTGGAACCGGGGCGCGGCACCGCGCGATGTCGAACTCGCCGGCCCTGCCGCAAGGGCGCCCGCATCGCCCCCGGGCGGCCGGGACGTGTTCTGCTTCTTCGACAACACGGCGAAGCTCCATGCGCCCCGCAATGCGCTGGAACTGGCGCGGGTCCTGCGCCTTTCCCCGGACACGCTGCGGCCGGCGGGGCGCCGGGCCCCGGGGCCCGGCCTCTGTTAGCGCGCGCCGGCCGCCGCGGCGGGCGCCGGTGGCTTCGGGGAGGCGGGGACCTCCTGGGCATGGGCAGCGTCCACACGCTGCCCGACGTGCTCGGCCCGGGCTTCCTGCAGGGCACGGGCGCAACTGGCGGAGAACAGCAGCACCGCCGACGAGAAATAGATCCACATGAGGAGCACGACGAGCGAGCCCGCGGCCCCGTAGGCCGACACCACGGCTGCCGTGGCCAGGTAGAGCGCCAGCAACTGCTTGCCCACGGTGAACAGGATCGCCCCCACCACGGCGCCGAACACCAGGCAGGCCATCGGCGGTTTGGGCCCGGTCCCGATGCGCATCAGCCCCACGAACAACAGCACCGCGATGCCGAAGGCGACCAACTCGTTGACCAACTGCAGGAGGGGCCCGGAGGCGAAGGGCAGGCGCGCGCTCGCCCAGTTGGCCACCACGTGGATCACCGTGGAGACGACCAGGGAAATCAGCAGCAGGAAGCCGATGGCCAGCACGTATGCCAGGCCGCGCAGCCGCAGCGAGGCCATGCGCCACCAGGCCTTGTTGTTGTCGGCCACGGGGGGATGGCCGGACGTCCAGAGCCGCTCCAGGGCGGACTGCAGTTCCACGAACACCCCGGTCGCGCCCGACAGCAGCAGCACGAAGCCTGCGATGGATGCGAGCCGCCCCTCGGATGGCTCCCGGGCGCTGGAGAGCGCGAGCTTCACGACCTCCGCGCCGCGCTCGCCCATGACGGACTGCACCTGGGCGATGAGGTTGGTTTCCAGGTAGGACTTGTCGATCCACCAGCCCAGCACCCCCACCAGCAACAGCAGCAAGGGCGCCAGGCTCAGCATGCCGTAGAACGACATGGCCGCGCTCATCCGCAGGCCGTCGGCGTCGAGCCAGAGATTGACGGCCCGCACGAGCGGCATGATGGGCTGGATGAGGCGCTTGGCGCCCTCCAGGCAGCGGGTGAGGAACGGGGACGGCATGCAGCCATTGCAACGCATCGTCGAGCCGCCGGGTGTCGGAGCACTTCGCCATTGCATACCTGCATGGAGGCACGGGATACCCGCAGGCCATTGCACGGATGGGCCGAAGGCAGGCATCATGGGGCGCAGGGGAATAGAGAAAAGAGATCAGGCAGGGCACCACCGGCGGGCGCCGCCCTGCCCATGGAACACGATTGTCCGCGCCTTGCAGAAAAAGAGCACGCATGAAGAGGGATTTCCTGCCATCCGCATCGTCGGGCCGTTTCCTGGCCCTGCTCGCGCTGACGCTGATCGCCGCACAGTTGGTGGCCTTCGTGTTCCTGCATTTTTCCAACCGGCGGATCGCCATGAACAGCGTGGATGCCGCCCTGGAGGCGGGCGCGCAGACCTTCGAATACACGGCCGCGATGCGGCGCGAGTCACGGCGGGTGGCCTCGGAGCTGATCTCCCGGGACTACGGCCTGCAGAACATCATCTTCAACGAGACCAACCGGGACACGGTGGAATCGGCGCTCTACAACCAGCTGGCGCGGACCGGCGCCGAACTGATCGTGCTCACGGACCTGGACGGCACGCTGCGGGCGCGCTCGTCCGTCTCCGGATTCCTGCGCGAGCGGGATGCGGCGCTGGACCACCGGCTGGAAATGCTGGTGGGAAGCGTCCGCGAAGCGAGCCGCAACATGCGCACCATGGAGGGGGAAGACGGCAAGCCGGTACTGCACAACTGGGTCAAGGTGACCGTGCGGGCCCCCGTGCCGGTGGCGCATATCTACCTGGCCTTCCGGATCACGCCCGCCGGCGCCCAGCAATTCGCGCGCATGACGCAGCTGCAGATGGCCTTCGTCTCCCATGACGAAAACGGCCGCTACACCGTCTATGCGAGCACCCTGCCCGAATCCATCTCCATGGACCCCATCGGCCAGAACGGCAGGGACCCGGCGCCCTTCTCCGCCAGCGATGCCGACGGTGCCGGCTACCGCGTCAAGGTCATCACGCTGGACGATTCCGGCCCGCAGCCTGTCAGCGCCGTGGTGGCCAAGCCGTTCGCACCGGTCATGTCGCCGTTTCTCAAGCTGGAGGTGCTGTACGCCGTGAGCGTGCTGATGAGCGCGCTGGTGTCCATCATCGCGGTCAAGGTGGTCGCCAGCCGCGTGGTGACGCCGCTGGAAGACGTGGCGCAGAAGGATGCGCTCACCGGGCTCGCCAACCGCCGCACCTTCGAGGCCCGGCTGCAGCGCGCCGAGCAGGACCTGCAGAGGTCGGGCACAGGCTTTTCCGTCATGCTGATGGACCTCGACAAGTTCAAGTTCGTCAACGACACGTACGGGCATGACGCGGGCGACGTGGTGCTCAAGGAAGCCGCGTCCCGCATCCAGAAGATCATCCGCGCGTCCGATACGCTGGCCCGGCTGGGCGGCGACGAGTTCGCGATCCTCGTGCGCACCGACGACCCGCAGACGCTGTCCCACATCGCCACGGCCATCGTGGAGGTGGTGCGCCAGCCCATCCCCCTGAAGCCCGGCCTGGCGGCCGAGGTGGGCACCAGCATCGGCATCGCCTTCGCCCCGGGGCACTCGCGGCACGGCGCCGAGGTGGTGCATTGCGCCGACCAGGCGATGTACACCGCCAAGCGGCGCGGGGGCGGGTTCGCCATGGCGGAGAAGGCGCAGGCGGCGAGAGAGGCATCGCCGGACATGGCGTCGCAGCGTTGACCGCCCCGCGCGCCGGCCTCAGGCCCCCTGCCCCATCGCCGGGTCGGATACGGAATCCCGGCCCGTCTCGACGCGGCCCGCGAAGCGCCGCGCGAAGGCCGGGGCCGTGCTGCAGCGCACGGTGAAGTCGTACCAGTTGCCGCTGTCGCCCAGGGCCCAGGCCAGTTCCTCCACCGCGCCCGGCTGCACGGTGCGCGTCCAGGGGCCGTCCGTGCGGTAGGCGCGGGCCTCTGCGGTGAAGCCGATGGCCGCGGTGCCGCGGTTGTAGAGCTTCACGCGCACCTGCGGCGGGTCGCACAGTTCGTAGCAGACCTGCACCTCGGGCATGCCGGCGGCAGCCTGCTGCGCGAGGTCGCCCGCGAAGGCGCGGTGGAAGCCGTTGGGCCCCAGCACCCACAGGTCGTAGGCGCCGCCGTCGGCGGCCACGTTCCAGACGCCGTTCAGCGTCTTGCCGGCCTCGACCACGTAGCGGCGCGGGATCGCGTCCAGGTGCTTCTTGTCATAGACATGGAACACCGCGGCGGGGCTGCCGGCCCTGGCCGTGTTGGCGAACAGCAGCGTCACCGTGCCCGCGCCGGCATTCGCCTGGGCCGTGGCGTGCAGTTCGTAGGGCAGCGCGCGCGAAGGCCGCACGCCCGTGGCCTGCACCGGCAGGGCCGTGCCCGTGGCCGCGGCGGGCTGGGGCAGCTTGGGGGCCTGCACCTGCGCGGCGATGCGTGCGTCCACGGCCGTCTTGCTGGTGCGGCCGGCCAGCGTGGGCAGGGTCTCGGTGTTCGGGTTGACGAAGTTGAAGCAGCTGGTCAGGTCGCCGCACACCGCGCGGCGGTAGGCGCTGATCTGCGGCTCGGCCACGCCGAAGCGCTTTTCCAGGAACATGAGGGTGGAGGTGTGGTCGAACACCTGCGAGTTCACCCAGCCGCCGCGGCTCCAGGGCGAGACGATCCACATCGGCACGCGCGGGCCGGGGCCGTAGGGCTTGCCGTCGGCCGGCGGCTGGCTGGAGGTGGCCGGCTGGAAGTCGTGGTATTCCACGGCCACGTCGGCGGCAGACAGCGTGCAGGCGCCGGCCAGGCTGCCGTCGGCGTTGCGCGAAGGCACGGCGGGCGACGGCAGGTGGTCGAAGAAGCCGTCGTTCTCGTCGTAGTTGATGAGCAGTACCGTCTTGCTCCACACCTCCGGGTTGGCGGTGAGGGCGTCCAGCACCTCCTGCACGTACCAGCCGCCCTGCGCGGGGCTGGAGGGGCCGGGGTGCTCGCTGTAGACCGAGGGCGCGATGATCCACGACACGGCCGGCAGCCGGCCCTTGCCGATGTCGTCGCGGAAGGTCTCCAGGAAACCCTGCGGCATGGTGTTGCCGAAGCCCTTGGCCAGCGGGCTCAGTGCGTCGTCGATGGCCGGGTCGTAGTTGGGGCCGGCCAGGCCCTGCGGCTGGGTGATGTCGGTCTTGGCCACGTAGAGCGGCTTGCGGTCCGCGGGCATCTTCTCGATCTCGGCGCGCCAGTGGCGAAAGCCCATCATCTCGTTGCAGCCGAAGTTGTCGATCAGGCTCTGGTAAACCTTCCACGACACGCCCGCCTTCTGCAGCCGGTCGGCGTAGGTGGTCCAGGTCCAGCCTTCGGTGGAGGCGCCGACGTCGTTGCCCCCGTTGAACTGGTTGTTCAGGCCCGCCACGCGCACGCGGGAGCCGTCGACCGGGCTGATGCCATTGGGGCCGTTGGTGCCCGTCCAGTAGAAGAGCCGGTTGGCGATGGTGCCGGTGTGCATGCCGCAGTGGTAGTGGTCGCACAGCGTGAAGGCATCGGCCAGCGCGCGCTGGAACGACACCTCGGCCGTCTCGTAGTAGCCCATCGAGAGGGGCAGTTTCGCATCGGGCCAGCGCGACATGCGCCCATGGTCCCAGGCCGCCTGCGAATCCACCCAGGTGTGCGGCGTGCTGCCGGCGCGCTGGGCATTGCCCTGGGCCTCGTCCAGCCGGAACGGCACGTAGGTGCTGGGCGGCGTGGTCTTCGTATAGGCCTGGTAGAAGACGTTGCGGCCGTATTGCGAGGGCACGGCAAAGCGGTCGCCGAAACCGCGCACGCCCTTGAAGGTGCCGAAATAGCTGTCGAAGGAACGGTTTTCCATCATCAGCAGCACCACGTGCTGCACATCCTGGATGGTGCCGGTGGCGTTGTTCGCCTCGATGGCGAGCGCGCGCCGGATGGCGGGCGGAAACGCGGACAGCGTGGCGGCGGCCGCTCCGGTGCCGAGCACGCCGGAGAGGAACTTGCGTTTGGAGGAATCGACGGTCATGTTGGAGGAGTGTTTGTTGTCCGAAGAAAGGCGCGGCAAGCGCACAGCATGCGCGCGGCGGTGCGGCGAGCGCGGGGCAGGAGGGGTGCCCCAGCGCCCGCGGGCCCGGCTCAGGGCTTGGGCGCGCAGTGCGTGTCGGGGTTGCCGCAGTGGGCGACGAAGCTGTTCGCGGAATCGGAGCCGGAGCCGCCGCAGCCGGCCAGCAGCAGGCCGAACGCGAGCGTGCAGGCGGCCAGCAGGGAGCGGCCGAGGAAGGACGGCACGGTGGGCCGTGGATGCGAGGTCATGGCGTGGGGGGAGGAATGGAGAGGGTTGGCATTCTTCTCGCCGACTATTGCGCGGGAGTGACGTTTGGGTAACACGGCGGTTACGGGCCAGAGCAGTACCGGTGAACACAGCCAGCGCGCACATCCCGGTGATTTAGACTGCACGAGCCTCCGGCCCTTGCGCTGGTACAGTTCCGGCCAGTGCGCATATCCCAGTGATCTAGACTCGACTTCTTTACTGCCTGAGAAACCATAGAGTTCCGGCCAGTGTGCATATCCCAGTGATCTAGACTTCACCCCTCCGAGCACTTGCCAGTAACCTCGTTCCGGCCAGTGCGCATATCCCAGTGATCTAGACTCTCGCTGCTCCTCTGGGCTGTAAAACCGCTGTTCCGGCCAGTGCGCATATCCCAGTGATCTAGACTCGATGGCGTGGGCAATGGCGGCAGCGGCGCGTTCCGGCCAGTGCGCATATCCCAGTGATCTAGACTGCGCTGTCATTGAGTCCCCGCGCACGCGAAGTTCCGGCCAGTGCGCATATCCCAGTGATCTAGACTCTCGCTGCTCCTCTGGGCTGTAAAACCGCTGTTCCGGCCAGTGCGCATATCCCAGTGATCTAGACTACCATTCGCCCGCCTGCACTGAGGAAATAAGTTCCGGCCAGTGCGCATATCCCAGTGATCTAGACTGACCCCAGCGCTGCCCCTTCGCGAGCTTCGGTTCCGGCCAGTGCGCATATCCCAGTGATCTAGACTCTGGCTACGAAAACGATGCGATTGAAACCGGTTCCGGCCAGTGCGCATATCCCAGTGATCTAGACTTTTGTATGACAGAAAAACTTTTTGTATGAGTTCCGGCCAGTGCGCATATCCCAGTGATCTAGACTAACGTACCACTTTGCCTAGATACTCGCCGTCGTTCCGGCCAGTGCGCATATCCCAGTGATCTAGACTGCGCTGTCATTGAGAGCGGCTAACACGACCTGTTCATAGCCCAGCGCGAAGCAGCTATGCTTGGCGCCCTCATGGCAAGAAGACCCGTCAGCAAAGAACTGTGGCGACAGCTGCAGCCGCTCATCCCGGCCTTCGTGCCCTCGGCCAAAGGCGGGGCGCGCAAGCGCACCGTCAGCGATGAAGCCGCACTCAATGGCATCCTATTCGTGCTGCACACCGGCATCGCCTGGGAGGACCTGCCGCAGGAACTCGGTTTTGGCAGTGGCATGACGTGCTGGCGGCGGCTGCGCGACTGGAACGCTGCCGGGGTGTGGGAGAAGCTGCACCACGCCATGCTGGTGCGCCTGCGCGAGCACGACCAGATCGATTGGAGCCGGGCAAGCATCGATGGCTCGTCGGTACCAAGCCCCCGGGGGGCCAGGAAACAGGGCCCAACCCCACGGACAGAGGCAAACTCGGCTCCAAGCGGCACATCGTCGTAGACGCGCGGGGCATTCCGCTGGTGGTGCTGGTCAGTGGTGCGAATCGGCACGATTCGATGATGTTCGAGAAATGCATCGATGCTCTGCCAGCCGTCAGGGGACTGCAGGGCAAGCCGCGTCGCAGGCCATCGAAGCTGCACGCCGACAAGGGCTACGACTATGAGCGCTGCCGTGTCTTCCTGAGACAGCGGGGCATCGCCAGCCGGATTGCCAGACGAGGCATCGAAAGCAGCGAGCGGCTGGGTCGGCATCGGTGGGTGGTGGAGAGAACGCACGGATGGTTTGCAGGCTTCGGCAAGCTGCGCATCCGATTCGAGAGGCGGCTGGACATCCACGAAGCGCTATTGAAACTGGCGGCAGCGATCATCTGCGCGCGCTTCGTGGATCGGTGGTGTTAGCCGCTCTGAGTCCCCGCGCACGCGAAGTTCCGGCCAGTGCGCATATCCCAGTGATCTAGACTCGCGCTGGTCTCCGGGCGCGTAGTAGCGTTGTTCCGGCCAGTGCGCATATCCCAGTGATCTAGAGCGTGTTATGAACTTTGCTCCCTGAGCGCGGAGCCGAGGGTAGAGTTTGCAGATGCCCCGCAAGCCCTACCCGACGGACGTGAGCGATGAAGAATGGAGCTTCGCTGCGCCGTACCTGACCCTGATGGACCCGCATGCGCCTCAGCGTGGACACGACCTGCGCGAAGTCTTCAACGCCCTGCGCTGGCTGGTGCGCGCGGGAGCACCTTGGCGGATGCTGCCCAACGATCTGCCACCCTGGGAGGCGGTCTACCAGCAGAGCCGCCGGTGGCTGGATGCGGGTTGCTTCGAGGCGATGGTCTCGGATTTGCGCTCCATCATCCGCGTGGCACAGGGGCGCCAGGGCCAGCCCAGCGCCATGGTGATGGACGGGCGCACACTGCAATCGAGCTGCGAGAGCGGGCCGCGCGCGGGCTACGACGGCTACAAACGCAAGCGCGGCAGCAAAGTGCATATGGCCGTGGACACGCTGGGTCATCTGCTGGCGGTGCATGTCACGCCGGCAGACGAACAGGAGCGTGCGCAGGTGCAGCGCCTGTGCGAAGACGTACAGCAGGCTACGGGCCACACGGTACAACTGGCTTGGGCCGACCAGGGCTACACGGGTGAAGCGGCATCCAAGGCGGCGCAGGACAGCGGAATTGACCTGCAGATCGTGAAGCTGCCCGAGGCGAAGAAGGGCTTTGTGCTGCTGCCGCGCCGCTGGGTGGTGGAGAGAAGCTTCGGCTGGCTGGCAAGGTTTCGCAGGCTCTCCCGGGACTACGAGCGGCTACCCGAAGTGCTCGGCGGGATGCATTTCCTGGTGTTTGCGGTGCTCATGTTGCCCGCCGCCGCGCGGGTGCTGGCTGCGGCGGGAAGTTCATAACACGCTCTAGACTCTGTATCTTGCCGGCATCCAATGCGTATCCGTTCCGGCCAGTGCGCATATCCCAGTGATCTAGACTGGACCAGTCGGGGCGCGGTCCGTGCCACCAGTTCCGGCCAGTGCGCATATCCCAGTGATCTAGACTTCACCCACGACAAGCAGCCCGACACCCCCGGTTCCGGCCAGTGCGCATATCCCAGTGATCTAGACTTCGTGAAGCCGGTTTCCTTCACGTACTCGAGTTCCGGCCAGTGCGCATATCCCAGTGATCTAGACTATGCTGTCTGTCGCATTGCCGCATGCGTGCGTTCCGGCCAGTGCGCATATCCCAGTGATCTAGACTGGCAATGCGCCCGATGCGGCCAGCACCAGGGTTCCGGCCAGTGCGCATATCCCAGTGATCTAGACTCGAAGCGCCCGGGGTCGGCCGCCGCCCGGGTTCCGGCCAGTGCGCATATCCCAGTGATCTAGACTTCGGGCGCGCTACACCGGCAGGGCGTGACGGTTCCGGCCAGTGCGCCTATCCCAGTGATCTAGACTCAACTTCCTGCAGCTCGGCCTACGGCCTTTGTTCCGGCCAGTGCGCATATCCCAGTGATCTAGACTACCCCGCCGTGGGCGTATCCGATCTGCCGGGTTCCGGCCAGTGCGCATATCCCAGTGATCTAGACTCGGCGCGGTCCGCGGCCTGCACGCTGGTGAGTTCCGGCCAGTGCGCATATCCCAGTGATCTAGACTGCGGCTTCGGATCGACAGGCGCAAATTAGGTTCCGGCCAGTGCGCATATCCCAGTGATCTAGACTACGCGGCGCAACAGGAGTATGAGAAATGCAGTTCCGGCCAGTGCGCATATCCCAGTGATCTAGACTAGCATGTTGATGCCCTTGGAACAGGTCGCAGTTCCGGCCAGTGCGCATATCCCAGTGATCTAGACTAAGAAACTTGCGTCTGTGGCAACCGTTTCGGTTCCGGCCAGTGCGCATATCCCAGTGATCTAGACTTGTCAATAAACCAATAGCCGCATCCCTCTTGTTCCGGCCAGTGCGCATATCCCAGTGATCTAGACTCCGATGATCAGCGACGAGCATGCGCGCAATGTTCCGGCCAGTGCGCATATCCCAGTGATCTAGACTAGCGCCGATCAGTGCGGCGATTGCCAGGGTGTTCCGGCCAGTGCGCATATCCCAGTGATCTAGACTTTTCGCGGTACTGCATCGCCGTGGCGCGGGGTTCCGGCCAGTGCGCATATCCCAGTGATCTAGACTAGCGCAGGCCGCCACAGCCAGAACCATGCTGTTCCGGCCAGTGCGCATATCCCAGTGATCTAGACTTCAGGTCTTGGCCGATGGCCTGCCCGACCTGTTCCGGCCAGTGCGCATATCCCAGTGATCTAGACTCTCGGCGGTGGCAACGAAGCTGGCGATTGCGTTCCGGCCAGTGCGCATATCCCAGTGATCTAGACTCGCAGCACACGCACTCCAATTGGCACTGCAGTTCCGGCCAGTGCGCATATCCCAGTGATCTAGACTGTCGGGCGTGCTGCAAAACGTGCATCCCGACGTTCCGGCCAGTGCGCATATCCCAGTGATCTAGACTGCGCAAATTACGCAAGTCTCTATGCGGGGCGTTCCGGCCAGTGCGCATATCCCAGTGATCTAGACTCGCGCCATGCCTTGGAAAAATAGTGATCCTGTTCCGGCCAGTGCGCATATCCCAGTGATCTAGACTGGCTCAGGTCATAGACCTGACGACACTGCAGTTCCGGCCAGTGCGCATATCCCAGTGATCTAGACTCATGAGAGTTAAGGAATGGTTGCTGAGCCAGTTCCGGCCAGTGCGCATATCCCAGTGATCTAGACTGCCCGGCTTGTGATCCCCTTCTACGATGAGGTTCCGGCCAGTGCGCATATCCCAGTGATCTAGACTGTGATGCATCGTTTGACCGCCGACGCTGGAGTTCCGGCCAGTGCGCATATCCCAGTGATCTAGACTGAGGTGTACCGGCGGGTGGCGGCCACGGGCGTTCCGGCCAGTGCGCATATCCCAGTGATCTAGACTTTCGCAGACCATTCAGGAAGTTTTCGGGAAGTTCCGGCCAGTGCGCATATCCCAGTGATCTAGACTCAAGCAGACGCTGGAGACGATCACCGCCATGTTCCGGCCAGTGCGCATATCCCAGTGATCTAGACTTGGATTTGCATCGGACATGCAGACCAGCAGGTTCCGGCCAGTGCGCATATCCCAGTGATCTAGACTCAGATCCGCCCGCGTGACCACCCGGCCACAGTTCCGGCCAGTGCGCATATCCCAGTGATCTAGACTGCAAAAGAACTGAACTATGTCACCAGTCTTGTTCCGGCCAGTGCGCATATCCCAGTGATCTAGACTTGGTCGGCGCGACAAGGCGTGGCGGTCGGCGTTCCGGCCAGTGCGCATATCCCAGTGATCTAGACTCGGTACTCGCGGCGTTGAAACCCAGTTCGTGTTCCGGCCAGTGCGCATATCCCAGTGATCTAGACTGCCGGTGGTGTACGCCTCCGCCGCGCGAGTGTTCCGGCCAGTGCGCATATCCCAGTGATCTAGACTGCGATCGGCGCCTGGGTGCTGGACCAGGCCGTTCCGGCCAGTGCGCATATCCCAGTGATCTAGACTCGCAGGAACCGCATCCGCCGGTACCGACGAGTTCCGGCCAGTGCGCATATCCCAGTGATCTAGACTGCGCGCTGTGGTTGATCGTGTGGTCAATCCTGTTCCGGCCAGTGCGCATATCCCAGTGATCTAGACTGCCCACTGCCAAGGCTTTTGCAGCCATTTCGTTCCGGCCAGTGCGCATATCCCAGTGATCTAGACTAATCGCCGATGGATGCACGCGAGCATCCGAGTTCCGGCCAGTGCGCATATCCCAGTGATCTAGACTCGCGCCGTTACGCTCGATAGACCACCGGCAGTTCCGGCCAGTGCGCATATCCCAGTGATCTAGACTCCAGCGACATGACAGCCACGGTGACCTTGGGTTCCGGCCAGTGCGCATATCCCAGTGATCTAGACTACATGTTGGAGCATGGTCCACTTTGCCAGCGTTCCGGCCAGTGCGCATATCCCAGTGATCTAGACTACCTGCTGGCGGAAATCGCGTGCTGCCTCAGTTCCGGCCAGTGCGCATATCCCAGTGATCTAGACTCTGATCGCGATAACCCCTTGATTCGTCAAGGGGTTTTTCGCTTCTGCGGTCCAGGAAAACATGGCGTCTGGCTAGAAAAGATCGAACTGATCGGGTGCTTTTTGCGCAGGCTGGCGGCTGCGCCCGTGGAAGGAGATGGCGCGCTCGTATTGCTTGTCGGTGAACTGGAAGATATGCACTTTGCCGCCCGCCGGCAAGGCCTGCTCCACTTGGCGGCAGAGCGTGTCCACCTGGGCCTGGCTGGTGCAAAAGCGAAGGTAGACGCTGAACTGGCTCATCTGGAAGCCCACGTCCAGCAAGGCATTGCGAAAGCCCGTGGCGGCTTTACGCTCGGCCTTGGTGATCACTGGCAAGTCGAACATCACCACCATCCACATGAGTCGGTACCCCGTCAGCATGGTTGCAATCCTGTCTGTCCGTCGGCATGCATTCAATCGGGATCGAAGCTGCCTGCGAGCGACAGAGGCAGTCCGGGCAGAGGCAGGTCGAGCCGGAGCCGTTCACCCAGATAGACCTGGGCCAGCGACGTCGCCATGCGCTGCATGCACACCATGACGGGCGTCACGCCCTGCAGGGTCTGCATGTCGTCGTACAGCACACGCACCAGGGCGCGCTTGGTTTCAGGCGTGACATGGGCTTCTCCCGCCCTGTGCAATTGCCAGACCTTGAGGTCCACCACCGGCCGGAAAGGCTCCATCAAGTCATCCACCAGCCGCATGGGGTTGGCATCGTTGCTGTGGTGCAGGCCCAGGCTGGGGTGCAGGCCGGCCGCCACCACGGCGCGGGCGGTGGCGGAGCGCAGCAAGGTGTAGCCGTAGTTGAGCAGCGCATTCAGGCCGTCGCCATCCTGGTCACGCCGGAAGTCCGCACCGAACAGCAGGCTCCAGTAGCGCCTGGCTCCCTGCCCTTCGATGTTCTCGGGGTCGCCGCTGCGCACTTTGCCCACCAGAGCCAGCAGCGGGGCCGTGGCGGCACCTGCGGCTTCCAGCGCGGCGGCCTGTTGTTCCAGCTTGGCCTTCACCACTGTCGCCCATAGGCGCTTGAGCAGCGGCAGCCCGGCGGCCAGTTGCGCTTCGATGCGCTTGGCCTGCACATGGTGGCCGTCGATGGGCAGCAGCATGCCGACCGCGTTGTGGTTGGCTCCACAGAGCACAAAGGGCGCCCCACGTTCGGCCAGGGCCACCAGCAGGTTGTTGGTGTAGCTCAGGCCGTGGGCGTTGGCGATGACCGCGGCGATGTCATCCAGGGGGATCTGGCCCAGTTCCTTGCGCTCGCCCTCTGTGTCGCGCACGACGAGAAAGCCCCGATGCACGAAGAGATGCCGCCGGTCGTCCGCGATTTCAACGATGCGGCCGACCATAGTGTGTCAGCCCTTGAACCCCGGATCACGCAACTCGCCGATGGGGGAGATGGTGACTTGGCGGGCCTTGGTTTTCTGGAATGAGCCCGCGATTTTGGACGTATAGGCAAATGCCTCGTTCTTATCGCTGTTTCGCGCATCCACATTCGCCTCATGTACCGGTGCCATGAATACCTGTCCATTGTTGCCGTTGATTTTCACGATGCGCATGACACGCTCTTGCTCATCCACCTCCAACCGCACGCTATCGCCAATCACCAGCCGCATGGCCAACGCCTGCCCATTCTGGCCTTGGGTCGAATGCCGCAACTGCCGCAGGCCGCCTTCCCGCACGATGCGATACGCATCGAAGGTGGAGATCACCTGCCCTTCCCATTTGCCCTTGTCGTTTACGGTGATCTCGAGGCAGTAGTTGCTGCCGCCCACATAGCCCTTGTAGGGCAGCGGCCTGCCTTCGGCATCGACGCCATGGCGCTGGGGCTGGCTGGGTTCGGTGATGCGGATCAGGCGGCTGATCTCTCGCCCCGCGCTGCCATCGGCCTTGCGGCGCTGCTTGATGGTGCCGTCGCGCAGAATGCCATAGCTGGTCTCTTCCATCATGGCGCCCTCGAAGCCGTGGTCGGGCTTGTGGCTGACCCAGATGTGGCGCACGGCGCGCTCCACATGGGCGCGGTAGGTGGGCCAGGGCAGCGGCATGTCTTCGACCAGGCGTGTCAAACCATCTTCACGCGCCTGCGCGTTGGCCTGGGCGAAGCGCTGCATCATGCGCTGGTCAGTAACGCCGATCACGCAGGCATCCACTGCATGGTGGCGGTGGTCGTTGCGGTTCTTCTCGCCGTCCAGGCCCAGCACGTCGTTCAGGCCGAACTTGCCACGCAGCAGTGCCGTCATCTGGCCCGGGATCACGCGCGTGGCACTGCCGGGGCACACCAGCCGCAGGTATTCAGCGGCCACGCGCGAGAGGTAGCGCGTGTCATTGAGCGCGCGGGCCAGAAAGTCCTTGTCTTCGCCCAGCCAGCGTTCGTAGCCGTCGGGTGCGAAGCGGTGGCGCTTGCGCTGGGGCATGCGCTCCGCGCGCTGCAGGATGCCGTCATAGCTCCAGCCGTGGGCCTCGAAGTCGGTGCGGGCATCCCACGGTGTGCGGTTGCGCTTGATGCGGTTGGCTTCCCGCAGCGCCACCGTCCGGTTGTTCAGGCTGTCGTCCAGGGTCATCGAGAATGGCAGGATGTGTTCGATCTCCACGCGCTCGCCCAGCAGCATGCTCGCGCTGATCTGAACGCCGCTGTAGGGGCAGCGGCGGTCGGCCGCATCGTGGCTCAGCTCTTCCCACAGGATCCATTTCTGGATGTCCAGCGTGCGCACGCGCTCTTCGCTGATGCCCAGCACCTCGGCGATGGAGCGGCGGATGCGCGCATTGCGCTTCTGGTTGTCCGCCTGCCGCTGCTGCGCTTCCAGCTTCTGTTCGCGGCTTTGCTTGAGATCGCGGGCCAGCTCGATCACCACTTCGGTCGGCCGGCCATAGCGGCACATCAGCGCATTGACCACCACGCGCACCTGGTTCAGTCCGATATGAACGGTGGGGTTGGCGATCTTGCCGTAGCGCTCTTCGTCGTTGCGTGGGTTCTCCTTGGCAAACGCTACATGCCGCTGCAAGGCGCGGCCGTAGTAGGGCAGTTGCTTGAAGGCGAAGACGGGCTTGATCTCCCCGGTGGAGGCGATGGTGCGCTCGCCGATGCGTTCCACTTCGTCCGCATCGTGCTCGAAGCTGAAGCCCAGATCGCTATGGTGCGCAAAGCCTGCCGCCTGCACGGCCTTGTCGTAGGTGATGACGTCGCGCTGCAGCTCCGGCACGATGCGCGCAAGCGCCGTCCGTCCCAGGCTGCCGTAGCCTTCCGGCAGGCCGGCATTGGCGATGGCCTGCGCCCGCGCCTCGTCCACGCCCGTGTGTTCCTGCAGCCAGGCGATCAGGCGCGGCTCGCTTTCCTCGGTCATCAGCTGCGTAACGATCTCGTCCTGCAGCGCGGTGTCGAACCCGGCCCACAGCGGGCCGAACAAGTCCTTCTTACCCAGCGCCGCAGTCGTGGCATTGCCCTTGAGGCCATCGCGCTTGGCATCTTCCAGGTTGAAGAGGGCCGAAAAGCCCAGCGCCTTGCGCATGGCGGTGAAGGTCACCTTGGCCTGCCTTTCCAGCAGCGCCACGATCTGGTCGCGCTGCGCCAGGGTCAGCGCCTCTTCGCGCAACTCGTCATGCAGCACGCGCAGATGATTCACTTCCTGGTAGATGCGGAAGCGCTGCGTGCTCGGCAGCGCCAGCAGGGCGCGCGGCTCCTCGGGCACCAGTGTGCAGCGGCCGGGCTGCACGGGCCGCAGTTTGCGCTGGTGCAGCAGGATGTCGCGCAGTTCGGCGCGTGCGGCCTCGTTGAACAGTGCAGGGGCAAAGGTCGCCTGCGCGGCCCACAGCGCATCGAATTCCTGCGCCACCATGGCGCGATCGACATACAGGTCGTAGCGCTTGTCGATGCGCTTCTTACCCTCGTCGGTGGTGAAAGGCGTTTCGCGGTAGCGGGCGCGCACGCCCTGGCCTTTCACGCCCTCGGGCTTGCGCTCCATGCGCACCTTCCAGAACCACTCGCCCACCGTGCGGCAGCCGGATTCGTGCATCTGCGCCCGCAACGTGCCGATGGCTTGCTTGAGCGCGCCGCTGTCGCTGTCCTTGCGGTCGGTCTTGCGGTTGCTCTGGAAGCCCCGGCGCTGGTTCAGGTGGAACAGGGCCCGGCCGAATTCTTCCGGCTTGAGTGCGGACTCCAGCCCTCGGGCGCGCAGCCCATAGGGATTCAGCTTTTCCAGTGCCTTGCGGGCTGCCTCGTCCTGCGGGAAGAAGCCATGCCGTTCCAGCGCCGCCAGCATGCGGGCCTTGCGCTTGAGGAGCCGGTCGCGCCGCCTTCGCATGGCGCGTGCCGCGCGGCGGGTGACGGCGAGGGACGAGCCGTCCTTCGGGTTGCGGCCATCGCTGAAGATGCGCGAGCCGGCCCTGATGACGGCCGAAGGCTCACCCGGCGCGCTCAGACGAAGCACGGCCCAGCCCAGCGACGTGGAGCCCAGGTCCAATGCCAGGCGATAGGCCAGCGGTTTTTCTTTCTGCATGTGTTCCCCCTCTGCTCTGCAGTTTGCCGTTTGTAGCGGATTCGGGTAAATTCGCAAACACTCAGATCACTGGGATATGCGCTCTGGACGCTAACAAGCTGAAAGATGCACCAAATGGAAGGCCCCGCATGCGGGGCCTTCGTCTTTTCCGGGGCAGGCGTCTGGATGCGCCTCAGGATCAGAGATTCGGCGCCAGCAGCCGCTCCAGCACCTTCTCGTCCATGCCACGCCGCTCGGCCATGTCGTGCAGCTGGTCCTCGCCGATCTTGCCGACGTTGAAGTACGTGCTCTCGGGGTGGCCGATGTAGAAGCCGCTCACGCTGGCGGCGGGGGTCATGGCCAGGCTTTCCGTCAGGCCCATGCCGATCTCTTCGCACTGCAGCACGCGGAACAGGTCCTGCTTGGCGCTGTGGTCCGGGCAGGCCGGGTAGCCGGGCGCGGGGCGGATGCCCTGGTACTTCTCGGCGATCATGTCGTCGTTGCTCAAGGCCTCGCCAGCGGCGTAACCCCAGAGATCGGTGCGCACGCGCTGGTGCAGGCATTCGGCGAAGGCTTCGGCCAGGCGGTCGGCCAGGCTCTTGAGCATGATGGCGGAGTAGTCGTCCAGCGCGTCGATGAAGGCCTGTTCCTTCTTCTCCACGCCCAGGCCGGCCGTCACGGCGAAGAGGCCGGCGTAGTCGGCGATGCCGCTCTCCTTGGGCGCGACGAAGTCGGCCAGGCACCGGCTGGGGCGCATCACCCCGTCGATCACCTGCTTTTCGGTCTGCTGGCGCAGGCCGTACCAGGTCATGGCGACCTCGGTGCGCGTCTCGTCGGTGTAGAACTCGATGTCGTCGCCCACGCTGTTGGCGGGGTAGAGGGCCAGCACGCCGCTCGCGCTGAGCCAGCGGCCTTCGATCAGCTTTTTCAGCATGGCCTGCCCGTCGGCGAAGACGCGGCGGGCCTGCTCGCCCACCACCTCGTCGTCGAGGATGGCGGGGTACGGGCCGGCCAGGTCCCAGGTCTGGAAGAAGGGGCCCCAGTCGATGTACTTTGCCAGCTCGGTCAGGTCGAAATTCTTGAACACGCGGCGGCCCAGCAGGCGCGGCTGCGGGGGCTGGTAGGTGCTGAAGTTGACGGGCGTGCGGTTGGCGCGCGCCTTGGCCAGCGGCCACAGGGGCGTCTGCTTCCTGTTGGCGTGCTGCTGGCGCACCTTGTCGTAGTCGGCGTTCAGCTCTTCGACATAGCTCTGCGCGCCGTCGCCCAGCAGGCTCTGCGCCACGCTCACGCTGCGCGAGGCGTCGGGCACATAGACGACGGGGCCTTCGTAGTGCGGCGCGATCTTGACGGCGGTGTGCACGCGCGAGCAGGTGGCGCCGCCGATCAGCAGCGGGATCTTCCTGACGCGGAAGTGCTCGTCCTTCTGCATCTCGCCGGCAACGTACTGCATCTCTTCGAGGCTGGGCGTGATGAGGCCCGACAGGCCCACGATGTCCGCGCCCTCGACCTTGGCCTTGGCCAGGATCTCGTGGCACGGGACCATGACCCCCATGTTCACGACCTCGAAGTTGTTGCACTGCAGGACCACGGTGACGATGTTCTTGCCGATGTCGTGCACGTCGCCCTTCACGGTGGCGATGACGATCTTGCCCTTGCTGCGCACGTCGCGGCCGGCCAGTTCGTCCTGGCGCTTTTCTTCCTCGATGTAGGGGATCAGGTGCGCCACGGCGGACTTCATCACGCGCGCGCTCTTGACCACCTGGGGCAGGAACATCTTGCCGGCACCGAACAGGTCGCCCACGATGTTCATGCCGTCCATGAGCGGGCCTTCGATCACGTGCAGCGGGCGGCCGCCCCTGGCCAGGATCTCCTGGTAGGCCTCTTCCGTGTCTTCCACGATGAAGTCGGTGATGCCGTGCACGAGCGCATGGGCGAGCCGCTCGCGCACCGGGTGGTTGCGCCATTCGAGCTTCTTGCTCTCGTCCTTGGCGCCGCTCTTGGCGGTCTCGGCGATCTCGACCAGGCGCTCGCCCGCGTCGGGTCGGCGGTTGAGCACCACGTCCTCCACGCGCTCGCGCAAGGTGGGCTCCAGGTCGTCATAGACGCCCACCATGCCGGCGTTGACGATGCCCATGTCCATGCCCGCCTTGATCGCGTGGTAGAGGAACACGGTGTGGATGGCCTCGCGCACCGGGTCGTTGCCGCGGAAGCTGAAGGAGACGTTGGAGACGCCGCCCGACACCTTGGCGCCCGGCAGGTTCTGCTTGATCCAGCGCGTGGCCTCGATGAAATCCACCGCGTAGTTGTTGTGCTCCTCGATGCCCGTGGCCACCGCGAAGATGTTGGGGTCGAAGATGATGTCCTCGGGCGGGAATCCCACTTCATCGACCAGCACGCGGTAGGCGCGTTCGCAGATCTCGATCTTGCGCGCGTAGGTGTCGGCCTGGCCGACTTCGTCGAACGCCATGACCACGGCGGCGGCGCCGTAGCGCTTGACCAGCCGCGCCTCGTGCTTGAACTTCTCCACGCCCTCTTTCATGCTGATGGAGTTGACGATGCCCTTGCCCTGGATGCAGCGCAGCCCGGCCTCGATCACCTCCCACTTGGAGCTGTCCACCATGATGGGCACGCGGGCGATGTCGGGCTCGGAGGCGATGAGCTGCAGGAAGCGCACCATGGCGGCCTTGCTGTCGAGCATGGCCTCGTCCATGTTGATGTCGATGACCTGGGCGCCGTTTTCCACCTGCTGGCGCGCCACGGCCAGGGCCTCTTCGTACTGGCCGTTGAGGATCATGCGCGCGAAGGCCTTGGAGCCCGTCACGTTGGTGCGCTCGCCGATGTTGACGAACAGCGTGCCCTCGCCGATGGAGACCGGCTCCAGGCCGGACAGCTTCATGGGAGGAAGGGAATGGGGGGCGGACATGGGGCTCACCTGCGCGGACGGTGGGAAAGGACAGGTGAGCGTCGTTGGCATCGATTCTTCGGCACAGGCTCCGAGCCTGACGGCGCACCCGCGGCGGTCATGACCGACGCCGGCGGACGGGCCGCTGCAACGCTCCTCGGAGGGCGGGCGGATTTTAAACGGGGACGGCGTCGGGCCGCCGGGTAGGTCCTACCGCACGGGCAGGAACTGCAGGAAGGTGCCGCCCACCAGGTTCTGCACGTAGCTGATGGCGGCGCGGCGGTACTTCTCGGCCACCACGGCGGCCAGCAGGTCGAGCCGGGCGATGATCTTGCCGAACTCGCGCTCGAAGCTCACGTTGCGCACGCCCGGGCCGATCTCGTCAGCCAGCAGCAGCGGCCGGCCGTCGGGGCCCTGGCGCTGGGCGATGAGCCAGACGGCGATTTCCACGTTGCGCGCGGCGTTGTAGAGGTGCTGCGCGTCCAGTCCGTCGATCAGGAAGAAGCGGGTCTTGCCGCCGTGGGCGGTGACGATCATGTCGGCCGTGGCGTGGATGACCGCGGCCACGCGGTCGCCCGCGAACTCGGGGCTGAGCGAGTAGGCCAGCGCGGCGATGTCGCGGCGCCCCTGCAGCGGCGCCCAGGGCTGGCGCTGCTCGATGGCGTCGCGCACGCGCTGGCCGGCCAGGATGCGGCCCGGCAGCTGGTCCGGCGCCTGGCCCTTGCGCCACTCGGCCGGATTGCGGCGGTAGAGCTTGTCCATCAGCAGGTAGAGGCTGTCCAGGTTGGCGCGCATGCCCAGCGTGGCCATGCGGTTCACGTCCGACTGCGCCAGTTCGGCGGGCTCGACGTCGGCAGCCTGCACCTCGCCGCGCTCGGTGTGGGCGGGCGTTCCACAGCCGGCCAGCAGCGCGCCGGCCAGCGCGCAGCCCTGCCCCAGCAGGCAGCGGCGGGAAAGAGGGAAGTCGGCCTTCGTCATCACCTTCGGATTATGGGCAGGCGCCGGGCGCCTTCTGCCCGGCGCCGTGCTGCAGCGCACCAAATGCAGGCGCCGCCGGACGGGGCGCGGCGCAGCGGACATCGTCCTTCTGCGAAAGGTGGCCCTTCCATCCGGTAATTCCGAAGGCCCTGCAACGATTTCATGCTCCTGTTTTTGAGTCTGGCACGCAAATCGCTTTGATGGGGGCACTGGTCTGACCTGTCAGGCCACCGAACCACCGGAGCCCATGCACCGCATCCCCTCTTCCGTCGCGCAGACGCTGCAGCAGCAGATCCTGAGCGGCCACTATGCCAGCGGCAGCCCGCTGCCCGCGCAGCGCGAACTGGCGCAGCGCCTGGGCATCAGCCGGGCCTCGCTGCGCGAGGCGCTGTCGGTGCTGGAGACGCTGGGGCTGGTGGACATCCTGCCCGGCCGGGGCGTGATGGTGCGGGGCCCGCATGCCAGCGGCGAGCGCACGCACCGTGCCTTCGCCACGCCCGAGATGGGCACCCTCTCGCCACGACAGCTGATCGAGCTGCGGCTCGTGCTGGAGCCCGGATGGACGGCCCTGGCCGCCGGCCGTGCCGACGCGGGCGCGCACCACCAGCTGCAGTGGCTGCAACAGCAGCAGTCCGGCGCGCTGCGGCGCAACGACCTGCTGAGCGCCGCCGAGGCGGACCTGCATTTCCACCTGCTGCTGGCGCAGCTGTCGGGCAACCCCGGCCTGGTCGCCATGGCGCGGCAGCTGGAGCCGGCCATCGCCCACAGCCTGCGCCTGCCGTTCGCCCGCACCGGCGCCGACGACGAGCCGGCCCGCGAACACGACGCGATCGTGCAGGCGTTGCGCGCGGGCGATGCCGCGGCCAGCGCCCAGGCCATGCACGCCCACCTGCTGTCGGCGGCACGCCGCGGCGGCATCGACATGGATGCGCCGGAGCCGCCCGCGGCCGGCACGCCGGTTTCCTTTCGCCTCGTCCCCCCCTCCCCCCCGTTCCCCGAAGGAGTTTTCCAATGATCCGCACCGCCACTTCCCCCTCGACCGCCCGCCGCGGCGCCCTCCGCGCCCTGCTGGCCGCCACCGCCTTCGCGGCCGCAGCCCTGGGCGGCGCGGCGCCTGCCCATGCCGACGTGTTGGCCAACATCCAGAAGGCCGGCGTGGTCCGCGTGGCCATCCCGCAGGACTTCCCGCCCTTCGGCTCGCTGGGCACCGACCTGAAGCTGCAGGGCTACGACATCGACATGGCGAACCTGGTGGCCAAGGAGCTGGGCGTGAAGGTGGAGCTGGTGCCCGTCACCAGCACCAACCGCATCCCTTACCTGACCACCGGCAAGGCCGACCTGGTGATCTCCAGCCTGGGCAAGAACGCCGAGCGCGCCAAGGTGATCGACTTCACCCAGGCCTACGCGCCCTTCCCCAAGAGCGTCTATGGCCCCAAGGAGGCCGTCATCAAGGGCCCGGCCGACCTGGCGGGCAAGACCATCGGCGTGACGCGCGGCTCCACCGAAGACCTGTCGCTCACCAAGCTGGCGCCGGCCTCGGCCACCATCAAGCGCTACGAAGACAACAACGCCACGGCGCAGAGCTACCTGACCGGTCAGGTGCAGCTGGTGACGCTGGGCAACATCGTCGCCAACGCCGTGAACGAGCGCACCAAGCTGCGCCAGCTGGACGCCAAGTTCGCCGTGGAGGACACGCCCTGCTACGTGGGCGTCGCCAAGGGCGAGGACGCGCTGCTGCAGAAGGTGGACGCGATCATCACCAAAGCCAAGTCCGACGGCCGCCTGAACGACATGTCGCAGCGCTGGATGAAGATGCCGCTGCCCGCCACGCTGTAAGCGGCCGGAGCACACCGTCCGCACAGGGCCACGTTGACCGGAAGAGACCTCCTCCATGGCATATGCATTCGACTTCGGCGCCGTCTTCGACTACAGCGGCCAGCTGGCGCAGGGCGCCGCCTTCACGCTGGGGCTGACGGCGGCCGGCGCCGTGCTGGGCGGCGCGATCGGCGTGGCCGGCGGCGTGTGCCGCGCCTGGCGCATCGCGCCGCTGAACTGGCTGTTCAAGCTGTACGTGGAGGCCATCCGCAACACGCCCTTCCTGGTGCAGCTGATGTTCGTGTTCTTCGGCCTGCCGTCGCTGGGCCTGCAACTCAATGAATGGCAGGCCTGCCTGCTGACCACCGTGGTCAACCTGGGCGCCTACCTCACCGAGATCGTGCGGGCCGGCATCCAGGAAACGCCGCGTGGCCAGCTGGAGGCCGCCAGCGCGCTCGGCATGGGCCGCTGGGCCTGCTTCCGGCACGTGGTGCTGCGGCCCGCGCTGCAGAAGGTGTGGCCCGCGCTCAGCAGCCAGATCGTCATCGTGATGCTGGGCACCTCGGTGGTGTCGCAGATCGCGGCGCAGGACCTGACCTTCGCCGCCAATTTCATCCAGTCGCGCAATTTCCGCGCGTTCGAGACTTACATCGTGGTGACGGCGCTCTACTTCGCGCTGGCCCTGCTGCTGCGCCAGGCGCTGGCCTGGATCGGGCAGCACGTCATCGTGGCGCGCCGCACGCCGGCCGCCGCCCCGTCCACGCCCCGCCCCGCCGCCGCGCCGGCCGGAGACGCCGCATGATCGCCGACATTCCCCTGCTGCCCATCCTGCTCAAGCTGGCCGAAGGCCTCTGGGCCACCCTGCTGCTGTCGCTCATGGCCTTCGCGCTGGGCGGCGCGGCGGGCCTGGCCGTGCTGTTCGCCCGCGTGGGCCGCCACCCCGGCCTGCAGCGCGTGAGCCGCACCTACATCCAGGTCTTCCAGAACACGCCGCTGCTCATGCAGATGTTCCTGGTGTTCTTCGGCGCGTCCATGGCGGGCTTCGACGTATCGCCCTGGACGGCCGCCGCCATCGGCCTCACGCTCTACACCAGCGCCTACCTGGCGGAGGTCTGGCGCGGCTGCGTGCAGGCCATACCCCGCGGGCAGTGGGAGGCCTCGTCGAGCCTCGCCATGGGCTATTTCCAGCAGATGCGCCACGTGGTGCTGCCGCAGGCCGTGCGCCTGGCCATCGCGCCCACCGTGGGCTTCTCGGTGCAGATCGTCAAGGGCACGGCGGTGGCCTCGATCATCGGTTTCGAGGATCTCACCAAGCTCGGCTCCATGCTGGCCAACGCCACTTTCCAGCCCTTCCTCATCTACGGGCTCGTCGCCGCCGGCTACTTCCTGCTGTGCTGGCCGCTGTCCGCCTGTGCATCCCACCTGGAGAAGAAACTCTATGCCGCTCGTTGACGTCTGCGCCGTACACAAGTACTACGGCGACAACCATGTGCTCAAGGGCGTGGACCTGCGTGTCGAAAGCGGCCAGGTCGTCGCCATCATCGGCCGCAGCGGCTCGGGCAAGAGCACGCTGCTGCGCTCCATCAACGGGCTGGAATCGATCAACGACGGCCAGATCGTCGTCGATGACGCCGTGCTCAAGGGATCGCAGGCCACGCCCGCGCAGCTTCGCGCGCTGCGCCTGAACGTGGGCATGGTGTTCCAGCAGTTCAACCTGTTCCCCCACCTCACGGCGGGCGAGAACGTGGCGCTTTCGCCCGTGGTGGTCAAGGGCACGAAGAAGGCCGAGGCCCGGCAACTGGCCCGCGAGATGCTCGCCAAGGTGGGCCTGGCCGAGAAATACGACGCCTACCCCGACCAGTTGAGCGGCGGCCAGCAGCAGCGCGTGGCCATCGCCCGCGCCCTGGCCATGCAGCCCAAGGTGCTGCTGTGCGACGAGATCACCTCCGCGCTGGACCCGGAACTGGTCAACGAAGTGCTGGCCGTGGTCAAGCAGCTGGCCACCGAGGGCATGACGCTCATCATGGTCACCCACGAGATGCGCTTCGCCCGCGACGTGGGCGACCAGCTGGTGTTCATGCACCAGGGCCGCGTGCACGAATGCGGGCCCGCCAGGGAGTTGTTCGCCCAGCCGGGCACGCCGGAACTGGCCGGCTTCATCGGCGCGGTGCAATGAGCGGGGGGGTGGTGCTGCCGGTGCAGCCCCTCACCGCCGTAGCCTTCGCGCCCTACGGCCAGGTGATCGCGCTGGGCGGCAGCGGCACCCGGCAGATCCCCATCAACGACGGCCGCTGCATGCGCCACCACGACCTGGCCCGGCCCTTCGCCGCCGGACCGGGCGCCGTGGCCTTCAGCCTGTTCGATGCCGCCGCGACCGCGCTGCCCGCGCGGCTTACGCTGATGGAACGGCACCGGCTGGGCAGCCAGTCCTTCGCGCCCTTCGGCGCCGCGCTGCAGCTGGTGGCCGTGGTGGCCGATGCGGCCATTGCTCCCGAGGCGCTGGGCCCGGAGCACCTGCGCGCCTTTGTCACCGACGGCCAGCAGGGGTTGCAACTGGCCCCCGGCGTGTGGCACCACCCGCTGCTGTCGCTGCAGGCCGGCCCCTGGCTGGTGGCCGACCGCATCGCGGCAGAAGTGGATTGCGACGTGGTGCGCATCGACGGCTGGGGAGTGCACTGCAGCGGGTAATGCGGCACGCGACTAACGATATGCGGCTTTTTTCGTGGCCGCCGGGCGATCGACTCTTCAGTATGCAGGCTTCCATCTTCAGCCGTCCCGCCTGCCATGCCCACCGCATCGAAGCACCGCCCTTCCACGAAGCACCGCCCTTCCGTCATCTCGCTCCGCACTTCCTCGCGTAGCCTTGCCTGCGGCAGCCTGCACACCGCGGCACTGCTGATCTCCATCGCTGGCCCTACCTGGCTGTGGCCCATTGCCGCCCATGCCACCAATGGCTACTTCTCCCACGGCTACGGCGCCAAGGGACTGGGCCAGGCGGGCGTGGGCATCGCCTGGGGGCAGGACGCGCTGGCAGCGGCCACCAATCCCGCCAACACCGCCCTGGTGGGCGACCGCGTGGATGCCGGCGCCAGCGTGTTCCTGCCGCGCCGCAGCGCCCGCATCGTCGGCAATGCCTTCGGCCCCGACGAAAGCTACGGCGGCAACGGCCGGAAAACCTTCCTCATTCCCGAATTCGGCATCACCCGCCAGCTCTCGGACCAGTGGGGCGTGGGCATCGCGGCCTACGGCAACGGCGGCATGAACACCGATTACGACCGCAACCCCTACGGCCGCTTCGGCGCCCAGGGCCGGGCGGGGGTGAACCTGGAACAGCTCTTCATCACCCCCTCGGTCGGGTGGAGGCCAACCCCCCAGCACAGCTTCGGCGTGGGCCTGAACGTGGCCTACCAGCGCTTCTCGGCCAAGGGCATCGGCATCTTCTCGGGTTTTTCGTCCGCGCCGCAGCAGGTGAGCGACCAGGGCACCGACAGCAGCCTGGGCGCCGGCCTGCGCCTGGGCTGGACGGGCACCGTGGCCCCGGGCGTCACGCTGGGCGCCACCTGGGCCTCGAAGATTCGCGGCAAGTTCGATGACTACCGCGGCCTCTTCGCCGATGGCGGCCGCTTCGACGTGCCCGAGAACTACGGCATCGGCATCGCCTGGCGCCCGAACGGCGCCTGGACGCTGGGCGCCGACCTGCAGCGCATCCGCTACAGCCGGGTCGCCGCCGTGGGCAATCCCCTGGCACCGCTGCTGCGTGGCGTGCCGCTGGGCGCGGCCGGCGGGCCCGGCTTCGGCTGGCGCGACGTCAACGTGGTCAAGCTGGCCGTGGCCTACCAGGTGTCGCCCGCGCTCACGCTGCGCGGCGGCATCAGCCACGCCACGCAGCCGGTGCCGTCCAGCGAGACCTTCCTGAATGTGCTGGCGCCCGGCGTGGTGCAGGACCACCTGACCCTGGGCGCCACCTGGAAGACCGCCAGCGGCTTGGAAGTGACCGGCTACGCCGCCCATGCCTTCGGCAGGACGGTGCGCGGCAATGGCTCCATCCCGCCCGGCAGCCCGCCGGCCGGCTTCGGCGGCGGGAATGCCGACGTGCGGCTGAAGGAGACGCTGTTCGGCGTGTCCGTCGGGTGGATTTTCTGAAGGCGGCCCGGGCGGTCGGCTCAGGCCGTGGCGGCAACCGCCTGCGCCCGGTGCGCCCCGTGCACCCGCACGATGTCCTCCGTCACCCGCAGGAACGCATCCACGTCCTGCGCCGTATTGCAGTGCAGCGGCGACACGCGCACTGCGCCCTTCAGCCCGAAGGATTCGAGCATGCGCCGCGAATACAGGCTCGCCACGCTGCGCTCATAGACCGTCACGCCCCGCAGTCCGTATTCGTGCACGGCCTGGGTGCAGTCCACGCCGTCGATGCCGATGGCGATGATGAGGTCGCGCAGGGTGAGGTCCGGGTGGTCCAGGAACACCTGCACGCCGGGCATGCCGCGCAGGCCGCGGTGGGTTGTGCCATCACCGTCCAGCAGGCGCGCCAGCAGGGCGCGTTCGTGCAGCATGATGCGCTCGATGCCGGCCGCGAACAGGGCCCGGCGCGGCGGCTCGCCGGCATCCGCGCCCGCGTCCAGGGCTGCGGCCAGTTCCGGCAGTTCCTTCAGGGCCTGGCAGCCCAGCCAGCAGACGTAGTCGGCGATCTCGGTCACCACGGCGAACTGCCAGGGCGAGGAGCTGCCCAGGTCCCAGAAACCCTCCGGCTTGGCCGAGAGCTTGTGGTGCGGCAGCGCGGCGGCACGATCCGACAGCCAGGCCAGGCCCGAGCCGCGGCAACCGAAGAACTTGTAGGGCGCGAGGTTGATGCCGTCCACCGGCGTCTTCTGCAGGTCGATCAGGCCATGCGGCGCATGCTGCACGGCATCCACCACGATGTAGAGGTCGGGCTTGGCGGCGCGGGCCGCGGCCACGATGCGCTCCAGGTCGAGCTTGGCGCCCGAGATGTTGGAGGCGTAGATCACGTTCAGCAGCGTCGTGCCTTCGTCCACCAGCCGCACGATGGCGTCCACGTCCACCCCGCCCGTGGCCGGGTTGCTGGGCGCCACGCGCAACTCGCGGCCGGTCTCGCGCGCATAGCGCTCCATGGCGTCGTAGGACGAGGGGTGCTCCAGCACCGTGGTGACCATGTTGGTGCCCGGCACGTTGAGCGCGATGGCGCGCACCATCTCGAACATGGCGCCAGAAGCGGTGAGCGCGGCATGCACGCTGCCGCCCTCGGCGTTCAGCATCATGCGCAGGTCGTCGGTGCCGGTGGCCTGGATGGCCTGCAGCTCGCGCGCCACGGGGTGGATGCGCTCGGTGTTGTCGGGTACGGCATCGATCTGCGCGAAGCGCTCCACCGCCGCCTTCAGGCGGAAGGAGCCGCCCGCGTTGTCGAAATACAGCCGCGGGCGGCCCGCATGGTCGTGGTCCACCTGCAGGAAGCGGCCACGCACCTCGCGCATCACGGCCTCGGGGAACAGCAGGCCCTGCGGGTAGCGGGCCGAAATCGCGTCGTGGCCGGCCATCACACGCCCTTCTTGCTGGGATTGCGGTAGGCCTCGCGCACGGCCTCCGTCATCGGGAAGTTCAGGTTCACGTTGTTGGGCGGGATCGGCTGGGTGAACCAGCGGGCGTAGAGGCGCTCCATATCGCCGCTCTTCATGAGCTGCGTGACGGTCTCGTCCACCAGCGCCTCGAACTGCGGATCGTTCTTGCGGAACATGATGCCGTAGGGCTCCTGGCGCAGCACCACGTCGCGCAGCATGCGGTATTCACCCGGGTTGGGCGAGGAGGCGATCAGCCCGGCCAGTTGCACGTCGTCCAGCACGTAGGCGTCGGCCCGGCCATTGGCCAGCAGCAGGAAGGCGTCGGCCGTGTCCTTGCCGCTCAGCTCGCGCACCTCCAGCGCCTCGGCGCGCTTGTAGGTGCGCAGCAGCTGCACCGAGGTACTGCCGGCCACGGTGGCCACCGTCTTGCCCGCGAGATCCGACAGGGAGTTGATGCCCGAATTCTTTTTCACCGCCACGGTGATGCCCGCCACGAAATGGCTGGGCGCGAACGCCACCATCTGCTGGCGCACCACGGAATTGGTGGTGGTGGCGCAGTCCAGGTCCACCGTGCCGTTCTGCATCAGCGGAATGCGGTTGAGCGAATTGAGCAGCGTGTACTGCACGCGCAGCGCTGGCAGGCCCAGCTTCGCCTTCACCGCATCGACGATCTTCAGGCAGATGTCGTTGGAAAAGCCTACCGGCTCGCTGCCGCCCTTGGGGCTGTACGAGAACGGGATCGAGCTGTCGCGGCTGCCGATGGTGATGACCCCGGTCTGCTTGATGCGTGCCAGCGTGTCGATCTCCTGCGCGCTGGCGGCGGCGCCGTGGGCCAGCAGGCAGGCGCCCAGCAGGGCGGCCAGGGACGAGGACGAGAAAAGGCGGCGGGAAGTCATGGCGGGCACTCCTGGAGGAAGGCGGCGGCGGACGGAGGGAAGCCGCGGGCGGTCAGCGCCACGGCCGGGATGCAGCCCATTGTGAAAGCGGCATCATTTCTCGAAAAGCGATTTTTTGTGCTCGAATCGCATGAACAAAAGCGATGGATCGACACCTGCCATGATGACCTTCAAGCAACTGGAAGCCCTGTACTGGATCGGCCAGCTCGGCGGCTTCGCGCCCGCCGCCCGCAAGCTGCACACCACGCAGTCCGCCATCTCCAAGCGGGTGCACGAACTGGAGCAGATCTTCGATACCGCCCTGTTCGACCGCAGCCAGCGCAGCGCCCGCCTGACGGAAAAAGGCGAGGAGATGTTCATGCTGGCGCGCAAGCTGCTGCGCGAGCGCGATGCGGCGGTGGAGCAATTCGGCAAGCCCGGGGTGATCGAGCGCCGCCTGCGCATCGGCGTGACGGAACTCACGGCCATGACCTGGCTGCCGCGCCTGGTGGGCCTGGTGCGCGCGCACTACCCCAAGGTCACGCTGGAGCCCGACGTGGACGGCAGCGTGCCCCTGCGCGACAAGCTGCTGGCCGACGCGCTGGACCTCATCATCGTGCCCGACGCCTTCGGCGACAGCCGCCTGCCCGCCAAGCCCGTGGGCCAGGTCGAAAGCGCCTGGATGTGCCGCCCCGGCCTCGTGCAGCCCCCCGCCCCCGGGCGCCCCGTGCGCCTGCACGACCTGGCCGCCCACCGCCTGCTGGTGCAGGGCAACGCCTCCGGCACCGGCCGCATCTACGATGGCTGGATGCGCGAGCGCGGCGTGGAGCCCGCGGACACCCTGGTGGTCAGCAACCTGATCGCCCTGGCCGGCCTCACCATCTCCGGCCTGGGCGTGAGCTACCTGCCCCGCCACTGCCTCGCCCCCCTGGTCGCCGCCGGCATGCTGGCCGAGATCGACGTGCAGCCGCCCCTGCCGCCCGTGCCCTACGTGGCGATGGTGCGGGGGGAACAGCGCAGCGCGCTGGTGGCTTCGGTGATCATGCTGGCGCAGTCGTGCTGCGACTTTGCGCGGGTGTTCCAGGTGGGGGCGGATGTGGAGGCGATGTGAGTAGGGGCTGTTGACGGCCAGAGCCGTCGCGGGTGGGATCAAGAAGCAGATATTCGACGTTTGGCATAAGAGGATCGACCCGGCTTGCCAGGGCGACTCCCTCTCGACGGAAGCGTGAGGTGGCTGGTTGCTGAACAACTGTATGCGCGTCTCATTGCTAAGAAGGCCCTGAAGCTCATGAGGAACTACTTCGACTTGCTCGTGCGTGAATCGTCCGGGGGCGATTCACGTCGGTGAAAGCTCCGCATTCTTGCTCGGCGTGAGGAGAGAGGAAGCGTGTCAACTGAGCTAGTGGGATTACGCTTTGTTGCGTCTTCTACGGGAGTGGGGCGACCGAATTTCATGTTCCTGACGGATATCAAAAGAACCCTGAACGTTGTGTTTATCCTCAGACCGCCATCGGATGAGGTTTTCATCATCGGCGCAAATGATTGCGCCATTAATTGAAGAGGCTATAAATTCACTACATTCGTTGAGCGTAGATTCACTTAGCGTTGCCATATTAAAATGACATAGTTTAATAAACGTGCCGCCAAAATCGGCACTACGGAAATCACATTCTTGGAAACTACTGGCATCAAGCATTGCACCCGGCCATGCTGTTGAAGTGAGGTTGGCGCCGTCAAAGTTGGAATTTTTGATGCTCGCGTCATCAAATCGGGACCAAGTAAGAATGGCTTTTGAAAAGTCGGCGTCAGAAATGGATGCTCTCCCGAAGGTTGCGAAATGCACCTTGGATCCTTTCCATATCGTATGGTCCAAGTTTGCTCCATAAAAATCAAACATATCCAAACACTGCCCTGAAAAATCCATAAATGACAGTGCGGAGTACAAAAGGGGCGACTTCGGACCCGAACGTTGAGGGCAGACTCTCCTTAAGAATGTACCGAGACTGGTCTCAGTTGCGAACTGCAGCTTTGCCACTCGACGAAGTGCTAAAGAGCATGCGTTTAGAGCTATAAGGAGTGCCGTGCTTGCATTGGTCTCATATCTTACGCAGGTAGCGTAAGATAGGTTTCCGATTCGCTCAATGGGTAGAAGCCTATTTATGGCTGCTGCCATCAATTCAGAAAGTATTGACTGCCATTCAGATAGATCTATGTCGGTGCGTTGAGCGATTTCGCGTTGTAAGAAGGTTTGGAGATATTCGGTCATGGGCGCTGGCCCCGCCAGCTTTATCCAATAGACGAGCGCGTCACTGATGTCGAAGCCGTCATCAGTATTCTTATTCCGGCGTGCCCGTTCTGTCACGACCCGCTCAAGGCCTCGCACGATTCGAGTGGCGGTAAGATACTCACCAAAGCTCTTATGTGTGAATACAAATGCAGCATCGTCGCCGACGTTTTCACCGCTACGGCGGAAGAAGAATGCAGCTAGAAGTTTTGTGACACCGGCCTGAGCCCCTTCAGTAAACGACTTAAGTAGGGACTCAAGACCACTTTGCTGGCAGTGCAACATAATTTCACGAACAGAAGTTGATCGACCGTCGCTACCATGCCATGCAGCGAGACCGATCTCTTCAAGAACTCTCGCAAACTCATTGAGCTTGAGGTGACTAATAGGGCGGTATGTTCGTGTTTTTTCATAAGCACGCTCATGTACTGCTGCCACCAAATCGCCATAAACGCTATTCAGATTCAGCGATTTCGAGAATTCTAGTTTTCCGCGGCGATAGCTGAGCGCAACCAAGTAGTTTAGGAGTGGCTGCGCTGTAATTTCATCGATTTCTCGGATCTGCAATTCTTTGGGCAATGCCTGAAACGTTGCACCAATCAGTTCTCCATAATTTTTCCACCATTGCTGTCGCAAATCGATTTCGAGAAGCTTCTTTGGATCTTTGTACAATTCGTTCTCATCTGTTACCAGATACGGCAAAATAGACAAAATCTGCTTCGGACGACGGAACTCGGTCTCATTTTCTTGGACGATGAGTTCACGACCGCTTAGCAGAATGTAGATGGGATGGGGCCCCAGATTTCGTCTTTCTAGCATCCGCTCGACCGCTTGGACAAAGTCCCGTGCTACTTGGGCGGCAACCTTTCCCATGCTTGCCAGTTCATCTAGGCCGTCGAAAACCAACAGCAGATCGTCCTCGGCGCGATCCGGATCGAGTGGATTGAAGCCAAGGAGTCCTTCATCTCTGACGAATCGTTCTACTTCTTGAGCAACGTCTCGCGTAGGATCAATTAGGTGAAGGGGGATATATATCGGCTTTGCGTGCCCGCTCTCTGCTAATTCACAGCAGAACATTTTGGTGAATGACGATTTGCCGCTACCTGGTCCCCCGCTGATAACCCGCAACGCGTCTGCTTTATTTTTCGCCCCCATCCAGCGCTTCAGTTCTGCGTCGAGTCGTACGCACACGCGCTTTTGCGGACTCTTCAACATTGACGTTGAGTCGCTACATCTCTCCTTCGGCTCAAGATAGTACGCATTCAACGGCACATATATTTGTGACAAACCAAATGGTTCGTCGAAAACGCTCTCTGATACGCGCTTCCTGAGAAAAGAAAAATAAAGTTGCCAGCCATGCTGTGCGGCTTCGGCTGCTGAAAAGGGAGTGCCATTTTGTTCAAGAAGAATCTTGTATCTACCGGCGTTGGCGCGCCATTCATTGGCGAGTGAAAATGTGAAGTACTGTGGTAGGCGGCTAGCGATCGATAATGCAGCGTTTGGTGCGACTCCAGCATCACAAAGCCATTGCGCATACGCCTCTGACACGGTTTTTACGAATGGAATTTTGCCCGGAGATTGAAAGAAGTCGCGTCCGAAACTAACAGAAATGCTTTCAAGCAGCGATTCTGTCCGTTCGCTGAGCGCGTCAATCTGGCACAGATCGGGGTTAATGTGGGAATTGCTTTCTCTTGTGAGGGATAGCAGTGCATCAAGGATAGCGCGCTTGAGAAGCACGTAGGCCAACTCGTGAACTGGTGTTTCAATTCCCAAGCTCGTCGCTGCTTCTACTGCATCATTACCTAACTCCTCAAACTTTAGGGTTGCCGCATGAGTTGCTGCCTTGGCCAATGCTTTGAAGAGTGGCTTCAGATCAATTTTTACCTTGCGAGCCCAAATGCTCTGTGGTTTAGCAAGGGCAACGGAACTTTGCGTTGTAGCCATGTTGGTGAGTCCAGAGGTCTAAATTTTGGAAGGCTGTGGTCTATATCTGCCCTAACGCCCGCGATAAGCTGATATTTAAGGAGCGAGGCGACTGAAAAGAGCCAACCGTAAGGTTGGCGCCAGCTCAATCAAACAGTCAGACCGTTTTGCGTTTGACATGACGAAGGTACATCCCAAGGTATTATGTATTATTCCGCACATTTTCACCGATCAATCCCTCCACACTTAAACCATAGGCACTGAGTTTGATGAGTAAGTCTATTATTTGGCCAGTTCTTTTATTTATTGGGGAAATTTTCCCCATCTTTTCGCCGAATACCACAAGCATGGTTTTCCGATCTGTTTGGATATTTCCAGGCATCGAGCTAGCAGCTCTCCGCCATTGATGTCCCGAAGAAAATCGAGGAATGCATCGATTGATTTGTCGTAGTCTTGGATTGAAATTGGTCTGCGCAGCAGTAATTTGAATTTCTCGCCTTTAGGGCCATCGCCGCAACGAACCCAACAACAAATGTCGGCATGAGCCACTCCAGTCCAGCGAATGGGCCATTTGGTTCGCGGCTAACCACTATGATGTTTATTTGCTCGTTAGCGAGGGTGGTCTGGAAATCGGCGAATGTCGCGTCTGGAACACTGTCCACATGGAATATGGCAAGGTGTGGCTGCATGGCGTGATGTGAGGCCTAACGTAATGTAGACCGCACCAAGCCGCAGGCCATATCTGGCGCTTGCGGTCTAAATTGGTGCGAAGAAAACGCGGAAAGGGGCTTGTAGCCCAGCTTGACGGCGCGTGTGCTGTACAAAAATACAGAATTAAATTCAGCCATGCCCCCCCTCCTGTGTTGCACGCCGCACGGTTGCTGGATCAGGTCCGTGAGCGATTCGTTACAAACACTATAGCCTGAGTACCGAGCAGGCCTGCGTGCAATAGGTGCACATGTTCGTGAAACGGCACGGCTTGCGGCATCCATGAGACATCGGGCAGCTGGAAATCGAAGGTTTTCCTCTACCGCGAGGTGTCGGGCATGGACCTGCCATGGCTCGATGGCGCGCACGCCCAAGCGCATTCCCTCTGTTTTGACGGCCTTGCTGGCCGCCTGCTGTACGGTACCGGCATGCGGCTGATTGGAAAGGCCTGCGCTTGCAGGTCAAGGACATGGAGTTTGACCGTGGGGTGGCCGTGGTACGCCAAGCCAAGAGCGACAATGATCGGGAGCGGGAATGCGCCGTCGCCACGCTCAAAAACCATGAACCATCCCATCGACATCCTCGCCCACAACCAGGCTGCCTGGGACCGCTAGGCCGCGCAGGGCTGCGAATGGTCCGCCCCGGTCGGCCCCGAGGCCATCGCCGCCGCGCGCGCCGGGCACTGGCAGGTCCACCTCACGCCGGGCCCGCTGCCCGCGGGATGGCTGGAGCAGGTTGCCGGCCTGCGCATCCTCTGCCTGGCCGCCGGAGGGGGCCAGCAGGCCCCCATCCTCGCGGCGGCGGGCGCCGAGGTGACGGTGTACGACGCCTCGGCCGGCCAGCTCGCGCAGGACCGCGCCGTGGCCGAGCGGGAAGGCCTGGACCTGCGCTGCGTGCAGGGCGACATGCGGGACCTGGGCGTGTTCGCCGATGCCAGCTTCGACCTGATCTTCCACCCCATCTCCAACCTCTACGTGCCGGATGTGCGGCCCGTGTGGCGGGAATGCGCGCGCGTGCTCGTGCCCGGCGGCACGCTGCTGTCGAGCTTCTGGAACCCGGTGGTGTTCATCGGCGACCGGGACCCTACCCTGCGCGCCCAGGGCCTGGTGAAGCCGGTGTGGCGACTGCCCTATTCCGACGTGGCGCACCTGCCGCCCGAGGCCCTGGCGGACAAGCAAAGCCGCGGAGAGGCGCTGGTCTTCGGCCACACGCTCGCCGACCAGATCGGCGGCCAACTGGATGCGGGCTTCGTGCTGACGGGCTTCCATGAAGACTGGCAGCCGCATCCGCGGTTCGTGGTGGAGAACGTCATGCCGACGTTCGTGGCGACGCGGGCGGTGAAGAAGGCTTGAGGGCAGCGTCGAGCGTACCGGTCGGTGGGTCGTCGGCACCGCCCCGGCGCAGCCACGCTCCGGCCAGCGCGATGGCGAGCGCGGCGCCCATCAGCACGGCGTCCACCGCGAAGGTGCGGTGCATGCCCCGCGCGACGGCCGCCGCGCCCGCGCTCGCGACATCGGCCGACGACGATGCCGTGGCGAACACCGCGCCCAGTGCCGCCACGCCGGTGACGAGGCCGAGGTTGCGCGCGAGGCTCATCAGTCCGGAGACAAGACCGCGCTGCGCTGCGGCGGCGCCGTGCATCAGCGCGGTGTTGTTGGCGGCCTGGAAGCTCGCGTAGCCCACCGTCGTCACCACGATGCCGGCGAGCCATCCCGCCACGCCCAGGCCCGATGGCAGCAATGCCAGCAGCAGGGTGCCCGCAAACATCGCGGCGAGGCCGCCAACCACCACTCGAGAAGCGCCGACGCGGTCCACGACGCGCCCAGCCGGCGCCCCCGCCAGCGCAGACACCATCGGGCCGCACGACAGTACGACGCCCACGATGCCCGCTGGCAATGCCAGCGCGCGGGCGAGGTAGAACGGGCCGACCACGAGCGTGGTGGCGATCACGGTCGCCACCAGCGCCGTCGTCGCGAGGCCCGCGCACAGTGCCGCGTCGCGGAACATCGAGAGCCGCACCAGCGGTGCAGCGGCGCACGCCTCGACCGCCACGAACGCGAGCCCGCCGGCCAGCGCGGCGGCCATCCACGCGAGCGCATGGCCGCGGCCGACCGTCGTCGCGATCGCGTAGGCGGCGAGCGTGCCTGCCAGCAGCACGGTGCCAGGGATGTCGAAGCGCGGCCCGGCGCCTGCGGTGGCAGGGCGCGCCATCGGCAGGTGCCGGCGCGCCAGCCACAGGTTGACGAGGCCGACCGGCACGTTGACGAGGAAGATCGCGCGCCAGCCCAGGGCCGTGGTGAGCAGGCCGCCCAGCGACGGCCCGAGCGTCGTGCCGATGGCCGACATCGTGCCGAGCAGGCCCATCGCCGCGCCGGTGCGGTCGCGCGGCATCGTTTCGCCGACGAGCGCGACGGTCAGCGCCAGCATCGCCGCGGCGCCCAGGCCCTGCAGCACGCGCGCCGCCGCCAGCGTGGCGAGCGTCGGCGCGAGCCCGCACAGCAGCGAGGCAACGGTGAAGAGCGCGATGCCGGCGACGAGCAGCCGCCCGCGCCCGAGCAGGTCGCCGAGCCGGCCGGCGCCGACGATCAGCGCGGTGATGGTGAGCAGGTAGGCCAGCACCACCCACTGCACTTGCGCGAACGATGCCCCGAGGGCGTGGGCGAGCACGGGCAGGCTGGCATTGGCGATGCTGGTGTCCAGCGAGGGCATCAGCATCGTCAGGCACAGGGCGGCGAGCGCGGGTCGGTTGTCGTTCATGGGCATCTTTCCGGAGTCGTTCCCTGCAGCGTAGGGACGAACGGACCCTGGCGGAAGGCGCATGGATTGCATTGAATAGCTGCACGAGACGCCATGTCATGCCAAGATGGCGGCATGGTGCGACCCGACCTCAACCTGCTCGTGACGCTCGACGTGCTGCTTGCCGAGGGCAATGTGGCGCGCGCGGCGCGCCGCCTGGGCCTGAGCGCGTCGGCCATGAGCCGCTCGCTCGCGCGCCTGCGCGAGACGACCGGCGACCCGCTGCTGGTGCGCGCCGGCCGCGGCCTGGTGCCCACGCCGCGCGCGATCGAATTGCGGGAACGGACGGGCCCGGCGCTGCGCGAGGCCGAGGCGCTGCTGCGGCCCGCAGAACGCCTGGACCTCGCGCGGCTGGAACGGACGTTCACGCTGCGCACGCGCGACGGCTTTGTCGAGAACTTCGGCGCCGCGCTGATTGCCCGCGTGGCGGCCGAGGCGCCCGGTGTCAGCCTGCGCTTCGCGCCCAAGCCCGACAAGGACAACACACCGCTGCGCGACGGCAGCGTCGACCTGGAGACCGGCGTCGTCGGCCAGTCCACCGGCCCCGAGATGCGCGTGCAGGCGCTGCTGCGCGACCGCTTCGTGGGCGTGGTGCATGCGGGCCATGCCCTTGCTCGTGGCCGCATGACACCCGCGCGCTATGCGCAGGCCGGCCATGTCGTGGTGGAGCGCCGGCCCGGGCACCGCGGCATAGTGGACGGCGCGCTGGAGCCGCTGGGCCTCGCGCGCCGCGTGGTGACGACGGTGGACAGCTTTGCCGGCGCGCTGGCGCTCGCGCGCGACACCGACCTGGTGGCGACGGTGCCCGAGGCACACACGGCCCGGCTGCGCATGGGGCTGAAGACATTCGCACTGCCATTCGATCTGCCGGACTTCACCGTGTCGCTGATCTGGCATCCGCGGATGCATGCGGATGCGGGGCATCGATGGCTTCGCGAATGCGTGCGGGAGGTGTGCGCAGCCGGAAAACTGCCTGCAAGGGCCGGACAGCGCTCTACCCGGGCCGCCGCGCCAACAAATCAGACAGCTTCCGGAGCCCCGCCTGCAGGCGCCCGCGGTCCTTGATGCCGCCCAGAGAGATCCGGATGGCATTGGCATGCATGGCTCCGCCGCCCGTCGCAAACGCCTCCGCCGGCATGACGGCAATGCCCTCGCTCCGGGTGGCCTGCGCCAGCTCTGCAGAACTCCAATACCCTGGCAACTCCAGCCACACATGCAGGCCGTCTCCCGAGCCGCTGTACCGCCCCGCCAGAAGGTCTCCCGCCATCCGGTGGCGCAGGCGCGCTTCCTTGCGCACGCCCTCCATCAACTCGGCCGCTGAACCGTCGAGGATCCACTGCGTGGCCACTGCGGCCGTCAGGGGCGCGGCCATCAGCGCGAAGGCCCTGAGCGCGGCCAGGAAACGTTCGCGCTCCTGCGGGTCCCGCATCAGGACGAAGGCGACGCGCAGGCCGGGCGTCAGGCATTTCGACAGGGTCGCGATGTAGCTCACCCGTTCCGGAGCGAACGTGGCGATGGGCGGCGGCGGGGCATCGGCCAGGAGCCAGTAGGGGTCGTCCTCGATGATGCGCAGCTTGCAGCGCTGCGCGATGCCGGCCAGTGCCTTGCGCCGGTGTTCCGGCATGGTGACGGCGGTCGGGTTGTTCAGCGTGGGGTTGAGATAGACCAGCCCGGGCCGGTGCAGGCGGCACGCCTGCTCCAGCGCCTCGGGCATCATGCCCTGCCCGTCCGCTTCCACCGCCACGAGGCGCCGGCCGAATTGGGCGGCTGCAGCCAGCACGCCGGGATAGGTTGCGGGCTCCGCGAGGATCGCATCGCCCGGCTCCGTCAGCGCCAGTATCAGTGCCGCGATCGCCGCCTGCGCACCGGGGCAGACGATGACCTGCCCAGCCTCCACATCGCCCAGCATCGGCCTGAGCCATCGGGCCCCGGCCTCCCGGTCGGCCTCGCTGCCTCCGCCCGGGTGGTAGGTCATCAGCAACCCGGCATCCGCCCGCATCAGGACCTGGGACACGCCCTGCCTCAGCAGCTCATCGAAGTCCACGCACTCCGGTGGCGGGGGGATGTTCATGCCCAGGTCGAGGATCGGGGTCCATTCGACCTTCGGCGCCGCGACATAGGTGCCCCGGGCGCCGCGCCCCTCCAGCAGGTGGCGGCGCCGGGCTTCGTCGTAGGCGCGCGTGACGGTCGTGAGATCGACGCCCAGCCGTGCCGCCAGCAGGCGCTGCGGCGGCAGGCGGTCGCCCGGGGCCAGGGATCCGTCCGCCACCGCGGCCTGCAGGGCATCCGCGATCTGAAGGAAGCGGGGCCCGCCCTGCACGGCCAGTCGCGGCAGCCATAGGGGCGCGTTGTCGTCTTGCATGGCGGGGATGGATGGCGGCATGGGCCGTAGATGTATGGATATTGCTTCTGCGTACCATGTCCCGGAGCGGGCGGCGGCGCCCCAGCATTCTCCTCTGCCGCCTCCCATGCACCGTATCAGGCCACCCGCCCGGAAGCTCCCCAGATGATCGATTGGATCCCCGTAGTCTTCATTGTGTTCAAGGTGCTCGTGTTCGGCACGTGCATGTTCTTCGCCATCAAGTGGCATTACGACCAGGGCGGCAAGAAGATGGACAAGCGCGCGCTGCTGCTGACCACCTGCAAGCTCAGTGCCGCCTTCCTGCTGGCGCTGGCGGTGGTGGTGTGGTTGACGTTCGCCCTGGCCAGGCATCTGGGGATGGACCTGAGCCTGCCCTGAGGGCAAGACCAGGCAGAGATTGGAGGTCCGCGTCCGGTCTTGCTGTGGCCGTTGAAGCCTGGTTCGCGGCCGGCAGCCATCATCGGACCGCGCAGCACGACGAATAAGCGCGTGGTCTTACCCGTTGTATGCCGTCAATGCCGTCCGGTGGCTAGTCCAGTCAAAGGCCGCATTGAGCATTTCAATGGACACTTTCTGCCGCGGGCCCAGTTCCGGGTCATGGCAGATGACGTCCCCGTCTTCGTCGATGCCCGTGAGCACAATTGCATGGGCAACCAGTTCATCGTGGGGAGACTCGATGCGGGCCTCCAGCGGGCCGTGCTGATCGAGCAGGGCCTTGATCTTGTCGGCATCCCAGGACTTGCCTGCAGGAACAGGGACATTCTTGAGTTTGGCCTTGCGGTTTCTCGTCGCGTAATCCAGTTGCCCATTCAACTCTTTGGGTACTCCTTCTGCATCGTACAGGTAGGCAAGTTGTCGCTTGTCGAGAGGCGGTTGCCCGAAGTAAGCCCGCAGCATGTTCATGGTGGCTTCCCAGCACCCTCTTGTCCCATTTTGCGGAATATAGGGAACTGCAAGCTTGCTGCCTCCCGACGAAGAGCAGGAACCCGCACTTTGGAGATGCCCTCCGCCCAACGTCCTCGGTTTGATCGCCGCGATGTCCAGGATGCCTTTTCTCGGGCCGATGCCCGGCGCATCCGCGTGGGCCGGGCTCCTGCCTGCGGCCAACGGCATGGCGTTGCCGTGGGATACGCTCTTTGCACGGGGGGCGGTTGCCTGTATGGCAACTCCGCCGTCGCGTGCCACATTCATGTTCCTGTGGGGAGTCGCAGCATGGGTGATATGCATTTCATGGTCCAGATACAAAACTGCGGCGACTCTATGCAGTGCATCACGAACTGTGAAACGCAACCATTCGGCTGATAAGCGAATGCTTCGCCCAGGTGGCGAGCACTGCCTTCCCCGGACCTGTCGCGTCAATCCATCCGGATGTTGCGGTCCTTGATCAGCGCGCCCCACCGCGCCATTTCCTTGTCCAGGTGCGTGGCCAGCTGCGCGGGCGTGCTGCCGATGGGCTCGGCGCCGATGGCGTCGAAGCGGGCCTTGGTGTCCGGCTGCTTCATGGCGTCCAGCAGGGCGGCGTTGATCTTCTGCACGATGGGCGCGGGCGTGCCGGCCGGGGCGAACACGGCGAACCAGGGCGAGACCTCGTAGCCGGGCACGCCGGCTTCGGCGATGGTCGGCACGCCCGGCAACGCGGCCGAGCGCCTGGCGCTGGTGACGCCCAGGGCGCGCAGCTTGCCGGACTGGATGTGGGGGGCGGCGGAGGTGATGCTGTCGAACATCAGGTCCACCTGCCCGCCCAGCATGTCGGTCATGGCCGGGCCGCTGCCCTTGTAGGGCACGTGCAGCAGGTTGAGTTTGGCCATGGAGGCGAACACCTCGCCGGCCAGGTGGATGGAGGTGCCGTTGCCGGCCGATGCGTAGGTGAGCTTGCCGGGCTCGCGCTTGGCATGCGCGATCACGTCGGCCACCGTCTTGTCCGGGCTGTTGGCGTGCACCACGAGCACGTTGGGCACGATGGCCAGCAGGCTGACGGGCGCGAAGTCCTTCACCGGGTCGTAGCTCAGCTTGGCGTAGAGCGCCTTGTTGGTGGCCATGCCGATGGAGGTGATCATGATCGTGTAGCCGTCGGCCGGCGACTTGGCGACGGCGTCCGCGCCGATGTTGCCGCCCGCGCCGGGGCGGTTCTCGATCACGAAGGGCTGGCCCAGGGTGCGGCCGGCACGCGCCCAGGGTGCGGGCGATGACGTCCATGGCGCCGCCGGGCGGGAACGGAACGACCCAGCGGACGGGCTTGGAGGGCCAGGCGGCGGCATCGGCCTGCTGTGCATGGGCCGGCGCGGGCAGCACGCCCGCCAGGGCGGCTGCGGCGGTGGCGGCGGCACCCGCCGCGAGGGCCAGGGCGCGGCGGCGTGTGGGGACGTGGGCGAACGGCAGGGCCTGGGCGCGGATGGATGGCATGGGACTTGTCTCCGGATTTATAGGGTTCGGTGAAGGATGGATGGGTGAAACGGCGGCGCAGGCGTCAGGCGGATGGCGCGGCGGAGGCGGCCGCCTGGCGGCCCATGTCCACGTGCACGGGCGCGAGACCTTCGCGGGCACGGTCGAAACGGTGCAGGGCCTCGGGCAGCACCTCCACGCCGAAGCCGGGACCGTCGGGAAGCTGCAGCGCGAAGTCGCGCACGGCCATGGGCGTGGCGACGATGTCGTTGACCAGCAGTTGCGGGCCGAACAGCTCGCAGTTGTGGTGCGTGCCGGGCAGGGTGGCGAAGACGTGGGCCGACGCGGCGCTGCCGAGCGACGTCTCCAGCATGGTGCCGCCGTACCAGCCGATGTCCGCGGCCTCGGCCACGGCCGCGACGGCGCGGGTGCGCAGCAGGCCGCCGTGCTTGGCCACCTTGAGCGAGAAGACATGGCAGGCGCCCTGCCGCGCCAGCAGCATGGCGTCCTGCGGCGTGCAGACGGTCTCGTCGGCCATCACCAGCGCGCCGGCGGGCAGGCCGGCGGTGAGCTGGCGCAGGGCCTCCACGTTCCATTGCGCGACGGGCTGCTCGATCAGGCTCACGCCCGCATCGATGAGCTGGGGCACGTAGCGGCGCGCGGTGTTGCCGTCCCAGGCCTGGTTGATGTCCACCGTCATGTCGGCGCGCCCGTCCAGGCCGCGCGCGATGCGGGTGACGTGGGCCACGTCGTCCTGCGGAGCGCGCGCGCCGATCTTGAGCTTGAAGATGCGGTGGCGGCGCGCTTCCAGCATGCGCTCGGCCTCTTCCACGTCGCGCGCGGAATCGCCGCTGGCGAGCGTCCAGGCCAGCGGCAGGCCCTCGCGCTGCTTGCCGCCCAGCAGTTGCCAGGCGGGCAGGCCCAGGGAACGCGCCACGGCGTCGATGGCGGCCATCTCCACGGCGCTCTTGGCGAAGCGGTTGCCTTTGCAGACGGCGTCCATGCGCTGCAGCAATTGCTCGAAGCGGCCCGCGTCCTGCCCGGCCACGGCGGGGCCCAGGTACTGCGTGATGGCGTGCAGGATGGTTTCGGGGGATTCCTCGTTCCACGACGGGCCGCCGATGGTGGCGGCCTCGCCGAAGCCGCAGGCGCCGTCCGACAGCCACAGCTGCACCACCACCGGGCTCTGGCGGTGGATGGCGCCGAACGAGAACTTGTGCGGCCGGATGGTGGGGATGTCGAGGATGCGGGCCTCGATGCGCTCGATGCGCAGGCCGGCGGGGACAGGTGCGGTCATGGGGAGGACCTTATCCCGCGGTAAGCATTTGTTCCAATGGTATATATCGCACACTCCGTTCGTTGTCATCGAACGATCCACCGCACCGTTTCCAAAGGACTCTTCCATGGAGCTGCGCCAGCTGCGCTACTTCCTGAGCGTGGCCGAGACCGAGCACCTCACGCAGTCGGCCGACGCGCTGTTCGTCACCCAGTCCACGCTGTCGCACGGGCTTCGGCAGCTGGAGGCCGAACTGGGCCTGCCGCTGTTCGACCGGCTGGGGCGCGGGCTGAAGCTCTCGCAGGCGGGCATGGCATTCCGCAGCCACGCGGCACGCGCGCTGCAGGAGCTGGAGGCCGGCCGCATGGCGCTGGCCGACATGGCGGGGCTGCAGGCCGGCACGCTCACGGTGGGCGTGATTCCCACCTTCCTCACGCACCTGGTGCCGGATGCGGTGGCCGCCTTCAGCGCGGACTACCCGGGCGTGCAGGTGGTGGTGCGCGACCTGCGCGGCGGCCCGATCGAAGAGCAGTTGATCGCCGGCCGGCTGGACGTGGGCATCTCCTTCCACCCCGCGCACCGCGAGGAGATCGAGGCCGAGCCGCTGTTCGAGGAGCGCCTGCAGCTGGTGGTGCACGCGGGCCACGCGCTGGCGCGCCGCCGCAGCCTGCGCGTGCGCGAACTGGCCGGCGTGCCGCTGGCGCTGCTGCCGCAGAGCTTCGCCACGCGCCGCATGATCGACGCGGCCTTCGCCCAGGCCGGCGTGGCCCCCATGGTGCGGGTGGAGATGGAATCGGTGGACGCGCTGCTGCACGCCTGCCGCAACGGGCCCCTGGCCACCATCGCGGCCGAGCGAGCAGCCGGCCAGGCCGGGCCGGGCATGCGCGCGATCACGCTGACCGAACCCGCCACCGTGCGCCGCGCGGGCGTGCTGTGGCGCCGGGGCGCGTCGCGCAGCGCGGCAGCGCGGGAATTCGTGGCGCGGCTGCGGCCGGTGGTGGGCGCCGCGGCCACTGCTGCCGGCCGGCCGGCCACGTGCCGGACAATGCAGCCATGAACGACTCTCCCCTGCAGAAGACCGACGAGGCATCCCCCGAAACCACCGAAGCGCCCATCCAGGAAGCCCGCCTCTGGAGCGACGGACGCTGGACGGCCGAGGTGATCAAGAACGAAGACGACGACGGCTGGGCCGTGGCGATGACGCTGCGCGGCGAATCCGAGCCGGCGCTGGTCGGCCCGTGGACGATGGGCCGCGACAAGAAGAACCCCAAGCCGCTGGACGTGGCGGCCTTCCACACGCTGGTCAAGACCGCCTCCGAAGTGCTCCGCCGCCACGAGCAGCAACTGCACGCGCAACTGCACAAGGAGGTGGCCGTGGGTTCCGGCGCCGACCTCGTCCGGGTGGCGCTGCGCATCGTGCCGGACGAGGAATATCCGTATGCCGTTCTGACCGCGCATGGCGCCGCCGGGCAGTTGCTGGGCGAGGCGCGCGTGGAGGCGAACTTCAAGCTCAGCCAGGGCAGCGCGCTGGCGTGGATCGAGAGCGATTATTCGCCCCGAGGGCGGTAGCGCTGCGGAGCGTCAGGGTTCCCGCGCGCCGTGCGGAATGCCGTCCACCGGGCATTGCGGCGTCCCCACGGTGCCGCGCGTGACGGCCTCCGCCGTGCGGCGCGCGGCGGCCGGGTCGGCCACCCACTGGCGGTAGAAACCGTAGGGACAGTCCGCCACACCCTGGTCGCCCTCGCCCGAGTTCAGCAGACCGGTATATCCCCGGTGCAGCAGCTTGAACAGGTGGTTCTCGCTCTGGCCGTGGCGGCGGAAGTCGCGGATCAGGTGCTTGGAGAGCGCGGCGTACTGCACGCCCATTTCCTCCTCGCCGCATTCGCCCAGCGTGCGGCCATCGAAGCCGATCAGCGCGCTGTGGCCGAAGTAGCTGTACACGCCGTCGAAGCCGGCCGCGTTGGCCACGGCCACGTAGCTGTTGTTGGCGAAGGCCATGGCCTTGCTCATCAGGATCTGCTGCTCCTTGGCCGGGTACATGTAGCCCTGGCAGCGCACGATGAGCTCCGCGCCCTGCATGGCGCAGTCGCGCCAGATCTCGGGGTAGTTGCCGTCGTCGCAGATGATGAGGCTGATCTTCAGGCCCTTGGGGCCCTCGGTCACGTAGGTGCGGTCGCCGGGGTACCAGCCCTCGATGGGCGTCCACGGCATGATCTTGCGGTACTTCTGCACGATCTCGCCCTGGTCGTTCATGAGGATGAGCGTGTTGTAGGGCACCTTGCGCGGGTGCTCCTCGTGCCGCTCGCCGGTGAGCGAGAACACGCCCCACACCCTGGCCTTGCGGCAGGCGGCGGCGAAGATCTCGGTTTCCTCGCCAGGGATGGTGGCGGCGGTGTCCAGCATCTCCTGGCGGTCGTACATGATGCCGTGGGTGCTGTACTCGGGGAAGATGACCAGGTCCATGCCCGGCAGGCCGGCCTTCATGCCGACCAGCATGTCGGCGATTTTGCGGGCGTTGTCCAGCACCTCGGCTCGGGTGTGCAGCCGGGGCATCTTGTAGTTGACGACCGCGACGCCGACGGTGTCGTCGCTGCTCGAGATGTCACCGTGGATCATGGCAAGGTCTCCTTGTGGGAATGGGTGGCATAAGAAAAGTCCGTACGGGGCCCGGCGCTCAATGGCTGATCATCCAGGGCCGCTTCGACGGGAAGGCCTTGGCGCCGTTGGGCGCAGTGACGGTGGCGCTGCGCTTGCTCCCACCGCCGCCGCTGCAGCAGCCGCAGCCCGCGGGGTGGCGCAGCCGGCCGTAGCTGCCGGCCTCGGCATCGCGCGAGGAGCGCGGCGCATGGCGGGCGCGCTCGTTGGTGTCATGGGCGCGGCGCTGCTCCGGGCCCAGGCAGGCCAGCCGCGGCGCGCTGGCGAACACGCGGGGCGAAGGTGCGCCGCACTCCGGGCAGGCGGCGGGCTCGTTGCGCTGGGCCAGGCCGCGCAGCGCATCGAAGCCGCCGCAGTCCGCGCAGTGGTAGTCGTAGGTGGGCATGTGCGGCCTCCTCGTCTGTTCTTCGGTCCGCGCCCTCAGGCGAGGTCGGGCGAGAGGGGCATGTCGATGCTGCCGTCCAGCATCTTGACGGGGCCGCTGGCGCTCGGGTTGATGTCGAAGTCGAAGATCTGCGTGGGTAGCCACAGCGTGGCGCAGGCGTTGGGCACGTCCACCACGCCGCTGATGTGGCCCTGCACCGGCGCCGTGCCCAGGATGGAATAGGCCTGCGCGCCGCTGTAGCCGAACTTCTTCAGGTATTCGATGGCGTTCAGGCAGGCCTGGCGGTAGGCCACGTTCACGTCCAGGTAGTACTGCTTGCCGGCCTCGTCCACCGAGATGCCCTCGAAGATCAGGTAGTCGTTGTAGGTGGGCACGATGGGGCTGGGCTTGAAGATGGGGTTCCTGATGCCGTACTTGGCCATGCCGCCCTTGATAAGCGTGACCTTCATGTGCACCCAGCCGGCCATCTCGATCGCGCCGCAGAAGGTGATCTCGCCGTCGCCCTGGCTGAAGTGCAGGTCGCCCACGCTCAGCCCCGCGCCGTCCACGTAAACGGGGAAGTACACCTTCGCGCCACGCGAGAGGTCCTTGATGTCGCAGTTGCCGCCGTGCTCGCGCGGCGGCACGGTGCGGGCGGCTTCGGCGGCGGCCTTGGCGCGCGCATCGCCGGTCATCTTGCCCATGTGCGCCGTGCCGGGCGACGGCGGGTTCGCGAGGCCGGCGGTGGGGTCGCTGTCGATCAGCGCCTGCTCGCGGGCGTTCCACTGGTCGAGCATGGCCCGGTCGGGCAGGCAGCCGATCAGGCCGGGATGGATCAGGCCGGCGAAGTTCACGCCCGGGATGTGGCGCGAGCTGGTGAACATGCCCTTGAAGTCCCAGATGGACTTCTGCGCCTCGGGGAAGTGCTCGGTCAGGAAGCCGCCGCCGTTCTTCTTGGAGAAGAAGCCGTTGAAGCCCCAGAGGCTGTCCGGCTTGGCGCCGATGTCGAGCAGGTCCACGACGAGCAAATCGCCCGGCTCGGCACCCTTCACGCCCACCGGGCCGGAGAGGTAGTGCACGGTGGTCAGGTCGATGTCGCGCACGTCGTCGGCGCTGTCGTTGTTCTTGATGAAGCCGCCGGTCCAGTCGAAGGTCTCCAGGATGAAGTCGTCGCCGGGGTTGACCCAGCAGGCCATGGGAATGTCGGGGTGCCAGCGGTTGTGGATGTTCTCGTTTTCGGTGGGCGACTTCGTCAGGTCGACTTTGATGAGGGTGTCGGTCATGGCAGGCTCCTTGGGGGTGGATGGTGGTCAGACGGAGAGGTAGGACTTGATGCGCTGCTGGTCGGTGTCGGCGCGGGTGGTCTCGTGCACCAGGCGCCCGCCTTCGATGACGAAGAGCCGGTCGGCCACGTCCATCGCGAAGCTGAGCACCTGCTCGGACACGACGATGGTGAGCTGGCGCATGCGGCGGATCTCGTTGAGCGCCTTCGCGATGTCCTTGATGATGGAAGGCTGGATGCCTTCGGTGGGTTCGTCGAGCAGCAGCACCTTGGGGTCGGTGACCAGCGCGCGGGCGATGGCGAGTTGCTGCTGCTGGCCGCCGGAGAGATTGCCGCCCTTGCGGCGGCGCATGTCCCAGAGCACGGGGAAGAGGGCGTAGATCTCGTCGGGGATGCGCTTCTCTTTGGCGTTCTCCAGGCCGGTCTGGATGTTCTCTTCCACGGTGAGGGTGGGGAAGATCATGCGGCCCTGGGGGACGTAGGCGATGCCTTTGGCGACGCGGCGGAAGCTTTCGTCGCGCGTGACGTCCTGGTCCGCGACGCGGATGCTGCCGCTCTTGGTGGGGAGCACGCCCATGAGGCTTTTGAAGAGGGTGGTCTTGCCCATGCCGTTGCGGCCCATGATGGCGACGGTTTCGTTGGCATGGCCTTCGAACGAGATGCCGTGCAGGGCTTCGCTCTGGCCGTAGGCGACGTGGAGGTCTTTGACTTTCAGCATGGGATCGCTCCTGGGGAATGCGTGGCGTGCGTTGCCTGCTTGGCGGTTGCGCAGGCAGAGGGGACAGAGAGGTGCGAGCTGTGCGCCCGGGCCGGGATCGCCGGGTGGCCCCTTCCGCGAATGTCCCCCGGCTTCGCCTCCTCCTTGATTTCGCTGCAGGGGCCACCCGGCACTCCCGGCCAGTTCAGTGCTCTGCCTTGCCGGCCGTGAAAACCGCGCGGCGCTGGCTGCCCGTGGTGGTGGCCTGCCCCGCGCAGCGAAATAAAGGAGGAGGCCGCAGGCCGGGGGACATTCGCGGAGCGGGGCATGCCGCCGCCACGGGCCACCCCGAACCCACGCGCCATGAGGCCTTCGCTCGGACACCGGGGCAATGAAGGCAACTGTCGTTCGCACCGCATAGCTCAATGCCCCAGGTACACGTCGATGACCTTCGGATCGGCCTGCACCTTGTCCATTGGCCCCTCGGCCAGGATCTTTCCCTGGTGCATCACCGTCACCTTGTGCGCGATGCGCTTCACGAACTCCATGTCGTGCTCGATCACGATCACCGCGCGGTTGCGGCAAATGCGCTCCAGCAGCTCCGCCGTCAGCTCGCGTTCGCGCGCGCTCATCCCCGCGATCGGCTCGTCCAGCATCAGCAGCTCCGGCTCCTGCATCAGCAGCATGCCGATCTCCAGCCACTGCTTCTGCCCGTGCGACAGCAGCCCGGCCTCGGTCTCCAGGCGCTCGGCCAGGCCGATGTCTTCCGCCACCGCCTGCACGCGCTCCTTCACCACATCGGTGCAGCGAAAGGCCAGCGCACCGAACACCGTGCGGCCCGTCGGATACGACACCTCCAGGTTCTGGAACACCGACAGGTTCTCGTAGATCGACGGCGTCTGGAACTTGCGCCCGATGCCCAGGCGCACGCGCTTGTGCTCCGCCATGCGGGTCAGCTCCTCGTTCTTGAACTTGATGCTCCCGCCAGTGGCGCGCGTCTTGCCGCAGATCAGGTCCAGCAGCGTGGTCTTGCCCGCGCCGTTGGGGCCGATGATCACGCGCAGCTCGTTCCTGTCCACGTACAGCGTGAGGTTGTCGATGGCCTTGAAGCCGTCGAAGGAGACGGTGAGGTCTTCCACGGCGAGGGCGAAGTCGGTGTTGCTCATGCAAAAGTCTCCTGCGCGGTGGTGGAGGTTCAGACGCCCTGGTGGCGCGTGCCCTGGGGCAGCGGAGCCGCAGGCGCGGCCGGTGGCAGGGGTGCAGCGGCGGAAGCCTCCGGCTCCGCGGCGGGTGCGGGCCACGGGGCCGGGGCCGGCACCGCGGCGCGGCGCAGGGCCTCGCGGCGGCCCTTCCACCAGGGCACGATGCGCTCCTCCCACAGGCCGGCCAGGCCCATCGGGAAGGCCATGGTCACGCCGATGAAGAGCGCGGCCATGAGGAACAGCCACAGGTCGGGAAAGCTCTCCGAGAAATACGTCTTGCCCGCGTTCACCAGCAGCGCGCCATACACCGCGCCCACCAGGCTCATGCGCCCGCCCACGGCGGCGTAGATCACCATTTCGATCGAAGGCACGATGCCCACGAAGCTCGGCGACATGAAGCCCACCTGCAGCGTGAACAGCGCGCCGCCGATGCCGGAGAGCGCCGCCGCCAGGCAGAAGGTGAAGACCTTGAAGTTGGCCACGTCGTAGCCCGAGAAGCGCACGCGGTCTTCCTTGTCGCGCATGGCCAGCAGCAGCGTGCCCAGCTTGCTCGTCTGGATGTAGCGGCACAGCACGATGGACGCCACCAGCAGCGCCACGCACACGTAGTAGAGGATGACCTTGGCGCTGTCGGTGCGCGTGTCCCAGCCCCAGAGCGTCTTCAGGTCGGTCATGCCGTTCACGCCGCCCGTGTAGCCCTGCTGGCCGATGATGAGCACCGTGCAGATCAGCGCCACCGCCTGCGTGATGATCGCGAAATACACGCCGCCCACGCGGCGCTTGAACATGGCGAAGCTCACGATCCAGGCCAGCAGCGTGGGCAGCACGACCACCGCGGCGAGCGCGAACGGCAGGCTCTTGAACGGCACCCAGAACGACGGCAGCGCCGTGATCTGGTTCCAGTCCATGAAGTCCGGGATGCCGGGGGTGGACTGGATCTTCGTGCTGATGGGGTCGGAGGCCTCGAGCTTCAGGAACATGGCCATGGCGTAGCCGCCCAGGCCGAAGAACACGCCCTGCCCCAGGCTCAGCACGCCGCCGTAGCCCCACACCATCACCAGGCCGATGGCGACGAAGGCGTAGGTGAGGTACTTGCCCACCAGGTTCAGGCGGAACACGTCGAGGGCCAGCGGCAGGACCACGGCCAGCAGCACGGTGAGCAGCACCAGGCTGGCGAGCTGGTAGCGCTGGACCCAGGCTTTGAGGGCGTTCATGGGAGGACTCCGGTGGATGCGGAAAGGAAGGAACGACAGGGCGCGGCGCGCATCAGCGGCGGACCTTGGAGGCGAACAGCCCCTGCGGCCGCACCATCAGGATCAGCACGATCAGCGAGAGCGTGATCACCTTGGCCATGGAGCCGGCCAGGAAGAACTCGGTGATCGACTGCGTCTGCGCGATGCCGAAGGCCGACACCACCGTGCCCAGCAGGCTGGCCGCGCCGCCGAAGGTCACGACGAGGAAGGCATCGACGATGTAGAGCGAGCCCGAGGTGGGCCCCGTGGAGCCAATGGTGGTGAAGGCCGCGCCCGCCACGCCGGCGATGCCGCAGCCGATGGCGAAGGTGAGGCGGTCGGTCTTCTTGGTGTCGATGCCGATGGCGTTGGCCATCACGCGGTTGCTCACGGTGGCGCGCACCCGCAGGCCCCAGCGGCTCTTGTGCAGCGCGATCAGCACGCCGGCCGTCACCACCACGGTCAGGGCCAGCACGAACAGGCCGTTGACGGGAATGTCCAGCCCCTCCGCGGGTGCCCAGGAGCCCATCAGCCAGTCCGGCAGCGTGGGGCTCACTTCCTTGGGGCCGATGAAGGTCCGGAAGCACTGCTGCAGCGCCAGGCTGATGCCCCAGGTGGCCAGCAGCGTGTCGAGCGGGCGCTTGTAGAGGTGGCGGATCAGCCCCCACTCCACCAGCCAGCCGGCCACGAACGCGAAGCCGAAGGCGGCGGCGATGGCCAGCGGGAAGTAGAACGGCATGAAGCCGGGCGCGTACTGCGCCGTCAGCGTCGAGCCCAGGTAGATGGTGTAGGCGCCGATGGTCATGAATTCGCCGTGCGCCATGTTGATCACGCCCATCTGCCCGAAGATGATCGCCAGCCCCAGGCCCATGAGCAGCAGCACCGCGAACAGGCTCAGGCCCGCGAAGCCCTGCATCAGGCCGATGTTCATCATCTCGGAGAAAGTCATGGTGCAGCTCCTGCGTGCAAACCAGTCAGGGAGGAAAGCAGTCCGTGCGAAATCCGGCACCCCATAGCCGGCAATGCCCACGGCCCTGGAAACCGGCGCGGCCCCAGGCCAGAGACACCGAGGAAGGGCCGCCCCGCACCGAAGGTGTCGCCCCCCTCCCGCGCAGCGAGAGAGGGGGAGGCGCGCAGCGCCTCAGGGGGTGATCACTGATACCCCTTGGGGAATGGGTCCGGTTTGATGAGCTCGGGCGATTCGGACACCACCTTGAACGTGCCGTCCGGCAGCCCCTGGGCGATGCGCGACTTGCTCCAGAGGTGGTGGTTGGCGTCCACCTTCACGTAGCCTTCGGGCGCAGTCTTGAGTTCGATGCCGGGTGACGCGGCCACCACCTTGTCCACGTCGAAGCTCTTGGCCTTCTCCACCGCGGCCTTCCAGAGCCAGGGGCCCAGGTAGCCGGCCTGCGTCACATCGCCGATCACCGCGTTGGGCCCGTACTTGGCCTTGAAGGCGGCCACGAACTTCTTGTTGTTCTCGTTGTCCAGCGACTGGAAGTACTTCATCGACGAATAGAAGCCCGCGAAGTTCTCGCCGCCCACGCCGGTCATTTCGTCCTCGGTGACCGACAGCGTCACCAGCAGCTGCTTGTCGCCGGTGATGCCCGCGGCCTTGAGCGCCTTGTAGAAGGCCACGTTGGAGCCGCCCACCACCGCCACGAAGATGCAGTCGGGCTTCTGCACCTTGATCTTGTTCATCAGCGAGCCGAAGTTGGTGCTGCCCAGCGGGTAGTACTCCTCGCCGACGACCTTGCCCTTCTGGAAGTTCTCGATGTGCTTGCGCGCGATCTTCATCGAGGTGCGCGGCCAGATGTAGTCCGAGCCGATCAGGAAGAAGGTCTTGGCCTTCTTCTCCTTCTGCGCCCAGTCCAGGCTGTAGAGGATCTGCTGCGTGGCCTCCTGGCCGGTGTAGATCACGTTCTTCGACTGCTCCAGGCCTTCGTAGAAAGTGGGGTAGTACAGCAGGCCGTTCTCCTTCTCGAAGATCGGCAGCACCGCCTTGCGCGAGGCGCTGGTCCAGCAGCCGAACACCGCCGCGCAGTGGTCGTTGATGAGCAGCTTCTTGGCCTTCTCGGCGAAGGTGGGCCAGTCGGATGCGCCGTCTTCCTTGATGACCTTGATTTTGCGGCCCAGCACGCCGCCCATGGCGTTGATCTGGTCGATGGCGAGCTGCTCGGCCTGGATGGAGCCCGTCTCCGAGATCGCCATCGTGCCCGTGGCCGAATGCAGCTGGCCCACGGTCACTTCCGTGTCGGTCACGGCCAGCTTGGTCGTGTTGACCTGCGCCGTGGGCTGGGCGTGGCCCCAGGCCGGCAGGCCGGCGATGGACGCGGCGCCCATGGCCTGCAGCAGGCGGCGGCGGCCCGCGTCGGCGCTGGCCAGGGGGGACGAAACGTTCCGGGGGTCGAGGGGGTGCTTCATGAAGGCGCTCCTTGCGTCTGGCGAGGGTGGAAGGCGGCGGTGGTGTCGCACCGGATGGACGACAGGTGCCGCGCTGGAATGAAGGTTAGGGAGAACCCTGCGAAGCGCCCATACGTCAATTAACGTAGGGGCCTGCGCATGCCGCCGCCCGCACCGCGCCAAGAACGTTTCTTGCATGCGGTCCGGGCATGGCCGCCCTTCCCACCGCCCCCCCTGCCGACGCACCGGCCGCGACGCAGACGATCTTTCGCTTCCGGCGCGAATACAACGCCTGGGTGGCCGACGAGTCCATGGAGGACTACGCACTGCGCTACACGCCCAAGAGCTTCCGGCGCTGGAGCGAATTCCGCGTGGCGAACACGGCATTCGGCTCGCTCTCGTTCCTGGCGCTGGAGGCCATCGGCGGCGCGGTCGCACTCAACTACGGCTTTTCCAACGCGATGTGGGCGATCCTCGCGGTGGGCGTGCTGATCTTCCTCACCGGCCTGCCGATCGCGTACTGCGCGGCGCGCTACGGTCTGGACATGGACCTGCTCACGCGCGGCGCGGGCTTCGGCTACCTGGGCTCGACCATCACCTCGCTGATCTACGCGGTGTTCACCTTCATCTTCTTCGCGCTGGAGGCAGCCATCATGGCGCTCGCCCTGCAGCTGGTGGTGGACTGGCCGCTGCAGTGGTGCTACGTGCTCTCGTCGCTCGTCATCCTGCCGCTCGCCATGCGCGGCATCACGCTGATCTCGCGCCTGCAGGCCTGGACGCAGCCGCTGTGGCTCTTCCTGCTGCTGCTGCCCTTCGTGTGGATCGCGCTGGCGCAGCCCCAGCTCTACCGCGACTTCGCCAGCCTCTCGGGCCTCAAGAGCGGCAGCAGCCAGTTCGATCCGCTCATGTTCGGTGCGGCCTGCGCGGTGATCTTCTCGCTGGTGGTGCAGATCGGCGAGCAGGTGGACTTCCTGCGCTTCCTGCCCGAGCGCACCGCCGCCAACCGCTGGCGCTGGTGGGGCGCGGTGCTGGTGGCCGGGCCGGGCTGGATCGCCATGGGCATGCTCAAGATGGCGGGCGGCGCCTTCCTCGCGTTCGCGGCGCTGCAGTTCGAGGTGGGCGTGCACCGCGCGGCCGAGCCCACGCAGATGTTCCTGGCGGGGTTCCGGCAGGTGATGCAGTCCCTCGGACTGCCCGGCATGGCGGTGGCCGTGACGGTGCTGTTCGTGGTGGTCTCGCAGATCAAGATCAACCTGACGAATGCCTATGCGGGCTCGCTGGCCTGGTCCAACTTCTTCGCGCGCGTCACGCGCAGCCACCCGGGGCGCGTGGTGTGGCTGGTGTTCAACGTGGGCATCGCCACGCTGCTGATGACGCTGGGCGTGTTCGGCGCGCTCGAGAAGGTGCTGGCGGTGTACAGCAACGTGGCGATCGCCTGGGTGGGCGCGCTAGTGGCCGACCTGGTCATCAACAAGCCGCTGGGCCTGTCTCCCCGGGGCATCGAGTTCCGCCGGGCGCACCTGTACGACTTCAACCCCGTCGGCCTGGGCGCGATGGTGGTGGCCGCGGCCGTGGCCTGCTGCGCCTATGCCGGCCTGCTGGGCGAGGCCGCGGCGGCCTTCTCGCCTTTCATCGCGCTGGCCCTGTCGATGGCGCTGGCGCCGCTGTTCGCGTGGTGGACCGGCGGGCGCTACTACCTGGCCCGGCAGCCCGCCACCGGTTGGGCCCCGGGCGAGCTGGTGCGCTGCGCCGTGTGCGAGAACCGCTTCGAATCCGAGGACATGGCACGGTGCCCCGCGTATGGCGCGGCCATCTGCTCGCTGTGCTGCTCGCTCGAGTCGCGCTGCCACGACCGCTGCAAGACCGGATCGCGCGCGGCCGATCAGCTGCGCTCGCTGGCCGCGCTGCTGCTGCCGCGCGCCTGGGCGGCGAAGATGAACTTCCGGCTGGGCCAGTACCTGATGGTGTTCGCCTCGCTCTGCGCAGTGGTCGCCTTCCTGGTGGGCGTGGTGTACGTGCAGGAAGGGCTGGAGACACCCGCGCAGTTCCTGCGTGTGCCGTTCCTCAAGGTCTATGCCCTGCTGGCGCTGCTGGCCGCGGTGTGCGCATGGTGGGTGGTGCTCAGCACCGGCAGCCGGCGCATGGCGCAGGACGAATCCGAGCGCCAGACGCAGCTGCTGCTGCAGGAGATCGAGGCGCACAAGCGCACCGACGCCGAGCTGCAGGCCGCGCGCGACCGTGCCGAGGCCGCCAACATGGCCAAGACGCGCTACGTGGCCGGCATGACGCACGAGCTGCGCTCGCCGCTCAACAGCATCCTGGGCTACACCCAGATCCTGCAGAAGGCCCCGCCGGACGCCCACGCGCTGCGCGACGCGCTCTCCACCATCGAGCGCAGCGGCCGGCACATGCATGCGCTGATCGACGACTCGCTGGAGCTGGCCCGCATCGAGGCCGGCCGGCTGCGGCAGGCCGTCGCGCCGCTGCCGCTGGCCGAGCTGGTGCGCGACGTGGAGGGCATGCTGCGCCCGCAGGCCGAGGCCAGGGGGCTGGCCTTCGCCGTGGAAGTACTGGGCACCATGCCCGAGTGGATCCGCGCGGACGCCAGGCGCCTGCGGCAGATCCTGATCAACCTGCTCTCCAACGCGGTGCGCTTCACGCGCCAGGGCGAAGTGCGGCTGCGGCTGGACTTCCGCGCCCACGTCGCGCGCATCGAGGTGATCGACACCGGCATCGGCATCGAGCCGCAGGACCTGGAGCGCATCTTCCTGCCCTTCGAGCGCGGCAGTGCCGGCCGCCGCGCCAGCGAGCCCGGCACCGGCCTGGGCCTGACCATCACCCACCTGCTGACCGAACTCATGGGCGGGCAGCTCAGCGTGCGCAGCACCGTGGGCGAGGGCAGCACCTTCACCGCGCGCCTGTACCTGCCCGCGGTCGCGCCCGATCCCGCCTGGCAGCCCGCGCAGGCCGCCCTGCGCCCCGTGGTGGGCTACCGGCCACCGCGCCGCACCCTGCTGGTGGTGGACGACCAGCCGCTGCAGCGCCAGCTGCTCGCAGGCCTGCTGGTGCCGCTGGGCTTCGACGTGCGCGAAGCCGCGAGCGGGCGCGAGTGCCTGGAGATCGTGCGGCAGTCGCCCCCGGATCTGGTGCTGCTGGACATCAGCATGGACGATCTGGACGGCTGGCAGACCGCCGCGCTGCTGCGCGAATGCCTGCCGGCCGAGGTGCTGCCCATCGTCTTCGTCTCCGCCAACCAGTTCGACAACGACGGCGCGCGCGTGGCCGCCCACGGGTGCCAGGGCTTCGTGGGCAAGCCGGTGGTGGAATCTGAACTGCTGCAGGCCCTGCAGTCCGCGCTCGGACTGCAGTGGCTGCACGACCCCGCGCCGCAGGAGGTGCCCCCCGCCACCGGCGCTCTCCCGGCGCAGGCCGGTGCCGCGGCGGCTTCCGCGGAACCGCGGCCGGAACCACTGCCGGAGCCGCTGCGGGAAGCACTGCACCACCTGGCCCGCTCCGGCCAGGCCTCCGCGCTCCGCGCCCGGCTGCGCGCGGCCCGGGCCGACCATCCCGGCCATGCCGTGCTGGCGCAGTTGCAGGACGCCGCCGACCAGATGGATTTCGACCGGCTCACCCGGCTGCTGCGCGAACCCGAAGACGACGACAACGATGAACCCGCCTGACCCCGCTCCCGCTTCCCCCTCCTCCGCCGCGGCGCGGCGCGCCATCCTCGTGGTGGACGACGACCTCGCCACGCTGCGCATGCTCGGCGACGCGCTCGCCGCAGAAGGCTACGCCGTGCTGGCCGCGCGCGACGCCGACGAGGCGCTCGAGCGCTTCGACCTCGCCGTGCCCGACGGCGTGCTGCTGGACGCCGTCATGCCCGGTACCGACGGCTTCACGCTCTGCGCCCGCATCAAGGCCACGCCGCCGTGGTCGCACGTGCCCATCGTGTTCATGACCGGCCTGTCGGAGACCGAACAGATCGTGCGCGGCTTCGCGGCCGGCGGGGTGGACTACGTGGTCAAGCCCCTGCGCCTGCCCGAGGTGCTGGCCCGGCTGGCCACGCACGTCGCCAACGCCCGCGCCGCCCGGCTGGCGCGCGAGGCAGTGGACGTGGCCGGCATGGGCGTGGTGGTGCTCGACGGCCAGGACCGCATCGCCTGGCGCTCGCCCCAGGCCACGCGCTGGCTGGAAGCCGCCTTCGCTGCCGATGCCGCCCCCGCGCCGGCCATGGCGCGCTGGCTGGCCCAGGCGCAGCAGGCCGGCGAAGGCGCCACCGCGCTGGAGCCCGGCCAGCGCCTGCTGGCGCGCCCGCTGGGCGCCAGCGGCCTGGGCGAAACCATGCTGCTGCTGTCGGTGCAGGCTGCCGGCGCGGAGCCCGCGGCGCGCCTGCCGCGCGTGGACCTCACGCCGCGCGAGACCGAGGTACTGTCCTGGATCGCCAAGGGCAAGACCAACCGCGACATCGCCGACATCCTGGGCATGAGCCCGCGCACGGTGAACAAGCACCTGGAACACATCTTCGAGAAGCTCGGCGTGGAGACGCGCACCGCCGCCGCCGCGCTGGCAGGTCAATGGGAAACACCCCCCTGAGGCCCTGCGGGCCTTCCCCCCGCTCTCGCCTTGCTGCGCAAGCCGGGCAGGGGGACGCAGCCTTCGCTGCGGGGCGGCCCTTGCTCGGCTGCCGCTGGCCTGGGCCGCGCCGGCATTGCAGGCCGTGTGCGGGATGCGGCGCCGTAGATCGCTGGGGCTTGCTGAGGGCGCAGCCCATCAGCCCTGCGCCGAGGCCGGCAGGCCGAACACGCGGTCGAACACCCAGTTGAAGACGAAGGTGTAGCCCAGGAAGAACAGCAGCAGACCCATGTCCATCACGAAGGCCTCCCACAGGCCGATGCCGAACCACCAGGCCAGCACGGGCACGAGCACCATCGCCAGGCCGCCCTCGAAGCCGATCGCGTGCGCCACCCGCCGCGCGGTGCTGCGCCCGCGCACGGCCTGGCGCGATTCCCAGCGCTCGAACGCCCAGTTGAACACCACGTTCCACACGATGGCGATGCCCGAGGCGATCGCGGCGACGGCGCCCGAATGGCCCGCGCCCTGGCCGGTCGCCCACATCATCCCGAACGTGGCGAAGGCGATGGCGATGAGTTCGTAGAGCGTGACGTACACCACGCGGCGCACGGGGCCCTGCAGGCCGGATGGACGGGAAACGGGCGAAGACGGAGTGGACAGCATGGGTGTACTTTATGTGCGCAACGCTGATATATAAAGTCAGCTTCTTTCAGTTTTTCTGATACATCGGATCCATGGCCTTTTCTTCCGACAGCGTGCAGGTCTTTCTCGCCGTGCTGGACCACGGCTCGTTCTCGGCCGCCGCCCGGGCGCTTTCCCGCGTGCCCTCGGCCGTGAGCATGACCATCGCCCACCTGGAGGCCGAGCTCAACGTGCAGCTCTTCGACCGCAGCGGGCGCGAGCCCCGTCCCACCCCCGCCGCCCGCGCGCTGGAGCCGCAGGCCCGGCTGCTGGGCGCGCAGCTGCGCCAGCTCAACGCGCAGGCCCTCGCGCTCACCCAGGGGCTGGAAGAGCGCCTGACAATCGCCATCGCGCCCGAATTGCTGGCCGGCCCCTGGACCGAGGCGCTGGCCGCGCTCACTGCCGAGTACCCCCAGCTGCAGGCGGAAGTGCTGGCCGCCCCGCAGGCCGACGCCATGGCGCTGCTGCATGCGGGCCGCGCCCAGCTGGCGCTGGTGTTCGAGCGGTCCAGCCTGGACGGGCGCGAAGGCTTCCAGGAAGTGGGCAGCGAGACGCTGGTGGCCGTCATCGCGCCGCAGCATCCCGTGATGCAGGCCGCCGCGGGCGCGCCGCTGAGCGAGGTCCACCTGACCACCACGCGCCAGATCGTCGTGGCCGGGCGCGATCTCGCGCAGACCGACCCGCGCTTCGTGTTCGCGCGCCACCACTGGCGCACCGACAACCACCTGGCCGCGCTCAGCCTCATCGAGGCCGGCCTGGGCTGGGGCTGGCAGCCGCGCGAACTGGTGGAGCCCCGCATCCAGGCCGGCACGCTCGTGGAAATGCCGTTCGACAACCTCAGTAACGGCGTGGAGTTGTGGGTGGACGTGGTGTGGTCCAGGGAGCGGCCGCAGGGGCTGGGCGCACGGCGCTTCGTGGAGCGGCTGCGGCAGTCCGCCCAGGCTCCCGCAGGCCGCGGCGGCGGAGGTGATACAGGCTTGCAGAAATTACATCCGGCAAAACAAAGCCACGGACGAGCGTCCTAGACTGGCGCGTTTCCATTCCACGGATGGGTCCATGCCTGCGCCGCAGAAAATCAATTACCAGCACACCGGCCCCTATGACCGGGTCGTTTTCCAGGAACAATTCACCCAGCAGTTCGGCACCAGCGGCAGGTACAACGCCGCAGCCATTCCCGACATGCTGTCCCTGCTGGGCATGATCGAGCGCGACACGGCCATCAACGACGTGCGACAGGCCGCCTACATGCTCGCGACCGTGATGTGGGAGACCACGTCGCCGGTCACCGTCACCAAGGTGGCGACGAACAAGAAGGGGCAGCCGCTGGTGGACAAGCACGGGCAGCCCGTCGTCCTCAAGCAGAAGAAGTGGCTGATGACCATGGCCCCCGTGGCCGAGATCGGCCACGGCAAGGGACGGCAGTACCACGAGCCCGTCAAGGTCAAGCTGCTGCCCGATGGCGGGGCACGCATCACCGAGCAGGACGGCGACCAGTTCTCGGTCACGGCGGCCGGGGACATCTCCCCGCTCACCAAGGGCGCCAAGATGGGCACCAAGGATGGCGGCGCCGCCACCAAGTCCTACGACGCCGACGACGGCATCGAGCAGGCCTATTACGGGCGCGGCTACGTGCAGCTGACCTGGTGGTCCAACTACGCCAAGGCAGGCGTCGCGCTCGGCCGCGGGCTGGGGTTGCTGACGGACCCGGAGCAGGTCAAGACGCCCGAGACCGCCTATGCACTGATGTCCTACGGCATGCGCACGGGCGGCATCTTCGCGAACGGGCGCAAGTTCTCGCTCTACTTCTCGGGGGACGCGACCGATTACGTGTCGGCCCGGAAAATGGTCAACGGAAGCGACCACGCCGAAGACATCGCCAAGATCGCCCGGAAATTCGAGGCGGTCCTGCTGAAGGCCCGGCCGAACGCCATCACCACACCCGCCACCCCCAAGCCATGACACGCTGCACTGCCCCGAAGACCCTGCGCGGCCCGATGACGGCCCGCGTCCTCCATGCCCTGCTGTGGCTGGGCGCCAGCCAGTTCGCGGCCGCCGCGATGCCGCCCGACACGACCACGCGCTGCGGCTGGTTCGACAACCCGACGCCCGGCAACGCGACCCTGGTGGACAAGGACGGGGAATGGACCATCGGCATGCAGGGAGGCCACCAGGCCGAAGGCGACTGGCCGACGTTCCCCAAGTCGCGCTGGGTGGCGACCGGCACCGGCAGCGCAGGCTACGGCTGCGCCTGCCTGAAGCTGAGCGCCCGCGCCGATACGCAGGAAGTGACGCACATCTTCTCGTCACGCACCCAGCCTTTGTCGGTCTGCCGCAAGGACAAGGCGCTGACTGGCAAGGAACCCGAAAACCCCCTCAAGTAAGTCCGATGGCCCGGGTGTGCAGCCCTGCGGCAGCGTCGCGGCAATGCGACAGCGAATGAGATTGGTTCTCAACCTGGTGTTACAGTTCGGCGCCTTCACGGCCGAGTTGCGCACCGTTGCGCGCTGATCCGTTCCCTGTCCTTTTCGCGTCTTCTCCCGCGCCGGAGCCTCCTCCGGCCTGCTGCATATGCCTGCCCTCCCGTCGCCTTCCATCCCGGCCGCCGTGGCCGCGGCCCCATCGCGCCCTGCCATGCCCAGCCGCGCCCCGCTGGCGCAGGCCATGCTGGCGCTGGCCGCCACACTGTCCGCCCCGCACGTGGCCCATGCGCAGGAGGCCGCCACGGCCCCGGCGGCCCCCACCGCCACGCTGCAGGAAGTGCGCGTGCAGGATGCCACCGACGGCTCCGGCTACCAGGGCGCGCAGCGCCAGACCGCGGCCACGCGCACCGATACGCCCCTGATCGAGACCCCGCAGGCCGTGCGCGTGGTGCCGCGCCAGCTGATCGAGGACCTGGGCGCCACGCGACTGGCCGACACGGTGGACTTCGTGAGCGGCGTCACCCGCATGAACGACTTCGGCGGCACCTGGGACAACTACGCGATCCGCGGCTTCAGCAACACCGAAGGCGGCTCGCTGCTGAACGGCTTCGCCTCCGGCCGCGGCTACGGTCCGCAGCGCGACGCGGCCACCATCGAGCGGGTGGAATTCCTGAAAGGACCGGCCGCCGCGCTCTACGGCAGCAGCGAGCCCGGCGGCACGCTCAACGTGGTCACCAAGAAGCCGCAGTTCACCGCCGCGCGCACCGCCGGCCTGCAGATCGGCACGCTGGGCATGCGCCGCGCCACGCTGGACCTGACCGGCCCGCTCACGCAGAACCTGGCCTACCGGCTGAACGTGGCGGCCGAGGACGGCGCCAGCCGGACGGGCCTCGTGGACAACCGCAAGTACGTGGTCGCCCCCGCCTTCGCCTGGACGCCGGGCGCCGACACCGTGCTGCAGTACGAGGCGGAAATCATCCGCATCCGCACGCCGCTGGACCGCGGTGTCGTGCAGGTGAACGGCAACGCCCTGGCCCTGCCCGCCGACCGCTTCCTGCAGGAGCCCGACCGCGGCAACCTGCACGTCAACGGCGACACGCACCAGCTCACCCTGGACCACGACCTGGGCGGCGGCTGGCGCGCGCGCGTCGGCGGCACCTACCGCGAAACCGAGCTCTACGGCAATGCCGTGGATTTCGGCACGGGCCAGATCGGCCTGCTGGGCGCCGACGGGCGCACGCTGTCGCGCACGGACAGCTGGCGCACCCTGCCGTCGCGCGACGTGTCGGTGCAGGCCGAGCTGGAAGGCAGGTTCAGCACCGGCAGCCTGCGCCACACCGTGCTGGCCGGCCTGGAATCGTGGCGCCTCTACATGGGGCAGGATATCCGCTATTCCGCCCAGAAATACCCGATCGACATCTACAACCCCACCTACGGCAACGTGCCGCGCGGCCCGCTGGTGCAAGGCTACCTGCAGGACGACCGCCTGCGCGCCACCGGCCTGTTCCTGCAGGACCAGATCGACCTGACCCCACGCTGGAAGCTGATGGCCGGCCTGCGCTTCGACCGCTTCCACGAGGATTTCGTCAACTGGATGGCGAACACGCGCCAGAACCAGCAGCACTCGTCCGCCACGCCGCGCGTGGGCCTGAGCTACATGGTGACGCCGGACAGCTCGGTCTATGTCTCCTACGGCCGCTCGTTCCGCCCCAATGCCGGCACCGACGCCGCGGGCAATTCCTTCGATCCGCAGGAGGGCAAGGCCTGGGAAGCCGGCGCGAAGTGGCAATCGGCCGACCAGCGCCTGAACGCCTCGATGGCGGTGTTCGACATCCGCAAGACCAACGTGCTCACGCGCGACCCGAACAACGGGAACTTCAGCGTGGCAGCGGGCGAGGTGCGCAGCCGCGGCCTCGAAGCCGATCTGGCGGGCCGGCTGGATGCGCACTGGCGCCTGACGGCCAATGCCGCCTTCACCGACACCGAGGTGCTGCGCGACAACAATCCCGCCCTGGTGGGCAAGCGCCTGCTGGGCATTCCGCGCGTGAGCGCCGGCCTGTTCGCCATCCGCGAAGACCGCCTGGCCTCCGGCGGCCGCTACGGCGTGGGCGCCGGCCTCGTGCACGTGGGCGAGCGCACCGGTACCGCCACCGATACCTACCGGCTGCCTGCCTACACCACGGCGCGCCTCACGGGCTACTGGCAGATCGACCAACGCACCCGGCTCACGCTGGACATCCACAACCTGTTCGACAAGCACTACGCCGCCGCCTCGTGGAACGCGATCGCCGTCATCCCGGGCATGGGACGGCAGGTGGTGGCGGGGGTGCAGGTCAAGTTCTGAGCCCCAGCGGGGCCGCGCGCGATGCGCGGTAACCTTGCCGCCGTACAACGCGAACGGAAGGCTGGCACATGGGCTTGGCGATGGGTTGGGACGAATGGGCCGCGCAGGACGCGGTAGGGCTGGCCGGACTGGTGCGCCGGGGCGAGGTGGCCCCCGCCGAACTGGCCGCCCAGGCGGCGGCCGGCGTGGCGAAGGTCAACCCCGCCCTGGGCGCGGTGGTCGAGGTCTTCGCCGATGCGGTGGCCGACCCGCAGCAGGCCGGCATGCAGCCCGGCGGCCCGCTGGCCGGCGTGCCCTTCTTCATGAAGGACCTGGGCCCCACCATGGCGGGCCGGCTGCAGGAGCAGGGTTCGCTCTTCATGCGCGGCCACCGCCCCACCGAAGACGCCTGGCTCGTGCAGCAGATGCGCCGCGCGGGCCTGAACCTCATGGGCCGCACCACCACGCCGGAGTTCGGCGTGTGCAGCTCGGCGGAGAACCCGGCCGTCTATGTCACGCGCAACCCCTGGAACACCGGCTACACCACCTGCGGCTCGTCCGCCGGCACGGCGGCCATCGTGGCGGCGGGCGTGGTGCCGATGTCGCACGCCACCGACGGGGGCGGCTCCATCCGCATCCCCGCGGGCTTCAACGGCAACGTCGGCCTCAAGCCCTCGCGCGGCGTGTTCTCCATCGCGCCCCATGCCTCGGACATCACGGGCTACGTCTCCACCCAGGGCTGCCACAGCCGCACGGTGCGCGACACCGCCGCCTTCGTCGATGCCTGCCGGGGCGGCGCGCCGGGCGAGTTCATGCCCTACTGGACCGCGCCCGAGCCCTACACCGAACTGATCCGGCGCGACCCGGCACGGCTGCGCATCGCCCTCTCGCACGAATGGGGCGACTACCGCGCCACGCCCGCCATCGTGGCCGAGCTGGAGAAGGCCGGCCGCTTCCTCGAAGGCCTGGGCCACCAGGTGGAGTGGGCGCTGCCGCAGGTGGACCTGCGCGCCGCCTTCCGTGCCCAGACCACCTGCTACATCAGCAACTTCGCCCAGGTCATCAACGGCCTGCTGGAGCGGCGCGGCCTGGAGCGCCCGCCCGCCGGCCTGATCGAGCCCATCAACATCCGCATCTGGGAGGCGGGCCGCGGCCTGCCCTATGCCGAGCGCCACCGCATGCAGACCGTGTTCAACACCACGGCGCGCGGCTTCGGCGCCTTCTTCGAGGAGTGGGACATCATGCTCACCCCCATCACCGCGCGGCCCACGCCGCCCGTGGGCACCACCGAATACCTCACCACCAGCAGCAACCCCGACGTGCTGGACTGGTTCGACAACCTCTGGCAGTTCTTCGCCTATACGCCGTTGTCCAACCTCTGCGGCATTCCGGCCATCTCCCTGCCCATGGGCGCGCAGGACCACGGCCTGCCCTTCGGCATCCACGCACAGGCCCGGCAGGGCCACGACGGCCTGCTGCTGCAGTTGGCAGCGCAGGTCGAGCGTGCGCTCGGCGGGCGCTGGAACGATGGCCGAAGGCCGGAGGTGCACGTGGCAGCTGCGCAATAGAGGCGCGCGGCCCGGCGGTAGCGCGTTTCTCCCACGGCAGGGCACGCAGGGGGCCGGGTACAGTGGTCCATCGCCCAGGAGACACCCACCGATGGAATTTTCCCCGCCCTTCTCCCGCATCGACCCCGCCCTGGCCCGCCAATGGGCCGGCTGGCAACCGAAGGAGTTCGCCAGCCTCCCGGCCCTCCGCAAGGGCCTGCCCGATCCCCTGCCCCTGGAACGCTTCGACCCCGGCGCCAAGCCGTTTTCCTCGGGCGAGAAAGCCATGGACAAGGCCGCCGTGGAAGCCCTGGCCGAGGAGCTGGACGGGCTGCAGAACCTGTTCTACGCCGACCGGCGCTACAAGCTGCTGGTGCTGCTGCAGGGCACCGACACCTCCGGCAAGGACGGCACCGTCCGCGGCGTGTTCGGCCGCATGAGCGCCCTGGGCGTGCGCGCCGTGGGCTGGAAAGCCCCCACCGAGGCCGAGCGCGCGCACGATTACCTCTGGCGCATCCATGCCCAGGTGCCGGCGGCGGGCGAGACCGTGGTCTTCAACCGCAGCCACTACGAGGACGTGCTGGTGCCCGTGGTGCAGGGCTGGATCACGCCCGAGCAGCACGCCCAGCGCCTGGCGCACATCAACGACTTCGAGCGCATGCTGGCCGAGACCGGCACGGTGATCGTCAAGTTCATGCTGCACATCAGCAAGGACGAGCAGCGCGAACGCCTGCAGGCCCGGCTGGACGATCCGGCCAAGCACTGGAAGTTCGAGATGGGCGACATCGCGGCCCGCAAGCAGTGGGACGACTACCAGCGCGCCTACGCCACGCTGCTGGCCGCCACGCACACGCCCTGGGCGCCGTGGACCATCGTGCCTGCCGACTCCAAGACCCACCGCAACCTGATGATCGCCACCGTGCTGCGGGAGGTGCTGCGCAAGCTCGACCTGCGCTATCCCGAGGGCGATCCGGCGCTGGCCCATTTCAAGATCGAATGATTCGGCCGCCAGGCAGGCCGCGGCGGGAACGGCCAGGCAAGGCAGAACCGGACGCAAATATTTGCATAAACAAAAATAATCACACCGATGCGTTTGTATTGAGTATTTTCATAGGTTGCTCATCCATACGGCACACGCCATTTGTCCAACCACATCGGCACCACCGGAGGTACCCACCATGCAACGTCGTGCACGCAAGACCCTGTTCCGCTCGTTCCTGCCATGGCTGGGCCTGCTCATCGCAGGCTCGACCGGCGGCCCCGCTTCGGCGGCGGACACCACCGGTTTCAGCATGTCCTACAGCAGCTATGGCACCACCTATGGCATCAGCGGCCGGGAGCCCGCCGCCGCAGGCAGGTACCCGGTGTACATCCACATCGGCGGCACCGGCGAGCCCTACCAGAGCAACTGGTCTCTCGCCGCGGTGAACACTGCGGCCGCCAAGGGTTTCGTGGCCGCGTCCGTCCAGTACGACAACACCAGCTTCGGCGACTGCAGCGTCATCGGCAGCCGGGCAAGGGCCATCTTCGATGCCCGGAATCTCCAGAGCGCCATCGCCCAGGTCTGTTCGCGCGGCAAGGCGGATTGTTCCAAGGGCGTGGTGACCGGCGGCCTGAGCCAGGGCTCCATCATTTCGGTGCTTGCGCACGACTATGACAGCCGGGTCGTGGCTTCCTTCGGCCAGGGCACCGGCGCGACCTATACCCCCTACTACAACCTCGGCAGCTGCATCGCCAACGGCAACCACTCGCTGCCCGGCGACCGGTTGCGCATCATCAATGGCGAGCGCGACATGTTCGTCGGCGGCAACGAGAGCATCGCCCGCGACTCGGCCACGCTGGTGACCGGCCTTGCCTGCCCCGGCGCGCAGTCCTGCGGCGGGAGGAACGGCAGCGGCTGGTACATCGTCAAGGACAGCGAAGTGCAGGATGGGTATGCCGACCATTGCTTCATGGGCTATGGCGGCTACTACGGCACCCAGTGCACCGGCCTGCTGGTGGACTCCGGCTACCTCTACGGCAACAACGGCTGGGAACTCAACCCCACCCTGGATTGGCTCAAGAGCTTCGTGCAGCCGTGATGGCACGGGGGTGCGGACCCCGGTTATGCATCTGCCGCATAACCCGGAAACACTCAGGCCTTGGACAGCCCGTGGGGCGAGGCATACAGTCGCTTGCCTGACCCTACCTCCTACACCCAAGGGAAACATCCGCATGTCGAACTCCGCCGGCACCCTCGTCCAACATCCCGTGCCTTCCTACCTCCAGGCCGACCACCTCGGCCCCTGGGGCAACTACCTGCAGCAGGTGGACCGCGTCACGCCGTACCTCGGCAACCTGGCGCGCTGGGTGGAAACCCTGAAGCGTCCCAAGCGCATCCTGGTCGTGGACGTGCCCATCGAACTGGACAACGGCACCATCGCCCACTACGAGGGCTACCGCGTGCAGCACAACCTGAGCCGCGGCCCCGGCAAGGGCGGCGTGCGCTTCCACCAGGATGTGACCCTGTCCGAAGTGATGGCCCTGTCGGCCTGGATGTCGGTGAAGAACGCCGCCGTGAACGTGCCCTACGGCGGTGCCAAGGGCGGCATCCGCGTCGATCCCAAGAAGCTCTCGCGCGGCGAGCTCGAGCGCCTGACGCGCCGCTACACCAGCGAGATCGGCCTGCTCATCGGCCCCTCCAAGGACATCCCCGCACCCGACGTGAACACCAACGGCCAGGTCATGGCCTGGATGATGGACACGTACTCGATGAACGTGGGCGCCACCGCCACCGGCGTGGTCACCGGCAAGCCCGTCGATCTGGGCGGCTCGCTGGGCCGCGTGGAAGCCACCGGCCGCGGCGTGTACACCGTGGGCGTTGAAGCCGCCAAGCTCACCGGCCTGCCCATCGAGGGCGCACGCGTGGCCGTGCAGGGCTTCGGCAACGTGGGCGGCATCGCCGGCAAGCTCTTCGCCGAAGCGGGCGCCAAGGTCGTGGCCGTGCAGGACCACACGGGCACCATCCTGAACAAGAACGGCCTGGACGTGCCCGCCCTGCTGGCGCACGTCAAGCAGACCGGCGGCGTGGGCGGCTTCGCCGGCGCCGAGGCGATGGCGAAGGAAGACTTCTGGGGCGTTGAATGTGAGATCCTCATCCCCGCCGCGCTGGAAAACCAGATCACCAAGGAGAACGCCGGCCAGATCAAGGCCAAGCTGGTGATCGAGGGCGCCAACGGCCCGACCACCACCGAGGCCGACGACATCCTGGCCGACAAGGGCGTGCTGGTGCTGCCCGACGTGATCGCCAACGCCGGCGGCGTGACCGTGAGCTACTTCGAGTGGGTGCAGGACTTCTCCAGCTTCTTCTGGAGCGAGGACGAGATCAACGCCCGCCTCGTGCGCATCATGCAGGAGGCCTTCGCCGGCATCTGGCACGTGGCGCAGGAGCACAAGGTGACGCTGCGCACCGCCACCTTCATCGTGGCCTGCCAGCGCATCCTGCACGCCCGCGAAATGCGCGGCCTGTATCCCTGATGCACTGACATCGGCAACACCGACGGACCTCCTGCCCCGCGCGCCCACCGAGCGTGCACGGCAGGAAGAAGCCGCCAGCGCCCTACCCGGGCCTGGCGGCTTTTTTCACGGCATGGCCACGCGCCACCGGGCCCGGCACCGTGCCGCCCGCTGGAGCGTGGCCGCTCAGGCCGGGTAGCGGGGAGCCTGCACCCGCAGCGCCAGGCAGAAGGGCTGCTCGCAGGGCGCCCGGCCTTCGTAGGGGCAGCCCGGCTGGTCGCAGGGCGGCACCGCGCCCCGGCGCGCGGCGGCCTCGGCCTCCTCGTCCTCGCGGCGCCAGCCGCTGGCCTGCAGCGCCGCCATCTGCAGCCAGGGATCGGCACGCAGGGCGGGCTGCATCCACTCGCGCCCGTACAGGCCCTGCTGGGGCGGCGGCTGGAATTCCAGGGACAGGAGCGCGCTCGTCCTGCCCGGCGCACCCGCGTCGTCCCGGGCCGGCTGCAGCACCAGTGCGAACACGCCCGGCTCCAGCCGCGCCTGCCGCCCGGGAAACGGGATGGCCAGGGCCTGCGCGCCTGCGGATGCCGCCATGCCCGCGGACGCTCCAGCGGCCGCACCGCGCGCCGCCCAGGCCGATGGCACCTGGAGCGTGAAGGCGAAACCCCGCTCGCCGTCCTCCGCCTGCACGCTGCCCTGCCCCACCCGCCAGGTCTGCAGTGCGGCCGGGCCGCCCTGGGCCGACACAGCGGCCCGCAGCGCCCGCGCCATGTCCGCCGTCCAGGGCTGGGCCGACACCACGCGCAGGGCCGGGCCGCCAGCCTCCGACATGCCGTGCACCAGCATGCCCAGCAGGGAACGCATGGGGCCGCCGACCCCGCCGGTAGGCCAGGCCTCGCCCGGGCCGTCCACCGGGGCCATGCCCGCGGCCGGCGCAGGCACGGCCAGGCCAGGCAGCCCGGCCGGAGGGCGGCCTGCCCCCGGCGAACCCTGGCCTGTGGTGCCCGGCACCACTGCCCCGCCGCGCGCAGCCGCGCCCGGACCCGGGCCCAGCGCGGCATCCGCGCGTGCGCGGGCCTCGGGCGACACGCTCACGCGCTCAGTGGACGGTGGGGGCGGCGTGGCAGCGCCGGGAGCCTGCGGCGGGGCCGGGGCCGAGGGGGCTGCATCACCGCCACGGTCGGTGCCGAGCAGCATGCCCTGCCGCTGCAGTGCGGCTTCCGCGAACAGGCGCGCCAGGGCGCCCTGCGGCGGGAGCGGCGGATCGATGGATGAAGGGGGCATGGCGTTTCCGGAAGGCCCGCCGCGCACGGCGGCCTGACCGGATTCTGCGGCCTGGCGGCCGCGAGCGCCATGCCTGCCGGCGCGTGCCCGCGGCGACGCGACACGGCCAGGCCTCGCCGCCTCAGGGCGCGGGGGCCTGCAGGGCCACGGCTTCCAGGTGGGAGCGCAGGGCAACCTGCAGGGATGCGGGAGGCACAGCGCCTTCCGCGGAGCCGGCCGACTTCAGGGCGATGCCCGTGCCGTCGCCCTTGGCCGTGGCGACGCGGCGTGCGACCAGGAACTGCTGGGTGTTGCTGCTCGCCCCTTGCGAGTAGCCCTCGCCGTCGTGGATGCTGTAGTTCATCACATAGACGCGCTGCAGCGTGCCGCTGCTGTTGACGCGCACGCACAGCACGCTGCCCGCCAGGGTGCCGGACACCTGGTGCTCGCAGCCGAACAGGCCGTCGCTGCTCGCCAGCAGGCCATTGCCGTTGCTGGTGCCCGAAAGCGGCGTGTCCAGCAAGGCGGCATCGGCGCGGGTCCCTTCGGAGCCCACCGAGGTGAAGGTCCAGATGCCCGCCAGGCTGGAAGGCTTCTGCGGATAGCCGAAGTTGAAGCGGGAGATGGGCTTTTCCGGCTCGTTCGGGAAGGTGATGAAACCGGTCGTCCCGCTGGTGAAGCGGATGGTCACGTTGCCGGGGCTGCCGGCCTCGGTGCCCGACTGCGCCGGGCTGCCGAAATAGCGGCCGCCGGTGTAGCGGTTCAGGCGCGCAGTGACCCTGTTGTCCGCCACGGTGCCCACGGCGAGGTAGAACGTGGGCTGGCCACTGTTCTCGTAGGCATACATCTGCAGGGCGAGCGTGCCGTTCTGCACGTCCACCGACAGGCCGCGCCCCGGTTTGCCATCCACTTCCGACGACACGACCCAGGTGCCGGCCTGGGGCTCGTAGGCGTGGGCACCCGCGGTGCACGCCAGCAGCGCGACCGCTGCCCATTGCTTGAAAACCAAAGCGCTCTCCTCCACAGAAAGTCACGCCGTTATACCGAACCCGGGAGGAAACGTGAATATTTGTAATCCATTCACCCCGGGTGGCGCTCGGTCACTTGATTTGTCAGCAATGCGTAAGCGGAAAACCATAGGGCAGAGGTCCCTAGCGCCGGCCCGGCAGCATGCGGGTGAGCACGTCGTCGCGCCGCACGCGGTGGTGGAAGAGCGCCGCCCCCACGTGCAACAGCACCACGACCCAGGCCACGAACTGGCCCAGGAAGTGGTGGACGGCATCGACCGGCGCCTCAAACGCCTCCCAGCCCACCTGGAAGGTGCGGCTGATCCAGGCGAAGAGTGCGGTCTCGTTGAACCCCGTCACCGTGAACAGCCCGAAATCCGTGGGCGCCCCGGTGCCGATGTAGCCCGTGAGCGGCATGGCGACCAGCAGGCCGTAGAGGCCCCAGTGCGCGGCATGGGCCAGGGCGTGCTCCAGGGGTGCGCCGGGCGGGTCCTCGGGCTGCACGTCCAGCAGCCGCCAGAGCAGCCGCGGCAGCACCAGGAAGCCCACGATCAGGCCCAGCACCCAATGGATGTTGAGCACGGGCAGGGATGCGTCCGACGTGTCGTCCATGAACCAGATGACGTAATAGACGACGACGTAGGCGCCGATGAATGCGGCGGCACTCGTCCAGTGGAAGAATTTGGCGAGCGCCCCGAAACGGGTCGCGGTGTTGGTCCACTGCATGGGGGTGTGCTCCTTGGCGGGCGGGAAAGAAAGATCAGGGGCGGACGAGCAGCCCGTCCAGCAGCCGGTCCAGGCCGTCCAGGGCCTGCGCGAGGCGCGGTGCCTGGTCCCCGTCCGGCTCGGCGATCCAGAACGAGGCCTCGGTGACCACGCCGTAGAGCATCCGGGCCATGGCGCCGGCATGCAGCGGGGCCACCGTGCCCTGCTCGATCAGGCCCTGCAGCGCGCTTTCCAACGCGGCGATGCCGGCCGACTGCGCGGCCTGCGGCACGTCGCCGAAGACGGCCCGGGCGTCCTGCAGGACGATGCGGCGGATTTCGGGCTCCAGCGCCAGTTCCAGGTAGGTGCGGCAGCGGCGGCGGAACCCCTCCCACGGCGTGGGCGCCGCCCCGGACACGGCGCTCAGGCGCTCGCCGACCTCGGCTTCGATCTGCTCGATGACCGCGGCCAGCAGGCCCTCCTTGCTGCCGAAGTGGTGGTAGAGCGCCCCGCGCGTCAGGCCGGCCTCGCCCGTGAAATCGTCCATCGACGTCTGGGCATAGCCGCGGGCCGCAAAGGCGCCGCGCGCCGCGGCCAGGAGCCGGGCGCGGGTGGCCTCGATCATTTCCGCCCGTGTCCGGCGTTGCTGCAGGGGTGCCCTGGTTGACATACGGCGCGTATGCTAATTTGCATACGGAGCGTATGTCAATTCACGGGCAGTGCGTCCATGGAGAGGTTTCCGCTGCCAGGGCGCAGTAGGTCACGCGATGCGCCTCGGTGCGCGACGGCACCTCCCAGCGATGGAGCATCCCCAGCAGCGCCTTGTCGGTCAGCGATGTGTCCCGCTGGCGGTTGCGGCGCAGCAACTCGGCGCGCGGGGCTTCCAGGTACACGATCTCCACCTCGGCGCCATAGGCATAGCAGAGGTCCAGGGTCTTGGTGCGCATCTGGCTGCCGAGGTGGGTGGCGTTCCACACGAAGGGCTCCCTGGCCCTCAGCAACTCCTTCGCCTTGTCCAGCGCCCGGTGCGCGACCTTGCCCTCGGCCTTGCCATGCCGCAGGCCCAGTTCCGCACGGGCATCGTCGTACGACACGACGGGCAGACCAGGGCGGTATTTCGCCACCCAGCGGTTCTTCCCGGATGCCGGCAGGCCGGCCATGACGACCACCCGGCTGCCCGGCTCCTGGTAGAGCGGGAAGTCCGGGTGCACGCTGGCGCCGCGGAAATAGCTGACGGCCGTGTGGGCATCGGCGAACGCGCGCGGGCTCCTGTAGCAGCCTTCCTCCTGCGCGAGCTCCCGGAACAGCGCGATGGCATCAAGCACCTTGCACTGGTCCTCGCAGATGCGGCCAAGCATGTCGGCCTCGGCCAGCGCGCAGAGCAGGTGCAGATCCACGCGCCATGACAACTCCCGGACGCTGAATTCGGGCGTGATGCCGCGCCGGGACGGCTCGAACGCATGGAAGGGCCGCTGGTGCGACTCGATGAGCGAGCAGACCGCTTCACGCGCGGCGAACGGAACACCGGCATCCCACAGCGCGATGCGGGCGTCGATGGCCCCCTTCTTCGAATGGCCGGGGTGCGAGATGTCTCCCGTCTCCGGATGGATCGCCGTCGTGCTTGCCTTGGCCACGTCGTGCAGCAGCGCGGCCAGGAAGACGATCTCCTGCTCATCCCGGGCAAGGGCCCCGTAGTCTGCGCCATCGATGAGCGCGCGCACGACGAGCCGGGTGTGGATCCAGCAATCGCCTTCGGCGTGCCAGCGTGGCGACTGGGGCGTGCTGCCCAAGGCCCGCAACATGGGAAACGCATCGAGGCAGGCATCGAAGTCCGGCGCGGCGCCGGGGGCGGGCACCAGTGCCCGCAGGTCATTCCATTGCATGATTTTCTCCTGGGGCGCCGGCGCGGGGCCAGCGCTTGTCCACGGCGGACGCGAAGAGGTCCGTTCCCGGGCGCAGCCCGTTCGGAACGATCGGCCGCGTGCTGTGGTGCGATCCCGAGTCGAGGATCGTCTGCACGAAATCGCTCCGCACCAGCTTGTAGCGCTCCACCGTGCGGCCGTCCTCCTCGACCTTGACGTAGAGCCCTTCGGCCAGTTCGGACCGGTCGGTCTGCATCCAGCACAGGCCCGGATCCAGTTTCTGGCGATGGACTTCCGCTTCGAAGTCGGCACGCCAGGTCGCGGTGCGCCCCAGGGAGGGCGCGATCATGGCGACCAGGTCCTGGTACCTCGGCGGCGCGATCCCCGCATACAGCACGGGCACCGACACGACGGGCAGGGTATCGAGGAGCGCATGGCGCGCCGCCGTGTCCAGAAACGATCCGGTGGACCGGTCCCAGACATCGAATTCGAGGAACAGGTGCGGCAGGGCGTTGTAGGCCAGGCTGTGCTTGGCGTACATGTATTCGCCGTAGCACACGTATCTGTCTTCGAGCACCTCCAGCAGACCGTCCTCGTGGAACCGCGCCCAGCGCTTGAACATGGCGAAGGCACGCTCTCTTCCCGCCTGGGTGTCCAGGTGGAGGTAGTGGCCGCGGGACTGCAGGTACAACTGCCCGCCCGCATCGAAGCTCACGCCGGCGTTGGCTCCGTCGAACTTCTCTTCGACGACGATGAACCGGCCCGACAGGGCCTGGTACGGTGCTGGCGTGCCCTTGTCACCGGGCTGGTAGCGGGACCCCTGCAGATGGGGGGTACGGGGGTATTTCGCGAGTTCGCGATCGAGGATGTCCGACATGGCTGTCTCCGTGCAAGCTGTTGGCCAGGGAAAGGACCCTGGAGCTGTGGCCGAAGACAACATGCGATCGCGCTCTGGCGATCGGGGCGGACGTGATGGGAACCGGAGGGCGCCGTCAGGCGCCGATGGGATTTCTCATGCCCACACGAGTGGCATAACCCGCGGCTTGAGGCCGGGGGCTTCGTGTGACGTGTCGTTCAGCAGGAACGGAGGCGGCGGGGCATGGAAATCTCGCTCGAAGAGGGGTTGTGGGTTGGCAGGGCGCGGATGATAAGGGCATCCGGAGCCAGCCGCCAATCCGCCATGCCAGGTTGTTGCAATGCGGCTACGCTGCTCCGGGCGTACACGCGATCAGGCGGCAGGGCCCACCTCCCACCACGCTGGCAGCAGCCGCCGCACCTGCGCACGCGCGAAGCGGTCGTCGATGAGGTGCACCACGCCCTCGTCCTCGGGCGTGCGGATCACCCGGCCCGCGGCCTGCACGACCTTCTGCAGGCCCGGGTAGAGGTAGGTGTAGTCGTAGCCCGTCCCGAAGAGCCGGTCCATGCGCTCGCGCACCTGCTCGTTCACCGGGTTCACCTGCGGCAGTCCCAGGGTGGAGAGGAAGGCCCCGATCAGCCGGCGGCCGGGCAGGTCGATGCCCTCGGCGAAAGCACCGCCCAGCACCGCGAAGCCGATGCCCTGTCCGTCTTCGGTGAAGCGCTCCAGGAACGCGCGCTGCCCGGCCTCCTGCATGCGGCGGGACTGGCACCAGTGCGGCACGCCGGGATGGCGCTGCGCGAATACCTCCGCCACCTGCTGCAGGTAGTCGTAGCTGCTGAAAAAGGCCAGGTAGTTGCCGGGCCGGCCCGCGAACTGGCTCGCCATGAGGTCGGCGATGGGCTGCGCCGAGGCAGCGCGATGGGCGTAGCGCGTGGAGATGTGGCGCGCGATATGCACCTGCAGCTGCGCTGCCTGGAAGGGAGAGGCCACGTCGGTGCGGACATGGTCCTGCGGCAGGCCGAGCAGGTCGGCGTAGTAGTCCATGGGCTGCAGCGTCGCGGAAAACAGGGTGCCCGACTGCGCGGCCTGCAGGCGCGGCCCCAGGAACGGCGCGGGCACGAGGTTGCGCACGCAGACCACGGAACTGCCGGCGGCGCCCTGCGCGGGGCGGCTCACGTCCACGATGGAATGGGCGTCCAGCAGTTCGGCCATGCGCAGCAGCTGCAGCACCTCCAGGTGGAAGGTCTGCAGCGCGGCATCCATCTGCTCCGGGTACTCGGCAAAGTGCTCGCCCAGCGCGAGGGAGCACTGCTGCAGCGCCGCGAGCAGCTTGCCGGGAAAAGCCTCCAGCACGGCATAGTCGCCCGGCTGCTCCCTGTCCAGCGCCACCCAGCAGCGCCGCACGCGGTCGAGGGCCTTCTTCACGGCCGGCACGGTGGCAGCGGTGGCCGAGCGGCGGGCCTGGAAGAGCGAATCCGGCAGGAGTTCCGCGCTGTACATGCGCCGGCCGCGCTCCACCAGGTTGTGCGCCTCGTCCACCAGCAGGGCCACGCGCCACTGGCTGGCCTGCGCCAGGCCGTGCAACAGGCCGCCCATGTCGAAGTAGTAGTGGTAGTCGCCCACCGCCACGTCGGCCCAGCGCGCGAGCTCCTGGCCCAGGTAGTAGGGGCACACCCCGTGGCGCAGGGCGGCATCGCGCACGCGGGCCTGGTCCAGCGGCGCCGGCGCCCCGCCGCCGGGCGGATGCAGCGCATCGGCCCGCGCGGCTGGCAATCGGTCGTAGAAGCCGCGCGCGAGCGGGCAGGCGTCGCCATGGCAGGCGCTGCCCGGGTATTCGCAGGACTTCTCGCGCGCCACCAGTTCCAGCACGCGCAGGGGCAGCGGAGAAGGCGCCGCGATGCGGGCGAGCGCGTCCAGGGCCACCTGCCTCCCCGAGGTCTTGGCCGCGAGGAAGAACACCTTGTCGATGCCCGCGCCCGGCGCGGCCTTGAGCAGCGGGAACAGCGTGCCCACCGTCTTGCCGATGCCCGTGGGCGCCTGCGCGAGCAGGCAGCGGCCGGCGACGGCAGTGCGGTACACGGCCTCGGCCAGGGGCCGCTGTCCTGCGCGGAAGCCCCCCGCGAACGGAAAGGACAGGCTGCGCAGCGCAGCATCGCGCTCTGCCCGGTGGGCCACCTCCTGCACGGCCCAGCCCACGAAGCGTCCGCACAGCGCCTCGAAATGCGCCTGCAGCGCCTGCGCCGTCCAGTCTTCCGACAGCACGGTTTCCTTCTGGGTGCCGATGTCCAGGTACACCAGCGAGACGGTGAGCCCCGGCAGCCCGCGCGAGGCGCACAGCAGCCACCCGTACACCCTGGCCTGCGCCCAGTGCAGCGCGCGGTGGGCGGCCGGCTGGCGGTCGAGCCGGCCCTTGAAGGTCTTGACCTCGTCCACGCGGCACGCCACGGCGTCGAATCCGTCGGCACGGCCCCGCACGCGCAGCAGGCCGCACACGCCTTCCAGCGGCACCTCGGCCTCGTAACCCGGGGACTCGGCCGCCCGGCGGGCCGCCACCGCGGCATGGCCCGCCATGCCCTCCCGCGCCGTGGGCGCCGGGGTGAAGCGCAGGTCGAGGTCGCCCTGCTTGGCGGTGAACTCGCACAGCTCGCGCACCGCGACGGTGTAACCCTGCGGCGGCGCAGGCTCGGCGCCGGGCGTTCCAGGGCCTGCGGGCTCCATGGCCGATTCCTCCGCTGCCGTCCGCATGGGCTGGCGGGTCAGGGAGCGGCAGAGGGTGCCGCCGCAGGCACCTCTGCAGGCACATGGGCGGGCACCCCGGGGTCCGGCACCCGGCCCTCCTGGCCCTCCTCGCCCAGCAGCGCCTGGGCAGGCTCGCCCTCGCCGTGCAGGGGCGTGGCGCGGCACAGCGCCATCCAGACGGCGAAGGGCAACGGGCACCGGGCATGGCGCGCGGGGCGCAGCAGTTCGAAGCGGCCGGTCTCGATGGAGCCGTGCAGCACCCACACGCCGAAGGGCTCGGGAATTTCCGACAGCTCGGCGATGCCCGCGGGAAAGACGTAGTAGCACTCCTCGCACAGCCACTGGTAGGCCTCGCGCTTGGCCGCATGCCGCAGGTCGGAGAGCAGGTCGGCACGGCTCGCCTTCACCTCGTGCACCATGGGCTGCAGGTAGGCGGGCACGCTGGTGTGGCGGATCGAGAACAGGTCGGGCCGGGCCATGCGCCACACCCGCGCCACCGCGGGCGGCGGCAGGCAGGCGCCGGTGTCGGCATCTTCCCCGTCCCACAGGCCGGCCAGGGTGCCACGGCCGGGTGTCGCCGGAGACAGCGGCGGCACGGGCGCAGGGGCCGGCAGTGGCAGCGCCTCCACGGCGGCGCGCAGGGACAGCTCCCGCCAGACGATGCGGCCCGCCGAGAGCAATTGCTCCGCGAAGCGCATCGCCAGCCGGTCGTGGGCGCTCAGCGCCCGGGCATTGCGCTGCCGCGCCTGCGCCAGGCAGGCGATGCCCGCGTCGGTCAGGCGGAGCACCTCGTGCCCGCCCGGCTCCGGCACCAGGCGCAGCATGCCGGCGGCGAGCAGGTCTATCTCGACCGTATCGCGGCAAGGCCAGCCCGCCGACCGCCAGATCTGCAAGAGGCGGGTGCGATGGATGCGTTGGAGGGCGATGTCCGGCATGGCGCGATTGGAGCACTGATTGTAAATACAGTGCATGGCGCACTCCGGACGACCCTGCAGCCCGCAAGGGGCATTGCCCTACGGCGCCGCGCGCGCGCCGGCGCTAGGGTGGACCCGTCGTGCCCGTTCCGAGACCGTCCGCATGCCCCAGACTCCCGCATCCACACTCCACCGCTTTCGTCCGGCCGGCCCCCTGCGCCAGCTGAGACTCCTCGCCTGCGCCACCTCCGCGCTGTGGCACATCGCCACGGGCACGGCGCACGCGCAGGCCGCGGATGCGCCATCCGCCACGCTGGCCGCTCCATCCTCCGCGCCAGCTTGGGTGCAGCCGCTGGAGCGCGCGCTGGCGCGGGTGGAGGCGGACAGCGGCGTGCGCATCGGCGTGTATGTGCGCGACCTGGACACGGGCGCCTCCGCATCGCTGCACGGCACGGAGCCGTGGTACCTGGCCTCGTCGGTCAAGGTGCCGGTGGCGATCGCCGTGCTCCGCGGCGTGGAGCGCGGCGACTTCACGCTGGAGACGCCCCTCACCCTGCGCGCGGCCGACTACGTGGACGGCGCGGGCCCCACCAACAGCCGGCCCGTTGGCACGCCGCTGACCGTGCGCTACCTGCTGGAGCAGATGATCATCTACAGCGACAACACCGCCACCGACATGCTCATCGGCCTGGTCGGCATCGGCACGGTGAACGCGGTGGTGCAGTCGCTGGTGCCACGGGGCTTCGGGCGCATCACCTCGCTGGCCGACGTGCGCCGCCACGTGTACGGCGTGCTCACGCCCGCGGCATCACACCTGTCCGGCACCGACTTCCTGGCACTGCGGCAGCAGCAGCGGCTGCATGGCGACGCGGCGGCGCGGTCCGCGCTGGCCACGTTGCTGCGCGTGCCCGAACGCTCCCTCGCGCCCACGGACCTGGCCTCCGCCTACGAGACCTACTACGCCACCGGACTCAACAGCGGGCACCTCGATGCCTATGCCGACCTGCTCCAGGCACTCGTCGAGGGCCGGGCGCTCGATGCCCGGCACACGGCCTACCTGCTGTCGGTGATGGAACGCGTGAAGACCGGCACCCAGCGCATCAAGGCGGGACTACCGCCGGGTGCGCGCTTCGCCCACAAGACCGGCACACAGCGCGCACGAACATGCGATTCCGGGCTCGTCACCGTGCCGCGTTCCCACCCGGGGCCGCGCTTGCTGGTGGTGGCCTGCACGCGCGGCGAACCTTCCACGGCCCGGTCCGATCGCGCGCTCCGGCAGGTGGGCATCGCCCTCTGCCAGTCGGGCCTGCTGTCCGACGGGAGATCGCATGAACCACGCTGCCCCACCCTGCCCTCCCGCTCCACCGGCGCCACGACGCCGGGCGACGCGCCGGCGGCTCGCCCGCCCGGTGCTGGCGGCGGCGCTGCCCCTGCTGACGGCGCTGTGGACGACGACGCCTGAGCGGGCGCTGGCCGCCCCCGCCTGGGCCGAGGCCCTGGGCAGCCAGGTGCAGAAGCTCGAACGCGAGACGCCCGGCCAGTTCGGCCTGTACTTGAAGCGCCTGGACAACGGCGAGACCTTCGCCTGGGAGGCCGACCGGCGCTGGTATCTCGCATCGTCGGCGAAGCTGCCGCTGGCCATCGCGGTGCTGCAGGAGGTGCAGCAGGGCCACCTGCGGCTGGACCAGGAACTGCGCGTGGAAGAGCGCGACAAGATCGACGGCTCCGGCGCGCTGGTGTGGCAGCCCGTGGGCACGCAGCACAGCGTCGAGACGCTGCTGCGCCGCATGCTGATGGACAGCGACAACACCGCGGCGAACCTGCTGATCCGCACCATCGGGCTGGACACCTTCAACACGCGCGCCCAGGCGCTGATGGGCGCGCGCAACGTCGGCCCGCTCACCAATTTCACCCAGGTGCGCCAGGACGTGTATGCCGAACTGCATCCCCGCGCGCGGGAGATCGCGCCGATGGACCTGGTGCGCGTGGCCGCCGCCCCCATGGGCCCGCAGCGCGTGCAGGCCCTGGCCCGCTCGCTGCATGTCAGGAAGGACGAGTTGCAGCTGAAGACGATGGAAGAGGCCTACGACCGCTACTACGCACGGGGCGCCAACACCGCCACCCTCGCGGGATACGGCGGCATGCTGGAGAAGCTGGTGCGCGGCCAGCTGCTCACGCCGCCGCACCAGCAGATGCTCTACAAGGACCTGAAGTTCGACACCTACGACGCCTACCGGCTGGAGGCCGGGCTGCCGCGCACCGTGCGCTTCATCCACAAAACCGGCACGCAGTACCACCGCGCCTGCCACATGGGCGTGATCGATCCGCAGGATGGCGGTGCGCATGCGATCGTGGTGGCCACCTGTGCCGAGGGCATGGACGAAATGCGGCAGGCGGGCCGCCTGTTCGAGCAGATCGGGCGCGCGATCACGCGCACGCTGCTGAAGGACCGGCCGGCCGCTCAGCCCGCCGAGGCGCACACGCGCAGCACGTCGGCCCCGTAGGCCTCCAGCTTCTTGGCGCCCATGCCGCTGATGCCCTGCAGGTCGGCCAGCGAGGCGGGCTGCCGCTCCGCGATCGCGGCCAGCGTGGCGTCGTGGAAGATCACGTAGGCCGGCAGGTTGTGCTCGCGCGCCACCTCGGCGCGCCAGGCCTTGAGGTTGATGAAGCGCACCTGGGCGTCCGGGCCCAGGTTGGCGGCGGCCGCCGGCGGCGCGGTGCTGCGGCGGGTGCGCCTGGCCGGCGTGCTGGCGGTGGATTCGCGCAGTTGCACGGGCACCTGGCCCTTGAGCACCGGCTTGGAGCCGGCCGTGAGGCTCAGCGTATCGAAGCTGTGGCCGCTCTCCAGCATCACCTTGTGCAGGCCCACCGCGCCCGTGGCGAGCAGTTGGCGCAGCACGCCGCGCAGCTGCGGTTCGGTGTATTCCTTGCCCACACCGAAGGTGGAGAGCTTGTCGTGGCCGAACTGCCGGATCTTCTCTGTGTCCTTGCCGCGCACGATGTCCATGATGTGGCCGGTGCCGAAGGTCAGGCCGCTCGCCTCGTGCACGCGGTAGATGGTGGACAGCAGCTTGCGCGCGGCGTCCGTGCCGTCCCAGACCGCCGGCGGATTCAGGCAGTTGTCGCAGTTGCCGCAGGGTTCGGACGGCTCGCCGAAGTAGCCCAGCAGCCGCACGCGCCGGCAGTCCGTGGCCTCGGCCAGGCCCAGCAGCGCGTCGAGCTTGCCGCGCATCACCTGCTTGAACTCCTCGCCCGCAGGGCTCTCGTCGATCATGCGGCGCTGGTTCACCACGTCCTGCAGGCCGTAGGCCATCCAGGCATCGGCGGGCAGGCCGTCGCGGCCGGCGCGGCCGGTTTCCTGGTAGTAGCCCTCGATGTTCTTCGGCATGTCCACGTGGGCCACGAAGCGCACGTCGGGCTTGTCGATGCCCATGCCGAACGCGATGGTGGCGACCATCACGATGCCCTCCTCGCGCAGGAAGCGGTCCTGGTTCTCCTGGCGCACCTCGGGCGGCAGGCCTGCGTGGTAGGGCAGCGACTTCAGGCCCGCATCGACCAGCGCGGCGGACATCTCCTCCACGCGCTTGCGTGACTGGCAATAGACCACGCCCGCATCTTCCGGGTGCTCGCGCTCGATGAAGCGCAGGAGCTGCGCGAGCGGCTCTTTCTTCTCGACGATGGTGTAGCGGATGTTCGGCCGGTCGAAGCTGGAGACGAAGTGCTGCGCACCCTCGAGCTGCAGCCGCTCCACGATGTCCTCGCGCGTGAGTGCATCGGCCGTGGCGGTGAGCGCGATGCGCGGCACGCCCGGGTAGCGCTCGTGCAGCACGGTGAGCGCGCGGTATTCGGGGCGGAAGTCGTGGCCCCACTGGCTCACGCAATGCGCCTCGTCGATGGCGAACATCGAGAGCTGCCCGCGCTGGTGCAGGCCGTCGAGCAGCTCCAGGAAGCGCGGTGTGGTCAGCCGCTCGGGCGCGGCATACAGCATGGTGATGTCGCCGCGCGCCACGCGCCGCTCCAGCTCCTGCGTCTGCTGCCAGTCGAGCGTGGAATTCAGGTAGGCCGCATCCACGCCCGCCTCGTGCAGCGCGCCCACCTGGTCGTGCATGAGCGCGATCAGCGGCGACACCACGATGGCCACGCCGCGGCCCGCGTCGCGCCGCACGATGGCCGGCACCTGGTAGCACAGCGACTTGCCGCCGCCCGTGGGCATGAGCACCAGCGCGTCGCCGCCGGCGATCACGTGTTCGACGATGGCCTGCTGCGGGCCGCGGAAATGCTCGTAGCCGAAAACGTCGTGCAGGACGAAATGCGCGGGGGACAAGGCGGTGGAACTCTCTGGTCGATGGCGTCGGGATGCCCGCGCGGCAGTGGCGCTGGGCGGGTGCAGGGCAGGACGGCATCCCGGCGGGGCCGCTGCGCCTGCACGCAGGCAAGTGCCTATTGTGCTCCGTCCCGCAGGCCGGAAGCGCGGCAACCATTCGCAAAAGCTATCACACGCTTCAACGATTGAATTGGACGCGAATGGATGGCGAGCCCAAGATGCCCTCCAGGCCCGGGTACAGAGGCCGCCCTTCCAGGAGACAGACACCATGCGCTTTTCCCTTCCCCGCGCCCTGCGACGGGCCTGCGGTGCCGCGGCCGCGCTCGCCGCCACGGCAGCCCTGGCCCAGGCCCCCGCCTATCCGAACGCTCCGATCACCCTCATCGTGCCCTTTGCCGCCGGCAGCGGCACGGACGCCGTGGCGCGCACCGTGGGCCAGAAACTGTCCGAGCGCCTGAAGCAGCCGGTGCTGGTGGACAACAAGCCCGGCGCCAATGCCCAGGTGGGCGCCCAGCTGGCGGCCCGGGCCAGGCCGGACGGCTACACGCTGTTCATGACCACGAACACCTCGCACTCAGCCAACCCGGCGCTCTACACCAGCCTCAAGTACGACCCCATCAAGGATTTCACGCCCGTGGCCCGGGTGGGCGAGCTGCCCTTCGCGCTCGTGGTGAGCCCGGCCCTGCCGGTCAAGACCCTGCCCGAGTTCCTCGACTACGCCCGCGCCCATCCCGGCACGCTGAGCTACGCCACGCCCAACAGCACCTCGCTGGTCGCGATGGAGAGCATCAAGCACATCGCGAAGGTGGACATCCTGGGCGTGCCCTACAAGTCCAGCCCGCAGGCGCTCACCGACCTGCTGGGCGGGCAGGTGCAGGCCTACGTGGTGGACCTGGGCTCGGGCAAGAGCATGCTCACGGGCGACAAGGTGCGCACTCTGGGCATCACCACCGCCCAGCCCTCGCCGCTGCTGCCGGGCGTGCCGCCCATCGGCCAGACGGTGAAGGGCTTCGACCTGACCTCATGGAACGGCATCTTCGGCCCGGCCGGCATGCCGCCCGCCGTGGTGCAGCGACTGAATACCGAGCTGCAGGCCGTGCTGGCCGACAAGGACACGCAGGACAAGCTCGCGCAGATCGGCTTCCAGGTCTGGCCCAGCAGGACGCCCGAGGAATTCGCGCAGTACGTGGCGCAGCAGCTGGCGCACTGGCGGACCTTGATCCAGCAAGCCGGGATTCAAGCGACATCCCCCTGAGCGGCTGCGCCGCTTCCCCCTTCTCTCGGTCCGCTGCGCGGTCCGGGAAGGGGGACGACGCCAGTGGCCTGGCGGAGCCAGTTCCACGGCGTCTGCTGGCCTGGGCCGCGCTGGCGCGAAAGCCGTGAGCTCGAGCGTAGACAGGGGTGGCGCTGCCGGACGGACCTGTTCAACGGAACATGACATGACAGACGACTCTTCTTCTCCTGCTCCATCCGCTTCACGCACCGGCCCGCTGGCGGACGTGCGCGTGCTCGATCTCACCTCGGTGATCATGGGGCCGTTCGCCACGCAGATCCTCGCGCAACTGGGTGCGGAGGTGGTGAAGGTGGAGACGCCCGAGGGCGACAACATGCGGCATGTGGGGCCGATGCGGAGTGCGGGCATGGGGCACATCTTCCTGCATGCGAACGCGGGCAAGCAGAGCATCGCGCTGGACCTGAAGCACCCGGAGGGGCGCGAGGCGGCGCTGCGGCTGGCCGAGGGATGCGACGTGCTCATCAGCAACGTGCGGCCGCAGGCGCTGGCGCGGCTGGGGCTGGACTACGAGGCGGTGCGCGCGCGCAACCCGCGCATCATCCATGTAAGCTGCTGCGGCTTCGACCAGGAGGGGCCGGACGCCGCGCGGCCGGCCTACGACGACCTGATCCAGGGCGCCACCGGCATCCCGTGGCTCATGCAGCGCTACGGCGCGCCGGAGCCGTCGTATGCGCCCACCACGCTGTCGGACCGGGTGACCGGACTGCACGCCGTCTATGCCGTGACGGCGGCACTCTACGCCCGCGAGAAAACCGGCCAGGGCCAGGCGGTGGTCGTGCCGATGTTCGAGGCCATGGCGCAGTTCGTGCTGGGCGACCACATGGCGGGCCTGACCTTCGAGCCGCCGCTGGGCGAGCCCGGCTACGCGCGCCTGCTCACGGCCCACCGCAAGCCCTACGCCACGGCCGACGGCATGCTCTGCGTGCTGATCTACAACGACAAGCACTGGCGCAGCTTCTTCGCGGCGATCGGCGAGGACGGCAGCGGCGGCCTCGCGCACGACCCGCGCTTCGCCACGCACGGCGCGCGCGCGGCGCACATCGACGCCGTGTATGCCGAAGTGGCACGCATCCTGCGCACGCGCACCACGGCCGCATGGCAGGCGCTGCTGGACGCGGCCGACGTGCCCAACATGCCGATGAATTCCCCGGCCGACCTGCTGCAGAACCCGCAGCTGCGCGCCACCGGCTTCGTGCACGACACCGAGCACCCCACCGAGGGGCCGATGCATGCCATGGCGCACCCCACGCGCTGGTCCGCCACGCCCCCGGCGCGCGACCTGCCCCCCGCGCCGCGCCTGGGCGAACACACGCGCAGCCTGCTGGCCGGGGCCGGCTACACGCCCGCGCAGATCGACGCCCTGCTCGCGCAGCGCGCCTGCCGCGCCGCCGGAGACGGCGCATGACCTCCACCACCGCGCCCACGACCTCTTCCGCAACCCCTCCCCCGACGACCGACACGACCACCGCCATGACCTCTGCCGCCCCGTCCTCTTCCCGCTACCTGGTGCGCGCCGCCCAGGTGCCCGGCTACCAGCCCGCCAACCACCACCACACCGTGAACCAGCGCCTGATCGGCCCCGAGACCGTGGGCGCGCGGCAGATGGAAGTGCTGCTCGGCACGCTGCACAGGGGCGGCGGCGCGCTGCCGCATGCGCACCCGGGCATCGAGCAGGCCTGCTACCTGCTGGAAGGCACGGCCCGTGCCGAGGTGGAGGGCGAGGCTTTCGACATGGTGCCGGGCGACATGTGCTTCTTCCCGGCCGACCGCATGCACGTGTTCACCGTGACCAGCGACACGCCCGTGAAGCTGCTGGTGATCTACAGCCCGCCCTACGGCGAATCGCCCGACAAGGTGGTCCGCCCGGCCGCGAAAGGCGCATGATGGACTTCGCCCTCTCGCCGGAACACGAACAGATCCGCGATGCGATCGAGCGCGTCTGCGCGCCCTTCGATGCCGACTACTGGCTCGCGAAGGACCGCGAGGGCGGCTTTCCGCACGACTTCCACCAGGCGCTGGCCGATGCCGGCTGGCTGGGCATCGCCATGCCCGAAGCCTACGGCGGCGCGGGCCTGAGCATCAGCGAGGCCGCGCTGATGATGCACACGATCGCCGCCACGGGCGCGGGCCTGTCGGGCGCGTCGGCCGTGCACATGAACATCTTCGGGCTGCACCCGGTGGTGGTGTTCGGCACCAACGAACAGAAGGCACGCTGGCTGCCGCCGCTCATCCAGGGCCGCGACAAGGCCTGCTTCGGCGTGACCGAGCCCAACACGGGCCTGAACACCCTCAAGCTCAGGACCCGCGCCGTGCGGCAGGGCGACCACTACGTGGTGCACGGCCAGAAGGTGTGGATCAGCACCGCGCAGGTGGCCAGCAAGATCCTGCTGCTGGCGCGCACCACGCCGCTGGAAGAGTGCCGCGGCACCGAAGGCCTGAGCCTGTTCTACACCGACCTGGACCGCAGCACGGTGGAGGTGCGCGAGATCGAGAAGCTCGGCCGCAAGTGCGTGGATTCCAACCAGGTGTTCATCGACGGCCTGCGCATTCCCGTGGAAGACCGCGTGGGCGAGGAAGGCAAGGGCTTCCAGTACATCCTGCACGGCCTCAACCCCGAACGCATCCTGATAGCGAGCGAGGCCGTGGGCCTGGGCCGCGCGGCGCTGGCACGCGCGGCCGGCTATGCGCAGGAGCGCGAGGTGTTCGGCCGACCGATCGGGCAGAACCAGGGCATCCAGCACCCGCTGGCGCAGTCGTGGATGGAACTGGAGGCCGCGCACCTCATGGTGCAGAAGGCCGCCTGGCTCTACGACCGGCACCAGCCCTGCGGCGCCGAGGCCAATGCCGCCAAATACCTCGCGGCCGAAGCCTGCTACCACGCCTGCGAGCGCGCCATCCTGACCCATGGCGGCATGGGCTACGCCAAGGAATACCACGTGGAGCGCTACATGCGCGAATCGTGGATCCCGCGCCTCGCGCCCGTGAGTCCGCAGCTGATCCTGTGCTTCATCGCGGAGAAAGTCTTAGGCTTGCGGAAATCGTATTGACATCACCCTGAGCGGCTGCGCCGCTTCCGCGTACCGGATCGCCGGACCCACAGCGGCTGGCATCATTCCCCGCATGAAACTGCACCTGCTGCGCTACTTCGCCGTGCTGGCCGAGGAGCTGCATTTCGGCCGCGCGGCGGAGCGGCTCGCCATCACGCAGCCGCCGCTCAGCTCGGGCATCAAGGCGCTGGAGGATGAACTCGGCGTGAAGCTGTTCGACCGCAGCAGCAAGCACGTGGCGCTCACGCCCGCGGGACAGGCCTACCTGGCCGAGGTGCGCGTGGTACTCGACCGCGTGGCACGCGCGGGCGATACGGCGCGCGCCGTGGCCGCAGGCCTGCGCGGACGGCTGGACATCGGCTTCACCGGATCGATGGTCTATCGCGACATGCCGGCCATCGTGCGCGCGTTCAGTGAGCGCGCGCCGGGCATCGAAGTCAGCCTGCGCGAGATGTCCTCGGGCGAGCAGACCGAAGCGCTGCTGCACCGCCAGCTGCATGCCGGCTTCATCAACGCCAGCGTGGTGCCCGCGCCCCTGCGCAGCCTGCCGCTGGCGCACGACCACTTCGTGGCCTGCCTGCCCCAGGGCCATGCCCTGGCCGGCACGGCGCCGGTGGACCTGCACGCCCTGGCCGGGGAAACCTTCGTGATGTTCGCGCGCGACGTGGCCCCGGCCAACCACGACAACGTGATCGCCCTCTTCCACCGCGCCGGCATCCACCCGCACACACGCCATGCCGCGCGCCAGTGGCTGACCGTCGTGGCGCTGGTCGCCATGCGCATGGGCGTGGCGCTGGTGCCGGCCTCGATGGCGCAGGCCGCCGTACAGGGCGTGCGATTCGTGCCCATCGCCCACCTGGAGCACCCCACGGTGGGGGTACTGGCCTGGCATGAAGAGGGCGCGAATCCGGCGCTGCAGGCGTTTCTGGACGTGGCGGCTGCTGCAGGCCACGCCGGATAACCGCGGCACGGTTCTCCTGATAATCACGCTCGCGGCCGGTACTGGACCCAACTCCACGGCAGGCAGCAAGCAGGATTTCAGACCGGATTACCCACCAACCCCATGCCAGCCATGAAAATCGCATCCTTCATCGCCTTTGCCGCCGTCGCCTTCAGCGTGCAGGTGCTCGCCCAGCCCAAGCCCGCGAACCAGATCACCCAGAAGGACATGCAGGCAGCGATGGAGCGCCAGATGCACGTGACCGATGCGGCCACCGTCGCCAACTGCTCGTCCCTGCACCCAGACCTTGCCAAAAAGATCGACAAGAACTGGCAGACCAATCTGGCATCGCTTCCGCCCCAGCTGGCCGAGTACCGCAAGAGCCCGGCGTTTGCCTCCGCCGTGGCGGACGCCCGGCGCGACCAGATGCAGGAAGCCAGGACACCCGAAGGCCAGAAGAGCATGGCGGCCTTGTGCAAGGCCATGGCCGAGTAAAGGGCAAGGGCGGCAGAACCGGCACGGGCAGGCCGGTACGCCGGGCGCACTTTCTACAATGGAGGCTTATGCAACCCCTCCACTACACCCGCGCCCAACAACTGCCTGGCATCCTGGCCGAACGCATCGCCATCCTCGACGGCGCCATGGGCACCATGATCCAGCGCTTCAAGCTGGGCGAGGCCCAGTACCGCGGCGAGGGCTACAGCGGCCCCGGTGGCGCGGGCGACCGGTTCAAGGACTTCCCGCGGGACGTGAAGGGCAACAACGAGCTGCTGTCGCTCACGCGGCCCGACGTGATCCGCGACATCCACGAGCGCTACCTGGCAGCGGGCGCCGACCTGATCGAGACCAACACCTTCGGCGCCACCACGATCGCGCAGGAGGACTACCACATGGCCGACCTGGCGCGCGAGATGAACCTCGCCTCGGCCCGGCTGGCGCGCGCCGCCTGCGACAAGTTCTCCACGCAGGGCAAGCCGCGCTTCGTGGCCGGCGCCCTGGGCCCCACGCCCAAGACGGCCAGCATCAGCCCCGACGTGAACGACCCCGGCGCGCGCAACGTCGATTTCGAGCAGCTGCGCGCGGCCTATTACGAGCAGACCCAGGCGCTGGTCGAGGGTGGCGCCGACGTGCTGCTGGTGGAAACCATCTTCGACACGCTCAACGCCAAGGCCGCCCTTTTCGCCATCGACGAATACTTCGAGGCGAGCGGCGAGCGCCTGCCGCTCATCATCAGCGGCACCGTCACCGACGCCTCCGGCCGCATCCTCTCGGGCCAGACCGTGACGGCGTTCTGGCACAGCGTGCGCCACTCGCGCCCGCTGGCCATCGGCCTGAACTGCGCCCTGGGCGCGACGCTGATGCGCCCGTACATCCAGGAGCTGAACCGGGTGGCGGAAGACACCTTCATCAGCTGCTATCCCAATGCCGGCCTGCCCAACCCGATGAGCGACACCGGCTTCGACGAGACGCCCGAGGTCACCAGCCGCCTGGTGCACGAGTTCGCGGCCGAGGGCCTGGTGAACATCGTGGGCGGCTGCTGCGGCACCACGCCGGACCATATCGCCGCCATCGGCCGCGCCGTGGCGCCCGTGCCGGCGCGGCGGCTGTTCTACCCCGAAGCGGCCTGATCCTGCCCGGCCGGCCCTCTGGACCTCCGGGCCTGGCGGATGGGCTGCTCTCCTACCGCCGGCTCATCCGTGGCACCGTAGGATGCGCACGTCTTCTCCCACCCGCGGATCCCCCGTGCGCTCCCTGCGTATCCAACTCACCCTTTTCTGGACCCTGCTGCTGGGCGCCTGCGCCCTGGTGGCCGTGGTCCTCACGGTGCTCTACCAGTCGGGCTCCGGCGCGCAGGTGGCCGCCGGCCGCACCCGCGTGGCGCAGGCCTGCGCCGACGTCGCCGCACGCTACGCCCAGTCCGTGCCCGACGTGGTGGCCGACGCCCCGCGCGAGGACCTGCTGCGGGTGCTCCTGCACATGGTGCTGCTGGAGGCGCCGCGCGTCGAAGGCGGCGCCTGGAGCGCCAGCGGCGGGATGCTGGCCTATGCCTATCCCACCTACGAAGGCAGCGGCGTGAAAAGCGACGTGCCCTCCGCCGAGGAGCCCCTGATCGTGGAGATGGCGCGGCAGGCGAGCGCCGGGCGCCAGCCGCTGGTGAACCTGGTGCGCGGCAGCCGCGAGGTGCTCATCGTGGCGGCCTGTCCGCTGTCCGCGCACCCGGACACGGCCGTCTGGACCATGACCCGCGTGCATGCCGGCGCCATCGCCGCGCAGGACAGCCTGCGCGCGGGCATCGCCATCCTGGCCCTGCTGGTGGTGGTGTCGGGCGCCTGGCTCGGGTGGATGCTGCAGCGTGGCCTGCGGCAGGTGCAGCGCATGGAGGACGCCCTGGCGCAGGCCGGGGGCGACACCGTGCCCGTGCTGCAGCGCACCGGCATCCGCGAGCTCGACCGCATCGTGGACGGCTTCAACAGCTTCGGCGCCCGGCTGCAGGAAGCGCGCGAGCGCCTGCGCGAAGCGCTCGCCCAGCAGCACCGCGACATGCGCCTCACGGCCCTGGGCCGCATGACGGCATCGGTGGCGCACGAGATCCGCAACCCCATCGCCGCCATGCGGCTGAAGGCCGACAACGCGCTGGCGGCGCCCCCCGCCCGCCATGCCGACGCACTGGCCGCCATCGGCACGCAGATCGACCGGCTGGAAGGCCTGGTGCAGAGCCTGCTGACCCTGGTGCAGCCCCTGCAGCTCGAGCCCCACCCGGTGGACCTGTCCGCCTGGCTGCAGGAACGGCTGGACACCGCCCGGGCCGCGGCCGATGCCCGGGGCGTGCGCCTGTCGCTGCGCGGCGACGCGCCGGCCACGGCCGTCTTCGATCCCGTGCACGCGGCGCGCGCCATCGACAACCTGCTGGACAACGCCGTGCGCCATGCGCCGCAGGGAGGCGAAGCCGTGCTCTCGGCCCAGGTGGATGCCGCCCGTTCCCTGTGCGTGATCTCTGTGGAGGACGACGGCCCGGGCGTGCCCGAGGCGTTGCGCGCCCAGCTCTTCGAGCCCTTCGCCACCGGCCGCACCGACGGCAACGGCCTGGGCCTGGCCCTGGCGCGCGAGGTGGCGCTGGCGCACGGGGGCGACCTGCATTACGCGCCGCGCGAAGGCGGCGGCGCCCGCTTCCTCCTGGAGCTGCCATGGCACGCATCCTAGCCGTCGACGACGACGCGGCCTTCCGCGAATCGCTGGTCGAAACCCTGCAGGGCCTGGGGCACGAGGTGCATGAGGCCGCCAGCGGCGACGAAGCGCTGCGGCAGGCCGGGCGCCACCGCTACGCCGCCATCTTCCTGGACCACCGCATGCCCGGCATGGATGGGCTGGAAACCCTTGCCGCGCTCGCCGCCCGCGTGCCCGAACTGCCCCCGGTGGTGGTGCTCACGGCCTACGCCAGCGGCTCCGGCACCATCGAGGCGATGCGCCTGGGCGCCTTCGACCACCTGACCAAGCCGGTGGGCCGTGCCGCGGTGATCGAGGTGCTGGAGCGCGCCCTGCGCTCCCGCGCCGAGGCGGATGCCACCCCGCCCGCCCCCGCCGCACGCGCCGGCACGGACGAGGCGGACGGCGAACTCATCGGCGTGAGCGAAGCCATGCGCGAAGTCCACAAGCGCATCGGGCTGGCTGCCGCGAGCGAGGCACCCGTGCTCGTGCAGGGCGAGACCGGCACGGGCAAGGAACTGGTGGCGCGCGCGCTGCACCGGCACTCGGCCCGCAGCGCCGGCCCGTTCGTGGCGCTCAATTGCGCGGCCATTCCGAAGGAACTGCTGGAAAGCGAGCTGTTCGGCCACGTGAAGGGCGCCTTCACCGGCGCCGCCACCGACCGGCCCGGGTGCTTCCGCGCGGCCGACGGCGGCGTGCTGCTGCTCGACGAGATCGGCGACATGGCGCCGGACGTGCAGGCCAAGCTGCTGCGCGCGCTGCAGGAGGGCGAGGTCACGCCCCTGGGCAGCCACCGGCCGGTGAAGGTCGATGTGCGCGTGGTGGCCGCCACGCACCGCGACCTGGCCGCCGCCGTGCGCGAGGGGCGATTCCGCGAGGACCTGCGCTACCGGCTCGACGTGCTGCAGATCGCGCTGCCCCCGCTGCGCGAGCGGCTGGCCGACATCGTGCCGCTGGCCGAGCACTTCCTGCGCCGCGCCGCGGCGCCGCAGCCGGCCAAGCGCCTGGCGCCGGATGCGGCACGCGCCCTGCTCGCCCACGGCTGGCCTGGCAACGTGCGCGAACTGCGCAACGCCATGGAGCGCGTGCAGGCCCTGCAGCGCGGCCCCGTGGTGGGCGCGGCCGACCTCGACCTGGGCCCGCCCACGGGCTCGGCAACAGCGTCAGGCCCCGCCGACGGCGCCCTGCCGCAGGACTGGCTCGACGTGCCGCTGCCCGAGGCCGTGGAGCGGCTGGAGCGCCGGCTGATCGCCCACGCGCTCGAGCAGGCCCGCGGCAACCGCTCGCTCGCCGCCCGGCGCCTGGGCATCCACCGCCAGCTGCTCTACAGCAAGCTGGCCCAGTACGGAATGGAATGAGACGGATGGAGGCACCAGCGATGTCGGGAATCCGGACAGGGTGTCTTCGCGCCATCCAGGCATGGGCGGCAACCTGCAACGCAAGTCATTGATTCATAAGGCATTCCATGCTGGCACGTCTCTTGAGATACCAGGGCTCCACCACCTGAAGGAGTTCTGCCATGCGACCCAACACCCTGACCCGCGCCGGCCTCGCCGCCCTCCTGCTTGTCTGCGCCGGAGCACAAGCCCAGCCCGCGCCCCCGGCCCCGGGCGCCGTTCCTCCGCCCCCCGTGGCAGGCCAGCCGCCCGGCCCGATCGGCCAGCCCGCCGCCGTGGAGCAGGCCTCGCACAGCGGCGCCGTGCAGCGCTGGCTGCTCAACCCCAACGGCGAGGCCGACGGCCTGCTGCTGCAGGACGGCACGCAGGTGGCCTTCCCGCCGCACCTGTCCGATACCCTGACATCCTGGCTGCGCGCCGGTGATGCCGTGGACGTGGCCGGCTGGCACTATTCCGGCGTGCCCGTGCTGCGCATCAGCGCGATCAGCTCGCAGGGCCGCACCGTCCAGGACACGCCTCCGTCCCCGGGCCAGATGCCCCCTGCCCCGCCGCAGCGCCCGGCCCTGGTCGAGCTGCAGACCGACGGGCGCGTGGCCGCCGTCCTGCTCAACACCCGCGGCGACGCCCATGGCCTGCTGCTCGACAACGGCGTGATCGTCCGCTTCCCGCCGCACGTGGCCGCCTCCATCGGCAACCTGCTGCAGACCGGCGCCACCGTGTCGGCCCGCGGCTGGGGCACGCGCAACGCGCTGGGCACGGCGCTGGAGGCCACGCAGCTGGGCTCCTCCGCCAGCACGCTGCAGGAAGTCTTCCGCGGCCCGGCCGGCGGCCCGCCGCGCATGCCCTGATCCCCTTTCCTTTCACCCCCTCACCCACAGGAAACCCGTATGACCCAACCCCAGGAAACCGTGGAAGTCTGGTCCCTCGAGGGCCGCTTCCAGCACCTGCTCCACAGCCCGCGCGGCGAGGTGGAAGGCGTGCTCATCGACGTGGACGGCGTTACCGCGCAGTTCACCTTCGGCAAGCATGACGAGCGCGCCGTGCGCGCCGCCGAAACCCTGAAGCCCGGCCAGGCCGTCGTGTTCGAAGGCAGCGTGGCGGCGCCCCCGCGGCACGGCGAGGCCGCGCACGAGGTCTATGTCTTCGAGCGGCTCGTGTCGATCGACGGCGAGCCTGCCGCGCCCGAAGAGGCCGTGCGGCGCGCCGAAGGCCGCGTGGCCCGCATCCACCATACGCGCCACGGCGAGCCCAACGGCGTGGTGCTCGACACCGGCGACTTCATCCACCTGCGCCCCGACGGCTATGCGGCGCTGCAGCTGCAGCCCGGCGACGCGGTCGAGGCCAGCGGCCCCGCCCGCCCGCTGCGCGGCGCGCAGGGCCATGTGATCGAGGCCCGCACCGTCAACGGCAAGCCCCTCCCCGCCCAACCCCACCACGGGTGACACCATGACCACCGCCGCGCATCCCGCCATCGCAGACACCGCCCCCTCCCCGCTGTTCGGAGGCCCGGCACCCCAGGAAAAACGGTCTGCCGGCGGGAACGCGCCGGTGGCCGCCGGGGCCTCCCTCACGGCCCTGGCCTGGATGGCGTTCTTCATGTCGGACGTGCGCGACGGGCTCGGTCCTTTCCTCGCCACCTACCTGCAGACCCAGCGCATCGACCAGACCATGATCGGCGTCGTGATGTCGGCCGGTGGCCTGGCCGGCATGCTGGCCACGCCCCTGGCCGGCGCCTGGGCGGACCGCGTCCGTGCCAAGCGGATGCTGGTCGCCATCGCCGCGGTGGCCATCCTGGCCGCGAGCGCGATCGCCTTCGGCACCCGGTCGCCGGGCATGCTGGTGCTGTCGCAGGTGCTCACCGGCGTGGCCGGCGCGCTGCTGGCCGCCGGGCTCGCGGCGCTCACGCTGGGCCTGGCACGCAGCCAGGGCCTGCGCCATCAGACCGGCCGCAACGAGGCCTACAGCCATGCCGGCAACATCGTTTCCGCGCTGGGCGCGGCGGCCTTCGCGCACTGGCTGGGCGCGCCCTGGATGCTGGTCGTCATGACGGCCATGGCCGTGGGCGCCCTGGCCTGCCTGATGGCCATCCGCGACCGCGACATCGACCATGTGGCGGCCCGCGGCGGCGAGCCGGCCCCGGAGGCCGCGCGCATGGACACGGCCCCGGCCGCCCCCGAGGGCTGGCGCGCCTTCCTGTCGCACCGCGCGCTCTGGCTGTTCGGGCTGGCGTGTGCGCTCTTCCACCTGGGCAATGCAGCCATGCTGCCGCTGCTCAACCAGCGGCTGGCGGCCACGGTGCCCGATTCCGCGCCGCTGCTGTGGACCGGCATCGCCATCGTCGTCGCGCAGCTCACCATGGTGCCGGTGGCGCTGTGGGTGTCGCGCAGCCGCCGCCTCGACCTGCAGGTCTTCATCTACATCGCCATCCTGGCGCTGCCCGTGCGCGGCATCCTGGCCTGGGCGATTCCCGATGCCTGGGCCAACATCCCCGTGCAGATCCTCGACGGCCTCGCGGCCGGCGCCCTGGGCGTGGCCACCCCCCTGATGGTGGAGCGCTACGTGCGCGGCAGCGGCCGCTACAACACCGCCCTCGGGCTGGTCATGACCCTGCAGGGCGTCGGTGCCTCGCTGAGCCCGGCCATCGCCAACAGCGTGGTGGGGGCGCAGGGCCACTTCGGGCTGGCCTTCGCCGTGCTCGCGGGCTGCGCGGTGCTGGCGCTGCCGGTCTTCTGGCTCGCACAGCGGCAGGCCGCCCTGCACCCGGCACCGGCCACCGCCTGACGGCGGCGGCCACGGGCCCGCCTCCCCATACTGCCGAGCAGCGCCATAATGGCCGCGTTGCCCACGGCCACGGGCAATACGAGGTCCGCATGCCCTTCCTGCCACGATCGATGCGCCGCTGCGCCCTGCTCCTTCCCCTGGGTGCACTGCTGGCGGCCCTGCTGGCCGCGGGCCCGGCCGGCGCTGCCGCCCCCCTGCCCGAGCCCGACACGCAGGTGCTGCACCTGGCCATCGACGGCCGCGAGGTGGACGTGGCGACCCAGGTCTTCCGCCCCGGCGGGCCCGGCCCCTTTCCCCTGGTGATCTTCTCGCACGGCCGCTCGGCCGATCCCGCCGTGCGCGCCGCGCTGCAATATCCCGTGCCCCTGGGCCACGTGGCCTACTGGCTGCGCCAGGGCGTGGCCGTGGTCGCGCCGATCCGGCCCGGCTACGGCGCCACGGGGGGCCCGGACCGCGAGAATTCCGGCGCCCGCTGGCCGGCCGGCGCCACCGGCTGCACGGGCCTGCCCGATTACGCCCAGGTGGCGGGGCACGCCGCGGCCGCCGTCCAGGCCGTGCACGGCTGGGCCCTGCAGCAACCCTGGGTGCGGCGCGACCGCATCCTGCTCGAAGGTCAGTCCGTGGGCGGCATGGCCACCATCGCCGCGGCAGCGGGCCGCCTGCCCGGCGTGGTCGGCGCGGTCAACTTCTCCGGCGGCGCGGGCGGCAAGCCCGACACCGCCCCCGGCCACAGCTGCCGGCCCGATGTGCTCACCGGGCTCTACCGCCAGCTGGGCACGCAGGTGCGCGTACCCACCCTGTGGCTGTATGCCGAAAACGACCAGTACTGGGGCCCGGACATGCCGCGCCAGTGGTTCGGCGCCTTCCGCGAAGGCGGCGACGATGCGCAGTTCATCGCGGCACCCGCGCTGGAAGGTGCGGACGGGCACAACCTGCTGCGGGTAGGAGGCCGCTACTGGCGGAATCCGCTGAACGGATTCGTCGCGAAAACCGGACTGCTGGCGCCCTGACACTTGCGGGCACTCCGGGCCTGAATGTGGCCGCCGGCGATGCGAATACCCCACACCTTTCCCGGGGCCTCCCTGCCGGATGGACTCGGCACGCCCCTTCGAATTACAAAAAGTCTCCTTTTGTTTCGTTTCGCATTATTCTGAGTCACGTAACGGGGCCGGCTTTCCCGGCGCTGCCTCCCATCGACAACCCTCACCAGAAGCCTGCCATGGACGAAACGAAACGACGCCGCGATCTCTCTCCGAGCGCCCAGCAGGCCCTGCAGGCCATCGGCTGCCGGGCGGACGGCCTGCTGCTCGCCATCTGCGTCCTCGGCGCGATCGTCGCGCTGTGGCTCGGTTTCATGTACGGCCGGCCCGGCACCGCCGCCATCTGGGGCGGCAGCCTGCTGGCGCTGGCCGCATGGGCCTATCTGGCGGTGCGCGGCAGCCTGCTGGGCCGGCTGGCGCTCGTGACGGCCGGCATCGGCATGGTGGCCCTGCACATCCAGCTCAGCCTGGGTGCCACCGAAATGCATTTCGGCGTCTTCGTCTTCCTGGCCTTCGTGCTGGCCTACCGCGACTGGCGGCCCGTCGTCTTCGCGGCAGCGCTGATCGCCGTGCACCATATCGCGTTCGATCGCCTGCAACTGGCCGGGGGCCCGGTGTACTGCCTCACCGAACCCGACTTCGGGCGCATCCTGGTGCACGCCGCGTTCGTGGTCGTGCAGACCGCCGTGGAGGTGGCCATCACCTTCCGCACCCGCGCCGATGCGATCGAATCGGCGGAACTCCAGTACCTCTGCCGCCCCCAGCAGGACGGCCAGCTCTCGCTGGACGTGCGCGGCGTGCCGGTGAACAGCACCGCGGCCCGGGCCCTGCAGGCCGCATTGCTGCGGCTCAACGGGGTGGTGACCGATGTCCACCAGGCTGCTGCGGGCCTGGCGGCGGCGGCGGGCGAGATCGCCACGGGCAACCGCGACCTCAGCCAGCGCACCGAGCGCACCGCGTCCCACCTGCAGGACGCAGCGGCATCGATGGGCCAGCTGGACGGCGCCGTCCAGCACAGCGTGCAGGAGGCCGTGGCGGCCCGCCGGCTGACGCAGGAAGCCACCCAGGTGGCCGAGCACTGCGGCAGCGTGGTGACCGAGGTCGTCGCCACCGTGCAGGACATCCACTCCAGCGCCGGACGCATCGCCGACATCGTGGGCGTGATCGACGGCATCGCCTTCCAGACGAACATCCTGGCGCTGAACGCCGCGGTGGAGGCGGCCCGCGCCGGCGAACAGGGCCGGGGTTTCGCGGTGGTGGCGAGCGAGGTGCGCTCGCTGGCCGGACGCAGCGCCGAAGCCGCCCGCGAAGTCCGCGCGCTGATCGCCGCCTCCGTGGAAAAAGCCGAGCGCGGCAGCCGGCTGGCGACCGATGCCGGCGAACACATGCAGAACGTGGTGGACTGCGCACGCCGCGCCTCCGAAGTGGTGGGCGCCATCAGCACGTCGGTCGAAGGGCAATCGGGCGAACTGGGCCGCGTCAACGCCTCGGTGACCGAACTCGACCACATGACCCAGCAGAACGCGGCGCTGGTGGAGCAATCCTCGGCCGCCGCGGCCAGCCTGCTGGAGCAGGCCGGCCGGCTCAGGAGCGTGGTGGACGGCTTCCAGTTCCAGCCCGAACGCCTGCTCGCTGCAGCACGCTGAATCCATGCCGGACCGCGGTGCCACGGCCCGGCCCGGTCCGGCTCAGGCCCCTTCGATCTGCAGGAACACCCTGCCCTGCTCGATACGCACGGGGTAGGTGCGCAGGCCCTGCGTGAGCGGCGCGCACAGCGCACTGCCGTCGCGCACGTCGAAGCGGCCCTGGTGCAGCGGGCACTCGATCTCGTGCCCCTCCAGGAAGCCGTCGCACAGCCGCGCGTTGCCGTGGGTGCAGAGGTTGTCGGTGGCGAACACCTCACCCTCCACCGAATAGAGCGCCACGTCGCGCCCGGCGACGTTCACGCCCACCACGTCGTCCTGGGGCACGTCGTCCAGCGCGGCGGCTTCGGTCCATGGGGTATCGATGGCGGTCATGGGGTGTCTCCTCGGGTCAGATGGGGTAGATGATGGAATTCAGGATCATTTCGCTGTCGTAGATGCATTCCTTGCGGGCGAAGCGCAGCCCATCGGGCGTGCGCACCACCACATCGAGGTAGCGGCCCACGTTGAACACCGTGGAAGGCTCCGACAGCTTGGTGCGCAGCACGGCGTAGTTCGCCTCGCACTCCCAGCGGCCCTCGCCGGCCGCACGCACACGAGGCGTGCCGATCACGTGGCGCTGGTAGTAGGGGTCGTGGAACAGCGTCTCGCGGATGCCGTAGACGCGGTCCTTCAGCATGCCCTGGCTGTCGAACGACAGCGTGGCCAGCGGCAGGCCGCGCTCGTGGTTCTCGCGCGGCTGCAGGCGGTACACACAGTCCTCGGTGAAGAAGCCCGGCCAGCGGTCCCAGTCGGCGGCATCCAGCGCCGAGGCGTAGTCGGCATAGAGCTGCTGCAGCGCGAAGAAATCGGCGAAGTCGATGGAGGGCGTGCCGGTGGTGCCGGCCGCGATGGCGGTGTTCGTAGTGGTCGTGTCCATGGCATCAGTCCTCCTTCTCCATCACGCCGCGCCAGTACTCGTACATGCCGCGGATCAGCGTCTCGGTCACCATGTGGTCGGTATCGCCCACCCCGTGGCCGCCCAGCTCCACCAGCGCGCGGTGGAACGGCTTCTGCTCGAAGCCCTGCTGCGAAAACTCGATCACCTCGCCGTCGTCGGCGGAGACGAAGCCCGCCGGGCCGAACAGGTTGGACTGGCGCAGGCGGCGCTCGGTCATCTCGTCGGTATCGTCCTCGTAGCCGAAATGCGTCCACACGAAATCGAACGCGTCGTGGCCCACGGGCTGGATGTGGCGCGTGGAGACGCTGTTGACCTGCTGCTGCAGGATCACGCTCGGGAACAGCGTGGTCATCACCGCCGTCGGCCCGCCCCACCAGGGCTCGGGCACGATGTCGAGAAAGCGCGGGTCTTCCAGTTGCATGCCGGCCTTGAAGCTGGAGACGTTGGACACGTCCGACGCCTGCTTCTTCGCCTCGCCGCGCGTGGAGACCATGGCCGCGTGGCGGTGGCGCGCGTCCATCTTCAATTCGGACTTGTTGTCCGCCCGCCAGAGGCCGAAGGTGACGAACCAGGTGTGCAGCAGGCCGGGGTGGTATGGGTCCTTGATGTTCTCCTGCATCAGCTTCCAGTTGCCCGGAATGCGCTGGCGGTTGTAGCCGAGAATCTTCAGCTTGCGCCCGTTGAACATGCGGTCGAAATAGCCCAGGATCACCGGGCCCATGAAGTCCTCCAGCGATTCCACGTCGTGGTCGAACGAGGCGAACACCACCCCGCCGCGCACGGCCACCTTGAGGCGCGTGAGGCTGTGCTCTTCGAGCTTGAAGTCCGCCGGCATGCCGCCGTGCACCTTGCCGTCCTGCTTCACGCCGCGCCGGAACGGCACGCCCTGCAGCGCGCCGTCGAGCTTGTAGTTCCACTGGTGGTAGGGGCAGACGAATTCCTTGCGGTTGCCGTGCCGCTCGCGGCAGAACCGCATGCCGCGGTGCGCGCAGACGTTCTCCACCACGTGCAGCTGCATGTCCTCGCCGCGCGTGAGGATCACCGAGCGCTCGCCGATCGCCGTGCGCTTGAAGTCGCCGGGGTTCGGCACCTCGGCCTCCAGGCCCACGTAGCACCAGTGGCCGCGGTAGAAAAACCGCTCCAGCTCGCGGCGGTAGATCTCCTCGCTGGTATAGGCCGCGAACGGCACGCGGTGGGTGCCAGGGCTCTCCCAGACGGGCTGCAATGGAAAGACGGGGTGGGGCGTACTCATGTCGTTGTCTCCTTGGAATTCGTATCAGGGCGTGCTGGCGTAGAAAGCATCGGCGTACAGGTGCTCGGGGGCGATGCCGCGCTGGCGCGCCAGCAGCGACACGGCCTCCACCATCGGCGGCGATCCGCACAGGTAGGCGCGCCAGCCTTCCAGCGAGGGCCAGTCCTGCGCAATGGCATCGGTCACCAGGCCCGTGCGCTGCCCCGGCGCCGCATCGGCCGCGGCCACCACCGCATGCACCTGCAACTGCGGATGCCGCTGCTGCAGGTCGGCCAGCCACTGCAGGCCATAGACGTCGCGCGCAGACCGCGCGCCGGCATAAACGTGGATCGGATTGGGCATGCCGGCTTCCAGCGCGCCGCGCACGATGGACAGGATCGGCGCCAGCCCCGTGCCGCCCGCCACGCAGAGCATCGGCCCTTCATACTTGCGGCGCAGGTAGGCCGAACCCAGCGGCCCGCTCACGCGCACCGCATCGCCCACGGCCAGCACATTGGCGACGTGGGTAGACACCAGCCCGCCTTCGACCAGCCGCACATGGAATTCGAGTTCGCCGTCATGCGGCAGCCCGGCCATCGAATACGGCCGCACCAGGCCCGGTCCGAACTGCAATTGCGCGTACTGCCCCGGTGAGAAATCCAGCGGCTTGGCCGGCTTCAGAAGCAGGCGGCGGATGTCGTGCGTGAGCGTTTCCACGGCCGTCACCGTGGCCTTGAGTGTGCGGGCGGTGTGGACCACCACCTCGTCGGGCTCGGGGATCTCGATGGTGCAGGACTCGCTCAGCACCGTCTGGCAGGCCATCACGTACTGCGCCTCGCCATCGCCGCCCAGCGGCGGCATGCGCAGCGCCTGGCCGGAATCCAGCACCTCGCCCGCGACCACCTTGCAGCGGCAGGTGCCGCAGCGCCCGGCCATGCAGCTGTACGACACGGGAATCTGGTGCGCGCGCAGCACTTCCAGCAGATTGGCGCCGGGCGCCACGGGCAGGACGCGGCCCAGCGGCTCGATATGCAATTCCATCGGGGACTGTCTCCAGGTTTTCGTTATGACCCCGATCATTCCCGCGAATGACCCATCAGCCAATAGAATGGCATGAATACATCGCATCACTCCGATGAATAAAGGTGCAGCGTGGAACTGGAAGACATCGACCTGAACCTGCTGGTGGTCTTCCAGCAGCTGCTGGTCACGCGCAAGGTGTCGCAGGCCGCCGAGAACCTGGGCCTGACGCAGCCGGCCGTCAGCAATTCCCTGGCGCGGCTGCGGCGCCTGCTGGGCGACGAACTGTTCCTGCGCACGGCCCACGGCATGCAGCCCACGCCCTACGCCGACCAGCTCGCGGAATCCGTGTCGTACGCGCTCGCGATGATCCACGGCGCCCTGAACCACAAGCTGGGGTTCGAGCCCGCCACCAGCCGGCGCGTGTTCAAGGTGGGCATGACGGACATCGGCGAGATCTACTTCCTGCCGCGCCTGCTGGAGCGCCTGGCCCAGGTGGCGCCCGGCGTGCGCCTGACCACTGTGCGCAATTCAGCGACCGACCTGAAAGACGCCATGGAGGCCGGCAAGGTGGACCTGGCCGTGGGCCTGCTGCCGCAATTGAAGGCCGGCTTCTTCCAGCGCCGCCTCTTCCGCCAGCCCTATGTGTGCCTGTTCCGCCAGGACCACCCGCTGCACAAGCGCCGCCGCATCGGGCTGGACGACTTCGCCAAGGCGCAGCACGTGGTCGTCGTCTCCGAAGGCACGGGCCACGGCAAGGTGGACGAACTGCTGGAGCGCATGGGCGTGGCCCGCGACGTGCGCCTCACGGTGCCGCATTTCGTCGCCATCGGCCACATCCTGCAGGCCACCCAGATGGTCGCCACCGTGCCCGAAAAGATGGCCCAGAGCATGGCCGAACCCTTCGGGCTGGCGTATGCGCCCCACCCCGCCAAACTGCCGCATGTGGCGATCAATCTGTTCTGGCACACCAAGTACCACCGGGATCCGGGGAACCAGTGGCTGCGGGGGGTGATGGTGGAGATGTTTGCGGAAGGGGAGTGAGGGAGGCGCGCGGCGGCACCGTCGTTTCGGCCATCGGGATTCGGGAGCTATTGGGGCGCTACTTTTTCCATGAAGCATGGGCGCTTATCAATGTCGCCTATAGGCTGGTAGCTGTCATTCGACAAGGTGGGACTGAGCGGCAACTTCCATCCCTGAAACGTCATCCAACTTCCAAATCTCTACGTCTCGAAGCGGTCCGTCAGGTCGCTGCGCTCCCTGGCGGCTCCTGTTGTGTTGTCACATCTTCAGAGCTTTCATCTGCTTCGTTGGCGAGGGGCAGCATCACTGCCTGACTGCTGCCCAACGTGGTCGTACCACCTGCGGCTTGAAAGTCTTTTCCTCGCGCCGCGTCCACTTGCTGGATAGATGGCTCGACTGGATCCCTCGCCTCACCATCGAATGTGAGATACGGAGGTTGCATACACTTCAACGCACGCAGCTTGATTGCGCGTCGACGCGGCGGTGAACTGGCGAGCCGGTCGGCGGCCTCAACCTCCTCCCCGAGAATCTTGGCGTAGACACGCATGCGTGCCTGCCTGCAGCCCTCAGCAAGGGCGTACGGTATGAAGGTACCGTTGCTCTTGATTGCTATGTCGCATGCAAAGTCCAGCGCGACCTTCAAGAGTCCTTCCTGATTGCAGTGCGGATGGCGAAGGCCCGCTTCGACGATGTGACCCATGAGTTCCGCAAACGCCTTGAACTGAGTGGGGTGCTGCGCTTGCAGTTCGAGGAACTCGAACGCAACAGAAACCGCCGACACGAGCTCTGTGGAACTGGAGGCCAAGTAGTCCTTGAACCGCTGAAGCCCCTCGGTTAACGCGTAGCCTCCTTGCAAGCACATGAACACCAAGTCGTACGAGCCTAGCGAGACAAAGCTGCGATTCCGCAAAAACATCCGAACGACAGCGTAGGTGTATTGCTGGGGCGTCAGCTTCCCTCTTTCTACGGCGTACCGGAGAACCTCCTGCGGCCACACCGACTTGAGCTTCGCCGATGCAAGGCCGAACTGGGCGAGTCGCCCGTCAACGGTGAACAGGGCCGCGTTCTTCTCCGCAGTCAGTAGTAGTGCAGCGAGTTCCTCGTCTTCGAGAACGTCCTGCGCTCGCTCCAGGTCTGCCGGAATCTCTTCCGGACCATAAGCAGGAGCAATCACACAGTGCTGTCGGACCGCGTCAACCATGCTTTGAATGAACGAAGTCTGCCGCTCCCTGTCCTGGTTCGTGTACTCAACAAACCGCATCGTGCCGTTGTCATCAAACATCTGCCCGCCGGAGCGTTCGATCTTCGCCTCTTCGAGTCGAGCTTCGAGAGTTTCAATGGCCTTCGTAGAGATGTAGACGCGAGGTAGCGCCGCCAGCGCGGCAAGACAGTCAAGTGCCGCCAGCTCGGCAACGGTCGCAGCGTCAACAACATACTCGGCGTCATGCCGTTGGAGTAGTTCGACAGCAGCCTCCCGTTGCTCCTTGGTACCCGCGCACACGAACAAGGGAGGCGCGTCAGACGGCCACCCCAAGACTATGTCGACCACGCTTCGCCCGAGCAGCTTGCCCAGAATTCCCAGCGTGATGGGGCTGTCCGCGTAGCCTTGAAGCGCTCGCCGTGAGTGCTCGAATTGCCGCTTCAGCATGGCGTGCACGTGGCTGAAGTCGACGCCTTTTTCTGTTTCCGGGACAGGCACTGACATCACCGGCAGGTTCGAAGCAACGGGCGAGTTGACCCGTGCCTGCGCGATGTGAAGCAGCCTCCGGAAGGTACTTGTCACTCCTTCGACAACGAAGCGCAGTTCGGTTCCGAAGGGTCCGGGTAGAGAGACTTGCTGGCCCACGGCCACGCCCAGTAGGCTGCGGGCTACATCATCGGACGGAGCAAGCATGCCTTCGCGAACTGGGAGTCCCGACAGACCTGCCGGGTCCAGCGAAAGTGTCACCGTTTCGCCCAATTCGTTCTTGAGCGTCACGGCTGTCCCAGGCTGAACTTCCGTCAGTTCCTCTTCCATAAATGGGAGCTCTTGAGGCCCGGCAATGATGGCGATCAAGTAGGCTGATGCTACATCTACATCGTCGAAGTTGCGACGAAACATGCCGTACAGCCGCAGCATGCCGATCTCTTTGCGGCCAAAGCGGAGCTCAAGAGACGCAACCTGAGAAAGGAGTCTTGGTGGCCCGGACAAGTCAGCCGGAACCGACTCAAGCACATGGTGGAATCGGGCCATCTTGCGCATCTTGAGGTCGAGCGCGAGACGTAGCAGCCAGCCGCCGGCCTCCTGGGGGCGCCGCTCGCAATGCAACTCAGCGAGGGGAACCAAAAATTCCCAGTCCGATGCCTGCTGTCCTAGGTCAATTGCGAGACTCAATGCTCGTTCGTCGCTTGTCCAGTTGTCTGGGAACGACAAGATCAGTTCCTTCGCCTTGCGGAGTGCGCCCGTGCGCACATAGCAGCGAAGCAGCCGATTGTGGAGCTCGGAGTGCTTGCCGCGTGGAGCAAGTAGCTCGTACTGACGGGCGGCAAACTCCAGCTTATCCGTGGCGAAGAGCAGGTCCGCGAGCAAGAGTCGCTCTGCCGGACCAGTGTCCTTTGACACCAGGGTGCAGGCCTTCTCAATCGCGGCATCGGCTGCCAACTCGTCTTTACCCGCATGCAGTATTCGGGCGCCGCCACATATGACGGCGAGGCTGTCTGAGTTCGCAACATCCGCTGCCTTGACCTCCTTCACTGCTTGCAGCTTGCCGGTGCCCGAGCGCCAAAGAGCGACCCACCGCATAGCGCTCAGCAAGTGCGGCACCTCTGCCTGCTGGTAGCCCTTTTTCGTCACCAACGCCTGCACGGCCTCGACTAGCTGAACATCACCCACACCTGAAGCATATTCCGCGACCAGTATCAACGCCTCTTCCTCGAGGTCTTCCAGCCACTCCCGACCAAGTTGGCCCAACTCGTCTGAGCGGTCTAGTCGACGATAGGCTTCTAATGCGACGCGCTTCAGCCGAGAGGTCAGCACGCCGGCGTGCCGGGCCTCCTCGATAAGGGCCAGAGTCTCACCAGGCGCACCCAGCACAAGGTAACTGTAGCCAAGATGCTCCAGCGTGTCTTGGACTGAGCCCGGCGATTGCACCGCCCAAACCTGGTCTTTTCGCGGTGTGAGCGCCTCGACTGCCTGCCTAAGCGCGGCGATTTCTGCTTCGCCCACCAGACCATGCGCGACCTTTACGGGGTCGCAGGCAGCAGCCTCGAGTGCCAGCACCAGCGCCGTGTTCCTGACAAAGAACGCAGCGTTCGGTTTGGCCAGTGCTTTAGCGCTCAGCTCGACGGCGCCAGCTAGGTCTCCAGCCTTCTTCCGCGACCACGCAAGGAGCTGCAGCACATCGCAGTCGTCGCGCATCGCGGCCGGTGCATCGGCGAGCGCCAGGGTTTGGCCCTTGACCATCCTGGCATTGGCATGGGCAATCCAGACGTGGACTGATACGGGATACCTTGCGAGTGCCTCCCCCCCTGCGGCCAGTGCCTCGTCAACCTTGTCAGTGAAGAGGAGGCCTCTGACCTTCGCCGCTACGATTTTCTCGTCGTCGGGATACAGCTCGGAGGCGCGAAGGAAGTCAGGGGCAGCAGCAGCGCCGGTCTCCAGATGCCACATGCAGACGCCCCGCTGCACGTACCAGCGTGCCTGCTGGTGAACATCGAAAAGCGACATGTCGGCGCCGATACGCTGCAAGTCTTCAAAGGCATCCTTGAACCTTGCGGCTCGAAGCACGTCGTTGACAGCGTCAAGTTGCGAAGTAATGAACTTGTTGACCGAGTCGGCACGGCCGCTGGGCAGGCCCGTCAAAACTTCCAGCTTGGAGTTGATGCTGAGCAGGTTCGCCTCAATCCCTGAGTTCTGTTCATCTAAGCGGTGAAAGACGGCGCCAGGTGCATTTGGAGCGTAGTCGTTCTGGAGCTTCGAACTGCCGCGAATGTGCCGGCAGAGGTCCTGCCAGAACTCAATCTTGACCGGATACTGCCCATTAGCTACCCTGGCATCGGACAGGTCCTGCACTTCCCGCAAGAGCACCGCATTACTCGTGGCAGTAGTAGCTACGATGAGACGCACGATTGGGGTGTTCGCCTTGTCGGCTTCTGAGACCTCATGCTCTACGTGCTTGAACTTCAGGGCACCGTCTGCGTATTTCTTGCATTGAATGCCTAGCCGGCCTTCTGGTGCATCGATGAACACATCGATGCCGCCTTGTTTCTGACCCCGGCGCCCGTTAGTCTGCGGCAGTGGGTCATTGAAGACAGTCCCGTAAATTCGGGCGCACATGTCTTCGAAGGCCCCGTCGTCAGTGGGTTTCGTGATCTCGAACTGCACGTTGTGCATCTTCCTCCCAGCGGGGTAAAAACTGGTCCAGCCAGGCTCGGTGAGCCAACGGCTAGTGGAATCATACGTATGCAAGCCGCCAGAGTGGTCCGATGCTGCCACCGGCAACACTCCTCGGGATTGAACCTGTTTGGCAGACTTCCTTGATGCGGTCTTTCGCAGGTGCCCGCTCTTAGCTGAGTCCTGTCTTTGGGATGTATAAGGCCAACGGCCGCAATCGCTGCAAAGCAGCCATCGAAACCCCGTTCATAGCAACGAACCCCGCACACCGCGTCCGTTAACAGCACCCACGACCCAGAAAGCAAAAGGACGCATCGGAGCCTCTTCCGATACGCCTTTGTCCAATGTCTTAGCCAAGGCCGAAGCTAACCCCGCCCCAGACTGACCGCTACCGCCCCATCCTACTCCCCCCGAAAAACAATATCCAACGACACCAGCGCATCCCCGCCCCCCCCCCTTGCCTGGCAATGGAAGCGGCGCACGGCCGAGCGCACGGTGCGGTAGTACTCGCTGGGGCTGGCCACCGGGTTCACCTCCACCACCGCGCCGTCCCGCACGCGGAATTCCACCTTCACGGTGCCGGCGATGCCCACGCGCTCGTAGGCGCCGGCCAAGCTGGATTGCAGCGACTGCTGGTAGCCGGGGCAGGCCACGCCGGCCTCCAGCCGGCCGCCCGAGGGGGCGAGCGGGGCCGCAGCGCTGCGGAGGACTCAGAACCTGTAGCTCACCCCCGCCGTCACCACCAGCGGATCCAGCCGCACCTTCGCATGCGCAGGCGCCCCGCCCAGCACCGGCAGCGTGCCCGTCGCGGTCGTCTTGAGCCAGATCTTCTTCGCATCGACGAAGAAGCTCCAGCGCTGGTCGATCGGCACCTCGAAGCCGGCCTGCAGCACCGGGCCCACGCCGTTTTTCACATCCAGGTTCGACACGAAACCATCGCGGGATTCGAGCACCAGGGTGTAGTTGATGCCCGCGCCGATGTAGGGGCGCACGGGGCCGCCTTCCCACAGGTGGCGGCGCACGGAGAGCACGGCGGGGCCGTATTTCACCTTGCCGAGCGTGCCTGCGCCGGCCAGGGTGCCGGTGCCCTTGAGGGCGGTAGTGGGCGGCAGGCCCAGGGCGATTTCGGCGCTCCAGCCCGGGTGGAAGTCATAGATGGCGCCGAAGCCGAGGCTGTTGTTGGCGTCGGCCTTGGCGTCGGCACCGGGCACCAGCTGCCCGCCGGCACGCACTTCGGCCGAGGTGCTGAAACCGATGTGCGCGGCACCGGCGTAGAGGCGCCAGGGGGATGGCGCAGACCAGTCCGTCGATGGCGTGCGCGCTGCAGCGGGCGGTGCGGATTGTTGCTGCTGCGACTGCGTCTGTGCCTGGGCGGGCAGCGCGGCGATGAGGCTGCCGACGGCGGCTGCGGTGGCAAAGGCAGCGGCGGCGCGTGAGTGGCGGGCGATGGCTTGCATGGTGTCGTCTCCTGAATGATGTCCGTGTACTGCTGGTGCGGATCAATCCCGCCCCGCGCGCTCGATGCCCCGCGCGAAGCCTTCGGGATCGGTGAACAGCGCCTCGTGGCTGCCGCCCGCCTCCACGTAGCGGAACAGGCCGAGCCGCTCCGACAGGCGCGGGTGCCAGGGCAGGCTCTGCGGCAGCGCGGTGTCTTCGCGGCAGTTCAGGTACGACTTGCCCAGCGCCAGCGCGGCGGTGGGCTGCGAGAGGGTGATGGGGTCGGTCAGGCAGCGCAGCGGCTGCGGGTGCAGCAACGCATAGGTGGTGCGCGCCAGCTCCGCATCCGCATCGTTGATGAAGCTTTCGCGCCAGACCTCGTAGGGCAGTTGCACCCCACCGCCGTTGGCGGCGGCGATGTTTTCGAACATGGCGCGGTAGTAGGGCGGCGCCATGTCGGCCAGGGATTCGCCGGGCAGCGGCACGAAGGCGTTCACGTACACCAGCCGCCGGATGCGCCCGGGCACGCGATCGGCCGCGCCGGAGAGCAGCATGCCGCCGTAGCTGTGGCCGACCAGGCGCACGTCCTTCAGGTCGTTCGATTCCAGGAACTGCACCAGCCCGTCGATCGCGTCCTGCAGGCCCAGCGGGGCCGTGCCGTCGCCGGGGCGGTTGCCCGGCAGCGTGGGGCAATGCACGGTGTGGCCGCGCGCGCGCAGGTACTTCGCAGTCGCCGCCAGGGTCTCGCCGGTATGCCAGGCGCCGTGGACCAGTACGTAGGTGTCCGCCATGTCGTTGTCTCCTTGTGTGGTGGGAGACCCATGGTGGCCCGGCGGCGGGGCCGCGGATGGCCGCTGCGTGCCAGGCCGGCGGACGGAAGGTGCCAGCCGGCTACCGGATGTCGTTGTACACCGTGGCCCGGGACACGCCCAGGTGCTGGGCCACCGTGTCCATGGAGCGCTTGATCTCCAGGAAGCCTTCGCCCTTGAGCGTCTGCAGCAGTTCGCGCCGCTGCTCGGTGCGCAGCGCGCGGGGCGTGGTGGCGAGCGTCATCGCGAAGCGGTCGATGCGGTCGCGCAGGGCCTCGGCATTGCCCGTGTCGAGCGTCTCCTTGCGGCCGTCTTCGCCGATGGCGGAGAACTGCTCGATCATGGTGGCGATCCCGCGGAAGACCGTCATGTCCACGTTCAGGCACAGCGCGGCGAAGTAGTGCCCTTCGGAGTCCTTGATGCCGATCGAGGTGCTCTTGGCGCGGCGGCCGTCGGCGAACTGGTTGGCGTAGTTGGCCAGCACCTGGGGGTACTGGTCGTCCGCGATGCGGGCCAGGCCCAGTTCCGTCGCGGGATCGCCGACCTGCCGGCCCGACAGGTTGTTGTGGATCGCCAGGATCGCGTGCTTGGGGGATCGCAGGTCGTGCAGCACGACCTCGGTGAAGGGCGCGAACGTCTCTCCCAGCGCGGAGGCGATGTGCTGGACCTGCTCGAGGATGGCCTGCTGCTCCGCGGTGTGCGCCTTCTTTTTCATCTGGACATTTTATCCAGCATTGGTCAGTTGATCGGGCCTCTCTCCTGGAGGCCATGGACAGCTTTTGTCCAAAACCAAACATATTGTCTAGTTTTGGATTTATCATCCAACCCTGACCACAGCGCGCGGCCCGGCTGCGGCACGCCAGCATTGAAAGCAGGAACCCGAGACATGACGACTTCGCTCTACATCGACCCGGCCAGCGGCCGGACCTACCCCCTGGACGTGCCGCGGTGGTGCTCCGACGACCGCAAGCCGCTGCTGATCACGCCGCAGCCCGGCATCTCGCGCGATGACATCGACCGCACGTGCCGCTCGCAGTGGCGCTACCGGGCATCGCTGCCGCTGGACGTCGCGCGCCCGATCTCCATGGGCGAGGGCTGCACGCCCCTCGTGCAGAAGGAATGGGGCGCCCACCGGCCGTACTTCAAGCTGGAATGGTTCCACCCGACCAGCAGCTTCAAGGACCGCGGCACCACGGTGATGCTCTCCGTGCTGCGCCAGCAGGGCGTCGATGCGGTGCTGGAGGACAGCTCGGGCAACGGCGGCGCGTCGGTGTCCGCGTACGGCGCCGCGGGCGGCATGCGCGTCAAGATCCTCGCGCCGGCCTATGCGTCGAAACCGAAGATCGCGCAGATGCGTGCCTACGGGGCGGAGGTGCAACTGGTCGAGGGGCCGCGGCAGGCCTGCGAGGACGAGGCGGTGCGGCAATCGGAGCACATCTTCTATTCGAGCCACAACTGGCAGCCGTTCTTCCTCGAGGGCACGAAGGCGATCGGCTACGAGATCTGGGAAGACCTGAACTTCCGCGCGCCGGACAACATCGTCATGCCGGCCGGCGCCGGCAGCAATGTGCTGGGGTGCTTCATGGCGTTTTCCGAGCTGCTGCGTGCGGGCCAGATCGCGAAGATGCCGCGCCTGTTCGTCTGCCAGCCGCTGAACTGCTCACCGATCGACGCGAGCTTCCAGGCGGGCGTAACGACGCCGGTGGCCCGCGAGGTGCGCAAGACGGTGGCCGAGGGCACGGCGATCACGCACCCCCTGCGGCTGCGGGAGCTCGTCTCGGCGGTGCAGGCCACCGGCGGCGTCACCGTGGCGCTGCAGGAGCAGGCCATCGTCGGCGCGCTCAAGAAAGTGGCGCGCACGGGCCTGCTGCCCGAACTCACGTCTGCCACGGCGATTGCCGGACTCGACCACCTGATCCAGGCCGGTACGGTCCGCGAGAGCGAGGAGACGGTGGTGATCCTGACGGCCACCGGCATCAAGAATGCCGATGCCATCGCGGAGATGTTCGCATGACAGCCTCCACCACCCGAGATGCGCGGCTGCTGCTGCTCACCAGGGACCATGTGGAACAGCTGCTGCAGCCGGAGGGCGTGCTGGCCGCCGTGCGCGAGGCCTTCGTTCTGCACAGCGAGCGGGCAGGCCGGGTGTTCCCGGTGGTGCGCGAGCGCCTGGAGACGGGCGGCATCTTCGGCATCAAGTCCGGCGACGTGCCCTCGCAGGGCCTGCTCGGTTTCAAGGCGGCGGGGTTCTGGCCGTCCAACCGCGCGCTCGGCGGCGAGCCGCACCAGGCCACGATCCTGCTGATCGATCCCGCCACCGGCCGGCCCACCTGCCTGATCGACGGCAACGCGATCACCACGGCGCGCACCGGTGCCGCGGGCGGCCACGGCCTGGCGCTGCTGGCCCGCCCGGACAGCCAGCGGCTGTGCCTGTTCGGGACGGGCGTGCAGGCGGGCGTGCAGCTCACCTACGCCCTGCGGCTGCTGCCGCAGCTGCGGGACGTGCGGTACGTGACGGCCGATGGCCGTCCCGACGCGGCGTTCGAGCAGCGGTTCGCGGGGCAATGCCTGCTGCGCCATTCCACCGACCGCAATGCGGACGTGGCCGCGAGCGACGTGGTGATCACCGCCACGCCGGGCGGCGGCCCGCTTTTCGAGCTGGACGCCGTGCGCCCCGGCACGCACCTGAACTGCGTGGGCGCGGACACCCGCGGCAAGCGGGAGGCACCGCAAGGCCTGCTGGACAAGGCCCGGATCTATGTCGATGACGAGGCCCAGGCGCGCCAGATCGGCGAGATGCAATGGGTGCCCGGGGCCGCATGCACGGAAATCGGCGATGTGCTGCGGGGCAGTGCCTGCGTCGACCGGCAGCCCGAAGACATCACGCTGTTCGACATGACGGGCCTGGCCCTGCAGGACCTCACCGTGGCCCGGCTGGTGCAGCAGCAGGCCGCTGCCGCCGGTCTCGGGTTGCCGGTGGACTGGCCCTGGTGACGGTCCCATTCATGCGGCCCGGGCGCGCTCCTGTGCTGGCGTCCTGCCGCACCACTGCCGGCAGGCGCGCGCGAAATGCGAGGGGTCCAGGAAGCCCGCGCGCCGTCCGATCTCGGCGACGGTCAAATGCCGGTGCGAGGGCGCGTGCAGCATGCGCTGCGCCACGGCCATGCGCTCGCGCATGAGCAGCACCGCGAAGGTGGTCCCTCCCGACGACAGCGCGCGGTGCAGCGTGCGCAGCGACACGCCCACGTCGTCTGCCACGTCGGCGGCGGTGAGGCCGGGCTCGCAGAAGCGCTGCCGCACGCAGTGTTCTATGCGCTGCAGCAGGCCGGGGCGCGGCGGCTCTTCGAGCGCGGCGCCGCAGGCCAGCGACAGCAGGCCGCCCAGGTGCTCGGCCTGCAGCGCGCCCAGGCGTTCCGGCCGCTCGGCGCGCAGCTGACCCACGTAGGCGCTCAGCACCCGGCCCCAGCCGGCGGTGCCGTCCACGCGGCGGCCCAGCCAGCGGTCGGCGGCGGGCAGCCAGGTGTCCAGCCAGCCGATGGGGATCTGGATGGAGACGGTGTCCACTGCGTCCGGGAACTCCAGCAGGTAGCGGCGCCGCGAGTCGATCAGCGCCAGGTCACCCGGCAACAGGCGCGCGGCTCCGGCATCGTCCTGCGCGACATGGCAGGGCACGGCCTCCTTGCAGAGCAGGTAGTAGAAGTTGTCTCCATCGCCGCGGCGGATGGCCTGCTGCGTGCGGCGCACGCGCTGCGCCCCGCCGCTCACGCGGTTGACGCGCAGCCCCCCGCAGGGCATGGAGGTGAGCGTGGCTGAGAACGCGTGGCGCTGGCCGGGCTGCACCTCCATGTCGAGGAAGCAGTCGCAGACGGCGCCGACCCAGTAGTCGGCCCGCTGCGCGGGGGGAACGGAATCGGTGGTCCAGGTGCGAAGGCCGTCGTCCATGGGCTGCCTTTCGTGGGTGCTTGTCTCCAGCCGCGATGCTATGCCGGCCCGGCAGTGGGCGGGCCCGGGCAATCCCTGTCAGGCGCCGCGCCGCACGCGCCCCAGCAGCACCACCGCCACGGCCGCCAGCACCGCCGGCACGGCAGCCACGAGGATGATGGACGACGGCGTCCATGCCGCGGCCAGCAGCGCGCCGCCCGCCAGCGGGCCGACGATGGCGCCGATGCGCCCCACGCCCAGCGCCCAGCCCACGCCGGTGGCGCGGATGTGGGTGGGGTAGATGGCGGCGGCCAGCGCGTTGCAGCCGATCTGCGCCCCCACCACGCCGAATCCGGAGAGTGCGGCGCCCGCCAGCAGGCCCGTGAGGTTCTGCCCGCTGAAGGCGATCAGCGCGATGAAGCCGGCCGATGCTGCATAGGCCGCGCCCAGCACCGTGTAGGCGCTGAAGCGGTCGATCAGCCGTCCCAGCGCGAGCGCGCCCACCACGCCGCCCAGGTTGAGCATGGCGGTGGAGAGGATGGCTTTTTCCAGCGGCAGGCCGGCGCTCTTGAGCAGCGTGGGCAGCCAGTTGACCAGGAAGTACATGACCAGCAGGTTCATGAAGAAGGCCAGCCACAGCAGCACGGTGGTGGGCAGGCGGCCGTGGCGGAACAGCTCGAACACCGAGAAGCCGGACTGCACGCCCGCGGCCTCGCCGCGCAGGCCGGCCATCACCGTGGCCGGGTCTTCGCCGGGGTAGGCGTTCTTCACGATCGGCTCGTAGCGCGCGGGCGCGGCGCCGCTGGCGGCCAGGTAGCGCAGCGATTCGGGCAGCAGCAGCGCGAGCACGGGCAACAGCAGCAGCGGCAGCACGCCGCCCAGCACGAACACCGAGTGCCAGTCGAAATGCGCGATGAGCCAGCTGGAGATCAGCCCGCCCAGCGTGGAGCCCAGCGGAAATCCGCAGAACATCACCGTGACCAGCGTGGCCCGCAGGCGCTGCGGCGCGTATTCGCTGGTGAGCGCGATGATGTTGGGCATGGCCGCGCCCAGGCCCACGCCGGTGATGAAGCGGTAGGCCAGCAGTTCGTTCATGCTCGTCGCCCACGCGGTGAGCAGCGCGAACAGGCCGAAGATGAAGGTGGACAGCAGGATCACCTTCTTGCGGCCCCAGCGGTCAGCCGCCGGGCTCAGCAAAAAGGCGCCGGCCATCAGGCCGAACAGGCCCGCCGCGAAGATGGGGCCGAACTCCGAGGCCTTCAGGCCCCAGTCTTCCGCGATGCGCGGCGCCACGTAGGCGATGGACTGGGTGTCGAAGCCATCGAGCATGGCGACGATGGCGCACAGCAGCGTCACGCGCAGCTGCAGCGGCCCGAAAGCGGCGCGGTCTGCCGCCGGAATGCCGGCGGCCATGGATGGGGTCATTTTTGTCTCGCTCCGTTCTTATGGATGGAAGCCCGGCCTGTGGCCTGGGCCCGTGGGGTGGCGGCCTGTCAACTCATGGCTGGTAGTCCGGCTGCGCCTGCGGCCGCGCCGCGATGAAGGCGGGGTGCTGCTCCGCATGCGCGTGCACTGCCAGCACGCGCGTGTAGGGCGCGAGATCGCAGCCTGCGCGCAGGGCGTTCGCCACCTGCGGCACCAGGCACACGTCGGCCAGCGTGGGCGCGTCGCCGAAGCACCAGGGCCCTTCGCCGCCATGCCGCGCCAGCAACTGCTCCACGGCGGCGAAGCCCTCCGCGGCCCAGTGGGCGTACCAGGCGTCCTTCTGCGCGGCGCTCAGGGCCAGCGGGCCCTGCAGGTATTTCAGGATGCGCAGGTTGTTCACCGGGTGCATGTCGCAGGCGATCACATTCGCCAGCTCCAGCACGCGGGCGCGCAGGCGGGGTTCGAGCGGGACCAGCCGGGGCTCGGGATGGCGCTGCTCCAGGTAGTCCAGGATGGCCATCGATTGGCCCAGCGCGAAATCGCCGTCCACCAGCGTGGGCACCACGCGCGCGGCGTTCAGTTCGGCATAGTCCGCCGCGCGGTGCTCGCCAACGCGGATGTTCACGCCGTGGTAGTCGGCCGGCAGCCCCTTGAGCGCCAGCGCGATGCGCACCCGGTACGAGGTGGAGCTGTTGAAGAAGCTGTAGAGCTGCATGGTGTAGCTATCGCTTCAGACCACGTCCACCGCCAGTTCGCCCAGGCGCTCCACGCCCACCACCATGCGGTCGCCGCGCACCACCGGGCCCACGCCTTCGGGCGTGCCGGTGTAGATCAGGTCGCCGGGCTCCAGGCGGAAATACGTGGAGAGGTCGGCGATGGTTTCGGCCACCGACCAGATCAGGTGCGAGACATCGCTGCGCTGGCGGTCGGCGCCATTCACGGTGAGCCAGAGGCCGGCCTGCTCGAAGTGGCCCACGTCGCTCGCGCGGTGGATCGGGCCGATGGGCGCGGAGGCGTCGAAGGCCTTGCCGATCTCCCAGGGGCGGCCCATCTGGCGCATCTCCATCTGACGGTCGCGGCGGGTCATGTCCAGGCCCACGGCATAGCCCCAGGCGTGCTCCAGCGCCTGCTCGCGCGGGATGTCGCTGCCGGCCTTGCCGATGGCGACGACCAGCTCCGCTTCATAGTGGAAGTTGTCGGTGCGCACCGGATACGGCAGCCGCAGCGTCTCGCCATAGGCCACCGGAATGACCGCATCGGCCGGCTTGCAGAAGAAGAACGGCGGCTCGCGGTCCGGATCGAACCCCATCTCCCGCGCATGGGCCGCGTAGTTGCGCCCCACGCAGTACACGCGGCGCACGGCGAAAGCGTCAGAGCTGCCCACGACAGGCACGGCGACGGTAGGAGGAACAGGAAACACGAAAGCCATGATGGTTTTTCTTTCTAAGGAAATCAGTCGTTCAAAGGGGAAGACGGGTCACGCTCGTGAGCGGTCCACAGAGCCTCTATGGCAAGGCGCCGCATCGCAGACAGTGGCAGCGCCACGGCAAGATGCGGCAACGCCGCCAGGGAGGCTCTGTGGACCGCGCCCCGTCACATGCGGAGTTCGCGGTGGAGGTTGAGGGCTATCTGCACGGGGCGGTCGGAATAGCTGAACAGCACCGCGTCCTGCGTGGCCGCCAATTGCACCGGCACCCACGACGGCGCGACGAAGGTGTCGCGCGGCCCGAACTGGAAGGTGCTGCCGCCGATGCGCGCCGTGCCCTGGCCCTCGACCACGCTGAACACGGTGGCATCGGTGGCGCGGTAGGTGCGCCCCTGGAAGCCCGCGGGCAGGAACTGCAGGAAGGTGGCCATGGTGGGCATGGGCCAGCCGCCGGTGGCGGGGTTCACGTAGCGCAGCTTCACGCCGTCCCAGGCGTCCAGCTCGCCCTGTCGGAAGAGCTGGTCCAGCGCCTCGCGGCTGCGGTCGTAGGGGTAGCTGAAGATCGGCGAGGTCGGGTCCGCCGCGCGGTGGCGCACGGGTGCCATGTTGTGGCCGAAGGTGGCGAAGCTGTGGCCTTCGGCGCGGTTCACCGGCTGCACGGCCTCGGGGTAGTTCTCGGCGAAGCCCGCGTCCAGGTGGCCGATGAGCGGAATGTCCAGGCCGTCCAGCCACACCACGGGCTCGCCGCCCTCGTCCGCCGCGGGGTTGCCGTGGTCGTGCCAGGTCCACGACGGGGTGATGATGAAGTCGCCCGGGTGCATGGTGGTGCGCTCGCCGTTGACGGCCGTATAGGCCCCCTTGCCTTCCACGATGAAGCGCAGCGCCGACTGCGTGTGGCGGTGGCTGGGCGCCACCTCGCCGGGCAGGATCAGCTGCAGGCCCGCGTACAGGGTGGACGTGATGCTGGCGCGGCCTGGCAGGCCGGGGTTCTCCAGGATCAGCACGCGGCGCACCGCCTCTTCGGCGCTGATGAGCTCGCCGGCCTGCATGACCAGCGGGCGCACGTCTTCATAGCGCCAGAAGGCAGGCACGGCCTGCGGGCGCGGCTCGCGCGGCACGAGGCTGTGCAGCGACTCCCACAAAGGCGCCATGCCATGGCGGGCAATGCGGTCGTAGTAGGCCTGGCGTGCGGACGTCTGGGCGCCTTCCGCGGCGGGCCGGGCGAGGGTGGTCGTGTCCATGCGTTGTCTCCTGTATTTGCGGAAATTATTCGGCGCCAGCGATAGTCCGTAAAATCATTTATTGGTCTTATTCATAATCTTTTGGATATACCTCGACACCAAGGACCGCGCCATGGACTGGACCCACCGATTGCGGCTGCGCCAGCTGCAGATGCTCCTGAGCCTCGCGCAGACCGGCAACATGAGCCAGTCGGCCCAGCAGCTGCATACCGCGCAGCCCGCCCTCTCCAAGTGGCTCAAGGAACTGGAGGACGACCTGGGGCTGGTGCTGTTCGAGCGCCATGCGCGCGGCCTGCGCCCCACCCCGCAGGGCGAGGCGCTGATCGCCCATGCCCGCCGCATCGAGGCCCACCTGGACAGCGCCCGCGACGACATGCAGGCCCTGCGCGACGGTGGCAGCGGCCTGGTGGTGGTGGGCACCTCGGGCGCATCCGCCTCCGACGTGGTGCCCATGGCCGTGCTGCGCCTGCTGGAATGGCTGCCGCGCGCGCAGATCCGGCTGGCCGAAAGCACCATGAATGTGCTCATGCAGCAACTGGCCAACGGCGAGCTGGACGTGGTGGTGGGCCGCTCCGCCCCGGAGCTGCACGACACCCACATCCACGCCGAGACGCTCTACATGGAGCCCATCCACCTGGTGGCACGCCCGCAGCACCCGCTGCTGCAGCGCCCGGACAGCCCGCCCGGCTGGCCCGACCTGATGGACTACCGCTGGCTGGTGTGGCCGCGCGGCACGCCCATCCGCAACGCGCTGGAGAACGCGCTCGTCGCCGCCGGCCACGCGCTGCCGCCGGGCAGCGTGGAATCCAACTCCGTCACGCTCAACCTCACCCTGCTGGGCCACAGCGACATGATCGGACTGGCATCGCACCGGGCGGCGCTGCGCTTCTCGCACATGGGCGCGCTGCGCGTGCTGCCGGTGCGGCTGTCGGGCTTCGGCTCGGTATCGATGTACTGGCGCGAGAACACGACCGACCGCACGGCCGTGGCCACCATGCTGCGCGCCTTGCGCGAAGTGTCGTCCTCGCCCGTGTCCTGAAGGCGCGTGCATGCACGGGCGAGTGCGGGCACCATGCGGGTTCTGGCGCACGCCGCCGCATCCCTGTGGAGGAGACACCCATGGCCCAGGCCACCCACGAGGTTTTCAACCAATACGCCGAGCTGGCCGACTACGACCTGCTCGCCACCGACGCCGCGCTGCAGGAGGCGCTGCAGCGCGCGGGCGCCGGCCATGCACTGCCCGCGCTGGGCGAATACGCCCGCCGGCTCGGCAGCGCCGAAACCCAGGCCCTGGCCCAGCTGGCCAACCGCCACACGCCCACGCTGCACCGCTTCGACAGCCGGGGCCGGCGCATCGACCGGGTGGAGTTCCATCCCGCCTGGGACGCGCTCATGGCGCTCTACCGCGGCCAGGGGCTGGTCTCCATGCCTTTCGACAGCGACCGGGCCGGCCGCTGGGCCGCCTGGGCCGCGGGCTTCTACCTGCACGGGCAGGTGGAACAGGGCACGCTCTGCCCCGCCACAATGACGCAGGCCGCGATTCCGCTGCTGCGCAAGGAGCCCGCGCTCTGGGCACAGCTGGGCGACCGGCTCCACAGCCGCACCCATGACCCGCGCGAGCTGCCCGCGCATGAAAAAGCCGGCATCTGGCTGGGCATGGGCATGACGGAAAAACAGGGCGGCTCCGACGTGCGCGCCAACACCACCGTGGCCATGCCCCTGGGCGCAGGCGGGCGCGGCGGCGAATACCGGCTGCGGGGCCACAAGTGGTTCTTCTCCACCCCGCAGAGCGATGCACACCTCGTGGTGGCGCGCACGGGCGAAGGCGGCCCCTTCGCCTGCTTCTACGTGCCGCGCCGCCTTCCGGACGGCACGCTCAACGGCGTGCACGTGCAACGCCTCAAGGACAAGGTGGGCAACCGCAGCAACGCCAGCGGCGAGGTCGAGTTCGACGATGCCTGGGGCGTGCTCATGGGCGAAGAGGGCCGCGGCATTCCCACCATCATCGAGATGGCCACGTATACCCGCCTCAACTGCGTGGCGGGCAGCGCCGCCATCCTGCGGCAGGCCACGGTGCAGGCCATCGCGTACGCGCGCCGGCGCCATGCCTTCGGCAAGGCCCTGGCCGCGCAGCCCCTGATGCGCACCGTGCTCGCCGACCTGGCGCTGGAGAGCGAGGCCGCGCTCGCCCTGCTGATGCGCCTGGCCGAAGCCTTCGAGCGCGACGACGGCGGCACCGCCAGCCCGGCCGACCGCGCCTGGAAGCGCGTGATGACGCCGGCCGCCAAGTTCTGGGTCTGCAAGCGCGGCGTGGAGATGTCGGGCGAGGCGATGGAAGTGTTCGGCGGCAACGGCTACGTGCAGGAGGGCGTGATGGCCCGCCTCTTCCTCGAAGCGCCCGTCAACTCCATCTGGGAGGGGTCGGGCAATGTGATGTGCCTGGACGTGCTGCGGGCGCTGGCCCGCGACCCCGAGGCCGCCCATGCCCTGCTGGAAGAGTTGGCTCCCGCCGCACAGGGCGAACCGCGCATCGCAGTTGCCCTGCGCGAACTGCAGGCGCTGCTGGCCCGGCCCCCGGAAGCCCTCGAGGCCCTGGGCCGCCTGCTGGTGCAGCGGCTGGTGCTGCTGGCCCAGGCCTGCCTGCTGCGCCGGCATGCGCCCGCAGCTGTGGCCGACGCGTTCATCGCCACGCGGCTGAGCGATCCCGGTGCAGGGCGCACTGTCGGAGCGATCGATCTGCGCGCGGCGGAGACCGGGCAGGTCCTGGCGCGAGCTTTCCCGGACTGAGGCCGTCGCAGGTGGCGCCGCGATGCCTAACCCGCCAGCGAGGAAAGGGCGTTCTGGTATCTGCCGAGGACCGCCATCGCTTCCTCCTGCGATGCCGCGCCGGCCGCCAGCAGAGGTAACACCTGATCGGGAATGCCGTGCTGGCGCAAGGCGTCGGCGAACCGCGCCACCGTCTCGCTGCCGCGTGTTTCCGCCACGGCCTGCCGCACCTCTGCCGCGAATGCCAGCGCAGGCGCAGGAATCTGTTCCAGCGAAAGGGTGTAGCCCAAAGCGTTCAGGAACGGCCCTGGCCCCTGGTGGTGCAAGTGGTCGCCCAGTACCCGGGCTGCGGCGGCACGCGTGGCGTCTCCCAGCGTCGGCCCGGTCATCGCCCCCATCAGTTGATCTATCCCCTGGGCTGCCTCGCTGCGCACCCAGCCGGCCGGCGCCACCACCTGTGCACCCGACTGCAGCCGCGCCGTCTGCACCGCCAGCCACAGCGCTGTCGTGCTGGTTGCATCCACCGGCGAGCCCCCATGGAGCCGATGAAGAATCTGGGCCTCCACCGCATTGCGCTGCGCGACGGTCATCGCTTTCACCTGCTGCAATTGCGACTGCGGAGTGGCGCTCAGCAGTTGCCGGGAAAGCTCCGTCTCCGCACGCCGACTGAAAGCATGCGGCAGGGCGCGCCGGGGGCTTTCGGAGCGCGTGCGTGCGGTGGCGGAATCGACCGTGGCCGCCCGGCCACGGATGGCACCGTGCAGGGGCGAGGCCGCATGCCGGGTGGAGCGCCGTGCCGGCGAGGCACCACCGCTCGACGACGGAAGGCAGGCAAGCTCCGGAGGAAGGCTCAGGGTGCGGCGCAGCGACGCGGATGTCGGAATGCTGGATGTCATGGCGTGGCCTCGAGATAGACGATGGCCGCCATGCTGGCAAGCCGCGGTGCAGGGCGGCGGGCCGGCACGAACCGCTTTGCCCCTGTGCGAAGCCCGTGCCTGCTGCACGTGCCTGACAGGCGCTGCGCCGGCCACGGTGGCGGCGCTCACCTCGAGGGCGGGCCCTGACTCCCCTTCGTGCCATCGCGCGGGGCTTCGCGGGCCTTGCCACCGCATGGGCGGCACGGCCCCACCATGGGTGGCAGACCAGCCATCGGCCGCATCGCCGGCGTTCTCCCTGTTCCATGCTCCCCGTCCCTGCACGCACCCTCTCACCTCCAGCACGGCCGGATGCCGCCAGCGCCGTCCCGCCGCAAGGGACACCACGCGGTGCCCGCTCGCCCTCGCCCTCGTCCCGCCAGGCACCAGGTGGCCTGGCCTCCCGTTCTTCACCGCCCGCGCCGGACAGCTCGATGCCCCCCGGCGCCCGTCGCCTTCCGCTTCCACGGCCCATGAACGGCTGCAGGCGATGCTGATGCAACGGGCTGGGGAAACGGTCGATCCGGAGCCCGCAGGGATGGACCAGGACCCGGACACCGACTGGGACTCGGACACGGATTCCGAGGCCAGCTTCGATGTCATCGTGGACGACGGCCCGATCCAGGCCGCGCGCCGGGCACGGATCTCGGGCATCACGCAGGCACTGGCCAGCGCACGCACGCCCGAGGCCCTGGATGCCATGGTGGCCCAGGCCACGGAATTGGCCCGGGCAGCCCAGGGCAGCACACTGCCCACCGGGGAGGAAATATCCCAAGCCCTGCGGCCCACCTACAACCATCGGTCCAATGGCTTCATGCAAGTGAAGCAGGCTTTGGGGCATATCGAGGCCGCCGCAATCGCCTGGGAAGCCGCAGCGGAGCACCATGAGGCCGCGCTGTCCGCACGCGAAATGCTGCTGCCCCACGCAGGCCCCGACCTGCTCGACCAGCAACTCTGGCAGCTGCAGACCGTGGCCTGCCGCCTGCGTGCGCAGGAAACGACCCTGAAGGGACTGCTCCTTCTGCGGCAGGCCCCCTACGCTGGCGCGGCAGGCAAAAGCCGGACACACGAAGAAGCCGCAGCCCGCCTGCGCGAGGCCTGCGGCCTGCGGAGGTACGAAACGCTGGCAGGCCTGCCAGCCGCCGTCCTGGACATCGACGCAGCGCTCCACCAGGAGCTGGCCGGTATCGGCCCGCGGATGAAAGACCTGCTGGATGCGATCGGCCCGGACGGCAAGTTGCCCGGAATCCCGTCGCGCCTGCCCCCGCCGGGCAACGATGCCCGCGAAGCCGGCGCCATCGAGGAAGCCTGGCTCACGGCCTACGCGCACTCCTGCGCCGCGCTGGAAGACGCTGCGCGCGCCTTGCTCGAGGCCTGGTCGCATCCGCCCGATGGCGCCGGCCCCGAGGCTGCCATGAAGGCAAGCGCCCTGACCCACCCCGAAGCCCGGGAAAGCCGCGCCACTTTGCGGCGTGAAGCGGAACTGCACAAAACCATGGCTCCCCTGCTGGCCGGCCTGCAGCCACCGCAGGAAGGTGCCGCCGCACGGAAAGGCACGCGACAGGACACGCAGCCCCAGGCGCCCTGGCGGCAGGCGCTGGAAGCGTTCAGCGAACAGAACCTCGCCCTGCAGCGCGTGGAGAACGCCGGCCGCACGCTCGAGGCCCACACCGCGCCGTGGAGCCCCGAGCAGCACGAGGCCTCGCGCGATGCCATCGGCAGCCTGCAGGCGCGCATTGCCGCCGCGCAAGCGACCGCATCGGACCGGGGCCGGGCAGTGGTCCTGCAATTGCTGGGCCACCTGGCCAGGCAAGGCCTCCACGCAGCGCAGGCAATGCCCCATGGTGACCCGGCCACGGCCCGGCACGCGCTGGCCGGCGCGGCCGAGGCCGCCCGGCATGCCCGGGATGCACTGGAACGATCAGGAATGCATGCGAGCATGGCCCCGCTCACCTTGGAGCGGTGCAGTGCGGTATGCGCCGCCGTCGCCCAGGCATGCGAAGACATGATGCACGCCCCCCGCACGGCGGCGGAGGCGAGAGACCACGCGGCACGCCTGCAGGCCGCCGGACAACAGGCCCGGGCGGCGGCCTGGGGAGACATGGCCCCGGCCATGCACCAGCTGGCATACCTCTGCGGCACGGCCTGCGACGGCGCGCTGCGCAGCGCCGCGGAAATGGACGCGGAGATCGCAGGCCAGGCCCGCGCCCGGAGGGAAAGCGCGCTGCAGGCCGCAGTGGAGGCTGCGTTCCCGACGACGGAGCAGCCACTTCGGCCGGCCGTCGCCACCGGCGATGGGCAGAACCTGCCATCGGTGCCATGGCGACGGCCCGGCGACCTGGTCGGACAGCTGCGCCAGGGGCTGGACGCCGTGCAGCAGGCGCAGTCCATGCTCGGCGAGCACCTCGTCGGCTGGACCGTGGCGCAGCGCCAGGAATCCAGCGGAACCATCGGCGCGCTGCAGGCACGCATCGACACGGCCCGTACCGCCACGCTCGAGACCGCCCTCTCGGCACTGGAACAGTCCTTCGAAAAGATCTGGAGGGCCGCCGTGCCTGTGCTGTCCGCAGATACCGCGCAACAGCCGCTGCCTTCCGGCATCGAACACCTGGCAGCCCAGGCCTTGGCCGCAGCCGGGGAATTCCACCGGTCGCTCCATGGCATCGATGGGCCGGAACTGCCCGAGCGTGCACACATCGCTGCCATCGCCGGGGCATTCGCTGCCTTGTCCACGACCGGCGACGCCCTGCGCATGCCGCTGGACACCCCCGCGCAAGCCCTGGCCCGTGCCGACGCTCTGGACAGGGCGGCCCGGCAGGCCCGTGAAGCCGCTCCTTCCGCCTTCAAGATCCCATTGCAGCATTGGGTGCGCTGGTGCGACGGCCTGCGGACGGATGCCATCAGCTTCGCCCTGCTGCACGGCATGAAGGCCATCGACAGCCTGCGCGAGGCCAGCGAGGCAGACCTCCAGGCCGCAACGTCCCAACTCAGCGACCGGATGCTGTCCATCCATGAACTGGCCTTCGACCTGCCGCTGCATTTCACGAACGATGGGTCGGTCGCGCCATCGGCACAGGCCTCGCCCGCCCCGGCAGTCCCGCCCGAAGACCTGGAGTTGGCAGCGCGCGTGGCAGCCATCGCGCAACGCGCCACCGACCTGCGCGCCACCCTGCTGCCGGTGCTGCCGCCCGGCACCTTGCCGGAGATGGCGCAGGACTACCAGACCTCCCGCAACAGCCTCAGCGAGACGGCCTATGCCGCACGGGTCACCTCCGGCCTGCTGCAGCTCTTCCACGAAGCCTCGCAGGCCATCGCCCAGGCGCCGGCAGACCAGCAGCCGCGGGTCGCACGGCAGTTCGCCAGAAAAGCGCTCACCTATCAGCAGGACGCGGCCGGTGCCCTGGGCGACTACCTGGAGGCCAGCATGCGGCTGTCGTCCCGCAGCGGCCGCCAGGCCGCCATGATCGACGGCGCGAACATCCGCCAGAGCGAACGACTGGTGACCCTGATGCAGCGGAGCCTGGATGGCCTGGGCCACCTCCTGGAGTGCCGGTCGATCGCGATCGGCGTCCACGCCCGGGAGGCCACCCGGCCCCGCGACGTCCGGGATGGCCTGATGACCATCGCAGACCGCTATGAGCGCGCGACCCAGAAAATCGATGACAGCCTGGAGCACATGGCGCAGCGGCTGGACGCGGAGAGCCGGCTCCCGGGCTATGCGGACATCGCGCAGGCCGAGAAGGCGAACATGGAAGGCGCATTCGGCATGCTGATGTGGCGCGGCAAATTCGAAAGCACCATCGTCCAGGCCCAGGTGGCCGCGCACTGGCTCGCCAGGTTCCTGGGCCCGGACGTGCAGCGGCGCACGGCGAAAGACCTGGAAGCCTGCACCGAACTCATCGATTTACTCCACAACGACCTCTCCGAGAAGAACCGGTTCGCCCTCCGCGAACTGCGCGATGACGGCAATGCCCACCTGGTCAGGAAGATGCTCAAGGCGTCGCTGGAGTGCATGCAGCGGCTCAAGGCGTTCGAAGTCACGGTCACCACCCGTGGGCAGGAACTCGCCGCCGCGGCTGCAGCCGCCTCGTCCAGCACGGCACCGCCTCCCGCCAAGACGCGCCACCGCCGCAGGCGCTGAAGGCGCGCCGCAGGGCCGACCGGAATGCCGGCCCCGTGCCTGCCGGCGGCACGCGGTCCGGCACGCGCGACAATGGCGCCCATGCTCACCCTCCCCGACATCCAGGCCGCCGCCGCCCGCCTCCAGGGCCAGGTGCTCGACACCCCCTGCGTCGAATCGCGCACGCTCTCGCAGATCGTGGGCGCGCAGGTGTTCCTCAAGTTCGAGAACCTGCAGTTCACCGCCTCCTTCAAGGAGCGCGGCGCCTGCAACAAGCTGAGCCAGCTTTCGCCCGAGGAGCAGCGGCGCGGCGTCATCGCCATGAGCGCCGGCAACCACGCCCAGGGCGTGGCCTACCATGCGCAGCGCCTGGGCCTCGTGGCCGTGATCGTCATGCCGCGCTTCACGCCCGGCGTGAAGGTGGAGCGCACGCGCGGCTTCAGCGCCGAGGTCGTGCTGCACGGAGACACCCTGGAGGAAGCACGCGCGCATGCCTATGCCCTGGCCGAGGAGCGGGGGCTCACTTTCGTGCATCCCTATGACGATGAAGCCGTCGCCGCGGGCCAGGGCACGGTCGGCCTGGAAATGCTGCAGGCAGTGCCGGACCTGGACTGCCTGGCCATCGCCGTGGGCGGGGGCGGCCTCATCGCCGGCATCGCCACCGCCGCCAAGGCCCTGAAGCCCGGCATCGAGATCATCGGCGTGCAGACCTCGCGCTTCCCGGCCATGGTGAACGCCGTGAAAGGCACGCAGCACCCGCAGGGCACCTCCACCATCGCCGAGGGGATCGCCGTGGGCACGCCCGGCCAGATCACCCGCGAGGTGATCACGCGGCTGGTGGACGACCTGCTGCTCGTGGACGAAGGCGACATCGAGCAGGCGGTGCTGATGCTGCTGGAAATCGAGAAGACCCTCGTCGAGGGCGCCGGAGCCGCCGGCCTGGCGGCGCTGCTGCGGCACCCGGAGCGCTTCCGCGGCAAGCGCGTGGGCCTGGTGCTGTGCGGCGGCAACATCGATCCGCTGCTGCTGGCGGCCATCATCGAGCGCGGCATGGTGCGCTCCGGGCGCCTGGCGCGCGTCAAGGTGAGCGCGCGCGACATACCGGGCGTGCTCGCGCGCATCACTGCCACAGTGGCCGAAGCGGGCGCCAACATCGAGGAAGTCCACCACCAGCGCGCCTTCACCATGCTGGCCGCCCAGAACGTGGAGATCGAACTCGTGCTGCAGACGCGCGGCCGCGAGCATGTGCAGCAGGTGCTGGCCCGCCTGCGCGCAGCGTCCATGGAAGCCGATCTCCTGTGATCCTTCGCCCCGCCGCGCTGTAGGACTGGAGCGGCTTTTGCGGTCAATGCCCACAGAGTCACACGGCGTTGCATCACCGCCGCGTCGTTTTCGGCACACTGCTGCCCCATGCAGAAACCCAAACGACGCCATTTCCTCCGCACCCTCGGCCACGGCGCCGCGCTGGCCACCGCAGGTGGCCTGGGCCTGAACTGGACCCAAGCCTTCGCCGCCCTCAAGCCCCTGGGCGAAGCCCAGCCCTTCGACTTCGCGGCACTCAAGGGCCAGGCCCGCGCCCTGGCGGCCAAGGCCTACGAGCCGCCCAAGGACACCATCCCCCCCTCGGTGTCCAAGCTCGACTGGGACCAGTACCAGTCCATCCAGTTCCGGGGCGACCACGCCCTCTGGGCCGACGAGAAACTGCGCTTCCAGGCCAAGTTCTTCCACCTGGGCCTGTTCTTCAAGAAGCCGGTGCGCATGTTCGAACTGGCCGACGGCAAGGCCCAGGAACTGGCCTACGACCCCGAGATGTTCAACTACGGCAAGAGCGGCCTCAAGCCCGGCGACCTGCCGCCGGACCTGGGCTTCGCGGGCTTCCGGCTCAACTTCCACACCGACCCGGTGCGCGACGTGGCCGCCTTCCTGGGCGCCAGCTACTTCCGTGCCGTGGGCGGCGAATGGCAGTACGGCCTCTCCGCCCGGGGCCTGGCCATCGATACCGGCATGCAGCGCCCGGAGGAATTCCCGGACTTCACCGCCTTCTACCTGGAGCGCCCCGCGCCCGGCTCCAACACCGTCGTCGTGCTGGCCCTGCTGGATTCGCCCAGCATCGCCGGCGCCTACCGCTTCGCGATCACGCCGGGCGACACGCAGGTGATGGAGATCGATGCCGCCCTCTACCCGCGCAAGGCCATCGAGCGCCTGGGGATCGCCCCCTGCACCAGCATGTTCCAGCACGGCGAGAACGACCGCCGCATGGCCAACGACTGGCGCCCCGAGATCCACGACTCCGACGGCCTGCAGATGTGGCGCGGCAACGGCGAATGGGTATGGCGGCCGCTCACGAACCCGCCGGCGCTGCAGTTCAACGCCTTCGCCGACCAGGGCCCGCGCGGCTTCGGCCTCGTGCAGCGCGACCGCAATTTCGACCACTACCAGGACGACGGCGTCTTCTACGAACGCCGGCCCTCGCTGTGGGTGGAGCCGAAGTCCGACTGGGGCGCGGGCTCCATCCAGCTCGTGGAGATCCCCACCATCGACGAGACCTTCGACAACATCGTCGCCTTCTGGAACCCCGACCGCAAGCCGCAGCCCGGCGAGGAACTGCTGATCGGCTACCGCCTGTTCTGGGGCGCCCATCCGCCGGCCCAGTCCCCGCTGGCGCGCTGCGTGGCCACCTGGACGGGCCTGGGCGGCGTGGTCGGCCAGCCGCGCAAGTACTTCTCCTGGCGTTTCGCGGTCGATTTCGCCGGGGAGAACCTCGTGGCGCTGGGCCGCGGCGCCAAGGTCGAGCCCGTGATCACCGCGAGCCGCGGCAAGATCGAGATCACCTCGGCCCGGCCGCAGGACGCCATCCAGGGCTGGCGCGCCATGTTCGACATCAAGCCCGAGGACGACAGCACCGCGCCCATCACCATCCGCATGTTCCTGCGCGGCGAGAACGGCGCGCCGCTCACCGAGACATGGCTCTACCAGTGGGTGCCGCCCGCCCCGGCGGACCGCCGCCTTTCCTGACCGGCCACGCGCCGCCCGGCACGGATACTGAGGTTTTTACCGAGGAAACCGCGGCCCGGGCGCCGCGGGGCTGTGGCTAGAATGGGCCATCCCATCCGCAACCCCGTCCCAAGGAGACTGCCATGGCCCACGACACCACCACCACACCGCACGCAGGAGAGCAGCACGCCCCCGACGGCGTGGAGGCCGTGGTGCCCTACATGCCCATCGTGCTGCCCATCGCGGGCGGCATCCTGATGCTGCTGCTGGCGTTCATCGCCATCTACATGGCCTGAAACCACTCCGGACCGCCCCGCCAGCCGGCCCCGCGCATGCGGGGCTTTTTCTTTTCGCCCCCACCTTTCTTTTTCCACAAGGACCCATCCCATGCGAGCCGGCCACGCCCTCGTCCTCTTCTCCGGTGGCCAGGACTCCACCACCTGCCTGGCCTGGGCGCTCGAGCGCTTCGAACGGGTGGAGACCATCGGCTTCGACTACGGCCAGCGCCACCATGTGGAGCTGGAGGCCCGCACCGCCGTGCTGGCCGCGCTGCGCGAGCGCTTTCCACGGTGGCGCGAGCGATTGGGCGAAGACCACATGGTCGACCTCGCCGTGCTCGGCCAGATCAGCGACACGGCGCTCACCCGCGACACCGCCATCCAGATGACGGAAGCCGGCCTGCCCAACACCTTCGTGCCCGGCCGCAACCTGCTGTTCTTCCAGCTGGCCGCCGCCGTGGGCTACCGGCGCGGGCTGCACACCCTCGTGGGCGGCATGTGCGAGACCGACTTCTCCGGCTACCCCGACTGCCGCGACGACACGCTCAAGGCGCTGCAGGTGGCACTCTCGCTGGGCATGGGCCAGCGCTTCACCATCGAGACGCCGCTCATGTGGATCGACAAGGCCGCCACCTGGGAAATGGCCCGGCAACTCGGCGGCGACGAACTCGTGCGGCTCATCGTGGAAGACACGCACACCTGCTACCACGGTGTGCGCGGCGCCCTGCACGCCTGGGGACACGGCTGCGGCGAATGTCCGGCCTGCGCGCTGCGGCGCGCCGGGTACGAGCGGTGGACCGGGCACGCCACGCAGGGCTGACCATTCGCACCGCCCGAAGGGAAAGTCCATGCCTCACTTCCTTCCGCCCACCTGCCCGCCGACGCCGGGCCTGCTGGCCGGCCGCCTGGCGCTCGTCACGGGTGCGGCCAGCGGCATCGGCCGTGCGGTGGCCGTGGCCTTCGCCCATGCCGGGGCCCGCGTCATCGTGACCGATCTGCAGGCCGGGCGCTGCAAGGACACGCTGCGCGCAGTCCGCGACGCAGGCGCCCAGGGCTGGGCCTGCACACTCGACGTCACCGACGCCCAGGCCTGCCTCGACCTCGCCGCCGAGGTGGCGGAAACCGCCGGTGACGTGGACACGCTCGTCAACAACGCCGGCGTGATCATCCGCGAGGGCATCGACAGCCCGCGCGCGGCGAACAACCTGCGCCGCACGATGGACGTGAACCTGTTCGGCGTGTTCCACACCGTGCATGCCTGGCTGCCTGCGCTGCGGCGCACGCGCGGCTGCATCATCAACGTGGCCTCGGGCGCGGCATTCATTGCGCAGGGCAATGCCCTCGGCTATTCGCCGTCGAAGGCAGCCGTCAGGATGTTCACGCAGACCCTGGCGCTCGACCTGGCGCCCGACGGCATACGCGTCAATGCGCTGGCGCCGGGTGTGATCGAAACCCCGATGACCGAGGCCACGCGTGCCAACCCGGAGCGGCTCGAACACTTCATGCAGCGCATTCCCGCCGGCCGCCTGGGCCAGCCGCACGAACTGGCCGGCCCCGCGGTGTTCCTGGCCTCGGACCTGGCGAGCTTCGTCACCGGAGCGACGCTGCCTGTGGACGGCGGCACGCTGGCCGTTTAGAACAAACATAACCCCATGCATTTTTTGCATGGATTTCCCCCCTGTCTGACAGACAGGAATAGGGGCTATTCATAAAATCGTCATCCCAGCCGACCTGCGGACGACGCAACCGCCCCTGGCGAACCGCCCTTCCCGCGCGTTCGTCCGCCCGCCGACTGAGCCGCAAGACGTTTTCTCAAAGACAGCGCTCAGGATCCAGCGCGGCCTTGCCGCATTCCCGGCCGCTTCCTTTGAAAAACCGTTTTTCAACTTCAGGAAGCCCGCGATGAACGCACCCACCATGCAAGGCCTCGACCTCCAGGCCCCCGCATACGTCAAGAACGCCCGCCTGCTCGCCTGGGTGGCCGACATGGCCGCCCTCTGCAAGCCCGCCAGGATCCACTGGTGCGACGGCTCGCAGGAAGAGTACGACCGCCTCTGCCAGCAACTGGTGGACGCCGGCACCTTCAAGAAGCTCAACCCCGCCAAGCGCCCCGGCAGCTACCTGGCCTGGTCCGACCCGTCGGACGTGGCCCGCGTGGAAGACCGCACCTACATCTGCTGCGAGAAGAAGGAAGACGCCGGCCCCACCAACAACTGGATGGCCCCGGCCGAGATGCGCGCCACGCTGCAGCCCCTGTTCGACGGCTGCATGCAAGGCCGCACGATGTACGTCGTGCCCTTCAGCATGGGCCCGCTGGGTTCGCCCATCGCCCACATCGGCATCGAGCTCTCCGACAGCCCCTACGTGGCCGTCAACATGAAGATCATGACCCGCATGGGCAAGGCGGTGTACGACGTGCTGGGCGTGGAAGGCGACTTCGTGCCCTGCGTGCACACCGTGGGCGCCCCGCTGCAGGCCGGCGAAAAGGACGTGTCCTGGCCCTGCAACAAGACCAAGTACATCGTGCACTACCCCGAGACGCGCGAGATCTGGTCGTACGGCTCCGGCTACGGCGGCAACGCGCTGCTGGGCAAGAAGTGCTTCGCGCTGCGCATCGCCTCCACCATGGGCCGTGACCAGGGCTGGCTGGCAGAGCACATGCTGATCCTGGGCGTCAGCAACCCCGAGGGCAAGAAGTACCACGTGGCCGCCGCCTTCCCCAGCGCCTGCGGCAAGACCAACTTCTCCATGCTGGTGCCCCCGAAGGCCTTCGAAGGCTGGAAGGTCACCACCATCGGCGACGACATCGCCTGGATCAAGCCCCAGGCCGACGGCTCGCTGCGCGCCATCAACCCCGAGGCCGGCTACTTCGGCGTGGCCCCGGGCACCAACTACCACACCAACCCCAACTGCATGGCCAGCCTCGACAAGGACGTGATCTTCACGAACGTCGCGCTGACCGACGACGGCGACGTGTGGTGGGAAGGCATGGAAAAGGACACCGGCAAGCTGCCGGACCACCTGATCGACTGGCAGGGCAAGGACTGGACGCCCCAGATCGCCAAGGAAACCGGCGCCAAGGCCGCCCACCCCAACGCCCGCTTCACCGTGGCCGCCACCAACAACCCGGCGCTGGACCCGGCCTGGGACGATCCGAAGGGCGTGAAGATCGACGCCTTCATCTTCGGTGGCCGCCGCTCCACCACCGTGCCGCTGGTGACCGAGGCCCGCGACTGGCAGGAGGGCGTGTACATGGCCGCCACCATGGGCTCCGAGACCACCGCCGCCGCCTTCGGCGCGCAGGGCGTGGTGCGCCGCGACCCGTTCGCCATGCTGCCCTTCATGGGCTACAACATGAGCGACTACTTCCAGCACTGGCTGGACCTGGGCGAAAAGCTCGCCGCCTCGGGCGCCACGCTGCCGCGCATCTACACGACCAACTGGTTCCGCAAGGATGCCGATGGCAAGTTCGTCTGGCCCGGCTACGGCGAGAACATGCGCGTGCTCAAGTGGATGATCGACCGCATCGAAGGCCGCGCCACCGGCCAGGAAACCGCCTTCGGCGTGGCGCCGCAATACGGCGAGATCAACTGGACGGGCCTGGACTTCTCGGGCGAGCAGTTCGACACCGTGACCCGCATCGACAAGGCCGCCTGGGCCGACGAGCTGAAGCTGCACACCGCGCACTTCGACCAGCTGGCCTACCACCTGCCGGCGCAGATGCTCAAGACCAAGTCCGCACTGGAAGAACGCCTGGGCGCCTGACCCCGCCCGGAGCCCCCGCCCGCCGGGGCGGGCAAGCCCCCTGGAAGCCCCGTACCACGCCCGTGGCCGGGGCTTTTTGCTGCGCAGCCCTACCTGGAAAGTACGGCCGGTTTTGCGCGCCCACGAAAAAGGGCACCTCGCGGTGCCCTGAAAATGTGCCGGGTCGTGGCCCCGGCCGGCCGGTCCGGACGATGGCCCGGAGCCTGATCAGTAGTAGCGGCGGATGTTGTCCACTGCGATACCGTTCATGGCTCGGCTCAGATCGGCCATGATGCGGGCATCGTGCAGGGCGGCATTCCAGGTCTTTTCGTCTTCGGCTTCACGGCGGCGGGCTTCCTTCCAGGCGTGGAAGCCGGCGCGCAGCATGGAAGCAGCACGGCGGACGGGGCCGGCCAGCAGGGCCAGGGCGGCGAAGGCGATCAGCCAGAGCACCATCCAGGCGGTGAGGGTGTGGCCTTCGCTCCAGGTGTCGATGATCTGGTTGGCCACCACCAGCACGGCAGCCACGACGGCGGCCAGGAGCAGCGAGGAGGCGCCGCGTGCGCCGTCGAAGGCGCTCTTCAGGGTGGCGGCGGCCTGTTCGGCACGGGCCACGCCAGGGTGTTCGGTACGGTAGTCGATGTGGACGAAGCTGGTCATGATGTGTTCCCTTTCGGTCGCTTGTGGCGAAGTTGCCGGGCGAATGCAGGTATCTTAGGGTTTACCCCAGGGTTCTTCCACTTTATATTTTGAATTCCAGTCATTCACATCTGTGATGATTAGACGATGGCGCCGATCAATTTCCGCTCGCTCGACCTGAACCTGCTGCGGGTGTTCGACGAAATCATGGCCGAGCGCAACCTCACGCGCGCGGCCGCCAAGCTCGCCATTACCCAGCCGGCGGTCAGCAATGCCCTGCGCCGGCTGCGCGAGGTGCTGGGCGACGACCTCGTGGTGCGCAGCGGCCAGGGCGTGGAGCCGACGCCGCGCGCGCTCGCCCTCTGGCCGCCCGTGCGGCAGGCGCTCGCGCAGCTGCAGCAGTCGCTGGCACCCGGGGCGTTCGACCCCGCCTCGGCCAACTCCACCTTCGTGCTCGCGCTGGCCGACGCCACGGGCGCCACGCTGATCCCCCCGCTCGTGGAGATCGTGGAGCGCGAGGCGCCCGGCGTGTCGCTGCGCGTGGTGCCGCTCACCACGCGCGATCCGCGCGGCCTGCTGGACGACGGCTCGACCGACATGGCCGTGGGCTACTTCCCCGCGGTGATGGCCGACCTCACGGCCCGCGCCCAGACCGACAGCGTGGTCGCCTACGAAAGCCTGCGGCTCTACGACGGCGAGTACGTCTGCGTGATGCGCCAGGACCATCCGCTGGCGGCCGAGCCGCTGACGCTGGACCAGTACTGCGCGGCGCGCCACCTGCTCGTGAGCTTCTCGGGCAAGCCCTACGGCTTCATCGACGAGGCGCTCACCGCCCTCGGCCGCGAGCGGCGCATCGTGCTCACCGTGAACCAGTTCTTCACGGCGGGCCGCGTGGTGGCCACCACCGACCTGCTCACGGTGCTGCCGCGCCACTTCGTGGGGGTGGCGAGCCTGGGCGGCGAACTCGTCTGGCGCGCCCTGCCGATGCCGCTGCCCACGGTGCACGTCGATGCGCTCTGGCACCGCAACAAGGGCCACGACGCCGCCCACCGCTGGCTGCGCGGCGCCATGGCGCGCTCGGCCCTGCACACCACGGCGCGCCCTCCGGCAGCCGCGCCGCCGCCCGCACCGGACAATCCGGGCCCATGAAGATCCAACTGCTGTCCGACCTGCACCTGGAGGCCCATCCCGCGTTCCAGCCGAGCCCCGCCCCGGACGCCGACCTGCTCGTGCTCGCGGGGGACATCGGCTCCTACCAGAGCGGCTCGCGCCTCGCCGACGACGATTTCGGGCTGGCGCGCTTCTCGCCGTTGCCGCAGCATGCGGGCTGGCCCGTGCCGGTGCTGTTCGTGCCCGGCAACCACGAGTACGACATGCAGGATTTCGATGCGGGGCGCGAGCGGCTGCGCGCCACCTGCGACCGGCTGGGCCTGCAGTGGCTCGACCGAGAGACGGTGGTGCTGCAGGGCGTGCGCTTCGTGGGCACCACGCTCTGGAGCGACTTCGACGCGCTGGCCCTGGACAAGAGCGACGGGGGCGCCGACATGGCCCGGCTGCTGCGCCACCGGGACAAGGCCTTCCGCGCCGCCAACTTCTACCTGCGCAAGACCGGAGGCACGCGCGGCGGCGAACCCTTCCTGGCCGAGACGATGCGCGAGGAAGCGCTGCGCTGCCAGGACTGGCTGCGCGGCGCCCTGCAGGCCCCCTTCGACGGACCCACGGTAGCGGTCACCCACTTCGCCCCCAGCCTGCGCAGCGCCGACCCCCGTTACGGGCTGGTGCCCGGCACCGCGGGGTTCTGCAACGCGCTGGACGACCTGCTGCCGCTGGCACGGGTCTGGATGCACGGCCACCTGCATGCCCCCAGCGACTACACCGCCCAGGGCACCCGCCCGGACGGCAGCGCCTGGGCCTGCCGCGTGGTCGCCAACCCGCTCGGCTATGCGGGCAAGGGCGAGCAGGAGACCTTCCAGCCGCATTTCACCGTGACCGTATGATGGCGCCAGGGGGAACCCGCCCCGCCCGCACGCGCACGGCAGCACAAAGATGACCCAGGTCAAGACAACAGGCACAGGCGCGCTTTAGTCTTCCTTCATCCTTTCGTGAAAGCCTTTCCACCATGAAGATCCTCCTGGCCGTCGACGGCAGCGCCTATACCAAGAAGATGCTGGCCTACCTCGCCACGCATGACGAACTGCTCGCCGGCGGCACGCACGACGTGACTGCCATCACCGTGCAGTCGCCGCTGCCGCCCCGGGCCCGTGCCGCACTGGGCAAGGACGTGGTCGAGAAATACTACGCCGACGAAGCCGAGAAGGTCATCGACCCCGTCGCCAAATTCCTCGCCCGCCACGGCATCACCGCCAAGCGCCTCGTGAAGACCGGTCCCGTGGGCGAAACCATCGCCAAGGCCGCCGATGCAGGCAAATTCGACCTGCTGGTCATGGGCTCCCACGGCCACGGCGCGCTGGGCCAGCTCGTCATGGGCTCGGTCAGCACCCAGGTGCTGGCCAGCAGCCGCGTGCCCGTGCTGCTGGTGCGCTGAGCGTCGAAAGCGGCGGAAGCGTCCTCCTTCGCGTTCGCTCCTCCACGCCTGGAGATCAGGGCCCGGCCGGCAGATCTCTCATGATGTACGTGCTGGACACCAATGTGCTGTCCGAGTTACGCAAGGTGCGCCTGGGCAAGGCCGATGCGAACGTGGGGGCCTGGGCGGAAAGCGTCGATGCCGCCGACCTCTTCATATCGGCCATCTCCGTCATGGAACTGGAGCTCGGTGTCCTGTCGATCGAGCGCAGGGACGCTGCCCAGGGAAGGATGCTGCGCTCGTGGCTGGAGCAGCAGGTACTGCCTGAGTTCTCCGAACGCACGCTGCCCGTCGATACCGTCGTGGCCCAGCGTTGCGCCCGGCTGCAGGTGCCTGACAGGCGCGGCGAGCGCGATGCGCTCATCCCTGCGACGGCCATGGTGAACGGCATGGCGGTGGTCACGCGCAACGTGGCGGACTTCCAGCCCACCGGCGTGACCATCGTCAATCCGTGGGAATGGATGCCTGCCTAGACTTCAATCCGTCGAAGCAGGTCTGCACTGCCCAGTCCACGATCTGCTCATCGGTATAGCCGCCCTGCTCCCGCAGCATGGACAGCAGCGGATCGGCGCTGCGGGCGTAGATGGAATAGAGGATCACCTCGGCCGGCAGCACCCGGCTCAGCAGGCCTTGGCCCTGCGCAGCGGTGATCCATTCCATGACCCGGGCGCTCACGCATTGCAGGGCGCTCTGGTAGGCCGCGCATTCCTTGAGGGGCCGCTGCAGGCCCGAGTTGCGGCTGAGCAGCAGCGGCAGCTCGTCGGTGAGCTGCAGGGACAGCAGCCAGCGCAGCAGCCGCTGGAGGCATTCCAGTGGCGGAAGGCCCGGTGGCAGTCCTTCGAGGAACTCGCTCAGGCGCTCGACCGCGCGCGCCATGGCCGTCGCACAGAGGTCTTCCTTGCCGGCGAAATGCTTGTAGAGGCTGGCCTTGGCCACCCCTACCTGGGCAGCGACCTCGTCGAGCGTCATGGCCTCGAAGCCCTTTTCGCCCAGCAACCGGCCTGCGGCGGCGACGATGGCCTGGGCGCGGGCCTCGTGCATCTGTGCCCTGAAGGAGCGGCGGGGTGGCGGGGAAGGCGTATTCATGTACACATCTTAGGGCCTGCGTCAAGGACCCACTGTCACGGCCGAGTTGCAAGTCACGCGGCAGCGAGCGAACGTGCGGCGGTAGCCGTCAGGGCCTCGGTGAGCGAGTCCAGCACCTCGGACTCCAGGTTCCAGCAATGCCAGTAGAGCTGGATCGGCAGGGCGTGGCCGGGCGCGAGGTCCACCAGCGCCCCGCTGGCCAGCGCGGGACGCGCGAGCAATTCGGGCACGACCCCGGCACCCCAGCCGGCGATCACCGCGCGGACCTGGCCCTCCGAGCTGGGCACGAAGAGGTGGTGCAGCGCCACGCGCTTGAGGCCGAACGTGCGCATGATGAATTCCGACTGCATGTCGTCCTTGCGGTTGAACGACAGGAACGGCACATCGCGGAAGTTGTGGGGCGTCAGGCCCTGGGGCAGGTGCCGGGCAGCCAGGCCCGGGGATGCCACCGCCACGTAGCGCATAGCCCCCAGCGGCACGACCTTGCAGCCCCGCAGCGCCTGCTTGAGCGTAGTGACGCAGCCCAGCACCTGGCCCGAGCGCAGCCACTCCTGGGTGAAGTCCTGGTCGTCCACGATGATTTCGATGGGCAGGCGCTGGCGGGCCAGGTCGTGCAGCGCGTCCAGCGCCCAGGTGGCGATGCTGTCGGCATTGATGGCGATGGCGATGCGCTCGTCCTCGCGGGCGCCGCCGGGCGCGCTGGGTGCGAGCTCCTGCAGGTCGCGCTCCAGGTCGGCGCGCAGCAGGCGCAGCTGCTTGGTGTGCTTGAGCAGCAGCTGGCCCGCGCTGGTGGGCTTGAGCGGCCGGCTGCGCACGATCAGCACGGAACCCACCTGCGCCTCCAGCGCCCGCAGGCGCTGCGAGACGGCCGACTGGGTCACGTTCAGGCGCTGCGCCGCGCGCTCGAAGCCCCCCTCTTCCACGATGGCGGCCAGGCATTCCAGGGCGGCGGGATCGAAGGTGCTCATGGCGGTCTGCGCATTAGATGAACTGATGAATTTGGAGGAAGTTTAATTCCTCTTCAAAAAAAACGGGCGCCGCCGCACACTGCGGAGCCATGAAAACCATCGTCCTCGGAGCCGGCATCATCGGCATCAGCACCGCGTGGCACCTGCTCGAGCGCGGACATGAAGTGGTCGTCGTCGATCGCCAGCCCGACGCATCGCTGGAGACCAGCTACGCCAATGCGGCGCAGATCTCGGTGAGCTATTGCGAGCCCTGGGCGAACCGCGAGGCGCCCTGGAAGGCGCTCAAGTGGATGTTCGACAAGGAGGCCCCGCTGCTGTTCCGCCCCCAGCTGGACTGGGACCAGTGGCGCTGGAGCCTGAAGTTCCTCGCTCAGTGCAACGACGCCGCCTTCGCCCGCAACGTGCAGCAGATCGTGGCGCTGGGGGCCTACAGCCATGCCGCGCTCAAGGACATGGTGCGCGCGACCGGCATCGATTACCACCGGCTCGAGCGCGGCATCGCCCACTTCTACACCGACCAGAAATCCTTCGACGCGGCCGGCAAGGCCGTGGACCTGATGCGCCAGTACGGCGTGCAGCGCCGCATCGTGAGCCGCGACGAACTGCTGCAGATCGAGCCGGCGTTCCGCGCCTATGGCGACCGCATCACCGGCGGCACCTACACCAGCACCGACGAGAGCGGCGACGCCCGGGTGTTCACCCAGGCGCTGGCCCGCCGCTGCGCGGAGCGGGGTGCGCAATTCCTCTTCGGGCACGACGTGCTGCGGCTGCAGCGCACCGGCGACGCCATCGACGCCGTCACCGTGCGCTCCCGCGAGCCCGGCTCGGCCACGCAGGAATTGCGCGCCGATGCTTTCGTGGTGGCCTGCGGCTCCTATACGGCGCCGCTGCTGCGCACGGTGGGCGTGGACCTGCCCATCTACCCCGGCAAGGGCTACAGCGCCACGTTCCCGCTGCTCAAGCCCGAGGGCGCGCCGATGGTCTCCACCATCGACGACGGCAAGAAGATCGCGATGAGCCGCCTGGGCAACTTCCTGCGCGTGGCCGGCACGATCGAGCTGGGGGGCTATGACCTCTCCCTGGACAGCCCCGTGGCCCGCGCGCGCTGCCACATGCTCTCGCGCCGCATCGCCGAAATTCTTCCCGGCGTGTGCGACACGCGCACGCCCGAGGAAGGCGGCAATCCGCAGTACTGGACCGGGTTGCGCCCCGCCACGCCGACCAACATCCCGTTCATCGGCCGCACCCGCGTGGGCAGGCTCTGGGTGAATGCGGGGCATGGCACGCTGGGCTGGACGCACGGCGCAGGATCGGGCAAGGCGATGGCCGAGCTGCTGAGCGGCGAGCGGCCCGCGATGGACTTCGGCTTCCTGGGCTTCGGCGCGCAGGGCCGCCAGGCGAGCGGCACCCCCGTCGCCGCCTGACACGGGCAGTTCCCCCGGGGCACGGCTGGCGGACGTGCAGCGCTACCATCTTGCGCATGCCGTCCTCTTCCCACCTTCTCTTCCTGAACGCCTCCACCCGCGAGCCGGGCCATGTCGGCAACACCGAATGGCTGGCCCGGCAGGCCGCGGCCGCGCTGCCCGCGGACACCGCCGTGAACTGGCTGCACCTCGCCCGCCTGGATCTTCCGCCGTTCGTGGACCTGCGCCACACCACCGGCACGTACCCTGCGCCCGAAGGCGATCTGCGCACGCTGCTGGACGCCACGCTCGCGGTCTCCGAAATCGTGTTCGTGTCGCCCGTGTACTGGTTCAGCATTCCTTCGACGCTCAAGACCTACCTGGACCACTGGAGCGCCTGGATGCGCGTGCCGGGCCTGGAGTTCAAGGAGCGCATGGCCGGCAAGGCGCTCAGCCTGGTCACGACCAGCGGCGACCGCGCCAAGGCCCAGCCGATGATCGATTCGGTGCAGCTGTGCGCTCAGTTCCTGGGCATGCGCTTCCGGGGCGCGCTCTGGGGCAAGGGCGGGCCTCCGGGCGCGGTGCAGGCGGATGCGGCGGCCGTGCGGGAGGCCGAGGGCTTCCTGGCGGCGCCGCTCCCCTGAAGAGCCCGGGGCAGATGCCCCCGCCCGCGCCCGAACCTATCGCGCAGGGGTGCCGGCGGCCGGCGTATCGGTGGCGGCGAGGTGGGTATCCATCCACCGCAGCAGGTCCACCCACATCTGGCGCACCTGGCTGTCTTCGGGCATGCGCAATTCGTGCTGCAGCTCGATGGTGACGACGGGCATGCCCTGGCGCACGCTGCCATAGTGGCCGAGCGAGCCCGGGAAGATGCCGAGCTGGTCGAGCCGCAGGCGGCCCAGGCGGCTGGGCGGCGGCAGCGGGCCGTCATAGTCGAGCACGCCATAGGGCGCGTGGATGCTCACCACCAGGTCGGGCCGGAAGCCTTCCATCTGCTCGTGCAGGAAGCGCGACTCGGGCTCGGACAAAGGCTCGGGCCCCGGCCAGCGGCGAGGATCGCGGCGGGTGCGCTTTTCCCAGTACACCGGGGCATCGCGTTCCCAATTCGGCGTGGGGAAGTTGCGGTTCAGGTCCACGCCCCGTGCATTCACGCGCGTCGCCGGGCGGGCCAGCATGCCGTCGGGATTGAGCGCCGGGATGAAGCGCCAGTGCACGCGCTGCCGCAACGCCGGCTGCGGCTGCGCCGCGAAAGCGATCCAGCGCATGGCCAGCGATGCAGACGTAGGCTCGTCGCCGTGGATGGCCCCCAGCACCAGCACGCGCAGCGGCTCCGGTCCCGCGGCCCCGCCCGCCGCAGGAACTGGAGGCACGTCGCGCCAGTAGATCGGCAACCCCTTGCGGGAATGCGCGCCGCTTTCGGACAGGCGCGTGGATTCGCAGAGCGGCCGGTCCACCGTGGGCAGGCGCGGCAGCAGCAGCTTGCAGGCAGCCACCGATTCCGCCGCACCGGGCGGCGGCAAGGGGACGGGGACCTGGGCGGGCGCCAGGGCACGGGGAGCCATCGCGCGGGACGCGGACGCCGCGGCGCCATCGCTGCGGCCTGCAGCGGATGCGGCGCCTCTCCGCGGCAGGGCCGCGCTGGACGCGCCGGACGCACGGGGCGCCACCGGGAAGGCCGCGGTATCTCCGGAACGTTCGGCGGGCGCGCCGAGCACGACCACCGAGTGGTATCCCTCGCTGCGCTCCCCTGTGCCCAGGTGCCCCCGGCCAAGGGCGACCACCGCATCGGAGGCAGTGCCTGCGCCGGCCTGTCCACCGGACTGGAAGGCGCGGGAATCCCAGACGGAGGCGCCGAACAGCGCCAGCGCCAGCGCGGCCGCCGGGGGCAGCAGCCAGGGGGACAGGGGGCCCGGCGGCCGCGGGACGGCTGGCACTCCGGAGGTGCCGTTCGTGCGCGCCGCCATCAGTGGATGGTCCGCGGGGCGGTGGAGCCGAGGAAGTCCAGCAGCGCTCCATCGAAGCCGTCCGGGTCTTCCAGTTGCGGCCAGTGCCCCACGTTCGGCAGGCTCAGGTGACGCGCGTCGGGCAGCACGTGGGCCAGGGCCTGAAGGGCCTCGGCCGGCATGCAGCGGTCCTGGCCCCCGCTCACGAGCAGGGTGGGCATGGAGAGGTGGGCGAGGTCCGCGGCATCGCGCGCGAACGCCGGCAGCAGCTCCAGCGCGCGGCGGAAGGCGGAACGGTGGACCTGTCCCATGGCATGACCGGCCAGGCGCGCGCCTTCGGGCAGCGCCCCGGTACCGGTCTGGCGCGGCACCAGCAGCTCGGCCACGCCCTCCATGGCCTGGCCGTCCTCCAGCGCCGCGACGCGGGGTGCCACCCAGGTGTCCAGGCCTTCGCCGTCCAGGGCCGGGCCGCCCGCGCACAGTACCAGCCGGCCCACGCGGCGGGGCGCCCGCAAGGCGACCTCGACCGCCACCATGGCACCCAGGCCATGGCCGACGAGGGTGGTGCCCTGCATGCACTGCAGGGCATCGAGCAGGGCGATGCAGCTCTGCGCCAGTCCCTTGAAGCTGTAGGGCTCGATGGGCGCGCTGCGGCCGTAGCCCGGCATGTCCCAGGCCACGGCACGGTAGCCGGCGCCTGCGAGGGTCTCGACCTGGGGAGCGAAAGTCAGGTGGCCGCCGTCCGCATCGTGCAACATGAGCACGGTGGGGCCGGCGCCGAGGGTGGTGAAAGTGGGAAGCAGGGCCATGGAAGGGAGGGGCAACGACAACGTGCCCGGTGGGGATTCGGCCCCGGTCGGCGGAGGGGGCGCGGGCACCGGACCATAATAGCCGACCCCTTCCTCCGCCTGGCGCGCGCCGCGCCTTCGCCTTCCGTGACACGTCCCCTGCCCCGGCCCGCGCTGGCCACCCCGCCGAGCTTTTCCCCCCGCGAGTTCCGCGATGCGCTCGGCATGTTCGCCACCGGCGTGACCATCGTCACCGCGCAGGATGCCTCCGGCGGCCTGGTGGGCCTCACGGCCAGTTCGTTCAATTCGGTGTCGCTCGCGCCGCCGCTGGTGCTCTGGAGCCTGGGCCGCACCGCCGGTTCGATGAACGCGCTGGCCGCCGGCTCGCACTATGCGATCAACGTGCTGGCCGCCGACCAGAAGGCACTGGCCGAGCGTTTCGCCAGCCGCGGCGTGGACCGCTTCGCAGGCGTGGCCTACACGTTGGGCGTGGCGGGCGCGCCGCTGATCGAGGGTGCAGTGGCCACGTTCGAATGCTTCAACCGCAGCCGCTACGACGAAGGGGACCACGTCATCTTCGTCGGAGAGGTGGAGCGCTGCGCGCACCGGCCGGGCGTGCCGCCGCTGCTCTACCACGGCGGGCGCTTCTATACGGAGCATCCGCTCTGAGAGGTCCGCGGCCACGGACAGCGGGCCGCGGCCGGCCGCTCAGCGCACGGTGTCGGGCAGCTCGATCTTGACCTCGAGCACCTCGAGGTTGTCCTGGCGCTCCAGCTGCACCTTCAGGTCCTCGGGGCTGATCTTGACGTACTTGGAGATCACGGCGACGAGTTCACGCTGGAGCGCGGGCAGGTAGTCCGGCTCGGCGGCGTTGCGGCCATTGCGCTCGTGCGCGAGGATGATCTGCAGCCGTTCCTTGGCGACGCTGGCGGTCTTCTTCTTTTCGCCGAGCAGGAATGAGAGAAAGGATGCCATGCGTTACCTCCCGCCGAAGATGCGCTTGAAGAAGCCGGGCTTCTGCGCGTCGATGAAGCGCAGGGGCTTGTCCTCGCCCAGGAAGCGCGCCACCACGTCCTTGTAGGCCTCGGACACGTCCGTGCCCTGCAGGTGGACGGCGGGCGTGCCCTGGTTGGACGCCTGCAGCACGCTTTCGGACTCGGGCACGACGCCGATGAGTTCGATGCGCAGGATGTCCTGGATGTCCTCCAGGCTCAGCATCTGCCCGTCCTGCACGCGGCCGGGGTTGTAGCGTGTGATCAGCAGGTGCTCCTTCACGGGCTCCTTGCCTTCGATGGCGCGCTTCGTCTTGCTGCCCAGCATGCCCAGGATGCGGTCGGAGTCGCGCACCGAGGACACCTCGGGGTTGGTCACCAGCAGCGCTTCGTCGGCGAAGTGCATGGCCATGAGCGCGCCGCTCTCGATGCCGGCGGGCGAGTCGCAGACGATGTATTCGAAGTCCATCGCGGCGAGGTCGTTCAGCACCTTCTCGACGCCCTCCTGCGTGAGCGCGTCCTTGTCGCGCGTCTGGCTGGCGGCCAGCACGAACAGGTTCTCGCACTGTTTGTCCTTGATGAGGGCCTGGTTCAGGTTGGCCTCGCCATGGATCACGTTGATGAGGTCATAGACCACGCGGCGCTCGCAGCCCATGATGAGGTCGAGGTTGCGCAGGCCGACGTCGAAGTCGATCACCGCGGTCTTGTGGCCACGCAGCGCGAGGCCCGATGCGAAGCTCGCGCTGGTGGTGGTCTTTCCCACGCCTCCCTTGCCGGAGGTCACGACGACGATTTTGGCCATTTCTGCAAATTCCTTGGGGCGTTGGTCTGGTGTTCTGGGTCAGGCGAGCGGCTCGATGATCAGCTTCTCGCCGTCGAGCCGCACCTGCGCGGGCTTGCCGCGCACGTTGTCGGGCAGTTCGGTGTCGGTGGTGCGGTAGATGCCGGCCACCGAGACGAGCTGAGGTTCCAGGCAGGTGCTGAAGATGCGGGCGGAGGTGTCGCCGCGCGCACCGGCGATGGCCCGGCCGCGCAGCGGCGCATAGACGTGGATGTTGCCGTCGGCGATGACTTCGGCGCCGAAGCTCACGACGGCCATCACCACGAGGTCGGAGCCGCGCGCATAGACCTGCTGGCCCGAGCGCAGCGGTTTGTCCACCACGACGGTGCCGGGCGCGGGAGCGGGCACTTCGCGCACCACCTCGACCTCGCGCACGACTTCGCGGACGACCTCCCGCGCGGGCGCGTCGGCCGCGGCAGGCGGCTGTGCGGTGCGCGCGGGCGGGGCTTCCGGCGCGGCCACGAGTCCGGCGGCGAGCGCGGCCTCCATCTGCGCGGGGCTGCCGCCGCGCACGGCCACGGGCTGTGTGCGGTGCTGGCGCAGCAGGGCCATGAGGGCGGGAAAATCGATGGGCGCAGCCTCTTCGCGCACGGCGGCGAGGTCGATCAGCACTGGATCGTTGTCGAAGAACCCCGGATCCTCCCCGAGGCGCGCGGCCAGGTCGGCAGCGAACGCGTCGGCGTCGGTGGTCCGCAGCGCCACGGCCACCACGGGCAGCTGGGCGCTCTTGAGGTCAAAGCTGGTGCGGGCCTGGCCCACCGTGTCAACGGCCATGGAAGGAAGGAGTGCGAACGACGCGGCTCAAAGCGGCGGAGTTTACCGTTACCGGGACCAGCGCACGTTTCCGCGGGGATTGCGCCGGTGAAACGCGCCGGCCCTCCACGCCATCGCAGAGCGTCCCCAATCAGGGGGCCGCGGAGCAGGCCACGCCAGCAGACGCCGTGGAACCGGCTTCGCCGGGCCACTGGCGTCGTCCCCCTTGGGGGGGAAGGCGCCGAAGGCGACTCAGGGGGGGTCAGAATTTCGGTATGCGGATCCGGCTGATCATGAGCGAGCCCGACACCGCGAACAGCAGCACGAAGGGGTGCAGCGTGAAGCCACCCACCAGCAGCTTGCCGAACCACAGGTTCTCGCGCACGGCGCCGAGCGATGCGGCCAGCGCCATGAGCCCCACGAGCACGATGGACGTGGGGATCGGCGTTCCCTCGAAGTACTTCACCTTGCCCGAGCCTTCGGAGAGCGTTTCCGCCGTGACGTTGTAGCGCGCCAGGCGCGAGACGCCGCAGGCCACGAAGAAGGCCAGGACGATGCGGTCGTAGAGCCCCTGCATGCCGCAGGCGTAGGCGATGATGGCCGGCGCCACGCCGAAGGAGATCACGTCGGCCAGCGAATCCAGCTCGCGGCCCATGGCGGAGGACTTCTGCCGCCAGCGCGCGACGCGGCCGTCGAGCACGTCGAAGACCAGCGCCGCCAATACCAGCGCGGCCGCGAAATACACGTGGCGCACATCGCCCGTCTCCATGAACGTCATGGAGGAGAACAGCGCCCCCACGCCGCACACGGCGTTGCCCAGCGTGAACCAGTCGGCCAGGTGGAACTCGCGGATCATCGAAAAACGCTTGGGGGCTTGCGGGGTCATGGGCGGTCTGTCCTTCCTGGCGATTCCTGCGGATGCTGCGGCGCGGGGCCGTCGGCCGATTATGGGACGGGGCCGGGGCCGGCCTCGTCAGGCATGTCCTACCGGCGAGCGCCCGGAGCCTGCTGGGGCGGCGCGCGCAGGGTTTCCAGGTGGATGCTCGTTTCCGTATTGCGGATGCCCTTGATGAGCCGAATGCGCTCCAGCGCCTGGGCCAGCTCGGCCAGGGAAGCGACCTGCAGTTCGGCCAGCAGATCCCATTGGCCATTGGTGGCGTGCAGGGACAAAACGCTCGGCTCGCCCAGCAGGGAGGCAGTGACGCGGCGCGCGTCGTTGCCCTCGATGGAAATGCTCATCCAGGCCTGCAGCCCGCCGGTCTCGCCCTCCGGCCGCAAGCGCACGGTGTAGCCGACGATGGTTCCCGCGTCCTCCAGCTTGCGGATGCGGTTGGTGACCGTGCCGCGCGACACGCCCAGGCGCGTTGCCAGCGTCGCCACGCTGGCGCGGGCGTTGTGGCGCAGGGCGGCGATGAGTTGCTGGTCGATGTTGTCCATAGTGGCAACAGATGCTGCCATAACGGCAGCTTTCTGCGCAATTGCGGTCAATCCTGGCGATCTGGATTGATGCACGCCTGTGGGAACCTCGTATACCAGCACCGAAGAGGCATGCCATGGACCGCACCCATACCTTCCGCCCCGCCCTGCGCCGCGCCGGCTCCACCGATTTCCTCGATGCGCCGCGTGCCGCCGAACTGGTGGGACGCACGGGCGTCATCGCCTGCCTGCATGCCATCGCCCAGGCCATCGAGGCCGACTTCGCGCGGTGGAACGATTTCGACAAAAGCGCCCGCACGGCCGCCCATTCGCCGCGCGGCGTGATCGAGCTCATGCCCGTGGCCGACACCCGGCCCGGCGGCGGCTATGCCTTCAAGTACGTCAACGGCCACCCGGCCAACACGCAGGACGGGCTGCCCACGGTGATGGCCTTCGGCGCCCTGGCAGACGTGGACACCGGCCTGCCGGTGTTCCTGAGTGAACTCACACTGACCACCGCGCTGCGCACGGCCGCCACCTCGGCCGTGGCCGCCCGGCGGCTGGCCCGGCCGGACAGCCGCAGCATGGCGCTGATCGGCAACGGCTCGCAGGCCGAGTTCCAGGCGCTGGCGTTCTTCGGGCTGCTGGGCGTGCGCGAACTGCGGCTGTACGACACCGACCCCGCGGCCACGCGCAAGCTCGTGCGCAACCTCGGGCCCTATGCCCGCGAGGGACTGCGCTGCGTGCCCTGCGCGAGCGCGCGCGAAGCGGTGCGCGGCGCCGACATCGTGACCACGGCGACGGCCGACAAGACCCGCGCCACGATCGTGCAGGCCGACATGCTGGAGCCGGGCATGCACCTGAACGCCGTGGGCGGCGACTGCCCGGGCAAGACCGAACTGGCGCCGGAGGTGCTGCGGGCCGCCGCGGTCTTCGTGGAATACGAGCCGCAGACCCGCATCGAGGGTGACCTGCAGCAGATGCCGGCGGATTTCCCCGCCACCGAGCTCTGGCGCGTGCTGGCGGGTACGGCGCCGGGGCGCATGTCGCCCGGGCAGGTGACGGCGTTCGATTCGGTGGGCTTCGCGCTGGAGGATTACTCCGCCCTGCGCACCATGCGGGCCCTGGGCCAGGCGGCCGGGCTGCTGGACCGCATCGCCCTGGTACCAGACCTGGCCGACCCGAAGGACCTGTACGCGCAATTGCGGCCCTGGCTGCCCGAGGGCACTGCCGGCGCGGCCGCTTCGGCGCCGCTTGCGCCCACCTTCGTGCACGAGGCGGCCTGATCTCCGACGCCCGCACACCGGGCCCGCACCGCACAATGCCCTCAACAGGAGAGCCGCCCACCATGGACAACGTCCCCTTTCCACGCCCGGTCACGCTGATCGGTGTTCCCACGGATGTCGGCGCCGCACGCCTGGGCGCGGCCATGGGCCCCGACGCATTGCGTGTCGCACAGCTCGGCCCGGCGCTCGAACGGCTGGGCCTGGAGGTGCAGGACCAGGGTAACCTGCACGGCCCACCGAATCCGCGCGGCGAGCGCACGGCCGAGGGCCTGCGCAACCTCGCCGAATGCGAGGCCTGGAACCGGTCCACCCACGATGCGGTGTTCGCCCAGCTGCAGGCCGGGCGCCTGCCGGTGATGCTGGGCGGCGATCACAACCTCGCCATCGGCTCGGTCAGCGCCGTGGCGCGCCACTGCCGGGAGACCGGCAAGCGGCTGCGCGTGCTCTGGCTGGACGCGCATTCCGACAGCAACACGCCGGAGATCTCGCCCAGCGGCAACGTGCACGGCGTGCCGGTGGCCAGCCTCTGCGGGCTGGGCCCGCCCGCGCTCGCAGAGCTCGGTGGCCCCGGGCCGGCACTGCGCGGCGCGCAGATGTGCCAGATCGGGCTGCGCAGCGTGGATGCGGCCGAGAAGCGCATGATCCACGAGCTCGGGCTGGAGGTGTACGACATGCGCGCGATCGACGAACTGGGCATGCGCGAAGTCATGCACCGTGCGCTCGCGGGGCTGGAGGACGACGCCGACGCGCACCTGCACCTGAGCTTCGACGTGGATTTTCTCGATCCGGAGATCGCCCCCGGCACGGGCACCACGGTGCGCGGCGGGCCGAACTACCGCGAGGCCCAGCTGTGCATGGAGATGATCGCGGACACGGGACGCCTCGCCTCGCTCGACATCGTCGAACTCAACCCCGCGCTCGACATCCGCAACCAGACCGCCGAGCTCGTGGTGGACCTGGTGGAAAGCCTGTTCGGCAAGAGCACGCTGGTGCGCACGCCGGCCCCCGCCGGGCGGCGCTAGGCGCGGTTCACGCCTCCGGGGCGGTGGCGATGGCCGCAGTGCGCGCCAAGTGCCTCCGCGCGAAATCCTCGTACCAGGGAAGGCAGCCCGGGTTGGCCATGGCGTCGCGGTTCACCACCTTCTCCAGCGGCTGGCCGAGCAGCAGCTTCTTGATGGGCAGTTCCTGCTTCTTGCCCGTGAGGGTGCGCGGCACCTCGGCCACCTGCACGATCTCGTCGGGCACGAAGCGTGGCGAGAGCGCGGTGCGGATGGCACCCGCGATGCGCTCGCGCAGCGCGTCGTCCAGCACGGCACCTTCGCGCAGCGCCACGAAGAGCGGCATGTGGCTTTCGCGGCCCAGGTATTCCAGGTCCACCACCAGGCTGTCGAGCACCTCGGGCAAGGCCTCCACTGCGCGGTAGAGCTCGCTGGTGCCCATGCGCAGGCCGTGGCGGTTGATGGTGGCGTCGCTACGGCCATAGATCACGCATCGGCCTTCCGGGCCGACACGCAGCCAGTCGCCATGGCGCCAGACCGCGCCCATGGAGGCCGGGCCGTCGCCGCCGCCGGGACGGCGGCCGTGGCCGGGCGGATACATGTCGAAGTAGCTCGCGAGGTAGCGCGGGCCTTGCGGATCGCCGGGCAGTGCCGGCCCCCCCGCCGGTGCATCGCCCCAGAAGTAGAGCGGCATGGAGGGAATGGGCTGCGTGCAGACCAGCTCGCCCACCGCGCCGGTGACGGGCCGGCCCTCCTCGTCCCAGGCTTCGACGGCCGCGCCCAGCATGCGGCACTGCATCTCGCCAGGCACCTGGGGCAGCTCGCGGTGGCCGCCGATGAAGGCACCGCAGAAATCGGTGCCGCCGGAGATGTTGTCCCACCAGACCGGTTCGCCGCCGCCAGCGCCTCCGGCCTGGGCCCGGATGCGCGCGAACTGCGCCGTGCCCCACTCCTGCACCTCCGGAGAGAGCGGCGATCCGGTGGTGCCCAGGGCGCGGATGCGAGACAGGTCGCCGCAGGCCGACAGATCGAGCCCCGCTTTCATGCAGTTGGCATAGAAGGCGGCGCCCGCGCCGAAGAAGGTCACGCCGGTCTCGGCGGCGAAGCGCCAGAGCGTGCCCCAGTCGGGGCGCTCGCGGCTGCCGCCCGGGTTGCCGTCGTAGATCACGCAGGTGGTGCCCGAGAGCAGGCCGCTGGCCTGCGCGTTCCACATCACCCAGCCGGTGGAGCTGTACCAGTGGTAGCGCTCGCCGAAGGAGTTGGGCGCGTGGCTCGGACCGATGTCGTTGTGCAGGCCCTTGAGCAGCAGCGCCACCAGCACCATGCCGCCATGGCCGTGCACGATGGGCTTGGGCAGGCCGGTGGTGCCGCTGGAATACACAATCCAGAGCGGGTGGTCGAACGGCAGCCAGAGCGGCTCGAACGACGCCACCGCGGCATCGTCCCGCGCGGTGGCCTGGGCGTACTCCACGCAGCCGGGGATGGTGCCCGCGGTGCCGAGCTGGTCCACGACGACCACGTGCTCCAGCGTGGGCAGGGCCGCGCGCAGCTCGGCCAGCACGCCGCGGCGGTCGAGGTCGCGGCCGCCGTAGGTCACGCCGTCCACGGCGATCAGCGCCTTGGGCTCGATCTGCCGGAAGCGGTCCAGCACCGCGGCCGTGCCCATGTCGGGCGCGCACACGCTCCAGATGGCGCCCAGGCTGGCCGTGGCCAGCAGGGCCACCATGGCCTCGGGGATGTTGGGCAGGTAGGCCGCGACGCGGTCGCCCGGCCCCACGCCCTGCGCGCGCAGGTGCAGTGCCAGCGCGGCCACCTGCCGGCGCAGTTCGGGCCAGGACATTTCGCGGTGCTCGCCGCGCTCGTTGCGGCTGATGATGGCCGGCTGCCCGGCCGCGTGCGCGGCGTCGGTGTGCCGCAGCGCCTGGTGCGCGTAATTCACCTGGGCACCGGTGAACCATTCGGCACCCGGCATGGCGTTGCGGGCCAGCACGGCCGTGTGCGGCGTGGGTGATTCGAGACCGAAGTAATCCCAGATGCTCTGCCAGAAGGCGTCCAGGTCGGTCACGGACCAGCGCCAGAGGGCGTCGTAGTCGTCGAACTGCAGGCCGCGCGTGTCGCGCAGCCAGTCCTGGTAGAGCCGTATCTGGGGAATGAAGGGAGCGAGCCCTTCGGCGGCCGCATTGCGCGGCGGGGGGGTGGTTGTCTCCATGGCCACGCAGCGTACTGCGTGCGGCCCCGGCGTGTCACCGCCGGGGCGTCCCGGGCTTGACAGGCAGGCGCCCGGGTCAGTCTTCCTTGAGTTCCTTCACGCTGGTGATCGCGTAGCGCTTCTCGCTCAGCTGCCGGGCCGGTTCGGGAATACCGTAGTCGTTCCAGTGCGCGGCGCTCTCGTCCAGCTCGTGGCCCCGCTCCTGGCAGCTCCAGTCGGTGTTGATGGCCTCCTGCGGGATGGGACGGCCTTCGGGAACCACGAGATAGGAATGCTTGCCGTCAGCTTCGGGCCGGCGGTAGATGTCGACGCGCATGGGAGGGATCCTTTGCTGTGGGGAGAGAAGCCCCCACTCTAGCCAACGCTCCGCGGCACTCCCGTAGGAAAAACCCCCCGCCCCAGGCGGGAACGGAGGGAGGTCTCCGAAGCGCGCTTACTTCGCGGCCATGTCGCGCATGCGATCGGCGCGGCCGGCCGGATCGGGATGGGAGGACAGCATTTCGTCGAGTGCGCCGCCCTTTCCGCCGCTCTGGGCCGCCAGCTTGCGGAAGGCCGATTCCATCGCGCTCACCTTGTACTTGTGCTTCTTCATGAAGGCCAGGCCGTAGTCGTCGGCGGCCGTCTCCTGGCTCTGCGAGAACTGGCTGTTGACCAGCTTTTCCCCCAGAGCGCCCAGGTCGCTGTCGGCCAGGGCGCCGACGCCGCCCGCGGCGGAAGCGGCCTTGCGGCCCGCGGAGGCGAGATAGGCGGTGCGCATGGCGGCCATGGAGTGCTGCAGCTTGACGTGGCCGATCTCGTGCCCGATGACGCCCAGCAGTTCCTGGTCGTTCATCATGTCCATCAGGCCGCTGTACACGCGGATCGAGCCGTCGGCCGTCGCGTCGGCGTTGACCTCGCTGGCGAGATAGACCTTGAAGTTGAGCTGCATGCCGTCTTCGTTGACGTGCTTTTTCGTGAGGCGGGCCAGGCGCTGCGCGTACTTGTTGTTGGCCGGCGCGACCTTTTCCGTGCGCTCCTCGTAGGCGCGCAGTTGCTGCGATACGGACTTGAGCTCGGCATCCGACACCGTCACTGCCTTGAACACGTCCGCGGCCGCGCCGATCTTGCTGTCGGTGCTGGAGCCGGTGCCGCCCGAGCCCGCGGCTCCCAGCACGGAGCCGAGCGCGGAGCCGGCGGATGAAGATCCCGTGGAGCCATTGGTGGCGCAGCCGGCCAGGATCAGGGAGAGCGCAAGCGCGCCCAGGCGGAACGTGTTCATGGTTTTATTACCCTCGTTGGAATGATGCGCCGCCCGGAGAGGGCCGGGCGCGGCCCGGGCCCGGCACCGGCGCGAGGCTGCGGCGGTGGGACGGCGGGCGGATTCTCTCCAGGGATGGGGCACCGGGGTGGAGTGGCAGGCGCGCACTTGCATCCATTTGTATTTCACACTTCAAGCGGGTAACACACCGCATTTCCCGGGAACTTTTGGTCATTCCGCCGCGCATGCCCACGCCACAAGAGGCACATCTTGTTGCAAAAAACCGCCGATTCAGAGCGGCAGCGCGAACAGGCGGCCGGACAACGGCGCGTTCGTGAGCATGTCCAGCGCCACGGGCTGGCGCGCGGTCGTCACGAACAGGATGTTGCCGTCCGGCCCGCCGACGGCCACATCGGTCGGACAGGGCACGGGCAGTGCGGCCACGCGGTCGAGCCCGCCGTCCGGCAGGAAGCGCACCACGCTCCAGCCGTCGCGCAGCGCGGTCCACACGCCGCCCTCGGCGTCGAAGGCGAGCCCGCTCACGCGCCCCGAGCCCTTGGGCACGGTGACCAGCCTCCGCACCACGCCGGGGCTGTCCGGGTGCATGTGCAGGATCGCGCCGGTGTCGGGCGCCGTGGCCAGCAGGGCGCCGTCCCCGGCACGCCAGCGCAGGCACTGCAGGGCTTCGGCCAGCCGCCAGAGCACCTCGACGTGCCCCGCGGCGTGCAGGCGCCCAACCGCACTGCCACCCTCGGCGGTCTCCACGGCCACCCAGACGCCGCTGCCGGCGCCATCGGTCCCGCCCAGGCACATGGCCTGGACGGTGGTGCCGTCCGGCCAGGCGGGCCAGGGCTCGGGCTGCGCGGCGCCCGGACGCCAGCGCACGGCCCCCCGCGCCCCGACCAGCGACACATCCTGCGGGCCGTGCACGAGCACGCCGGCAATGGGCTCTTCGCATTCCGCCAGGGCCTGGTCGGTGCCGGCCGGCAGGGCCGCCGCCCCGGTTTCTCGCGCCTCACCCTCCGGGCCAGCCTGCGGCGACCAGGCGCGCAGCGCCGGGGCCAGGCTGTCCGCCCAGTACAGCAGGCCGGCCTCGGTGCACCAGTGGGGGTGGGCACCATGGAACGCCCAGGGCCCCGCCAGGGCGCATGCCACGGTGTCGGCCACCGGGGCGCGGGTGCGCCCGAGCTGGGCACCCACCCGGCGGGCGGCCTCGGCCACTTCCGGCCCGAGCAGTTCCAGCCGCTCGGGCGTGAGGCGCCAGGCCGGGCCGGCCACGCTGAGCGCCCCGCGCACCTGGCCCTGGCCGTCCACGATGGGGGCGCCGACGCAGCGCACGCCGGGCACGATCTCCTCGTCGTCGATGGCGTAGCCGCGCGCCGCCGTCACGCGCAGCTCCGCCTGCAGCCGGCGCCGGTCGGTGATGGTGCGCGGCGTGGCGGCCTTCAGGGAGAGCCCCTTCAGCAGGGTGTCCCGCTCGGGCTCGCGCAGCGCCGAGAGGATGGCCTTGCCCTGGCTGGTGCAATGCACCGGCTTGCGCTGGCCCAGCGCGCTGGAGGAACGCTCGCTGTGCGCCCCGTCGCAGCGCTCGAGCGATACGACTTCCCGGCCGTCGAGGGCCGCGAGGTAGGAGGTTTCACCCGTCAGGTCGCGCAGCGCCCGCAGCTCCAGCGCCGCCGCCGCAGCCAGGTCGGGCATGGCGTAGGCCTGCCGGGCCATCTCGAAGCAGCGCATGCCCAGGCAATAGACCTTGCGCAGCGGATCGCGCCGCAGCAGCCCGCGCGCCACCAGGGCGGCGAGCAGGCGGTAGGCGGTGGTGCGCGGCAGCCCGAAGCGTTCGGCCAGCTCGGCCTGACTCAGTCCATCGGGTGCGGCGCCGACCGCCTCCAGGAGATCGAGGGCCTTTTCAAGGGCCGCGGTGCCTTCGCTGGAAGACGAGGCCATGGTTTGTCTCAGATAGTGGTACTTCCCGCGACTGTAGCGACCCTTCCGGATGCCGGTGTCACAGGTGCTCGCTACGATCTGCCCGGCAGGACGCCGCAGGCCGAACTTCCGCATCGGCTTTCCATCTTTTGAGACAGCCCTGGCCCCCTTTCCCAGGAGACATTCCATGACCACGCCCGACACCCTGCAATCCATCGACGCGCGCACCGGCCAGCCCCAGGGCGATGCCTGGAACGCCTCCACGCCGGCCGCCATCGACTCCGCCGTGGCCGCCGCCGCACAGGCGGCAGACGCCTTCGCCGCCTGCAGCGCCGCCGACCGCGCGGGCCTGCTGCGCGCCCTGGCCGACGCCCTGGAATCGCAGCGCGAGGCCCTGGTGCCCCTCGCCGACCGCGAGACCGCCCTGGGCCCGGTCCGCCTGAACGGCGAGCTGGACCGCACCGCCTTCCAGCTGCGCGGCTTCGCCGCCGAGCTGGAACGGGGGGCAGCGCACGCGGTGGTGGACGACCCCGCGGTGGCCGGCGCTCCGCCGGCCGGCCGGCCGCACCTCACCCGCGTGCGCGTGCCCGTGGGACCGGTCGCCATGTTCTCGGCCAGCAATTTCCCGTTCGCGTTCTCGGTGCTGGGCGGGGACACCGCTTCGGCGCTGGCGGCCGGCTGCCCGGTGGTCGTGAAGGCGCACCCGGCCCATCCGGAGCTGTCCCGCCGGACGGCACACCTCGCGCAGCAGGTCGTGGCGGCGCAGGGCCTGCCCGGAGGGGTCTTCCAGTTCGTGGAGGGCGGATCGGTGGCCACCGGCGTGCAGCTCGTGCAGGCGCCGGCCATCGCCGCCGTGGCCTTCACCGGCTCGTTCAAGGGCGGCACCGCCCTGGCCCGGGTGGCGGCGGAACGCCCCCGGCCGATTCCCTTCTACGGCGAGCTGGGCTCGGTGAATCCCCTCATCGCCCTGCCCGCGGCACTGCAGGCCCAGGGCGCCGCGCTGGCGGAAACCCTGGCCGGCTCGATCTGCCTCGGCGCGGGCCAGTTCTGTACCAGCCCCGGCGTGATCGTGGTCCGCCGGGATGCCTCGGGCGATGCGTTCGTGCAGGCGCTGGCGGACAAGCTCCAGGCGCTCGCGCCGCACGCCATGCTTTCGGCGGGCATCCGTGCGCACTTCGACCACGGGGTGAATGCATGGAGGGCCCACGGCAAGGTCAGGCCGCTGGTGGACGGCACGGCCGCGCCCGGCGCCACGCCGCGCCCCTTCCTGGCAGAGGTGCAGGCGGCGGATTTCATCGCCGACGCTGCGCTGCACGATGAAGTCTTCGGATCCGCCGCGCTGGTGGTGCGCACGGGCTCGGCCCAGGAAACGATCGACGTGTTGCGCGCCGTCGGCGGCTCCCTCACGGTCACGCTCTGGGGTGCGGACGACGACACGGAGGACAACCGCGCACTGGTGCGCGCCGCCACCCAGGTGGCGGGCCGCGTGCTCTTCGCCGGCGTCCCCACCGGCGTGGCCGTCACGGCCGCCCAGCACCATGGCGGCCCCTACCCCGCCAGCACCGCGCCCTTCACCACGTCGGTGGGCTACGCGGCGATGGACCGCTTCCTGCGCCCCGTGGCGCTGCAGGATGCCCCCGGGTGGCTGGCCGCGCGCAACGGCGTTCCCTGCTGAGAGGGAACAGGAGCGGCACCGACAGACGGCCCAAGGCACGGGAGCGGGATCAGGACGGGCCGCTGCCGGCGCGGATGGCTGCATTTCTTCCACACGCCAGGGCCGCGGCAGCCAGCACCACGGCGGGAATGCCGTAGAGCCAGGGCGTCGGAAGCACAGGCAGCCACAATCCGGCGGCCAATGGCCCGAGCCCTGCACCGATATCCCGCCAGACGGACCTGGCCGCCAGGGCACGGACGCGATCGGCCCCGGGATGGCGCATGGCGACGATGGGTGCGAGCAGCGGCAGCTGAAGGGCCCGCAGCAACACGATGGCCGCGGCACAGGTCCACAGCCACCCTGTTCCGAACCCGACCAGGGCCACGGCTGTCATGAGCGAGAAGACGACGAGCAGCCGTTCCGCCCCCCACCGGTCGGCCCAGCGGCCACCAACCGGGCCGAGAACGATCTCGGAGCCATACCGGACGGCCAGCAGCACGGCAGCGGCCGTCAGCGCACTGGAAGGCCACAACGCCTGGCCCAGCACGGTCAGGCCGATGAGAAACAGGCCGTCCAGCGCGAATCCCTCCACGAAAGACCAGGTGTCCAGGGCGTTCGGACGCGACGGCCGGGTGCGCACCCCATCCATGCCCGGGTGGGGCCGGGCGGGAAGCATGCGGGCGGCCCACAAGCCGCCCAGGGCCACGAAGGTCAGTGCGCCCAGGACCCAGCGGGGTCCTGCCAGCTCGCTCAACACGGCGGCCGCCGGCAAGGCGATCACGGGCCCCAGGGCGATGAAGGCGCGCGATCTTCCGGACCGCGCCGATGCACCGGCTGCCGACGAAGTGGCCAGTACCTGCGTGGAGAGGTTCAGCGCAGCGAACGCCATGCCCCAGAGCAATCGCAGCGGCAGCAGCAGCCAGAAGCCGCCGAGGGTGGCATTGCCCAATGCACAGGCGGCAGCCGCTGCGACCGCCAGGGTGCAGACCCTGCGGTCTCCGTACCGGGCATACATGCGTGCGACCCAGCCGTACCCGGCAATGCGCACGAGGCGGTTCGCTGCCAGCAGCATCCCCGCCTCCACCAGCGTGATGCCCCATGCAGCGCCGTGCACGGGAAACAGCAGATACAGCACCACGTCCGAAGGCAGCGTGGTGGCCAGTGCTATGGCAGCGTTTCTGGATTCGCGGTCAGCGGCCTCTGGAGTGGGGAGATCCGCACCTGCCGCTCTGGTCGTTTGCATGGCCCGCATCGTGGGCCCTGCGGAGGGAGGCGACAAACGAGTTTGTTGGGGCCACATGTGTGCAAAAATCTCACACATGACCATGGTGCTCCCCCCTCTCAATGCGGTACGGGCCTTCGTGGCCGCGGCCAGGCACCAGAGTTTTTCGCGGGCGGCGCAGGAACTCCATGTGACCCACGGCGCCGTGAGCCGGCAGATCAAGGGGCTTGAGGACGACCTTGGCGTTGCCCTCTTCGAACGCCGGGTGCGGCAGGTGGTGCTCACGGTGGAAGGCCAGGCTTTCTACGCGCAGGCCGAGGCGGGTCTCGCCCTGATCGGCAATGCGGCCACCGCTCTCCGGGGAGGGGTGGCGAGCCGGGCCGTGCGGATCAACGTGAGGCCGTCGTTCGCTGTGCGCTGGCTGATTCCCAGACTGCCGGACTTCGTGGCCAGGCACCCCGGCATCGAGCCGGAGGTCATCACCAGCATCGCTGCCCCTTCCCACGCCGCAGAGGGATTCGATGTGGCCGTGCGGCGCGGGCTCCAGGGGTGGCCGGCGTCGTTGCAGGTGGCACCGTTCCTGGAAGACGAGGCATTGGCGGTGGCATCGCCGGCCTTGCTGCAGAGCGCCAGCCGCCCTGTCGAATCTCCGCGCGACCTGGCGGCGTTCGTGTGGCTCTGCGCCCGTTCCAGGAAGGGGGATTGGGACGACTGGTGCCGGCAGGCAGGCACAGGCCGGCTGAAGGCCGCCGGGCGGCTGCACCTGGACCACCTGCACCTGATTCTCCAGGCCGCCGTCGATGGACTGGGCGTGGCCATGGCGCCGCGGTCGTTGTGGGGCAACGATCTCCGGCAGAAACGGCTGGTGCCGCTGCTTCCCCGCCACACCCTGCCGCTGGAGCGCTACTACTACGGCATTGCACCGGCTGCCTCCGAAGAAGCCCGCTGCTTCGTGGCGTGGCTGGAGGAAGCGCAGCGGCTCCAGAGCGCTGTCGGCAGCGGCGAACACATCGCTTGATGCACGGCAATGGCAGCCCCGGGCCGCCGCGCCCACAATGGGCAGGCTCCCACTTTTGCGCGCCCTGCGCGTTTCCGCCCGCCATGCCCGAGATGTCCGCGCCTGCTTCCGACCCCGTCTCCCTGCCGCAGCAGGCCACGACGGCAGTCGCGCACGACTGCGACGTCCTGGTCGTGGGCGGCGGCCCCGCCGGCCTTTCGCTCGCAGTCTCGCTGGCGCAGGCCGGTTTCACGGCCACGGTGGTGGAGCGCCAGCCGGATGCCGCGCTGGCCGAACCGGCGCCGGACGGCCGGGAGATCGCGCTCACCCACCCCAGCGCGGACACGCTGCGGCGCCTGGGCTCCTGGCAGCGCCTGCTGCCGCACGAGATCGGGCGCATCCACGCAGCACAGGTGCACGATGGTCCCGTGGGCGGCGCGCAGCCGCTGCGCCTGCAGACCGGGCGAGGCCCGGGCCACCTGGGCTGGATCGTCCCCAACCACGCCCTGCGGCGCACGGCGCACGCCGCGGCCCTGGCCACGCCGGGCGTACGGCTGCTGGCCGGCCGGCAGGTGGCTCACGTGGCCGTGTCGCAGGACGCGGCGGAACTGGAATGCGCGCCTGCCGGCGACGGACCGGATGGCGCCGCGCCCCTGCGGCTGCGCGCGCGCCTGCTGGTGGCGGCGGACAGCCGCTTCTCCGGCACGCGGCGGCAACTCGGGATCGGCGCGGCGAGCACCGATTTCGGGCGCACGGTCATCGTCTGCCGCATGCACCACGCGCTGGCGGGGGACGGCATCGCGCACGAGTGCTTCGGCTATGCCCGCACGCTGGCCATCCTGCCGCTGCCACCCGACCCGGGCACGGGCGAACCCCTGTGCTCGGTGGTGGTCACCACCCGCACCGACGACGCTGCCGCGCTGCTCGCGTTGCCACCGGCCGATTTCGCCGCCCAGGTGCAGGCCCAGTTCGGCGACCGCCTCGGCGCGATGCGCCTGGCTGGCGAACGCCATGCCTATCCGCTGGTGGCCGTCTATGCACGGCGCTTCAGCGGGCACCGCTGCGCGTTGCTGGGCGATGCCGCCGTGGGCATGCATCCGGTGACCGCGCATGGCTACAACCTGGGCCTCGCGGGCGTGGAGCGGCTCACCGCCGCGCTGGCGCATGCGCACGACATGGGCCGCGACATCGGTGATGCCCATCTGCTGGAACGGCACTACGCCCGGGCGCACCACCGCCATGCCTGGCCGCTGTACGAGGGCACGAATGCCATCGTGCGGCTCTACACCGATGACCGCCCCCTGCCGCGCCTGCTGCGGCGCGTGGTGCTGCAGGGCGCCCGCCGGCTCGCCCCCGTGCAGGCGGCGATCGTGGGGCAGTTGATGGGAACGGCGCCCGAGGCCGGCGCCCGGGCACCCGGCCCCGCGGGGCACTGAACTTTCCCGCTTCGGCGGACTCCGCCATGCCGCCCTCGCGCGGCATTTCGCGTGCGGCGGCGGCATGGCACGGCCTTTTGTCACGAGGACCGGCTACCCTATGCGCCCTTTCCGTTTCCGCACACCATGAAAAACCAAGCGTCCCGCGAATTCTTTCCACGCCAGGTCGTGGATGCCGGCCCCAACCGCTGGGACTGGGCCCTGCTGCCGCTGGTGCTGGCGGGCGTGGTGCTGCTGGCGTATGGCGCGGCGCAGATGGCCCGGCCCTTCGAGATGGGCGACGTGATCCCGCTCTCGCTGGACCCCTGGCAGCTGCCGTATTACCTGCTGCGCACCACGCTGCGCATGTTCATCGCGCTGGGCGCATCGCTCATCTTCGCCTGCGTGTTCGCGGTGCTGGCGGCCAAGTACCGGCTGGCCGAGCGGGTGCTGGTGCCCCTGCTGGACATCCTGCAGTCCATTCCCATCCTGGGATTCCTGTCCATCACCGTGACAGGCTTCATCGCCCTCTTCCCGGGCAGCCTGCTGGGCGTGGAATGCGCGGCCATCTTCGCCATCTTCACCTCGCAGGCGTGGAACATGGCGTTCAGCCTGTACCAGTCGCTGCGCACCGTGCCGGCGGAGCTGCAGGAGGCCGCGCGGGTGTTCCAGCTCTCGGGCTGGCAGCGCTTCTGGCGGCTGGAACTGCCCTTCGCGATGCCCGGCCTGCTGTGGAACATGATGATGTCGATGTCCGGCGGCTGGTTCTTCGTGGTGGCCTCGGAGGCGATTTCCGTCTCGCACCAGGACATCAAGCTGCCCGGCGTGGGCTCGTACATCGCCATGGCCATCGAGGCGCGCGACCTGCCGGCGATCGGCTGGGCCATCGCCTGCATGCTGGTGGCCATCCTGCTGTACGACCAACTGCTCTTCCGCCCGCTGGTCGCCTGGGCCGACAAGTTCCGCTTCGAGGAAGGCAGCTCCGATGCGGCCCCCCGCTCCTGGCTGCTGGACTGGCTGCGCCGCGCCCGCGCCACGCAGACCGTCGCCGGCTGGTGCCAGCGGCAGCTGGGCCGCACGCTCACGCTGTTCAAGCGCAGCCACGACGGCACCTCGATCCGCGCCCGCCCACCCGCGCCCTCGGCCCGCGCCGAAAGGGTATGGGACGCGGTGCTGGCCGCGGGGGTGCTCTTCGCCATCGCGCGGCTGGTGCAGTTCGTCCACACGGAGGTGGGCTGGCACGAGGTGGTGCACGTGTTCACCCTGGGCGGCTACACCCTGGTGCGCGTGATGGTGCTGATCGCGCTGGCGGCCGTGGTGTGGGTGCCCATCGGCGTGTGGATCGGCATGAATCCGCGCTGGGCGGGCCGGCTGCAGGCGGTGGCGCAGTTCCTGGCCGCCTTCCCGGCCAACCTGTTCTTTCCCGTGGCCGTGATGCTGGTGGTGCACTGGAAGCTGAACCCGGACGTGTGGCTGTCGCCCCTGATGATCCTGGGCACGCAGTGGTACATCCTCTTCAACGTGATCGCGGGTGCCTCCAGCATCCCCAACGAACTGCGCCTGGCCGCGCAGAACCTGGGCCTGTCGGGCTGGCTCAAGTGGAAGCGCTACCTGCTGCCCGCCGTGTTCCCCAGCTTCGTGACCGGCGCCATCACCGCCAGCGGCGGCTCGTGGAACGCCAGCATCGTGGCCGAGTACGTGACATGGGGCGACACCACGCTGCAGGCCCGGGGCCTGGGCAGCTATATCGCGCAGATGACGGCCACCGGCGACTTCCCGCGCATCGCGCTGGGCATCGGCGCGATGGTGGTCTTCGTGATGGGGCTGAACCACTTCCTGTGGCGACGCCTCTACCGTCTCGCAGAAGACCGCATGCATTTCTGACCCGCCCCGAACGCTGAACCCAACGCACCGCTGCCATGACGCAATCCATCATCGAACTCCACGGCGTGGGCAAGACCTTCCGCTCTTCCGACGGCCGCGAGCGCCCCGTGCTGCAGAACGTCGATTTCACGCTGCGCGAGGGCGAGATCGTCGCCCTGCTGGGGCAGTCCGGCTCGGGCAAGAGCACGCTGCTGCGCATCATGGCGGGCCTGGTGCCGGCCGACGAGGGCGACGTGCGCTACCGTGGCCAGCCGCTGCACGGGCCGGCGCGCGCGATCAGCATGGTGTTCCAGTCGTTCGCGCTCTTTCCCTGGCTGACGGTGCAGCAGAACGTGGAACTGGGCCTGGAGGCGCGCGGCGTGCCGCAGGCCGAGCGCGCCGCGCGGGCCGAGGCCGCCATCGAACTCATCGGGCTGGCGGGCTTCGAAGGGGCGCTGCCGCGCGAGCTCTCGGGCGGCATGCGCCAGCGCGTGGGCATCGCCCGCGCCCTGGTCACCCAGCCCGACGTGCTGCTGATGGACGAGGCCTTTTCCGCGCTGGACGTGCTGACCGGCGAGCGCCTGCGCGAGGACATCCTGCAGCTGTGGCGCAGCGGCAGCATGCCCACCAAGGCCATGCTGGTGGTCTCGCACAACATCGAGGAGGCCGTGATGATGGCCGACCGCGTGCTGATCTTCGCCAGCGATCCGGGCCGCATCCGCTGCCAGCTGTCGATCCAGCTGCCGCGCCCCCGCGATCCGGACAGCCACCACGTGCGCGCGCTGATCGACGAGGTCTATGCGCTCATGACGGCCGGCGCCACGCGCCACGCGTCCACGGCCGGTGGTGCGGCGGCCGAGCCGGCGCCGGCCACGCTCACCGATCGCCTGCCCGCCGCCGACGTGGCGCGCATGGACGGCCTGCTGGAACTGCTGGCCGAGCCCCCCTTCGACGGCCGCGCCGACCTGCCCCGGCTGGCGGAGGAAACCAGCCTCACCGACGCCGAACTGCTGCCGGTGGCCCATGCGGTGTCCCAGCTGGGCCTGGCGGCGCTGGCGAGCGGCGACCTGCAGATCACCCCGCTCGGGCGGCGCTATGTGGAAGGAGCCCACGGCCTGCGGCAGCAAATCTTCGGCCAGCAATTGCTGGCCCATGTGCCGCTGGTAGCGCACATCCGCCACAGCCTGGAGCAGGAGCCGGCGGGCGAACTGCCGGACGCCCCCTTCCTGCGCCTGCTGAGCGAGCAGCTCGACGCCCAGGAGGCCGAGAGCGTGCTGCGCACGGCCATCACCTGGGCGCGGCATGGCGAGGTGTTCGAGTACGACTTCCGCACCGGAGTGATGCGGCTGCCTACAGGGGAAGAGTCCCCCCCCTGAGTCGCCTTCGGCGCCTTCCCCCCAGGGGGACGACGCTGGTGGCCCGGCAAAGCCGGTTCCACGGCGTCTGCTGGCATGGCCTGCTCCGCGGCCCTCTGACCGGAGGTACCACCGGCTTCAGCGTAGCGCTCAAGAGCCAGTGCTTGCCAGTTCCTGAATGGCAGCCACGCCAGGCGGCGTGGATTGGACGGACCTCGCCTGGGCGGATCGATCCGGTATCGCGCCGACGGTAGGCGCAGGGTGGCCGGACGCGGCAAGGCGCACGGGAGGCCTCCCGCTGCCGGCCGGCGCGGGGTGGCCGTACAGGAGGCGCCGGATGGAGATGACGCGGCTGAGCATGGTCGATGGTCTCCGGTCGGTCAGGAAGCGGCGGGCGCCGCGGCATCGCGCCACCAGGGTTGGGTGGCGGCGGGGGAGCGGATGTCCACGCGCTCGCCCATGGCGGGCGTCAGCAGCGGCACGCCGCATGCGGCGGCCAGCGCGCCGATGCGCTCGAAGGGCTCGGTCCAGGCATGGAAGGACAGGTCGAACGTGCCGTTGTGGATGGGCAGGCAGTGGCGCCCCCGCACATCCAGGTGCGCCTGCAGGCTCTGCTCGGGCTGCATGTGCACGTCGGGCCAGTCGGTGTTGTAGGCGCCGGTTTCCATCAGCGTCAGGTTGAACGGGCCGTAGCGCTCGCCGATGGCGCGGAAGCCGTCGAAGTAGCCGGAATCACCGCTGAAGAAGACCCGGGTGCTGCCCGCGATCAGCACCCACGATGCCCAGAGCGTGCGGTTGCCGTCGGACAGGCCCCGCCCCGAGAAATGCTGCGCCGGCGTGCAGACCAGCTGCACGCCGGCGAAGGTGGTGCCCTGCCACCAGTCGAACTGCCGCACCTTGTCTGCCGGCACGCCCCAGCCCACCAGGCGGTCGCCCACGCCCAGCGGGGCCATGAACTGCTCCACCTTCGGCACCAGCGCGAGGATGGCCGCACGGTCCAGGTGGTCGTAGTGGTCATGCGAGAGCACCACGCCCCGCAGCGGCGGCAGGTCTTCGATCCGCAGGGGCGGCGCGTGGAAGCGCCGGGGCCCTGCGAACGGCACGGGAGAGGCGCGCTCCGAGAACACCGGGTCCGTCAGCCAGAAGCCGCCCTGCAGCTTCAGCAGCACCGTGGAATGGCCCAGCCGCCACAGCGACATGTCGGGCGCGGACAGCAGCGCCTCCCGCGTGAGCGCCCGCACCGGCACGGGGCGGTCGGGCACCGTATCTGCCGGCTTGCCGAATGCCATGCGCAGCATGACCTGCAGGCCTTTGAGCCAGCCCATGCGGCGAGGCCGGGCCGCGTTGCGAAATCGGCCGTCGGCCGATGCCGGAAGCCGCAGGGGGGACGGTTCGATCGGGGCGGCGTGGCTGTAGGCGGAAGGACGGGCCATGGCAGTGGAGGAAGAATGGGAAAAAGACGCACTACGAAGTGCACTGCACAGTGTAGTGTTGTTCCGGGAAAAGTAAACCGTGCGGTGTAAAATTTCCGTATGACAGCTACCGACGTGCTCCCCCGCCTGACCGACCGCAAGCGCGAAGCCATCGTGCAGGCGGCCATCGCGGAGTTCCGCGAAAGCGGTTTCTCCGGCACCAGCATGGACCGCGTGGCCGCCGCCGCCGGTGTATCGAAACGCACGGTCTACAACCATTTCCCCAGCAAGGACGAGCTGTTCTCCGCCATCCTCGACCAGCTGTGGAACCGCAGCCACGCGCTGCCCGACCTGCGCCACGACGCCGGCCGGCCGCTGCGGCAGCAGCTGCTGGAGCTGATCGGCGGCAAGATGCAGCTCTTCAACGATCCGAGCTTCATGGACCTCTCTCGCGTGGTGATGGCCGAGATGCTGCACACGCCCGGACGCGCCAAGGCGATGGCCGAGCGCCTGTCCTCGAGGGAAGAAGGCCTGCCCGCCTGGATACGCGACGCGCAGGAGGCGGGCCGCCTGCGCGCCGATGCCGATCCGCTGTATGCCGCGCACCTGCTCATGGGCCAGCTCAAGACCCATGCCTTCTGGCCGCAACTCCTGCTCGGCCAGCCGCCGCTGGACGCGGATCAACAGGCCCAGGTGCTGGCCGACGCGGTGGACATGTTCCTGGGTTTCTACGCCCGCGGCTGAGGCGGCGGCGCGGGGCCCAGCACGCGGCGCGCCGCCTCCATCGCACTGCGGGCCAGGCGCTCCAGCCGCGGCGGCTGCTGCCGCCAGCCGTGCCAGAACAGGGCGAGATCGATGGCGGCGTCCGGCAGCACATCCACCAGTTCCCCCCGTTCCACGGCCCCCGGAATCTGCAGCTCGGGCACCATGCCGTAGCCCAGCCCGCAGCGCACCGCGGCCACGAAAGGCTCGGATGCCGGCACGTAGTGGCTGGGGCATGCACTGGCCTGCAGGCCGAAGGCCTGGCGCAGGACCTGTGCCTGCAGGGCATCCTTGCGGTTGAAGACCACGACCGGCGCCCGGCGCGCCGAGGAGCGCGTGATGCCGCGCGGGAACCACTGCGCCGCGAACGCGGGCGACGCCACCAGCCGATAGCGCATCGTTCCCAGCGGTTCGGCCACGCAGCCGCGCATGGCCTCCGGCTGCACGGAAACGCAGGCATGCACCAGCCCGGCCTCCAGCAGCGCATGCGTGTGCTCCTGGTCGTCCACCATCAACTCCAGGGCGATGCGCTCGCGCTGCAGGGCGGGCGCCAGCGACGGCAGGAGCCAGGTGGCCAGCGAATCCGCATTCACGGCCAGCGCGACGGGAGAAAACGCCGCATCCCCGCCATCACCGGCCAGGTCCGCCAGCAACTCACGCTCCATGGCCCGCGCGCGCTGCAGGTGCTGCAGCAGTTGCCGCCCGGCCCGCGTGGCGCGGCAGGGGCGGCCACGCACCAGCAGCGGCTGGCCGAGACGGGTTTCCAGCGCACGCACCCGCAGCGACACCGCCGAGGGCGTCAGGTGCAGCGCGCCGGCGGCCTGCTCGAAACTGCCGGCCTCGGCCACGGCGAGGAAGGCTTCACACTGTCTTGAATCGAGGTTCATGGCGGCTTGGGACGGCTTTATTGAGGAATTCTCGGCCTGGCCGATGAATAAGCAAGTCTGGCTCAATTTTGGCAATACGCCCGCAGAATTCCGGCATGTGGTGGACAACTTCCTTCCTGCAGGGCCTGGGTACCGGCGCGGGCCTCATCATCGCGATCGGGGCGCAGAACGTGCACGTGCTGCGCACGGGCCTGCAGCGCCGGCACGTGGCGCTCACGGCATGGACCTGCATCGCCGTCGATGCCGTGGCAATCGCTGCCGGCGTGGCGGGCATGGGCCTGCTGATCCAGGGGCAGCCCCTGCTGATCGGCGCGGCCCGCTGGGGCGGTACGGCCTTTCTCGCCTGGTACGGCCTGGCTGCGGCGCGGCGTGCCCTGCGGGGCGGCGCCCGGGTGGCGGACGGCGCAGGCCGGGACGGCATCGGCCCGGCCCGGCGCACGGGCACGCGGCAGGCCCTTGCCGCCGTGCTGGCGGTGTCGCTGCTCAATCCGCACATGTATCTGGATACGGTCGTGCTGCTCGGCGCGCTGGGCGGACAACGGCCGCCACCCGAGCGCGCGGCGTTCGCGGCCGGGGCGATCGCCGCCTCCACCGCATGGTTCCTCTCGCTGGGCTTCGGGGCCCGGCTCCTGTCGCCCTGGTTCGCCCGGCCTTCGGCCTGGCGCGCGCTCGACGCCTTCGTGGCGGCCGTGATGCTGTCTCTGGCCGCCTTCCTCGCCTTCACGCCCCTCCCCTCCGCACCATGACCCGTCCCCGCATCACCCTCGCCCCCCTCCCCTCGCGCTACGCGGTGGCGCGCCTCGCACCCTCGTCGGCATTCCCGGACTGGGCGGACGGCGATGGCTTCGTCTCGGTCACGCGCACCTCCGAGGAGCTGTCGGTGGTCTGCCTGCAGGAGCGGGTGCCCGCCCACGTGCAGGCCGAGCGGGACTGGAAGGCGTTCCGTTTCGTCGGCCCGTTCGCCTTCGGCGCCACGGGGATCGTGCTGTCGGTGATACAGCCGCTTTCGGAAGCGGGCATCGGCGTGTTCGTGGTCTCGACCTTCGACGGCGACCACCTCCTGCTGCAGGAGCGTGATGCCGCCGCCGGCCAGGCCCTGCTGCTGGCAGCGGGCCATACCGTCCTGCGGGAAACCTGAGCCCCCGGCTGCGGCGCGGCCCGGCGTGCCTTACGCTCCGGGCCACGCCCTTCGTTTGCCGGCCCCGGCCGTTTTCAGCCCATGCCTCTTTCCCCCTATCTCGACGCCACGCCCACGACGGACGAAGGCGTGTTCATCCATGCCTCGGCCCAGGTGATCGGCGACGTGCACCTGGGGCGGGACGCCTCCGTCTGGTGCAACGCCGTGCTGCGCGGCGACGTGCACCGCATCTCCGTGGGCGAGGGCTCCAACGTGCAGGACCTGAGCATGGGCCATGTGTCCCACCGCCACCCGGGCAAGCCGGACGGCTCGCCCCTGGTCATCGGCAGCCACGTGACCATCGGACACTCGGCCATCCTGCACGGCTGCCGCATCGGCGACGAGTGCCTCATCGGCATGGGCAGCATCGTGATGGACGATGCGGTCATCGGCGACCAGGTGATGCTCGGCGCCGGCAGCCTGGTGCCGCCGGGCAAGATGCTGGAGCACGGCTCTCTCTACATCGGCCGGCCCGCCGTGCGCCAGCGTGCGTTGACTCCGCAGGAGATCGCCTACCTGCGCTACTCCGCGGAACACTACATCCGGGTCAAGAACAATTACCTGGCCACGCCGCCACGGGGCTGAGCGCTCGACAGGCCCATGCGGATCATCTAACCTCCGCCCCGCATGACACCCCTCCTCGAGCAACTGTCCGGCTCGGTCTCCACGGCGCGCACCCTGGAGGACCTCACGCGCCCGCTGCTGGAGATGCTGTCGATGGTGACGGGGCTGGAATCCACCTACCTGACGTCCATCGACGAGGCACAAGGCACCCTCCGGATCCTGCACGCGCGCAATTCCGGCACGCTGCAGATCCCCGAAGGCCTGGTCACCTCCTGGGACCAGACGCCCTGCAAGCGGGCGCTGGACGAGGGCCTGCGCTACGCCAGCGACATTTCGAGCCGCTGGGCGGACCTGGCGGCCGTGCGCGACCTGGGCCTGCGGGCCTATGCCAGCATGCCCGTGCGCACTGCGGACGGCCGGCTGTGCGGCACGCTGTGCGCGGCCAGCACGCGGGCCCGGCCGTCCACGCCCGAAACCGAGCACATCCTCACCCTCTTCGCCCACCTGATCGGCCAGCAGATCGAACGCGAGCGGCTGATCGGGGAACTGGTCTGCGCCAACGAACGGCTGGCCCGATACGCCGCGACCGACGCACTGACGGGACTGCAGAACCGCCGGGCGCTCATCGAGTCGCTCACGCGGCTGCTGTCGCAGGGCCGGCGCCGGCACGTGGAGGTGCTGGTGGCCTTCATCGACCTGGACCGCTTCAAGTCGATCAACGACCGCCACGGGCACGAGGTGGGCGACCAGTTCCTGGTGGCCATCGCGCAGCGGCTGCGGGCGGTGCTGCGCGAGGAAGACGTGGTGGCCCGCATGGGGGGTGACGAATTCGTCGTGGCAGCCCTCGGCACGCAAGCCGGAGATGCGGTGCACTGCCCGCAGGAGTCCTTCCGAGAGCGCGTCGCCCAGGCCACGCAGGGACGATTCGTCCTTCCGGACGCCACGCTCGATTACGAAGGTGCCAGCGTGGGCGCCATCGCCGTGCCGCCGGAGCAGCCGCTCACGGCCGAGCAGGCCCTGGACCGGGCCGACCGGCAGATGTACGAGGTCAAGCAGGCCCGGCGGCTGGCACGGCAGGCCCCGGTACCGGCCGGTGAAGGACCGGCCCCCGGCCCCTGAGCCCCGACCTCCACCACCCGGTGGAGATGCCGCAGTGCCCCCTGGCCGGCACGCCGCGCGGCACGCCGGGATAATCGGGGCCCCCTGTCCCACGTTTTCCATGCCCGATTCCGCCTGCCGTGTTCTGGCCGTCATCCCGCCGATGACGCAGCTCAACACGCCCTACCCCTCCACCGCCTACCTCACGGGCTTTTTGCGCTCGCGCGGCATCGCGGCCTTCCAGGAAGACCTGGCGCTGGCCCTGGTGCTGCGCCTGCTCTCGCCCGAAGGACTGAAGGAGGTGGCAGAGCGGGTGCAGGCGATTCCCCCGAAGCGGCGCAGCCCCGCCGTGCAGTCCTTCGCCAGCCAGCAGGACCGGTATCTGGCCACCATCGGCCCGGCCATCGCGTTCCTGCAGGGGCGGGACAGCACGCTGGCGCACCGCGTCGCCGGGCGCCACTACCTGCCCGAAGGGCCGCGCTTCGCCTCGCTCGATGTCTATGTCGATGACGAAGGCGGCGATCCGCTGGGCTGGGCCTTCGGCGCCCTGGGCCTGCAGGACAAGGCCAAGCACCTGGCCACGCTCTACCTGAACGACCTGGCCGACGTGCTGCGCGATGCGGTGGACGAACGCTTCGAGTTCGTACGCTATGCCGAATCGCTGGCCGGCAGCCAGCCCACCTTCGACCCGCTGGCCGATGCCCTGGGCGCCCCTCCCACGCTGGTGGACGACCTGCTCGCACAGCTCACGCACGAGGCCATCGGGCGCCACCAGCCCACGGTGGTGCTGCTCTCGGTGCCGTTCCCGGGCTCGGTCTATGCGGCCTTCCGCATCGCCCAGGCCATCAAGGCGCGGCATCCGCACATCGCCACCGTGCTGGGCGGCGGCTTCGTGAACACCGAGCTGCGCGAGCTGTCCGATCCGCGCGTGTTCGACTTCTTCGACTACGTCACGCTCGATGCCGGCGAGCGCCCGCTGCTGGCGCTGCTGGAACACCTGGAAGGCCGCCGCGGCAGGCAGCGCCTCGTTCGCACTTTCGTGCGCGATGATGCCGGCGCGGTGCAGTACGTGAACATGATGGAAGCCGACGTCGCCTTCGCCGAGGTCGGCACCCCCACCTGGGACGGCCTGCCGCTGGACCGCTACCTGTCGCTGCTGGACATGCTCAACCCCATGCACCGGCTCTGGAGCGACGGCCGCTGGAACAAGCTCACCGTGGCGCATGGCTGCTACTGGAAGAAGTGCAGCTTCTGCGATGTGGGCCTGGACTACATCGGCCGCTACGAAGGCGCCAGCGCCCAGGTGCTGGCCGACCGCATCCAGGCCATCGTCGCCGAAACCGGACAGACGGGCTTCCACTTCGTGGACGAGGCCGCGCCCCCGAAGGCGCTCAAGGCGCTGGCCACCGAACTCATCGAGCGCAATGCCGGCATCAGCTGGTGGGGCAACGTGCGCTTCGAGAAGACCTTCACGCCCGAGCTGGCCGGGCTGCTGGCCGATTCGGGCTGCATCGCCATCTCCGGCGGGCTGGAGGTGGCGTCGGACCGGCTGCTGCAGCTGATGAAGAAAGGCGTCTCCGTGGACCAGGTGGCGCGCGTGACCCGCGCCTTCAGCGACGCCGGCATCCTTGTGCACGCCTACCTGATGTACGGTTTCCCCACCCAGACCGTGCAGGACACGGTGGACGCGCTGGAATACGTGCGCCAGCTGTTCGCCAACGGCTGCATCCAGAGCGGCTTCTTCCACCGCTTCGCCTGCACCGTGCATTCGCCCGTGGGGAAGAATCCGGCGGAATATGGCGTGACGCTCGCCCCCTTGCCGCCCGGCGGCTTCGCGAAGAACGACGTGGCCTTCATCGATCCGACGGGGGTGGACCATGATGCGCTGGGCGCGGGGTTGAAGAAGGCGATCTACAACTACATGCACGGCATCGGGCTGGAAGAGGACGTGCGAACGTGGTTCCCGTTCCACGTCCCGAAAACCACCGTGAACCGGCGCCGGATCGAGCGCGCGCTAGCTGGCAGCCAGGCCTGATTCCATCGTTCCGGCCGATGCGCACACACGTCAGGTGCGCCCATTGCCCCGGAAGCTGCGGGCCCACTGCAATGGCGCCCTGCAGACCGTTGCGTTTTGTCACATACTCCCGGAATGTCATGGCTCCGCGCGAAAATGCGTGTCTGCGCCGGTTTCCACCTGGCCGAGTCCCCGCCCCGAACTGAAAGTTCCCCTATGCAATTCCTCCGCCGTCTCACCCTGGGATACCGGCTGGCCCTGGGCTTCGGCCTGCTGCTGCTGCTGCTGGCCATCGTCACCGGAATGGGCATTGCCCGCATGTCTTCGCTCGACCACACGTCACAGCAGCTCACGTCCGAGTACTACGCCAAGGCGAGTGCCAGCCAGCGCATGAGCTACCTGGTGCTGGACATCGCCCGCGCCGCACGGAACATCATCATCCTGGAGGATGAGGCGCAGATGGCGAGCAACAAGGCCGTCATCGACAAAAGTACCGCCGAGTTCGCCGACACGATCGCCCGGCTGCGGCAGATGGAAACATCGCCCGCAACCCGCAGCCTGATCGACACCACCGAAGCATCGAGCAAGGAATACCTGGCGTTCACCGCCGACGTGACCAGGCTGGGGCTCAGCAACCAGAACATCGAAGGGCAGAAACTGCTTTTCGGCCCGCGCTACAAGATCCAGGGCGAACTGCTCGGCCACCTGGCACAGCTCGTGAAGCAGTACGAAGGCGAAATGCAGCAGGCCAGCGTTCAGGCCCATGCCACTTTCGTGCAGTCCGCCACCATCCTCGGCGTGGTCGCCGTGATCGCCGTGCTGGTGGGCGTGGTGGGCGCCATCCTGATCACGCGTTCCATCACCGGGCCGATGTCCCAGGCCGTGGGCCTGGCCCAGGCCGTGGCCGAGGGCGACCTGACCCGCACGATGGACGATACCGGCCGCGACGAGGCCGCCCTGCTGCTGCACTCCCTGCAGACCATGAACGGAAACCTCACGCGCGTGGTGCACCAGATCCGGCAGGCGAGCGACTCCATCGCCACCGGCTCCTCGCAGATCGCCAGCGGCAACGCAGACCTCTCCCAGCGCACCGAGTCGCAGGCCTCCAGCCTGCAGCAGACGGCTGCCTCCATGGAGGAAATGAGCGCCACCATCCGCCAGAACGCGGATACGGCACGCACGGCCAGCCAGCTCGCCTCCACCGCCAGCCAGGCCGCGAGCCGGGGCGGCGATGTCATGGGCCAGGTGGTCGCGACCATGCAGGACATCTCGGGCAGCTCCAACAAGATCGCCGACATCATCGGCGTGATCGACGGCATCGCCTTCCAGACCAACATCCTGGCGCTGAACGCGGCCGTGGAAGCCGCCCGTGCCGGTGAACAGGGCCGCGGCTTCGCGGTCGTGGCCAGCGAAGTGCGCGCGCTCGCGGGGCGCAGCGCCGAGGCGGCCAAGGAAATCAAGAACCTCATCGGCCAGAGCGTGGAGAAGGTCGGCACGGGCACGCGCCTGGTGGACGAAGCCGGCGCCACCATGTCCGACATCGTGCAGCAGGTGCAGCGCGTGAGCGACCTGATCGCCGAGATCGACGCCGCCACGCGCGAGCAGAGCGAGGGCATCGGCCAGGTGAATTCGGCCGTGTCCCAGCTCGACCAGGCCACGCAGCAGAACGCCGCGCTGGTGGAGGAATCCGCCGCCGCAGCCGGCAGCCTGCAGCAGCAGGCCGTGCGCCTGACCGAGGCGGTGGGCGTGTTCCGGCTCTCGGGCATGGCCGAGCGCGCTGCGCCTGCGCCAGCCCCCGTCCACGCCGCTGCTGCCACGCCCCAGGCCATTCCGGCACGCCCGGCAGCACGGCCTGCACCGGCCGCCTCCCCGGCCCTGGGTGCCCGCAAGGCACCGGCTGCGCAACTGGGCAGCACGCCTGCGCCCCCGGCCAGGCCCGCACAGCCGGTGCAGCGCGCGTCCAAGGCGCCCGCCGGCCCGGCCGCGGCGGCGCCCAAGGCACCGGCCCTGCCGGCAGCGGCACCCAAGCCCGCCGCGAAGCCGGCCGCACACAGCAACGCCGACGACGACTGGACCACGTTCTGAGTTCCCCCTGGACCAGCCAGCGATGATGGGGCGCCTTCGGGCGCCCTTTCTTTTTTCTAGTCCGGATCCCGCCGTACCGGCGGCAGGCGGCGTGGTGCCGGCGGCTCCTGCCTGTCTTCTCCGCCGAAGATGCGCCGCACGGTTTCGCCGATGCGCGCGCCCAGGGCCGTGCCCACGCCGGGGGCAACCACCGTGCCCACCGCGGCGCCAGCCAGTGCGGCGGGCGGCAGGCTGAGCGTGGGGTCCTTCACCGTGCCGCCGAATTCCAGCGGTACGCCCACGACGCCATCCACCAGGTCCACCGCCACGTGGCCGCTCACGCGCTGGTTCTGGACCACGGCATCGCCGGTGGCGGTAAGCACCCCGGAAGTCGCCTTCAGGTCGCTGTAGCGCACGATGGTGCCGCCGGCATCGGCCTCGGTGCGCACGATGCCCGTCAGGCTGTCGAGTTGTGTCGTGCCGCCCTTGTCGCTGCCGGCGCTGCGGATGGCGGCCTCGAGGTCGAAGGTCAACAGTTTCGCCCGGGCCACCGTGAAGGACGTGCGCGTCTGGAGCGCCCGCATCGCTGCGGCCGGGTCGTCGCCTTCGGCGATCAGGTCGGTATGACCGCTGGCCTGGCCCGACACGATCGATCGACGCTCGAAGGCATCCATGACCCCCACCACATCCACCCCGGAGAAATCGAGCGAGCCGGTCACCCGGTAACGCTCGCCGAATTCCTGCAGCCGCAGTTCGCCGCGCTCGGTGCGCCCGCCGGCCGTCACGTCGGCGCGCCAGCGGTCTTCGCTGCCCTCGCGTTCGATGGCCAGGCGCGCGGGCGGCGACGCGCCCTCGCGCTCCAGCAGCCCGTGCGCGGGCCGCCATGCGGCCCCGAAATCCACGGAGCCGCCGTAGGCCAGGTCGCGCCCCTGCCGGCCGATCCAGCGCACGCCCTGCCATTCGGCGCGCTCCACCGGCACCTCGGCGAGCGTGAAGGGCCCGAAGCTGGCCGGGCCGTCCTGCCCGGCATCGCGCACCTTGAACTGCGAGAGCGACAGTTGCGGAACGGCCGCGCCCTCCAGCCGCAGCCGCGCCAGGGCGAGCCGCAGGCGCAGCAGGTCGGACCAGCGCGCATCGGCCACGATGCGGTCCGCCGAGACGGGTGCCTCCTGCTCGGTGTGCACGCCGTGCAGCACCAACCGGGGCGAGGGCAGCAGATGCCATTCGAGCCGGTCCACCACCACGGGCACGCCCAGCAGATCGCCAGCGCCGTCACCGGCGCGCCGGGCGAGTTCCTCGTCGGACGGCAGCCACCACCACAGCGCGGCTCCCGCCGCCAGCACGATGACGCCCGCGACGGCCACGCCGCCCAGCGTCCATCGCAGGGCCCGGCCCCAGGCCGGACGGGCGCCGGGGCGCGGGCCGCCGCCCGGTGCGGCCCGGGCAGCGGGCACAGGGGCGTCGGCCGGAGCGGCGGACGAAGGGGAAGAGGAGGACGTGGGCACGCTGCGCGATCCAGATGGCAGGTCACCTTACCGCAGCCATTGCGTGGCACGGGTCGTCCCATTCCTACGCCCGCGTGGGCGGGCGTCGCCAGCGCCTACACTCGCCACGCTTCCCTGCCCGCCCGGAACACCAGCACGCCAGCCCCCAACGTCCAAGGAGTCCATCACCGTGTCCACCCCCTCTTCTTCGTACTTCACCCGCTGGCGGCTGGCGTCGCCCGCCGAGGGCGCCGTGGTCGCCCCCGACGAGCGCCTGCCCTGGGGGCAGACCGCCGCCATGGGCGTGCAGCACGTGATCGCCATGTTCGGGGCCACCGTGCTCGCACCCATCCTCATGGGCTTCGATCCCAACGTGGCCATCCTGATGAGCGGCCTGGGCACGCTGATCTTCTTCCTGGTTACGGGCGGCCGCGTGCCGAGCTACCTGGGTTCGAGCTTCGCCTTCATCGGGGTGGTGATCGCCGCCACGGGCTACACCGGCCCGGGCCCGAACGCCAACATGGCCCTGGCGCTGGGCGGCATCATCGCCTGCGGCCTGCTCTACACCGTGATCGGCGCCATCGTGCAGGCCGTGGGCACGGGCTGGATCGAGCGCTGCATGCCGCCCGTGGTGACGGGTGCGGTGGTCGCGGTGATCGGGCTCAACCTCGCGCAGGTGCCCATCAAGAACATGGCGGCCAACAATTTCGAGAGCTGGATGCAGGCCGCCACCTTCGTGTGCGTGGGCCTGGTCGCCGTGCTCACGCGCGGCATGCTGCAGCGGCTGCTCATCCTCGTGGGCCTGATCGCCGCCAGCGTGCTGTACGCGCTGCTCACCAACGGCCTGGGCCTGGGCAAGCCGATGGACCTCTCCGGCGTGCTGGCCGCGCCCTGGCTGGGCCTGCCGCACTTCGCCGCGCCTGCCTTCAGTGCGCCGGCCATGCTGCTGATCGCGCCCGTGGCCGTCATTCTGGTGGCCGAGAACCTCGGCCACGTGAAGGCCGTCACCGCCATGACCGGCCGCAACCTCGACCGCTACATGGGCCGCGCCTTCATCGGCGACGGCATCGCCACCATGGCGAGCGGCGCGGTGGGCGGCACGGGCGTGACCACGTATGCCGAGAACATCGGCGTGATGGCCGCCACCAAGATCTACTCCACCGCCGTGTTCCTCGTGGCCGGCCTGATCGCGCTGGTGCTGGGCTTCTCGCCGAAGTTCGGCGCGCTGATCCAGGCGATCCCGCTGCCGGTGATGGGCGGTGTCTCGATCGTGGTGTTCGGCCTCATCGCCGTGGCCGGCGCCAAGATCTGGGTGGACAACCGCGTGGACTTCTCCGACAACAAGAACCTCATCGTGGCGGCGATCACGCTGATCATCGGCACGGGCGATTTCACGCTGAAGTTCGGCGACTTCGCGCTGGGCGGCATCGGTACCGCCACCTTCGGGGCGATCGGGCTCTACGCGCTGCTGAACCTGCGGCGCGGCCGCTGATCCGGGCCTGCAGCCGCTCAGCGCTTCAGCAGCGACCAGACCAGATCCACCCCGGCCGAGAGCAGGTCGAACCCCTCGGAGGCGGAGGATGAGGTGAACGCCTCGCGCTGGCGTTCCCGGCGCTCCCGTTCACGCTCGCGTTCCATCGCGATGAGCGCGTCGGCCAGGGCCTCGGGCCGGGCGGGCTCGGATACCGCCTGCGCGGCGCGGGCATGGCGCTCCTGCGCCTTGTCCACCGCCCGCGGATCGAGCAGCGACAGGGCCGAGCGGCAGTACGGGCATGCATGGTCGTTGCGGATATCCACCGCGCCGCCGCAGGCCGTGCACGCGATGGTGCCCACACGCTCGGCCAGGGCATCGATTTCCAGCGGCGAGAGGTGGCGCACGAAGCCCTTCTCCACCATGAAGGAGCCGAAGGTGCTGAACCGGCCGTGGCGCGCCGCGCAGCGGTAGGTGCGGTAGCGCCCGCCCTGGCCCAGGTCGAACCCCGGCTCCAGCGCCTTCGCGCAGCGCGGGCACTGCATGCGATCGGCGAGCGGGCGGTGCGCGTCGCCGCGGTGCCGGTGCAGCAGCTCGAACAGCTCCAGCACCGCGCCCGGCGCGAGCCGCGTGTTTTCCCGCGGATCGAACCACAGGCCCTGGCAGGCGAAGCACAGGTCGATGTGCAGGTCTCCGCCGTCGCGCGCGGCGAAGCGGTGGTTCTCGGCGGGCTGGCGGCAGGAGGGGCAGGGGCTGGGCGAGGGCATCGCGGTGCATGTTACGGCACGGCCGGTCCGTCCTCGCACCCCGACCCGGCCTCGCGCCGACCGGTGCCTGCACGCCCGCTGCCGCGCACGCAATGTCGGCCGCGTCACGCTGCGGTGCCCCGGGCCGCCCGGCCTGCAGCTCGGCCGTGCCAGGACGCTAAGATTTTTGCATCCGCCTCCTCCCGGCTTTCCACGCGGCCTCGCGCCCGGCTCTTCCATGTCTTCCTTCGATACTTCCCGCATCCAATGCCCCGTCCTGCGGGACAAGCTCATGACGGCCGAGCAGGCCGCCGCCCTGATCCCGAACGGCGCGCGCGTCGGCATGAGCGGCTTCACCGGCGCCGGCTACCCCAAGGCGATCCCGCCTGCGCTCGCCGCCCGCATCGAGACGCTGCACGCCGCAGGCGAACCCTTCAGCATCGGCCTGTGGACAGGCGCCTCCACGGCTCCGGAGCTCGACGGCGCGCTCGCCAAGGTGGGCGGCGTGAACATGCGCATGCCCTACCAGTCCGACCCGACCTGCCGCGCGCAGATCAACGCGGGCAAGATGCAGTACGTGGACGCCCACCTGTCCCACGTGGCGCCCTACGTCTGGTTCGGCTTCTGGGGCCGGCTCGACGTGGCCGTGATCGAGGTGGCCGGCGTGCTGCCCGACGGGCGGCTGATCCCGTCGTCCTCCGTGGGCAACAACAAGACCTGGCTCGACCAGGCCGACAGGATCATCCTGGAAGTGAACGCCTGGCAGCCCGAAGGGCTGGACGGCATGCACGACATCTACTACGGCACCGACCTGCCACCCAACCGCGTGCCGATCCCGCTGGTGCACCCCGGCGACCGCATCGGCGAGCCCTACCTGCGCTGCGACCCGGCCAAGGTGGTGGCCGTGGTGCCCACCCATTCGCCCGACCGCAACTCCGTCTTCAACCCGCCGGACGATACCTCGCAGCGCATCGCGGGCCACATCATCGAGTTCCTGCAACACGAAGTGCGGCACGGCCGGCTGCCGCCCACGCTGCTGCCGCTGCAGTCGGGCGTGGGCAACATCGCCAACGCCGTGCTGGCAGGGCTGGACGCCGGCCCCTTCCAGCACCTCACGGCCTACACCGAGGTGCTGCAGGACGGCATGCTGGACATGCTGCGCTCCGGCACGCTGGACAGCGCCTCGGCCACCGCCCTGTCGCTGAGCCCTGCGGCCACCGAGGAGTTCACGCGCAACATCGGCTTCTACCGCGAACGCATCGTGCTGCGCCCGCAGGAGATCAGCAATCACCCCGAGCTGATCCGCCGGCTGGGCCTCATCTCGATGAACGGCATGATCGAGGCCGACATCTACGGCAACGTGAACTCCACGCACGTGATGGGCTCGTCGATCATGAACGGCATCGGCGGCTCGGGCGACTACGCGCGCAACGCCTACCTTTCGATCTTCATGACGCCCTCGCTCGCCAAGGGCGGCAGCATCTCGTGCATCGTGCCCATGGCCTCGCACGTGGACCACACCGAGCACGATGTGCAGATCCTCGTCACCGAGCAGGGCCTGGCGGACCTGCGCGGCCTCTCGCCCTCGCAGCGCTCGGAGGTGGTGATCGAACGCTGTGCGCACCCCGACTTCCGCCCTGCCCTGCACGACTACGTGGCACGGGCCCGCGCGAGCGGCTGCGGCCTGCACACGCCGCACCTGCTGGGCGAGGCGCTGTCGTGGCACGAGCGCTACCTGCGCACCGGCACCATGCGCGCCTGAAAGGACACGGACGGTCCGGCGGGCCCGGGGCGCCCTGTCCCGGGCGGGCCTGCAGGAAAAGCCGGCGCCTCCCATAATCACCGGATCGCACCTGAAGGAGACATCGCCCATGCCGATCTGGAAGCAGCCCATCGACCTGCACAACCTGAACCACCCGGCCACGCCGAACGCGGTGACCCACCTGGGCATCGAGTTCATCGAGATCGGCGACGATTTCCTGCGTGCCCGCGTGCCGGTGGACGAGCGCACCAAGCAGCCCTTCGGCCTGCTGCATGGCGGCGTGAGCGTGGTGCTGGCCGAGACGCTGGGTTCCGTGGGGGCGTTCTACGCCTCGCCCGAGGGATGCCGCGCGGTGGGCCTGGACATCAACGCCAACCACCTGCGATCCGCCACCGAGGGCTGGGTGACCGGCACCGCCCGTCCCATCCACATCGGACGCACCACGCACGTGTGGCAGATCGACATGGCCAACGAGGCTGGCGACCTCACCTGCGTCTCGCGCCTGACCATGGCGATCCTCGCGCCGCGCTGATCAGTCCGCCCGGCCTTCGCGGCAGGCGACGGACTCCGTCGCCGCAGCCCACACCCCCAGGCGGAAATCCGCGTCCACCGTGTCCACTACGCGGTGTAATGCCATCGCGCTGTCCAGCCGCGCATGCGCCGCATCGCCGCCGAGGGCGCATCCATCGATCGGCCGGCGCCAGTGGCATGCCGCGACCACGCCTTCGGGCGCAAGCGAGGCGCGCACGCGCTGCGCCAGGCGGTCGATGCCGGCGGGGGCCAGGTAGTACACGAACTCACTGAGAACAATCAGGTCGAAGGCGCCTTCAGGCCATTCGTCCGGCACCCACATGCGCCGCAGCGTCACGTGGGGATGCGAACCCAGGCGCTGGCCGGCGATGGACAACGCCCCCGCGGCGCCGTCGGTGGCGAGCAGCCGGCCGCAGCGCGGGGCCAGGTCGGCCGTGAGCATGCCCGAGGCACAGCCGGGCTCGAAGGCGCGGGCATAGTGCTCGTGGGGCAGCGCCGCCAGCAGCATGCGGCGCTTGCGGGCTTCATACCAGCTGCCGTCGAAGTGCCAGGGATCGTCGCTGCCAGCGTACATCGCCTCGAAATGCTGCAACGGGACCGCGCCTCCATCCGCGCAAGGAAGGACATCCGACGGCATGGTCATGCCCCCGGAAGGAAGAAGTATTCGAGCGGCCAGCGGGCACGCTCCAGGATCGCGCCGTCCAGCACGGGCGCCAGGCCCTGGCCGCGCTCGGAAAGCTGCGACCGGTGGCGTGCGAGCGCCGCCTGCTTGGCCGCCGCGGCCCCGGCCGGGGGTTGGAAGGCACAGAGCCGGTGCCACGGTACCTTCGGATGCTCCGGCTCCGCCCAGTGCCACATCCACACGGGCGCCTCCCACAGCAGTGCGCCGGCCCTGCGCGCCGCGCCGGCGGCAGCCAGGCCGCAGGCCTCGTGGTCCGGGTGCCCGTCGAGGCACCACGTGGTCACTACGGCATCGTCCGGGCGCAACAGCGTGCCCAATGCCTGCTCGAGATCACCAACGCGCTCCTGGAGAGCGCCGTCCGGCAGGCCGAGCAGCAGCAGGTCGGCCGTGCCGGCGCCCAGCGCATCCAGGCCCTCCACGCGCTCCCGGCGGCGCATGGCGGCGGTATCCGGTGCGGACCAGCCCGGTACGTCGCGGTGGCTGGCTTCGCCGTCGGTCACGCCGATGATCAGGACATCGCCACCCCGGCGGGCATGGGCGTGCACCAGCATGCCGCAGGCCAGCAGTTCGTCGTCGGGATGCGGCGCCAGCACCACGAGGCGCTGGGCAGCGCCGACCATGGCCGAGACGGGCATGCAGGCGCCGCTGCGGCGGGACAGCTGCTCCTGCCAAGCCTGTGACGTGCAGCGCGGGCGGCCGATATCGATCTGCCGTTCGACCGCGCGGTCTGCCGTCAGATCGACCATGGTGCCTCCTGCGACTGCGCCAGGCATTCGCCCATGGCGGCATCGTCGCGTTCCGCATGGCTCTGGCGGATGAAGACCGGCAGGTCCGCCGCCCTGCGCGCGAATCCGGCATCGCGGCACCAGGGCGTGGCCCCCAGTGCCCGGCCCACCTCGTCGAGCACGCACCGCGCGCCCGCCTCCGCCGCCTGCCGCACCCGCAGGGCCGCCAGCCGCGCGTCGCCTCGTGGATGCGCGTCGATCCAGCCGGCCGCCTCGCGCAGCAGCGCCGCCGAGCCGGCCAGCACCCGATCCACCCTGCCCAGGGCCGCGAGCCGGAAGGCCGTGCGCTGCGCCTCGGGAGCCTGCGCGACGGCCGCGTGCAGCGCGCGCGCCAGGGCCACCGCACCGCCATGCCAGCACGCCGCGACGCCAGCGCCACCGTGCCAGAACCCGGGCCGCCGCAGATAGTCGCCCACCGCGCCCACGGGAACGGCCGCAACGCCGTCGAACAGCACATCGACGCTGGCGCTGGCGGCCATGCCCACGGCATGCCAGTCGTCGCCGGAGAACGACACGCCCGGCTGTCGCATGTCCACCGCCACGAGCTGCGGCCCCTGGCCGCCGGGATGCCAGGCAGTCAGCAATCCGTGGCTCACATGCTGCGCGCCCGAGCACCAGGCCTTGCGTCCGCGCAGGAGCACCGACCCATCCGGGCCGGCATGCACGGTCGTGCGTGCGCCGGGCGCCTCCGCGGCCCAGGTGCCCCATGTCGATGCAGGGGTGCTGCCCGCGATGCCCGCCGCAGCGCCCAGTTCGCGCAGGATGGCGAGCGCGTCGGTATGGCCTTCGTAGAGTTTCACGAGCGGGAGGTCGTGCGCAGCCACCTCGCCCAGCGCGCGCCAGCGGTCCGCCGTAGCGCCCCCACCGGGCGCCGGAAGGTCCGCGCAGCCCGCATCCACCAATGTCCGCAGGCCGTCCGCCGGACCGGTATCCGTGCCGAGGCCTGCCAGCACGGATCGCAGCGTGGGCAGCAGCGCCGCGCCGTGTCCGGGATCGCGCATGGTCATGCCACGCCTCCCGCAGCGGCCGAAGCCATGGCCGCCGGCCCCGACAGGCCCGCGAGGCCTGCCAGGTAGGCGCCGAAGCCGTCCGGCGCGCGCCAGCGGCGCCGTGCGCTGGTCACCACGCGCGGCAGGTCGGTCCACGCGATGGAGGCGCCCGCCGCCTCGAGCGCGCGTACCAGGGCCACGTCCTCGCCCGTGCACAGCTCGGGAAAGCCCCCGGCCTGCACATAGGCGCCCGACGCCACGCCGAGGTTGGCGCCATGGATGTGCCGGTGTCCCGGTGCGTCGGAATAGGCGGCCAGGTAGCGCTGCTGCACATCACCGGAATACCCGGTCCAGTCGCGCACTTCGACGGTGCCGCAGACGACGTCGCTCGCCATGGCCAGCTGGCTGGCGATCCAGTCGGGGGCCACGGTGCTGTCGGCATCGGTGAAGCCCAGCCAGCGGGCGCCCGCATCCAGGGCCGCGCGGGCGCCTGCCGCGCGGGCCGCGCCCACGTTGCGGCGCTCCAGCGCCAGCGCCGTCACCCTGTGGCGCCTCGCGATATCGGCCGAGCGGTCGGAACAGGCGTCGAGCGCGACCACGATCTCCACGCCCTCGCCACGCAGCCGGGGATGGGCCGCGGCCACGCGCAGGGCGCGAAGGCACTCGTCGAGGCATTCCTCCTCGTCATGGACCGGAACGACGATGCCGATCATCGCGGCCACCTCGCGGCACACGGGCCGGGCACTGCTCTGTCCGTACTGCCGGGCTGCCGGCGGCCCGCCTTTTCACCGCACTCCATCGATGTCCTGCTTTCCTTTTGTTGCCAGAGGAAAGTAATGCATGGGTTCTCCCATCAGCCGTAGGAGAACAGGCCCATCTGCGGAGCGCTGCCGGCTATCCGGCGTCGGGACCTTCGTCCTGCGCGGCAGCGCGCGCCATGCGGTCGCTGCGCCAGTACACGTCGTCGCCCCCTTCCATGCGGTTGAGCACGCGGGCGAGCACGAAGAACAGGTCGGACAGGCGGTTCAGGTACTGCCGGGGTGCGGGCCGCAGGCCCTCGGCCTCGCCCAGGGCCACCACGGCGCGCTCCGCACGGCGCGCCACGGTGCGGCAGATATGCGCCTGCGACGCGGCACGCGTGCCGGCGGGCAGGATGAACTCCTGCAGGCGCGGCAGCGTGGCGTTGTAGCGCGCCAGGGCCGCGTCCAATTGCGCGAGGGCACCCTCCTTGAGCAGCTCGAAGCCCGGGATGGAAAGTTCGCCGCCCAGGTCGAACAACTGGTGCTGCACGTCGCCCAGCAGCGTGCGCACGTCCTCCGGCAGCGGCTCGCAGAGCAGCAGGCCGATGTGGGAGTTGAGCTCGTCCACGTCGCCCATGGCGTGCGGCCGGGCGCTGTGCTTGGAGACGCGGGAGTTGTCGCCCAGGCCGGTGCGCCCGTCGTCGCCCGTGCGCGTGGCAATCTGTGTCAATCGGTTGCCCATGGGAGCCTTCCGGAGGGATTGGGGAGAAGAGGCGCCATTTTCCGTTACATCCCGGGCGCGAATGTGTACTCGGGCAACAGCGGGCAAAAGCGCTGGCATGGCAGGGCATGCTGCGGTGGAATGAAGGCCTGTTCAACTTCTACGGAGCCTGACATCCATGCCAGCTACGCAGCAACGACGACCCACCCTCTCCTTCGATGCCCGCAGCGTGATGCTCTTCGCGGCCATCGCCGTGGGAAGCGCCGCGGCGCATGCACAGACCTCCCCCACCACGCCCTCGGCGGGAACGCACTCCACGCCATCGCATTCCGGCGCCACCTCCATGGGCGCCCAGGGCCTCTCCGCTGCGGGCAGCAACCGCGCCACCTTCGGGGGCACCTCTCCCACCATGTCGGCCAGCGCCTCGTTCGACCGTGCGGACGCCGACAAGGACGGAAAGCTGAGCGCCCAGGAGGCCGCTCGCCTGCCCGCCATCAGCCAGCATTTCAAGGAACTGGACACCAACCATGACGGTGCCCTGTCCCGTACCGAATTCGAGGCAGGCGCCAAATCCTGACGGCCCGCCTCCAGCGTCCTGCTGACGTTCTGTGATTGCGCAACTACCACGAGAACTCCAGCGGATTACATCTCCCCGACCCGACCCGCATGGCAGGAGGCATGCGGGTTTCGGTGCGTCTGGATATGCTCGACGCTTTGTCGCTTGGTCACGAGAGTTGTCGTGAAGCGCACTTACGAAGTTCCCGCCATATGAAGAACAGCGTTACCGCCCGAGCGCTCCGGCACGCAGGCACCTATGGCTTGGCCGCGCTCGTTACAGGGCTGCTGCTTACGCCGCTGTCTTACCTGGCCATCGGCATGCTCGGTGAATTTTCTGCGGCATTCGCCCTTCTCTTCGTTCCACCGTTGATCGCCTGCGAGGGGTTCCTGCTCCACCAACTGCTGTCACGCGCACCGGATGGGGGACTTTCGAAAGCAAAAGCCGCCGCGGCGATGGCGTCGTGGGCCTATGTCGCGTTCTTCGCGGTGGTCATCTCCGGCGCGAGGCTGCAGGTCGGCTGGGCTCGGCTCGGCGGGTGGTGCATGCTGTGGCTGGTCTGCAGCGCTCTGGCATATCCGATGCTCGCACTCTGGTGTCGCAATGCCTCGCTGGTGCGACGCACTGCGGGCTGGAGGCATGCGCCGTGGGTATTCCTGTGCGTCTTCTCGATGGCCGCCGGGATGTGTCTGCACTATCTGGTCACACCCCAGCGGTTTCCCTGAACCGCCCCCTGCCTTCCAAGGGGGACACGCCGCCAGCAGACAGGGTGCCTAGAATGGATCTTCCCCAGGAGACACCCGCCATGAACGCCCCCACCGCCACCGCCCACCTGTTGCCCGAGATCCGACTGCGCCCCGTGCCGCAGGCCTTCATGGATGCGCTGCAGGCGCGATTCGGCACCCAGTGCTCTCTGGCCCAGGCGGTGCGCGAGCAGCACGGACGCGATGAAGGCTCGATGCAGGCGCCGCCGCCCTCGGCCGTGGTCTTCGCCGAGAGCACGCAGGACGTGGCCGATGCCGTGCGCCTGGCCGCGCAGCACGACGTTCCCGTCATTCCGTATGGCGCGGGCTCGTCGCTCGAAGGCCACCTGCTCGCCATCCAGGGCGGCATCAGCATCGACGTCTCGCGCATGAACCGCCTGCTGAGCGTGGACGCCGACGACCTCACCGTGACCGTGCAGCCCGGCATCACGCGCAAGCAGCTCAACGAGGCCATCAAGGACACGGGCCTGTTCTTCCCGATCGATCCGGGCGCGGACGCCAGTATCGGCGGCATGGCCGCCACGCGCGCCAGCGGCACCAACGCCGTGCGCTACGGCACCATGCGCGAGAACGTGCTCGCGCTCGAAGTGGTGACGGCATCGGGCGAGACCATTCGCACCGGCACCCGCGCCAAGAAAAGCGCCGCCGGCTACGACCTGACGCGCCTGCTGGTGGGCAGCGAAGGCACGCTGGGCGTCATCACCGAAGTCACGCTGCGCCTCTACCCATTGCCCGAGGCCGTGAGCGCCGCCATCTGCTCCTTTCCGAGCATCGAGGCCGCCGTGCGTACCGTCATCCAGACCATCCAGCTGGGCGTGCCCATTGCCCGCGTGGAACTGATCGACGCCAACACCGTGCGCATGGTCAACGCCCACAGCAAGCTCGGCCTGCGCGAGGAACCGATGCTGCTGATGGAGTTCCACGGATCGCCCGCCGGCGTGCAGGAACAGGCCGAGACGGTGCAGTCCATCGCACAGGACTGGAACGGCAACGCCTTCGAATGGGCCACCACGCCCGAAGAGCGCACGCGCCTCTGGACCGCGCGGCACAACGCGTATTTCGCGGCCGTGCAGAGTCGCCCCGGCTGCCGCGCGATCAGCACCGACACCTGCGTGCCCATCAGCCGCCTGGCCGACTGCCTGCTCGACTCCGTGACCGAGGCCGACGCCAGCGGCATCCCTTACTTCCTCGTCGGCCACGTGGGCGATGGCAACTTCCACTTCGGCTACCTGATCGACCCGGACAGCGACGACGAGCGCATGGTGGCCGAACGGCTCAACCACCAGCTCGTCGCCCGGGCCCTGGCCATGGGCGGCACCTGCACGGGCGAGCACGGCGTGGGCATCCACAAGATGGGTTTCCTGCTGGACGAGACCGGGCCGGGAGCCGTGGGGATGATGCGGGCGATCAAGCAGGCGCTGGACCCGAAGAACATCCTGAATCCGGGCAAGATTTTCGAGATGTGACCAGCCAGAAGCGCATCGCCCTATGCTTTTCGCCGTCCTCTTCACTGACAGGCCCGACCAGGGTGACGTGCGGGCCGCACATCTTCAGGCGCACATTGCTTGGTTGGAGCAGCACAAGGAAATCATTCCGGTCGGGGGCTCGCTGCGACAGGAGATGGGGCAGACGCCGAAAGGCGGATTGTGGGTGGCCGAGGCTGATTCGAAAGAGCAGATCGAAGAGCTGTTGAAGTCGGATCCCTTCTTCATTGCCGGGCTCAGGCAGAGCCATGAAATCCTGCATTGGTGCAAGGCCAATGCCGATCGCAAGGCGCTTATCTGATGTCGGTGCGCTTCGAAGGCGCCATCCACGCCTGGAACGACGAACGCGACTTCGGCTTCATTCAGCCCACGCAAGGCGGGCCTCGGCCGGCATAAGCGCCACCGGCAGACGCTGTGGCCGCTTGGCCTGTACCACCTCTTCCAACCAAAGCAGCTCCATCCCTAAAACTTGCTTGTACAAATACAGGATCGCCGCCTTGGCTTGGTTCTGGTGGATGCCGATAGCTGTCTTTCCACCGCCAAATGGCTCAGGAACGCTTCGACCTAGCCCGCGCCCCTATCCTGCGGATGGCGTTTGCCGTGAAAGAGAATGAAATGGAGCGACGCGCCCAGTCGATATAAGCTTGTTCGGTGCGAATGCTGTAGTGCCGCGTCGAAGATTGATGCGCATTCGCTCCAGCAGCTTGGGCTGACGAGCTTCAGCGAGCGATTCAGACTCTGGAACCAGAAAGGGTTCATCCGGGAAATTCCAGGTTTACCTAAACAGGTTGGCGCTAGGGTTTGCCTGGGGATGCAACGAAGAGTGTTGTGTTGGCCGACTACGGTTGGTAGGATCAGCGTCGTCTAAATCTGTTTAGGCCACACAGTTGACCCACTGATTTTTAAAGGGAGAGAGAAGCATGTCGTCGTATTCCAATGAATCCGTCCTCAAAGAAATCGTGCCGTCCAAAACATGGTGGACGACGATTTACAACCCCGCTGACACAGTACCCGTCTCTGGCATCTATCGTTGCTTGGGATGCAATCGGGAGATCACCTCGAATGAGAGCGACCATTTTCCTCCACAGAACCACCACCAGCACACGTCGGCGCAAGGAAAGATTCGTTGGAAGCTGAATGTGCGTACCAACACAACAGGCGAGCTGTAGGCAGGCGCGCTACCGACAGGACTAGCGCAAACGTGCAATGCAAGTCTTGCTTCTATTCTAGGTAGTAGCCTAACTGGCTGGTCAAGCGGACGCCAACAAGGGCCATGCCTACTCCATTATCATGGCTCTTACTAGTGCCCTATGTACCTTCGGCGCTCCGGCGCCGCTTACCTTAGGCGTTAGCCGCTTCGTATTCCGTTTTATGCAGTCCCGCATTTTCTCCAGCGCCGCGCCCTCGCCCCAGGTTGCATCTTTGGGCTTTAGGTTCTGTGCCAAGTGTCCCCTGACTGCGTTGCGCCAGTTTTCAGCCTTCTTGGCCTCTGGCGCTTATAAATGTATCGCTAGCGGCTATCATTCTTGCAGCGCTTCGCCGCTTCCTTGGCGCAGTGTTTTTCTTGGGCTGCGCCCGTCTTTAATTCTGCGCGCTCCCTTTTGGCCTTATGGTCTAACATTTCGGTCAATCCGACCCGCCTTCGGCAGTCGGCCTACCTCCGCCGTTAGTTTGCACATGCCTCAATACCCATCAAACATCACTTCAGCCCTCAGTGATAGCGCATCTGACTTTATAGAAATCGTATGGCCAGCAATTTCACCGCACATTGGAGGCGGAAGACTACTGCCTGTTGAAGCAGTTTCTCCTGAAGATTTTGCAAGTGAGCTCGACCTTATGGCAGGTATTGATGCTTGGCAAATTGTTAAAAACAATCAAGGTATGAGAGGTATAGCAAGCCGCGTTCAGTGGGGAAGTAACTATCAATCTTTCTCTATACGTTATTCAACCCCAACGGGAGCGGAAACCGAATATCAAAAAAGACTGCGAGCTATAAAAAATCCAAATGAAGGATATCTCTCGCCGCACATGACAATACAAGCCTTCCTAGACAGTAAAAAGGGTGAACTACTGGCAGTAGCTGCTATTCCCACAAGGCATTTAATTGAGCAGGCAGAACGTTTAATTGGCTGGGGGCAAATAAAGGGGGGTGAAGACTCTCGATATGGCATAAGAAAATCCCCTGATGGCCGAGAATTTATTTATCTTTCATGGCAATATATAAATAATAGCCAAATCAAAGATCATCTTATTTGGTTGATAAAAAACTAACCTGTCGCTCAAGCCGTCCCGCCGCCGCCGGCGGTTGGCTTATCTTGTTCGTTAGGGAAGGTCTGCAAAACCCCGCCGCTGACTGGCGCGTAAAGTGAGCCGCAGGCAAGATGGCGAGCATTGGCTCCATGCTGCTTACCAAGAGAACTTTTGCGTAAATGGCAGGGCGCACTCGCAACACATCGGACAGGTCCGTGAAATCACCACTTTTCTGTTTTTCTCCCTCGATTGTTGGAAGTCAGCTCTCTGCAGAAGAAATTAACCCCCATGGAAGGCCAGTCGGTCCAGCCAGCCGGATACCATGCACAGCTCCACCGCCTTGCGATATGACACCGACCGGTCACCACGCCATGCTGCTGCCACACGACGATGCCATGCAATTCATCAAGGCATATGAAGCCGTCCTTATTCAGGTCCTGATCAACGAAGGCAAGGAGCCGACAAGGAGCGTGATCAAGGATCTCGCCAAAGCCAGAAACTTGGTGAAGGCCGACATGGGTCGTCTTCACCGAGCCATGGCAATGGTGAAGTCCACGGGTGACGGGTTGGTACCGCAGATCGAGAACGCGCTCCCGACAGTGCGCGCCGGGCGATGGTTCTACCTGCGGAGTACGACCCGGTATGCACTCATGCTGGATGCCGATTTGAAGAATGCATACGCCGTGAAAGGCCTGACCACGCCACTGCATGAGCTGCTGGGCGGCACGACCGTGGTGGTCGAGATGGCAATCTTTGAATTCAAAGGCGAATTCGTGTGCGACGGGATCATTGCTGATCCGGTGTACATCGGGCCAGGCATTCGCGCCGACCTGAACGCCACCTACGCCACCATCAAGGCCGAGGGGCGCTTTCACAGGCGCTGTGCTGGCTGACGAGAACGAACCTTCACATGCCTGGACAGCGAGGCCGGAGGTAAGCGCGCCGCAAGCATGCGGTTGGCCGCATGGAAAGTGAGCCCAGGCGCCGTTTATGGCGATGCAAAGCTTTGGGTACTGCTCACCATCCATGTCTCGGAACAGAATGGCCTGCGCTTGCCGACCCGAACGGCAGAGCAAAAACTACAGGGAGGGAAACCCATGCATCTTCACGCACCCCAGGCGGCATTCCTCGTGGGCCTGCTGGCCTACCAGGCCATCCGCATCGTCTATCAGCGCCGCGCACGCGCTGCCGGCCCGTCCAGGGCGAGCTATTCCAGCCGCCAGGACAAGGCGCTGATCGCGCTGGTGGCGATCGGGCAGATGGTGCTGCCGCTGGCGTACATCTTCACGCCCTGGCTCGATGGAGCCTCGCATGATGTAGCCCCCGACGTGCTGCCGTATGCCGGTGCGCTGGTCTGGGCCGCGGGCCTGTGGCTGTTCTGGCGCGCCCACGCGGAGCTGGGCACGTGGTGGTCGATCACGCTGGAGATCCGGCACGACCACCAGCTGGTCCAGCGTGGCGTGTACCGCGTGGTGCGGCATCCGATGTATGCCGCGTTCCTGCTGTTCGGCGTGGCGCAGGCCCTGCTGCTGCCCAATGCCATCGCGGGGCCTGCGGCCCTGGTCGCGGTGGCGATTCTCTGCATCGTGCGCATCCCCCGCGAGGAGGCCATGATGTGCGACGTGTTCGGGCAGGCGTACCGCGACTACATGCGGAGCACGGGCGCGGTCATTCCGCGGCTGGTGCCACGGCGCCGCATCGCCTGACCGCAGCCCCCTTCCGGATACCCGTACGTCACCACGCATGCACACGACCCGCTCTCCCGACGGCACGCACCGCGCAGCCCTGCACTTCGAGGGCGAGATCCGCTTCGGCCCGGAGTATTTCCGGCTGGCCATCGATGGCCGCGAGGTGCCGCACCGGATCTTCGGCAAGCCGCTGTGCTGGTCTCCCGATGCGCGCGTGGTCGTGGCCCAGGAGTGGCTCACCACCGACTATGGCGAGGGCCCAGTCACCTGCGCCGCGCTGATCGATGTGCAGGCCTGGGCGATCGCCCGGCTGGAGGTGGCGGTGAAGGGGTTCGCGGAGGACTTCCGGTTCGACGCCCAGACGCTGCGTTATCGCTTGCGCTTTCCTGCCATGGGCGAGGTGTTCGATGTGGCGGTGGAGACGGATGCGGTGCATGCGTGGACGGGCATCGATGTGCAGCCCCGGACGCAGGCGCCGGATCCGCCTCACCCTCTAAGACCTCTCTAAGTCTGCAGTCCTAGGATGAAACCGTCGTTGAAAGCCCTGGCGATTTCACTGTCGCGAGGTGCGGACGACACGGTACCGGCATGCCGCCGCCGATGCGGCCCATGCACCGGAGCCCATCATCATTCGATCGAGGAGTGACACCATGAGAGTTCTTGCCCGCCTGTCCGTCCTGACCCTTTCTTCCCTGGCCGCCGCCGCGGCCATGGCGCAGACGCCGAGCCCCGCGGCACCATCGGCAGCGGCCACGAACCCGGCGGCCGCCACGGCACCGGCGCCGGCAGCGAAGGCCCGCAAGCCGCTGGTGAAGACCACGTGCTCCGACTATGTCGGCATGGACGAAACGATCAAGCCCAAGTTCATCTACTACGCCGTGGGCCACACGCAGGGCGGCAAGAAGGAAGCGGTGTTCGAGGAGGACGCCATCGAGAAGATCAAGCCCGAGCTGGACCAGTACTGCTCGGTGCACCTGACGAAGTCCGCCTATGCGAAGGTGATGGCCAGCAGCATGGCGTCCGAGGGGACTGCGGCGCACGGGCATTCGAAGGCCAAGTGACGGGGTGGTCGCGGCGGGGCTTCCTGCCCTGCCACCGGCTGCCATGCGATAGTGGCGCCTCCAAAGCCACAACCAACCGGCGGCAAGCAGCCTGCCGCCGATGCACTCCATGGCACTCGTGGAACGCCACACGGATATTGCCGCGCCCGCCGATGTCGTCTATCGCGTGTCGCAGGACTATGCAGTCCGCTATGACTGGGATCCTTTTCCGGAGAACATTGCCGTGGTCTCCGGCCCTCCGGGCGGCCCATCGGTCGGCACCCGGGTCCACATCCGCTCCAGGCTGGGCATGGACATGCTGGTCGAATTCGTCCAGGTGATGCCGCCCCACCGGGCGGCCGTGAAGATGGTCGATGGCCCCTGGTTCCTGGCTCGGTTCGCGGGTTCCTGGATATTCCAGGAGATCAACCCGCACGCCACCACGGCGCGCTTCCGCTACACCATCGTCGCGCGGCCCGCGGTGCTGCGCTTCGTGATCGAGACCGCTGCTGCGTGGTATTTTTCACGCGTGGTCGAGAAGCGGCTGGCAGGCCTCAAGGCGTACTGCGAGCGCGATGGGCGAACACCGGCATGAAGGGGCAATGCATGGTGGGAAACAGTTTGACCGGGGTATCGACAACAGGCACCTGCGTGCTGGGAATCGCCGCAGGCCTGTATGGCGCATGGTAGGTTTCCTGGCTCGCGCACGCCCTGTATCTGGAAAGAGCCGGCAGCTTCGATGCACTCAATACGGTGATGCTCGCGAGCTTTCTGATGGCCGCAGCGGTGCTGTGCCCGTTGTTCTGTGGGTTGTTGCTGAAAGTCTTGCGACGCTGGACAGCGCGGAGGAAGGCAAGCCGCCGAGGCGGTGGTGGTCCGGCCCGGGCATGCCTGGCCCCACCGCGGAGAACATCAGTGCATCGTCTGCACGGTGAAATTTCTCAGAATGTGCCCGTTGGGATGCTTGTAGCGGTTGCCCAGGCTCTGCAGCAAGTCCTCCACGCTGCGTGAAGAGGCCTCCAACTCTCCGTAGTTCGGATCGAAGAGCGTCGTTCGACCCGCCGATGCCGATGTCGCAACGGTGTGGGCCATTCCATCCGTGAAATACAGTCCAAGCAGGTGCCGCGTCCCATTGCGGGAAATCGCGCGAGCCACGTCGGCCAACGCATGGGGCCGGTAGCTTTCCTGGCTGCCTGCAGGGCGCAGGCCCGTCGCGCGCAGCATGTCGTTCTGCGACCTCAGGTCGGCATCGATGGCATTCATTCCCTGCACACGCAGGGCATCCTTACCCTGCTGGTATTGCTGCTGCTGCCATGCCGCCTGGGCGTGGCTTTGGGTGCCTTGCGCAAGGGCAGCCATGCGATCGGAAGGGCTTCGCTCAGTTCGAAGAAGCCATTGCGCGACGAGACCAACGCAAATACCGTCCCTGTTGGCCTGCTCCAGTTCGGCTGTCCGGTAATTGAACAGGGACGTGCTGTGCCGCGGCGGGGATTCGATGCCGGAACTGGAACTGGATGCACTGGACGTCGGGCTGGTGGCGCTGGAGTAGCTGGGGGAACCAGGGTGCGCAGGGTTCTTGCCGGCGCAGGCGCCTTTCCTGTCGGGCCAGGCGGGCGGCAGGGATGCGCGGGGCGCGAACATTTGCACAGAGAGCGAAGGCTGCGGCACACGTCCTGGAGCAGGCGGCTGGCAGCCGGCTCCATGCGCATGCGAGCCACGGCGCCCTGATGGAGAGGCTGGGCGGTGGGGCCCGGTGGCCGTCCCTCCATGGGACAGCGTGTGCGAAGTGGTTCTCTGGATACGATTTTCCATGGGTTTTTTAATTTTCCAAAAACCGCGATTCCAGACAAATCCCGGCAACAGCGCCTGTCCAGTGCGAAGCCATGGGGCCGAATGAGAAAGAAATACCCGAGCCGTGCAATAGTGGAGCAACGACACACTCCACCCGGCGAAGAAGAGCGGGAGACTCCCATGAAATGCTTCGTACACCATGACTCGGATGCCGTCGGCACCTGCCGCGCCTGCAACAAGGGACTGTGCCCGGCCTGCGCGACCGACCTGGGCCATTCCATCTGCTGCGCTGGCGAGTGCGAGACCAAGGCCCGCACGCTGCATTCGCAGGTGCAGCAGAGCGCAGTCGTGCTCACGGCGCAGCGGCGCAACCGGTTCCTCGCGCCCATCTTCTTCATCGGGGCCGGGGCCATCTTCATCGTGTTTTCCAGCCAGGGGCGCGGGCCATGGCCCAGCTTCGCGGATGCGATCGGCCTGGGGTTCATCGTGTTCGGGATCATCCTGGGCTTCGTCAGCCAGCGCTACGCGCGGGAACTGGAACGCAAGGCCTGACGGCCAGGCAGATCACGCGGACCGGTTCCACCCTCCCAGCGCCACCTTCGCGGCCAGCCACGCGATCAGCGTGCACAGCGCTGCCAGCGCCGCGGTGAACACCAGCTGGATGGCGAACGGACCCGGCGCGGCGCTCCAGTCGTAGTGCCGCGCCCCACCCGCCCGGGGGTGAACGACGAGGTGGCCGGTCTGCACGGCGCCGGCGACCTGCCACGCCAGCCAGGCCGCGAACAGGGCTGCCAGCGCGGCGCCTGCGGCCGCCATGCAGCGGCCGGGCAGGCGCAGCCGGGGCGTGTCCACGGGGGGTTCGGCCACTTTCGGCAGGCTGCGCACCTGCCGCCTGAGGGCGGCCGACCGCGGCGGGAGCGGTTCCCCCTCCAGCGCCACGGGTACGCCCAGGAATCCACCGGCCGCGCGGGCCGCTGCGTCCAGGCGAGAGGCGGCGCCGGCCCGGGGCAGGACCACCCAGGCCAGCACGCGGGGGCCGCCGTGCACGCAGCGCAGGACCAGTTCTTCGCGCCGCAGCCCTCCGCGGCCATGCGGGACGCGGCGCAGCCAGATGGCGTCGATGTGCGAGAGGATGACGCCCATGTCGCGCACGCTGGGCGCTCCCCGGAAATGGCGCAGGGCTTCGCCGGTACCCTCCAGGCGGGACAGCCGGGCTTCGCGGCTGCGTGGCGCGAAACGCAAGAGGGCGACGCCTGCGCCGCAGAGCAGCACGCCCCACAGGGCCAGCACCGCCACGGCCCACGGAGCTTCCGACGCGAGGCGTGCACGGGCCTGCGGATCACCCACCCACAGCGCCGCCACGATCCAGGGAAGTGCCGCCAGCAGGCCTCCGGCCAGCAGCATGGCTGCCGCCCGCAGGCGCGGCCGCACGCAGATGCGCAGGCACTCCCCGCCGTGCAGCTGTTCGATCAGCACGCCCGGCAATGCGCGGCGCCCCCTCTGGATGCGGATGCGGTGGAGCGGCCGCTCATGCCGCGGCCATGCGCTGCGCGCGCGCCCGGGCCGCGACGCCGATGCCCACGACGCCCGCCGAGGCCACGCCCAGCACCAGGGCAGCGGCCGAGCCGTAGAAGATGCCCGAGGTCATGCCCGCGTCCAGCATGGCGCCGAACACCGGCGCGGCCACGCAGAAGCCGAGATCCAGGCCCGAGTACACCGTGCCATAGACGCGGCCGGTGGCGCCGGGGGGCGCGGCGCGCTTGATGAGCATGTCGCGCGAGGGGCCGGCCAGGCCGGTGCCCACGCCCGCCAGCGCCACGAAGACCATGGCGGCCATGCCCGGCAGCAGGCCGGTGCCCGCGGCGACCAGCAGCACGGCCGTGGCCAGCAGGCAGACGGTGATGGTGCGCTCCAGCCGGGCCACGCGGCCGGCCAGGAAGCCGCCGACCACCATGCCGGCGGCACCGCACAGCATGTAGCCGGTGACGACCATGGACGTGACGGACAGCGGCAGGCCGTACATCTTCTGCAGCGTGGGACCGGCGAAGCTCTGGATGACGCTCAGCGAGCAGGTGGTCCAGAAGAAGAACGAGAAGCACAGCCACACGGAGGGCAGCCTCAGGAAGGCCATGGGGTGTTCGGCCGGGGCACCGGCTGGCGCGGCGGCCGCACCGGGCTTGCCTGCGGCGGGTGCGGCCGTGCCCCGGCGGTCGTCGAGCGCGTCGCGGTTCAGGACCATGATGGACAGGATGACCAGCGCCAGCAGGCCGCCGCAGAGACAGGCCGCCCGCCACGAGCCGGTGGCCGCGGTGATGCCGGCCATGAAGACGGGCGCGGTGGCCCAGCCCAGGTTGCCGGAGATGCCGTGCACCGAGAAGCCGTGGCCCAGGCGCTGGGGCGACACGCGCTTGTTGAGGATGGTGAAGTCCACCGGATGGAAGGGGGCGTTGCCCAGGCCCGCCAGCGCCGCGGCCGCCATCAGCCCGGCATAGCCGGTGGCGATGCTGGCCACGAGGCCGGAGAGGACGAAGCTCGACAGCGCGAAGAACATCACCGGACGCGCGCCGACCCGGTCCACGATGAAGCCCGACAGCGCCTGGCCCAAGCCGGAGATCACGAAGAACACCGACACCAGCAGGCCCAGCTCGGAATAGCTGTAGCCGAACTCCGCGATGAGGAACGGGAACAGCGGCGGCAGCAGCAGGTGGAAGAAGTGCGAGGAGCCGTGCGCCAGGCCGATGAGGCCGATGGTGCGGGCGTCTTCGCGCAGCGTGGCGTGAGCGGTCGCCGCGGCGGGCGCATGGGTCGATGTCATGCCGGTGATCTTAGGCAGGCGGTGCGCGTCTGAATTACGATAGTCTGCCAATCGCTGTCGAGAACATGCCAAACTCCCCCAAGCCGCCGGCCACCGTGCCTGCCGGGCGCACCGCACCGCCCCTGCCACGCGCCCCACAGCGGCGCATGGTGGCTTTCGTGCCCTCGCTCACGCCGCACCTCTTCGTGCCCAGCGCAGCACGGCCGATGCGCGCCAAGCACCGCCAGCTGAAGGCCGGTACGCAGGTGATGCCGCACTGCCACCCCTGGGCGCAGGTGGCCGTATCGACCACGGGCGTGATCCGCCTGACGGTGGCCGAAGGCACCTACACCGTGCCGCCGTCGCGCGCGGTGTGGATCCCCCCGGGCGTGGAGCATGCGGTGACCGTGGTGGAAGACGCGGACATGCGCACGCTGTACCTGCACCAGGCGCGCGGGCGCTGCGGCCCGGGCGTGGCCCGCGCCGAAGAGCCGCATTGGCGCCAGTGCCGCGTGCTGGAGATGTCCGAGCTGCTGCGCGCGCTGGTGTGCGAGATGCCCACCGGGAGCGACGACGCGCCCCCGCTTGCGCCGGAGGTCCTGCGCCGCGAACGCCTTCTGAGTGCTCTGATCCGCGAAGAACTGTGCAGCGCCAGCGCCGTGCGCCTGGGCGTGCAGCTGCCGCGCGACAAGCGCCTGCGCCATCTGTGCGAGGCAGTACTGGCCGACCCCACGCGCCACGAGAAGCTGGCGGACTGGGCGCGCGACACCGGTGCCAGTCCGCGCACGGTGGCACGGCTCTTCCGGCAGGACCTGTCCACCACCTTCACGCAGTGGCGCCAGCAGGTGCTGCTGGCCCAGGCCGTGGCGCTGGCGGCGGGGCGCCGGCCCGTGAACCAGATCGCCGCAGAACTGGGCTACAGCAGCCCCAGCGCCTTCAGCGCCATGGTGCGGCGCGCGGTGGGCGTGCCGCCGGCGCGGTTCCTGGGCCTGCAGGCATGAGCCGCGCCCCCTCGAGCCACCCGGCGCGGTGGCTGCGCCGGGTGCGGCATTGCAGGGGCGCGCCAATGCCGGTATGGTGCCTGCGCATGAACGCACCCACTCCACCCTCTCCCGATGCGCGCTTCCACAGCTACCAGCCGCGCCAGGGCCACCGGCTGCCCCACGACCCCTTCAACGCCATCGTGGGGCCGCGCCCCATCGGATGGATCAGCACGCAGAGCGCGGCGGGCGTGCGCAATCTCGCGCCCTACAGCTTCTTCAATGCGTTCAACTACGTGCCGCCCATCGTGGGCTTCGCCAGCATCGGCGCGAAGGACACGCTGGCCAATGTGCAGGCCACGGGCGAGTTCGTGTGGAACCTCGCCACCCGCGACCTGGCCGAGGCCATGAACCAGAGCTGCGCGGCCGTGCCGCCCGAGGTGGACGAGTTCGTGCTGGCAGGGCTCACGCCCCTGGCCTCCGAGCGCGTCGCGCCGCCGCGCGTGGCCGAAAGCCCCGTGACCTTCGAATGCCGGTGCACGCAGATCCTGCAGCTGCAGGGCGCGGACGGGGTGCAGGTGCCCACCTGGCTGGTGCTGGGCGAGGTGGTGACGATCCACATCGACACGGCGCTGCTGAAGGACGGGGTGTACGACACGGCGAGCGCCGGGCACATCCTGCGCGCGGGGGGGCCCGCGGACTATTTCTCGGTGGGCCCGGAGCAGAAGTTCAAGATGTACCGGCCGCGGTGAGGCCGGAGTAACGCGGCAGCGCTTATGCTCATGCATGGCAGCGTTGACGTATTCCACTGCCGGGCAACCGCCCCGCTGCCGCCACGGTGCCCGCGCAGGACCCTTCCGGAAAGAACCGACACCATGAACGCCACCCGACTCGTCGCCCTTGCCCTCATCGTGGCCGGCGCGCTCGGCCTCGCCTATGGAGGCTTCAGCTATACCAAGGACACCACGGTGGTGAAGCTGGGGCCGCTGGAGATCTCCGCCAAGGAGCAGGAGCGCGTCAACGTCCCGCTGTGGCTGGGCATCGGCGCCATCGCCGTGGGCGGACTGCTGCTGGCGGTGGGCGGCCGGAAGTAGGGCCAGCCTTGCATGGGCACGCTCCGCCGGAGATTTCCCTTTCTCGCCCGCCATTGGTTCGGTGCGCTGTGCACGCTCCTGGGCCTGGCGCCCCTCGTGCTCCTGCTGGCCTGGTGGCCGCTGGCCACGCTGCTGGAGTGCTCCGGCAACGAGGGCTCGGGCATGCACTGCGCCGCCGCGCCGGGGCTTTCCGACATGGCGTACACGCTGTTCATGGTGGGTGCCTGGGGTTCGATGTTCACGCTGCCGGCGGCGCTGTCGCTGTACCTGGTCGGGGCAGCCTTGCGCTGGCTGCTGCGTGGGCCTGGCGCATCCCGGTGACGCGCCGCGATCGTCACCACGGAGACCCCGGATGATTCTCGAAGCAGCCCCCCTGCAGGTGCGAGCCGGCCAGGAAGCGGCGTTCGAAGCCGCCTTCCTGCAGGCACAGCGCATCATCGCGTCCATGCCGGGCTACCGGTCGCACCGGCTCGAGCGCTGCATCGAACGGACGGGCGAATACCTGCTGCTGGTGGAGTGGGACACGCTGGCAGCCCACGAGCAGGGTTTTCGCGGCTCGCCGCAGTACCAGGAATGGAAGCGGCTGCTGCACCACTTCTACGAGCCGTTTCCCGTCGTGTCGCACTATGCGGCGGTCGATGGAGCCTCGTCCCCTGTGTCCTGACCCTCGCCGCGCAGCGGCAGCGCGATGCCCGACGCGGCGAACACCTCGCGCACCACGCCCAGCGCATTGAGCGCGGCCGGGAAGCCGGCATAGACGGCCATCTGCATCACCACCTCGACGATCTCGGCCGGGGTGCATCCCACGTGCAGCGCGGCATGCACGTGCACGCGCAGCTGCGGCAGGGCATGCCCCATGGCGCACAGGGCCGCCACGGTGGCCAGTTCGCGTTCGCGCAGGCCCAGCGCGGGCCGGGCGTAGATGTCGCCGAAGGGGAATTCCACCAACAGGCGCGCGAAATCCGGGAAGGACTGTGCCAGTTGCTCCACCACGGCCAGGCCGGCGGGGCCGTCCACCTGGGCGAGCATGCGGGTGCCGCGCTCGTGGCGCGCGCTGCCGGTACCGGGAGGCGTGGCCAGGGGATGGGTCGATGGGGATGCGTGCCGCATGCAGGGTTCCTTTCGGGGGGTTCGGTTGGGGGTCGTCCGCGAATGTAGGCAGCTTGCGGAATGCTGGGAATGACCGTTTCGGTGATACCTTTTCGGTATGTCTTCCAAGCTCGATTCCCGCTCGCTCGCCCTCTTCCTGGCCGTGGCCGACGCCCTGAGCTTCCGCCAGGCGGCGGAGGCACTGCATCTGTCGCAGCCTCCCCTGAGCCGCGCGATCCGCGATCTGGAGTCGCGGCTGGGCATGCCGCTCTTCGACCGCCACGCCCGCGGCGCGAGCCTCACCGAGGCCGGGCGCCGGCTGCTGCCCTACGCACGCGGCGTGGCCGATCTGCTGCGGCAGGCGGAGGCCGCCTTCCAGGGCGCCGCCGTGCCTGCCACGCTGCGGCTGGGCCTGACCAGCGCGGCCGAGCCGGCCTGGTTCCGCGGGCTGGCGGACCGTGCGCAGGCGCTGCAGCCCGGAGTGCGCGTGGAGGTTTTCTCGGACACGTCGCCACGCCTGGTGCGGCAGCTGCGCGCAGGCCGGCTCGATGCCGCCTTCATCGCGCTGCCCACCGATGTGCGCGGGCTCGATGTGCTGGAGATCGACCGCCTGCCCATGGTGGTGGCGCTGCCCTCCGCGCACCCGCTGGCGCGGCGCCGGATGCTGCGGCTGTCCGACCTGGCGCAGCAGCCTGTCTTCTGGTTCGAACGCGCCCGGCAGCCCGCGTTCTACGACCATTGCCAGCAGGTGTTCGAGCGGCACCGCTTCGCCCCGCCCAAGCTCCGCGAGCCGGCGGACCACCACGTCCTGCTGGCCGAGGTGGCGGCCGGCCGGGGCATGGCACTGCTGGCCAGTTCCTTTACCGGGCTGCGGCGCGCTGGCGTGGCCTACCGGCGCCTGGCCGAGGGCGATGCGCTGGCCCTCGGCATCGGTCTCGTCACGCCGTCCGGCCAGACTGCGCTGCGCGCGCTGCTGTCCAGGGCCGGTGGCGTGATGCGGACATCGCACGCCGGACATCGAGATGTTGCCCAGCGGATGGCGGGCCGTACGGAAACCGATCTGATCGTCCCGGGGTGCGTAGCCTCGAATGAGTGCGGCCTGGGATGAGCTTCGCGACTCCTTCCATAGCGTCACTCGTACTGGAGTTGACCCGGTTCCGTGGACACATCATTCCTGCCGGTCGCAGCGATGCGACTTCAACGAAGTCTTCGCCCCTCAGAGGAAGTTTCCGCCGTCGTCGTCGAAGGCCGGGCCGCTGTCGTCGGGCAACCAGCCTGCGTCGCGGCTGTCGTCGTTGCCGCGGTTGTCGTAGAAATTCTCGTTGGTGATGTTCTGCACCACGGTTTCCTGCGGCAGCAGCGCGCCGCCGCCCAGCAGGCCATTGCCCACGGCGCTGCCGCGGTTGCCCAGCAGGTGTTCCAGCCCGTTGAACAGGAACATGCCGCCGGCCACACCGGCCGCCGTGCTGGCGGCGGTGCCCAGAAAGCCCGGCCCTGCAGGGGCGGCCGCAGCCGGCGCGCTGGCGTTGCCGAACAGGCGGTCGCGCCAGCCCGGAGCGGGTGCCGGCTGCGCGTAGCCCGCCGGGGGGGCTTGCGGCGGCATGGACGTGGGTTGCGCTGCGGCGGGGCCCGGGCTGTAGGCCTGCGACGGGGCGCGGCCGAAGCCCGGCTCCAGGTCGGCGCCGATGAAGCTGCGATTGCTGTCTGCGGCCTGCTTCAGCCGTGCGACTTCTTCCTGTGCGTGCGCGAGGCCGCGCTCGAGCAGCAGGCAGCGCTGCACCAGCAGGTAGAGCGCGTCGGGCTGCGCGGCCAGCGCTTGGTGGATGCGGCTGTCGGCCTCACTGTCCTTGGCTGCCGGGCCGGCGTGGACCAGGCGTTGCAGCAGGTCGTCGAGCAGCGGGCGTTCGTTCGGGGTCATCGTCACATTCCTTTGCCCGGGGGATGAAGGGTATGCGCATCTGATCCCGTGCCCATTGGCGAGTTCCCGGCGCTGGCGCGCATGGTCGACGAAGGCACGCAAATCCGCCGGCCTCGACCTGCACGGCGTGCTGGGCAATGACGGTGCACCCGGACAGCACCAGGCAACGGATGGCGCGGTAGCCCTATGCGCCCGTAGGCCCCTGGTGGAACACGAGCTCTTCCACCGGCTGCCCGCCCACCAGATGCTGCTCGATGATGCGGTCCATGTTGTCGGGCGTGACGTCGTAGTACCAGGTGCCGTCGGGCTGCACGCACATCACCGGGCCGCCTTTGCAGGCGGCGAAGCAGCTCACGCGGCTGCGCTTGACGCGCAACTCGCCGTCGTTCAGGCCGGCGGCCTTGAACTTCTCGCCCAGGCTGTCGAACAGCGCCTGGGCCTGGCCCTCCTGCGCGCAGCGGGGGCCGGTGCAGATGAGGAGGTGGCGGCGGTAGCTGCCGATCTTGGGCTTGACGGCCACGCGCACGCCTTCGGATGCGGCGGTTGCAGTGGCGGTGCTTTCAGGGGTGTCGGTGCTCATGCCTCTTCCTCGGTCGTCGCGGCCTCGGCGATCACAAGTGGTTGTGCCAGCGTGTCGCGGATGTAGTCGGCCGGCAGGCGGTGGCGCAGGGCCAGCGCTTCGATGCTTTCGCCGGCGGCGTGGTCCAGCTGCAGGTTTTCCAGCCAGCCGTTCAGGCCGGTGGAGAGCGAGCGGCCGGGCCGCTCGCCCGCGCGCGTGGCACCGCCGCCTTCCACGTCGTATTTGTTGGCATAGCCGCGCGGCGTGACCATGAGGCCGTGCTGCACGATGGTGTTGCTGTTGCCGATCAGCACGGTGCTCAGCATGCCGATGTCGGCATCGCACATGGTGGCCAGGGTGGCGAATTCGATGCGCTCGCGGCGGCGGTAGGCGCTCTTGACGATGGCCACGGGGGTGTCGGGGCTGCGGTGGCGCAGGAAGAGGCGTTGGGCTTCCTCGATCTGGCGCGTGCGGCGGCCGCTCTTGGGGTTGTAGAGCGCGACCACGAAGTCGGCCATGGCTGCGGCATCCAGCCGGCGCGCGATGGTGGGCCAGGGCGTGAGCAGGTCCGAGAGCGAGATGGCGCAGAAGTCGTGCGTGAGCGGCGCGCCCACGCGGGCCGCGCAGCTGTTGAGGGCCGATGCGCCGGGCACGATCTCGACCTCGATGCCGCCGGGCTCGACCACGCCGTTTTCGTCGAAGGCGGGCGGCGTCCAGCCGGCCTGGAACAGCACCTCGAACGTGGGGCCGGCCATGCCGTACACGCCCGCATCGCCCGAGGAGATGAGTGCGACCTTCTTGCCCTCGCGGGCGCGGGCCAGCGATTCGATGGCGCGGTCGAGTTCTTCGGTCATCGACTTGCGGATGATCTCCTTGCCCTCGATGAGATCGGCCACGAGCTTGATGTAGGTGACGTAGCCGATGATGGTGTCGGCCTCGGCGATGGCGGCGCGGGCGCGCGCGGTCATGTGGTCGGTGCTGCCGGGGCCGATGCCCACGAGCATGATCTTTCCTGCGGACATGTGCGTGTCGTCTCTTTCGGATGGAGGTCAGGCCGCCGGTGCGGCGGCATGGGGCGCGGCGACGCGCTGCAGCGTGCGCTCGTCGATGCAGGCGGCGAGCCAGCGGCGGCCGCGCAGGCGGGCAGCGGCGACGGTGATGCCGATGGTGAGCAGCGGCTCCACGGCCACGAGGCTCAGGTACGACGCGGCGAACAGCGCCCAGTCGGCCACGGGGGCCGCGTCGCTGCTGATGGAGAGCCAGAAGCCGACCATGAGCGTGACGCCCGCGTAGTACACGGCATCGAGCTTGAGCACGTTGGCCACGCTGATGCGCTGCATGCGCTTGCCCAGGCCGTGGTGCACGGCGAACAGCGGCACGGCCAGGCTCAGGAAGTTGATGGCGAGGTGCGCCAGGTCCTGCGGCTCGAAAACCAGGGCCTGCGCGAGCAGCCCCAGGCCGAAGCCGAACAGCGTGGGGATGAAGCCGAACAGCAGGTAGATCGGCATGGCGCCGACGAAGTGCAGCTCCGACGGCCCCACGGGCATGTGCCAGACCTGCATCAGCACGCTGAAGAAGAACGCGGCCAGCAGCGTGCGCAGCCAGGCCGTGGGGCTCTTGAGCAGGGGCAGCGCGTGCGCGCCCAGCAGCGCCGTGGCGGCGACGGAGGCATAGGCGATCTTGTCCTGCGAGAGGATGCCGATTTCGATATGCATGGTGGACCTTTCAGAGGTTGGGAGAGGAAATAGCCGAGGCACGCGCGGTGGCGGAATGCGATGCGCTGCCTCAGCCGCCGGAATCGGAGGTGCCCTGCGAGGCAGGCGGAATGCGGGCGATGGACACGGTAGCGTTGCGCCCGTCAGGCCCGCGCAGGCGGTGCTTTTCGACGAGCAGCGCCGACGCATCGGCCGCACCCGCGGCCAGCAGCGCGGCGGCTTCGCTGACCGAGGGCGTGCCCATGTAGCGCAGCACCGTCTCCGACGGGTTGGGCACGGGCACGGTAGCCAGCCGCGCGGCGGCGTACCAGCGCAGCGGCCAGCCGTGGCGGGCGGCCAGCGAGAGGAAGGCGGCTTCGTCCCGCTTGGCCTCGATGCTGGCGGCCACGGCCACCTGGTCGATCCGGGCGCCGGCCTGGGCGAGCGCTTCGCGCAGGCAGGCCTCGACCGTGGCCTCGGGCGTGCCGCGGTCGCAGCCCAGGCCGATGGCCAGGCGAACGCAGGAGCCGGTGGCCACGTCCTGAGACGCTGCGGCCCTGGCGATGGCGGTGGCGGCAGCGGAGATCACGCGGTGGCCTTGTCCGCGTCCTGCGGCGGGCGATAGACCACCAGACGTTCGTGCCACGCGGCCCAGCGCTCGGGTACGACCTCGTCGTGCGTGATCCACAGCACGGCCTTGAAGCGGTCGGGATCGACGCCGCTCCAGTCGCCGAGGCAGGTGATGTTGGCGGGCAGCGGCGTGGGCCGGTTCCACCAGTGCGGGCTGCCGGCTTCCTGCACCACGGCGATGGGCTCGCCGTTGACCACGTGCGCCGAGACGCGCGTGATGTTGATCTTGGGCGCCTCCACGCGCCAGCCCAGGTGGCGGCCGAGGATATCGACGGGAATGGTCTTGCCCACGTCGGACGCGGTGGTGAGCACGGGCGTGGCGCCGATCAGCGCGGCGATGCGCTCGCTCCATTCGTTGGCGCCGCCCACGTGGCCCGAGAGCACGGGGATGACGAACTGGCCGGCATCGTCCACCACCGTCACGCCGGGATCTTCGTCCTTGGACTTGAGCACCGGGGCGATCAGGCGCACCACGGCGCCCAGCGAGACGAAGAAGACCAGCTGGTCGTACTGTGCGAAGAGCGGCGCGATCTCGTCGCGCAGCGCGCCTTCGTAGGCGCGCACGGTGTTGGGCAGGCCATCGAAGGCAGCGGCGAATTTGGCGGCGGTGCAGACATGGGCCTGGGGCACGTCGCGCGCCAGTTGCGCGGCCTGGGCGGCGCCGTGGCGGGTGATGGCGACGAGGCACACGCGCACCTCGGCGGCGGGCTGCGCGGGGGCGGAGAGCACCACGTCGGGGGTGGCAGGGGTATTCATTCGGCAAGCTCCGGTTCGTCGGATGTCGGAAGGCCCGCAGCAGAGGCTGCGGGCGAGGTCTTTTTCAGGCAGCCCTTGATGCGCTCGCCCCGGATACGGTGCGGGTTTTTCACCACCATGAGCGAGAGGTAGCTGACCTTGGTGCCGCGCAGTGCGGGCAGATGAGCACCGGCCACGCAGCGCTCGTCGGGTGCGCCCACGCGCTCGATGAACTGGGTGTGGGGCAGCAGCTCGCGCCGTTCCAGCCAGTCGATGAGGTCGTCCATGAGCGGCTTGACCTTCATCAGCACCAGGGTGTCGAAGTCGGGCAGCAGGCGGTCCACCGCGCTCACGCCGTAGGCGGCGGGCACGATGGCGATGGTGTCGTCCTGCTCGGCCAGCGGCATGCCGCGCGTGGCGCAGGCCGCCGTGAAGGCGTTCACGCCGGCGATCACGGGCGCCTCGATGCGCGCGTCCAGCGCCCGCACGGTGCGCGCCAGGTGGCCGAAGGTGGCGTAGGTGCTGGCGTCGCCTTCCACGAGGAAGAGCACGTCCTGTCCGGCCTGCAGCCAGGGCAGCACGGTGTCTGCGGCGCGCATCCAGGCCCGGGCGAGCTTGTCGCCGTCGTGCGTCATCGGGAACAGCAGGGTCTGGTGCACGGCGGGCGGCGTGAGGCCGGCGCGCTGCACGATGTCGAAGGCGTAGCTGGGTGTCTTGGTGCTGCGCGCGGGATAGGTCCAGACCGCGTCGGTGCGCTGCAGTTGCGCCCAGGCAGCGCGGGTGATGAGGCCGGGGTCGCCAGGGCCCAGGGACACGCCGATGAGGCGGCCCAGGGGGCCTTGCGTGGACGGCGCGTGCTTGTCCTGCGGCTGCGGGCGCGGGCGCGGCGCGCTCGTGATGGTGGCGTGTTCGGTGGTCATGCGCCCTACTCCACGGCCGGCGCCGCAGCCCCGGCACCGCCCGCCTGCGCGCAGACGATCCACACCGGGTTCTCGGCCGCCATGCGGTGCATGTGCAGGATGGGCTTGCTGCGCGCGGCCTGCAACTGCAGCACGTCCCAGGCGGCGCCGGCGGCCTGCAGCGCCTGGGTGGCAGCGGCGAGGTTTTCCAGCGTGACGAAGTTCATCACCAGCCAGCCGCCGGGGCGCAAGCGCTTGAGGCACAGCGCAATCAGCTCGGCCAGCTCGCCGCCCGAGCCGCCAATGAAGACGGCGTCCGGGTCGGGCCAGGCATCGAGCCCTTCGGGCGCCTTGCCGTGCACCAGCGTGTGGTTGGAGACGCCGAAATCGCGCGCGTTGCGGCGCGCGATCTCCACGTCGCCCTCGTTCTTCTCCATGGCCCAGACGTGGCCCTGGGGGCACAGGCGCGCGGCCTCCAGCCCCACCGAGCCGCTGCCGGCGCCGATGTCCCACACGCGGCTGGCGGCGCGCAGTTGCATGCGGGCCAGCGAGACGGCGCGCACTTCCTGCTTGGTGATCAAGCCCTTGTCGGGCTGGCGCTGGTGATACGCCGCATCGGGCAGGCCGAAGCGCACCGCGTCGGGCCGCTGGCGCGTGCGCACCAGCAGCACCACGTTGGGGTCGGCGAACTGCTGCGCGGCGGCATGGGCCGGCGCCATGTCGGCCCAGACGCGCTCGTCGGGCGTGCAGAGGCGCTCGGCCACGCTGATCTGGAAGTCGTCGCCCAGCCCTTCGGCCACCAGCAGGCGGGCGATGCGCGCGGGCGTGTTGTCGGGGCTGGTGAGCACGGCCAGGCGGTCGTGCTGGCGCACGGCCTGGGCCAGGGCGTAGAGGCCGTGCGCGGGCGCGGCGCCCACGGTCCATTCGCCGGCATCCTTCGCATGCACGGAGACGATGCGCGCGTCCTGCCAGGCCAGGCCCAGGCGGGCGCAGGCGAGCTGCAGGGTGGAGACGTTGGGCATCACCTCCAGCGCCTGGATGCACAGGCGCGAGGCCAGGTAGCTCGCGATGCCGTGGCAGAGCGGGTCGCCCGTGGCCAGCACCACGCAGGACTGGTGGGCGGCGCGCGCCTCCGCGATCCAGCCGGGCACGGACGAGAGGCAGCCGGTCAGGTCGCGGCGCACGGCCTGCGGGGCGATGTCGTCTTCCAGCAGCGCCAGCGTGCGCGTGCCGCCGATCACCAGGTCGGCCCGGCGCAGCAGTGCGAGCGCGGTGGCGCTGAGGCTGGCGGCGCCGTCGTCCAGCACGCCGATCACGCGGCAGGGCTGGGGGTCTTTTTCGAGCAGGTTCGTGGTCGTCATCGTCAGGATGTCGCCTTCAGGCGGTGGTGGCCGGCCCGGAGGCGGCCTCGGTGATCTTGCTGCCGTCGAAATCGCAGACCAGCACGGTGAGGTGGAAGCGGTCGCCGTAGCGGTCGGGCGCCGTCAGCGTCTGCACCACGGCCTGCGCGAGCGCATGGTGGAAGGGCTCGCCCAGGCCCAGGGCCTGCATGCGTTCGGCGCCGAAGCGCGCGGTTTCGGCGGCGGCGATCTCGGCGCAGACCTCGGGCGGCGCGCCCACGCGGGCAGCGAGTTCGGCCAGCAATTGCGTATCGACCTCGGCGCGGTTGGCGTGGGTGATGGTCTCGCCCTGGGCGATCTTCGTGAGCTTGCCCACCATGCCGCCGATGACCACCTCGCGCAGGCCCTGGGCCACGGCCTCGTCGAGCGCATAGCGCAGGAAGTCGCCCATCTGCACGAAGCAGGCGGCGGGCAGTTCGGGCCGCTCCTTCATCGCGAACTGTTCGGTGCGCCCGCCGGTGGTCAGCACCACCACGCCGTGGCCCAGCGTGGCGGCCACCTGCACGCCCTGCACCACGCTGGCGCGGTAGGCAGAGGTGGAATAGGGCTTGACGATGCCGGTGGTGCCCAGGATGGAGATGCCGCCCAAAATCCCCAAGCGCGCGTTCAGCGTCTTCTTGGCCATCTCCACGCCCTGGGGCACGGAGATGGTCACTTCCAGCCCTGCATGCGCAAGCAGCGGGCCGCCCACGGCACGCACGTTGTCTTCGATGTTGCGGCGGGGCACGGGGTTGATGGCCGGGCCGCCCACTTCCAGGCCCAGGCCGGCCATGGTGACCGTGCCTACGCCGAAGCCGCCGCACAGCACGACCTCGCCCGCGCGGCCGGGCAGCAGGCGCACGTCGGCGGTAAGGTGGGCCTTGTCGGTGCAGTCGGGGTCGTCGCCCGCGTCCTTGATGACCATGGCGTGCGCAACTTGGCTACCTTCGCAGATTCCGTCGTTCACCGCGAAGCGCACCACGTCGCCGTTGGGCAGCAGGCAGTCCACCGCGTCGGGCACTGCGCCTTCGACCAGGCCCAGCACGGCGGCGCGCGCGGCGGCGGCGGAGCAGGCCCCGGTGGTGAAGCCGGTGCGCGTGCCGCGGCGGACGGTCTTTTCCATCATGGCGGGGTCAGCCTCCGGCAGCGCTCGCGGTGGACTGTTGCTGTTGCTTCTGCCGCGCCTCGGCCAGCGCCAGAAGCGCATGCAGCGCGGCCACCACCAGGGTGGAGCCGCCCTTGCGGCCGCGGATCACGATCCAGGGCACCTCTGTCACGTCGGCCATCAGGTCCTTGGATTCGGCGGCGGAGACGAAGCCCACCGGCATGCCCACCACCAGCGCGGGGCGCACGCCCTCCTCGCGGATCAGGCGCACGAGCTCGATGAGCGCCGTGGGCGCGTTGCCGATGCCCACCACGGCCCCCTGCAGCAGCCCCTGCCGGTGCGCCTTGCGCATGGCCTGCACGGCGCGCGTGGTGTCTTCGGCCTGGGCCCGGGCGATCACGTCGGCGTCGCTGATGAACTGGTGCGTGCGCATGCCGAAGTGCGCCAGGCGCGGCTGCGACAGGCCCGAGCAGATCATCTCCACGTCGGCCACCACGGGCGCGCCGCCGCGCAGCATCGCGGCGATGCCGGCCTCCACCGCATCGGGATGAAAATCGGTCAGGCCGTTGAATTCGAAGTCGGCATTGGCGTGGATCATGCGGCGCACGATGGGCCACTGCTGCGCCGTGTAGGCGTGCGGGCCGGCTTCGGCGTCGATGATGGCGAAGCTGTCGTGCTCGATGGCCTGGCCGGCGCGCGTGAGCTGCTCGGTGACGGTGTTCACCGTGCTCATGCGGCGGCTCCGGCAGGCTGGGGCGCGGCGAGGCCGTGGTGGGCATGAGCATGGCCATGGGAATGGGAATGCCCGTGGTCATGGCTGTGTCCATGGCCGTGCTCGCCATGCCCGTGAGCGTGCCCATGGTCATCCGCTTGTGCGTGTGCGTGCTCGGCGCCCCCCGCAGCGATGGCAGCGGGCGCATGGGCATGCGTGTGCTCGTGGCTGTGGCCGTGCCCCAGGTCGTGCGCGATCTCTCGGTACTTGCAGCCATCGCACGGCAGGCGGCTGTCGGGCAGGCCGGCCTGCAGGTCGGCCACGCGCTGCTCCAGCAATTCGAAGATCTCGCGCTCCATGCCGAAGTGGCCGGACTGCGCGAAGCGCAACTGCGGGTACTGCACGCGCAGGTGCTCCACCTGCCGACCGATGCGCTGCATCAGCGTGCCGGTGTAGAGGTAGTAGGGCAGCACCACGATCTGCTTCATGCCCAGCAGCGCCTGGCGCTGCACCACGCGCTCCAGGCGCGGCCAGGTGATGCCGGTGAAGGCGATCTCGACCAGTTCGTGGTGGCTGTCTTCCTGCAGCCAGCGGGCCATCTTGGCGACGTCGCCGTTGGCCTGCCGGTCGGACGAGCCCCGGCCCAGCAGCACCACGCCGGTGGTGGTGGGGTCGGGCATGTCCAGCGCCTGCATGCAGCGGCGCAGCTGGCGCTGCAGGATCGCGAGGATGGGCTCGCAGGCCGTGAGGTGAGGGCCGTAGAGGAATTCGACGCCCGGGCAGTGTTCGCGCGCATGCTCGATGGACTCGGGGATCTCCATCTTCACGTGGCCGGCCGCGTTCAGGATGAGCGGCAACACCAGCACGCGGCGGCTGCCTTTCGCTGCCATCAGCAGGCCGTCGTGCAGCCCGGGCGGCGCGAATTCGATGAAGCAGACCTCGATGCGCCAGCCGGGCTGGCGCTCGCGCCACTGGCGCACGAAGGCATGGATCTCGTCGTTGCCCGCGGGCTCGCGCGAGCCGTGGCCGACCAGCAGCACGGTGGTGTCGGCCTGCGCGAGTGCGGGAGCGGTGCCGGCGGCGGGGCCGTGGTGCGGATCGACGCCATGACCGTGGCCGTGTTCGTGGGAGTGCCCGTGGGCATGCGGAGCGTGGAGGTGCGTCATCGTTGGGGTTCCGGCGGAATGGTGGCGGCTTGCGGGCCGGCGGTGGATGCGTCATCCGCGCGCCGGAAGCGGTGGGTGAAGCCCGGGTCGTAGAGCTTGGATTTGGCGAGTTCGGGCCAGTGGCGCGCGCCCAGGGTGGGGCTGGCGATGATCATGGCCTGGCTCACCACCTGGGCCTCGCGGCAGCGCTCGCGCACGTCCGCCACGGTGCAGCGCACGATGCGCTCCTCGCCGGGCCAGGAGGCCTTGTGCACCACGAGCAGCGGCGCGTCGTCGGGCCAGCCGGCTTCGCGCAGCCCGGCCTGCACCTTGTGCAGCAGGGTGATCGACAGGAAGATGCAGAGCGTGCAGCGGTGCCGCGCCAGCTCGGCGAGCGATTCGCCGGGCGGCATGGGCGTGCGGCCCTCCACGCGCGTGAACACCACGGTCTGCGTGACCTCGGGCAGCGTGAAGCTCTCCACCGCCGCGGCGGCCGAGGCCATGGCCGACGAAACGCCCGGCACCACGCGCACCGGCACGCCCGCGGCATCGAGCGGCTGCACGAGTTCGACCAGCGCGCCGTACAACGCCGGATCGCCCGTCTGCAGGCGCACCACCGTGCGGTGCTTCTGCGCCTGCAGCACGAGCCACGCGGCCATCTGGTCCAGCGTCATGGATTTGCTGTCGGCGATGGTGCAGCCCGGGGGCGCCCAGCGCGTGGCGGCTTCGTCCACGAGCGAGCCGGCGAACAGGATGGCCCCGGCGCGTTCGACCAGGGAGCGGCCCTTGACGGTGATGAGGTCCGGATCGCCGGGCCCGGCACCGACGAACCAGACGGTGCCCGGTCCCGGGACGGCGGTATCGCAGGCTCCGTTGGCCTGCGCCGAAGAATCTGGCATGGGAAGCGACGACAAAGATGCGCCCGCCGCGGCAGGCGCGCCCGCACCCTGCCTCCCCGCAGGGTCCGTGAAATGGAGCATGCGCGCCAAGGCGCGCGCTCCCCCGTCGGCCGGTATCCGGGCTGGCGGCGCGGCAGTTCGTGCCGGACTCCCCGGGCCCTTCCCGGATGCCGCAAAGGCATTCCAGTGGACGTCGTTCCAGGGGCCGAAGGCGCCTGGCCTGAGCCCATGCGCCTTCCATCGCTGACCGTTGCGGGGGCAGCCCAGGCCGGGGCCGTCATCCGTGGCGGAGCGGCCCTTCCTGGTTCCCGTTTAACTGCGCGGCCGGAAACGGCCGCGCGAGCACCAACGGGCGGAAGTATAGGGGGAGCGCGCCGGCATGGCCCGCTCAGGACGTTTCAGAACGATTCAGGTGCCCGCCCCCGGGCCGGCCGGGATTTGCCCCAAGAATGGGCCAGGCGTTCGCGCCGAACACAACGGCCACCCGGCCGCCACACATGGAGAGAGGGAACCCGACATGCGACATCCGCACACCATCCGAGGCGCCTGGCTGGCGCTTTCCGCTGCCGCCGTGCTGGCCGGCACGGGCTGCAGCACGCACCGCACGGACCACGAGGCCCCGGCCGCACCGGCACCCGCGTGCGCCAGCGGCACCACCGCCACGTTCGGCAACGGCGCGTCCGCGTGCGGAAGCCAGGCCTCGGTCACGCCCGCGGGCGGATCGCCCGTGGCGGTGAACACCTACCTGGGCATCAAGTACGCCAAGGCGGGCCGGTTTCAGCCGCCCCAGTTGTATGCACCCAACGGCAGCAACGTGCCGCAGACGGCGCCCGGTGCCTTCTGCCCGCAGCCCAACAGCATCGTCTTCCGCAACCAGAGCGAAGACTGCCTCTACCTGAACGTCTTCACGCCGCAGTCGGCCCTCGGGGCGTCCCGGCCGCTGCCGGTGCTGTTCTTCATCCACGGCGGTGCGTTCGTGGAAGGCAGCGGCTACCAGCCGTCTCCCAACGGCAACGTCTTCGACGGCTCCTACCTCGCCGCCACGGGCAACATGGTGGTGGTGACCATCAACTACCGGCTGGGCGCGCTGGGGTTCCTGGCGCTCGGCCATGTCGATAAGAGTGTCGATCCGAGCGGCACGCTCCAGGGCAACTTCGGCATTCTCGACCAGCAGCAGGCCATGCAATGGGTGCAGCAGTACATCCGCGCATTCGGCGGCGACCCCACCCGCGTCACCGTCGCGGGCGAGAGCGCGGGCGCGATGTCCACCGGGCTGCACCTGTTCGCCGCGCCGGGCAGCGCGAAGCTCTTCCAGGCCGCGATCATGGAGAGCAATCCGGTGGGGTCCGTGTACCGCACACCGGCCAAGGCCCACGAGTTGGGCGAACTCTTCCGGGTCTCGCTCTGCCTGCACATGAAGGATTGCCTGAAACGCGAACCCATCCTGAAAAATGCCACGTTCCAGGAAATTATCGATACCCAGTCACTGAAAGCGCCGCCATCGGAGGACAAGGCCGGCGCCCCGGCCAGGATGCAGACCACGGTGCCGCCCCTGGTCGCCCTGCTGGGCGAAGCCGCCCCGCAGGTCCAGGACGGCCTGCCCTGGTCGCCGACCCTGGACGGCACGGTCATCGCCGGGCAGCCCCTGGCCGGCTACGCGACCACGTCCACCGGGCCCATGCCCGCGAAGCCGTTCGTCTTCGGCATCAACCGGGACGAGGGGGTCGTCTTCGCCGACATGGCCTATCTCAAAATGGGCGACTTGCTGCTTCCGGCATTAGTCAACGAAGTGGTTCTCGGCTGGGTCTGGGGCAATGACCGCACCAAGATCACCGGCTACACCGTAAAAGGCGCCACCCCCTACAAGGCCCCCGCCGCCTTGGCGCCCGATTACATGCCCAACCGCTCGGCCGTGACGATGTCGAACATCATCAACGACTTTGCCTTCCGCTGCGGCAACCTCGCCATGGCGGGCCGCGGGGCCGCAGCCAACGCGAAGGCCAGCCCCGCGCTGCCGGCATTCGGCTACCTGTTCGCGCAGGCGCCGATCTTCAACCTGTACAGGACGGGCCCGCAGCGCACGCCCGTCCCGGCCTGCCAGCCGGATGCCGGCAACGTCTGCCACGCCAACGAAATACCCTACGTATTCAATACCATCGGGCAACTGGACGCGCAGCGACCCGTCCCTCGCGCGGACCAGGCACTGTCGCAGGCCATGGCGGCCGCCTGGGCGAGCTTCGTGAACAACCCGTCCAACCCCGCACCCTGGGCCGCGTCCGGCAACCTGCCGACGCGCTGGACGCCCTACGCAGGCCTGTCATCGCCCCTGACGCAATGGAACACGGCCGGCGACAGCAGCGTCAGCGCATCCCAGCTCGACCAGGGCGCGAACTGCTCCGCCCTCTGGAACACGATCGCGCCCATCGCGGGGAACTGAGCCGGAGGCCCGGCCCGCAGCGGCCGGGCAGCAGCGGGGCGGCGGGAACCCGCCGTCCCTGCCGCGCGTCAGCGCGAGAGCGCGTCGGTCGTGGCGGAGTCCAGGCGGCCCGTCACCGGCAGGCCCTTGTCCTTCTGGAAGGCCCGCAGCCCGTTCGTCGTCTTCGGGCCCATGCCGCCGTCCGGCGCGCCCACGTCGTAGCCCAGCGCATTGAGCCGTGCCTGCGCCTCGCGCACCGACATCGACGCGCCCGCCTTCGTCTGCGACGGAGCCGCGCCGCCGTCCACGCCCAGCCGGCCGCCGCCGCCCAGGCCCTGACCCTGGACCTTCTGCGCCTTGTAGTTGCGCAGCGCCATGACCATCTGGTTGTACGCGTCCATGAACGCGGCCGTCAGCACCTTGCCCTGCGAGGTGTTCTGGTAGCCGCCCAGGTTGCCGCCCGCCGAACTGCCGAAGATGCTGCCGAAGCCCGCGAAATCGCTCTTGGAGGCACTGCCCTCCGACACCGACACCTGCACGCCCGAGCGGTTGTCCACCAGCGTCAGCATGGCGCTGGCCTCGCGTGTCTTCAGCGATCCACCGAGCTGGCCCAGCGCCTGGCCGCGCCCGCCGCCGATGAGCGCGCCCAGCGCACCGCCGATGCCGCCCGCGTCGTTGTTGGAGAAGACGATCTCCGGCGACAGGCCATAGTCCGAAGCCACCATCTGCCCCTGGCCGAAACTGCTGCCGCCGCGCATCTCGCCCGACTGCATCAGTGCGCGCTCACGGTTCATCGCGCCCATGCCGGTCACGCTGCGCTCGACCACCACGAAGCAGTTGGACTGCTGGATCATCAGGCGCAGCAGGTTGGACGTCGGCGGCAGGCGGTATTCGTTGCGCAGGATGGTGTACCAGCCCGCATCCTGGTTCTCCACCAGCGACACCGTGCCCAGCGGCGAGGAGCAGCGCTCGAGCTGCGTGTTCGCGTTCGCCGACGACTCCCCGGCCGCGGCGCCCGTGGCCACCGTCTTGGATTCCGCGCTGCCCATGCGCATGTTCGTGGTTTCGCAGCCCGCCAGCAGGGCGGCGGACAGTGCCGCAGCCAGCAGGGTGAAGGTCTTCTGAGACATGGGAGGAATTCCTTTATGGAATGGCTACAGGGGAATGTGAGGGGGTTCTGGCGCCGCAGCGGGGCGGCCGCGCCGGATCATAGCGCCGCGGCCTGCGGGCGGACAGGGGGGAGGCCGGCCACCCGGTAGATCCATACCGGGTGGCCGGCCTCGGGCCGCAGCACGACCTCCGGCACGGCCCCGGGCACCTCGAAGGCCAGGCTGACCAGCCATGCGTCCGCCGCCATCTCGGCGCGGGCCTTGGCCGCGGCCCGGGCCATGCTTTCGGGGCGCTGGAACAGATAGACCATGCGGTAGCCCCCCCACCCGGCACGCCAGATGTCGCCGCGCCGCACCCGGGCCCACGGGCAGCGCAGTGCGCACAGGCAGCGCAGCGGCCAGCTCCATTCCAGCCCTTCCAGGCGGGCATCGGGATAGGCCCTGCGCAGGGCGCGCAACCCGTGGCCCAGTCCGCAGCCGGCGTCCAGCACGGCAGCGGTGCCGGGAAGCGGTACGGCCCGGGCCAGCCCGTCGAGGGCGCGCGCCGGCGTGGGAAAGAGCGGCGCGTCGCGCCAGGCATGCAGCGGATAGACCAGCAGCAGCACCGCCAGCGGCGCGAGCCAGGCCCACGCAGGCAGAGAGGTGGCACCCGCGGCCAGGAACGAGAGCGGGAACCCCAGCGCGATCAGGCACTGCCGCCAGCGGGTGCGGCCCTGGAAGCTGGCCGCTGCCCCGATGGCGCAGCCTGCCAGCCAGGCCGCCCACCATGGCACGCTGGCGGCCCCGCGCAGCAGCAGGAAGGCAAGCCATGCGGCGGCCCAGGCCAGGAGGGCGGGAAGGGGCCAGGGCAGCGGCGGGAAGCGCATGACGTGTTCTGACAGCGAAAGTCCTGCGGACAGCCCGCAGCCCCTGCAGTGTAGAGAGGCGCGGGACCGCCCATCGGCCGTCCGACCAGCCCCTCCTACAATCCTCCGTTCCATTTTTTCGTATCAGCCGCGATCCGGGACCTTCGCCCGGCTCCTTCGAAGAATCTCCCTACCGACCAGGCCCCTCACCAGTGCGTTCGCCTTTCGATCCATCGCCATCCGCCGACACGCCGCCCCTCGTGGTGGACCTCGACGGCACGCTGCTGCTCACCGACATGCTGCACGAGACCTCGCTCCAGCTGGTGCGCGACGCCCCCTGGAAGGCGGCGGTGCTGCCGCTGTGGCTGGCCGCGGGCAAGGCGGCGCTCAAGCGCCGCATCGCCAGCCAGGTCGATGTCGCGGTGGCCCACCTGCCCTACAACCAGCCGCTGGTGGCCTGGCTGCGCGAGCAGCATGCCGCGGGGCGGCGCATCGTGCTGTGCACGGCATCCGACCAGGCGCTGGCCGACGCGATCGCCGCCCACCTCGGCTGCTTCGATGCGGTCATGGCCAGCGACGGTGCCACCAATCTCGCGGGCCCGGCGAAGGCCGCGGCCCTCGTGCGGACGTTCGGCGAGCGCGGCTTCGACTACGCGGGCAACTCGCGCACCGACCTGCCCGTATGGCAGGCCGCCCGCGCGGCCATCGTGGTCAACGCACCGGCCTCCGTGGCACGCCGTGCCGAAGCCCTGGGCAACGTGCAGCGCAGCTTTCCCCCGGCCGCGGCCGGCGCGGCCGCATGGCGCAAGGCGCTGCGCCTGCACCAGTGGATGAAGAACCTGCTGCTGTTCGTTCCGCTGATGGCGGCCCACCGCGTGGGCGACGGCGCGGCCTGGATGCAGCTCTTCGTGGCCTTCCTGGCGTTCGGGCTGTGCGCCTCCTCGGTCTATCTGGCCAACGACCTGCTCGACCTCGAAAGCGACCGCCAGCATCCCCGCAAGCGGCTGCGGCCGTTCGCCGCGGGCACGCTGCCGGCATGGCAGGGCGTGGCGCTCGTCCCCGTGCTCGCCGGCGCGAGCCTGTGGCTGGCCTGGGCCACGGGGCCGGCCTTCCTCGGCTGGCTGCTGGTGTATTTCGTGACCACCTGGGCGTACTCTCTGGTGCTCAAGCGCTGGGCGCTGGTGGACTGCGTGGCGCTCGCCGTGCTCTACACCCTGCGCGTCGTGGCGGGGGCGGCGGCCGTCGCGCAGCCGCTCTCGTTCTGGCTGATCGCCTCCTCGGGGTTCCTCTTCCTGTCGCTCGCCTTCGTGAAGCGCTATGCGGAACTGCTGGTGCAGCAGGCCGCCGGCAAGACCCAGGCGCACGGACGCGGCTACCTCACGTCCGACGCCCCCATCGTGCAGAGCCTGGGCGTGGCGTCCGGCTACACGGCCGTGGTGGTGCTGGCGCTCTATCTCAACAGCGACACGGTGCTCACCATGTACCGCACGCCCGGCCTGATCTGGATCGCGGTGCCGGCGCTGGCCTTCTGGGTGAGCTGGATGTGGCTGCAGGCCGCCCGCGGCCAGATGCACGACGATCCGCTCGTCTTCGCGTTCAAGGACCGCGCCAGCCTGGTGGCCGGCGCGGTGTTCGTGGCGGCACTGGCCGCCGCTGCCGCGGGGCTGGGGTGGCCGTGGTAGCGGTGCACTCCTGGGGCCGGCTGCGGGCGGCCGAGCATGCGTTGCGCCCGCTGGCGGAGCATCCCCCTGCGCGGTTGCCGCTTTCGGCCGGCCAGCACGGCCTGGCCCATGGCATGGGCCGCAGCTACGGCGACGTGTGCCTGAACCCGGGCGGCACGCTCTGGGCGACGCGCGGGCAGGACCGCTTCATCGCCTGGGACGAGGCCACGGGCGAGCTGACCTGCGAAGCCGGCGTGCTGCTGCGCGACATCCAGCGCACCTTCATCCCGCGCGGCTGGATGCTGCCCGTCACGCCCGGCACGCAGTTCGCCACCGTGGGCGGCGCCATCGCCAACGATGTCCACGGCAAGAACCACCACGTCCATGGCAGCTTCGGCGACCATGTGCTGTCGCTGCACCTGCTGCGCACCGACGGCCTGCTGGTGCGCTGCGGGCCCGACCTGCGGCCCGACTGGTTCTGCGCCACGGTCGGCGGGCTGGGCCTGACGGGCGTGGTCACGCAGGCCACGCTGCGGTTGCGCAGGGTGGCCGGGCCGTGGCTCGATACCGAAACGCAGCCGTACGGCAGCCTGCGGGAGTTCTTCGCCCTCGCGGACGCCTCGGAAGCCGGATGGGAATACACGGTCTCGTGGATCGACTGCCTTGCCGGGGCCGATGCGCGGGGCATCTTCATGCGCGGCAACCACGTGCCCGGCCCGGTGGCGCAGCCGCCCGCCGAGCCCCGGGGCGGCAAGCGCACCGTGCCGTTCGTCCCACCAATCTCACTGGTCAACCGCTGGAGCCTGCGGCCTTTCAACACCGCCTACTACCACCTGCACAAGCAGCGGGCGGGCCGGGCGCTGCAGCATTACGAACCCTTTTTCTACCCGCTGGACAACCTGCTGGAGTGGAATCGCATCTACGGCCGCCGGGGCTTCTACCAGTACCAGTGCGCGGTGCCCCGCGAGGGCGGCGAGGACGCCGTGGCCGCGCTGCTGCGCGAGATCGCCGCATCGGGACAGGGCTCGTTCCTGGGAGTGCTCAAGACCTTCGGGCAGCGCATGCCCCTGGGCATGCTGAGCTTTCCCATGCCGGGCGTCACCCTGGCCCTCGATTTCCCCAACCTGGGCGATCCGACGCTGCGGCTCTTCGACCGCCTCGATGCCGTGGTGGCCTCGGCGGGCGGCCGCCTCTATGCGGCCAAGGACGCACGCATGCCGCGCACGCTGTTCGAGGCCGGCTATCCACGGCTGCCTGAATTCCTGCCCTACCGCGATCCCCGCATCCGCTCCGCCATGTCGCTGCGGCTGCTCGGCGACTGACCGCCGGGGCATTCCACGCCCTTTCCTCTTTTTTCCGCCCGCTCTGCCAACGGTACCAACCCACAGCCCGCCATGCCCGATACATCCTCTCCCCGCACCATCGCCATCGTGGGCGCCACCTCGGCCATCGCGCACCAGTGCGCCCGGCTCTGGCTGGCCGCCGGCGGGGTGGACCGGCTGGTGCTCATCGGGCGCGACGGCGCCCGCCTGCCCTCGGTGGCGGCCGACCTGCAGGTGCGCCAGCCCGGCACGCGCATCGAGACCATCGCGGCCGACATGCTGCAGCCCGAGGCGATCGCCGGCACGGTGCGCGGCATCTGCGCCGACGGGGTGCCCGACCTCGTGCTCATCGCGCACGGCAACCTGCCCGACCAGCCGGCCTGCGAGGCCGACCTCGCGGCGGCGCGGCAGGCGCTGGAAGTGAACGGTATTTCCCCCGCGCTCTGGGCCGAGGCTTTCGCCGGCGCGCAGCAGTCCCGCGGGCACGGGCGCATCGGCATCATCGGCTCGGTGGCCGGCGACCGCGGCCGCCAGTCCAACTACGTCTATGGCGCGGCGAAGGGGCTGGTGGAGCGCTATGCCCAGGGCCTGCAGCACCGCCTCGCGGGCACGGGGGTGCGCGTGACCCTCGTCAAGCCCGGCCCCACCGACACCCCGATGACCGCGCACCTCAAGGCCCAGGGCGCACGCCTTGCCACCCCCGAGGAAGTGGCCGGCGCCATCGTGCGCGGCATGGCGCGCGGCGCAGCGGTGGTCTATGCCCCGGCGAAGTGGGCGCTCATCATGCTCGTGATCCGCCACCTGCCCCGCGCCGTGTTCCACCGCATGAAGATCTGACATTGCCACAGATGACCCACGACGAGACCCGTCTCTCCTCTCCCCCCGCCCGGCAAACCTGGCGGCAGCGCATGCCGTTCGCGCTGCTGATGGTTTTCGCCGCCATCTACGCGCTTGCCACGGCGGTCTCCGCCTGGCGCACCTTCACGCCGGTCCCGATCTGGGACACGTGGGGCGCAGCGCTGGAGTTCTATATCGATGTGCGCCATGGTGTCGGCTGGGACGCCTGGTGGCGCCAGGCCAACGAGCACCGGCTGGTGCTGCCCAAGGCGCTGTTCTGGATGGAATACACCTGGTTCGGCGGCCAGCAGGTCTTCCTGATCACTATGAACTACGTGCTCGTCGGCTGCGGCCTGGCGGTGTTCGCGGCCTTCCTGCGGGACCGCCTGCCCGCCCTGTCCGGCAGGTCGTGGTTTTTCGGCGCGACGCTGCTGGCCATATGGCTGTTTTCCTGGGTGCAGAAGGAAAACCTGGCCTGGGCCAACCAGGGCCAGTTCTTCCTGGCGCAGGTGCTGCCGCTGGTGGGCTTCTACTGCCTCTACCGCGCCGCGTGCGCGCCGATGGCGCGCGGATGGTTTCCTGCCGCCAGCCTGATCGGCGTGCTCAGCGTGGGGACCATGGCCAACGGCGTCATGGCCCTGCCCATGATGGTGCTCTACGCCGCCGTCGCGCGGCTCGGCCGCCGGCGCACGCTCATCCTGGCCGTGCTCACCGCCATCTGCGCGGGCGCCTATGCAGTGGGCTATACCTCCCCTTCCGACCACGGGGGCGTGTTCTCCAAGCTGCGGGACCGTCCGCTGGACATGCTCTCCTACACCCTGGCCTACCTCGGCGCCCCCTTCCAGCATTTCGTGCTGAAGCAGCATTCGCTGTCGTGGGCTCCGCTGAGTCAGGCCTTCGGGGTGCTTTTCGTGCTGCTGACCCTGGCGCCGCTGCCGCGCGTGCTGCGCGATCCCCGCGCGCACCGGCTGGACCTGGCCCTGCTGACCTTCGTCGTGTACATCGGCGGCCTCGCCTTCGCGACCAGTGGCGGGCGCGTGCAGTTCGGCATCGAAAGCGCGCTGTCGAGCCGCTACACCACGCCGACCGTGATGGCATGGGCCGCCCTGGCGATCCTGTACGCACCGCGCCTGGTCGCGCTGCGCGGCGCGGCGCGTGTGGCCATGCACGTGCTGCTCGTCGCATGGCTGGCGCAGATGCTCATCGTGCAGACGCGCGACGCGGAGCGCAAGGAAGAGCAGCACATGCGCATGACCGGGGCGCTGGCACTGCAGATGGGCGTGCACGACAAGCGGCGCATCGGCATGCTGATCTGGAACGACGATTACGGCGCGCAACTCGCCCGCGGGGCCACGGCCATCCGCGCAGGCATCTTCGGCCGCCCCGTCATGGTGGAGGCCACCCACGCGGTGGGCGAGCATGCCGAGACCCTGCCCCCGCGCTGCCACGCCTTCGTGGACCAGGTGGAGACGCTGCCCGGCGAGCCCCGCTTCGTGCGCGTGCAGGGCGGGCTGCTGCCCGAGCCCGAGCGCACACCCTTCGAGGCCGTGCGCCTCGTCGGCGCCGACGGCACGGTGGTCGGCTACGGCGTGCCCGACCGCTGGCGCAAGCGCACGCCGCCCGCGCATGCGCCGGGCCCCTTCGGGCGCTACCTCATGTTCACGGCCTACCTCCAGGTACCGGCGTCGGGGCAACTGCCCTCCGCCGTCACGCTGCAGGCGCCCGGCACGCCCTGCTCGGCCGCGCTGGTGCTGACGCCTCCCGTGCCGGCCTCCTGACATGGCGCCGTCCTTCCACGCTTTTCCGACCCCGATGCATCCCCCCTCTTCCATGCAGCAGCACACCACCAAGATCGTCCTGCCCGGCGGCGCCGGCCTCGTCGGCCAGAATCTCGTCGCGCACCTCAAGCTCCATGGCTACGCGAACCTCGTCGTGCTCGACAAGCACGCCGCCAACCTGGAGATCCTGCGCCGCATGCACCCGGACATCGTCGCCGAGCTGGCCGATCTCGCCGAGCCCGGCGACTGGGAGCGGCACTTCGAGGGCGCCGACGCGGTGGTGATGCTGCAGGCGCAGATCGGCGCGCCGCAGGCCGAGCCGTTCGTGCGCAACAACCTCACTTCGACGCAACGCATCCTGGCACTCATCCAGCAGCACCGCATTCCCCACACCGTGCACATCAGCTCCTCGGTCGTGGAGTCGGTCGCGAAGGACCACTACACCGACACCAAGCGCGCGCAGGAAGAGATGGTGCTGGCCAGCGGCATTCCCTGCGTGGTGCTGCGGCCCACGCTGATGTTCGGCTGGTTCGACCGCAAGCACCTGGGCTGGCTCTCGCGCTTCATGCGCAAGGTGCCGGTGTTCCCGATTCCCGGCAGCGGCCGCTACATGCGCCAGCCGCTCTACGCGGCCGACTTCTGCCGCATCATCGTGCGCTGCATCGAGGAGCGCCGCGTGGGCGGCGTCTTCAACATCACGGGGCTGGAGAAGGTGGATTACATCGACATCATCCGCACCATCAAGGCTGCCACGGGCGCGAAGGCCGCCATCGTGAAGATCCCCTACGGGCTCTTCTACCTGCTGCTGAAAATCTGGGCACTCTTCGACCGCGACCCGCCCTTCACCGCCGACCAGCTCAAGGCCCTCGTGGCGCACGACGAGTTCGAGGTGATCGACTGGCCCGGCATCTTCGGCGTGCGCGCCACGCCCTTCGCCGAGGCCATCCACGAAACCTTCCACCATCCGGAGTACAGCCGCGTGGTGCTGGAGTTCTGATGAACGCCGCCGCTTCCTCTTCCGCCACGTCCGCGGCCGACTTCGCCATGGCCCGCGGCCAGCGCATCGCCGTGCTCGGCGCCGGCCCCATGGGCCTGGCCGTGGCCTACCAGCTCGCGCGCGACGGCCACCGGCCCGTGGTGTTCGAAGCCGACGACCGCGTGGGCGGCATGACCGCGATGTTCGATTTCGACGGCCTGCCGATCGAGCGCTACTACCACTTCCACTGCACCTCGGACCACGCCTTCCTGCAGGTGCTGGACGAACTGGGCCTGGCCGACAAGATGCGCTGGCGCGCCACGCGCATGGGCTACTGGTTCCAGAAGCGCCTGCAGGCCTGGGGCAACCCGGTGGCGCTGCTGCGCTTCCAGGGCCTGGGGCTGGTGGCCAAGTTCCGCTACGGCCTGCACGCGTTCCTCTCCACCAAGCGCGACGACTGGAAGCCGCTCGACGGCGTCGAGGCCACGGGCTGGATCCGCCGCTGGGTGGGCGCGGAGGCCTACGAGGTGCTCTGGCGGCGCCTCTTCGAGTACAAGTTCTACGAGCACACGGGCAACCTGTCGGCCGCCTGGATCTGGAGCCGCATCCGCCGCATCGGCCGCTCGCGCTACAGCCTCATGCAGGAGAAGCTCGGCCACCTGGAGGGCGGCTCCGCCACGCTGCTGGACGGCATGGCCGCGGACATCCGCGCGCACGGCGGCGAGATCCGCCTGTCCACGCCCGTGACGAAGGTGCGCATGGAGGCGGGCCGCGTGCAGGGCGTGGAGACGGCGCAGGGCTTCGAGGCCTTCGACAAGGTGATCAGCACCGTGCCGCTGCCCTTCGTGCCGCGCCTGATGCCCGATCTGCCGCAGGATGTGCTCACGCGCTTCGCGGCGCTGAAGAACATCGCCGTGGTCTGCGTGATCGCCAAGCTGCGCAAGCCCCTCACGGAGAATTTCTGGCTCAACGTGAACGATCCGGACATGGACATCCCGGGCCTGGTGGAATACAGCAACCTGCGCCCGCTGCCGGAATCCATCGTCTACGTGCCGTTCTACATGCCCGGCGAGCACCCCAAGTACGCCGAGCCCGACCAGGCCTTCCTGGACAAGGTGCGCCGCTACCTGCGCACCATCAATCCCGCGCTGCAGGACGATGACTTCCTCGCGATGCGCGCGAGCCGCTACCGCTACGCGCAGCCGATCTGCCCGCCCAACTACCTGGAGAGCCTGCCGCCCGTGCAATTGCCGGTGCAGGGCCTGTGGGTGGCCGATACGTCCTACTACTACCCCGAGGACCGCGGCATTTCCGAGAGCATCGGTTTCGGCCGCCGCATGGCGCGCGACGCAGCCCAGGCTGCCGAAGGCCCCCGCCCGTGATCGAAGCCTTCCGCTCCAGGCAGTTCCTGGCCTTCCTGGTGACGGGCGGGGTGGCGGCACTCGCCAACTTCGGCTCGCGCATCGCGTTCAGCCACTGGATGCCGTTCTCCGCCGCCGTGATCGCGGCTTACTGCGTGGGCATGTGCACGGCCTTCCTGCTGGCGCGCGCCTTCGTCTTCAAGGCGAGCACGCAGTCCACGCACAAGTCGGCGATGTTCTTCGTGCTGGTGAACCTGCTGGCCGTGGCGCAGACCTGGGCCGTGAGCATGGCCCTGCTGAAATGGGTGCTGCCCGCGCTCGGCATCACGGCCTTCGCGCCCGAGATCGCGCACGCGGTGGGCGTGGTGGTGCCGGTGTTCACGAGCTACCTGGGCCACAAGCGCTGGTCCTTCGCCGAAACGCCGGTACGGCCCGGCACTCCGGACTGACCCACCGGCGCCATGAACCCGCGCACCGCCGTCACCGCCGCCCTGGCCTGCACGGCCGCCTACGTGGCGGCCCTGGTGTGGGCCGACGCCCGCAACCAGGTCTTCGCGCAGCTGCCGCGCGTGGCGGCGTGGATGCCCGGCCTGGCGGCCGTGGCATTCGCCTCCTACGGCCTGCGCTATGCGCGCTGGCACTGGCTCCTGCGCCGCGCGGGACATGGCGTGCCGGCCATGCCGGGGTTCGCGGGCTACCTGGCAGGCTTCGCCTTCACCGCCACGCCGGGCAAGGTGGGCGAGCTGGTGCGCGCCCGCTACTTCACGCGCTGGGGCGTGCCGGCATCCCGCACGCTATCGGCTTTCGTCTATGAACGGGCCCTCGACCTGCTCGCGGTGGCGCTGCTGGCCGCGCTGGCCGTGCCCTCCGGCCGCCTGTTCGGCATCGTGCTGGCTTTCGTGACCGGACTGATCGGCGCGGTCGCCGCGGTGGCGGCCCGGCCCCGCTGGCTGCTGCGCCTGGCCGCGCGCATGCGGGCCATGGGATGGCGCCGCTTGGCGCGCACCGGCCGCATGCTCGCGCTCGGCCTGGCAGGCTGCCGCCTCTGGCTCACCCCCCGCGACATGGCGGTCTCGTTCGGACTGGGCCTGGCCGCCTGGACAATCACCGCGGCATCGTTCGCCTGGCTGCTGCAGGGCCTGGACATCGCGATGCCGCTGCGCGCGGCGCTGTCCACCTACCCCACGGCCATGCTGGCCGGCGCGGCATCGATGCTGCCGGGCGGCATCGGCACCACCGAGGCCACCATCGTCGCCCTGCTGGCGCTGCATGCCGTGCCGCTGGGCACCGCAACGCTCGCGGCCGTGGGCATCCGCTTCGCCACGCTGTGGGTGGCCGTGGCCTGCGGCTTCGCCGCCATCGGCTGGCTGGAGCGGCACGCGCCGGGCGGCAGCCCGCGGGCGCAGCGCCCCTGAGCCGCCGCAGGATGGCACCGGGACCCCGGGGAAACCCGTACCGGACGCCCCGGCCGATAGCCAGCTGACGCAAGAATCCGGCGGCAGGCCCCTCTATGCTGGCCCTGCGCGTCGCCTGGGGGCCGGGGCACCGGCCGCCCCGCACCCTGGACGGCACAAGGAACATACGGCAGAGTGGCGCAACGTCCGCCTTCGCCCAGGAGACACCGATGACCACCGTGAACGACCCGTCCGTGCCCCGCCCCTGCAGCAGCGGCGATCGCATCATGTGGCTCACGCACGAACGCATCTTCTACGCGGGACTGCTGGGTGCTCCGGTCATGCACGACAAGGGCGCCATCACCGTGTACGTCGCCATCGAGGGGCGCCTGCGCGTGCGCTTCCAGGGTGGGGAATGGCAGGCCGCCGAGGTCGTCGTCGTGCAGCCCTATGTCCCGCACGAGATCGCCAGCGAAGGCCGCCATGTGATCGACCTGCTGATCGAGCCAGAAACCGTGGATGCCTCCCGCCTGTCACCCTGGCTGCGGGCCTGCGGCGCCGTGCATGTCCCGGGGTTCGCCGCCCACGTGCGCGCCACGCACCAGCGGCTGGCTGCGGGCGCCGGCACGCAGCCCCTGCAGCCGGCCGACTTCGACGCCGTCTTCTTCGGCCAACCCCTGCCCGGGCGCATGCTGGACACGCGCATCGCCGGCGTGTTCGACGGGCTGCGCAGCGATCCGTCCACCATGGATGCGGCCGAACAGTGCGCAGCGCAGGCAGGCCTGTCCTTCTCGCGCTTCCTGCACCTGTTCAAGGAACAGGCGGGGGCCCCGTTCCGGTCCGTGCGCACGTGGAAGCGCGCCCGGGCCCTGCTGCAGCACGTGAACAGCGACAGCAACCTGGTGTACGTGGCGCTGAACATCGGCTATCCGGATTCCACGCACTTCAGCCACTCGATCCGCAGGACCTACGGGCTGAAGCCCAGGGACATCTTCGCCGGCTCGCGCAAGCTGCGCGTGATCGCCCAGCCGGTCATGCATCCGTCGCTCGCCGCTGGCTGAGCGCGCCGCGGCCAGCCAGTCCGCGCAAGACCGGCGCCCACGCACCGGCGAGCATGTGCGCATGAACGATGAAATCCATGGCCAACCCGCGGCGTCCCCACCTGCGGTCCAGGGCAGCGCTCCCGCAGGCCGTGCGGCCCAGGCCGCTCCCATGGGCGGGCTGTGCGCCGACCTGCTGGCCGAGTACCACGCACTGGCCGGCCTCTGCCAGACCCTGTCGCCGCAGCAATGGCACACCGCCACCGATTTCCACGGCTGGACGCCCTGGGACGAAGTGGCGCATCTGCTGTTCTTCGACGAGGCCGCGCTGCTGGCGTTGGAGGATGGCGCCGCCTTCGAAGCCGACAAGGCCGCGCTCACGGAGCGGCTGGGCCGCGGGGAAGCCATCAGCGCCATCGCCCGGGAGCGCCATGGAGCGCTCGACGGCGCGGCCCTCCTCGCCCGCTGGCGGCAGCGCCACGGAGCGCTGGTGGCCGCGCTGGCCGCCATGGACGCCAGGGCGCGGCTGCCCTGGTACGGGCCCGCCATGAGCGCCCGCTCCTTCGCCACCGCCCGGCTGATGGAGACCTGGGCCCACGGCCAGGACATCCGCGACCTGGTGGGCGGCGAGCATCCCGCCGGGCCGGGCCTGCGCCACATCGCCCACCTCGGCGTATCCACGTTCGGCTGGAGCTTCGCCAATCGCGGCCTGGCCATGCCGCATCCCGTTCCGTTCGTGGACCTCACCGCGCCCGGCGGAGAACGCTGGACCTGGGGCGAACCTTCCAGCGAACACTGGGTGCGCGGTCCCGCCCTCGATTTCGTGCTGCTCGTGACCCAGCGGCGCCACCGCGCGGATACCCGGCTGCAATGGGCCGGCGACCCGGCAGAGCAGTGGACCCGGCTGGCCCAGTGTTTCGCGGGCGAGCCCGCGGACGGCCCCTCCCCCGGCGAGCGTGTCTCCCGACGCTGACACACCCGGCGGCGCCGAAGGCCTCGCGCTCACGCTGGACCTGGCGCCGCGCATCGCTCCCCTGCTCGAACGCCGCATCGCAGGCCTGGGCGAGCATGCGCCGGCCGATCTGTCGTTCGGCAACCTGTGGCTCTTCCGGCATGCGCACCAATGGCGGTGGCACGGCGGCGCCTGGCCCTGCGTCGCCGGCCGCGCCTACGATGGGCAGCGGCTGGCCGTGCCGCTGTTCGATGTCCGCGAGGCGCCGCGCGGCGTGCTGCACGACCTGGCGCTGCGCCATGGCGGGCTGTTTCCCCTGTGCAGGCACGAGGCCGAGGCACTCGGCCGGTCCGGATGGGAACTGTCGGCCGAGCGCGCCGATGCCGACTACCTCTATCCGGCCGGGCAGTTCCGTGGCTACCGCGGCCCCGCCCTGCACAACAAAGCCAACCTGGTGGCACAGCTGCACGCCGCGCACACGCTGCATGCGGAACCCTACCGGCCCACGCTGCAGCCGCACGCGCTGGCCGTGCTGCAGGGATGGCTGCACGACAAGGGCAAGGCCGCGGGCGACGCCGACGACGCCCCCTGCCGCGAGGCCCTGGCCGGCGTGCCGGAACTGCGGCTCGAAGGCTTCATGCACTGGGCCGATGGCGAGCCCGCGGGCTTCCTGCTCGCGGAACCGTTGCAGCCCGGCGTCTGGGTGGTGCGCTTCGCCAAGGGCCTGGTGCGCTTCAAGGGCATCACGCAGCACATGTTCCGCCACTTCGCCGAGCGCCCGGACGCGCGCGTGGACTGGCTCAACTTCGAACAGGACCTGGGCCTGGCCAATTTCCGCCAGACCAAGCTGAGCTACCGGCCGGCCCTGCTGCTGCCCAAGTGGCGGCTGCTGCCCGGCACTCCGGCCTGATCCTCCGGCAGGGTGCGATGCCGCAGCGGCACAGCCACTCGGCGCAAGACCCCGAAAGCCGCCATGCCTACGCTGCAGGCACCGTCGCATGCAGTTGCGACACCCGAGCACAGGTCGCCATGCCCCAGATCGAATCCACCCTTTCCCCCACCAGCGCGGACCATGCCGCCAACCGAGAGCACATGCTCGGGCTCATCGGGCGCCTGCGCGCCTTCGAGCAGCGCACGCAGGCCCGGTCGGCCGCCTCGCGCGAACGCTTCGACAAGCGCCGGCAGCTGTTGCCGCGCGAACGCCTTTCGCTGCTGCTGGACCCGGGTGCGCCGTTCCTGGAACTCGCCACGCTCGCGGGCCTGGGCCTGGACACGCCCGACCTCGACACGAGCGTGCCCGGCGGGGGGGTGATCGGCGGCATCGGCTTCATCAACGGGATACGCTGCATGGTGGTCGCATCCGACTCCGGCATCGATGCCGGCGCGCTGCAGCCCATGGGGCTGGACAAGCAGCTGCGCATCCAGGAGATCGCCCTCGACAACAAGCTGCCCTATGTGCAGCTGGTCGAAAGCGCGGGAGCGAACCTCATGCAGTACCGCGTGGAGGAGTTCGTGCGGGGCGGCAACCTGTTCCGCAACCTGGCGCGCCTGTCCGCCGCCGGCCTGCCGGTGCTGACGGTGACGCACGGCTCCTCCACCGCGGGCGGCGCCTACCAGACCGGCCTGGCCGACTACATCATCCTGGTGCGCGACCGCTCCCGCGCCTTCCTCGCCGGCCCGCCGCTGCTGAAGGCCGCCACCGGCGAGGTGGCCACCGAGGAAGAACTCGGCGGCGCGCTCATGCACACGTCGGTCTCCGGGCTGGGCGACTACCTCGCCGAGGACGACCGGGACGCCCTGCGCATCGCGCGCGAGATCCTGGGCCAGATCGACTGGCACCACGGCACGGCCCCCGAAGCCGCGCGCAGCTTCCAGCCGCCGCGCTACGACGCCGAGGAACTGCTGGGCATCATGCCTGCCGACGCCAAGCGGCCGGTGGACATGAAGCAGGTCATCGCCCGCATCGCCGATGGCTCCGAGTTCCTGGAGTTCAGCGAGAACTACGGCAGCGCCACGGTCTGCGGCCACTTCCGGATCGAAGGCCGGCCCGTGGGAGTCATCACCAACAACGGCCCGATCGACCCGGCCGGCGCCGCCAAGGCCACGCACTTCATCCAGGCCTGCTGCCAGTCGCGCACGCCCATCCTCTACCTGCACAACACGACGGGCTTCATGGTGGGCCGTGCGTACGAGGAAGCCGGCATCATCAAGCACGGCTCCAAGATGATCCAGGCCGTGGCGGGCGCCACCGTGCCGCAGATCACCCTCTACTGCGGCGCCTCCTATGGCGCAGGCAACTACGCCATGTGCGGCCGCGGCTTCCATCCGCGGTTCTGCTTCAGCTGGCCGAACGCCCGGACCGCCGTGATGGGCGGCGAGCAGGCCGCCGGGACCATGCGCATCGTCGCGGAGGCCGGCATGCGCCGCAAAGGCGCGATCGACGAAGCAAAGCTGGACCACATGTCCCGGCGCATCGTGGACCGCTTCGACAGCCAGATGAGCGTGTTCACCACGAGCGCGCACCTGCTCGACGACGGGGTCATCGACCCGCGGGACACCCGCGCCGTGCTGGCCGAAGTGCTGGCGGTCTGCCGCGAGGCCGAAGGGCGCAGCCCCCGGCCCATGCAGTTCTCCGTGGCGCGCCCCTGAGGCGTTCTGCGCAGCGACCGATGCATCCACTACCTCTTTCGTCCGCCATGCAACCGATGACACCCTTTTCCAGAATCCTGGTCGCCAACCGCGGTGAAATCGCCCTGCGCGTGATGCGCAGCGCACGGGCCCTGGGCTACCGCACGGTGGCCGTGTATTCCACCGCCGACGCCCGGTCCGAACATGTGCGCGCCGCCGACCAGGCCGTGTGCATCGGCGGGCCGCTGCCCGCGCAGTCCTACCTGCGCATCCCCGCCCTCATCGAGGCCGCCCGCGCCAGCGGCGCCGACGCCGTGCACCCGGGCTACGGCTTCCTCGCCGAGAACGCGGATTTCGCCGAAGCCTGCCGCGCCGCGGGCCTGGTCTTCGTCGGCCCCTCCCCCGAGGCGATCCGCGCCATGGGCGACAAGGCCGGCGCCAAGCGGCTCATGATGGATGCCGGCATTCCCTGCATTCCGGGCTACCAGGGCAGCGACCAGGACAGCGGGCGCCTCGCCGACGAAGCCGCCCGCATCGGCTACCCCGTGATGATCAAGGCCACGGCCGGCGGGGGCGGCCGCGGCATGCGCCTGGTGCGGTCGGCGGAGGAATTCCCCGATCTGCTGCGCAGCGCCCGGTCGGAAGCCAGGAACGCGTTCGGGGACGACACCGTGATCCTCGAGCGCGCGATCGTCGAGCCCCGCCATGTCGAGATCCAGGTCTTCGCCGACCGCCACGGCCAAGCGGTGCACCTGGGCGAGCGCGACTGCTCGGTGCAGCGCCGCCACCAGAAGGTGATCGAGGAAGCGCCCTCGCCTGCGGTAACGCCCGGGTTGCGCGCGCGCATGGGCGCCACCGCGGTGCAGGCCGCACGGGCGATCGGCTACGAGGGCGCCGGCACGCTGGAGTTCCTGCTCGACCGCGAGGGCCATTACTACTTCATGGAGATGAACACGCGGCTGCAGGTCGAGCACCCGGTCACCGAGGCCATCACCGGTCTGGACCTGGTGGAATGGCAGCTGCGCGTGGCCGCCGGGGAGCCGCTGCCGCTGGCGCAGGAGGCGATCGGCTTTTCGGGCCACGCCATCGAAGTGCGCCTGTGTGCCGAGGATGTTCCCGCGGGCTTCATGCCGCAAAGCGGCCTGCTGCGGCGCTGGCAGGTGCCCGAAGGCCTGCGCGTGGAGCACGGCCTGCATTCGGGGGCAGAGATACCGCCCTATTACGACTCCATGGTGGCCAAGCTGGTCGCGCACGGCCGCACCCGCGAGGAGGCCCGCAGGCGCCTGCTGCAGGGCGTGCAGGACACGGTGGCGCTGGGCGTGCGCACCAACCAGGCCTTTCTCGCGCGCTGCCTGGCCCATCCGGTGTTCGCCGAAGGGGGCACCACGACCGCCTTCATCGCGCAGCAGGAAGCCACGCTGATCCCCGAGGACGCCCAGGCCACGGCGCGCGCGGCGCTGATCGGCGCCTGGCTGCTGCATGCCACGGACAGGCTCGGTGGGCAGGGCGCTGCGGGCGGGAAACTGGCGCACGGCCTGCCGCTGGGCCTGCGCTTCACGCTTGATGGCGCCGGGCACGCCGTCAGCGTGTCGCAGCGGGGGCCGCACGTTTTCGCCCTGGACGTCCAGGGCACCGTGCAGGAACTGGAACAGGTCGCGCTCGATGGGCACCGCGCGCGTTTCATCCTGGGCGGTGTCATGGACAGTGTCGCCTTCGACCGCGACGGCGCCAGCCTGTGGTTCCACCATGCCGGGCGCACCCACGTGCTGGAGGACCGCACGCGCGTTGCACACGCACAGCGCGGCCAGGCCGGCGGCGACGGCCGCGTGCGCGCCTCGATGAACGGCCGCGTGGTGGCCCTGCTGGCGGCCGTGGGCGACGCGGTATCACCAGGCCAGCCCCTGCTGACGCTGGAAGCCATGAAGATGGAGCACGTGCACCACGCGCCCGTGCGGGGCACGGTCACCGCCGTGCTGGTGGGCCTGGGCGAGCAGATCGAATCGCGCCGGGTCGTGATCGAGATCCAGCCCGAGGCGCAGGAAGAAGGGGCCGCGGCATGAACGCAGTGGCAGGCACCGGCGGCGAAGTCCTGCTCGAACAGCGGGACGCGGTGTTCTGGATCACCATCCACCGCGAGGACAAGCGCAATGCCCTGAATGCGGGCGTGATCGCCGGCCTGCGCGAAGGACTGCGGCAGGCGCACGCCCTGCCCGCGGTGCGGGCGATCGTGCTCACGGCGGCGGGCGAGAGGGCCTTCTGCGCAGGGGGCGACCTGCAGCCCGGCCAGGGCTTCGCATTCGATCTCTCGCGCCCCAACGGCGACTATGCGGACCTGCTGCGCGAAGCCCGCGGCGCCACGCTGCCGATCGTGGCCCGCGTGAACGGCGCCTGCATGGCCGGCGGCATGGGCCTGCTGTGCATGGCCGACATGGCCGTGGCCGCGGACCATGCGGTGTTCGGCCTGCCCGAGGTGAAGATCGGCCTGTTCCCGGTGCAGGTGCTCAGCCTGCTGCAGGAGCTGGTGGCCCCCCGCACGGTACGCGAATGGGCGCTCACCGGCGAGCCCTTCACCGCCGAAGAGGCCCGGCAGGCCGGCCTGGTCAACCACGTGGTGGCCGCGGCCGACCTGGATGCCAAGACCCGATGGCTGGTCGATCGGCTGGCCGACAAATCCCCCACGGCGATCCGGCGCGGAAAGTACGCGATGCGCGCGATGGCCGCCATGCCCTTCGACCAGGCGATCGCCTATGCGGAGGGCCAGATCGTGCTCATGCCGATGACCGAAGACGCGCGCGAGGGCATGGCCGCCTTCAACGCGAAACGCAAGCCCCGGTGGACCGGGCGCTGACCGGCGTGCATCCGCCGCGCCGTGCAGCCATTCGGCGCAAGACGGCACGCGCGGCAGAGACCACCATCCCCTCAGACGCACCATCGCCATGAACACACTCCGAGACAAAACCCTCTTCATCACCGGCGCCAGCCGGGGCATCGGCAAGGCCATCGCCCTGCGCGCCGCGCGCGACGGCGCCCGCGTGGTGATCGCGGCCAAGACCACCGAGCCCGATCCCCGTCTGCCGGGCACCATCCACAGCGCGGCCGTGGAGATCGAAGCCGCGGGCGGGCAGGTGCTGCCCCTGGCGGTGGATGTCCGCGACGAGGGGCAGGTGCGAGCCGCCGTGGAACAGGCGGTCGATCGCTTCGGCGGCATCGACGTCCTCGTCAACAACGCCAGCGCGATCCATCCCCAGGGAGTGCTCGGCACGCCGCTCAAGCGCTACGACCTGATGATGGACGTGAACGTGCGCGGCAGCTTCGCCTGCACCCAGGCCTGCCTTCCTCACCTGCTGAAGGCGCGCAACCCGCACATCCTCAGCCTGTCGCCGCCCATCAACCTGCGTCCGCACTGGCTCGGCATCCATCCCGCGTACACGCTCTCCAAATACGGCATGAGCCTGCTCGCGCTGGGCGTGGCGGAGGAATTCCGCGCCGCGGGCGTCGCGGCCAACACGCTCTGGCCGCGCACCCTCATCGCCACCGCGGCGCTCCACATCGCGGCACCGGGCCAGGCCGGGCGCGCGCGCCGGCCCGAGATCATGGCCGACGCCGCCCACTGGATCCTCACGCAGGACAGCCGGCAGGTGAGCGGCCGCAGCTTCCTCGACGAAGAGGTGCTGCGCGGCATGGGCCACACCGATTTCAGCGGCTACCTCGCCCACCCGGGCACCGAGCCGGAACTCGACTACTTCGTGGAGGCCTGAGCCATGGCGGAGCACAAGCCGGCCAACAAGGTGGTCCGGATCGGGGGGGCCTCGGGCTTCTGGGGCGACAGCCGCACCGGGGCGCCGCAATTGGTGGCCTCGGGCCTGATCGACTACCTGGTGTTCGACTTCCTGGCCGAAACCACCATGGCCCTGCTGGCCGCGGCGCGCGCGAAAAAGCCCGACATGGGCTATGCCACCGACTTCGTCGATACCGCGATGCGCGACGTACTGCCCGAAGTCCTGCGGCGCGGCATCAAGGTCATCGCCAATGCGGGCGGCATCCACCCGCGGGGCTGCGCCGACGCATTGCGGGCGCTGGCGGCCTCGATGGGCCTGTCGCCACGCATCGCCGTGGTCGAGGGCGACGATGTCAGCGCCCAGCTGGGGGCGCTGCGCAGTGCCGGTGTGCGCGACATGTTCACCGGCGAAGCGCTGCCCGCACAGGTGCTCAGCGCCAACGCCTACCTCGGCGCCTTCCCCGTGGCGCGGGCGCTGGCCGCGGGCGCCGACATCGTGATCACCGGCCGCGGCGTGGACAGCGCGGTCACCCTGGGCGCGCTGATCCACGAATTCGGCTGGACACCGCAGGACCTCGACGCGCTGGCCGGCGGAAGCCTGGCGGGGCACATCATCGAATGCGGCTGCCAGGCGACGGGCGGCCTGTTCACCGACTGGCGGCGCGTGCCCGGCTGGGCCCACATCGGCTACCCCATCATCGACTGCCATCCCGACGGCAGCTTCGAACTCGGCAAGGCGCCGGGCACGGGCGGCCTGATCGACCGCGCCTGCGTCATCGAGCAAATGCTCTACGAGATCGGAGACCCGTCCGCCTACCTGCTGCCGGACGTCAGCTGCGACTTCCGCCAGGTCGAGGTCGAGCAGCGGGGCCCGGAGCGTGTGCGCGTGAGCGGCGCGCGGGGCCGGGCGCCGAACGGCAGCTACAAGGTGTCCGCGACGCAGCTGGACGGATACCGCTGCGCCGGCATGATGGTGATCGTGGGCATCGATGCCGCGGCCAAGGCCCGGCGCACCGGCGAGGCCATCGTCGAGCGCACGCGCGGCCTGCTGCGGCAGGCCGGCATGCCCGACTACAGCCGGGTGCAGATCGAGCTCTTCGGCAACGAATCGCTGTACGGCGCCCACGCGCGCACGGCCGCTTCGCGCGAGGTCATGGTGCGCGTGGTGGTCGATCACCCGCAGAAGCAGGCGCTGGAGATCTTCGCGCGCGAGATCGCTCCCTCGGGCACGTCATGGTCCCCGGGAACCACCATGCCTTCGGGCGGCCGGCCATCGCCCACGCCGCTGATCAAGCCCTTCTCGTTCCTGATCGACAAGGCGCGCGTGCCGGTGAGCGTGCACCTGGACGGCCGCCCCTGCGCGGAGGCCTGGCTGCCCTCCCCGCCCCCGGGCCCGGCAGCAGCCCCTCCGCTGCCCGCGCCTGCGGCATGGAGCGATCCCGCCGGCGAACCCCAGCAGGAAGTGCCGCTGGTACGCCTGGCCTGGGCGCGCAGCGGCGACAAGGGCAACCTCTCCAACATCGGCGTCATCGCGCGCCGCCCCGAGTGGCTGCCCCTGCTCTGGGCACGCCTGACGCCCGAGGCCGTGGGGCGCTATTTCGCGCACCTCGTGCAGGGACGCGTGGAGCGCTTCCACCTGCCGGGCACGCATTCGCTGAATCTGCTGCTGCACGACGCGCTCGCGGGCGGCGGCCCCGCATCCGCGCGCTTCGACCCGCTCGGCAAGGGCCACGCGCAGGTGCTGCTCGACATGCCGATCCGGGTGCCGGCATCGCTGGCCGCGCAACTGCCCCCGCAAGACCTGGAGCCAGGCACTGCCGCCGCGACGACACACAACGGAGACCACCATGAGCGACCCTGGACGGAATGACCTCAGCCTGCTGGACGCCCTCCAGCGGCACCTGCAGAACCGGCCCGACCGGGTGGCCTGCCGCTGGGGCGCGAGGACCTGGACGTTCCGCCAGGTAGAGGAAGACACCAACCGCATCGCCAATGCGCTGGCGGAGCAAGGCATCGGCCCGGGGGACCGCGTGGCGTGCATGACCCGGCACCACGTTCCCTTCATCCTGCTCGCGCTGGCCGCGATGAAAGCCGGCGCCGTCTGCATGCCGGTGAACTGGCGCCTGGCACCGGCCGAGGCCGAATACATCATCGCCCACGGCTGCAGCCGGCTGCTGATGGTGGATGCCGCCTTCGCGGCGCCCTACCTGCCCGGAGGCAGCGTGGCGCTGCCGGCGGATTGCACCGTGGTCTGCACCGACGGCGCCGTGCCCGGCGCGCCCGCGTTCGATGCCTGGCACGCGCCGCACGCGCGTGGGTTCCGGGCCATGGCGCCGCAGGCCGGCGACAGCGCCATGCAGATCTACACCTCGGGCACCACGGGGCTGCCCAAGGGCGCCGTGCTCTCGCACCGGGGCCTGCTGTCGGCCGTCCGCGCGGTGGTGGACGAATGGCACTTCGGGGCCGACGGCGTGCTCGGCAATCCCCTGCCGACCTTCCACGTCGCCGGCATCCTCATGCTGCTGCTCACGCTCCATACCGGCGGCACCACCGTGGCCTGCTCGGACTTCGAGCCCGATGGCTTCATCGCCAGCCTGGCCGAAAACCGGGTCACGCATGCCTTCCTGGTGCCGGCCATGCTGCTGTTCATGCTGCAGTCGCCCGCCGCCCGGACCACCGACTTCAGCGCCCTCGAACTCATCGCCTACGGCGGCTCCCCGGTCTCCGAAACGCTGCTGCAGCAGGCCATGGACACGTTCCGGTGCGACTTCCTGCAGGTGTACGGGCTGACCGAAGTCTCCGGCCCGGCGACCTTCCTCTCGCAGGCGGACCACCGCCGCGCGGCCACCGAGCCGCAACTGCTGCGCTCCGCGGGCAGGCCGGTCGGGCAATGCCGGCTGCGCATCGTCGATCCCGTCTCCCTGCAGGACCTGCCCGAAGGCCAGACCGGCGAGATATGGCTGGAGTCCGTGCGCAACCTCAAGGAATACTGGCGCGACGAAGCAGCCACGCAGCGCGCCTTCCCCGAGGGCCGCGGCGAGCGCGGCGGGTGGCTGCGCACCGGCGACGGCGGCTACCTCCAGGACGGCTACCTCTACATCCACGACCGCATCAAGGACATGGTGATCTCCGGCGGCGAGAACATCTACCCGGCGGAGATCGAGAACCTCCTGGCGCAACACCCCGCCGTGGCCGACGGGGCCGTCGTCGGCGTGCCCGATGCCACCTGGGGCGAGGCGGTGAAGGCCTGCGTGGTGCTCCGGCCCGGCGCGCAGGCCAGCGAACGCGAGATCATCGACTGGATGCGCGAACGCCTCGCGCACTACAAATGCCCCAGGAGCGTGGACTTCCTCGAGGCCCTGCCCCGCAACCCCAGCGGCAAGATCCTCAAGCGCGTGCTGCGTGCGCCCTACTGGAAGGACCAGCAGCGTTCGGTGGCCTGATCACGCGCGTCCGGACCGGAGCCGGGCGGCCACGGGCGCCGGCCTCCAGGATGGCCCTGCAAGCCCCCGGAGCTCGCGGGGCACCCACCAGGGATCAGCTTTCGCCGCGCAGGCGCTCTATGAGGCCATTGAGGGCCTCCAGCGAGCCGAACTGGATCGCCAGCTCGCCGACCTCCTCGGTGCGGCCGCCGCGCTTCACGCGCTTCTTCACCCGCACCTCCACTTCCGCCATCAGCAGGTCGGAGAGTTCCTCCTCCACCCGCTTGAGGTCGCGCGACTTGCCTTCCTTGCGCGCCTTCTGCGGCGCCAGGCTGAATTCCGCGCCGATCTTCTTCACCAGCCCCTCGGCCTCGCGCACCGACAGCTTGCGCGCCGCGATCTGGTTGCCCGCCGTGATCTGCGCGGCGCGGTCCAGCGACAGCAGCGCACGGGCGTGGCCCATGTCGATGTCGCCCGCCATGAGCATGGTCTGCACCGGCTCGGCGAGGTTCAACAGGCGCAACAGATTGCTCGCGGCGCTGCGCGAGCGGCCCACGGCCTGCGCGGCCTGCTCGTGCGTCAGGCCGAACTCCTTCACCAGGCGCGCCAGGCCCTGGGCCTCTTCGAGCGGGTTCAAGTCCTCGCGCTGGATGTTCTCGATCAGCGCCATCGCCGCGGCGGATTCATCGGGCACCTCGCGCACCAGCACCGGCACCTCGGCCAGCCCCGCGATGCGCGCGGCCCGGAAGCGCCGCTCCCCGGCGATGATCTCGTAGCGGCCCGCGTTCTCGCCCTGCGCCAGCCGGCGCACCAGGATGGGCTGCATGATGCCCTGGGCCTTGATGCTCTCGGCCAGCTCGTAGAGCGCGCCTTCGTCCATGCGGGTGCGGGGCTGGTAGATGCCGGGCACCATGTCGTCGAGCGGCAGGGTGGACGGGGCGCCGGGGGCGGCGGCGGAGGCGCTTGCTTCAGCGCCGGGGGCCGCTTCCGCGACCTTGGGGCCGAGCAGCGCTTCGAGGCCGCGTCCGAGGCCCTTGGGTTTCTTGGTTGCCATGCGATGTGATCCGAAAGGAATGATGTGGAATTCAGCGGGCCGCGCCGGCCGCCGCATTGCGGCGACCCCGGGCCCAGCCCAGCAGCAGCTTGCGCTGCCCCCAGAAAAGCACGGTCAGGGCTGCCAGCACCCAGGCCCAGTTCGACGGCGCGAAGCCCGGCTGCCCGTAGCGCACCGGCAGGCCCGTGGCCTCGGCCAGCAGCGCAGTCTCCGCGACGGCGAGGACCGCCGCGGCGACCGTCGCCCCCGCGCGCAGCCCCAGCGGAACGTCCGACGCCATGCCGGCAGCGGCACGGCGGTGGCGTGCAAGCCGCACGCAAATGCCGATGCCGGCAAGGCCCATCACCATCGCGAGCGCCACCTTGCCCATCGCCAGGGCGACGGGAACGGACAACAGGGCCCCCCCTCCAGCAAAAGCCTGCACCCCTTCCAGCAGCACCGTTCCGATGCGCGCCCGGCGGCCATCAGCCCGCCACTCCTTGCTCACGCCTGCTCCAGCCAGGAGGCGAGCAGCGCGTGCCCCTCGTCCCAGTCGCCCAGCCCCGAGTCGGCATTCAGATGGCCGCGCTCCCCCGCATCCACGAAGCGCGCATGCCAGTCCGAGGCCATCGCCCGGGCGCGCTCCAGGGAACAATAGGGATCGTCGTGGCTGCCCACGAGCACCGACGGGAACGGCAGCGCAGCGCGCGCGATGGGCGACCAGCCGGGCAGCAGCGCCGCGATGTCGGGCCGCTCCACGTCGCCGGGGCCCACCAGCAGGGCGCCGCGCACCTTGCCGGCATGCCGCGTATGGGCGGCCCACCAGGCCGTGAGGATGCAGCCCAGGCTGTGTGCCACCAGCACCACGGGCCGCGGCGCATCGCCCACCACGTCCTCCAGCCGCGCCGACCAGTCGCCGCGCAGCGGGCGCATCCAGTCGTGCTGCTCCACGCGGCGGTAACCGTAGCGGTGCTCCCAGCGGCTCTGCCAGTGGTCGGGGCCGGAATTCTGCCAGCCCGGCAGGATGAGCACATCGTCAGGATTCATGCTATTCATTTGATAGCAACCGATCACATGCGCTTGACGCGCTTGACCATCTCGCGCGCGAAGTCCACGAACGCCTGGCTGCCCTTGGCGCCCGGGTCGAACACCACGCCCGGCAGGCCGTAGCTGGGCGCCTCCGCCAGGCGCACATTGCGGGGGATCACGGTGTCGAACACCTTGTCGCCGAAGTGGTCCTTGAGCTGTTCGCTGACCTGGCTCTGCAGCGTGATGCGCGGATCGAACATCACCCGCAGCAGCCCGATGATCTGCAGGTCCTTGTTCAGGTTGGCATGCACCTGCTTGATGGTGTTGACGAGATCGGTGAGGCCCTCGAGCGCGAAATACTCGCACTGCATCGGCACGATCACGCCGTGCGCGCAGCACAGGCCGTTGAGCGTCAGCATCGAGAGACTCGGCGGGCAGTCGATGAGGATGAAATCGAAATCCTTGTCCACCACCGCCAGGGCGCTCTTGAGGCGCCGCTCGCGCTGCTCCAGGGCCACCAGCTCCACCTCGGCGCCCGCCAGTTCGCGGTTAGCGCCCAGCACGCGGTAGCCGCACTGCTCAGACAGCACCGCGGCCTCCTGCACGGAAGCCGATTCCAGCAGCACGTCATAGACGGTGAGTTCGAGCGCGCGCTTGTCCACCCCCGAACCCATGGTGGCATTGCCCTGGGGGTCGAGATCCACCAGCAGCACGCGCTGGCCCACCTTGGCGAGGCCCGCGGCGAGGTTGACGGAGGTGGTCGTCTTGCCGACGCCGCCTTTCTGGTTGGCAATGCAAAAAATCTTGGCCATGGAAATGGAAGGAATGGGGCCTTGCAGCCAATAGGTGGAAAGGTCAGCGGGCCACGGCCAGCTTGATGCCGAAGCCGATCAGGAACGTGCCCGCCAGACGCTCCAGCGCGCGGCCCAGCGCAGGCCGTGCACGCATGCGCTCGGCCATGCGGTGCGTCAGCAGCACCACGCCCAGCCCGTAGAGAAACGAGAGCACCGCGATCGTGGCGGCCATCACGCCGAAGGTCAACAGGCCGCGGTGGCGGGCCGGATCGACGAACAGCGGAAAGAACGCCATGTAGAACATGATGGCCTTGGGGTTGAGCAGTGTGATGAGCGCGGCCTGGCGGAAGTAGTGCCGGGGCTGGATGGCGATGACCGGCGCCGAACCGGGCCGGGCCAGCAGCATGCGCGCCCCCATCCAGGCCAGATAGGCGGCACCCAGCCACTGCACCGCATGGAAGACCGCCGGCACCGCGGAAAGCATCGCGGCCACGCCGGCCACCGCCATCCACAGCAGCACCTGGTCACCCGCGATGACGCCCAGGGTGGCCGCCATGCCTGCACGCACGCCGCCCTTGCCGGTGGAGGTGACAAGCGCCAGATTGCCCGGGCCGGGAATGGCCAGGAACAACAGGATGGCGGCGACGAATGCGCCGTAGTCCGCAATGCCAAACATCAGCACCCCCGAAAATTGGAAGCGGGAGTTTAAGGCAGGGCTGCGCCGCCCACGCCATCCTCGCCGGCTTCCGCGCTCTTGCGTGGCCGCATCCAGACAATGCAACGCTCCGCATCGAGGCCCGGCACCGCCAGTTGTTCCACGTGGAACACTTCCGCGACCGCAGGCAGCCCGGCGATTTCATCGGATGGGTCGCGACCCTTCATTGCCAGCCAGACGCCGTTCGCGGCGATGGCCGACTGCGACCAGGCCACGAAATCCGGCAGCGAGGCGAACGCCCGGCAGCTCACCACATCGAAGGGGCCCGCCAGGGTTTCCACACGTGCATGGATGCCCCGCAGATTGCGCAGCCGCAGCGACACGGCGGCCTGCTGGATGAAGGCGGCTTTCTTCGCCACGGTATCCACGCAACTCACATCCAGCGATGGGCAGCAGATGGCGAACACCACGCCCGGAAGGCCGCCCCCCGAGCCGACATCCAGCAGGCGCAGCCTGGCACCCTCGCCTGCACTGCCCGGCAGCCCCTGCACCGCCTTGAGATGGCGCTGCAACGGAGCCACCGCCGCCAGGCTGTCGAGCAGGTGGTGCGTGAGCATCTCCTGCGGATCGCGCACCGCCGTCAGGTTATAGACCTGGTTCCACTTCTGCAGCAGGGCCAGGAACTCCAGCAGTTGCGCCAACTGGGTTTCCGACAGATCCAGGCCCAGGGTCTCAGCCCCCGCGCGCAAAGGCGCCGACAGCACGCTGCCGGCCACCGTCACGCGGCCACCTCGTCCGCCTGCGGGGCCGTGAAGCCCCGGAAGCCGCCCTTCTTCAGGTGCACCAGCAACAGCGATACCGCGGCCGGTGTCACTCCGGAAATCCGCGAGGCCTGCCCCAGCGTCTCGGGCCGGTGCTTCTGCAGCTTCTGCCGCACCTCGATCGACAGCGCCGCCACCTGCATGTAGTCCAGCTCCTGGGGCAACTGCAGGTTCTCGTAATGCGAGGCGCGCTGCACCTCGTCCTTCTGGCGGTCGATGTAGCCCGCGTATTTGGCTGCGATCTCCACCTGCTCGATCACCGGCGCGCTCAGTTCACCGAGTGTTTCACGTGAAACAGCGGTGCTGGCGTACTTGCCGCCATCCATTCCCGTCAGGGCTTCATAGGTGACATCCGGCCGGCGCAGCAGGTCGAACAGGTTGTATTCGTGCTCGATGGATTTGCCCAGCACCCGGGCCGACTCCTCGGCAGGCAGGTTGCGTGGGTTCACCCAGGTGGACTTGAGGCGCTCGGTTTCGCGCGCCACCGCGTCGCGCTTGCGGCTGAAGGCATCCCAGCGTGCATCGTCCACCAGGCCCATGCGGCGCCCTGCTTCGGTCAGCCGCATGTCCGCGTTGTCCTCCCGCAGCTGCAGCCGGAACTCGGCCCGGCTGGTGAACATGCGATAGGGCTCGGTCACGCCCTTGGTGATGAGGTCGTCCACCAGCACGCCCAGGTAGGCCTCGTCGCGGCGCGGCAGCCAGGCGGACTCGCCCCGGCACTGCAGCGCAGCGTTGATGCCCGCGAACAGGCCCTGCGCGGCTGCCTCTTCATAGCCCGTCGTGCCGTTGATCTGCCCGGCGAAGAACAGCCCCTGGATCTGGCGTGTCTCGAAGCTGCTCTTGAGCGATCGCGGGTCGAAGTAGTCGTATTCGATGGCGTAGCCGGGGCGCAGGATGTGGGCGTTCTCCAGGCCGCGCATGGAGCGCACCAGGTCGTACTGCACATCGAAGGGCAGGCTGGTGGAAATGCCGTTGGGATAGAACTCGTGCGTGGTCAGCCCCTCGGGCTCCAGGAAGATCTGATGGCTGTCCTTGTCGGCAAAGCGGTTGATCTTGTCTTCCACGCTCGGGCAATAGCGCGGCCCCACGCCTTCGATCTTGCCGGTGAACATGGGGCTGCGGTCGAAGCCCGACCGGATGATCTCGTGCGTCCGCTCGTTGGTGTGCGTGATCCAGCACGGCACCTGGCGCGGGTGCATCGCCGTGTTGCCCATGAAGCTGAATACCGGGAGGGTGCCTTCGTTCACGCCACCGGGCATGCCGTCACCGGGCTGTTCCTCGCACTGGCTGAAATCGATGCTGCGGCCGTCGATGCGCGGCGGCGTGCCGGTCTTGAGCCGGCCCTGGGGCAGTTGCAATTCCTTCAGGCGCGCGCTGAGCGACACGGCGGGCGGGTCTCCTGCCCGGCCGGCGGAGTAGTTGTTCAGGCCGACATGGATCTTGCCGTCCAGGAAGGTGCCCGCAGTCAGCACCACGGTGCGCGACCGGAACCGGATGCCCACCTGCGTGACCGCGCCCACCACGCGGTCGCCCTCCACCATCAGGTCGTCCACGGCCTGCTGGAAAAGCCACAGGTTGGGCTGGTTCTCCAGCATGCGGCGGATGGCGGCCTTGTACAGGATGCGGTCCGCCTGCGCGCGCGTGGCACGCACGGCCGGCCCCTTGGAGCTGTTGAGGATGCGGAACTGGATGCCGCCTTCGTCCGTCGCCAGCGCCATGGCACCGCCCAACGCGTCCACCTCCTTCACGAGGTGACCCTTGCCGATGCCCCCGATGCTGGGGTTGCAGCTCATCTGGCCCAGCGTCTCGATATTGTGGGTGAGCAGCAGTGTCCTGCTGCCCATGCGGGCCGCAGCCAAGGCGGCTTCGGTGCCGGCATGGCCTCCGCCGACGACGATGACATCAAATTCCTGGGGGTACAACATGCAAACTGCTCCGGGGACCTCGAACGAGGGGGCGGCCCGTTACCGATAAAGAGAGCGCACACCGGGCCGCCGGCGCGCACCTTGACCCTTCTGGCACCGGCAGCAGGCCAGCAGGCCGGCACCACCGAATCCGGGTCAACGGATGGGTGAATGGGGAAAGGCAGGGATTTTCCCACTTCGGCCCTGCGCGCGCCACCCTCGGGCGGAACGCCCTGGGTGCAGGCGGGGGTGTCAGCCCCCTGTGTTTCACGTGGAACATCGCTTGCAGGATTCCTGTCCCGGCGGTGTGTTGCAATGCGTGCCATGTCAAAAATCCTCGTCTTCGCGGGCAGCACCCGCCAGCAATCCCTCAACCGCCGGCTGGCGCGCGCCGCCGCCGGCATCGCCCGCAGCGCGGGCGCGGACACCACGCTGCTGGAGCTGTCGGACTTCGACATCCCGCTCTACAACGCGGACCTCGAGGCCCAGGGCACCCCGGCCGACGTGGTGCGGCTCAAGGAGATCCTGCATGCCCACGCAGGGTGGATCGTGTGCTCGCCCGAGTACAACGGCAGCTACACCGCGCTGCTCAAGAACACCATCGACTGGGCCTCCAGTCCGGTAGCGGGCCACCCGGTGTGGGGCGACGGCACCCTGCCCTTCCGTGGCAAGGTGGTGGGCATGCTGAGCGCATCGCCCGGCGGCCTGGGTGGCCTGCGGTCGCAAAGCCACCTGGCGCCCCTGCTCATCAACCTGGAATGCTGGCTGGCGCCCCAGGCCTTTGCCCTCGGCCATGCGGGCAATGCCTTCGATGCGCAGGACGGCTTCGTGGACGCCGCGCACCACGGCCGTGTGCGCGCCGTCGTGGATCAGGTGCTCTGGGCCGCCGGCCGCCTGGGTGCCTGACCGCCCATGGCCCTGGCATGCCAGCCGGGATGCGGTGCCTGCTGCATCGCCCCCTCCATCACGAGCCCCATCCCCGGCATGCCCTCCGGCAAGCCTGCCGGGGTGCCCTGCGCGCAGCTCGACAGCCAGATGCGCTGCCGGATCTTCGGCAGCGCCGAGCGGCCAGCGGTCTGCGCGTCCCTGAGGCCTTCCAACGACATGTGCGGCCCCGACAGGGAGCACGCCATGGCCTGGCTCGGCCGGCTGGAAGCCTACACCCGGCCCGCGTGACGGGCGGAGTGACCGCCGGCGTGACGGCTCGCAGGCCGACAGCATGAATTCCCGCTTCGCTATAGCATGGCGGGCTTGTTCCACTGCCTTCAGAACCTGACCATGAAGCTCTACTACAGTCCTGGTGCCTGCTCGCTGTCCCCGCACATCGCCCTGCACGAGGCCGGCCTGGCCTTCACCCCCGTGCTCGCGAGCACGAAGAGCCACAAGCTCCAGGACGGGACCGACTTCTACACCATCAACCCCCTCGGCTATGTGCCGGTACTGGAGCTCGACGATGGCACCCGCCTGCGCGAAGGCCCCGCCATCGTGCAATACATCGCAGACCAGGCACCCCACAAGAACCTGGCGCCCGCCAACGGCACGCTGGCGCGCTACCGCCTCCAGGAGTGGCTGAACTTCATCGGCACGGAGTTGCACAAGGGCCACAGCCCGCTGTTCCAGGCCAACACGCCCGATGCGTACAAGCCCATCGTGCGCGAGAAGCTGCTGTCGCGCTTCCAGTGGCTGGACGAACAGCTCGCCGGCAAGGAATGGCTGATGGGCGAGCATTTCTCCGTGGCAGATGGCTACCTGTTCACCGTGAGCGGCTGGGGCAAGCACGTGGGCGTGGACCATTCCGGCCTGCCGAACCTGCAGGCCTATCTGGCACGCGTGGGCGCCCGCCCGGCCGTGCAGGCCGCCCTCAAGGCAGAGGGCCTGCAGAAGTAAGCCGCCAAGCCTTCTCCAGGCTGCCAGAAACAGGATGGGCCCGCGTTCAGGCCCGTCCCTTCCAGGGCACTGCGCGGGCCTCGACCCAGCGCATGCCCAGATCGAACGTCCAGGCCACCAGGCCGATCACCAGGATGCCGGCCACCACGAGGTCGGTGCGCAGGAAGTTCGAGGCATTGAGCACCACCTGCCCGATGCCCACCGTCGCTGCCACCATTTCCGCGGCCACCAGCGTCGTCCAGCCGAAACCGATGGCGATGCGCAGCCCCACCAGGATCTCGGGCAGTGCCGCCGGCACGATCACGTGCCGCACCAGCTGCCAGCGGTTCGCTCCCAGCGACAGCGCGGCATGGATCTGCTCCACGCTCGCGCTGCGCACCCCGGCACGTGCCGCCAGCGCGATGGGCGCGAAGCAGGCCAGATAGATCAGCAGGATCTTGGCCGTTTCGTCGATGCCGAACCAGATCACGATGAGCGGCAGGTAGGCCAGCGGCGGCAGCGGCCGGTAGAACTCGATGGGTGGATCGAACACGCCGCGCGCCACGCGGCTCACGCCCATGGCGATGCCCACTGGCACCGCCGTGACGGCCGCGAGCGCGAATGCGCCGAAGACCCGAATGGTGCTCCACTGCAGGTGCCGCCACAGCGGCTCCCCGCCCTGGATGTTGCCCTCCCAGGCGTCATGCAGTGCCCGCAGCACGGCCTCCGGCGCGGGCAGGAAGAGCGGCTTGACCCACTGATGCTGCGTGGCAAGCCACCAGAGCAGCGCCAGCGCGGCGACGCAGGCCACGCTCAGGCCGCGGCTCGGCCCCTGGCCCGGCAGGCGGTATGGCGCCACGGCGCGCAGGGATGGTGACGGCGACGGCGCAGCCCGCGCGGGTGCCTGGGTTGAAGCGGGCCCGCTCTCTCGCCGCGGCTGAGCAGCCAAACTATGGGGCGATGGCATCAAGGCTTCATCCGGCATGGACATGCTCCGGCAGCCGGGCTGCGGGTGACGAGGGCAAGGGCGGCGCCACTTCATCCAGCACGCGCTCGCGCCAGCCGATGAACGCGGGGCTGGACTTCACGGCCCGGGCGGGCGGGCCTGCCAGGAACCGTCGGTTGAAATCCAGCGCATGCTGCCGCGCGATGCGGCCGGGGCGCGGCGTCATCACGATCAGGCGCGAGGCCAGGAACAGCGCCTCTTCCACGTCGTGGGTGATGAAGAAGATCGTCTTGCCGGTGTTTTGCCAGAGCCGCAGCACCAACTCCTGCAGCGATTCGCGCGTGAAGGCATCGAGCGCACTGAAAGGCTCGTCCATCAGCAGCACCTGCGGGTCGCTGGCCAGCGCACGGGCAATGCCCACGCGTTGCTGCATCCCGCCCGAGAGCTGCCAGACGGGCGACTGTGCGAAGCCTTCCAGCCCCACCTGCGCCAGCCGTTCACCGGCCAGCCGCAGGCGTGTTCCACGTGAAACACCGCGCAGCCGCAGGCCCAGCGCCACGTTGTCGATCACGTTCAGCCAGGGCATGAGGGCGTGCTTCTGGAAGACCACGCCGCGCTCGGCACCCGGCCCCATCACCGGATGACCATCCAGCACGACGGTTCCGGCGGAGGGCTCGGTGAAACCGGCCATGCAATTCAGCAGCGTGGTCTTGCCACAGCCGGAGGCCCCGAGCGCCACGACCAGTTCACCCGCGGCGATGTCGAGATCGACGCCCTGCAGCGCCGGGTGATCGGTGCCGTCGTAGCGCACGCTCACGCCGCGCAGGGACAATGCGCCGCCACCGGCGCGGCCCGCATGGCTGCCCGCGGCGTTCGCGCCCTGCTCAGCGTGCACGCTGCACCCACGTGGGATTCACGCCCACCGAGTAATCGGGCAGCACGGACTGCACCGTCCCCTGCTCCTTCAGGAAGGCCGCCGTCGCGGCCAGCGACTTCGCCACGCCGGAATCCTTGGCCCCGCCCAGCCACTGGGTGGCGGCCTGCTCGGCCGGCGGCACGAACGCATAGAGCGCAAGGCTCGCCGGCACCGCCTGGGCTTCGGCGCCGGACCATTTGGCGATCGACTTCACGGGGGCGGCATCCGCCGTCCAGGCTGCCTTGTTCGCGGTGTAGGCCTTGTCGGCATCGGCCAGCACCTGCACGAACTGCGTGAGGAAGGCATCGTGCGTGCGCGCGAACTCCTTGTTCACGGCCAGCGCGTCGAACGTGGCCTTGCCGGTCCTGGCCGCGATCTGGCCGGAGGTGACGAGCACCTTGCCGCTCTGCTTGACCTTGGCGAGCACCGGGTCCCAGACGAAGGTGGCATCGATGTCGCCACGCTCCCAGGCGGCCAGGATCTCCGGTGGCCGCAGGTTCACGATGCGCACGGTCCTGGGGTCGATGCCCGCATCCTGCAGCGCCACCAGCGCATGGAAGTGGGTGGTGGAAACGAAAGGCAGGCCGATCTTCCTGCCCTTCAGGTCGGCCAGCGAGTTCACGCCGGAGCCGTTGCGCGCGACCAGCGCCTCCGCATCGTTGATGTTGTCCAGCACCCAGAAGACCTCGATCGGCACGCCCTGCGACAACGCCGCCGCGAAGGGGGACGAGCCCGCCTCGCCGATCTGGATGGCGCCCGAGGCGAGCGCGCGCACCACCTCGGCCCCGCTGCCCAGCTTGCGGTAGGTCACCTGGTAGCCGGTGCGGCGCTCGACCTCCTTCGTCTCCTGCGCATGGCGCCAGGGCACGACCATGTCCTGGTAGCCGATCACCACCTCCTTCTTCTCCTGCGCCATGGCGGCGGTGCCGCACAGGAGGCTGCCCGCCAGCAACAAGGCCGTGCGCTTCAGGGCACGGCGGCGGGTGGATGGTGTGCTCTGGCCCGGCTGGATCGGCATCTGGATAACCCCTTTGTTGGATCGCGATGGAGGAAAAGAAGAACCCGACCGTGGCCAGGCCCGATCATCGTAGGGAGGGCCTTTCCGGCGGCGAAGCGCCGTTTGCGCGCATGTTCATGCGGAAAACGGATAAGCAGGTTGCTGCGATTTCGCTAGCACGACTCGCATATCCCGTCGCGGCGCAGTCCCACTGCAGGAAAAGCGCAAACGCGGTAACGTCGCTCCCTGCCGTGGAGGGCCCACCCGGGCCTTTCCCGCCCCCACTTTTTCGAAAGAGGTATCCCCTTGTCCCATACGCTTTTCGATCCCGTCCAGGCCGGCGACCTGCAGCTCGCCAACCGCATCGCCATGGCGCCGCTCACGCGCAACCGCTCGCCGAATGCGGTGCCCAAGGACATTACCGCCACCTACTACGCCCAGCGCGCCACCGCCGGCCTGCTGATCACCGAGGCCACGGCCATCAGCCACCAGGGCCAGGGCTATGCGGACGTGCCGGGCCTGTACAGCACCGAACAGCTCGATGGATGGAAAAAGGTCACCGCAGCGGTCCATGAGCGCGGCGGCAGGATCGTGACCCAGCTCTGGCACGTGGGCCGCATTTCCCACAATGACCTGCAGCCCGACGGCGGCGCCCCCGTGGCCCCCTCCGCCATCGCCGCCAAGTCCAAGACCTACCTGATCGACAAGGCCACCGGCCAGGGCCATTTCGCGGCCACGTCCGAACCCCGTGCGCTGGATGCCGAAGAGCTGCCCGGCATCGTGCACGACTACGCCGCCGCCGCGCGCAACGCGGTGGAGACGGCCGGATTCGACGGCGTCGAGATCCACGGCGCCAACGGCTACCTGCTGGACCAGTTCCTCAAGACCGGCGCCAACCGGCGCACCGACGACTACGGCGGCAGCATCGAGAACCGCGCGCGCCTGCTGCTCGAAGCCACGCGCGCCGTGGTGGACGCGATCGGCGGCGGCAAGGTGGGCATCCGACTCTCGCCCGTCACGCCGGCCAACGACATCGTCGATGCCGATCCGCAGCCGCTGTTCGACTACGTGATCCGCCAGCTCGCACCGCTGGGCCTGGCCTACGTGCACGTGATCGAAGGCTCCACCGGCGGCCCGCGCGAGCTGGAAGACCGTCCGTTCGACTACGAAGCCCTGAAGACCGCCTACCGCGAGGCCGGCGGCAAAGGCGCCTGGATGGTCAACAACGCCTATGACCGTGCGTTGGCGATGGAAGCGGTGGCCAGTGGCCGCGCCGACATCGTCGCCTTCGGCAAGGCCTTCATCTCCAACCCCGACCTGGTCGAGCGGCTGCGCCAGGACGCACCGCTCAACCCCTGGGACTCCAAGACCTTCTACGGCGGCGGCGAGAAGGGCTACACCGACTACCCGACGCTCGGCGAATCGGCGAAAGGCTGAAGGGAGCCTCCCGGCCGCCACGCCCCCGGGTGGCGGCCGGGTGTCCGCGCCCGGTGCCCCTGCGGCTGCGAAGGCATGCTGAAGGCCCGGCCCGGGAAAGGCCCTGGAAGGCCCCTGGCGCCCCGAACGCTGCAAATGAAGGGCAGGACATGGCCAATGCCGCACAGGCCCCGAAAATGCGGTGAAATCGGGCCATGATCACCTGTACCCTGCGCTACGTCATCGATCCCTACAAGCTCGCCGAATTCGAGCACTACGGACGGCTCTGGATTCCGCTTGTGGAGAAGTTCGGCGGACGCCACCACGGCTACTTCCTGCCCTCGGAAGGCGCCAACAACATCGCGCTGGCGATGTTCACCTTCCCTTCGCTCGCCGCCTACGAAACCTACCGCCAGCAGTCGATGCAGGACGCCGAATGCCTCGCGGCCTTCCGGTACGCGGAAGAGACCCGCTGCATCCTGAGCTACGAACGCAGCTTCTTCCGGCCGGTGTTCGGCGAATAAGCGGCCCAGGCGGACTGAGCGGCATCAATCCTGAGCCAGGGGCGCGAACACCAGCCCCACCCGCAGGCCCTGTCCGTCCGGGCCCGTGCCCAGCACCAGGCGCGCGCCCAGCAGTTCCGCATAGCGCGCCACGATCGCCAGGCCCAATCCCGCGCCCTGCCCCAGGCGCTCGCCCTCGCGGCCCTGGGCCCAGCGCTGCATCAGGTCGGTACGCAGCCCTTGTGCAATGCCGGGGCCGTTGTCCACCACCGACAGCACCACGCCATCGCCGCCATCCGCCCCGTCCTGCGCTATCTCCACGGTGATGCGCGGGGTGACACCTTCCTGCACCGGGCGGCCGTAGCGCAGGGCGTTGTCGATCAGGTTGCCCAGCACCCCATCGATCAGCACGGTCTGCCCCTGCACCACCACGGGCAGGTCCAGCCCGCGCGCGCCCAGGTCCACGCCCGCCGCGTCGGCACGCGGCAGGAAGCGCAGCACGGCATCCCGCGCCAGATCGTCCAGCGCCACGGGCTGCCGCGGCATGGCGCCGCGCACCTCGTCGGCCAGCGCCAGGGCCAGCAACTGGTCCACCAGATGGCTGGCGCGGGCCTCGCTGGCGGCCACGCCGGCGAGCTGTTCATGCCACACGGCGGGGTCCTTGTGGGCCAGGCCATAGGCGGCGAGCGCCCGGATGCCCGCCAGCGGCGTGCGCAGCTCGTGCGCCACGTTGCCGGCGAATTCCCGCTGCGCCCGCACGCCCTCCGCCACGCGGGCCAGCAGGCCGTTCACGGCGGCGCCCAGATGCTGCAGATCGCGCGTGGAGGCCTGCACCGGCACCGGCTCGAGGCCCCGCGCATCACGGCCCGCCAGTTCCTCCTGGAAGGCCGCCAGGGGCTGCAGGTCCGCCTGGATGGCGCGCCGCAGCCAGAACGCCAGCGCGCCCAGCAGCAGCACCTGCGACACCACGGAATACAACAGCACGCTGCGCAGCATGGCGCTGCGCGCATGCACCGTCTGCGCGGTGATGACCTCGAAGGCCTGCGGCTCGCTCACCCGCACCCGCACGGCCCGCAGCGCCCGCCCGCGATAGCTGATGTCGGAGAAACGATAGGCCTCGTCGCGCGGCGGCGGCACGGGCAGGCTGGCATTGCCCGAGAGCATCGACCCGTCGGGCAGCAGCACGGCGAAATACACCGTCTCCACCTGGTCGAACAGCACCGACTTGAGCTCGCGCGAACTGAGCGCCAGGTCCAGCGCCCCTCCCTTGATCCGCACGTTGGCTGCGATGGCATAGGCGTCGTCCAGCAGCGCCCGGTCGAAGGCGCGCTGAGTGAAGCCGTTGGCCACCAGCACCGAAATGGCCGTGCCCGCGAACCAGGTGAGCGCCAGCGGCACCAGCACATGGCGCAGCAGGCGCGCACGCAGCGAGGGCGGCGGCCTCTGCGGCAGGGGCGCGGCAGGCACGTCGCCGCTCATGCCTCTCCTTCCGCCGCCGGGGCGTCGGCCGCCTCGAGCATGTAGCCCAGTCCGCGCAGCGTACGGATGCCTGCGCCGCTGCCCTGCAGCTTCTTGCGCAGGCGAGAGATGAAGGCTTCCAGCGCGTTGTCGCCCAGCATGTCGTCGAAGTCGGACAGCTTGTCCGACAGGCTGCGCTTGCTCACCACCCGCCCGGGCGGGGTCATCAGCTCCCACAGCACCTCGAACTCGCGCGCAGGCAACTCGAAGGGCTGGCCATGCAGGGTGAAGCGGCGTGCCCGCCGGTCCAGCACCAGCGTACCGGCGCTGGTGCGGTCGTCCGTGCCCTGCGTGCGCCGCACCAGGGCGCGCAGCCGGGCCTCCACCTCGGCCAGGTCGAAGGGCTTGCCCAGGTAGTCGTCGGCCCCCGCATCCAGGCCGGCGATGCGCTCCTCGGTGCGGTCGCGGGCGGTGAGCACCAGCACCGGCGTGCGGTCGCCCCGCGCGCGGGCGGCGCGCAGCACGGCCAGGCCGCTGCCCACCGGGCTGGCCTGGGCGGCGTCCTGCGGCAGGTTCAGGTCCAGCAGCACCGCGTCGAAAGGCTGCACCTTCCAGAAATGGTCGGCCTCGGCCAGCGTGGCGGCCACGTCCACGCGGTGGCCGGCGTCGGCCAGGCTGCGCTGCATCACGCCGCGCAGCACGGCATCGTCTTCGACTACGAGTATCCGCATGGGCGCTGCACCATAAAAGGATCAGAAAGGGAAAAGCCAAGACCGGGCGGCGGACCGCACCGTGGCGCACAAGCCGCATTGTGTCGTGCCCCGGGCCCGGCGGCACGCCAGGTCAGGCCGTGGTCAGGCTCGCGCGCCGATAAACAGGGCATGCGTTCCACTCCCCCCTCCCTTTCCCTGCGCAGCGGCACCGCGCTGCGGATAGCGGCCGGCCTCCTGGCCTGCGGCGGCGCCTGGCTGGCCGGGCCGCACCCCGCCCACGCCCAGGCCACGGCGGCCATGCCCGCACCCTCGCAGCCCGTCCCCGCGCCTGCCATGGCGGCCGCCCCACGCGGCACCGGCTGGACGCTGTCCCAGGCCCTGGCCGCCGCCCGCGACAACAGCGACGTCAACCAGGCCCGGCAGGAACTGGCAGGCGCGCGCGCCGATGTGCTCAGCGCCGACCATGCGCCCCTGCCCTCCCTGACCACCAAGGCCAGCTCCATCGACCTGCAGCACGGACCCGGGCCGGGCAACGTGTTCACGCGCAAGCGCATCGACAAGTCCGTCGGCATCGACTGGACCTGGGAGCGCGGCGACAAGCGTGCGTTGCGCAAAAAGGCGGCCGAGAGCACGGCCAACGCCGCGGAAGCCGACGTGGAAGACACGCAGGTCCAGCAGCTGCAGGCGGCCCTCTCGGCCTACTACGACCTGCTGGCCGCGCAGGACCGCCTGGCCGAGGTCGCCGCCATCGAGCGCAGCCTGGCCGACGTGGCCGGCATGGCGGACCGCCGCGTGAAGGCGGGCGATCTCTCGGTGCAGGACGCCTCGCGCACCCGCATCGAGGCCGATCGCGCCCGGGCCGACACCCGTGCGGCCGAGCAGGCCCGCGACGACGCCGCCCTGGCGCTGGCCCAGGTCACGGGCAGCACCGGCAGCCGCCTGCAGGCCGTGAACACGCCCTGGCCCGCCCTGGCCGGCGATCCGCCCGCCACCGACACCGACCTGGCCGCCTGGGCCGAAACCCGCGCCGACGTGCGCGCCGCACTGGCCCGTGCACAGGCGGCCCAGGCCGCACTGGACGGTGCCAACGCGCTGCGCAAGTCCGACTGGACGGTGGGCGCCTCCATCGACCATTTCCCCGGCACCTCCACCCGGCAGGTCGAACTGCGCGTGCAGATCCCGCTGCAGTGGGGCTACCAGTACCAGGGCGAGATCGGCCGCGCCCAGGCCGACTACGCCAAGGCGCAGGACGCGCTGGACAACACGCGCCGGCTCGCCCTGCTGGACCTGCAGCGCCTGCGCCAGACGCAGGAGAGCGCCGCCCGCCGCGCCGCCGACTACGACCAGGGCGTGCTGCCCCGCGCACGCCAGGTGGCCGACAGCGCCGAACTGGCCTATCGCAAGGGCGCCATCGCCCTCACCGACCTGCTGGATGCCCAGCGCACCCTGCGCGCCACGCTGCTGGACGCGCTGGCCGCCCGCGCCGACTACGCCAAGGCACGCGGCGCATGGCTGCTGCGCACCCGCCCGCAGTTGCTCACCGGCACGCCCTGACCCCGGCCTGAACGCCACGCCACCGCCCGGCCTTCCCGCTTTCCACCGCATTCCTTTCCGGACCTCCCGACCATGATGGCTCCCCTCTTCTCCCTTCCCGCGCGGCGCCCTTCCGCGCGCGGCCTGCTGGCCCTGGCCGCGCTCGGCGCCGCCTGCGCGCTGCTGCCCGGCTGCGGCAAGTCCGGCGCGGAAACCGCCGCCACCCCGCCCGAACCCTCCCCGCCCGTCATGCAGGCCGGCCAGCTGCGCTTTCCGTCCGGCCATCCGCAACTCGCCCTGCTGGGCACCGTGGAGGCCCGTGCCGCCAAGGACGTGGCCGTGGACCTGCCCGCCCGCCTGGTCTGGAACGAAGAGCGCACCCAGCGCATCTATCCCGCCTTCGCCGGCCGCGTGACCGCCATCCAGGCCGACCTGGGCCAGACGGTCAAGGCCGGCGCGCCGCTCGCGCTGCTGGCTTCGCCCGACTTCGGCCAGGCCCAGGCCGACACCGCCAAGGCCCAGGCAGGGCAGTCGCTGGCGCAGCAATCGCTCAAGCGCCAGCGCGAGCTGTTCGAGGCCGGCATCATCGCCCGCAAGGACCTGGAGCAGGCCGAGGCCGACGCCGCCGGCGCCCAGGCCGAGGTGGCCCGCGCGGCGGCCCGCACGCGCCTCTACGGCAGCGCCAGCGGCGTGAACCAGCAACTGGCCCTCTCCACCGGCATCGGCGGCGTGGTGGTCGAACGCAACCTCAACCCCGGCCAGGAAGTGCGGCCCGACCAGTCCGGTCCGGCCCTCTTCGTGGTGACCGACCCGACCTCCCTCTGGGTGCAGATCGACGCGCGCGAAACCGACCTCTCCTCGCTGCGCCCCGGCGACCCGATCACGCTGCAGGTGCCGGCCTACCCCGGCGCCACCTTCACCGGCAAGGTCACGGCCACCGCCGATGCGATCGACCCCGGCACGCGCACGATCAAGGTGCGGGGCGTGGTGCCCAACGCAGACCGCCGCCTGAAGGCCGAGATGCTGGCCACCGCCCGCGTGCAGGAAAGCCGCGCCGGCGGCGTGGTGGTGCCTGCCAGCGCCATCGTGCTGGACGGCACGCAGCACATGGTCTTCGTGCGCCGCGAGTCCGGCGTGTTCGAGCCGCGCAAGGTCGAACTCGCCCATGAAGGCCCGGCCGAGGTGCTCGTCTCCACCGGCCTGCAGCCCGGCGAAGCCGTGGTGAACCAGAACGCACTGCTGCTGGCGCGCCAGTTCCAGTCCATGGCCGAAGACGCCGCCACCGCGAAGAAAGAGACCCCATGAAGCGTCTCATCCACTACGCGCTGCACCAGCCCCTGTTCATCGTCCTGGGCGTGCTGCTGTTCGCGCTCGCGGGCGTGATCGCCTTCAAGAACCTGTCGGTGGAAGCCTTCCCGGATGTCACCGACACCCAGGTCACCGTGATCGCGCTCTTCCCCGGCCGCGCGCCCGAAGAGGTCGAGAAGCAGGTCACGCTGCCCATCGAGACCGCCCTGGCCGGCCTGCCCAACTCCATCCGCGTGTTCTCCCACACGCAGTTCGGGCTCTCGTTCACCGTGGTCACGTACGACGACGCGGCCAACGTGAACATCGTGCGCCAGCAGGTGGCAGAGCGGCTTTCGACCGTCGATCTGCCGCAGGGCGTGCAGGCCGAGATCGCGCCCAACGCCACGCCGGTGGGCGAGATCATGCGCTACCGCCTCAAGGGCGACGGCCTCACCACCACCGAGATCCGCACCATCGAGGACTGGACGGTGGAGCGCGCGCTGCGCCAGGTGCCCGGCGTGGCCGACGTGGTGGCCATGGGCGGCGCCATCAAGCAGTACGAAGTGCAGCCCGACATGGACAAGCTGCGCGCGTACAAGGTGAGCTTCCAGAACCTGCTGGACGTGCTGGGCCGCGGCAACGCCAATGCCGGCGGCAGCTACGTGGCCCAGGGCGCGCAGCAGTACACCATCCGCGGACTGGGCCTGCTGCGCTCGGCCGAGGACATCGGCCGCATCGTCGTCGCCTCGCGCGGCGGCACGCCCGTGCTGATCCGCGACATCGCCCAGGTGCGCATCGGCGCCGTGCCGCAGCTCGGCGTGGTGGGCCAGGACCAGGACGACGACATCGTCACCGGCATCGTGGTGATGCGCAAAGGCGAGAACCCGAGCGTGGTGCTCAAGGGCGTGAAGGACAAGATCGCCCAGCTGAACCAGCGCGGCCTGCCGCCGGGCGTGCAGATCGTGCCGTTCTACGACCGCACCTGGCTGATGGACAAGACCCTCACCACCGTCTTCCACAACCTGGTGGAAGGCGCGCTGCTGGTCTCGCTGGTGCTCTACATCTTCCTGTCGAACCTGCGCGCCAGCCTGGCCGTGGTGGTCATCATCCCGCTCGCCCTGCTCTCCACCTTCATGGGCCTGAAGATCATGGGCGTGCCGGCCAACCTGCTGAGCCTGGGCGCGATGGACTTCGGCATCATCGTGGACGGCGCGGTGATCGTGATCGAGAACATCATGCACCGCCTGGCCGAGCGCGGCGAGGACATGGACGACCGCGACCGGCGCGACACCATCATCGAGGCCGCGGGCGAGGTCGGCCGGCCCACGCTGTTCTCGATGCTCATCATCATCGCGGCGCACATTCCCATCTTCGCGCTGCAGCGCCACGAGGGCCGCATCTTCCAGCCCATGGCGCTGTCGGTCACCACCGCCCTCATCGGCTCGCTGATCTTCTCGCTCACGCTGGTGCCCCTGCTGGCCTACTGGCTGCTGCGCCGCAAGCTGCCGCACGGCGACAACCGCGTGGTCACCCGCGCCAAGAGCCTGTACGCACCGGTGCTCGACTGGGCCCTGGAGCGCCGCCGCACGGTGGTCATCATCGCCCTGGCCGTGTTCGGCGTGGCCATGGTGGCGGCCTCGCGCCTGGGCTCGGAATTCCTGCCCGAGCTCGACGAAGGCACCACCTGGGTGAATTTCAGCCTCTCGCCCAACGTCTCCACCGCCGAGGCCTCGCGCATCCTGCGCATGGCGCGCAAGGCGCTGCTCTCGGTACCCGAGGTGCGCACCACCGTCTCCAAGGCCGGCCAGCCCGAGGACGGCACCGACCCCAAGACCATCTCCATGGCCGAGATCTTCGTGGACATGAAACCCGAGGACCAATGGCGCCCCGGCATGACCCGCGCGAAGATCACCGAGGAAATGGGCCGCGCCCTCTCGGCCATCCCCGGCATCGACCCGGCCTTTTCGCAGCCCATCCGCGACAACGTGCTCGAATCGATCTCGCAGATCAAGGGCCAGATCGTGATCAAGCTGGCCGGCGACGACCTGGTGGAGATGAAGCGCATCACGGAAGAGATCGCCCGCGAGGTCAAGCAGGTGCAGGGCGTGGCCCGCGCCGAGATCGACCGCGAAGGCCAGGTGCCGCAGCTGCTGATCGACATCGACCGCGACCGCGCCGCGCGCTACGGCCTGAACGTGAGCGACATCCAGGACGTGATCGAGGCGGCTCTCGCCGGCAAGGCCGCCACCAACCTGTGGGAAGGCGAGCGCAAGTTCGCCGTGGCCGTGCGCCTGCCGTCGGACGAGCGCACCATCGCCAACCTGCCGCGCACGCCCATCGCCACGCCGGACGGCGGCTACGTGCAGCTGGGAGACGTCGCGAAGATCCGCGAAAGCTCGGGCGCCATGAACATCGCCCGCGAGGCCGGCCGCCGCACCACGGCCATCGGCATCTTCATCGCCGGGCGCGACATGGGCTCCGTCGTGGCCGACATGAAGGCCCGCGTCGAGAAAAACGTGAAGGTCCCGGACAACTACCAGGTCAACTGGTCGGGCGAATTCGAGAACCAGGAACGCGCCATGAAGCGCCTCTCGGTGGTGGTGCCCATCTCGCTGCTGCTGATCTTCGTGCTGCTGTTCGACGCCTTCAAGTCGGTCAAGATGGCCTCGCTGATCCTGCTGAACGTGCCCCTGGCGCTCATCGGCGGCTTCGTGGCGCTCTGGGCCTTCGGCATCCCGCTCTCGGTGTCGGCCGCCATCGGCTTCATCGCGCTCTCGGGGCAGGCCGTGCTCAACGGCGTGGTGATGCTCTCGGTGTTCCAGCAACTGCAGGCCGGCGGCGCCAGCGTGGTCGAGGCCGTGCGCCAGGGCTCCATGCAGCGCCTGCGCACCGTGCTCATGACCGCCCTGCTCGCCATGCTGGGCCTGCTGCCCATGGCCCTCTCGCACGAGATCGGCTCGGAAACGCAGCGCCCCCTGGCCATCGTGGTGATCGGCGGACTCGTGACGGCCACGCTGCTCACGCTGGTGGTGCTGCCGGCGCTGTATGTGGCGTGGTTCGGGCCGAAGAAGGGGCAGGAGCCCGGCGTGCCGGCATAAGACCAGTCACTGGCATGGAAGGCCTGTCGCGCGGATTGTGGCGTCCGCGGGGCAGGCCTTTTTTCTTGCCGCTGAAAAGTGGTTGCCAAGGGGGCCAAGTTCCCCAGATCTGGCTGAGAGTTCGACTTGATCTGCCTCGCAGCTTATGCGATGCATGAATGGGAGTTACGTGATTTCACGCTGCGTTCACGTTACCGTCGGCCTTCCTTGGATGCCCCCGTGCACGTGAACCAGAAGTTCACAGCATGGCATTGGAAGGTCCTGCAATCTCTATGAATCGGAGGGCTCGGAGAATGGTGACATTTGCACAACTATGGAAAAATCATCCGAATGTTATGGGGGATGCACCCTTGCTTGACAAAGCCGTTTATGAAAATCAATGTGCCATTAATATGTCGGCAGCGCTCATAAGGGCCGGTGTGGACATGAGAACCTATCGTGGTACTTGGTCATGGCAAAAAGACCGTCCCAAATATGCCATCAGAGCGGAAGAGCTTGCCAATTGGCTTGCAGCTGGGGCGTCTCGCTTGCCAGCGAAGCTGACGAAATACAATGGCGAAGAGGCCTCAGATGCCTTTGAAAAAGTTGATCATAAAAAGGGAATCATCTTTTTTAAAGACTATTACGGTCCAGGAATGACGGGTGATCATATCGATCTATACAATGGAAACAGAATGACAGAAGTTTCTTCCTGGTTCCGTATTCATGCAAAAATATCCTGGAGTGGTGTCTGGAGCAACTTCAGGGAGGCGAAATCGATCTGGTTCTGGGAACTGCCATGAAACGATTTTTATATTCATTATTTGGTGCACTTATCGGAAGTCTCATTTCTTATTTTTTGGCAGACATATTTACCCGTTGGTATGGTCCACGTTATATCAAATCCGATTCCGATATCAATGAGATATATGTTATTTGCCTAGCATTCATGGCGCTCTGCTTCGTCATCGGTGCAATAGTTGGATTTCGCCGGGGGCGAAAATCATCCTGACTACACGATCAATCAACGATATCGTCGTCGTGGAAAATTTTCAAAAGCTTGTTGCCGCTCTCGGATTCTTGTTTTCTATGAACGCGATTGCAGTTTCGTCGGGTTCCCAAGATCGGGATATCAAATCACGCGAGGAATGCAGCGCCCATTCCCAAGCCGGAATGCGTGATTGCCTTGCAAAAAAGGCATCAAACAGCAAGGATGATTTACGCCAAGCAAGGAATAACGCAATCAGCATCCTGTCGAAGTGGGATGAGGATGCCCAATATGCTGGCCGAGCCAAGGCCGAACTGGATGCATCCGATAAGGATTTCGAGAAATACCGTGATGCACACTGCAAATTCCGGGCATCCCTGAGCGGAGGAGGCGCCGGTAATTCTCACGAAATCCAGCGCTTGGCATGCATTGCAGAACTCAACACCACCCGGGCGCGCCAACTGCGCGACGCCGTGGCAGACCTGCCTCTGAAATAGTCGAGTTCAGCACGCCCTGAGAAACGCCTGGGGGAAACCGCTCCGTTCGACAGGCCGAGGCGAGGAGCAAAATCGCTCCCGCCCCGCCTCCCATCCATCAAGCCGACAGCAAAGCCGTCCGGCCACCCGCCGGCAGCACCGCCGCATCGCCATAGGCGCCGGAACCGGGGGTGGCCGCCGCATGGCCCGCCACCGCCGCATCGTCCAGGTGGAACTGCTGCACCACCTGCGACAGGCGCGCAGCCTGCTCGCGCAGCGATTCCGCGGCGGCGGCGGACTGCTCCACCAGTGCGGCGTTCTGCTGGGTCATGCGGTCGATCTCGCCCACGGAACCGTTGACCTGCCCGATGCCGGAAGACTGCTCGGCGGCGGCGGAGTTGATCTCGCCGATGATGTCCGAGACGCGCTGCACGCTCTCCACGATCTCCTTCATGGCGGAGCCCGCATCCTCCACGTGGCGCACGCCGCCGTTCACGGCGGTCACGCTCGAGCTGATGAGTCCCTTGATCTCGCTGGCCGCCTGGGCGCTGCGCTGCGCGAGGCTGCGCACCTCGCCGGCCACCACGGCGAAGCCCCGGCCCTGCTCGCCGGCCCGGGCGGCCTCCACGGCCGCATTCAGCGCCAGGATGTTGGTCTGGAAGGCGATGGAGTCGATCAGCCCGATGATGTCGCCGATCTTGCGGCTGGAGGCCGAGATCTCGTGCATGCTGGCCACCGCCTGCTCCACCACGGCGCCGCCCCGCGTGGCGATGCCCGATGCGGAGGCGACGAGTTGGTTGGCCACCTGCGAGGACGATGCCGTCTGCTGCACCGTGGATGTGAGCTGCGACAGCGAGGCCACCGCCTCCTGCGCGTTGCTGGCAGTCTGCTCCGTGCGCGAGGACAGGTCCTGGTTGCCCGAGGCGATCTCCTGGCTGGCCGTGGCGATGCTGCCGCTCGCATCGCGCACCTGCGACACCAGTGCGCCCAGCCCCTGCTGCATGCCCTGTAGCGAGCGCTGCAGGTCAGCCACCTCGTCGCGGCCCTCCACGTGCATGCGCTGCGACAGGTCGCCGCCGGCGATGGCCTGGGCCATGCGGCGCGCCTCCACCAGCGGGCGGCAGATGGAATTCATGTTCAGCAGCGTGAGCGGCACCACCACCACCACGGTGATCACCACCGCCAGCGCGAACAGCCACTTGGTCTGCTCGGACACGGACTGCTGGCGCGCGGTTACCTCCGCCACTTCCTTGCGCAGTTCGCTGTCCAGCTGGGTGAGCAGCTTGTCGGCCTCGGCAAATTCCGCCACGGCCTTGGTGCTCATGCGGTTGGCGATGGTGGCGCTGTCATAGCCGCCAGCCTCGAGCTGGCGCGCGACGCTCGCGAACTGGGTGCGGTAGGCATCGAGCCGCTTCACGATGTCGGTGGCCAGCTGGTTGTCCTTGTCCTGCCCGCCGTCCTGGAAGCGCGCGGCGGCCTTCTTGGCACGGTCCAGGCTTTCCAGCCAGGCCGCGTGCGACTTCTGCACGCCCTCGGGCTTCTCGTACTGGATGATCATGTCCTTCTCGTGCTGGCGGATGTTGCCCATCTCGCCGCGCAGCTCGGCCATGGCGCTGACTTCCGAGAAGGAATGGCCGATGAATTCCTCGCTCATCGCGTGGATGCGGAACATGCCCAGCATGCCCGCACCGCCGAGCAGGCCCAGCAGACACAGTACGACACCGATGGCCCCGAGCATGCGGACACGGATGGTGAACCCGCGCATGAGCGAATCGAATTTCATGATTGCCTTCCTCTAATCCCCCCAGCACGTCGATGCGGGCCGGCTATGAATGAAACAAAACGTAGCAAAGCGATCACCGAGCGTAACCGAAGCAATTGCAATTCTCAAAGACGCCAGCGCTTCAACAGCAAGGCATTTGCCAGCACGCTCACCGAACTGAGCGCCATGGCCGCACCTGCCACCACCGGGCTGAGGTAGCCCAGCGCGGCCAGAGGAATGCCCGCAGCGTTGTACACGAACGCCCAGAAGAGGTTCTGCCTTATCTTGACCACCGTGCGCCGGGATATGTCGATGGCGGCCGCCACCAGCGCCGGATCCCCACGCATGAGCGTGATGCCGGCCGCATGCATGGCCACGTCGGTGCCGTTGCCCATGGCGATGCCCACGTCGGCCGCGGCCAGCGCGGGCGCGTCGTTGACCCCGTCTCCCACCATGGCCACGACATGCCGGCCCGGCCCCTCCGGGGCCTGCCCACCGCCGCGTTGGAGTTGCGCAACGCGCTCGGCCTTGCCGCCCGGCAGCACTTCGGCCACGACCTCGCCCGCTTCGGGCCGCAGGCCCAGTTGCCGTGCCATCGCCTCGGCGGCCCCGCGGTTGTCGCCCGACAGCATGACCACCCGCAGCCCCCGCGACCGCAAAGCTTCGATCGCCGCGGCCGCACCGGACTTGGGCTCATCCCCGAACGCCAGCACGGCACGCACCGCATGCCCGCCGTCCGGCAACTGTTCGGCCAGCGCGGACACCGTGGCACCGCCGTCCTGCAGCGCACGCGCGCGCTCGGCCAGCGGTTGGGGCACCACGGCACCCAGCGCGGCCATCCAGCGCAGGCTGCCCATGCGCCACAGTGCGCCCCCGGTCCGGCCCTCCACTCCCTGGCCCGGAACCGCACCCGCATCTGCCGCCGCCTCGGGCAGCGCCAGCCCCCGCTCGCGCGCGGCCTGCAGCGTGGCATGCGCCAGCGGATGCCCGCTGCCCGCCTGCAGCGCAGCCGCGGTCGCCAGCAGCCCCTGCGCGTCCTGCCCGGGCGCCGCATCGAACGTCTGCAGGCGGGGGCGGCCCAGTGTCAGGGTGCCCGTTTTATCGAAAGCGACGGTGTCCACGCCGTGCGCCGCCTCGAGTGCCTCCGCATCCTTGATGAGGATGCCGTGCCGCGCGGCCACGCCCGTGCCCGCCATGATCGCGGCCGGCGTGGCCAGGCCCAGCGCGCAAGGGCAGGCAATCACCAGCACGGCCACGGCGTGGATCAGCGCGGTCTCCAGGCCCGCGCCCCAGGCCAGCCAGCCCAGCAGCGTGCACAGCGCCAGCACCAGCACGGCCGGCACGAACACGGCGGAGACGCGGTCCACCAGCCGCTGGATCGGTGCCTTGGCGGCCTGCGCCTCCTCCACCAGGCGGATGATGCGCGCCAGCACCGTCTCCGCACCCACGGCCGTCACCCGCACCACCACGCGGCCATCGCCGTTCACCGATCCGCCCGTCACCGGGTCGTCCGGGCCCCGCGCCACCGGCAGCGGCTCGCCGGTCAGCATGGATTCGTCCACCTGCGTGTGCCCCTCGATCACCGTGCCGTCCACCGGCAGGCGTTCGCCGGGGCGCACGGCGATGCGGTCCCCTGCCATCAGCTCGGCCACGGGCACGTCCACCTCACCGTCCGGTCCGATCCAGTGCGCGGCGTCCGGCCGCAGCGCATGCAGTGCGCGGATCGCCGCCGTGGTCTGCCGCTTGGCGCGGGCCTCCAGCCACTTGCCCAGCAGCACCAGGGTGATCACCACGGCCGAGGCCTCGAAGTACAGGTGCGGCGCATGCCCCGCCCCGTGCCCGGACGCGAGCCAGAGCCACAGCGACAGGCCGTAGGCCGCGCTGGTACCGATGGCCACGAGCAGGTCCATGTTGCCGGCGCGCGCACGCAGCGCATGCCAGCCCGCGCGGTAGAAACGCGAGCCCAGCACGAACTGCACGGGCGTGGCGAGCAGCCACTGCAGCCAGGCCGGCGGCATCCAGTCCCGCCCCGCCAGGCCGCCGAGCATGGGCAGCACCAGAGGGAGCGACAGCGCGATGCCTGCCGCCACCGGCCCGAAGCCGGCCCAGGGCGAGGCCGCATCCGGCGGCTCAGGCGCATCCGCCGCGCGCGGCTCGTAGCCCGCATGGCGCACGGCGCGGCGCAGCAGGCCATCCATGGCGTCGGCCTCGCCACCATCCCGCGCACCGTAGACGATGTGCGCACGCTCGGTCGCGAGGTTGACCTCGGCACTGCGCACGCCGGGCACCTTGCGCAGCGCACGCTCCACGCGGCCAGAGCAACTCGCGCAGGTCATGCCGCCGATGCCCAGGTCCAGGGACCGCTCCGCCAGTGCGGCAGCCGGGCCATCGGGAGAGAAGGAAGCAGAGGAAGATGAATCAGCCATGCCGGCACGTTAACCCCTGACATCATGGCAAGGTCAAGACCCCGCGGGGCGCAGCCGATGCTTGACTCTGCCACCATGTCAGGGTTCATCATTCCGGCATCCATCCACTGCCATCCGAAAAGGAGTTCGCCATGCAACACAGCTTCCAGGTCCAGGGCATGACCTGCGGCCACTGCGAGCGCGCCGTCGTGCACGCCGTCCGCCAGGTCGACACCGACGCCACCGTGCAGGTCGACCTGCCCACCGGCCGTGTCGTGGTGGACAGCGACCGCCCCCGCGAGGCGCTGGCCGCCGCCATCACCGAAGAGGGCTACACGGTCGCGGCATGAGCGCGCAGGCGACGATGCATCGCCGGCCCCGGCCTGCCGGCACGCGGTCCGGTGCCGCCAACGCAGCGACCCCGGAGGCGGGAACAGCGACTCCAGTGGCCGCAACGCCCGTGCCCATCGGCACCGCCGCCGCGCGGGCGGGCGTCTCGCAGCGCATGGTCCGCCACTACGAGGCCCTCGGCCTGCTGCGCGGCGTGGCCCGCACGGACGGTGGCTACCGCCAGTACGGCGAACGAGATATCCATACCCTGCGCTTCATCCGCCGCGCGCGCGACCTGGGCTTCTCGATGGAAGAGATCGCCGCCCTGCTCGGCCTCTGGCAGGACCAGCGCCGCGCCAGCCGCGAGGTCAAGCGCATCGCCCAGGCCCACATCGACGACCTGGGCCGCCGCATCGAGTCCATGCAGGCCATGCAGCGCTCGCTGCAGCAGCTGGTGGGCTGCTGCCAGGGGGATGGGCGGCCGGATTGCCCGATCCTGGATGACTTGGCGGGGGCTTCTGAAGGCTGAAACGCAGAGCAGGCAAACTTTGACCCAGAGAGGTATGGAACATCCGTACCTCCAAAATTCATCCTTTCAGGTCAACGACTTATAAAACCCGCAGGGTTTAAGAGTTTCGCTCGTCCCAAGGTTCTTGCGTCCCATGCGATGACGCCTTGGCGCCAGTCCGTGCGAGACCGCAGGCCTACGATGGCGGCATGGATCGCTGCCCGGAACCTGATGGCAACAGGCCTCCGGGCATTCGATCTTTCCGCTTTTCTTTCTTCGAAGGATCACCAGCCATGCCCTCCCGCGACATCCTCATCGCCTCCATCGCCCGCACCGCCATCGGCACCTTCGGCGGCTCGCTCAAGGACATCCCCAACACCCAGCTCGCCACCACTGCCGTGCACGCGGCCATCGAGCGCAGCGGGATCGCGGCCGATGCGGTCGGCCACGTGGTGATGGGCAACGTGATCCCCACCGACACGAAGGACGCCTACCTCTCGCGCGTGGCCGCCATCGATGCGGGCTGCCCGGTGGAGACGCCCGCCTTCAACGTCAACCGCCTGTGCGGCTCGGGCCTGCAGGCCATCGTGTCGGCGGCGCAGGCGATCGCGCTGGGCGACTGCGACGTGGCCATCGGCGGCGGCAGCGAATCGATGAGCCGGGGCCCCTACTTCGACACCGCCGCCCGCTGGGGCGCACGCATGGGCGATGCGAAGAGCATCGACTACATGCTGGGCATCCTGCACGACCCGTGGCAGAAGATGCACATGGGCATCACCGCTGAAAACGTGGCCGAGCGCTACCGCATCGGCCGCGAGGCGCAGGACCGGCTGGCGGCAGAAAGCCAGCGCCGCGCGGCCGCCGCCATCGAGGCGGGCTACTTCAAGGAGCAGATCGTTCCGGTGGAAATCCCCGGCCGCAAGGGCACGACCACGCTGTTCGACACCGACGAGCACGTGCGTGGAGGCACCACGGTCGAGGTGCTGGCCGGCATGAAGCCCGCGTTCAAGAAGGACGGGGGCACGGTCACCGCGGGCAACGCCTCGGGCATCAACGACGGCGCGGCCGCCGTGGTGCTGGTGGCGGGCGACCGCGCGGCCGCGCTGGGTGCCAGGCCGCTGGCGCGCCTGGTCGGCTACGCGCATGCCGGCGTGGACCCGGCCTACATGGGCATCGGCCCGGTGCCCGCCACGCGCGCGGTGCTGCAGCGTACGGGCCTGTCGGTGCAGGACATGGACGTGATCGAGGCCAACGAAGCCTTCGCCGCCCAAGCCTGTGCGGTGATCCAGGAGCTGGGCCTGGACCCAGCCAAGGTGAACCCGAACGGCTCGGGCATCTCGCTCGGCCATCCCGTGGGTGCCACGGGCGCCATCATTACTACCAAGGCCATCGCCGAGCTGCACCGCACGGGCGGCCGCTATGCGCTGGTCACGATGTGCATCGGCGGCGGCCAGGGCATCGCGGCCATTTTCGAGCGCATTTGAAACGATTGGAAACAGCGCCGGCAAGTACGGCAGCCTGCCCACGGGCAACCATGCAGCGTTCTTCATCTCGCAGGATCCCGGCGGCATCTGGATCATGGACCAATGGCTGAGCGACACGCAAAAGCCCAAGGTGTCCATGCGCTACGTGCGGCCCAAGCCCCACCGCAAGAACGGCGATTTCGCCGACCCGAGCAACAACGCCGCCGCGTATTCCGTCATCGAATGATGAAGGCACGCAGGAAGAACGACACCGGGATCTCTATGACGCACCCAGCATCCGCATCTGCCTTTCACACTCCGGCCGGCCGGTCGGTAGCCCTGGCCCTTTTGCTCATGGCAGCCACCGGCACCGCGCCGGCGTCGGCGTCCACGCTGGAATGCCCCGCCACGGTCCGGCTCGACGCCCCGAAGGCCAGCGCCTCGGGCGTGCCTGCAGGCACCGAGATCGTGCTGGACGCAAGCCCGCTGCGCCTGACCGGCTACAACTTTTTCGACGGCCCGCCCGCCCAGGGTGCGGCACTGGTGCCCACGTCGGACAAGCCGGCCAAGGGCGCGAAGGGTGGCAAGGGCGAATCCACCGCCACGTGGGTGTTCGAGGGCGACTACCCGCAAGGCAAGTTCGCCTCGTGCGACTACGCAGGCGGCACGGTGCGCCTGGTGCAGCGCATGGACGATGCGGCGAAGCGCTGCGTGGCCATGTCCCGCACCGCCGGGAATCCATCGGTGCTGCAGGTGCGGTTCCGGTGCGAGTGACTTTTATTTGTAGAACGCTTCCACCGTCCCCTTGAGCGTGAGGAGCAGCGGCCGGCCCTTGCGGTCCACCGTCTTGCCGGCCGGCACCTTGATCCAGCCTTCGCTCACGCAATACTCTTCCACGTCGAAGCGCTCCTTGCCGTTGAAGCGGATGCCGATGTCGTGCTCGAACACGGCGGGCACGTGGAACTTGCTGCGCGGGTCGATGGAGAGGTGGTCGGGGAGTTCGGGGCGTTGCACTGCGTCGGTCACGGGATGAGGCTCTCTGGCTGAAGCGAAAAGGAAAGAAGCCCGGATTCTCCTGCAATTGGCCGGCCCATCCGCCCGGCTACCCCGTCGCCCCGCCTGTGTCCGTCAGCGCAGCATCGCGTACCCCACCGCGATCGCGGCGGCCAGCCCCACGGCGTCGGCGAACAACGCGCAGGCCAGGGCATGGCGCGTGTGCTTCACGCCCACGCTGCCGAAGTACACCGCCAGCACGTAGAAAGTGGTCTCGGCGGAGCCCTGCATGACCGCAGCGAGGCGCCCGGCGAACGAGTCCACGCCGTGCGCCTGCATCACGTCGATCATCAGCCCGCGCGCGCCCGCGCCGGACAGCACCCGCATCAGCCCCACTGGCAGGGCCGGCAGGAAATCCGTGTTCCAGCCGAGCGCCGCCACGCCCGCGCCGACGGCCGCGAGCAGCGCGTCCATGCAACCGGCCGCGCGGAAGACGCCGATGGCCACCAGGATCGCCACCAGGTAAGGCACGATCTGCACGGCCACGCCGAAGCCTTCCTTGGCGCCGTCGATGAAGGCGTCGTACACGTTGATGCGGCGCACCGCCCCGGCCAGGATGAAGAGCATCACGATACCGAGGATCACCGCCGCGCCGAGGGTGCCCGCGATGCGGGACGCCTGCTCGGCCGGCAACCGGCCCAGCGCCCATACGGCCGCCCCCAGCAGCCCGGACACGGCCGCCAGCGGCAGCAGCAGCCGGGGTCGCCAGAGCGGCAGCCGCTGGCACAGGCCCACGGCCAGCACGCCCGCGATCAGCGCGATGAAGGTGACCAGCAGCGTAGGCAGGAAGATATCCGCCGCGTTGAAGCCCGCGCCCAGCCCCTGCTGCACCGCGACGCTCTGGCGGATCGCGATCACCGACGTGGGAATCAGCGTGAGCCCGGCCGTGTTCATGACCACGAACATGATCTGCGCATCGCTGGCCGTGTCGCGGGGGCCCGTGTGCAGCGACTGCAGCTCGCGCATGGCGGTAAGCCCGAGCGGGGTGGCGGCGTTGTCCAGGCCCAGCAGGTTGGCCGAGAAATTCATGGTCATCGCGCCCTGCGCCGGATGGCCCTGCGGCACCCCGGGAAAGAGGCGCCGCAGCAGCGGGCCGGCCGCGCGCGCGAGCAATTCCACCATGCCGGCGCGCTCGCCCACGCGCATCAGGCCCAGCCAGAGCGCCATCGCGCCGGCCAGGCCCAGCGAGATCTCGAAGCCTGAGCGCGCAGCCGTGAACATCGCGGCCAGCAGCGCCTGGAAGACATCCGCGTCGCCCAAGGCCCAGCGCGCGGCGGCGGTCACGAACGCGATGGTGAAAAAGCCGATCCAGACCCAGTTGAGCGCCATGGGGGGCGATGGTAGCCGCGGCGCGCAGGTCCCGGACCGTGCTGCCCGGTCAGAACGGTGCGTCGTCGTCCGCGTCCGCCGTGGCAGCGGCCGGTGCGGCAGCAGCATCGCCTGCCTCGGCTTGGCGCTCGCCCGGTGCCGGCGCCGGGCCGTCCAGGCCCGTGCGGCCCTCCCCGCCCAGCGCCTCGATCAGGTCGGGGATCAACTTGGCGAGTTCGCCCGTGGCGATCGCCACGTCGGTGTCGAAGCCCGAATCGTCCTGGCCGCGGCCCTCGAACACCGTGTCGAGGAACGACACCTTCTTGATCTGCAGCCCCTCGGTCAGCACGAAGGCGACGCGGTCGTCCCAGCTCATCGCGAGCTTGGTGGGCAGCTTGCCGGCGGCGATGTGCTCGCGGATCTCGTCGATGTCCAGCGGGTGGCGCGCATAGCGGACCACGGCCTTGGATTCGTCGGCGCTCTTGAGCTCACACTCGCGGTCCACGCTGAAACCCACCGGGGGCTCCTGCTCCTTGAGCCAGTGGGCCATGGCCGCCTGCGGCGAGGTCTGCGTATCGAGCAGGGAGACCGACAGGCCCGGCAGCGCTTCCACCAGCAGCGAGACGACTTCATCGGCCCGGCCCTGGCTGCCCGTGTCGAGCACCAGCAGGCGCGCCTCGGTGTCGATCCAGACCCACATCGACCCCTGCTTGGTGAAGGCCATCGGCAGCAGGTCGAGCTTGGCCTCTTCCTTGAGTTCGCGGGTTTCTTTCTTGCCCGGCTTGCGGCCGGTTTCCTTCTCGATGCGAGCGGCCTTGTCCTTGACCTTGCGCGCCAGGACCGATCCCGGGAGCATCTTGGACTCGGTCATGAAACGCAGGATCCACTGGCCGCCCACGGATTCGGCGAGCGCGCCGTGGGCCTCGCCCCGGGGCGGCACCCAGCCCACGGATTTCTCCTGGGTGGCGCCGCACTCCACGAACGGGGTACGGGCCAGGGCTTCCTCGAGCTGGGACAGTTCCGCATGCCACTCGGCGATGCGGTAGATGATCATGTTCTTGAACACGGAATTCCTTGTGTGCGATATCGCCCTGCGGCGGGCGCGCCGGCCGCGGTGCCGGCGAAAGGGCGCCATTGTCGTTGCTGCGCGCCCCGGCGGGGTCACAGAACCTTGGCACAACTTTACACAGCCACACGCCCCCCTCATGGCGGGGATACACGGGCGCCCGACACTGGCTTCCAACCGCCGCACCGCACCGGTCGCGACGGCAACGCCCCTCCAGGGGACCTGAAAGGACATCGCCATGACCGCAATTTTCCTGCAACGACGCTTCGCCACCGCAGCCACGGCCGCCGCACTGACGGCCCTGCTGGCGGCTCCCTCCTTCGCGCAGCAGCCCCCTCCGCCGGCCGCGCCCCCCACGGCCGGAGCTGAACGCCCGCACCGCATGCCCACCCCCGAGGAGCGTGAAGCCCGCATGGCCAAGCGCGCAGAAGCCCTCCGGCAGAAGCTGCAGCTCACGCCGGCCCAGCAACCGGCATGGGATGCCTTCACCGCGGCCATGCGTCCGCAGGGCTCGCGCCCGGACATGTCCGGAATGGCGCAGCTGACCACGCCGGAACGCATCGACCGCATGCGGGCACTGCGCGCCCAGCACAACGCCGAGGCGGACCGCCGCGACGAGGCCACGAAAACCTTCTACGCCGCGCTGACTCCCGCGCAGCAGAAGGTGTTCGACGAGGAAAGCCGGCGCATGCACGGCCGGGACGGCATGCGCGGAAAGGACGGCAAGCCGGGCGCCCATGGCGGCATGCGCCACGGCGCAGCCCCGGCGCCCGCCGCGCCCGCCCCCCAGTGACCAGCCCCCGCCGCACATGCGGCGGCCACCTACAGCGGACTTCCCGGCCCCTGTCCTACAGTGGGTTACGCCGATTGTGTAACCTCACGGTCGCGACATAACTGGGAATTCGCAAAATGCACCATTCATTCATGAAGCGCCTCGTGGCCCCTCTGGCGGCCCGGGGCGCTTTTTTCATTCTGGCGGCCGCTGCCGCGGCCGGCGTCCACGCACAAACGGCGGGCAGCGAGGGACCCTCGGTGTATGTGCAGGGAGGCTGGGCGGAGCACCAGACCGACTCCGCCACGGTGGGCGTCACCCTGCCGTGGACATCCTGGCGCAGCGAACTCTGGGGCAGCGAAGTACGCGGCTACTGGGACATCTACGCCAGCCGGTGGTCCTACGACAGTGTGGACGGCGGCTCCAGCCACGCCACCCTCGCCGGCATCACGCCCACTTTCCGGCTGCGGCCCGACAACGGCCGCTCGCCGTGGTTCCTGGAAGGCGGGGTCGGCATCACCTACATGGACAAGCGCTACCACACGCCCCACAAGGAATTCAGCACCCGCTACAACTTCGCATCCCACCTGGGCCTGGGCTACAGCCTGGGAGCCCAGCGCCAGCACGAGATCGCGATCCGCGTGCAGCATCTCTCCAATGCAGGCATCAAGCGCCCCAACCCCGGAGAGAACTTCGTCCAGCTCCGGTACGCATACCACTTCTGACGGAACGCCCTCCCCCACCTTCCGAAGCCCCGCCCTGCGGGGCTTTTTCATTGGCGCGAACCGGCTGGGGCGGGCTGCCGACCAAGGGATGTGCATAAAGCTGGGGACAATTTCAGGCACATCTCCGGGTTATCCACCGCCGCAGGCCGGCAGCCGAAGTTGTTGTCTGGCGGCGCCCGCGTTCACCCGCGTCCAGGCCACAGGCTTGTGGAGGTCCCAAGTGCTTGCCAGCATTGGGGAAACAAGGCTTGTCCACAACGGGGCTGCTCCCTTACTACTATTCCTATGGTTTTATAAAAGCTTTCAAGGAATAACAAGGAACATCCTCCGGGGCCATGGCAAAGGCCTGAGGCCGCTCCAAGCCGCTGACCTGCGCGCTGGACCGGCGCCGGTCCGGGCGCAGGGCCTTTCTTGCCTGATCGGGCCAGCCTCCGACCGGCAACGTTAGCTCGGCCCTGCCAAGCCTTTTTCAGCGGATCGATCCACACGCGCACATCCGCAGCACGGACAGAGCGTCCGCGGCCGCACGACCCCGAGCAAAAAGCCGGAATGGGCACAACCTGGCCCCTTTCCGGGCCTTGGCAAGACTGCCCGCACCGGATTCCGGGACAAACCTGGGGACATCTTTCGCACAAGTGCCGGCTTATCCACAGCGGAAGCAGTCCAGCGGCATTTGTCCCCGACGGAGCGACAGCGGCAACCCTGCCCCACCCACATGGTTGCCGGCAAGGCAAGTGCCTTGTCGCGCAACGGAAAATTCCGGTTGTCCACAGCTGCGGCCCGGCCTTACTACTACGACTATGTTTTTATAAAGACATACAAGGAAGAACAAGGAACAACCGGGGCCGGGCTGTTCCGGAACCGCTCCAGCGGATCGAGGGCTTGTTCATGCCCCGCCGGGGCCCGGGAGGCATGCCTCACGCCGTCCATGCCCAGGAACGGGCATGGAAAGGCCGCAGGTGGGCCTTCAGGAGGAAAGTAGTAGGGGGGCTGCCGCGCAGGCTTGTCGCGGGCTTGTAGGGCCTCTGGCGGCAGGGAAAGTGGGACTGGATGGAATGTCCGTCCCGTGCGTGCCGGCGATGCGTGCACGCCTGCCGCGCGTCAGCGCGGGGAAAGCTTTTGGACCAGGAAGTCTTCCAGGGCGGTTTCAGGCAGCGGCCGGCTGAAGAAATAGCCCTGGTAGGCACGGCAGCCCGCCTGTTCCAGGCGGCTGCGCTGCTCGGCCGTTTCCACGCCTTCGGCGATGACGTCCAGGCCCAGGCTGCGCGAGAGCGCGATGATCGTGTCCACGATGGCGGCGTCGTTCGGATCGGCGAGCAGGTCGCGCACGAAGCTCTGGTCGATCTTCAACTGGTCCAGCGGCATGCGCTTGAGGTAGCTCAGCGAGGAATACCCCGTTCCGAAGTCGTCCAGCGAAAACCCCACCCCATGGGACCGCAGCGCGGCCATGGTGGCGATGGTGGTTTCCATGTCCTCGACGAAAAGGCTCTCGGTCAGCTCCAGCTTCAGGCGCGATGCCGGCGCACCCGTCGCGGTGATGGCGCGCACCACGTCCTCCACGAAAGCCTCGTGGTGGAACTGGCGCGAACTCACGTTCACCGCCATGCTGAGGTGCCCGCGCCCTGGCACGTGCCGCCAGCGTGCCAGCTGGGCGCAGGCCGTGTGCAGCACCCAGCGGCCCAGGGGCAGCACCAGGCCGGTTTCCTCGGCCAGCGGAATGAATTCCCCCGGGGACACCATGCCGCGCTGCGGATGCGGCCAGCGCACGAGCGCCTCCACACCGGTCACCCCGCCCCGGTGGTCGATCTGGGGCTGGTAATGCAGCATGAACTGCTCCCGCGCCAGCGCGGTGCGCAGGTCGTTCTCCAGTTCCGCGCGGGCGGTGACCACGGCCTGCATGCCCGGGTCGAAGAACCGCAGCGTATTGCGCCCCGCGGTCTTCGCCTGGTACATGGCGAGGTCGGCCTGCTTGAGCAACTCGCCCACCGTCGATGCCCGGCCGTCGCCGAACGGCGCCACGCCGATGCTGGGCGTGCTGCGGTAGTGGTAGCCCTGCAGCACGTACGGCGTGGCCAGCACGGCCAGGATCTTCTCGCCCACGGTGCGGGCGCTCAGCGCCAGGTCGTCGGGATGGGGGCTGAGCCCTTCGATCATCACCACGAATTCGTCGCCGCCCAGCCGGGCAACGGTGTCCACGGAACGCACGCAGGTGTTCAGGCGGGCAGCCACCTGCTGCAGGAGCACGTCGCCCTGGTCGTGGCCCAGGGTGTCGTTGAGGGTCTTGAAGTTGTCCAGGTCGATGAAGAGCAGGGCCCCTCCCTGCCGGCGCCGCTGTGCCGTGGCCAGGGCGTGCCGCATGCGGTCCATCAGCAGCATGCGGTTGGGCAGCCCGGTCAGCGAATCGTAGAACGCCAGCCGCTGGATCTCCCGCTCCGTGGCCTTGCGCTGGCCGATGTCGGTATTGATGGCCAGGATGGAGTCCGGCTGTCCCTGCTCGCCCTGCACCAGCGTCCAGCGGCCCTCCACGTCCAGGCGCCGCCCGTCCCGGTGGAACTGGACGATTTCCCCTGCCCATTCGCCCTGCTCCTGCGTGGCCTGGGTCGCGCGGAGGAATTCCTGCGTGTCCTGGTATAGCAGCGTGGCGATGGACTGGCCCATCGCCTCCTCGCGTGTCCAGCCGTAGAGCCGCTCGGCACCTTCGTTCCAGAACGTGATGTGGTGGTCCAGGTCGCGCACGATGATGGCGTCGCGCGCCTTGTCCAGCAGCGAGGCCTGTCGGCGGATGTGTGCGTCCGATGCCTGGCGGGCCATCTCTGCCGCCGCCCGCGCCGCGAAAATGCGCAGCGTGGAGATCACCATGCCGGGCTGCTGCAGCGGCTCCCGGAAGACCACGAACACGAAACCGATGGGCTGCCCTTCCGCGCTGCGCAGTTGCAGGCCCACATATGCCTGGGCACCGAGCCGTGCCACCGGCGAATCCGGATAGAGTTCGGCGATGCCTTCCGGGATCACGCATTCGGCCTCGTTCACCAGGCGCAGGCTGGGCGTGCCTTCCAGGGGGTATTCGGCATTCGGCTGGACCATCCCTTCTTCCACGCGTGACAGCGTCACTGCGCGCGGCACCCGCCCCCCCGGCTGCGGAAGCAGCCGCGTGACGCAGCCGCCCTGGGCGCCCAGGGCATCGCACATGTGGCTGGCCAGTTGCCGGAAGAATTGCGTTCCGGTACTGGCAGACACGGCGGCCGCGGCCTTGAGCACCACTGCCTGCAGGCGCTGCTGGTCCTGCCGCGTGCGCAGGCTGCCCAGGCCGAAGGCGATGTCGTTGGCGAGCTGCTGGAGCAGTTCGGCCTCCTCCGCTCCGGTTTCCAGCACCTCTTCCGGATAGAGCGTGAGCAGGCCGAAGACCTGTTCGGCATCGCGCAGCGGCAGGCTGATGACCGCGGGCAGTCCCATCTGGCGCAACGGCTGGGCCCACAGGTCGGCATCCGGTGCCTGCCGCAGGTCGTGGACGATCACCGGACGCCCGCTGCGCAGCGCCTCGCCCGACGGACCGGGGCTGTGCGGCGTCCAGGGCGCGTCGGGCGTGCCGGCCGGGCGCAGGGTTTCCACGCCCACCGTCGTCAGGCCGGACCAGGCCACGGGCTCGATGCTCTGTCGTTCGGTGCCGTTCCAGTGGCGCACCATGCCCACCCAGGCGCTGCGGTAGCCGCCCACCTCCCGGGCGATGCGGCACACCTCGGACAGCAGGGCCGTCTCTCCCGTGGCGCGCACCAGGGCTTCGTTGCATGCACTCAGCAGCCGCTGCACGGTGCCCACGCGCGCGAGCTCGCGTTCCACGCGCATGCGCTGCGTCACATCCGTGGCGAGCACCTGGCGCGCCGCCCTGCCGTTGAAGGTGATGTCGCCCGCGTACACCTCCATGTCGATGTGCGTGCCATCCTTCTTGCGATGGCGGCGGTGCACCGCGTCGCGGCGCACGCCGGTCGGCAGGGCCCGTGCCTCCACCTCCCGCCGCGAGCGTTCCTCCTCGGGCCAGAGCTGGGCGGTCGTCATGCGCAGCAGTTCGGCTTCCGTGTAGCCGTAGTGGCGCACCATGGCACGGTTCACAGCGAGAATGCGCAGGCTGCCGCGCTCATAGACCCACATCGGCTGCGGATGTGCGTCGAAGAGCGAGCGGTACTGCAGTTCCGAGGCGCTCAGCTGCGCGGCATAGCTGCGCAGCTGCAGCACGGCGCCCAGCGATTCGGCGAGGATCTGCACATAGGCCACCTGGCGCTGGGAGAAGGTGAACACCGGATCGGCATTCACCTTGAGCATGCCCAGCACCGTGTCACCGGCGCGCAGCGGCGCGGCGATGAACGACAGCAGGCCGTGCTGGCCCTCGTCGGTGGCGAACTGCGCGTGCTGCTGCGAGCCATCGCTGTGCAGCACCATCTGCTCGGCTTCCAGCTGCTGCCAGAGCGGGTACCCGAGCATCGGGCGGGATTCGTCCAGTGGCGCGGCCCGCGGCCCCGTGCTCGCGCGCACGCGCAGCCGGTCGCCCTCGCGCAGCACGACCATGGCGCCCTGCCCGTCCGCCAGGTCCATCGCGGTGCGGGCCGCCAGCAGCAGGACTTCCTCCACGGGCAGGTCGAGCGCGCTCATGCGCTGCTGCACGCGCACCAGTTCCGCATGCGCGCCGGCATCGCGCTGGGCCTGCAGGGCGCTCTGCTTCTGGGCGCTGATGTCGGTCATCCCGCCGACCATGCGCAGGCCCTGCCCCTGGGCATCGCGGATCACGAAGCCGCGGTCGCGGATCCACGCATAGGTACCGTCCTGCCTGCGGAAGCGGTATTCGTCCATCCAGTGCAGGGCGTCGCCTTCGATGGCGGCATGGATGCTCTCGAGCACGCGGTCGCTGTCCTCGGGATGCAGCCGCTGCGTCCAGGACGTGCTGTCGTGCGGCAGCGTATGCAGCGGAACGCCGAAGAGAACTTCCATCCCCTCGTTCCACCACATCGAATCATCGGTCAGGTTCCAGTCCCAGATCGCGTCGGCGGTGGCCCGTGCCACGAGATGGAAACGCTCTTCCGAAAGCGCCCGTTCCTGCGCGCGCTGCGCCATGCCGCGGCGCTGGCGGCGCAGTTCCAGGAGGGCCATCGCCTGGCTCGCGATCGCGACCAGCGCCTCGCGCTGGCTCTCTTCCAGGTGCCGCGGGGCCGCATCCAGGATCACGACGGCGCCCAGCGTCAGGCCATCGGCGGTGCTGATCGGCATGCAGGCCGCCATGCGCATGCGCGATGGCCCCTGTACCAGGGGATGGCTGCGCAATACCGGATCGGCCGATGCATCCTTGACCTGCACCAGCCGGCCCCCGAGGGCGAGCCTGCACAGGACATGGGCGCCCGCCAGGTTCTGCAGCGTGCCGAGTTCCATGCCCGCGCTGGACTTGAACCATTCGCAGTCCTTGCCCACGAAGCCGATGGCGGCGACAGCGGCCCCGCACAAATGGGCCGCCAGGCGGGCGAGTTGATCAAAGGTGTCTTCGGCCGGCGTCTCGAGAATGGCGCAGGCGTGCAATGCGTCCAGGCGCCGGCGGTCCGGGTCCGTTCGCGCAACCATGGTCAGCGCTCCAGGAGACGCGGGGAAGTCCGGCGCTCTGGAGCGTGCGGCATCGGAAGCGGGAGCGGCTGCACCTGCATGGTGTGGGCGTGGTGGGATGGGAGGGGACGCGTTGCCGGATCCGCCCGCCGGAGCGGCAGACGGCCCGGCCTGCATGTTTCCGAATGCTACACCCTGGCAACCGTCCGGAGGCCGGACTGGGGTAGCCATTCCGTGCAGAAAACAACAGCCGCGCCCTCCAAGGCGGCCCGGGGCGGCAGCGGATCAGCGATGGCTGCGGCGCGACCGTACGGCGGCCGCGAGGCCTTCGAGCACCGGCACCGTCTGGTCGAAGCCGAGGCAGGCGTCCGTCACCGACACGCCGGCCTCCAGGGGCTGCCCGGGCACGATGTCCTGGCGGCCTTCCCGCAGGTGGCTTTCGATCATCACGCCGGTGATGCGGCCATCCCCGGCCGCGACCTGCGCCGCCACGTCGGCCGCCACCTCGATCTGGCGGCGGTACTGCTTGCTGCTGTTGGCGTGCGAGACATCGATCATCACCTGCTCTCGCAGGCCCGCGCCGCGCAGCAGGGCGCAGGCCGCGTCCACGTCGGCCGCGCCGTAGTTCGGCTGGCGGCCGCCGCGCAGGATCACATGGCAGTCCCGGTTGCCGCGCGTCTCGAAAATGGCCGCCTGGCCCATCTTGGTCATGCCCATGAAGGCGTGCGGCGCCTGCGCGGCAAGGATGGCGTCGGAGGCCACCTTCACGCCGCCATCCGTGCCGTTCTTGAACCCCACGGGGCAGGACAGGCCGCTGGCCAGCTGGCGGTGGCTCTGGCTTTCCGTGGTGCGCGCACCGATCGCGCCCCAGCTCACCAGGTCGCTGATGAACTGCGGCGAGAGCAGGTCGAGGAATTCCGTCCCCACGGGCAGGCCGAGCGCCAGCACGTCCAGCAGCAGCCTGCGCGCCATTTCCAGGCCTTCGTTGATCGCGAAGCTGCCATCCAGGTGCGGATCATTGATGTAGCCCTTCCAGCCCACCGTGGTGCGGGGCTTCTCGAAATACACCCGCATCACCACCACCAGCTCCGTCGACAGCCGGTCGGCCTGTGCCTTGAGCGCCTTCGCGTACTCCATGGCCTGGCCGTGGTCGTGGATGGAGCACGGCCCCACCACGACGACGAGCCGGTCGTCCTCGCCGTGCAGCACCCGCGAAAGCGCGGCGCGGCTGGATTCCACCAGGGCCTGGGCATCGTCCGAAGCGGGCAGCCACTCCTGCAGCAGCGCGGGAGTGATCAATGGCCGCACCGCCTTGATGCGCGTGTCGTCGATGCGGGTGGTGTCGTGCGTGCCGGGCAGCGGCGCGGCGCGGTGGACATGCGAAGCGGGGCCTGCGGCACCGGCTTCCGGGGAAAAGGTACGGTTCATGGGGCGCGATTGTCGCGCGCCCGGCCAGGGACACCTTGTCCCAGGTCGTGTCTCACGGCCTGCGGAACGCGATGGCCTGCCGCGACCAGTAGCCCGAACTGAAGCGGTCCAGCCGCACCGTGCCGCCCGTGGACGGCGCATGCACGAAGCGCCCCCCCTCCACCACGATGCCCGCGTGGGTGGGCCTGCCGGAGCCGAAGATCACCAGGTCGCCGGTGCGTTCGTCGCCGGCCGGCACGGGAGCGCCGAAATCGCTGAGCTGCGCCACCGTCCGCGGCGGAGCGACCCCGGCGAGGCTGCGGTACACATAGCCGATGAGCCCGCTGCAGTCGAAACCGCCTTCCGGGGTGTTGCCGCCGTAGCGGTACGGCGTGCCCACGAGACCCATCGCGTGGATCGCGATGTCGTTCGACTGTTCCGGTGTCAGGCGTGAATACGCCGGGGTCGCTCCGCGCCCGCCGCGGTGCGGCGACGTGCCGCAAGCGGACAGCAGCAGCGCGGCGGCGATCAGCACGGTCCTGCGGGCGGGCCCCGATGCGGAAATCCCGATGGCATGGCTGGGCTTGTTCTGCATGGCGCCGCAGATTAACCCAAGCATGGACCGGCCACCGTTTCGGAAGGTTTTTCTCCTGGAAGCGGTGGCTGGGGCCGGGGCGTCAGAAATCAGTGCCGGCGGGCTCGCGCACCGCGGGCGCCTGGGCTGCTGCACCGCGCCGCGCGATCAGCCGGTTGGCCACCGCCACCACGGCCTGCACCGATGCATTGACGATGCTGTGGTCCAGCCCGACGCCGAAGGTGGCGCCCGGCACGCCCTCGAGTGCGGCCTCGACGATGGCCAGGGCCTGGGCGCCCGCGCCGGCGCCCGTGGCGCGTTCCTCGTAATGGTCCACGCGCATCGGCAGGCCGAGCGCATCCACCGTCGCGTCGATCGGCCCGTTGCCGCGCCCCTGCAGCGTCTGGCGCACGCCGTCGATGGTCACGTCCAGCGCGATGCCCTGCCCGTCTTCATCGAGGCGCTGGCCGTGCAGCGTGAGCGCGCCGGGCGTGCCCTGCGCGGGCGCCGCGATGTAGGTCTGCGAGAACAGGCTCCAGAGAGCATCGCCGTCCATCTCGCCCTCGCTCGTGTCCGTGGCGCGCTGCACCACGGCACTGAACTCCACCTGCAGGCGGCGCGGCATCACCACGCCGCGCTCGCGCTCCAGCAGGAAGGCGATGCCGCCCTTGCCCGACTGGCTGTTCACGCGGATCACGCTGTCGTAGGTGCGGCCGAGGTCCGCCGGATCGATCGGGAGGTAGGGCACTTCCCAGAGGCCCGCCGGGTCCTGGGCCGCGAAGCCCTTCTTGATCGCGTCCTGGTGCGAGCCCGAGAACGCGGTGAAGACGAGGTCGCCCGCATAGGGATGGCGCGGATGCACCGGCAGCGACGTGCATTCCTCGGCCACGCGCGCCACGTGCGTGATGTCGGAGAAGTCGAGGTTCGGGTGCACACCCTGCGTGTACATGTTGAGCGCGAGCGTCACGATGTCCACGTTGCCGCAGCGCTCGCCGTTGCCGAACAGGCAGCCTTCCACGCGGTCGGCGCCGGCCATCATCGCCAGCTCGGCCGCGGCCACGCCCGTGCCGCGGTCGTTGTGCGGGTGCACGGAAAGCACGATGTGCTCACGCGGAGCGAGGCGGCGGTGCATCCATTCGATCTGGTCTGCGAACACGTTCGGCGTGGCGTTCTCCACCGTGGTCGGCAGGTTGATGATGATGGGCCGGCCCGGGCCGGCGTTCCAGGCCGTGATCGCCGTCTGGCAGGCACGCAGCGACACCTCGGGCTCGGTGGCGCTGAACGTCTCGGGGGAATACTGCAGCGTCCAGGCCGTGGCGGGTTGTGCATCGGTGAGGCGCTTGATGAGCGACACGTGGTGCTCGATGAATGCCATCACCTGCGACACGTTCATGCCGAACACGATGCGGCGCCAGGCCGGGGCCGTGGCGTTGTAGAGGTGCACGATGGCGCGCGGCGCGCCCTGCAGGGCCTGTACCGTGCGCTCGATCAGGTCCTCGCGCGACTGGGTCATGACCATGATGGTCACGTCGTCGGGAATGCGGTTTTCCTCGATGAGGCGGCGTACGAAGTCGAAATCCGTCTGCGAAGCGGCCGGAAAGCCCACCTCGATCTCCTTGAAGCCGATGCGCACGAGTTCCTCGAAAAGCCGCATCTTGCGCTCGCCGTTCATCGGCTCGAAGAGCGCCTGGTTGCCGTCGCGCAGGTCGGTGGAGAGCCAGATCGGCGCCCGCGTGATGGAACGGGACGGCCAGGTGCGGTCCGGCAGGGAGGCGATGGCGGTGGGTTGGTACTTGGTGGCGGGCTTGGCGATCATCATGATGGGCTCCACGAAACGGTATCGCGCCGGGCCGGCATCGCCGCGAGGGCAAGGTGGACGGCAACGGCCGCCACGGCGCGATCAAATCAACGAAAGGAAAAGACGGAGCGACATTCCCTGCAGCCCTCCACGCGGGTGGAGGCTGGTTCGTGGGCCGGGGTCAGGGGAAGGTCGGTGTTGCGCGGACTGGCGGCACGGGGCCGGATCAGCGGGCAACGGGGATGGCGAACGCAGGCAGACCCCGGCCAGGCACTAGGCCTAGAGCTAGGGTGGATAGGATGCGGCTGCGTTGCATGGTGTGCGGGATTGAGCGTTCATGCTAGCACAGGCATCGCGCAGCAGTAAAGCCCGTGCAGGAAACTCGGTGGCCCGGCGCATGCCCGGGACGTCAGCCGGCTCCCGATGCGGGACGGCCCTGCCCTGCCGGTCCGCCAGTGTCCGCTGGCGTATCTCCGAGCGCCAGCAGTTGCCGCACCAGATGGGGCGACAGCTTGGATGGCCGGCGTGCCGGCTCGAACAGCCACATGTCGTAGAGCGGGAAAGATTCCTGCAGCGCCAGCGGCACCAGGGCGCGAGCTTCCGCTCCCAGCAGCGCGGGATGCGGCACCACCGCCAGCAGGTCGCACTGCGCCACCAGCCGCAGCATGCTTGCAAAGTCCGGGCAGTGCGCGGCCACGCGCGGCGGTCGCATCCGGCGCACGCGGTAGGCTTCCGCCAGCACGTCCACGGGCCCGCTCACGCTGGGTTCCACGCGCGCCCAGGCCGCACCCCGCAGTGCCTCCAGCGACCGGGCGCCGGCCAGCGGGTGGCCGCGCCGCGCGTAGGCCTGCGGGCGCAGCGCGTACAGCCGCTGCTGCACCACGCCGTGGTGCGCGAATCCCCGGGGGCGTGGCGCGATGGCGCAATCGACCGTGCCTTCCACGAGATTCGCCAGCAGGCGGCCTTCATCGGCGCAGACCATTTCCAGCGAGCGGCGGGGACGGCCTTCGCACCAGCCTGCGTACAGCAGCGGGCCGCACACCAGCGCGGCCGATGGCGTCAGGCCGGCACGCAGCACCCGCGGGTTGCCTGAGGCCGGACCTGCCCCGCCGGGAACCAGGGCATCGATGCCCTCGGCCAGGGAACGCGATTCCGCGGCCACCCGCAGCGCCAGCTCCGTGGGCACGCGGCGGCGGCCTTCACGCACCAGCAGCGGCGCGTCGAACCGGGCCTGCAGCATGCGCATGCCGTGGCTGACGGCCGGCTGGGAGACGCCGCAGGCGCGTGCCGCGGCAGCGAACGAGCCGTGCTCGATGAGCGCGCGAAGGTAGGCAAGGTGGGGCAGATACATCAACGCCATTTATATATCCGGCACGGCAGCGCTTGCCTGTGCGGCGGCGGAGGGAGATGCTGCGGGACGCATGTCCTTTCTCGATTGCTTCTTTCGCCCAGCAAAGGCCCTCCGATGACCCAGCTCCAGCTTGCCACCGTGAAAACCTACCTCTCCCGCCTGCATGCGGGAGACACCGAAGGCCTGATCGCCTGTTTCGAAAGCGAGGGCCTCGTGCATTCGCCGTTCCTGGGGACCATGCGGGCCCGCGAATTCTTCAGGAAGCTCGCCGCATCCTCGGCCGCCAGCGTGATCACGCCGATCGACCTGCTGGTCTCAGCCGAGCCCGAGGCGGGCCTGGTGCGCGTGGCCGCCTACTTCCGGTACGACTGGACGCTGAACGACGGCCGGATCGTCCATTTCACCTGCGTGGACATCTTTCGTTTTACCGAAGGCAGCGCCGAAATCCAGGAGATGCACATCGTCTACGACACGCACCCCCTGCGTGAACAGGTGGGCGACAAATATGCGCCCGATCCGGCGTGAACGCCGGCCGGCTCCTGCGTGCCGTCCCTTTCCTCCCGCCACGCCATGGCCCCGGTTTCCGGGGTCTTTTTTCTTCCCTTCCCCATTTTTCGCAGTGTTTTCGACGGAATTTTTTCCAGGTTCTGCAAGTAAGCAACCCCCTCTTCGGATGGGTTGAACTTCCTGTACTCATACAAAGGATATTTGTATTAGTACATTAAAATGAATGTATGAAGACAATGAATTTCGATGGATCGTCGGCATCGGAAATTGCGGACAGCATCGCAGCCCACCTGCGCTCCGGAGCGCTGTCGTGCGGGGATGCGCTGCCCGCAGTGCGTGTGCTGGCCTTGCAGCTGGGCGTGAATCCGAACACCGTGGCCGCTGCCTATGCGCGCCTGCGCGACGCCGGCCGGCTGGTGACCGATGGCCGCCGCGGCACGCGCGTGGCCCCGGCCCGCCCCGCGGTGGCCGAGGCGGTGGCGCTGCCCACCGGGCTGCGTGATCTCGCTGGCGGCCGTGGGGATCGTGCCCTTCTGCCGCAGCTTCCCTCCAACGACTGGCAGAACCTGCAACTGGATGCAGGCCCTGGCTATGACGGGCCCACCGAAGTACCGATCTGGCGCGAAATGGCGCTGGAGTGGCTGGACAGCCAGGGGCTGCCCCACGAGGCCACGGGCGTTTTTTCGGGCACGCTGGATGCCGTGGAAGCCGCCCTGCGCCACCATGCGCGCCCTGGCGACCGCGTCGCGGTCGAAGATCCCTGCTGGCCCCCGATGGCCGCGCTGCTGCATGCGTTGCGGCTCAAGGCGGTACCCCTGCCGGTGGATGCACAGGGCGTGCAGGTGCCATCTGCCGAATGCCTGGACGGCTGCGCCGCCCTGGTGCTTACGCCGCGCGCCCACAATCCCACCGGCTGCGCGATCTCCGAGGCGCGGTGGAAGGCCCTGCGCCGTGCCCTGCAAGGCCATCCCCACCTGCTGTGCATCCTGGACGACCACTGGGGGCCCCTCAGCCAGGAGCCGCTGGCCCCGGCGGCCGCCCTGCCCCCGCTCTGGCTCTACGTCCTTTCGGTGGGCAAGTTCCTCGGTCCGGACGTGCGCGTGGCGCTCGCGGCGGGCACACCGGGGCTCATCGATGCCATGCGTGCGCAGCAGGCCGCAGGTGCGCGATGGGTCAGCCGGCTGCTCCAGGCACTGGCTGCCCGGCTCTGGCGGGAAGCGCTGCGCTCGGGCCAGCTCGCCCAGGCAGCCCAGGCCTATGCGCGGCGGCGGCAGGCGCTGGAGTTCGCCTTGCGGTCGCAACCGGCAGATCCGGTGGCCACCGCGGCCACGGCCGGCGAGGGCCTGCACCTGTGGATTCCGGTGCGCGACGAAAGCGCCGTGCTGTCCGCGCTGGCGGCCCGGGGCTGGGCGGTGCAGGCGGGGGCGCCTTTCCGCATCGCCAGCGGCCCGGCGGTACGCATCAGCCTGGGTGATCTCGCAGGTCCGGAAGTCGGGCCCCTGGCGCGCGATCTGGCCGATGCCCTGGCGCCCGTTGCGGCCAGGGCGGTGTTTTGACAGGTGGTGCCGTGCGGGAGCCGGCGCAGGCCTTCAGGGAAGCGAAGCCGCCGGCTCGCAGTGGCCTGTGTCCCGCCACAGGTCTCCACCCATGGCATGCCGCGCGAGCAGCTTGTCCATTCCCTTGCGTGCGCAACGCTGCAGCGATGCGAGCAGCGCATGGCCGGGATCGGCGATGCCGTAGCGGGTGCGCAGGTCATGCTGCATGCGCCCCAGCAGCGCCGCAGCCATTTCCGCATCCGCCAGCGCACGGTGGGCGCGGGCAGCGGGCGGCAGGCCCAGGTGCGCGACGATGCGGCCCAATTGATGGCTCGTCGCTTCGGGATACAGGCGCCGGGACAGCAACACCGTGCAGGCGAAGGCATGGGGCGAGGGCAGATCCGCACGGGCCAGTTCCGCCGCCCAGAAGCGGCTGTCGAACGAAGCGTTGTGCGCCACCATGGGCGCATCGCCCACGAAGCGCGCGGCCTCGCGCATCACCGACTCGGCCGGGGGCGCGGTGTCCAGCATGGCGGGCGTGATGCCCGTGAGCTGGACGATGAACGGGGGCAGCCAGGCCCCGGTCTTCATGAGGCTCTGGAACCGGTCCACGGGCCGGCCCTCTTCCATGAGCACGATGGCCACCTCGGTGGCCCGCGCGCCCTGCGAGGGCGTCATGCCGGTGGTTTCGAAATCGATGACGGCGATGCGGGAAGAAGGCATGGGGCGATTGTCGCCCTTCCGGTTTCCCGACCAGGGTGGGGCTGTCAGCCCGCCCCGCGGCCGCCGCCCCCGGTGGAGGGGCCGCCACCGCCCTGGCGCGACTGCACCTGGTTGCCGCTGCCCACGTGCGCATCGCGGTCGTGGCGGCTCTGCGGCGTGCGCTGGCTTTCGTTGCGCTGCGTGGGTTCCTGGTGGCCTTGCTGGTTGTGGTCGTTCTCGACCTTGCCCGTGCCGGGCTGCTGCTTGTCGGACATGGTGTGTCTCCTTCCAGTGTTTTCAGGGAACGGAAAAACGGCAGCGCGAAAGGCACCGCCGCGGGCGGCGGGCCGGCAGGTCAGGACAGCGACAGTTCCCTGTGCTCTCCCATGTTCGGCGGGTTGCCGGTGACGGCCGCCTTGGCCATCTTGAAGAGCTGGGTCATCTTGCTCTCCTTTACGTCCCAGTACTCGGCGTGCTGGATGCGGATCACCAGCAGCGCCAGGTTGGGGTCGTCGATCCCCTGCGGGAACCAGGCCTTGGCCGCGGGCGACCACAGCGCCTCCTTGCGGGCCTTGTCCTCGATGAAGCCGGCCGTGCCGGACAGGGACACGTAACTGTCCTTCTCGGGGTTGGCGTAGGTCACATTCACTTGGGCATCGGCCTTAAGGCGCTGCGCGAGCTCGCCGTCGTGCGGGATGAAGAAGTACAGCTCCGAGTGCTCGTCGATGTCCTTGTTCTGCGTGGTCAGCGGATGCGCATGCAGCTGTCCCGTGGCGGAACGGTGCGTGAGCATGCCGAAGCGGATGTCCTTGATCAGCTTCCAGAGCGTGGTCTGGGGGGAATCCTGGGTCATGGGAGAGCCTCCGGTGGGGTGCGTGGCCGGGCGCGCGGCGGCCCGGTGTGGAAAACCCACTGTAGGCCGCATGCAGTCCTGCCAGGGTCGGCCCTGCCGCCGCCTGGCTGTCGGGTGCGTCCGACACCGCGGCGCCTGTTCACCAGCGCCCTGATGCCGCAAGGAGTGCGCCAGGGCGCGCTACGCCGCAGTGCGGCGCTGCAGCGTGAAGGGCGGCAGGCCCTTGAGCAGCCGCTGGCCGTAGGCCGTGCGCACCAGGCGCTTGTCGTAGCAATAGACGTGGGCGCGGTCTTCCTCGGTGCGGATGGCGCGTCCCACCCACTGCGCGAGCCGGATGGCCGTGGCGGGCACCACGAGTTCGCTGAACGGGTCGCGCCCCGCACCGCGCAGCCACTCGGCGCGCGCCTCGCCCACCGGGTCGTCCGGCGGCGCGAAGGGCAGCTTGGTGATGAAGAGCGATTCGCAGAGCGCCCCGGGCAGGTCCAGCCCCTCGCCGAAGGATTGCATGCCGAAGATGATCGACGGCTCGCCCGTCGCCACGCGCTCGCGGTGCCGTGCCAGCAGCTGGGAACGCGGCATGTGCGTCTGCACCAGCACCGTGCTGCGCATGGCGGTGGGCAGCGCATCCACGGCCTGCCGCATCTGGTCTCGGGAGGTGAACAGCACCAGCGCGCCGGCCTCGACCATGGCCAGGTCGCTCAGCAGCGCGTCCACCATTTCGGCGGTGTAGTCGGCCGCCTGCCGTGGATCGGCCTGCGTCTCGGTGGCGACGAGCGTACCCTGCAGCGCGTAGTCGAAGGGGCTGGGCACCTCCAGGGTGGTCACCGCGTCGTCGCCGTGCAGGCCGGCCTCGCGCAGGAAGAAATCGAACTGACCGCAGCTCGTGAGCGTGGCCGAGGTGAGCACGGCCCCGCGCACCGCCGACCACAGGTGGTTGCGCAGCGTATTGCCCGGCAGCACCGGACTGGCATGTGCCTTGACGACGATGAAATCGCCATCCACCGCCAGAGTGAACCACTTGGCTGCCGGAACGGCCCCCTCCGGAGCGTCCTGCAGCAGCAACTGGGCGGTATCGTGCACACCCTCCAGGCGCGGCGCGAGCGCGCCGATCTGCGCATAGAGCGTGGACAGGCGCCGCGCTTCGTCGGGCTTGTCGCGCATTTCCGAGCGCAGCGCCTTGGCGATGGCGCGCAGCGCGTCGAGAAAGCCCGCCGCATGGTGCGCCACCTGGCTGAAAGGCTCCACCAGCGTTGCCGGTAGCGCGCCGCCCGCAACGCGTGCGCGCGTGGGCGCCGCGGCCGCGGGAACGCGGGAGGACTGGGCGGATGCGGTACGCCCTCCGCCCCAGGCGGGCCGCGGCGCGCGCAACTCGTCACCGTACACGTCCATGACCAGGCGCGCCGCATCCTGCAGCGCGGTGCGCAGCCGGGCGGAGTGGTTGGGGATGTCCGCCACTTCCTCGACTTCCATCAGCGTGCCGATGCGCAGCGCGCGGCTCGCGAGCTTGTCGATCCAGGTCAGCCGGCTCAGGTCCGCCTCGCACGCGAACTGGTCGAGCGCGGTGGAGGGCAGATGGTGGGCTTCATCCACCACGAGCAGGCAGTTGTCCAGCTCGGGCAGCAGCCGTGCGCCGAGCGAGGACAGCAGCAGGTCGTGGTTGGCCACGATCACCTGCGCGGCCACCAGGGCCTTGCGACGGTCGTAGTAGGTGCACTGGCTGAAGGCCGGGCAATGCTTGCCGGTGCAGGAACTGGCCTCCGCCGCCACCGGGCTCCAGACCTCGGGCTCGGGCGGGGACTCGAGCGTGTCGCGGTCGCCGTCCCACGCGCCGCGTGCGAGCACGTCGGCCATGGTGGCGTAGAACTTCATGCGCGCCTCGGTCTCGTGGCGCGGGCGCGCGGCGCGGGCCGCCGCCTCTTCCTCGGCGAACAGGTCGTCCTCGGGCCCCTCGTCGCCCGATTCGCCCGTACCGGCCAGGCGCTCGAGCTTGAGCTTGCACACATAGCGGCCGCGCCCCTTGGCGAGCGCGAACTGGAACGGCTGCGGCATGCGGGCGGCGAGCGCCGGCAGGTCCTTCTGCACCAGCTGCTCCTGCAGCGCCACGGTGGCCGTGGAAATCAGCACGCGCGTGCCGCGCGCCAGCGCCATCGCGATCGCCGGCACGCTGTAGGCCAGCGATTTGCCCACGCCCGTTCCGGCCTGCACCACCGCAATGGAACGCGCAGGCGGCGGTGGCGCGCTGTCGCCGTCGTCGGCTTCCACCTTGCCGAGCTGCGCCCGCGCGAACGTGTGCGCCACCTGCTCGGCCATGCGCCGCTGCCCGCCGCGGCTGCGGAATCCCTCGGTGGCCTGCACCACCGCATCGAAAGACTGCAGGGCCTGTGCGGCCCACTCCTGTTGAGACATACAGTGGTAGTGTACCGGCCAGGCCAGGGCGCGGCGGACTACAGACGGGGCGCGGCACGCTTTCTAGCATCAGGCGAACACACACGAACTGCCTGCAAGCTGCCACTTCCGGCGGCGCCCCATAAGGAGATTCCCCATGTCGCAAGCCCCCCGTTCCCCCGACCAGCAAGGGGCCGATCCCACGGCTTCTGCCCGCGTGCCCCAGCGGGTCGAGCGCCGCGTAGATACCACCCAGAAGCACCCTGCCCCGGATGCCGAGCAGCAGGACCTGAACAGCCCCGAGGCGCGCCTGCCCCACGAACGCGACCAGGCCGTGGACATGACGGACGGCAAGCCGGATCCGGAGATGAAGCAGGCCCACGACGACCTGGAGCGCGGCCTCAAGGACACGGACCGCGGCGCCCCGGCCCACGAGGCCTACCAGAAGCAGAAGCGCTGAGCCAGCCTGCACCCTGGTGCGCCTGGTGCGCCTGGTGCGCCTGGTGTGGCCTGCCGGCCGTCAGTGAAGGCTTTCGACCCGAAGGTGTGATGGCGTTCCCTGGCACCAGTCCGCCTGCGCGGCACGCTGGAGGACATCGCGAACGGCACCGTCCCGTGCGGGCCGAGTGAGAGCCAGCAACTGGGCCTGGCTGCTGCCGGGGCCCTGGGGACGCCAGGCATCGAGCCGCTCCACTGCGACACCGGCCTGCGCCAGCCACTGCGCCAGAGCGGCCGGCGCCATGCCCTCCGTACCCTCGCGCAGGGGTATGCGCATGTAGTGCCGGGTCACCACGTCGTCCATGCGCAGCACGGGGCGATCCACCAGTGCCGCGCCTGGCACGCCCAGCGGCGGCACCGTGCAGCGAATGGGGCCGCCGGCCTGCGCTACCGTCTGGCCGGCCAGGTCCACCAGATCGGCGACCACGGCGGAGGCGGTCGGCTCCGCCCCCGCCCCGGCGCCATAGTGCAGCGCGATGCCCTGCGCATCCCCGCACAGCATGACGGCGTTCATCGCCCCTTCCACCTGCGCGAGCAGGTGCGTGGCGGGCACCAGCGCGGGATGCACCCGCAGCTCCACCGATTCCCCCTGCCTCCGCGCGATGCCCAGCAGCTTCACGGCATGGCCCCAGTCCCGCGCTACGGCCATGTCCAGCGCGTCCACGCCGCGGATGCCTTCCACATGGGCACGGTCGAAACGGACCGGCATGCCGAAGGCGTTGGCGGCCAGCAAGGCGGTTTTGTGGGCGGCATCGATACCGTCCACGTCGAAGGTGGGATCGGCCTCCGCATAGCCCAGGGCCTGGGCTTCCGCCAGCGCATCGCCGAATGCCAGGCCGGCCTGGCGCATGCGGCTCAGGATGTAGTTGCTGGTGCCGTTCACGATGCCGGCCAGCCATTCCACGCGGTTCGCCGCGGCACCTTCGCGCAGCGCCTTCACGATCGGGATGCCGCCGGCCACGGCCGCTTCATAGGCGAGCGGCACGCCGCGCGACTCCGCCTGGGCGAACAGCGCGTTGCCATGCACCGCCAGCAGCGCCTTGTTGGCCGTGACCACGGGCTTGCCGAGGCCGATGGCCGCCGACACCCATCCGCGCGGGGCATCCGTGCCCCCGGCCACCTCGAGCAGCACATCGATGCCGGGGTGCGTGGCCAGCGCCAGCGGATCGCCGGTGAGCTCCACGCGGTCGGCCGCTTCGCCGAGCACGCGCTTGGCGCGTGCCAGGTCGCGGGCCGCCACTGCCACGATCTCGATGCCCCGGCCCGCGCGGGCCGCGATCTGCGCCTGGTTGCGGGCCAGCACCTGCCAGGTGCCCAGGCCTACCGTGCCGATGCCGATCATGCCCACGCGCAGCGGGCGCAGGCCCGCACCGCTGGCGGGGGCGGCGGCAGGAAGGGGACGCCATTGGGGGTCGTTGAACATCGGGTCACTCTCTTTCTCTCGAACGAAGGGCGCTATGGCCCGGAAACGAAAAACCCGGCGGTCGGGCCGGGTTCGTTCGAGGAGGGAATGACACCAGGCGACCGTCGGAACGGCCACCCAGCGCGCAGGCTAGGCAGCCGCGGTGGTAATGGTGATCATCGTCATTCGCACGCAGCCGGCCGCTGCCGCCGCCACGGGGGCGCGGAACAGGGGGCTGGGGGTGCGTGCGAACGACATGGCGGTGCAGTGTACAGGAATGCCGGATTGTCACCGCGGCCCGGTGCGCTCCATCCGGATGGCATCGAAGGGGCAATGCACGGCGCACAGGGCGCAGCCCGTGCAACCCGCCGGGTCGTGCAGCACCGACCGCTTGGGGCCCCATGGCGGAAGCGGCGCGCCTTCCCGGCCAGGGCCGCCCTCCGTGCCCAGTGACAGCACGTGCGGTGCGCAGACCGCCACGCACCGGCCGCAGCCCGTGCAGCGGCCGGGATCGATGGCGGGCAGGGCTTTCGGTACGGAGGGTGACATGGAGCGGCTGGCAAGGCGATGGCACGGCCAAGGGCGCGGCGTGCTACCGCCGATGATGCCAGCGCGGCCTGTCAGCCCACGAGCTGCGCGTCCAGCGTGATCTCCGGCACCGAGGCAAGCGCTTTCGACAACGGGCAGTTGGCCTTGGCGCCGGCCGCGATCTCCTGGAACTTCGCATCGTCGATGCCCGGCACTTTGGCCTTGAGCGTGAGCGCGATGCGGTCGATCTTGAAACCTTCGCCTTCCTTGGCGAGGCGCACCTTGGCGGTGGTGTCGAGCGTTTCCGTGGCGATGCCGGCCTTCTCGCAGGCGAATGCGAACGCCATGGTGAAGCAGGCGGCATGCGCCGCGCCGACGATTTCTTCCGGATTGGTGCCCGTGCGGTCGTCGCCGAAGCGGCTGCCGAAGCCGTACGGGTAGCTTTTCAGGGCGCCGGTTTCGGTGCTGATCTGGCCCTGGCCAGTCTTGCCGGCGCCTTGCCAATGGACGGAAGCGGTTTTCTCGGACATGCGGACTCCTTTTGCAGTGGGATGGGACAAACCGCCATCACAGCATGGCTCGCGCTGCCGCCGCGTGGGCGCAGGGAGCGCCCGCGGCCCCGTCCGCGTCCTACAGTTCAGTTCAATTCTTCCGTGGAGTGCGCGTGGGCCGAACTCAGCGCTGCCGTATACCGCCGCCCTGTCCCTGCGCGGCCGAGCCGTAGGCGCACCAGCCGGGACGCGGGCTCTTCTTCTGCGGATGCAGCCGGCAGGTGTCCGGACGCACCTCGTACACCGTGCAGCGCCGCGTGGCCGCATCCAGGAAGTGGCAATCCCCGCTGGCGCGCCGCGCCATGGTGAACACCACGTTCTTGTGGTTGAAATGGTCGATGAGCCGCGCCTTCTGCAGCCGTTTCGCGATGTGCCGCGGCTCCTCGTGCTCGGCCTCGAACGCATCCACCAGCCCCAGCCGCACCAGGTCGGACAGCTGCACTTCGAGCGGCATCGTGCAGCAGTTGGCCGCGCAGGTCGCACACAGGCCCGCGCGGTAGCGGGTCCAGGTGGCGGGGTTGTCGACGTTGACGATGGAAATCGGGGAGCGCATGGCGGGGCGGTATCGGCAGGCAGGCGATTGTCGTTCACCCTAGCGCGGCTGTGCGCGAACCGTCCAGTGGTTACCTGCCCCTTCCACCACAAACCGTACCGGCAGGAAGCGTTCGATCACGGCGAAGTGCGTGGTCGCGTGGGCGGTCAGCTCCGTGCAGGTGTAGGTGGCCTCGCGCTGGCGTTGCCATACGGCCAGGGCCAGCGGGAGCGCCCACTGGTCTGCCAGGAAGGGGCCCAGCGCCGCGTCGCTTGCCAGGTAGGCCTGCACGTCGCGGGCCAGTTCCCCTGCCACCTCCTCCGCGCTGGTGCCCTTCACGCCGAACTGTGTGAAAACCTCGGTGACGTGCCCGTACGGCAGCGTGGCCATCAGCGCATTGCCTGGCCCCTCGTGCTGGCGGGAAGGCGCCAGGCGCAATTGCTCCCGGCTCCAGCCCAGCTCCGCGCCCAGGTGCTCCAGCTCGCGCCGGGCAACCGCCCGCGGCAGCGCAGGGGCCAGGCATTCCGCGCAGTGCGGCATCGCGGTGCCGCGCTGCCGCAGGTCGAATGGCTGCAGCCGGTCCGCGCCGGGGGTGATGTGCGCCTCGATGTGGCCGCCTCCCGCCGGATAGAAGCCCAGCCGGTGCAGCATGAGTTCCGCCGGGGCCCCCAGGCGGCGTAGCAGCGGGGCATAGCTGCGCTCCAGGAAATGGAACGGCGGCGCCATGGGGTTGTGCGTACCGCCGTGCAATTGCACCCGGCTGGGCGCATCGGCCATCAGCAGCGCCGGCCACACCGTCTGCAGCACCAGCGTGCAGCTGCCCGCCGATCCGACATGGAATGCATAGTCGCCCGCCCGCACCGGGCCGGGAACGAAGCGCAGTGACGGGGAGTTCAGCTCCGCCCCCTGGACCTCGGCGCCGCAGATCTGCGCCGCGGCCGCCACGCAGGCCAGATGCTGCCGCATCAGGCCCGGCTTGGGCCGGCCGGCGCGGATGCGCTGCAGCTCGAAAGGCTGGCCCGTGCACATGGACAGGGCCAGCGAGGCCCGCAATATCTGTCCGCCGCCTTCCCCGGCAGAGCCATCGATGTCGATCATGGTGTTGTTCTTCTTTCTGGTCGTTCTTTTTCATGCCGGCGGATCGAAATGCCGCACGGCTTCCTGCAGGTAGCGGTCGAGCTGCGGGCGCAGGCTGGCTTTCGGCGTGGCCTCGGGCACGTGGGCCATCGCTTCGGCCAGTTCCTGCTCGATGAACGCGTGGATGCCCGGCCAGCGCGGGCTCGTCGCCGATTCGCCGGCACGCATCTTCACGGCCAGCAGTGCGTTCAGTTCCTCGAGCACGGCTGGATCCGACAGCGTGCGCGCCGCCAGTTCGGCGAAGCGCATCGGGGGAACGCCGCGCCCCTCGCGGATCCAGCGCGCGGCCAGCAGGGGGCGCAGCACATAGAGGTACTTCTTGTACCGCACCGTCTCGCCGTACAGGTGCTCGCGCAGGTTCCTTTTGGCCATCGACACGTAGTGGTGGTAGCCCCGCACCGCTGAAAATCCATCTTCGGCCAGTGCACGCAGGCGCTCCGTCCAGGGATCGGCCTGCCGGTAGAGGATGGGCGAGCGCAGCCACTCGAGCAGCGTCGGGTTGGAGTCGGCCAGCAGCCCCAGCGCCTTGCGCAGCTCCCAGCCGCAGATGTCCAGCTCGCCGCTGATGGGCTGCTCGATAACGTCGCGGCCCGCGTCCACGGTCAGGTACCAGGGTAGCCGGTGCACATAGACGAAGCGCACGTCGTAGTCGCTGTCGGGCGATGCGAAACCCCATCCACGGCTTCCGGACTCGCAGGCGAACAGCACCGCCACTTGGCGGCGGCTCGCGATCACCGACAGTTGCTCCAGCACCGTGGCCCGCATCGCATCCGACACGGGGTGGGCGCTCAGAACGGTTGCTTCCTGCATGGTCCTTTTCCCTTCATTGCTCTCAACCCTTCACGCAGACCACCTGCTTGAGCGTGTGCACCACCTCGACCAGGTCCTGTTGCGCCGCCATGACGGCGTCGATGTCCTTGTAGGCCATCGGGATCTCGTCGATCACGTCGGCATCCTTACGGCACTCGACCCCCGCCGTCGCCCGGGCATGGTCCTCGACTGTGAACTGCTTCTTCGCCTTGGTGCGGCTCATCACGCGGCCGGCGCCGTGGCTGCAGCTCTCGAAACTCTCCGGATTGCCCAGGCCGCGCACGATGTAGCTGCGCGCGCCCATGCTGCCCGGGATGATCCCCATCTGCCCGCGCCGCGCGCTCACCGCGCCCTTGCGGGTCACGAACACGTCCTGCCCGAAATGCCGCTCCTGCTGCACATAGTTGTGGTGGCAGTTCACCGCCTCCACGTGCGCCTCGAACGGCTTCGGGATCGCCTTGCGCACCGTGGCGATCAACCGGTCCATCATCACTTCGCGGTTCTTCATCGCGAACTTCTGCGCCCAGGAAACGCCCCGCACGTAGTCCCCGAAATACCGCGCCCCTTCCTCGAAATAGGCTAGGTCCTTGTCGGGCAGGTTGCGCTGGTGGAGTTCCGCGTCCTTCTTCGCCAGTTCGATGAAATGCGTGCCGATGGCATTGCCCACGCCACGCGAGCCGGAATGCAGCATGAACCACACGAAGCCGGCCTCGTCCAGGCAGACCTCGATGAAGTGGTTGCCCGTGCCCAGCGTGCCCAGGTGCTTGCGGTTGTTCGTGTTCTTCAGCCGCGGGTGCAGTTCGCACAGCGCCTCGAACTCGTCGGCCAGCGTGGCCCATGCCCGGTCCACGGCTTCGGGCGGCTGCTCCCAGCTGCCCGGATCGCGGCCGCGGTGGCGCGGAGCCGATCCGTGCGGCACCGCCTGCTCGATGGCCGAGCGCAGCGGGCCCAGGTTGTCCGGCAGGTCCTCGGCGCGCAGCGTGGTCTTCGCGGCCATCATGCCGCAGCCGATGTCCACGCCCACGGCGGCCGGGATGATGGCCTTGAGGGTCGGGATCACCGAGCCCACGGTGGCGCCGATGCCCAGATGCACGTCCGGCATCGCCGCGATGTGCTTGAAGACGATCGGCAGGCGTGCCGCGTTCGCCAGCTGCTGGCGGGCCTCGTCTTCCACGGGCACGCCCTGCGTCCACATCTTCACCGGCACGCCGCCGGGCACTTCCTGCAGTTGATAGTTCGTCTTCGACATGTTGTTCTTCTCCATGAAATAGGTTGCGGCGACGAGGGTCGATGAGAAATTGTCTTCCGCCATCCATCGCTGGACCGGGGTTCGAACCCGGACGCCCCATGGAAATGATCCACGGGGACCGCGGCAAGCGCCGCGTGCGTCTACCTGTATTCCCATCCGCATTCACCGCGAAAAAAGGGATGCTCCGCTGCGACAAGGGGTGGTGAAACAATCGTGCTCTATCCACTGAGCTACGGCACCCGGGGGGGCGCCGGCGGGAATCGAACCCGCGACCACGAGCGTGACAGGCTGTAGTTCCACCTGCATTCGCAGCAAGGCATCGCAAAAAACGTGTGACCAGGCGGCTGCCCCGGGCGACGAAGGGTGCAAGAGCGGCCGACGGGGTTTCCGTTGCGGGCTTGCAGGCCCGCGTGGCCAAAAGGTGCTGTACTCCTGCAGGCATTCGCCCGGGACATCCTCCAACTTCCATCGCCGCTGCGCTACTGCGCGGCCAGCGGCATCTTCTCTATCTCTCCGACCCAGTGCTCCGCATCCAGGGTGCCGGCGGCGAAGTGGCCCACCATCCCGAACACGGCGTCGGAGAATCCCCCGACGTTCAGGATGTCGCTGCGCTCGGCGGCCTGCGTCGTCGCATTCGGCTGGATGTCGATGCATACCAGCCGCGCCTGCGGGTTGCGCTTCTTCAGCGCCTCCCACTCGAGCATCGTCCGCGTCGCGCCATGGCGCCGTGCGTCCACCCAGGACTCGTTGTCCGACACCAGGATCACCAGATCCACGGCAGCGCGCTCACGGTTCAGCAGGGCCAGCGGCGCACTGCAGTTCGTTCCACCGCCACCGATGGCGGCCAGCGCCTGCGCGTTGGTCATCACCGAGCCGCGGGCATTGAGCCGCAGCTTCACCACCTCCTGCTCGAACGGCAGCACGCGGGCCTGCGGGTTGCGACGCAGCACCGCGGCAGCCACCAGCGCAGCCACATCGATGCACCGCACGCGGGACGTCGCAGTCCCCCGGTAGCCCGTCACGGGCGAACCCATCGAACCCGACACATCGGGGCACACCACCACCCGGCCCTGGAAGGCCGGCACGTGGGCCAGCGACAGCTCCATCGCGTCCTGCAGTGCATCGCGCACCGCCTCGGGCACCGCGTCGCCTGCCGCCTTGAAGGCGGACAGCAACTGGTACGGCATCACCCGCGCCTTCGCCACCGCCTGCGGGTCAGCCAGCTTCGCGGCCACCGCCTCGGCCATGCCGGGCAGCCCGAACACGCCATGCCGCGCAAAGGTGTTCAGGTTCTGGCGCACCATCTGCCACGAACCCGCCCGGGCGATTTGCGCCCACTGCGCCGGGCCCAGCTCCAGTGTGGTCAGCATCTGGAACGGAACGTCCGGCACGTCGGTCGCCAGGCCCTGGGCGCTTTCGCGCTTGAAGCGCTCGAACGCCTGGGTGATGGGCGGCAGCGCCGCTTCATCCACCGGCTTGCCGAGCAGCCAGGCGAACCACGCCGCACGCCAGGCCTCGGCCGGCTTGGGATGGACCATCTTCACCACGTCGGCCAGCGAAGGCGTGTTGCCCACGGCGGCATTCAGCAGCTGCTTCTCGGAAGCCGCCAGCAGCCATTGCTGGACCAGCTTCTTCGGCCGCGTACCCAGCGACTTGCGGCCCACGGCCCCGCTGCGCACGATCTGCACGAAATTGCGCAGCATCTTGCCGTTGTCCACCACCCGGCCGAACACCTGGCCCAGCAGGGCCACGTCGCGCACCGCGAGGTGCGCGGCCAGCAGGGCGGGCATGTCCTTCATGTGTCCGGATTCGCGGGCATACAGCGCCGTCCTGGCGAGGAAAGAGGGCTCCAGCGCGCGGGCCAGCGCCGTTACCTGGTCGAGCTGGTCCTGCGCATCCGCATAGAAGGTGCGGCTCAGGCAACCCGTGGCGGCCAGTTGCGCGAGCTGGTGCCGCGGGCCGAAGGCGTAGGCGGGCGCCTGGGCCGCATTGCACGCCGTGGCTTCCGGCAGCAGGCGTGCCTTGAGCGTCTGGAAGAGTTGCGTGTTGACCATGATGACCTCTCGTATGCGTTGCGTTTCTTCGTAAGTGCCTTCTTCTTTGCAACGCGCGTGCCAACCCGGATGCCAATAGAAGCGAGATTCCATAACCCGTTGATCGGAAAAAGAAAAATCCTCCTGGACCGGCTTCTGCATCAAACTCACGGCAATCAAAAATCACCCAAAACTAGAATGTGAGCTAAGTCGTCTATCCAGAAAGCTATGCCCAAGCGCAACGTCGTCATCGGTTTCATCGGCACCCAGCTCGATTCCGGCCTGGGAGCGGGGCGCTGGGCCAAGTGGCGGCCCACGGTATCGCTCGTGCAGCACGAGGACATGCTGGTGGACCGCATGGAGTTGCTTTACGCCACCAAGTACGCGGCGCTGGCGCAGACCGTGGTGCGCGACATCGCCGGCATTTCACCGCAGACCACCGTGAACCTCGTGCCCATGGACGTGGCGGACCCGTGGGACTTCGGCGAGATGTACGCCGCCCTCTACGACTGGGTGCGCGGGTACCACTTCGACCCTGCCAGGGAGCAGTACTGGGCACACATCACCACCGGCACGCACGTCGCGCAGATCTGCATGTTCCTGATGGTGGAGTCGCGCTTCATTCCCGGCGTACTGCTGCAGACCGCCCCGCCCCGCAAGCAGGAGAGCGGCCACCCCGGCAGCTATGCGCTGATCGACCTGGATCTCTCCCGCTACGACGCGCTGGCCCAGCGCTTCAGCCAGGCCCAGGCGGACGCACGGGAATTCCTCAAGAGCGGTATCGCCACGCGCAATGCGCGCTTCAACGCCCTCATCGACGAAATCGAACGCGTGGCCGTGCGATCGCAGGCGCCCATCCTGCTCACGGGCCCCACGGGCGCCGGCAAATCGCACCTGGCCCGGCGCATGTTCGAACTCAAGAAATCCCGTCACCAGGTGCAGGGCGAGTTCGTGGAAGTGAATTGCGCCACGCTGCGCGGCGATGGCGCGGCCTCCACCCTGTTCGGGCACCGCAAGGGCGCCTTCACCGGCGCGGCGGCCGACCGCGCCGGCCTGCTGCGCACCGCGCACGACGGCGTGCTGTTCCTGGACGAGATCGGTGAACTGGGCCTGGACGAACAGGCCATGCTGCTCAAGGCCGTGGAGGAAAAGCGCTTCTTCCCCATGGGCAGCGACAAGGAAGTGGCCAGCAACTTCCAGCTCATCGCAGGCACCAACCGCGACCTGCGCATCGACGTGGCCGAAGGGCGCTTCCGCGAAGACCTGTTCGCCCGCATCAACCTCTGGTCCTACGTGCTGCCCGGCCTCGCCCGGCGCCCCGAGGACATCGAGCCCAACGTGGACCACCTGCTGGCGCGCGTGGCCGAGGAAGCCGGCCGTGCCGTGCGCTTCAGCGCCGAGGCCAAGGCCCGCTACCTGCAGTTCGCGCGGTCGCCGGAGGCCCCGTGGAACGGGAATTTCCGCGACCTCTCGGCCAGCGTGACCCGCATGGCGACCCTGGCGGACGGGGGGCGGATTTCCACTGCCCTGGTCGATGCGGAGATCCAGCGGTTGCGGTGGCTCTGGCAGCCTGCGGGGCAGTTGCGCCATGCACGGGCGGGGGATTCAGCCGGGACCACCGGGGGCGATGGTGAGGGCCCGTATGCCGGCCTGGATCAGGAGCTGGACCGCCTGTTGGCCGCGGACATGGCCCGCACGCTGGACCTGTTCGATCGCCTGCAGCTGGAAGCCGTCGTGCGCGTCTGCAGGGAGTGCGCGACGCTGTCGGAGGCGGGACGGCGGCTGTTCGACCAGTCGCGTACGCAGCGGTCGGTGGTCAATGATGCGGATCGGTTGCGGAAGTATTTGCTGAAGTTTGGGTTGGGGTGGGAGGCGGTGCGGGGGTAGGGTGCGGGCGCATCGCCTCCCATTAGACTCTGGATAACAACGCCGCATCGCGCTCATCCTGCCGCTATTGAGTCCAGATTGATGTGAGCAACGTTTGCATAACAACGACAGGGAGGGAACCAATGACCCATACGCTTACCGCCAAAGAGCAGTCGCTCGCCAAAATCTTCAGCGACGACTACGTTTTCAGCATTCCCGGCTACCAGCGACCGTACTCCTGGGGGCGCGACCAAGCGCAGGAGTTGCTGGACGACTTGCTGGGCGCGCTGGCCTCTGCTCCGGCGCGAGTCAGCGATGCTGCCCCCTACTTTTTGGGCAGCATTGTTCTCATCAAGGCAGAGGCAACGCCTGATGCGACGGTCGTGGATGGTCAGCAACGCCTGACGACACTGACGCTGCTGCTGTCGGTCATTCGATCTCTGGTGAGCGACGACGAGGTGCAAAAGGACATCACGGCCTGCATATACGAGAAGGGCAGCTTGGTGAAGGGCACGCAGGCCCGCTATCGCCTGCTGCTGCGCGAGCGTGACCGAGACTTCTTCCGCCAGTATGTGCAGCACGAGAACGGCCTGCAAGCGCTGGCCCAGTTCAATACCGTGTTGCCCGATGCGCAAGCACGTTTGCGAGCCAACGCCCAGGTGTTCACAGACGGGCTTTCCAAGCTGGAACAGCCTGACTTGGTACGGCTGGTGCAATACGTCATCACCCGTTGCTACCTGGTGACTGTGGCCACGCCCGACCTGGATTCCGCCTACCGCATCTTCGGCGTGCTCAACAGCCGCGGGCTTGACCTGAGTGCTACCGACATCCTCAAGGCTGAAATCATCGGCGGCATTGAAACTGGATTGCGTGACGCCTATACGAAGAAGTGGGAAGACGAAGAAGAGGCTCTGGGACGTGACGAGTTCGGTGATCTTTTCAGCCACATCCGCATGGTCTATCGCAAGACCAAGCCACAGGGCACGTTGTTGAAAGAGTTCAAAGATCACGTGTTGCCAGCGCAGCAGCCGCGCAGCTTCGTGGACGAAGTATTGCTGCCCATGGCCCAGGCCTTTGCTGAACTGCGCGATGCGGACTATGCCAGCACGCACCATGCCGAGCAGGTGAATGAATATCTGCGCTGGCTGAACCGGCTGGAGTTCAAAGACTGGGTGCCGCCGGCGCTGAGCTTTTTCGTTCGGTATCGGCAGCAACCCGATGCGGTGCTGAACTTCTTCTGTGACCTGGAGCGGCTGGCTTATTCGATGCTCGTACGCAAGTCCAGCACCAATGATCGCATTGAGCGCTTTTCGGCATTGACGACCTCCGTTGAGCGAAGCGCTGACCTATCGGAAGCCACATCGCCACTGCAGCTTTCGCCTGAAGAACAGTACCAGACTTATTCGGCGTTGAGTGGCCCGCTGTACGAAACGCATTCGTCTCGCGCGATCGCCCTATTGCTGCTGCGCCTGGATCGCCTCCTGTCCGACGGCAGCGCCAGCTATCAACATGAAGTGGTGTCGGTCGAGCACGTAATGCCACAGCAGCCGGCTCCCAACAGCCAGTGGGCCGCCTGGGTACCTGACAAGGCCCTCCATCAGCTGTGGGTGCACCGTCTGGGCAATCTGGCCTTGCTGAGCCGCAAGAAGAACAGCTCCGCGAGCAATCGTGATTTCACGTGGAAGAAATCTGCTTATTTCACCAAGGGTGGCAGTACGGCTTTCGCGTTGACCACGCAGGTGCTTCAAGTTGAGGAATGGACCGAGTGTGCGATGCAGCGGCGCCAAGACGCCATGCTGGCCCGACTGGAATTGCATTGGCGCCTGCAGGAACGCAAGAGCAGGGCCGATTTGGCCGAAGCACTACTCGCTGAGTTGGAGGCCATCGACAACGTTGTCGTGTTTGAGTTGGAAAGCTCACGCCATGGTATTACGGCGACGGCCCATGAGGATGGCGAGGCATTCGTCGTGCTGGCGGGTTCGCAAGCCAAGCGGGATTGGCCTGGTCAACCGCATTCCTATCAGCAGTTGCGTGAGGCGCTGTGCGCTTCCGGCGCGCTGAAGCCCTCCGAGGACCAGACACATTGGGTCTTTGCTGCAGACACTCCGTTCAAAAGTCCGAGCGCTGCCTCGGCGACGGTCTTGGGGCGCACGGACAACGGACGCAATACGTGGCGGCTGAAGGGCACCTCCATCACCTACGCGGCTTGGCAAGACAACCTGCCCAAGAGCCAGCCGGCGACAGGGCGGGCAGAGTTATAGAAACCCATATAAACGCTCAGGGGATCTAAGGTCCATCAAATAGAGGCAGGAATGCACAGAATGAAGTCAGTCCGGCTCAATAGTCACCCATAGCGACAGTAGGGAGTTCGCCACTATGACCGTATGGTTGGCTCCCCCAACGTCAAGCGCTGCTTAGAGGGTAGTGAGCCTAGATCAAGTTGCCAAATGCTGCGCTCTCCAGCGCTTCATGCTGCCGCCGCCAGTCGGGCATCTGCTGCGCCACCATTGCCCAAAACGCCCGGGTGTGACTTTTCTCCACGGTGTGGCACAGCTCGTGTACGACCACATAATCCTGCACGCTGACCGGCAGTTCCATCACCCGCGGGTGGAACTCCAGCACATTGTCTGCGTTGCAACTGGCCCAGCGGCTCTGAAAGTGACGAATGCGAGCGCCTCTTGCATGTAAGCCGGACTGCCGCTCCCAGTGCCGCACGCGCGCCAGCAGCTTCTCGTGCGCCCGGTCCCGGTAGAAAGCATTGAGCAGCGGCGCCAGTGCCTCCGAGCTGATGCTGCGCCCGGCCGGGTTCTCGATGACGAAGCGCGACGCGGTGAAATGCAGCGTGGCGTGCGCCAGCTTCGGTGTATGGCGCACCTCGGTGAAGTAAGTGCGCCCGCAGTAGCGCAGCCGGCTGCCAGTGACGATCTGCTCTTCAGCCGCTGGCGCTTCGACCAGCGCCCGCTTCTCGCGAATCCAGCGCGCGCGCTGTCGCACCAGGGCCTCCTGCGCTTCTAGCCCGACCGCCGGCCCGCGCAGCAGCACCGGCCGGCCACGTTCCACGGTCACGTAGTGCCGCTTGAGCGTGGCATCGGCCTTGAAGCGCCACTCGATGGTCGTCTGACCGTACTGCAGGCGTGGCATGGCTCAGTTCTTCAGCAGGATGTCGAGGATGCGGGCCGCGTGCTCACGCGCTACTCCGCGTTCCCAGCCGGCCAGCGGCATCAGCAGCTTGCGCAGCAGGTCGCGCATCTCGGGGTGAAGGTCCAGCATCTGCTTCCAGTTGCTGGCCGCCAGCGTCTGGCTCAGATGGGGGTCTTCAAAGAGCTTGGTCGTGGCCGCGCGCGCCGTGTCCTCGCCCAGCAGGACGGCCAAGTAGCGGAACACTGCCGAGTGCGCCGGCGTCTCAAAGCCCGTCTTGTCCTTGTCCGCTACGCGCTGGCCGAAAAGCTCCAGCTGCTCCAGGAACTGCGCTTGGCTGATGCGGCCGGCTTTCTCCTCCTCCAGCAGCTTCTCCAGCTCCTCGGCCAGCTTGTCAAAGAAGGCCGGGTCCTTGTCGCGGCCGGTGACGATGGTGTGCTTGAGCTGGTTCTTCATCACCAGCGCTTGGCTGCCCGGGCTGGCCAGCTGCTTGAGCCGCGCCATGTCGCTGGCATCCAGGATGGACACCTCGCGCCCCAGCAGGCTCTTGGCCGGGCTGGCGGCGATGTACTCGTCCAGCAGCCGTTGCAACAGGGCAGATTCCAGCTGGGTGATGCGCTCGCGGTAGGTGGCGTCCGGCAGCTTGTCGCGCAGCATCAGCCGGATTTCAGCGAACAGCTTGAAGTAGGGCTTGAAGGGCAGGCCGCGCACATCGGGCAGGATGATGTCGATGCTGCGGTTGAACTGCTTGGCCAGTGCCAGGAAGTCCTCCACCGCATCCAGCCGGCTGGCCGGGTCCAGGAAGCGCTCCGCATCGTCCTTGTAGGCCTCGCGCTCGCTGACCGGGTCGTGCTGCTTGGGCAACAGCTTCAGCAGCCGCTCCAGCGTGCTCTGCAGCTTGGGCAGCTCGGTCTCCACGCCTTGCCATACCTGTGCCGGCTGCACCTCGCCACCGTAGAGCTTGAGCGCCTGGTCCAAGTGCTCCACCACGCCGTGGTAGTCCACGATGTAGCCGGCGTTCTTGCCCGGCAGCGTGCGGTTCACCCGTGCAATTGCCTGCAGCAGCGTGTGTTCCTTGAGGGGCTTGTCCAGGTACATAGTGCTGACGACGGGCGCATCCCAGCCGGTCAACAGCATGTCGGACACGATGATGAGCCCCACGTTGTTCGCATGCGGCTGGCCGTCCTGGCCCTTGCTTTCGTCGCCATAGGGCAGCGGGAAGAGCTTGCTGACGAAGTGGCTGATCTGCTCGGCCGGCAGGGCCACCGGCTGCTTGCCCGCCTTCAGCTCATCGCGGATGCGCTCCTCGATGCTCTGCACCTTGGTGACCGGCAGCCTGTACTCGGCCGCCTCTTCCTCCACCGTTGCACCGGTCCGCGTGCCGGTGATGCCCGCCAGGGAGATGACCACCTGGCTCTGGAAGGTCGGCAGCCCCTGCGCAGCGCGCTGAGTCATCAAGTCATCGAGCAGGTCCTTGTATCGCACGGCCATGTCGCGGCCGTTGCACACGAGCATGGCCTTCAGGCCCTTGGCCTGGACGTGGCTGACGAAGTGATCCACCAGGTGCGCCGCAACCTGCTCCATGCGGTCACCCGCGTGGCGCCAGCGGGCCAGCAGCGCCTTCTTCAGGGTTTGCTGGTGCGTCTCGGGCGCCTGTGCGAACTGCTCGTTGAAGGCCTCGTCCAGCTTGGCATCGGCAGCCAGCTTGACCCAGGCGTCCTGGTACTTGATGGGCAACGTGGCGCCGTCGGCCACCGCCTCGTGCAGCCGGTACTCGTCGATGTAGGTGTCGCCCCCGAACTCGGCCAGCGTGTGCTTGTCGTCGTTCAGCAGCGGCGTGCCGGTGAAGGCGATGAACTTGGCGTTGGGCAGGCTGGCGCGCATGAAGGCGGCCAGGAAGTCGTACTGGCTGCGGTGGGCCTCGTCCACCAGCACGTAGAAGTTGGACTTGGCGCTCAGCACGCGGAAGCTGATCTTCTCGCGCTTCAGCTCCACCCACTTCGGGTCCAACAGCACGCCGTCGGCGTCGTGCAGGCGGAAGTTCTCGTTGCGCTCCTCCAGCATGAAGAAGTCCTTGCCCACGCGCACGCGTCGGTGCCGCGTGGCCTGCAAGACCTCGTCCGTTTCTTCGGGATCGCCGTCGGTGCCGTCCTCAGCCCGGGCGTCAGGCTCGTCCCCTTCTTGGAACTTCTGCACCGTGCTCGTGAACACGCTGCCGTAGTCATTGCCCAGCATCCTCACCAGTCCGGCCACCGACACGGCCTGGATGGCGCGGATGCCCACCGCGTGGAAGGTGTCGAAGATTTGCCTGTCCAGGTCACGCCGGTCGGTCAGCACCAGCACCGTGGGGTTGGCCAGACCGGTGCTGTCGGCCCGCAGCAGGCGGGCCAGCAGCGCCATGGTCAGCGACTTGCCGCTGCCCTGCGTGTGCCAGATCACGCCGCTCAGCGGCGTGGCGCCGGTCAGCCGCCGCACCGTCTTGCGCACGGCGCGCCACTGCTGGTAGCGCGGCAGCTTCTTCACCGTCTTGCCGTCGCGAGTCTCGAACAGCACGAAGTGCGCCACCAGCTCCACAAAGCGGCCGGGCTCGAACAGCGCCCACAGCAGCTGCTCCTGCTCGGCGGGCTCACTGCCCAGCAGGGCTGCCACCTCGGCCAGCTCGGTGGCTTCCAGCCGGTAGCGGGCGTAGAAGGCCGGCTTGGTGAGTATGGCGCCGTACAGGCCCTGACGGCGGTTTAGCCCCACGCACACCTGGTTGAACACGAACTGCGCCGCAAAGCTGCGCTGGTAGCCGTCTAGCTGGGCCAGCGCCTCGTCCAGTCGATGGTGGCTGGCCTTGCACTCGATGATGGCCAGCGGCAGGCCGTTGACGAACAGCAGCAGATCGGGCCGGAACAGCTCGCCATCCGCATTGCGGCCCACGTACTGGTCCACCACATGGAAGTCGTTGCTGCTCGCGTCGGTGGCATCCAGAAAGCGCACGCTGCGCGGCTGGCCAGCCAGGTCCTTCACCTGGATGTCCGAGCGGTGCAGCACCTGCTGCCACACCGCCTGGTTGGCCGCCAGCAGCTCGTCGTTGGCGCGCTTGCGCAGCTCGATCAACGCCGCATCCACGCCGCCGGGCGCGTCGGCCAGCCAGGGGTTCAGCGCCAGCAGCCGCGGGCGCAGCACGTCTTCCAGCACCGGGGCCAGGTGGCGATGCTCCACCTTCACCGCGGCGTCGGACAGGTGGGTGTAGCCCAGCCGCACCAGCCAATCCAGGGCCGGCGTTTCCACGCCGGTTTTCTCGGGGACCTGGCTCATGTGTGCGCTCCACAGGCCAAGGCGATCAGCCTTTTGTTCATGTTTGATCCTCCCTGCGGCTGCGGTAGCAAACCACCGTGCCGGTTGTCGTTGTCGTGCCAGCGCCTGTTTTGGGCGCCGGGGCCGGCTTCTTCATGACCTCGAACTCGTCGCTCTCATACAGCACCTGCCGCCAACTGCTACAGCCGTAGCGTTTTGGCGTCTGGTCTGGGTGTTGCCGGTTGATCCAGGCGATGGCGGCGTTTAGCTCCGTCCATCGCGCCTGGCTGCCCGAGGGTGCCAGCGCCTGCTCCGCCTCGCGCAGGCTGCTAACGACGCCGCTGACAGGCCAGTTCGCCTGACCGTCTGGCGCAATGCCGTCGATCAACATGTCCTTGAAGGCATCGCTGTTCATGAAGGACGCAGCCAGGGCTCTGGCGTTGTCCATATGCTCGGCCCAGGTGCGCAGCGTCTGGTAGTGCCGGTCGATGGTGGCCCGGCTGGCGTCCAGGTAGGCTACGGCCGCCTCGCAGCGGTCGAGCTGCGCTAGGTCATAGCGCTCCAGAAGGTGGTGCACCAGCTCGTTGCGCAGGTCCACCAGTTCCTTCAGCTCGGTCGTGATGGCGTCATGGCGCTTGGCGCTCATCGTCATGCGCTGCTGGAAGCTGAACCAGAGCTTGTCGCCAGGAGCCTTGTCGTCGGCCACCGCCGTCGGGGAGGACCCGTCTTCCGCAAGCAGGTAGCCGCCCGTGAACAGGCTCACCAGACCGCCCAATGTGGTCCTGTGAACGCTCGCCACCCGGGCGTCGCGCAAGACCTGCAGCTGGGCGGGCTCGCCTGCCAGATCGGTGTTCGCCACCATGGCCTTCAGCAGCCGCTCGTACTGCTGCAAGCGCCAGATACAGCCGCCCAGCTTGTGCTGCACGGCGCGCTGCAGCTCGGCCAGACTGGGCCTGTCGTTGGTTGGCGAGGCGGCAGCGTCCATCGTGGGTCAGGCGGCGATGTCGGCGTCGACCTTGACTCGCCATTCGCCGGTCAGGAGCTTTTGCATCAGGCCGCTCTTTAGGTCACGGTAGAGCTCATGCTTTGCCTGAAGAACGGCAATCTTTGCCTCGACGCACTCCAACACTTCATTGATAGCGTTTTGCTCAGCCAAGGGCGGGAGTGGGATATTCATGTCAGCCAATGCTGCCAAACCCAGCGTCTTGTTTCTGCCGGCCCCTCCCGGCGAGGCAAGGCCGATTGAGGCTAGGCCTGCCGGTGTGACGAGATAACGCGCAACAAAGTGAACGTTGGCAATTTCTGGATCGACCTTGCAGGTGATGTAGCGGTGTGAACCGTAGCGGCCGTCGTCCTCTGGGCTGGCAACAGCCACAGCGCCTTCCCAAGCGAAGACGTTCGACAGCAGAAGGTCGCCCGCCTTGATGAGGAACAGGCGCTTGCTGCCCACCTGTTCGCCAGTCAGGGCAGGTTTGTGAAACGTACCTTTGCCGAAGGAGCGCAGGCCAAGCTCTGGGTAGCTTTTGCTAGGCTGGACATCGACTTCGCGCCGCACTAGCGGGGCGAAATCGCCCATCCGCCCCATCCGCCATGACTTGGGATACTCGGCCGAACCGACCTTCACGAATGCGGTATGTCTCGTCCATCGGCCATCGGCGCTCTTGCTCCCGATGCCTTTGCTGAACAAGGTCTGGATGAGGCCCTGCTTGATGGTCTGGGTTACTTCGATCTGGCGCGCAATCACGTCCAGCTTGTCGTCCGCTGCCGTTAGTATGGCGGCGATCCCCTTTTGCTCGAGTACCGGAGGCAGCGCGATGGGGTAAGCGCGCAGGAATTCGGCAGGTACGCGCTTCTGTCCGGCCGAGCCGACCATGTTCCGCTCACCCTTCGTGCGAAACGCTTCTGTGCGGGTATGTAGGTGCAGGAAAGCAGGGAAGGCGATTTCTTGACGAGCACGTATGACATGGAACTCAGTGCTACCGAAGCCCACGCCGTTCAGCAGACCGGCAACATGGGCACCCTTCCCATTCTCGAAGCAAGGGGTGATCTTGGCCACCAGCACATCGTCGTCAATGAATGACGTGAATCCTTTGGCGACGTCGCTGTAACTCCGGGTCTGACGGGTGCGGATGCGGCCATCTTCTGAAACGTCACCCATCGCCAAGAAGGAAACTACAGCCTCGTCTGACTCGGGATAGGTTCGGGGGGGATTGACCTGAGCAAGCTCTCCCATGTTTGACCATCGCCACCCAACAGGAAGTCCCTCGGCCTTCGGTGTGACTTGCTCTGCCGTGCCCATCGACTTCATGCGCCCGCCTCCAGTAACCCCAACTCAGCCAGATAGCCGTTCAACCGCGCATCAATCTGGGCCTCTTCTCCGGCTAATGCTGCCAGTTGCGCCAGGGTGGCCGCCACATCCACGGTCTCCTCACTCTCCCCGTTGTCGATGTATCGCGCAATGTTGAGGTTGCCGTCATTGCTGCGAATCTCGTCCAGCGAGACCACGCGGCAGTAGTTCTCCACCTCGGTCTGCCGCTCAAAGGCGGCCTTGTGCGTGCGGACGATGCGTTCGACGTCCTTGGGGCGTAGGCTGTTCTGGGCTTTGCCTTCCAGGTACTCGCGGCTGGCGTCGATGATGATGACCTTGCCCCTGAGTCCGACAGGCTTGCGCTTGTTCAGGACCAGCACGCACGCCGGGATGCCAGTGTTGTAGAACAGCGCGGGCGGAAGGCCGACGATGGCCTCGATGAGGTCGCCCGGTTGTCCGCCACTGGCGGCATCGGTGCCGAAGAGCAAGCCCTCGCGAATCTTGCCCTCCTCGCCGCCCCGGAACAGCACGCCGTGCGGCAGGATGATGCCCATGCGGCCGTCGGCCTTCAGGCTGGCCAGCATGTGCTGGGCAAAGGCCAGGTCAGCATAGCCGCGTGGCGGCACACCGTAGCTGAAGCGGCCGAAGGGGTCGCTGACGGTCTTGTAGTTGGGCGTCTTTGGCTTCCTGTTGTTATCTGCGCCGCCTTCGCTGTCCTGCGCGGCCTCGGCTTCAAGCTCTAGCGGCGTCCACCAGGCCTTGGCGGAAAAAGGTGGGTTAGCGATGACGCGGTCGAAGGTCTTGAGATAGCCGCCTTCCAGATGCCTGGGCTCCACAAGGGTGTCACCACGGTCGATCTGGGCCCGCATGTTGTGCAGGTAAAGGTTGAGCTTGGCGATGGCCCAGGTGCCCAGGTTCTTCTCCTGGCCGTAGAGCAAAGCGTTGGGTTGGCCCAATAGCGTGCCTTTGGGCAGCTTGGCGATGTGATGGGCGCTTTCCACCAGCATGCCGCCGCTGCCGCAGGTGGGGTCATAGACGCTGTGGCCGGGCTGTGGGTCGATGAGCTCCACTACAAGTTGCACCACGGCCTTGGGCGTGTAGAACTCGCCGCCCTTCTTGCCGGCGTCGTCGGCGAACTGCTTGATGAGGTACTCGTAGGCATCGCCCAGCATGTCGGCCTTGTAGAGGTCGGCATTGCCCAGCCGGTACTGGTTGAAGTGGCGCAGCAGGCGCTGCAGCGTGGCGTCCGACAGCACGCGCTTGTCGCCGTACTGCGTGGCGGTCAGCACATGTTGCAGCTCGGTGTTGTTGGCCTCGATGTCGGCGAAGGCCTTGTCCAGCGCCTCGCCAATGTTCTCGGTACGCGCGATCAGGTGAGACCAACGAGCCTCAGGGGGGAAGTCTCCCCACTTGTCCAAAACTTCGACGGTGGCGTCCAGCAGGCTGAGACCTTCTACTTGCTGCAACTGCTTCACTCTTTCCTCAAACACGTCGTTGAAGCGCTTGAGGAAGAGCAGGCCGAAGATGTAGTTCTTGAAGTCCGACGAGTCGATGGAGCCACGCAGGATGTTGGCAGACTCCCAGAGCCAGGATTCGAGGGTGTCGAGGGTAAGGGACATTGGCGTACGGTTCTTATAGGTCTTGTCAAGGAAGAGGAAGGTTCTGTCGGTAGAGGTCCAGGGCGCCCGGCTGCAGCAGCTTTTCGGCGTCTTGATAGCTTGTGCCGTCCTTCACCATGCTGGCGACTTCAGGCGACAACCAATGAAGCAAGTCCATCACGCGGTCGTGCTGCAGCTTCAAGCGCTGGACGGCTTCTCCAGGAGTTCGGGGCGCCGGGGCTGCCAAGGCCACAGGTCGACGCTGGCGCGGCCGTGATTCCTCGTAGAGCGCACCTTGCTTCCAGATCGGCTCGTGATGAGCAATGCGGTTCCGCAAGTACCTGCACAAGTCCAGGCGAGCGAAAAGCGCATCTCGATGCGCCTGAGCGCGCCAATAGGCGGCAGTGTTCTGTCGATGGCCAGGGACGACCTCGATCAGGATGTCGCCCCAGGCCAGCCGGGTGCCACGAACGTCCTGCGAGACATCCAACAGTGCTGGCCAGAAGCCTAGGGTCTGCTTGGCAACTACGTCGTCGGGAGCAGGTGCGGGCCTGCGAAGCTGGCCAGTTGTGCTGTGAGTGACCTTGCGAACGCTGTCGCGAGAGTGAGAAGACAGGTTTAGGTGGTGGTACCAGTCTCGAGACGGTCCGGCGGCGCCTGTACCGTAGCGTTGGCTGAGCGCTCGATGAAAGCGATTGCGCATCGTCACCTCAACCCACTTCAGGTTGCGATTCAAGGCTGCGCAGACATCTTCGTGCCACAGATAGACACCGAGGAGTTCCTCGTCAGTCTGAGGCTGAAAGAACTTCCGATAGCTGCTGAGACGAGGGGCTGAGATGGCTGCAATCAGCGCAGGGACATCGGCGGAGGTAGGCATGGGTGCGTGTTCTTCTTGTTTGCTATAATTACGTCGTAGGCGCTTGGGCAACACAGGCTGACAGCTCTCTCTTCGGACGGACGTCACCCTCCAAGTCGCAAAAGAGGAGGCGGCCGCGTAAGCGGCCGTTTTCCTTTGTGTCACCCACGGCTCATCTCCTGGATGAGGCTGGCAAACCGGCTCTCCAAATCTTCCAGCTCGGCTCGGAGCTGTGAGCGCTCCGCACGAAGTGCCTCCAGATCCACCTGACAGACCGGCTCCACGGCCTCCACATAGCGAGCCACGTTGAGGTTGCAGTCGTTCTGGAGGATGTCTTCCAACGACACTAAGCGGGCGTAGCCCTCAACATCCGCCCTGGCCACATAGGTGGCCTCGATCTGAGCGAGGTCTTCATCGCGTAGCCGGTTTTGGGTTTTTCCGTGCTCAAACTGGCGGCTGGCCTTGATGAAGAGCACTCGCCTGTCACTCTTGTCCTTACGCAGCACCAGAAGTGCAATCGGCAGGGGCGTGTTTGGAAGCAGCTTGGTTGGCAGTGCGATCACTGCGTCTACGAGGCCTTCTTCCAGCAATTGCCTGCGAATCTGTAGCTCCGCACCGCTGCGGAAGAGGACACCGTGGGAGACCACCACTGCCATGCGGCCACGACCGGGCTTGAGGGTCTCCACCATGTGGCTGAGAAAGGCATAGTCAGCAGTCCCACGTGGAGGAATCCCTCGCCGATAGCGGCCATAGAGGTCGTTTGCTGCCGCCTCCTGCCCCCAGTCCTTCACATTGAAAGGAGGGTTCGAGACCACCACGTCAAACTCTCGAAGCCTGCCGTCGGCCACCAAGCGCGGGTCTTTGAGGGTGTCTCCCCATTCCAGTTGAGCAGTTAGCTCCCCATGCACAAGCATGTTGATTTTCGCCAGCGCCCATGTGCTGCCGTTCTTCTCTTGGCCAAACAGTTGACAGCCCTCATAGCCAGAGCGAGCGCGCGCGAAGGCGCTGCAGGCCAACAACAAGGTGCCGGAACCGCAGCAAGGATCACCAACGCTTTCCCCAGCTTCGGGCTGGAGGATTTGGGCAATTAGCCGGGAAACCTGGGGCGGAGTGAAGAACTCGGCACCGCGCCTTCCACTCGCTGCGGCAACTTCGCTGATAAGCGTTTCGCAAGCAAAAGCGACGGACTCGGCAGCGTTTTCGTCCCGGTAGTCGAACTCCAGACCGCCGAACTGATCTAGCCAGTCGGAGAGGATGCGTTGCCTTTGCTCGGGGTTCCCCAGTGCAGCGGAATCGAAGCTGACGTCATGAAAGACGCCTTGGAGCAGCGGGTGCCGGTCTTCCAGATTGGCGAGTGCTTGGTCGATACGCTTCCCGAGGTCGGCCATGTGACCGGAGTTGGTCAGTACAGCGAAAAGCTGTCGCTGGCTCGTCTTCCCATTCAGCGCGATGCCGTACCCTGCGTCTCTGGCATCACGATCAGAGAAGTACTTCAGCACAAGCAGAGCCAAAAGATGGCCTAGGAAAGTACCAACGTCAGCACTGCTCCGGACCGCGTCAAAGCACCTTCGGAGTGCACTGCGGATCGCATACTGCTGTTGAGCGTCAAGCATTGGCGCCTCCACGATGCCGGAGCTGGCTGGCGAGTTGAGTGACCTCGATGCCCTCCAGTTCAGTCAGCCGACGGCGGATGGTCGCAATCCGTCGAGCCAGTCGGTCAATCTCGGCAATACGCTGCTGTTGGGGCAACTCGGGCGTATCCACCTCCAGTGACAGCAGGGCGGTTTTGGTCAGCGCCTTGATAGTGGTTCCAGTTAGCAAAAGCGACAGCTTCGCCTGCGTGACTGGGAGGTTGAGATGCCAGACCAAGTAGCCGGCGTCCAAGTCAACCGCTGGCCGAATGACATTTAGCTGTCCGACCGGCAGCACAGGCTCACTCGCGCCGTTGAAGAGCCAAGCCTTGTAGTAGTCCCCTCGTGACGGGATGACCACATCACCCGGTTGGAGGCAATGCTCTACATACTTCTCTGCGACCACTACCCGCGGGAGTTCATGCCAGCTCGATGGGGTTGAAGAGACGACATCGCGGATAGCGAGCACGCGCACATTGCCTTCAGGACTTTCCTGAAGGGGCTGGTCTCGAAAGACCACTGCAGTGTGGATTTGGGCCAGTGCCGCGAGAGGGAGGGACATAGAAACAAATAGATATTTGCTGGCATTGTAGCGCATAAAAGGCACTTCACACGCAAATATCTATTTGTTAGTTGAAGCGCTCCCTGCGCTTACACCTCAAGACAAGCCCTTCGCGCAGCTCAATCAAAAGCAAGGGCCCCATAGCTTTCGCAGCTTATGGGGCCCTTTTTCGCACCTTATGGGGCGCTCTACAGTCACTCACACATCAATATTCCCCGCCCTCAACGCATTCGTCTCAATGAAGTCCCTTCGCGGCTCCACCTCATCGCCCATCAGCATCGTGAACACCCGGTCCGCCTCGATCGCGTCCTCGATCTGCACGCGCAGCAGGCGGCGCACTTCGGGGTCCATGGTCGTTTCCCACAGCTGCTCGGGGTTCATCTCGCCCAGGCCCTTGTAGCGCTGGCGGCTGGTGGTGCGTTCGGCTTCCTTGATGAGCCAGGCCATGGCCTGGCGGAAGTCGCCGACTTTTTCCTCGCGCTGGCGTTCGCCCTCGCCGCGCAGCACCTTGGCGCCCTCGCCGAGCAGGCCGCGGAAGGTGTGGGCGGCTTCGGCCAGGGCGGCGTAGTCGGCGCCGTGCACGAAATCCTGCGTGATGACGCTGCTCTTGATGTTGCCGTGGTGGCGGCGGCTGATGCGCAGCACGGGCTTGTCGGTGCGGGCGTCGAATTCGCCGGCCACTTCGGCGGGCACGCCGGTGGTGGTCAGTTCGCGCAGCTTGGCCTGCAGGGCGACGGCGCTGGCCTCGGCGTCTTCCACGGTGTCCAGGTTGAGCGCGACGCCGTCGGCGATCGCGCGCAGGGCCTCGCGGTCCATGAAGGCGGAGAGGCGCTCGATGACGGCCTCGGCCACCTGGTGCTTCTGCGCCAGGGTGCCGAGGGTTTCACCATCGAGCGTGCGGGCCTGTTCGCCGCCGGTGGTCACGCTGGCGTCGCGCAGGGCCACGCGCAGCAGGAAGGTGTCGAGCGCGGGGCCGTCCTTCAGGTAGAGCTCTTCCTTGCCGTTCTTCACCTTGTAGAGCGGCGGCTGGGCGATGTAGATGTGGCCGCGCTCGACCAGTTCGGGCATCTGGCGGTAGAAGAAGGTGAGCAGGAGGGTGCGGATGTGCGCGCCGTCCACGTCGGCATCGGTCATGATGATGATGCGGTGGTAGCGCAGCTTGTCCACGTTGAAATCGTCCGCGCCGCTCTTGCCGGTGCCGTCCGCGCTGGCCTTGCCGATGCCGGTGCCCAGGGCGGTGATGAGCGTGAGGATTTCGTTGGAGGTGAGCAGCTTCTCGTAGCGCGCCTTCTCCACGTTCAGGATCTTGCCGCGCAGCGGCAGGATGGCCTGGAACTTCCGGTCACGGCCCTGCTTGGCGGAGCCGCCGGCGGAGTCGCCCTCGACGATGTAGATCTCGCTCATCGCCGGGTCTTTCTCCTGGCAGTCGGCGAGCTTGCCGGGCAGGCCCATGCCGTCGAGCACGCCCTTGCGGCGCGTCATTTCGCGGGCCTTGCGCGCGGCCTCGCGGGCGCGGGCGGCTTCCACGATCTTGCCGCAGAGGATCTTGGCGTCGTTGGGGCGCTCTTCCAGGTAGTCGGTGAGGGCCTTCGCGACGATGTCTTCCACGGGCGCGCGCACCTCGCTGGAGACGAGCTTGTCCTTGGTCTGGCTGCTGAATTTGGGCTCGGGCACCTTCACGGAGAGCACGCAGCACAGGCCTTCGCGCATGTCGTCGCCGCTCACCTCGACCTTGGCCTTCTTGGCCATCTCGTTCTGCTCGATGTACTTGCCGATGACGCGCGTCATGGCGGCGCGCAGGCCGGTCAGGTGGGTGCCGCCGTCGCGCTGCGGGATGTTGTTGGTGAAGCAGAGCACGGATTCGTTGAAGCCGTCGTTCCACTGCATGGCCACTTCCACGCCGATCTCGGTGCCGGGGATGCCGCCGTAGGTCTCCGCGGGGCGGCTGCCCGTGGCGTGGAAGGCGTTGGGGTGCAACACCTTCTTGCTGGCGTTGATGAACTGCACGAAGCCCATCACGCCGCCAGCGCCGGAGAAGTCGTCTTCCTTGCCGGTGCGCTCGTCCTTCAGGCGGATGCGCACGCCGTTGTTCAGGAACGAGAGCTCGCGCAGGCGCTTGGCGAGGATCTCGTAGTGGAAGTCGTTGTTCTCCTTGAAGATCTCGGTGTCGGGCAGGAAGTGCACTTCGGTGCCGCGCTTGTCGGTCTCGCCGGTCACGCGCATGGGCGAGACCTCGACGCCGTTCACCGTCTCGAGGATGCGGTTCTGCACGAAGCCCTGGCTGAACTCCAGCAGGTGCACCTTGCCGTCGCGGCGGACGGTGAGGCGCAGCATCTTGCTGAGCGCGTTCACGCACGAGACGCCCACGCCGTGCAGGCCACCCGAGACCTTGTAGCTGTTCTGGTTGAATTTGCCGCCCGCGTGCAGTTCGGTGAGGGCGATCTCGGCGGCCGAGCGCTTGGGCTCGTGCTTGTCGTCCATCTTCACGCCGGTGGGAATGCCGCGGCCGTTGTCCACCACGCTGATGGAGTTGTCGGAGTGGATGGTGACGACAATGTCGTCGCAGTGGCCAGCCAGCGCTTCGTCGATGGAGTTGTCCACCACTTCGAAGACGAGGTGGTGCAGGCCCGTGCCGTCCGACGTGTCGCCGATGTACATGCCGGGGCGCTTGCGCACGGCCTCCAGGCCTTCCAGGATCTGGATCGCGCCTTCGCCGTAGCCGTCGCTGGGCGCGGCGGCCTGGGCGGGCACGGAAGCGGGGGCTGCGACGGACTGCGCTTGGCTGTCGCCCGTGGGAAGGGTGGGCTCGGGCAGGGTGTTCTCAGCGGTCATGGAAGGCCTTGGGGTCCGGGGAAGCCGCGTGCGGCTTCCGGTGGGGTCGAAAGAAAGTCAGGGGACCGGTACGTCAGATGCGCATGGGCATCACGACGTACTTGAAGTTGTCGTTGTCGGGGATGGTCATCAGCGCGGAGCTGTTGCCGTCGGAGAGGTCCACCTTCACCATGTCCTGGCCCATGTTCGCGAGCGCGTCGATGAGGTAGGTGACGTTGAAGCCGATCTCGATGGTGTCGCCGCCGTAGTCGATGTCGAGCTCGTCCACGGCCTCTTCCTGCTCGGCGTTGTTGGACGCCACGCGCAGGGTGCCGGGTTCGATGTTCAGGCGCACGCCCTTGAACTTGTCGCTGGTCATGATGGCCGTGCGCTGCAGGCTGGCCAGCAGGGGCGCGCGGCCCAGGGTGACGCTGTTCTTGTGGTTCTTGGGGATGACGCGGTTGTAGTCGGGGAACTTGCCTTCGACCAGCTTCGTGACGAACTCCATGCCGCCGAAGGTGAACTTCGCCTGGTTGTTGGCGAACTGCATCTCGATGTGGGGCTGGTTCTCGCCGCCGGCGTCCGACAGCAGGCGCTGCAGCTCCAGCACGGTCTTGCGCGGCAGGATGACTTCCTGCTTGGGCACTTCCACGTCCAGCGTGGCGCTCGCGAAGGCCAGGCGGTGGCCGTCGGTGGCGACCAGGCTCAGCGTGTTGCCCTCTGCCACGAACAGGATGCCGTTGAGGTAGTAGCGGATGTCCTGCACCGCCATGGCGAACGACACCTGGCCGAGCAGGTCCTTCAGCACCTTCTGCGGCACGCTGAAGACGGGGCCGAAGGCGGCGGATTCCTGCACCAGGGGGAAGTCTTCCGCCGGCAGCGACTGCAGGGTGAAGCGGCTCTTGCCGCCCTTGAGCACCAGCTTGGACTGCTGCGACTCCAGGCTCACCGTCTGGTCGGCGGGCATGGTCTTCAGGATGTCGATCAGCTTGCGCGCGCCCACCGTGGTGGTGAAGTCGCCCGTGTCGCCGCCGAGCTCGGCGGTGGTGCGGATCTGGATTTCCAGGTCGCTGGTGGTGAGCTGCAGGGCATTGCCGGTCTTGCGGATCAGCACGTTGGCCAGGATGGGCAGCGTGTGCCGGCGCTCGACGATGCCCGCGACCGATTGCAGTACCGCGAGAACCTTGTCTTGTGTTGCCTTCAGGACGATCATGTCTTCAACCCCTAGTGATTTGTGCGACGGTGCCGGGCCGCCCGGCGGCCGCGTGGGCGATGCCTTTGCCGGCACCCCTCGGCCAACCTGGCATTTTGCCCGGGAACCGGGGCATTTCCTGGGCGCGGGCGGGCTTCACCGTGGTCTTGCGGGCCGCTTTCAGCCCTTGAGCGTCTGCTCCAGCACGTGCAGCTGCTGGTTCAGCTCGGTCAGTTGCTGCCGTTCGCCTGCGATCTTGCGCACCGCGTGCAGCACCGTCGTGTGGTCGCGCCCCCCGAAAAGCTCGCCGATCTCCGGCAGGCTCTTCTGCGTGAGTTCCTTGGCGAGGTACATGGCGATCTGGCGCGGCCGGGCGATGGAGGCCGGGCGCTTCTTGCTGTACATGTCCGCCACCTTGATCTTGTAGTAGTCGGCGACGGTCTTCTGGATGTTCTCCACGCTGATCTGCCGGTTCTGGATGGACAGCAGATCGCGCAGCGCCTCGCGGGCGAGCTGGATGGAGACTTCCTTCTGGTTGAAGCGCGAATAGGCCAGGATCTTGCGCAGCGCGCCTTCGAGTTCGCGCACGTTGGAGCGCACGTTCTTGGCGACGAAGAAGGCGACTTCCTCGGGCATCTCGGCGCTCTCGGCCCGGGCCTTGTTGATCAGGATGGCCACGCGCATCTCGAGCTCGGGCGGCTCGATCGTGACGGTGAGGCCGGAGTCGAAGCGCGAGACAAGCCGCTCGTGGATGTTCGCAAGGCCCTTCGGATAGGTGTCCGAGGTCATCACGATGTGGCTCTTCTTGGCCAGCAGCGCCTCGAAGGCGTTGAAGAACTCCTCCTGCGTGCGGTCCTTGTTGGCGAAGAACTGCACGTCGTCGATCAGCAGCAGGTCGAGCGAGTGGTAGTGGGCCTTGAACTCGTCGAAGGTGCGGCGCTGGTAGGCCTTAACCACATCCGAGACGAACTGTTCGGCATGGATGTAGAGAACTTTGGCGTCGGGCTTGTCCTGCAGCAGGCGGTTGCCCACGGCATGCACCAGGTGGGTCTTGCCCAGGCCCACGCCGCCGTAGATGAAGAGCGGGTTGTACAGGTGCCCGGGCGAGCCCGCGACGTGCATGGCGGCGGACCGCGCCATGCGGTTGGCCGTGCCCTCCACCAGGGTCTCGAAGGTGAGTGCGGGGTTGAGGCGCGAGCGGAACGGCGCGGCCGCGGGTTCGTCCGCCGGGGTGGAGCCGATGGGCGTCTCGGCGGGTGCCGTGGGCTGCTGCACCACGGGGCGAACCACCGTACGGGTAACGCTTTCCCGCTGAGCGAGCGCTAACTCCAGCGTGACCGGCTGGCCGTACAGGCCCTCGAGCAGCGCGGTGATGCGGCCCGCGTACTGGGCGCGGATCCAGTCGAGCTTGAAGCGGTTGGCCACCAGCAGGGTGACCTTGGAGAAGTCGGGGGCGACCTGGGCGACGAGCGGCTTGATCCAGGTGTTGAACTGCTGTTCGGGCAGGTCCTGCGCGAGCTGCTCGACACAGGCTTGCCACAGCCCCTGGCCGGGATCGGCGTCGGTGTCGAAGTCGGGGCTGCGGGAGGGTTCCTCGGTCATGAAGGCGGGATCTTTTTGTGGATAGGAGGAACGGATCAGGGCCTGGGATTGTAGCTTTTCAAGGGGTTATCCACAAGCTGGGCGGGGTGTCCGCGGGCCTGCTATAACCGTGCACCCGCCGGGCATCAGAAGCCCGAGCATTGCCACTTGCCGCCAAGCCTGTGATAA